>JBBRNF010000004.1:0-311416 GCA_038230455.1 Terriglobales bacterium
AACATCCCTCCGGTGTCTCATGAACCGTCGCCATCCAGGCGACAACTCATGATCCAAGATCCGGCGGTGGCCTACTTTTACTCCGCCAGAGCGCACCGCTCGCGCGGCGCACTGTGGCCTAGTTTTGCACCGGCGCTCATAATATCAGCGTGCCTCATCATGTCTTTAAGTTCAGATGGTGTTGCCTTGCTCTTACCCTGCCATGACTTGTAGGAATGCCGGAACGTGTGCCATCCAATGTGAGGAAGTCCGAGTTCCGTAACTGCCGGCTTGATCTTCTTTTGCAGGATGGTGTCAGCGCTCATGCATCCACCTGTCACTGGGGAAGGGAACACCCACAGTCCATCCTCCGGTCGATTCGCCTTGAGTACATCTAGCAGCGTGCCTTCCAGCGGCAGCGTAGACCATGATGCATCCGTCTTCGGCTCTTTGAGTTCGCTGTGGGTGTACGCACGTTTGATCGTTACTGTCTTTGCAGCGAAGTCGAAATCCTCCCATTGCAGGGGAATGACCTCTTCCACTCTGAGTCCCAGGCTGGCACTGACCAACACCATGAGGCTGTACGGCATCGGGAGCGCTTCGATGAGTTGATTCACCTGCTCTATGGTGATGATGACGATGGACTTCTGACGCTTGCTTGAACCCCTCACCTGCACGAGCTTCATGGGATTCTCACCAACAGGGATGAAGCGCCAGAACATCGCACGGTCGATGAGTTGCTTCATCAGCCGCCGCGCGCGTCCTTTTGAGGCTGCGGATAGCGGCTTGCCATCTGCCCCGGTGAGCGTCTTGATCCACTTCTGCACATCGTCAGGGTGTACGTCAGCGATGAGCGTGTCGGACCAGTGAGGCTCAAAGTGGACTCGCAACATGGAGCCGTCGGTATCGCGCGTGGACTTCGCCAGTTCGGATAGATACTCCGCGATGTACTTGGTGATGAGTTGGCCCATCTTCACCGCTCGGGGGACGGGTACAGACTCCCCCTGATTCAGAAGCCGGATGCGGGTTTCGAGGTGCGGCCAGAGAACCTTCTGGGTGGGGAACTCATCAACGGAGAACGTTTCCTGTCGCATCGTTCCCTTGATTCTGAATCGCCACTCCCAGACCTGTCTTCCGCTTGCTCGTTTAATGCGCCGGATGCTTCCACGCTGATATGATTCACTCATGATTTGCCTTTCCTCCAACCCGCTAACGTCGTTGACCGCGACTGTTCTGCATGGACAGACTAACCCATGTGGGGGCTGTGGGGTTATGCGAATCGGTAAGTTGTTGATTTAAAACGAGCGCGGGAGTAGTTCAGTGGCAGAACGTCAGCTTCCCAAGCTGAATGTCGCCGGTTCGATCCCGGTCTCCCGCTCCAAATATTGCACCGAAAATATAGGGCCGCGCGAAGGGATGCGCGGCTCTTGTGCCACTAAAATCCTTGGCGTCGGCTGTCATCATCCCCTGCAACACGTCTGCTACGGTGCCTGCGATCCACATGATCTTTATCACGTTCTCCGACTCGAACTAGATGCGTTCAGACGGGTGGATCCAGCAGCGGCGGCCGCGCGATGTCGCGCGCCCGGTCAAGCAGGAAAAATCTCGCGACGCAACAAAGCCGCGCTGCGAAGGCACGGCTTTGATGGATAACGGACGAGTATCTAGCGCACAGCAGTCTGGGTCTTCTGCTGCGACGGCAGCGTGTGGTCCTCTAACGCTTGCGCTTCGGGCATGAACGTCAGTGCCTTGTTAATCTGCGGGTCCCACTCGGCACGAACGCGAATGCCTTCGTTCTGCCCGAACTGCGACGTGAACAGTTCGCTCTTGATGCTCGCCTTGATCCAGTCGATGTTTGCCGCGAGGTCGGCATCGGACACGTCGATCTTCTGTGCCTTCAGGAACTCCTTGAACTGCTGAAGCAGCGCATCATCCACCTGGAAACTCTTCTCTACTGTATGCGTCGCGAGATAGTGCTTGGAGAAGTTCATGAACGCGTATTTGATCAATAGCGTGTCCTGCGTCTTATTGGACTTAATGCTCTCAATCTTTTCATCCGGCGTGATACCCCCGCCGCCATACACTGTCCGGCCTGAATCGGTCAGTTTGACTTCGCGGTTCGCGTTGTCCTTCGGCGCCGTCGCGCTATCGCGAACGTAGTAGTAATCGTAGAGCGAAACGTTTGAATAGTTGCGCTGAATCAGTCTTCCCGAGGGCGTGTAGTAGTGGAACGTCGTCAACGCCAGGCCGGTATTCTCTGACACTGGAAACACGGTCTGAACCAGACCCTTGCCAAACGTCGTCTCGCCCACGATGAGTGCACGATCATGGTCCTGCAGCGCGCCTGACACGATCTCCGCCGCCGAGGCCGTATTACGATTCACCAGCACCACGATCGGATACTTCGAGTCCGACCCGCGAGGGGCGCGATACACCTGATCCGGAAACGCCCGCCCGTGCTGGGAGACTACGATCTGACCGCGTTGCAGGAATTTATCCGACATATTGACCGCTTCGTTCAGCAACCCGCCGGGATTTCCCCGGAGGTCGATCAAGAGGCCGTGGATGTCGCCAAACTTCGTCAATGCGTCGCCAACCTCGCGCGAGGTTGTCTCCATAAACTGCGTTACGTGAATGTATCCAATACCCGGCTTGATCAGGAATGCGATGTCCACCGAGTACCGCGGAATCTCGTCACGAATCAGGTCAAAGACCAGCGGCTTTGGCGAACCTTCTCGGCCCATGGTCACGGAGACATGCGTACCTCGAGGCCCCTTCAGCATTGACGCAACGGCGGCGGAATCCAGGTTTTCAGTCGTCTTGCCATCGACGGCCATGATCACATCGCCTGGCCGGATTCCGGCTTTATACGACGGCGTCCCTTCAAACGGAGCGAGCACCACAATCTTTGTTCCTTGCGGCTGAATCTGCATGCCGACGCCGTAATACTTCCCGTGCTGGTCTTCCCGCATCTGGGCAAAGGCCTTCGGATCGTAGAAATTCGAGTGCGGGTCCAGCACATGCAGCATGCCCGGGATGGCACCGTCGTATATCGCCTTGTCGACTTTTTCGTTATCCAGATGTTCAGCGTAGTTCTGCTCAACGATTCCGTACACGTCCGTAAACGAGTGCAGCGAGTCGCGTAGCGTCGATTCCTGCGAGGCGGACTGCGCCGAAACCCGGCTGCCATAAAACGATCCCGCAACAGCGCATGTGGCTAGAAAGAGAGTGGCGGAGAAGAGCGCGCGTCGCGTGCGATTGACCATAGTGTTTGCCGGCCTCGAAGGTCCGCACGCCTTGCAGCATGCTTAGGTTATGAGTCTACCTGAAATAGGACGAACAACAGCCACTTGAGGTTAGCCGCCGCCGCTTGCCCGTGGCAAGCGCTGAACTTGCCTCCGGCATGTACCTAAGGGCATTCCACGGGTAGAATGGGGTAGTCAATGACCTCTGCCGCGACGCACCGTCCAACACCAGACGCGGCGCAGGCCAGGCAAAAGTATGAGAAGACCGGCCGGGTTCCATACCCGGCGCGGATGAAGGAACGGATGACCGAGAAGTACACACGCACCATGTTTACCGCGGCGGTATTGCTGGCGGGCGTTTCGTGCACGCAGGCGAGGGGGCAGGCGGCCCAGCCGCAGTTTCCTTCCCCGGCCAGCAGTACGCTCGGCCCTGCGCCGCAGATGCAGGTCCCGGCGCTACCTACTCCGCCCTCCATTACGCCCAACGGCGTGGTCGTCGAGGATGTGATCGTGCGCGTGGCCGACCAGGTCATCTCCCGCACGGAGCTCGAGCGCAGCCAGCAGCAGCTCATCCAGGAAGCGCAGCAGAACAATATGTCGCCCGCCGATCTCGCACAACGTCAGCGCGACCTTCTGCGCGACATGATCGACCAGCAACTGCTGCTCTCCAAGGGCAAGGAACTCGGGATCAATGGCGACGCCGAAACGGTCCGCCGCCTCGATGAGATACGCAAGCAGAATCACATGGACTCGATGGAAGCACTTGAGCGCGCCGCAGCCCAGCAAGGCGTCAGCTTCGAGGACTTCAAGGCCAACATCCGCAACAACGTCATCTCGCAGCAGGTCGTCCGGGACGAGGTCGGTCGCAGCTTCCGTCCTACCCACGCCCTCGAGCAGGCTTATTACGACGCCCATAAGCAGGACTTTGAGCAGCCGGAATCCGTCCACCTGAGCGAGATCCTTATTCCTACCCCGGACAATGCCGCGGACGCTGTCGTCAACCAGGCGCAGGCCAAAGCGGCGGATGTCGCTGCAAAACTGAAGGCTGGCGGCAAATTTCCCGATCTTGCCAGGCAGTATTCCGGCGACGCCAGCGCCTCACGCGGCGGAGAGCTTGGTGACTTCAAGCGCGGCGCGCTGGGCAAAGTGCTCGAGGACGCGACGTTCCCGCTCGCGGCAGGCGGGATCACCGATCCCATTCGCACGCGCCAGGGCTTTGTCATTCTGCGCGTCGACAGCCACACCCCGGCTGGCGTGGCGCCGCTCACAGCCGTCGAATCCCAGGTGCAGGAGGCTATGTACCTCGATGCCCTGCAACCGGCACTGCGCGCGTACCTGACCAAGGCGCGCCAGACTACCTATGTGGACATCAAGCCGGGCTTTGTGGATACCGGATCGAATCGCAAGGAGTCAAAGCCCGTCTTTACCAGCTATACTCCGCCACCAGTCAAGAAGAAGACCGAGGCCAGGCGCCGCCAGGAAGCGCAAAGGGATGCCCTCGCGCAGAGCCGGCTAGCCGAAGAACGTCAACGCGCGGCGGAGAAGGCGGCCGCGAAGGCAGCCAAGGCTGGCGGCGTCAAAGATGTTTCCATGCCGAAGAAAGTCAAGCGCGTCAAACCGGAAAAGATTCGCTTCGGACAGGCTCCGCGCACGGCGCTGCCATCGGCCCCGGCGCAGACGGTACAAGGTTCGGACCGACCGCTTGAAGGCCAGGCTCCCGGCGTGGCGATGGCGGCGGAAGGCGCGGCGGCGTCGATCTCAACCGGCGCTGCCGTGGAGAACGAGGAAGACCCGCTCGCGCCCAAGGCTGCTCCTCAGAAGAAGACCCGCTACACTGCCCGGCAGGCCGATATCGCGCTTGCGAAGGCCAACGACAACGCGGTTAAGGCACGCGAGCATATTAATGCGCGACCGGTCGCTGCAAGCACTGATGAGAAAGCCGCTGAGCAAACCCAGGCCGCACCGCTGGGCCTGAATGGCGATACCAAGAAGAAGGTCAAGGCCAAGCGCCAGAAGGGTGCTCCCAAGGAGCGCCTGCAGGAGAAGCCGAAGGTCGTTGATACGGCTGTGCCGGTCGACAACACGGTCAACCCGACGCTCGGTGCCGGCGCTGTGCCGACATCGGCTGAAACCCCGAGCGCGGATCGATCCACTTTGCCGTCTGTCAACCAGCCTGCTCCAGGCGCGCCGCCGCAGGGCCAGCCGTTGTCACCCGCGACCCCATCCTCTCCGGCAAACACCCCCAACACACCCCCGCAGATGTAGTCCCTGCAACGCCTTATGGCAACGCGGAAGCCCTCGGGTTTCCGCGTTGCCATTTCAACCGGGAGAGCGGTGCTCCGTCTCGCGTATTCTGTGTTTTGACATGAAAGACTTCTATATCGCCGACGCGGCAAGTTTTGACAATCAGACCGTCACGACCTATTTCTGCCTTTCGACCGTACAGGTTCGAGACAAGAAGCAGGGCGGCCAGTACCTGGCGCTGACGCTTTCCGACAAAACTGGGCAGATAGAGGCGCGAATGTGGGAAGAGTTCGCGGATGTTCTGCAGCATTGCAGCGAAGGCTGCTACGTAAAGGTCCAGGGGCAGATTTCGAAGTATCAGGGCAAGTTCCAGATCACCCTGACCAAGATGCGCCACGCCTCAGAAACCGAGATTGAAACAGCCGACTTCGTCCCCACGACACAGTTTGACATCGACGGCATGTACGCGGAGCTGATGGGCTACGTCGACGCCTTTCGAAACAGTCATTTGCGCGACCTTGTCCACGCTTTCCTCGATGATGAGGATATCGGGCCAGCGTTCCGTGTCGCTCCCGCGGCCAAGCGGCTGCATCACGCCTGGATCGGCGGCTTGCTTGAGCATGTGCTTACTCTGGTACGGGTCTGCCTCGCCAACGCACCCTTCTACCCCGAAGTCGACCCCGATCTGCTCGTCACCGGCGCCATCCTCCACGATATTGGCAAGGTCCGCGAGCTCGCCTGGAAATCAAGTTTCAGCTATACCCTCGAAGGTCAGTTGATAGGCCATATCAGCATCGCGCAGGGGCTGTTGCACGAGAAGATTGCGGAGCTGAACGCCCAGGCAGCGGGCGAGCAGGACCGGTTCCCGGAGCGTCTGCGCCTTCTGGTCGAGCACATGATTCTGGCGCACCACGGAAAGCTGGAGTTTGGATCGCCCAAGCTGCCAATGACCCCGGAGGCGATGCTTTTAAGTGCGCTGGACGATCTCGAGGCCAAGTTCCAGGCCATGCGCGGAGAGTTTGCTGCGGCGAAGGCCGCTGGCAAAGGCGCCGGCGAAGTTACGGAGTGGGTGCGCTCCATGGAGCGGTCCCTGTTCAACTCGCGGGACTTCCTGGCGGACGGTGCCCCCGGAGCCTGATTTAGGCTGCGTTTGACAGTACGGTGCTAAACCTATCAGGAAGCGCGCCCGGCCGCGGCGCCGGGTTTTCGCTTTATAGGGGATGGTGTGAACGCAAAAGTCTCTCCTTAAGTCTTATCTTGTGAATACCTTGCACGAAAAAGGGGGGACAGGGTAGGGGTGTCGTTATAATCAAAACTTCATGCTTCGTTTCTCTACTGCCGGCGAAAGTCACGGCGAATCGCTAGTCGCGCTCATTAGCGGTCTTCCGGCCGGTGTTCCGGTAGACCAGGCGTTCCTCGACCACGAACTCTGGCGCCGCCAGCAGGGTTATGGCCGTGGGGGCCGCATGAGGATCGAACGCGACACGGCGCACATCCTCTCGGGCGTCCGTCACGGAAAGACGATCGGCTCGCCCATCGCGATGACCCTCGCTAACCGTGACTGGAAGAACTGGGAAGACATCCTGCCCGTCGCCGAGGGTGACCCGGAGAAGCACAAGGCTGTCGCCAGCCCCCGCCCCGGCCACGCCGACCTCGCCGGCGCGCTCAAATACAATTTTTCCGACGCCCGCTACGTGCTTGAGCGTGCGAGCGCGCGCGAGTCCGCGGCCCGCGTGGCCTGCGGCGCGCTAGCCAAGATGCTGCTTCGCGCTCTGGGTGTAGAGGTTGCAAGCCACACCGTCCGAGTCGGCGGCGCGGAGCTTGCGCGCGAGGCTACCTTCGCTGAAGTAGCGGCGCTCGCCAGCCGCGAGGAGGTTCTTCTGGCGTGTGTCGACGCAGAGTCCGAAGCCCGCATGAAGGCCGAAGTCGACACCGCGCTGCGCACGGGGGACACTATCGGCGGAGTCTTCGAGGTGCTGGTGCACGGCCTCCCGCCGGGCATCGGCACTCACGTCAACTGGGACGAGCGCCTCGACGGTCTGCTCGCTCAGGCGGTGATGAGTCTCCAGGCAGTCAAAGCTGTGGAACTTGGCCGAGGAGTGACAGCCGCGCAATCGTTGGGCTCCACAGTCCACGACGCGATTGCGTACGAGGGTGAGTCTGCGGCGGAATCCGGAGCAGGCTTTACGAAGTTCTCTCGCGACCGCAACAACGCGGGCGGCATGGAGGGGGGCATCTCAAACGGCGAAGACCTCGTGGTGCGCGGCTACCTGAAGCCAATTTCCACGCTGCGCCGCCCGCTGGCTTCGGTATCGTTCGCGACGCGGGAAGTTACAAAAGCGGCTTACGAGCGTTCCGATGTATGCGTCGTCCCCGCTGCGGGCGTCGCCGCGGAAGCGATGGTCGCGCTCTGCGTCGCGCGCCTGGTGCTAGAGAAGTTCGGCGGCGATTCGCTCGCCGAGTTGCATCGTAATTACAGCGGTTATCTCCAACAGATTCGAGCGTTCTGAACCATGCCTGCTGCCCAGCGCATCCACGAAGTCATCAAGTATCCCGACCCTGTGCTCTCGCAGCCTGCGGCGCAAGTGACGCTGTTTGATGCTGCACTCGCTGAGCTTGTGGAAGAGATGTTCGACAGCATGTACGCGGCCCAGGGCATCGGTCTCGCCGCGCCGCAGATCAATATCCGCAAGCGCATTACCGTCATCGACGTGAGCTTCAAGGAGCGCTCAGAGGACAAGCTGGCGCTTATCAATCCTGTCATCCTGGACCGGACCGGCAAGCAGGTGGAGGAGGAAGGCTGCCTCAGCCTGCCCGAGATCCGCGAGAAGGTCCAACGTGCGGCGTGGGTGAGGGTGCGAGCGCAGAACGTGAAGGGCGAGACGTTCGAGGTCGAAGGCGAAGAGCTGCTGGCGCGCGCGCTGCAGCATGAGATTGATCACCTGAATGGCATTCTTTTCATCGACCACCTGAGCCGTCTTAAGCGCGATCTGGTGCAGCGTCGAATCCGCAAGCTGCAGAAGAACGGCGAGTGGTAATGAAGCTGGTTTTCTGCGGCACGCCAGAGTTTGCTGTGCCGGCACTGCGCGCGTTGCTCGACGCTGGACATGACATTGCGCTGGTGCTCACGCAGCCGGATCGTCCCGCGGGCCGCAAGCTGGATGTGCAGGCGTCCGCTGTCAAGCGATTCGCGTTGGAACGTGGACTGTCGGTCATGCAGCCCGAGAAGGTCAAGCACAATATCGAGCTGCGCAGCGCCCTCGAAACCATTCAGCCGGATGCCATTGTCGTCGTAGCGTACGGCCGCATCATTCCGCAGTGGATGCTCGATCTGCCGAGGTTGGGCAACATCAACCTGCACGGTTCGCTGCTGCCGAAGTATCGCGGCGCAGCACCGATTCAATGGGCCATCGCGAATGGCGAGACCGAAACGGGCGTTACGACGATGCGTCTGGATGCGGGACTCGATACCGGTGATGTGCTGCTCGAGCGGCACGTTCCGATTGCGCCCGATGCCACCGCGCCCGCGCTATACCCGCAACTCGCCGTACTGGGTGCGGAGCTGATGCTTCAAACGCTGGATGGGCTGATGGCAGGAACACTGCAAGGCACCCCGCAGGACCACTCACGTGCTACGCTGGCCCCGATCCTGACGCGTGAAGATGGACGGCTGGACCTGACGAGAACCGCAGCGGAAACCTACAACCGGTGGCGCGGATTCACTCCGTGGCCAGGATGCTACGGGCAGTTCCGGGGCAAGCGGATTTTGCTGCACCGGTTGCGAGTCGCCGATTCTGAGTCCTCGACTCTCGAACCTGGAGCACTCTGGATCGACCACGGCGAACTGTTGCTGTCGACGGGAAACGCGACGGGGCTGGTGTTGGAAGAGGTGCAGCTCGAAGGCAAGCCGCGTATCGGCGGAGCGGCGTTCTGGCGCGATTTTCAGGTTAGGCAAGGTGAGCGCGTTGAGTGAAGTCCATCGGAGAGCGGGTCGAAAGCCGGAGGAAGCACCGAAGCCGAGTATTCGGATCAGCCCTGCGCGGGCCGCGGCGTTCGAGATCCTGGGAATGGTGGGACAGGGCCGGGGGCACAGCGACGAGCTGCTGCATGGGAGGCATTTGAAAGGGCTTTCGTCGGCCGACCGTAATCTGGCGACCACGCTCGTTCTAGGGGTTTTGCGCTGGCAGATCGCGCTCGATGCGCGCATTCGTCCGTTCTTTCAGAGGCCCGACGTCAAGCTAACGGCACCGGTGGAGATTGCACTGCGTTTGGGTGCGTTCCAGCTTCTTCATCTTGACCGCATTCCACCGCACGCCGCGCTGAGCGAGAGCGTGGAACTGGTGCGCGCGGATGCACCGTTCGCGGTGGGCATGGTGAACGCAGTATTGCGCAAGCTGTCGACCGCACCGAAGCCCAGCGCACGGCTCCATGAATCCACGGCGGCCTTCGCGGAGCGCCTGGGACATCCGCTGTGGCTGGCAGAGCGCTGGGTCGCGGCGTATGGGCGCACTGCGGCGATGGCATTGTGCGAGGCCGACCAAGAGGAGCCGGGCTGTGGCGCGCTGTTCTCTCCCGAACTTGACGGCGCAGAGATGCCGGTGATGGACGATGGTTCACGCCTGGTCGCGGAACTTGCGGCGGCGTGCGCGCCGATGGCGAAGCGGGTGTGGGACTGCTGCGCGGCACCCGGAGGCAAGACGCTGGTCCTGGCGCGACGGCTTGCGGAGAGCGATTTGCTGGCGACAGACCTGAGCCCGCGCAGGCTGAAGGGCCTGGCGGAACGCCTCCATGCTGCGTTCGCGGGTGACCGCGTCAGGATAGTCGAAGCCGATGCGGCGGCTTTGCCGGAAGAGCTTGGCCAATTTGACCTGGTGTTGTGCGATGTGCCTTGCAGCGGTACGGGGACGCTGGCGCGCAACCCGGAGATTCGGCATCGCCTGAAGCCGGAGGAGCTGGCTCGCCAGGCGCAGCGGCAGCGGGAAATCCTGGCGGCGTCGCTGGGCAGGCTTGCGCCCGGAGGACGGCTGGTCTACTCGACGTGCTCGCTGGAGCGCGAGGAGAATGAGCAGGTGGTTGCGGGCGTGCTAGCTTCTGTTTCGCCCTCGATCGCTCTGTGCAAGGTGCAAGTCGCACCGCTGCTGGAGCGCCTGCGAGAAGACGCGCGGTTTGCCGACGGAGTAGACTTCGCGCCTCTTGTGCGCGATGGATGCCTTCGCACCTTGCCGGGAAACGGCTTCGATGGCGACGGCTTCTTTGCCGCCGTGTTCGAACGGCTCGGTTAGGGCGTAGCGGCGGGCGCAGCACTGGTCGTGCGCCCAAAGGTCAGGCGGATCGTGTCTCCCTTGGCTCCGCGGTGACCGGATTCCGGCTTCTGCGCGGTGACGGGGCCCCCAGGCGAGGCAATAGGCGCGGGTACTACTGGCGCAGTGCTCAGCGCGGATGCGTTTGTTGTGGTTGTTTCTGGTGTTGCGGCTGGAGTTGCAGGCGGAGTGGGTGCGAGGAACGTGACGCGCAGGCCGAGCGCTGCCGCAGCATGACTCGCGGTCGAGTAGCTCATGCCGACAAAGGAAGGCAGGACAAAGGCGTTGGTCGCGGCGTCGCTGGTCTCGGAGAGTAGAAGGCTGACCTGGGGGCGGTCCACGCCGGCGTTGGGCGGTGGGGTCTGGGCGAGGACAATGTCGGGGTCGCCTGGCGCACCGATGTGGGCGACGGCACCGAGGTCGAGCGACATCCGGCGAATGCTCATGGCGGCCTCGCGCTGCGGCTGGCCCACAACGTCGGGGATCGACACTTGCTGCGGGCCGAGGCTCACCGTCACGCGCACGGGCCACTTCTTGCGTACCCGCGAACCGGCGGTTGGCGCCTGCGAAATGATGCGTCCGGCGGGAGTAACGGTGGAGTAGAACTTGTTGTCTATCTTCAGGTCGAGATGCTCGCGCAACGCGGCGGACGAGGCTTCCGCGATGGAGAGACCAGCGAAGCTCGGCACGGTGACTTCGCCGCCATGGAGCGCAAGCCGCAATGTGATCGCGGCTGACAGCAGCGCTACGGCGAGCATGGCGAGCGCACCGAGGATGACCTTGAAGGATGGCTTCATTCCTCTCCCAGAATACAGGTTGGATGCATAGGTTTAGCGGCAGTTGTCGGTGGCGGGCTCGGGGTGGATGAGAACGCGGCTAACGGAAGGCTGCGCGGCGCGGAAGTCGCTCTCGAGCTCCGTGATGATGGCATGGACGCGCTCCATGGGAAGCTCGTCGGGCAGCGTGCAATGGCAGCGGATGTGGACGCTGTGGTCGTGCTCGGAGTGCGAGCGCGTGAGCACGATGTCGTGGATGTCGATGATCTCCGGGAAGCGCAAGGCGGCTTCCCGCAATGCGGCTTCGAGCCTGTGCGCGTTGCGGTCGGCCTCGGCCGGGTGAACGATCGTCGCTGGTTCGCTCTCGATATGGGTAAGAACTGAAGCGATCTCAGGGACTTCACTGCGCATCTCGGACTCGAGTGCAGTGACGAGATCGTGGGCTTTGCGCAGCGACATGAGCTCGTCGACTTCGAGGTGCTGCTCGACGTGCAAAGCGCCATCATATTGCTGCACGCTGACGTCGTGGATCGAAAGGTTGGAGCGGGCGGCGACCGCCCGGATGCGGTCGAAGATGCTTTCCTTGAGCGAAGCAGTCGGAACGGTGTGAATGACGACGTCGGCTTCCGGCAGGCGTCGCTGTACGGCCGCGGTCGCGGCGAAGGTAATTTGTTCGGAGCGCTGGAAGGTGACGTTACGCGGTATGCCGAGCGTGAGATCGACGAAGTAGTTGGAGCCTGAGCGTCGAACGCGAACGCGTTCGACCGAGAGGATTCCGTCGGTGGCTTCGAGATCGTGGACGAGGTCCGTGCGGATTTTTTCGCGGACTTCGGGAGGGGTGGCATCGAGGAGCGAATCGAAAGTCTGGCGGGCGAGCCTCCAGGTGACGCGGATGATGATGAGGGCTACGGCGAGGGCGGCAACGGGGTCGGCGTACTCGAGGATGGGGATGTGGAAGCGCTGGCCGGCGAAGGCGGCCAGGAGACCGAAAAGTACGGCGACGGAAGACCAGATGTCGGTGCCGAAGTGCAGGGCGTCGGCGGCGAGTGCCTCGCTGCGCTGCTCGTCGGCCACGCGCTTCAGGTGGCGGCTGCGGGTGAAGTCCACCGTGATCGACAGGAGGAGAACGATGAACGGCCAGACGGACCAGCGCAGGTCGAGATGGTGGTGGAAGACGATGCGCCGGCACGCCTCGATGGCGATCCAGAGGCAGGAACCGAGCATCAACAGGATCTCGATGGCGGCAGAAATGCTTTCGAGCTTTCCGTGCCCGTAGTTGTGCTCTTCGTCCGCAGGGCGGTCGGCTATGCGGACAGTGAAGAGCGTGATGCCGGCCGCGACGAGGTCAATGGCCGAATGCGCGGCTTCAGACAACATGCCGAGCGAGCCGGTCAGGACGCCCGTAATGAGCTTGAGCAAAGTGATCGCGAACGCAGCAA
Organism: Terriglobales bacterium; assembly: GCA_038230455.1. Lineage (GTDB taxonomy): Bacteria > Acidobacteriota > Terriglobia > Terriglobales > Acidobacteriaceae > Granulicella. The sequence continues at coordinate 12,984 of JBBRNF010000004.1, forward strand.
CTACGGAGGACAGGGCCGCGGCGCGCTTGGCCTCACTGCGGTGTTCGAGTTCTGCCGTGGTGAGGCTGTCCATCGCTAGAGGATATATCGGCAGCCCGATGGGGACCCGCAACTATCGTTTCGTTGCCTGATACAGACCGGCGGCGCGCATGAAGTAGCCATCCCACGTTGGGGCGGCGAAGCCGGCGTTTATAAGGAGCTGCTTCATTGCGGGGGGGCGGGGGAAGCGGGCGATGGAGGCAGGAAGGTACGCGTAGGCCGCCTTTTCGCCGGAGATCCAACCGCCTACCAGGGGAAGGACGCGGTGCAGGTAGAAGAGATAGAAGATGCCGCTGAGGCCGGTGGGATGGTTGCACTCGAGGATGCCGACCTGGCCGCCGGGGCGAAGGACGCGGTTGATCTCCGTAAGGGCTTCAGAATAGTTGGTGAGGTTGCGGAAGCCGAAGGCGGCGGTGACAAGGTCGAAGCTCTGATCGGGGTAGGGCAGGTGCATGGCGTCGCCTTCAACCCAAAGGGCATTGGCGGAGGCGTACTTGGTGCGGGCGCGGGAGAGCATCTGGGCGGAGAAGTCCAGACCGGTGATCGGTTCGGCTTGCGGAGGGCGCTCGGTGAGGAGAGCGGCGGTGAGGTCGCCGGTGCCGCAGCAGATGTCGAGGACGCGGGCTTCGGGGCGGCCGAGCGTGGGCCGGAAGGCACGGGCGGTGGACCGCCACCAGTGGTGGTCGAGGCCGAAGGACAGCAGGTGGTTGAGGCGGTCGTAGGTGGGGGCGATGGAGTTGAAGAGGGTTTGGACGTTGGCGGCGGCGGTGGCCTCGTCGGGCTCGTTGGCGGTGCGGGCACCGAGTGGGGTGTTTTCTGGCGTCATGAGATGGTCTCAAGTCTGGGGCGGTTATTGCCAAAGCGATCAGTTTCTGAGCTGCGCTCGATGACTTCGAAGGTCTCCAAGAGCGAAGTCTGATCCCATGTGTGAAAGTAGCTGCCCTCGGCATTGACGAGCCAGACACAGTCGGGGCCGTCCTGTGGGCTGTAGTAGCCGATGCGGAACGTCTTTCCGATCTGAAGGTCGTCTTCCCATTCGGGTTCTCGGCGTTTGACGCGCACAACGGATAAGGGAGGGACAACGTCTTGAAGCGTTTTGTATGCAGCGCCCCAGTAGTGCATTTTCCAAGCCAATACTCGCTCGATTGAACAATTACGCCTCATGCTGAGCCCCCGAGGCGGCAACGGCTATGTTTTCGGCGACGGAAAGGAGTTCATCGTCCGTGACGTCGCGCACCACGATCGCTTTTCCAATAGCTGTGGGGAGGATAAAGGAGCGCGAGCCGCTGCGGTTCTTCTTGTCTTTCGCTGTGTTGGCAACGAGTGTGGCGGCATCCGCAGTGAAGGGTTTAAGCGGGCCGTAGGTTCGAATGACGCGCTGCATCCGCGCCGTTTCTTCGGGGGTGATAAGAGCGCGCGCGGCGGCGATGCGGATGGCGGCGATCATGCCCCAGGCCACCGCTTCGCCATGAAGGAGTTGGGTGTAGTTTGTGGCGGTTTCGAGCGCGTGGCCGAGGGTGTGGCCAAGGTTGAGCAGCATGCGGACGCCGGTCTCCCGCTCATCGGCGGCGACCACGTCGGCTTTGACTTGGACGCTCGCCGCGATGACGTGGGCGAGGGCGGCGGGGTCTCCGCTTAGGACGGCATCGGCGTTGGATTCGAGGAAGTCGAAGAGAGCGCGGTCGCGAATGATCCCGGCTTTGACGGCTTCTTGAAGACCGGCGTGGAGTTCGGCCGGGGGCAGGGTAGCGAGGAGGTCGGTGTCGGCGAGAACGGCGAGCGGGTGATGGAAGGCGCCGATGAGATTTTTGCCCGCGGCGAGGTTAACGCCGGTTTTGCCGCCGAGGGAGCTGTCGATTTGTGCGAGTGCGGTGGTGGGGACCTGGATGTACGCGATGCCGCGCATGTACATGGCGGCGAGGAAGCCGGTCATGTCGCCGATGACGCCGCCTCCGAAGGCGATGAGGATGCTGTCGCGGTCGGCGCGGGCCTGGGCCATCTCTTCGGCAAGGCGCTCCAGGGTGGCCAGGCGCTTGTGCTGCTCGCCTGCGGGGATGGTGAGGACCGTGGGTGGGGTGTCGAAGCTGGCTGCGAACGCGGCGCCGTGGAGAGCCCAGATTCCGGGGGAAGTGACGACGAAGCAGCGGGGTGGTTCGGCACCGGGCTTAGAGGTCAGCGCGGCGATCCTGGTGGCAAGGCTGGCGAGAAGGCCGCTGCCTATTTGGACCTCGTATGTTGCAGAGGTTGTGGCGACAGTGACGGTGTGAGCTTGCGGCATCGAGTTAAGGATAGCAGCGGGCGGGCCGGCGGTTGCGGTACCTCATTCATGACCTGAAGCCGTCGACAGGGGCGAGCGGATTCTTGTGGTTCCCGACTCATGAAGATGGGCCAGTCATGAACGGCCAACCCGGCCTCGTGGGCGAAGGCTATGTGGCTTGAGGTGGAGGTTTGCGGTAGATGACGGAGAGAGCGATGGTGATGCCAAGCATGGACGCGATGACGGCGAGGGAGGCAAGGGGGCCGACTTCGATCCACTGGGCGGTGAGCATCTTGAGCGCGGCGAAAGCGAGGACCGCCGCCAGGCCGTAGTGGAGGAAACGCATCGTCGCAAGCATCGCGGCGAGCAGAACATACAGTGAGCGCAGACCCATGACGGCCATGATGTTCGAGGTGTAAGCGAGGAACGGGATGCGGGTGATGGAGAGGACGGCGGGGATGGAGTCGAGGGCGAAGACGACGTCGGTGACTTCGACGGCGATGAGCGCGAGTAAGAGAACGGTCATCATGCGCCGTGGTTTCGCTCCAGGAAGGGCATCGGGAGCGGGTTCACGGACGAAGAAGGCGTCGTGGCTGGGGCTGACGGGCTGAAGGCGCGTGACCCAGGCGAGCCAGCGGGGAGGTTTGTCCTGGTCTTCGTGCTTTTCGGGAAGGACAAGGCGGATGGAGGCGACGAGTAGAACGGCACCGAATGCGTAGCTCACCCAGTGGAAGCGCTCGAGCAGGCCGATGCCGGCGGCGATGAAGAGGCCGCGCAGGACGATGGCTCCGAGAACTCCCCAGAAGAGGACGCGCTGCTGGCGGTTTTCGGGAATGCGAAAGATTTTGAAGAGGAGAAGGAAGACGAAGAGGTTGTCGATAGACAGCGCTTCTTCGATGGCGTAGCCGGCAAGGTATTGGATGGAGCCGGCGGCGCGGTAGTGCGGCAGCAGGACGGCGGCGAGCGCAAGGGCAGCGCCGACCCAGATGCCAGTGGCGATGACGGCACGGCGGCGTATGTCGAGCACACGGTGCGCCATGGCGTACTCGGCGCCCATCAGGAGAGCGATCCCGAGATGAAACCAGATCCAGTGGGCGAATGGGGTAGGTGTCATCGCTGGGTTCGAGTCATCGCTGGTTGATGAGCTTGATCATCTGGAGGAACAAGTCCGCGGAGATCTGGAGGCTGCGGGCGCTGATCTTGTCGATAGTGTCGTTTGCGGTATGGTGGTAGCCATCGGGCGCTCTGGCGGTGTGCGGTCCGTAGTCAACGTCGATGATGTCCAGGGAGGGAACGCCGCGGGTGAGGAAGGGGAGATGGTCGTCTTCTTCTGCGCTGGAGGTTTTGCCGACGTTGCTGGTGTGGTGAGTGTCGGCTGCGGCCTGGCGAAGGGTGTTGCGGAGCCAGGAGGTGGACTGGTTTTCGTCCAGGATGTTGAGGTCCTTGTCGCCGACCATGTCGGCGACGAGGAAGGCCTTGATCTTTTTGATGGTGCCGTCGCCCGACCAGCGGGCGGCGAGGTGGCGAGTGCCGTAGAGGGAGTCCGAGGGCGCCCAGGACTTGATGGCTTCTTCGCCGTCGTCGAAGACGAGCCAGACGGAGTAGCCTTCGGGCGGGTGGGCGCGGAGGTACTCGCCGATAGCGATGAGCAGGGCCGTGGTGCAGGCCCCGTCGTTCGCGCCGAGGAAGGCGATGTCCTTGAGCGGGTAATTAGTTTCGTAGTGCGATGCCAGGACGATGACCCCATCTTTTTTACCCGGATAGCGCACGATGTAGTTGCGCATGGTGAGCTGGCCGATGGGAGTAAGGGGGTGGAACTCGTCGGTTTCGAACTGGCCGTGGGCGATCTCGGGCGCGAAGTGGGCTTTGAGGAAGGCTTCGGCGGCGGCGTGGCCGGGGGATCCGATGAAGCGTTTGGGGGCGGCGGCGACATACTCACGGGTGAGCGTGAGTATGCGGTCGCCGGTGACGGTGGCGACTGGCTTCTTTTGCGCGAAGCCGGGGAGAGCGCCGAACAAGACGAGTGCGGCGAGGTATACGCAGCGCAGAGCCCAGGCCCCGGAAGCGGGACCTGGGGCACCCAATTTCGTGGTCTTCAAGATCATGCGGCAAGTTCCTTTTTCTTGTTTCGACGCGCGGGGTGGACGAGGAAGGCTACCGCTACGCCCAGAAAGTAGAGTACGAGCATCGGCATGGCGAATAGGGTCATACCGATGGGATCGGGGGTGGGGCAGATGATCGCGGCCACGAGAAAGATGGCGAGCACGGCGTAGCGGAAGTGCTTAAGCAGGAACTTGCCATCGACGATGCCGAAGAGGGCGAGGAAGAACATAAGAATGGGCAACTCGAACGTAACGCCGAGGCCCAGGATGACGGCCATGAAGAAGCCGGTGTAGTCCTCGATGGTGAGAATGGGATGGAATTTGTGGCCGAACTGGCCAAGGACGAGGACCTTGATGGCGCCGGGAAGAACGTAGTGGTAGCCGAAGAACGCGCCGCTCATGAAGAGGAAGATGGTGGCGAACATGAAGGGCCAGACGTACTTCTTTTCGTTCTGGTACATGCCGGGCGAAATGAAGAGCCAGATCTGGTAGAGGATGAAGGGCGAAGAAAGGATCGCACCGCCGAGGAAGGCCGTTTTGATGTAGAGGTTGAGGCCGTCGGTGGGGTGAGTGAAGTTGAGCGGGATGCCGAGCTTGTCGAGGGGGGCCTGCACAATGCCGTAGAGCTGCTCGTGGAAGGCGTAGGCGACGCCGAAGCCGAGGATGAGGAAGCCGACTGACCAGAGAAGGCGCTTGCGGAGCTCTTCGAGGTGCTCCATGAGGCTCATGCCGGGAAGTTCGGCTCGGTCCTGTACGGCGTTGCGGGCGCGGTCGATCAGCTCATCGGACATTCGTTGCGCTCTCCGCGGTTTCGGTGTTGTAGTGCGTGTGGCGCTGGGGTGGGTCTGGGACTTCGTGGGATTCGATGGCGGGAATGGAGTCGAGCAGCGGGCTGATGTCGCCGCGTGTCTGCGCGATGGGCAGGCCGGTGGCAGGAGGCATGATGCTGAGGTCGCCGGAGGTGGCGATGGGCAGAGGAGCGGGGGAGACAGCTTCTTCGGGATAGGCCGGCGTGTCTTCGAGCGGCTGTTCGGCGGCGGGGAGGTGGGGGTGGGGTGGGTCTTCGGTCGGGACGCCGTCGAGGGCGGGAGCGACGGGAGCGGCGGCTTCGATGGCGGCAATCTCTTTCTGGCGGTCAGCCTGTTCGGAGATGCGGAGCTCTTCTTCCATCTGCATTTTGAATTCGTTGGAGGCGCGACGGAACTCGCCGATCCACTTGCCGAGCTCGCGGGCGAGGACTGGCAGCTTCTTCGGCCCGAAGAGCAGCAGCGCGAGGATGAAGATGAGGATGCTGTCCGAGAAACTAGGCATATCGCCTTTGATGATACGGCCTTGTGGATGGCAGTCACAAATAGCGGCAGATGTGACTGGCGCTGAAGCCGATTGCAGGTGCCATCCGTCCTATGGGAGTGAGTCTGGGCAGGGGAACGCCTCTTCACCGTTAACGCGGTTTGCTGCGACAATCGGAGTGTTCGAAAGGATTTGAAGGATGCGCTCGGAGCGGACAGGGATAACGCGGTGGAGCAGGACGCTGGCGGGCGCGGCGGGGTGTGGCGCCCTGCTGCTGGGACTGACGGGATGCGGTAACTTCTTCGTGTGCGACAAGGCGAGTTGTCCGGCGACGACGCCGGCTGCCAGCGTGAATTATGCCTATGTGGCGAACAGTGCCTCGGTGCCGGGGATTATGAACGGGTACGCGCTGGGGGCGGCAACGCTGACGGCTGCGACTGGGTCGCCCTACACGCTGAACTACGCACCTTCGGCGATGGTGGTATCCATGAATAACAAATTTCTGTACGTCGGGAGCAATACGGCCCTCACTGGAGGGAACGTGACGGGGTCGAATGGAATTTATGGCTATACCATCGGCACTGGCGGAGCGCTGAACTCGCTGACGAACCCGTTGATTGCGGCGCAGGTGGCCGCGATGGATGTGTCGCCGGATGGGAAATGGCTGATCGTGATGAGTATCAATGACGGTGTCAACCTGCCGACGCTGACAGAGTTTGCGATCGACAGTGCTGCGGGCGGCCTGACCTTTCAACAGTCGCTTTCCTATACGGGTTCGAGCAATGGCGTTGTGACGCCGTCGGGTGTGAAGGTGGCGCCGAACGGGACTTATATTGCGCTGGCGCTGGGGACCGGGGGTCTCGCTACGTTCTCGTTTAACACGACGACAGGCGCGATCGATACGGCCGAGAACCTGATCTCGTTTGCTTCGGCTGCGGTGGGCGCTTATGGGGTGGATATCGACAGCAGCAATTTTCTGTATATGTCGACAAGCTCCGGGGTGCTGGGGTTTGCGGTGAGCACGGCGGGTGTTCCGGGTTTGAGTGCGGTGTCGACTGGCGCGACGGGCAATGGGCCGTTCTCGGTCCTGGTGGACGGAACGAGCTACCTGTACAGCGGAGCGACGACGGGGAATACAAGTTCGATCTACGGGTTCACGAATAAAGGGGCGGGATCGATTGTGGCACTCTCGCCCGCGTCGGTGACCGCACCGGCGACGGTGACGCGGCTGGCACTGGATAGCAGCAAAAAGTACGTTCTGGCGTTGGGGTATGGGGCGACGTCGGGGCTGCAGATGTTCTCGGTCGGGACGACGGGCGCGCTTACTTTGAACAGCTCAATGCCTACGGGAACGGCTACGGCTGTGCCGTCTGCGATGGCGCTTACCCATTGAGTCGACTGAGTATGATGCGGCCCGGGCAGCCAAGCCAACCCGCGTGCGCGGGAACGACTCCTACGGGGCATATGCGCCTTTTTAGGGTTGTGCCCGCTGGGGTAATTGTTGGCGCGCTGCTGCTGAGTGGATGTGCGCGCTTCCAGGCCAAGCCAGCCGACAAATATGTGTATGTGACGGCGAAGCAGGCGTTTCTGCGGGATCGTGTGGCGGCGGTCTCGAATCGGACCGGCACGGTGGCGAACGGAGACAAGCTGACGGTGCTGGAGCGGTCGCGGCGATTTGTGCGCGTAAAGACCGCACAGGGGCAGATTGGGTGGATGGATGAAAAGGCGGTCGCAACACAAGAGGTTGCTGATGCATTCGAGAGGCTGGGCAAGACGGCTGCGAAGAGTTCGGCTGTGGGGTCTGCGACCGTGCGCGATGAGGTGTACATGCATGTAGCGCCGGGGCGGGATACGGAACGTTTCTTTCGTCTGGCCGAGGGCGATAAGCTGCAGATGCTCGCACGGGCAACCCTCCCGAAGGTGGCGGTGGGCTCGCCTGCGGCAAAGCGGCCGGTTGCAAAGCCTGCGCCGGTGACGGGTAAGGTCGCGGAGGCAAAGGGTGTGGAAGCGGTGACTCCGCCTCCTCCCGCGATGGAGGACTGGTGGCTGGTGCGGGACGCGCAGGGGCATACGGGCTGGATATATTCGAGGATGATGGACGTTGAGGCTCCGGACACACTGGTGCGCTACGCCGAGGGGCAACGGATCGTCGGTGCCTATGTGCTGGAGCATGTAAACGACCCGGAGTCCGGCCAGTTGCGCGACGGAAAGCCCGATCCGGACATCCCCGTATATGTGACCGTGCTGGGGCCTTACAAAGCGGGGTTACCGTATGACTTTGATCAGGTGAGGGTGTTCAGTTGGAACCTCAAAAAGCATCGCTACGAGACAGCCTTCCGGCAGAAGAATATTGCGGGGTATCTGCCGCTGGTCGTCAAGCCTGTCGTCGATCCGTATAGCCACGCACCGAACGCGGCGGTGCCGTTGCCGGGATTCACGTATCGGGTGCTGGCCGGGGAGGCACCCATGCCGGTGCCCGATGCGGTGACGGGTGTGGTGACGCCAGGAAAGCTGGTGGAGAAGACTTACAGGCTCGAAGGCAATATTACGCGGCGCATCATCGCGCCGGGAACCCAGGCGCCGGCGGAGGCCCATCCGGTTCCCGAGGCGGTGAAGGATGGGAAGAAGAAGCGTCGCAAGTAAGAACGCATGTTCTGCCGTAGAGTCTCAGGCGTGGTGGGGACGTAGCGCGTGCCATCAGGCCGCTGGCCCGGTGGGTCGGAGCATGGGGCTTTGGCATGGACTACAGCAGATCGCGCCTTGAGCGCGAGGAGCTCCCGGAAGTGCTATAGCTGGGCGAAGATGTCATGGAAATCGTATACGCCGGTGCGGGAGGAGATCCACTCGGCGGCCCGGACGGCGCCTTCCGCGAAGGGGCGGCGGGAATGGGACTCGTGGGTGAGGAGGATCTTGTCGCCGTTGCCTTCGGCTTCGAGAACGTGCAGGCCGACCGCTTCGCCGGAGCGGATGGAGCCGATGGGGATATCTATGTTGCCTGCGGCCTTGCAGACGACGTCACGAAGGGTAAGCGCGGTGCCAGAGGGCGCGTCGAGCTTGGTCAGGTGGTGGGTTTCGGAGATTGAAAACTTGTAGCCGGCGCGCTGGAGTTCCGCTGTCATGCTGGCGGCGAACTGCAGCATGAGCTGCACGCCGACCGAGAAGTTGGTGCCGTAGAGGAGGCCCGCGTTGCGGCGTTCGGCGAGCGAGCGCATGTCGGCAAGCTTGTCGTACCAGCCGGTGGTGCCGATTACCATCTTTGCGCCGGTGAAGAGGCAGGCGCGCATGTTCTGGACTACGGCTTCGGGGGTAGTGAAGTCGATGACGGCGTCGAAGCCGGCGACAAACGGCGCGGTGAGGGCGGCGGCGTTCTGATTTTCCTTGGCGTCGAGGACGTGGACGCTGTGGCCGCGTTCTGCGGCTACTTCTGCGACGAGCTTACCGGTTTTGCCGTGACCTAAAACGAGAATGCGCATGATGGTGACTCCTATGCTGTGACGGCGCGTGCTTCGACGTCGAAGACGGTTTCGTCGGGTGACGCGAAGAACCTGTGGTGCAACGAGCGGACGGCTTCTTCTACGTCGGACTCGTCGATCATGAAGCTCATGTTGATCTCGCTGGCGCCCTGCGAGATCATGCGGATGTTGACGTGCTTGACCGCGTCGAAGACCTGTGCGGCGATGCCGGCGTGGCCGCGAATGTCTTCGCCGACGAGGCAGATGAGAGCCTTTGCACCTTCGTACTGTACGTCGGCGATCTGGCGGAGTTCCTGGCAGATGGCGGGAAGGGCTTCATTGGAGTCGACGGTAACGGAGATGGAGACCTCCGAGGTGGAGACCATGTCGATAGCGCACTTGTGTTTGTCGAAGACGTCGAAGACGGCCTTGAGGAAGCCGTGCGCGAGGAGCATGCGGCTGGCGACGATGTCGATGATGGTGAGGCGCTTTTTGGCGGCGATGGATTTGAAGGGGCTCGCGCAGGGGGCCGGGATGGCGGTGATTTTGGTGCCTTCATTCTGGGCGTTGCGGCTGTTGAGGACCCAGACGGGGATGTTCTTTTGAACGGCGGGCAGGATGGTGGCCGGGTGCAGGACTTTTGCGCCGAAGTAGGCGAGCTCGGCGGCTTCCTCGAAGCTGATGGTCTTGACGCGCAGGGCGTCGGGGCAGATGCGGGGGTCGGTCGTCATGATGCCGTTGACGTCGGTCCAGATTTCGATAGCGCCAGCATGAAGGCCCCCGCCTACGATAGCGGCTGTGTAGTCCGAGCCACCGCGGCCGAGGGTGGTGGTGACGCCTTCGGGGGTGGAAGCGATGAAGCCGCCCAGGACGGGGATGTGGCTGGAGTCGACCAGCGGGAGCACATGCTGGAGAAGAGCAGCTTCGGTGGCTAGCTCGTTGGGGACGGCCTTGCCGTGGTGGGTGTCGGTGATGATGCAACGACGCGCGTCGACGTGAATGCCATTGAGGCCCTGCTCAGCGAAGGCGGCGGCGACCATGACGGAGGAGAGGCGCTCGCCGAAGCTGACGACCAGGTCGTTGGTGCGGGGCGTGAGCTCGCCGAGGGCGGCGATGCCGTGGAGCAGATCGTCGAGCGCGTCGAAGTCCTGGTGGATGGCGGCATGGAGCGCAGCGAGGCGGGGAGGGGAGACAAGCTGGGCTGCGGTTTCGAGGTGGCGGGCGCGGAGGCGGGCGGAGGTTTCAAGGGCAACGTCTTTGTCGCCGCGTCCGGCGTAGGCAGCTGCGGCACAGGCCAGGAGCTGGTCGGTGACTTTGGCCATTGCGGAGACGACGACGACGGGAGACTGACCCCGGCGTGCGCGGCCGGCGACGATGGCCGCGGTGCGCGAGATTGCGGCGGCGTCTTCGACCGACGTGCCGCCGAACTTCATGACGACGATCGAGGTGCGGGCGTCGCTCATGCGGGGACCGCTTCCGGTGCAGCGGGGGCGGGCGCGGACAGTGGCCATTTACGGAAGTCGAACTTGCCGAGGATGGCAAGGATTTCGGCGTTGAGAATGGCGGCACCGGCAGCCCCGCGAATGGTGTTGTGGGATAGCAGGACAAACTTCCAGTCGAAGATGGAGCAGGGGCGCAGCCGACCGATGGTGGTGGCCATGCCGTTGCCGCGCATGAGGTCCAGGCGCGGCTGGGGGCGTGCGTCTTCGGGCGCGTACTCGACGGGATACAAGGGAGCCGAGGGCAGATGGAGGCCTTCGTGACCCTGGCCGCTAAGGGGCTGGAATCTTTGCCAGGCGGCGACGATCTGCTCGTAGGTGGCGGCCTTTTTCAGCTTGATGCTGACGCACTCGGTGTGGCCGTCGATGACGGCGACTCGATTGCAGTGCGCGGAGACTCTAGCTTCGAGTGGCTGGAAGTCGCGACCGTCGCAGGAGCCAAGAAGCTTCCCGACTTCTTCCTGCATTTTCTCTTCTTCGTTCTTGATGAAGGGAACCACGTTGCCGAGGATTTCGAGCGATGGAACGCCGGGGTACCCCGCGCCCGAGACCGCCTGCATGGTGCTGACGAAGAGGGCGTCGATGCCGAAGGCATCTTCGAGCGGCTTGAGGGCAAGGACAAGGCCGATGGCCGAGCAGTTGGGGTTCGTGACGAGGAAGCCGCCAGTTCCGCCAGGGGCGCGGGTGGGCTGGGTTTCGAGAACGCTGAGGTGGTCGGCGTTGACTTCGGGCACGACAAGCGGAACGTCGGGGGCCATGCGAAAGGCGGAGGAGTTGGAGATGACGGCACAACCGGCGGCGGCGAATTTTGGCTCGAGGTCTCGGGCGATGTCCGCGTCGAGGGCGGCAAAGATGATGCGCGGAAGGCCCGTCTGCGAGAGCTCCGGGAGGTTGGGCTGCAGCGTCATGCTGGCGATGTGCGCGGGCAGGGGCGTATCAAGCTTCCACGCGCAGGCTTCGGCGTAGGTTCTACCGGCGCTGCGGTCGCTGGCGGCGAGCCACGTGATGTTGAACCAGGGGTGGTTTGCGAGAAGTTGTACGAATCGCTGGCCAACCATGCCGGTCGCGCCGAGAATGCCTACGTTACGCCGTTCCATAATCTTTCAAGGATAACGCATGGAGACGCGTGGTGAGGCTGGGTTGAGGCGCGGCGGAGGGTAGCTGTTCCAGTTCAGTAGAATGCAAAGCATGAGACGCAAACCGCCGGTGATTTTGACCGTTCTTGATGGCTGGGGCATCCGTGCGGAGACGCATGGCAATGCGATTGCGCTGGCGAGGAAGCCGAACTATGACATGCTTCTGCGCGAGTATCCGAACACGGTGATTCGAGCGAGCGAACACTTTGTGGGCCTGCCCGACGGGCAGATGGGAAATTCTGAGGTGGGGCATTTGAACCTTGGTGCCGGGCGGATTGTGCGTATGGACATCACGCGGATCGATGCGGCGATTGCTACAGGGGAGTTCTTCGCAGACCCGACGCTGTTGAAGGCGATGCGCCATGCCGCGGAGGGTGGGCGCGGGTTGCACCTGATCGGGCTCGTGTCCGATGGAGGTGTTCATTCGCATCAGCGGCATCTGCATGCGCTGCTGAAGATGGCGGCGCAGCAGGGACTGACGCGGGTGTTCGTTCATGCCTTTATGGACGGCCGGGATACGATGCCGACCAGTGGCGCGGGGTATCTGGAGGAGTTAAACCAGAAGTTTGTGGAGGTTGGGGTAGGGAAACTGGCGAGCGTAAGTGGCCGCTACTATGCGATGGATCGCGACCTGCGGTGGGAGAAAGAGCGCAAGGCGTTCGACGCGATGGTGACGGGGCAGACGACGGGTGGGGCGTATGTCGACGCCGTGGCGCGGGTGCGGGAAGGCTACAACAACGGCGAGACGGATGAGTTTGTGGAACCGTTTGTGTGCGTGGACGAGAACCGCGCGGCGGTGGGCCCGATTTCCGACGACGATGCGGTGATCTGCTTCAACTATCGCGCGGACCGCGTGCGCCAGGTGACCCGTGTGCTGGCACGGCGGTCGGGGTTGAATGCGGATGCGGGGATGGGGCTGCCGAAGGCGGAGGAGCTGGAGGCGGAGATTCCGCGGTCGCTGGTCCCGGGCGGGCTGCACTTCGTGACGATGACGCAGTACGACTCGAAGTTTGCGCTGCCGATGGTGATTCCGCCGGAGAGCATGGATAATCTGCTGGCAAATGTGATGGCGGTGCATTCGTTGAGGAACCTGCGCGTGGCGGAGACCGAGAAGTATGCGCATGTGACTTACTTTTTCAATGGCGGGATCGAGAAGCCGTTTGCGGGGGAAGAGCGGGAGCTGGTGCAGTCGCAGAAGGTGGCCACGTACGATCTGGCGCCGGAGATGTCGGCGGACGGAATTGCGGATGTGGTTTGCCGATCGATGGCGGATACGGCGTTCGATGTGATCATTGTGAACTTTGCGAATGCGGATATGGTGGGGCACTCGGGGAAGATGGAGCCAACGGTGCGCGGGGTGGAGGTGGTGGACGCCTGCCTGGGGCGGATTTATGCGGCGGTTCGTGCCCATGGGGCCTCGTGGCTGATTACCGCGGACCACGGAAACGCGGAGATGTTGATCGACCCCGTGAGTGGAGGGCCGCACACCGCGCATACGACCAATCCGGTGCCGTTGATTCTGGTGACGGACCAGGGTAAGAAGGTGGGCGTGAGGGAGGGCGGGTCCCTGCGGGATATTTCGCCGACGATGCTGGGACTGCTGGAGCTGGAGCTGCCGAAGCAGATGACGGGTGGAGATTTGCGCGTGGTGCCTTCTGGTTTACAGGTGTGAAGTGTCGAAGCCGGAGAGGCGGGCTGCTTCGCGGAGCTTGTCGTCCGCGGTCAGGAAGATGCGGTTGGTAGGTCGATCTTGCACCATTGAAGAGCTGCGGCGAGTTGAAGGGCGTCGGCAGCGCGCAAGGCAAACTGGGTGACAAGTAGGATGGCGCGGTCTCTTGTATCGCTGCTTGGCCCGATGAACGACCATTGATCGGCGAGACTACACGCGACGTTGCTGGCGGTCTTCCATTCGGCCGAATCGATATGACCCATGCGCGACAACCGAGCCAGCGCGCTGGCGATCTCCACGGGAGTTGCCCACCATACGGCGACCCTGTACTTGCGGTATAGAGATGTGGCCTTCGAAGTTAAGGCTTCTTCTCGACATAACGGCATCAAGGCAGTGGCATCCCAGAATGCTTGAACGGTAGTTATCTGCTTCGCGCTCTTCCCGCCATACCTGGTCCATCACTTCCCTTGAAAGTGGTGTCTTGCCGGCTGGTTTTGGCAATCCTTCACTGGCGCAATAGGGCTTTTTCGGAGGAATAAGGAGGCCGTTGGCGATGAGCCGTTGCTGCTGATCGGTGTAGTCCTCTTCGGCGAACGGGATGATGCGGGCAATAGGCCTGTTGCGGTCGCGCACGAGTACTTCTTCGCCACTCTGAACAAGCTTAAGGTGAGCGCTGAGCTGTGCCTTGAGCGTGCTGATGCTTATGCTTCGCACGGCTTGATGGTGGTAGCAGACATGACTATATAGGTCATGTTGCGGCTAGAGCTCGCGGCGGCCTTCAAGGGCGCGGGTCATGGTGACCTCGTCGGCGTATTCGATATCGGAACCGGCGGGGACGCCGGTGGCGATGCGGCTGATGCGGAGCACGGGGTGGGATTTGCGAACTTCGTCGAGCAGGTAACGGGCGGTGGCTTCGCCTTCGACGGTGGGGGAGGTGGCGAGGATGAGTTCGGAGACGTCCTGGCGGCCTTCGGTGGGGTTGAGTCGGGGCCAGAGGTTGCGGAGGCGAAGCTGCTCCGGGCCGACGCCGTTGACCGGAGAGAGCGTGCCGTGGAGAACGTGATAAAGGCCGTTAAAGCTGCGGGTTTTCTCGATACCCGCGATGTTTGTGGGCTCTTCGACGACGCAGATGGTGCGCCCGTCACGGGTGGGCGAGGTGCAGTAGGCGCAGGGGTCAGTGTCCGTGATGTTGTTGCAGAACGAACAGAGGCGCAGGTGCTGACGCAGCGAGCGGATGGCCGAGGCGAGGGCTTCGGCGTCCGCGTCGGAGGCGCGCAGGACGTGGAACGCGAAGCGCTGCGCCGACTTGGTGCCGACACCGGGGAGCTTGCGAAGTTCTTCGATAAGGCGCTCCATTGGAGCGGCAAAACGGGTGGCCATAGGGCAGAGTTTCGGGGATCGGGATTTAGAGACCGGGCAGACCGAGGTTTCCGAGAAGGTTGCCGGCCTGTGCGGTTTCGGCTTCGTTGGCTTTGCGGGTGGCCTCGTTGATGGCAGCGAGGATCAGGTCTTCGAGCATGGTGATGTCGCCCGCGGCGGCACTGGCTGCGGCGGGTGCGATGGTGAGGGCGAGGAGTTCTTTCTTGCCGTTCATGCGGACGGTGACCGCACCGCCTCCGGAGCTGGTTTCAATGATGGCGGCGCTGAGGCGCTCGTCCATCTGCTCTTTTACTTGTTGGGCTTGTTCGAACATTTTTCCGAATTGAGAGATGTCCATGGGGTTCTCGCTTGTGAGTTGCGGATCGTCGGTTTAGTTCTTGTCGCGCAAGTCGATGACGGTCTGGATTTCTGCGTTGAACAGCTGCTGGGCCTGCTGAACGATGGGATGCTTTGCGGCAAGCTCGTGCACGGATCCGGTGGCGGCGCGCTTTGGTTTGGCGGGGGCGGCTTTATTAGCGGCTCCGGGAAGAAGATTGAGGCGGAGCTTGACGTTGTGCTGCGCGAGGACATGTTTGAGGATGCTTTGCGCGTCGGCGTTCAGGAGCAAGGGGAGCATCGCGGCCGAGACGGTGGTCTGGATGTTGAGGGTGTCGGCGGTGTTTGTCCAGGTCGAGTCGGCGAGTTTGTCGGAGGCCGACTGCTGGCCCTTTGTAGCGGCGAGGGCTTCGACCGCAGCGTTCTGGAGGGCTTCGAGATCGACGTTTGCGGGCGGTACGAGTTGGGGGCCCGGTTGTGGCGGGGCAGCGGGTTGTGGAGACGCGGCGAGGGCGAGGGAGCCTTCCGTGGCGGGCAAAGAAGAGACTGACGCCTGGATGGAAGACCCGGGGCTGAAGCCCCTCTTTTCTGAGACGGGATTGAGGGTGCTGGAGCCCCCTGCTCCCTCCGGTATTGTGGCCGCTCCGGGGGGCTGAGGGGGGGAGGTGTCAGCGGAGGTGGAAGCGTTGGCTACGATATCCCGTTGCGTTACTTTCCCTGCGGTTGCGGGGGTGGCGCCGGGTGGCGTGCGGGGGTCGATATGTCGGGGACCCGAATCGGGCGCGGTGGCTCCCTTGCCTGGCGATGGGAGGTGGGGGGCGGTGACGGTGCCCAGGGTGGGGGTGGTGCGCGGTGTGGAGGTGGGAGCGGGGCCAAGTTGCGAGAGGAGGTCTTCGATGGGCAGGAGGCGCTGGATGTGGACGAGCTTGAGGAGGCCGAGTTCGAGGTGGAAGCGCTGCTCCTGGCGGAAGCCGAGATCGTCGAAAGTGCGCAGCATGATGGCGAGGAAGCGGGCGAGATCTTCTTCCGTGAACAGGGCGGCGGAGCGGGCGACCCGGCGGCGCTCTTCGGGGGAGATTTGCAGCAGGTCGGAGGCGATGCCGCTGGCGTCGGCGTCCACGGAGAGTGCGGTGATCTTGGCGACCGTAGTGTTGCGCAGGTAGCGCACGAACTGGCGGGCAAGCTGCTGGGCTCCATTACCGGCATCGAGCAGGCGATTGATGATGCCGAGCACGTCGGCAGAATTATTCTCGGAAACGGCTTCGAGGATCTGCTCGTAGATAACGTTCGAGACGGTGCCCATGAGTTCACGGACCTGCTCGGCGTCGAGCGCCGGATGACCATCGACTGTGGGTGCGGAGGCCATGGCCTGGTCCATGATGGAGAGCGCGTCGCGCATGGAGCCGTCTCCGGCCTCGGCGAGCAGCGACAGTGTGGTGTCGTCGGTGACGATAGCTTCGGCTTTGGCAATGAGCTGGAGCTGGCCGACGATGTCGTCGAGCTTGACGGCGTGAAAGCTGAAGTGCTGGCAGCGTGAGCGGATGGTTTGAGGTATGTCCTCGGGCTGGGTCGTGGCCATCATGAAGATGATGTGGTCGGGCGGCTCTTCGAGCGTTTTGAGCAGCGCGTTGAAGGCGGCGTCAGTAATCTGGTGGGCTTCGTCGAGGATGTAGATCTTGAATTTGTCGCGGGAAGGCGCGTAGCGAGCGGCGTCTCGGAGTTCGCGAATTTCGTCGATACCGCGGTTGGTAGCGGCGTCGATCTCGATGACGTCGACGGCGTTGCCCTGGCGAATTTCGAGGCAGGACTCGCAGTCGTTGCAGGGCTCCGGGGTGGGGCGTTTGGGGGTGCCGATCTCCGTTCGGCAATTGAGCGCCGAGGCGAGGATGCGGGCGATGGTGGTCTTGCCGATACCGCGGTGGCCGGAGAAGATGTAGCCGTGAGCAATGCGGTTCTGCGCGAGCGCGTTGAGCAGGGTGCGGGTGACGTGGTCCTGCCCAACTACGTCGGAGAAGCGGGTGGGGCGGTATTTGCGGGCTAGAACTTGATAGGCCATCTGCAAGATTAATTGTATCGCCGTGGCGTGTGGGGAAGGCAGCGGCTGGCCAGCGGACCGGAATCGAGCTGATGGGGCACCGCGGCGCGGGTGAAGTTGTTGCCCGGCGGACAGATTTCAGGGCGTATCATCGCAGCCACGTAGCCGACTTCACTATTAGGGAGCGAGATGATGTCACGACTTTTCCGGGTGCATTTGAACTTTGCCAACGTCAGTGCCGGCGTGGCTTTACTGGTGGCGCTGGGGACTGCGGCCACTGTGGTGCCGAACCCCGTTCAAGCGGCGAACACGGTGGCGGGAACATGGTTCTTGGCTGGTACTTTCTCTGATTTGGCGGCGTGCACGAGTTGCGAGGTGAGTCTTGCCCCGTCGGGCGACAGTTCGTTTGGCTCGGTCAACAATTCTTCAAACCAGCTGCTTTCGCCCAATGTGCCGGTAGTTGCGAGTCATCTGAGTGTTCATCTGGAGACGGCTCCCGGAAGCGGTACGCGGAAGTTCTTCCTGACCTCTCACACTGATATTTCGCACTCGCTGACCTGTTCCATCACCGGCACGAGTACGACGTGCAACAGCGGATCGCAGACACTCAAGGTTGCACCCGGGACTCGCCTTTACGTAGACGCCGCAAACATCGGAAATGCCGCGGCGTCCAAACTTCAGTTGAGTTGGCTGGCCACCCCGTAGAAAAAGCATGGTCAGGAGAAATGCCATGGCCCTTTCTTAGGGGTGCCAATCCTCAGGGCTTGCGTATGATGCCGGCTGGACCAACCCTGCTGGTGAGTAGGACACGCACTTCTCCGAGCTGTGCATCAGTCAGAGCACCTTTCGGAAGGAGACGCATAAGCATTCCACTTCGAATCAATATCACCGTTCGACCCTCCACCCATCCGTCCATGCTTGTCCACTCAGCAATTCCACTGCCTGTACCAGGCACTTGGATATGGTATCCAGAGTCGTCCAGCATAACGTGAGCGTTAGTCAGATTTCGCTTTTCCAGTTCGAATCGTTTCTTGAAGACTCGCTTGCGCAACAAAGGAGACCCAATTAGAACAACAGCTAACAGGACGAGTACAGGAGCTAACTGCTTCAGAATGAGGCCGTAGGATGCGCGGGGTGCTGTCAGTGCCACTATTCCCAAGCTTAGAGTCAAGACGCCGTGGAGTGTGTACTTCAAGCACTTCGCGGCTCGGCCCTTCTTGTTGTAGAGGGCCTGAGCTTCAGTGTATTCGCCATGGGTGAGCGTGAAGTGGATGTCGATCAATTGGCTCTTACTTTCTCGTGGTGTTGCGTTTAGCGAGCCTGGCTCGGCGGGCCAGCTCTTTGTCTGAGAACATGGTGCCGCGGCACTTGGACGCGCCGCAGTAGCAGTTGGCTTCTTGGTCGTCGGAGTCGTAGAGGTGGTACTCGTAGACGAGTTCTTCGCCGGCCGCGATGTCGCGGATGGCGGTGATGAAGATGCGCTCGTCGCGTTCCAGGGTTTCGCAGTTGGGCGCGCAGGAGTGGTTGATGAACATGGCGGTGCCGAAGCCGTCGATGACGTCACCCTTTTCGCCGAAGCCGAAGAGGTAGGTGACGATGCGGTCGGCGTAGCGCTGGTCGGCGGCATTTTTGGAGAAGCGCGGGCCATCGTACTCGATAATGCGCGCGCCGCGGCGGATGGGGTCGAGCGTGTAGCAGCCAGCGGCGTGGATGGCCGAAGAGCGGATGATCAGGCGGGGAGGGGATGCGAGGCGAGCCATGTTTCGGCTGAGTATAGCAAGAGGTGTTGCGATCTCATGGCCCTATGTAAGGCGCGGTCTATCCTGGGGCGGCGGCGAGGCGTCTAATAGCAGTATGGCTGCGAGGATGACAAAGGTGAGCGGAGCGGTAGCGGTGCTTGGAACGGCGTGGTTGCTGGTGGTGGGGATGGCGGGGCAAACGCCGGCAGCGCAGACACCGGCCGCTCCGTGCGACCCGCGTGCGGCTAACTGTACGGCAGCGGCTGGTGAACCAGTAGAAGTGCCCCCGAAAAGTACGGCGCAACAGTTTCCCTTTCCGGGAGAGGAACCCGCGGCCGCGGCCAAGAGTCCCGTTGCTGCGCCGGAAGCGCCTTCGTCAGGGCAGAATGGTCCTGCAAAAAGTGGGCTGCCGGCTTATCCGGGTGATCCGGACGCACCCGCTGCTGCGCCTTCCGATAGCTCGAGCAGCTCAAGTTCGTCGGGAAGCGATTTCGACCCGAATGCCGACAGTCCGGAAACCGGAAGTGCCGGGCCTCTGAAAGACGCGGGCAGCAGCGGCGACACGACGCCCGTGCCCATTGTTCGTCGCAAGAAGCTGTTAAAGGTGAATCCGCAGACGCCGGAGTCGCGTGCGGCTGAGGACTTGACAGTAGCGGAGTTCTATCAGAACGACGGCAATTATGCGGCGGCGTACCTGCGGGCGAAGGATGCTGTGGAGATCCAGCCGGATGATCCGTATTCACACTTCGCGATGGCGGAGGCCGCACGCAAGCTAGGCAAGCGGGACGAAGCGAAAGAGCAATACGAACAGGTGCTGAAGCTGGACCCGATACCGAAGCAGAAGAAGGCGTCGGAGCTTGCGTTGGCGGAGCTTGGCGCGGCTGCGAAGAAGTAGTTCACAAGTAGATTGAGCTCATTTTGAGCCGGGCACGCGCGCGCGACGTTTGGACGACTTGGCTGGCATCATTGGTAAGGCATCTACTTCTCGCTGACGGCGTTCGGCGGCGGCGCGGGCGAGTGCCAGCGTGTTAAGGCCGGGACGGGGAACGGCCGGGGGAGTTTGCCCGAGATTGGAAAGGGCTACGCCGGTCTCGGAGTCATCGGTGAGGTCCTCGTCGACATGGAGGTATTTGCGCATGTAGCGCAGGGGCTCTTCGGCCACCGCCATTTCGCGGAGGTGATAGCGCCAGGCGTCCCGACGGGCGCTGCGTCGCATGAAAGGCTTGCGCTGAACGATGCGGATGGAGCCATCGGGCATGCTGCGCTGAAACTGGTGGGCGGGGATCTGGAACGTGATCGTCGTGCCGGCCTTCCAGAAGGACTGCGCGAACTGGTGGTTGAAGAGCAGGGCGTAGTAGCGGCGTTCGTCGGCGATCGCTTCGATGGCCGCGTTCTGACCACCCCAGGGACGGCGGAGGCTGGTGGTGTACCAGTAGCGGAAGTCGAAGCCGTTGGTGCGGGCTTGGCCGACCAGAATTTTAAGCAAATCAAGACGCGTCATACTGTCGTTCTCGCCTGGGTGCAATGGTTCGCGGCGCCGTCGGAATCTACGTTGAAATTTACCTACGAGGAATATAGTGGATTTGCGCGGAGCGGGTTGACGGCGGAGGTTGGTGGGTGGACAGGGTTCGATGCGGCAGTTGGTGCGGTGTACTGTTGGCTGTACTGTCTATGTTGGCCGGCTCGCCAGCAAAGGCCCAATCGGCGGCTCATACTGATCCCTTGAATCTGGACCCGATGGTACGGGCTGGGTACGAGCATTTTTATAACCTCGACTACGACGGTGCGCTACATCTCTTTGAGGAGGTGAGCAAATCACACCCGCAGGAGGTTATGGCGTGGGACTACATGTTGATGGCGACCATCTTTCGCGAACTCTACCACCAGGACCTGCTGGACACGACTTACTACGCGCACGACAGTTTTCTTTCCACAAAGCGCGATGTGCAGGTCCCTGCCGCAGTGCGGGCGCAGATCGAAGGGCTGACCGCGAAGGTCATTTCGATGTGCGACCAGAAGATCAGGCAAAATCCGGGCGACAAGAATGCGTATTTCGCTCGAGGCTATGCGAAGGGGATGCATGCGGCGTTTATCACGCTGGCCGACCATTCGTTTTCGAGCGCTGCTCGGCAGGGCCTGCAGGCTCGCAATGACAGTGAAGCGGCGCTGAAGATCGATCCGCTTTACGCGGACGCCCGCATGGCGATCGGCATACAGCAGTTTGCGGTGGCGAGCCTGCCGAAGTTTCTGCGCATGATCGTCGGGATTGTTGGAGTGAGCGGATCGAAAGAGCAGGGCCTGGCAATGTTGCGGGAGTCGGCTGCGCACGGCGTTGTTACGGGCGTGGAGTCGCGGACGACTCTATCGCTGTTTTTGCGCCACGATGCGCGCTACCTGGAGGCGCTGAGCGTGCAGCGCGGGCTGGCGGAACAATACCCGCATGACTACCTTTTCAGGCTGGAAGTGGCGAATTTGCTGAAGGATTCGGGGCAGGGACCGGCGGCAATACGCGAGTATGAAGCGGTGCTGTTGGATGCAGGCAAGAAGGGATACTTTGTCGATCCCAGATTGCAGATGGCTTACTTTGGGATGGCCGATACGCAACGGGGGCAGAACATGGTGAAAGAAGCGGCGGCGAATTATGTCCAGGCCGCTTCGCAGCCGAACTGCAGCGACTGGTTGCGCAAACGGGCGCAGTTGAATGCGGGACAGATGCTGGACTTGCTCCACGATCGCGGGCAGGCCGTAAGGATGTATCAGATGGCTTCGGCGCCTGGAGGAGACCAGTCGCAGGCGGATGCGGCGCGACGCTATGTAAAAGCGCCCTATGCAGGGAAGTAAGAGGCGAGTGTGGGCGGGACCGTGCGATCGGAACAAAGTGCGCGAGCCGAGCGTATGACACAATGTGGTTTCGGGAGGCCTTAGATGTACTGTTCAGCGTGTCGTCAACAAATGAATTCGGAAGCGCGTTTCTGCAGCCATTGCGGGACGCCGATGCCGGCGCAGCAGCAACAGGCATGGAGTGCTTATGCGAACAGTTATGGACGCCGATTAATGCGCCCGCGTCTGGGACGCACCGTCGGAGGCGTATGTGCTGGAATCGCGCAGTATTATGGATGGGACCCGATTCTGCTGCGAGTGCTGACCGTGGTGCTGTTCTTCGTCGGCTGTGGGTCTATCCTGATCGCATACATCGCGGCGTGGATCATTATTCCTAACGAGCCGTATTACTATGTCCCGCCGATGTACACGCCTCCTGCGTCCGGTGGTACTGGGGCCAGTTATGCGGGGACCGCAGGGGGCACACCGATTTCGTGAGTCTGACCCGATCGCCGCGACCTTTTTTCTACCAGGGACAGCGTCTGCTTTGTGCGGGCGCTGATCTTATTGCGCTAGCGGAGGAGTTCGGGACGCCCTTGTACGTCTATTCGGCGGATGCGATTACGTACCGGACGAAGCTCCTGCAGGCCGAGCTGGCGGCATCGCCGCACACGATTTGTTATGCCGTGAAGGCTAATTCGTCGCTTGCGATCTTGAAGCTGTTGGCGGGGCTGGGGTGCGGGTTCGACATCGTGTCCGGGGGAGAGTTGGAGCGGGTCCGCCGGGCTGCGCCGGACGCTTTGGGCCGGGTGGTATTTTCAGGAGTAGGCAAGCAGATCTGGGAAATGGATGCGGCGCTCGATGCAGGCATCCTGCTCTTCAACGTTGAAAGCGAAGCGGAGCTTGAAGTTCTGGCTTCCCGTGCGACTCGGAAGGGAAGGGTTGCGCAGATTGCGTTGCGCGTGAATCCCGATGTGTTTGCGGAAACGCATCCTTATATTTCGACGGGACTGCGGGAACACAAATTTGGCATTGCGATAGAGAAGGCGCGCGCTGTGTATCAGAGGGCGATGCAGATGAACGGCGTAGAGCCCGCGGGCGTCAGCGTGCATATTGGGTCGCAGATACGCAGCGTGGAGCCTTTCGCGACGTCTGTCGAACGGGTTGGGCGGCTCGTTGAGGATTTGCGGGCGGATGGTATGGATATTCGGTACATCGACGCTGGGGGTGGATTGGGGATCGAGTACGGAAGCGCGGAGTTTGATGCCGCAGCAAACGCAAGGTCATATGCGCAGGCGGTGCTGGAAGCGGCGCGAGGTTTGGGAGCGCATCTTTTGCTGGAGCCTGGTCGGTTCCTGGTTGCACAGGCGGGAGCGTTGCTGACGCGCGTGCTCTATGTCAAGCAGAACGGCACGAAGACGTTCGTGGTGACAGACGCAGGGATGAATGATTTGATCAGGCCGGCGCTATACCAGGCGCATCACGAGATATGGCCGGTGGTGCGTGATGAAGCGCGTGAGGTGCTCGTGGTGGATGTGGTGGGGCCGGTGTGTGAAACGGGGGACTTCTTTGCGCGGGATCGGTCGCTGGCCGAGGTGAGGGCGGGGGAGCTGGTGGCGCTGCTGGATGCGGGCGCGTATGGAATGTCGCTAGCCTCGCACTATAACTCGCGTGCGCGACCGGCGGAGGTGCTGGTGGAGGATGGCGTGGCGACATTGGTGCGGCGGCGGGAGACGATGGATGACTTGTTAGGCGCGGAGTTGGGGGCGTAGTTGGGCGCGTAGCTGGGCGGGTAGCTGGGCGCGTATCTGGACTCGTATATGGGTTGAGTGTGAGGGTGCCGGGGAAGCCTTCTCCCTTGGGCTGTAATGACTCGCGTCTCCACCGGCAAGGGCACTATTTAGCGAGCACGAACTCGTAGACTGGCGATGCTCCAGCCCGAAATGCCATATCCGCCAGTCCTGCGGGGGCGGGTCGGGGAGTGCTACAATTTGCAGCGACGAAGACGTATGCAAGTCCACTGTTTAGTGTGGATTTCGGGTGCGGAAGCGATTTCAAACGGCAGTTGCGAGCATAGGGGTTCAACGGATGTCCGGCCACTCAAAATGGGCGACAATTAAGCATAAAAAGGGCGCGCTGGATGCCAAGCGCGGCAAGATTTTCACACGCCTGATCAAGGAAATTACCATCGCGGCTAAGGGCGGCGGAGGCGATCCGGACGGCAATCCACGGCTGCGCGGAGCCATCGCAGCGGCGAAGGCCGAGAACATGCCGGCCGACAACATCAAGCGCGCGATCCAGAAGGGAACCGGCGAGCTGGAAGGCGCGAGCTACGAAGAGATGACGTACGAGGGCTATGGACCGGGCGGCGTGGCAATCCTGGTGGACGTGCTGACGGACAACAAGAATCGCGCGGCCAGCGAAATTCGTCACACTTTTTCGAAGAATGGTGGGAACCTGGGATCGCCGGGATCCGTGTCGCACATGTTCACGAAGAAGGGTGTCATTGTCGTTTCCAAGGGCGTGGCGAAGGATGAGGACAAGCTGACGGAAATCGTGCTCGACGCGGGAGCCGAAGACCTGAGCGACGAAGGCGAGAACTGGGAGATCATTACTGCGCCTCATGACTTTGAGGCAGTGACGGGAGCGTTGAACGCGGCAAAGATCAAGCCGGAACACGCTGAAGTGACGATGATCTCTTCGACCTATACCAAGCTCGAAGGCACGCAGGCAACAGCGATGATGCGCTTGCTGGAAGCGATCGAAGATCTGGACGATACACAGAACGTGTATTCGAACTTTGACATGGATGAAGAGACGGTTTCCGCCTAGCGGTGCAACAATGTGAGGAACACGAGGGCCGCCATCCGTGGCGGCTTTCGACTGTGAGGGTGAATGAAGAGTTTGACGTGGCCGGCGGCGGCGCTGCTGGTTTGTTTCGCAATAAGAACGTGCCCGGCGCAGCGTGTGGCGACGGTCGAGCCCGTGGCCGCTGTGGCGAATTCGACTCCGTGGGAGTATGGAGCGCAGGTGCAGGGCGGGATCGGTTTGCAGGCCCGGAGCGACTTCAGCTTTTTGATGGTGGGCGGGCACGCGGGCAAGGTGCTCACTTCCGAAATTGGCAGCGGCTTGTTCAAAGGCAACTTCGAGTACGGCGTAGAGGTGATGCCGTATTGGCAATCGACGACGCCGACCTTCTCACGCCTTCTGTGCCCGCCGGGGGCTACGACCAGCGCGCAGTGCAGCGCCCCTTTTGTGGTGGGTGGAACGTTTCGCGGGGCGAGCGTGACCCCTATCATCCTGCGCTGGAACCTTACGCACGGACGCAGGTTGATGCCGTGGGTGCAAGGTGCGGGTGGCGTATTGTGGACGACGAAGAAGTATCCGGCGGTAGGGGGCTTGAATCCTGTCGATCCAACCCAAACCGGTGCACAAGCCAATACCAGCCAATGGAACTTTACGCCGCAAGGTGGGATTGGAGCGCACTACTTTGTGCGCGATCGCCGGTCGCTGGACTTTGCCGTGAATGCGGTCCATATTTCCAGTGCAAGCCTGGGGGATAAGAACCCGGGTGTGAACTCGAGCTTGTTGTTTGCAGTTGGGTATAGCTGGTGGAGGTAGAACCCATACGCCGACGTTAGAGCGGCGGGAGGGTGCCCGTACCGACCACCTTGAACTCAACATCGAAGGTGTTGCGGATGGCCTTGTCGCCGAGACCGGAGAAGAAGTTTGTCGAGTTGTAGACGATCCCGTAGGCGGTGCGGTCGAGCGTGACTTTGCCCGAGACCATGAACTGGCCGCCGGTGCTCGAAAGGCTGATAGGAGACCGAAAAGTAGAAGTTTTGCCTTTTATTGTGAGCGTGCCGCTGACCGTTCCATTGCTTTTGTCGAACTGTTCGAGCTTGAGCGTGCTTGTGGGAAAGCGGTCTACGTCGAAGAAATCGGGCCCCTTGAGGTGATGCGTGAGGTCGGCGTTGGATTGGTTGAGGCTTTTCATGTCGATGGTCATCATGGCGCCGGTGAAGCGGCCACCGAGAAAGGTGACCTGCCCGCCATTGACGGCGAGAGTGCCGGAAGGCGCATAGGTTCCGACTTCGGCGTGCCCGGTCCAGATGAGGGAGGTTTCCTTGGTGTCGATCGGCAGGTTTGTGGCGCTTTTTTGAGCACGCAGGGCAACCGACGAGAGCGACAGCGTTAAGGCGAGAGTCATTGCGATCAGCTTCATGGAAGCAGCATAACGGAAGCCGGTCGCTACGCGGAAAGGAGGTTGGCGAGACTTCGGCAGGAGGCAGGTATCTGTAACGATTGTTGACAGGCACAAAGATGGCAAGGCTACATAGAATGGTTCGCGAACGTGTTGGAACGCAGAAGAGAAGGAAGCAGGGATGACGGGGCCGATCGTTGAATGTGTGCCGAACTTTTCCGAGGGGCTGGATTCGGAAAAAGTACGGGAGATTGTGCGCGCTATGCGCGTGGACGGTGTGCATCTGCTCGACTACTCGCTGGATGCGGACCACAACCGTTCGGTGGTGACGATTGCGGGCAGTCCAGAGGGCGTGGTCGAAGCCGCGGTGTTGGGGGCGGGCAAGGCGGCACAACTGATTGACCTGACGACGCAGAGCGGTGTGCATCCGCGTATCGGGGCCGCGGACGTGATTCCTTTTGTTCCATGCGGAGGGATTTCACTGGTCCAGTGCGCGATGCTGGCGCGGCAGGCGGGCATGGCCATCTGGCGAAGGTTTGGGATTCCGGTCTACTTCTATGAAGCGGCGGCGGCGCGACCCGACCGCGTGAACCTGGAAGACGTTCGCCGAGGGCAGTTTGAAGGTTTACTCCGGGATGCGGTGAAGGATTCAACTCGGGCGCCGGACGTGGGCGGGCCCGAGCTGCATCGCACAGCCGGGGCCAGCGCGGTGGGGGCTCGGAAGTTCCTGATCGCCTACAACGTCTACCTGGCGGAAGGTAGCGCCGGACCGAATGTGAGCGTGGCGCGGGCAATTGCAAAGGACATCCGGGCTTCGAACGGGGGCTTGCTGGGCGTCAAGGCGATGGGTGTGATGGCTAACGGGCGCGCTCAGGTGAGCATGAACATCACTGATTTTCAGCAGACTCCTATGGCGAAGGTGTTTGCCGGGGTCTGCGACTTTGCGCGAAAACACGGAGCAGGTGTAGCGGAAGCAGAAATAATTGGCCTTATTCCCGAACAGGCATATGAACCGAACGCCGACTGGGTGCGTCAAACAATAGAGTTCGATCCAGAACGCAAGGTGTTGGAGCGCAGGCTGCAGGATCCGCTGGCGTGGCCGTAATGGTTGCTCCGCTGCCGTTTTCGCGAAACAATGGAAGAGCGTCGCTGACGCAGAAGTAGTGGAGTTTCTACGTGACGAATTGGAAAATCTGGCAGCAGAGATCGGCTGTCGTTGTGCTGGCGTTCATGCCGTTGACTTCGCAGGCGGCGCAGTTGAGCGGAGATGCGAAGGCGTCGATTCCGCGGGATGTGCAGCAGATTATCGTGGTGGACTATCGAGCGATGCAGAACTCGCCCGCGGCAATGCAGTTGAAGGACCGGGTGCTGCCGCCGGAGTTAAAGCGGCTCGAGACGGCGCTTAAGACGTCGGGGCTGAAGGTGGATCAGGACACAGATACGTTAGCGTTTGTGGCGTTTCACGCGGCGGGCACCGAGGGCACGCGCATCCTGGGCATAGCGCAGGGACAGTTCCATACCGCCGGTGTGCTGGCGTATTTTGCGAAACAGAAGAGCAAGCCGGTGATGCTTCGCAACACAAGCCTCTTTCCAATGGGTTCGGCGGGAATGACGGTGGCGTTCTTGAATCAGACGACGATGGTCTTTGGCGATCGCGAGGCGGTGAAGGCCGCGGTCGATTCGCGGGATGGCCTGACCTCCAACTTCCTGGCCAATGGCGACATGATGAGCGAGATGGCGGTCGTGGATCAGCGCAATGTGTGGAGCCTTCTGGACCAAAAGGGTACACAGACGATGATGAAGGGCGTGCTCGGCGAGGCTGCTCAACTGGCGGACTACGACACGGTCAAGAATCGCATGAAGAGCGCGCGCTACACGATGGACTTTCAGAATGGCGTGCGGTTCGATATGGCGGTGGTGATGTCGGACACGATTACCGCGGCCACAGCAGCGACGCTGATGAAGGGCGTGATGATCATGAAGAAAACGTCCGGGTCGCCGCTCGAAAAGTCGGCGTTGGATGAGACGACGATCGACTCAAGCTCCGGCACGATGACCATTGCGTACTCGTCGTCGGATACGCAGTTTGCGAATCTGTTGACTTCGCCGCTGTTTCAGTCGGTTGTAAAGTAGAACTTCGAGGCCAGTGAAGAGAGAGGCGGCCCGCGGGCCGCTTCTGCGTTGTTTGGCGTGATGTCAGGCCTTGAGCCGGGATTTAAGGCTGGTACGGGCCTCGACGGATTTTTCGCAGCGGGCCATCACGGCGGCGCGTAGTCGGGTACTGAGGTCGTCCGGGAACTCGTAGACTTCGGAACCGCGATAGACCTCTATGGTCTTCCGGGTGGTGTCGACGACGACCTCACAGTGATGGCAGTGGCCGAGATGCTCCTTCACTTCGACCATCAGGTCGGGTTCGATGTTGCCATCGAAGAAGTCGGTCAATTTCGACAGGAAATCCGTGCAGTTCACTTAGGGGCCTCATTCTTCTGCCGGAAGTAGCGGCTGAGACGCTCGCGCAATTGTAAGCGCGCACGCAACAACCGCGACTTTACTGCGGGGACGCTAAGTTTGAGAGCGGCCGCAGTTTCTTCCGTCGACAAGTTTTCGATGTCGCGAAGGGTGAAAACGGTGCGAAAACCTGGGGGTAAGCCGGCGATTGTCTTGCGCAGGATGTCCCCGAGTTCGGATTGTGAGTAGATTTGCTCTGGATTCGGCCGCCACTCGGCAAAATCGCGTGGAATTGAGCCCTCTTCTGTCTGCACATCCTGGTCCATAGACACGGTTTTGGAGGTTTTACGCTTGCGCAGGCGCATCAAACTTTCGTTGACGGCGATGCGTACGAGCCACGTGGAGAACTTGGAGTCGCCCTTGAACTGGTCAAGCTTTTGGAAAGCTTTGAAGAAGACATCCTGGGTGATGTCTTCGGCGTCTTCTCGGTTCTGGGTGATGTGGTTGGCGGTGCGGAAAATCTGGCGCTCGTACTGCTTTACGAGCTGCTCGAAGGCCGCGGTATCGCCGGCGCGAGTTCGCGCAACGAGGTCGACGTCGGGGTGGACTTCGATTGCCTCGGGGGGGAGCAGGTCGAGGGTGGAGGAAGAGGTCGCCATAGATCGCGTGGTTTTTAGTGTACAGGAGGCGACTCCGGGAGTTTGAGCTGGAGGAGACTGTTGGCGCGGAAGGGCGTTGTCTTTTGGAGCCCAGTTACCTGCCGTGGTTCGGAGAATGTGGCGGTAACGCGTGATGACGACTTAGAGTCAAACCGGGTAGATGGAGATCTGAGCAGGATGGTGATGGGGCTAAAGCGGTTGGTCGGGTCGATGTGTGTGCTGGCGGCGCTGGCAATGGCGATGGATGCACAGACGGGCCGGAAACATGGTGCGGCAAAGACTGCGGTGGCACGAAAGGGTGCGGGGGGGCACGCTGCAGCGTCGAAGGGCAGGGCTGGGGCGGCAAGGAAGGGTGCGGCCAGCAAGCGTGCGTCTGCAAGAGTGAAGGGCAGGGGCAAGGCGGTGAAGGTTGCCGCGACGGCAGAGAGCCGCAAGCTGGTGAGCGCGTTTACGGCTTCGGCGCAGTTGCGGCCAATGGCGCAGCAACTGGTCGCGACGCGTTCGGCGGCAGCCTACGGCGGCGTGTCGGCGTATGCGGGGTCGCATACGGGAGAGGCGGCAGCGGCGGCGCAGTTGGCGCTGGGGCACGCTTACGCGCTCGACCGAAAGTATGGGGAGGCGCAGGCGGCATTTCGGCTGGCAGGGACGCGCGGCGAGGCACTGGCGGACTATGCGGACTTCCTGGGCGCCCAGGCTGCGGTACAGGCCAATCGGGGCGGTGAAGCGTACCCGCTGCTGGAGCGGTTCGGCGAACGGCATCCCGGCAGCATCTTCACGGCGCAGGTGCCGGTACTGCTGGCCAACGCTTATCTCCAGCAAGGCAATGGGCAGGGCGCACTGACGGCGCTGAATGCGTTGGCGGGGACGCCGGCCGGGGAGAAGCCCGACGTGCGGCTGACGATGGCAAAAGCGTTCCAGGCGACGGGAAATGTAGGGAAGGCGACAGAGCTTTACCGCGGCATTTATCTCAATAATGCGTTGAGCTTTGAAGCTGGCGCGGCACGCACACAGCTAGCGGCGATGAACGCTCCGCTTTCGGCGGCGGACCGTAAGCAGCACGCGGATGCGATGTTCAACGCGAAGCACTATTCGGAAGCGCAATCAGAGTACCTGGCGCTCAAGAAGAACGAGTCGGCGTTGACGCAGGCGGACAAGGATGCCCTGGATATCTATGCGGCGGTGTGCGATCTGCGGCTGAAGAGGCTGGGGCGGGCGGAGGTGGATGGGCTACCGGTGACGAGCGACGATAGCGCGGCGTTGAAGCTTTACCTGGAGTCTGAGCTGCGGCGGAACGCGAACGACTTTGACGGACACGACGCGCTGATTGCGCAGATGGTGCAAAAGTATCCCAGGAGCCGGTGGCTGGAAGAAGCGCTGTATTCGGGCGGGAACATGTATATCGTGAAGCACGATCCGGTGCGCGCAATTGCCGATTACAGCCTGCTGGTGAAGCAGTTTCCGAACAGCACGTATGCACCCAGCGCGCACTGGCGGGCGGCCTGGATGAGCTACCGGACGCGGCGGTATCCGGATGCGGCGAGATTGATGGATGAACAGATTACCCTGTATCCCGCGGGCAACGAGATACCCGGTGCGCTGTACTGGCGCGGCCGTTTGTACGAAGATGTGGAGCACGATTTAGGGCAGGCGCTGAACTACTACGCGACGGTCAACGCTGCTTACGTGAATAGTTACTATGCGATGCTTTCGCGGCAACGGATTACGGCGCTGGGCAAGCGGACTCTGCCGGAACCTGCACCGGCGCTGACGTCGGTGCGGCATATCGAGACGCCCGCGCTGACCGATGAGCTACCCGATAATGACATCCACCTGATCAAGGCCAGGCTGCTGGCGAACGCGGCTTTGAATGAGTACATCGCGCCGGAGATCATGGCGAGTCCCACGTCGGCGCAATGGGGTGCGCTGGCCCAGGCGGAAATTTATCAGAGCTACGGAGAGAATACCCGCGCCGTGCAGACCATGAAACACAGCGGTCTGCCGTTCTTCGCGATGCCGGTGGCGGAAGTTCCGCGGGTGTATTGGGAACTGCTGTTTCCGCGTCCCTACTGGGAAGCGCTAGCGAGCAACGCGCAGAAGAACGGGCTTGATCCTTATCTTGTTTCGTCGCTGATAAGGCAGGAGTCGGAGTTCAACCCGGGAGCAGTGAGCCGGGCGAATGCGTACGGATTGATGCAGTTGTTGCCGTCCGTTGGGAAGTCGCTGAGCAAGAAAGTGGGCATCAAGAAGTTCAACACGGGGATGTTGTTGAATCCGGCGACGAATCTACAGCTGGGAACGATTGATCTGCGGCAGAGTCTGGACCGGTACAGCGGGCAGGTGGAGTACTCGCTTGCTGCCTACAATGCCGGCGACACGCCAGTGCGGCAGTGGATCGCGATCAACGATTACAAGGATATTCCCGAGTGGGTGGAGTCGATTCCGTACACGGAGACGCGGGAGTATGTACAGGCGATTGTGCGGAATCGGGAGATTTATAAGGCGGTTTATGCAGGGAAGTAGGGTTGGCATGTTTGGGCGGGGACAGGGTGCCAAACAGACGAATCGACCCCGGGGCAGCCTGGACGAGTAGTCCTTGAGGATGACAGTGGGGCCGTCCCTGGTGCGGCGCCAGGGGTGGAAGGCTGGGGTGGCGACCAGCCACTCGAGCGGGCTGGAGCGCCAGTGGTGGTTCCGGGGTTGCTCGTGGCTCTCGACACTCTCACTCGTGCCGGAGAGCGACAACGGGATCCATGCGTGCGGCTCGCATGGCGGGCAGCATGCCGGAGACAAGGCCTACGACCGCGAGGATGATGAAGGAGGTGAGCATGACGCTGCCGGAGGCGGAGAGGATGATGTCGCCTTCATGGTTGGCGGTCTTGTACATCTCGGAGTAGAGCGGCATGGCGGGGACGAGGTGGGCAACGATCACGGCGACTACCATGCCGACGATGCCGGCGAGAAAGGTCAGGGTAAGGGCTTCGAGCAGGAACTGGGCGAGGATGTCGCGGCGGCGTGCGCCGAGGGCTTTCTGAAGGCCGATTTCGCGGGTGCGCTCGGTGACCGAGACGAGCATGATGTTCATGACGCCGACGCCGCCCACGGCGAGGGTCATGGCACCGATGATGCCGAGGAGCACCTGGAGGGCGAAGCCGAACTGCAGCATTTCGCCGGCGTCTTTGATGGTGTCCCAGGAGCCAATGGCTTTCTGATCCTTGGGATCGAAGTGATGGCGTTGGGCGAGGACGGTGCGTACCGCCTGGAGCGCTTCGATGTGCAGTTCCGGGGAAGCGGGCTGGAAGACGATGGAGTCGGGGTCACGCTGCTGGCGAAGCTGGCGCATGGTCTGAAAGAGGACGAAGACGTTCTCGTTGTCGGGGCCGTTGTTGGAGGAATCCTGGATCTTGTTGCGCAGGACGCCGATCACGGTGAAGGGCTGGCCTTCGATCTGGACAACTTCTCCAACGGGGGGAAAGCCGTTGAAAAGCTTGTTGGCGGCGTGGGCGCCGAAGATGCAGACCTGCCGGCGGTCGCTGACATCGGAGGGCTCAAAGAAGCGGCCGTCTTCGACGTCCAGCTTGCGCATTTCGCCGTAGGGCAGGTCGATGGCCTTGGATTGAATGCTGACTGACTTGGGACCGTACTTGATGCTGAAGGTGTCGTCGGTCTCTCGCGAGATGGCTTTGAGGTAGGGAAGAGAGTCGCGCAGGGCTTCCATGTCGCCGTCGCGGAGCTTGACCTTCTGGCCGGAGCGCTCGCCGCCGGATTGCATGGAGGTCTGGCCTCCCCAGACCATGACTATGTTGTTGCCGATGCCGAGGAAGCCCTGAAGCACGGTGTCTCCGAGGCTCTTGCCGTAGCTGAGCAGGAGGACGACGGTGACCAGGCCCCAAACAATACCGAGCATGGTGAGGCCGGAGCGCACGCGGTTGCGGTTGAGCGAGTCGATCGACTGGGAGAAGGCTTCCTTGAGGTTCATCGGCTAGTCCGTTCGCAGGCATTCCATGGGGGTGAGTTTAGCGGCGCGCAGGGCGGGGTAAGTGCCGGCCAAAACGGTGATGAGGGCGAGTGTGACCAGAGAGGCAATAACGGCGGGGGCGGAGATGGCGGGGTGGGGGATGAAGTCGGGGAGCGGCAGGCTGCTGAGCAGAAGGCAGGTTCCGACGCCGCAGAGAAGTCCGATCGCGCCGCTGACCAGGGTGATGATGGCTGACTCGGCAAGGAACTGGCGGCGAATGTCGCGGGCGGTTGCTCCGAGCGCTTTGCGGACGCCGATCTCGCGAGTGCGCTCGGAGACCGCAACCAGCATGATGTTCATGACACCGATTCCGCCGAGCGCCAGGGTAAGCAGGGCGACGACGCCGAAGAAGAGGGTCATGGCGCGGAAGATGTTGTCGGTGAACTTGGCGCCCTGGAGCGTGTCCCAGACCCAGAGGGCGTCTTTGTCCGCGGGGTCGAAGTGGTGGCGGTCTGCGAGGATCTGGCGGACCTGGAGGACGGCTTCTTCGTGGCGGTCGGCGGAGACGGGTTGGACGACGATGTTATTGATCCAGCCGGGAAAGATGCCGGGGCGGGCGGGCGGGAAGTCGCGGGCCATGGCGGAGTAGGGAACGAAGAGTTGGGTGTTGTCAGGGCCGGAGCCGTAGCTGCCATTCTGTTTCTTGTTTTCGAGGACTCCGATGACGATGTAAGGGTAGCCCGCGACCATGAGGGTCTGTCCGATGACGGGCTTTCCGGGGTAGAGCTGACGGTTGGCTTCGGCGCCGAGCAGGACGACACGGGCGGAGTTGGTCTCATCTTCGGGCGTGAAGAGGCGGCCCTGCTCGACCTGGAGGGAGCGGAAGCGCTGGTACTCGGGCCAGACGCCGCGGACGGCGCGACTGGCTGCGTTCCACTGGCTGACTTCGGAGACGGTGCGGCGCAGTTCGGGGGAGACGGTCTTGATGAGCGGAGCGAAGTGCTGGATGGCGATGGCGTCGTCGACGGTGAGGTTGAGGTCGCGGCCGGCGGCGTAGCCACCGGAGGGCAGGCCGGTTTTGCCGCCGAAGCAGATCGCGATGTCGGTGCCGATGCTTTGCAGTCGATGGCGCTGGTCGACGCTGAAGCCGATGCCGAGGCCGACGAGAAGGATGACGGAGGTGATGCCCCAGATGATGCCGAACATGGTGAGGAAGCTGCGGAGCTTGGTCTCCCAGAGTGCGGACAGCGTCTGCTTGAGGATTTCGCGAATCGGCATGGTTGGGCAGCCCGGCAAGAGAGGCTGGGAGTGGTACGCAGGTCGGGGTGGGATGGTTCCCCGGGCGTTTGGCCGGTGGAGGTTGCGGTAGGATGAGGGGGCGCGGTGAAAGCGTCGCCCGGATGGTGAAATCGGCAGACACAGCGGACTTAAAATCCGCAGACCATAAGCGGTCGTGGGGGTTCAAGTCCCCCTCCGGGCACCAGAAACAGTTTTTGCTCCGCTCAGCAGGCGTCCGGGACGGGGACGAGGGGGGAGATGCGGAGCATGCGGGCCTGGCCGAGGCGTTCGCCGAAGGGATCGGGTTCGAAGGGGTCCTGGAAGAGCTCGGAGGCTAAGGCGGTGAGGGGAGCGTCCGCGGGCAGGCCCAGGGTGAGCAGGGACTGGTTGAGGAGGTCGGTGGGGAAGAGGCCTTCGCCGAAGAGTGTAGGGAGGCCGGCGCGCTCGGGGTCGTTGCCGGCGCGAAGGGCAAAGAGTTGGGTCTGGGCGAGGACGATGTTGCGCCAGGCGTTGCCGTCGGCCTGGCGGACGCGGGCGTAGAGGATGGCCCAAAGGGCGGTGTTGGGCAGCTGAGGGCGCAGGTTGGCTCCGTTGAAGACGGGCGTCGCGAAGGGCGCCTGGACGTGGACACCAGTGGCGTTGCGGGCGGCCTGGCAGACCAGGGGCGGGGCGGGGTGCTGAACTCCGGCGACGCGCAGCATGGGGCCGAAACGGC
Organism: Terriglobales bacterium; assembly: GCA_038230455.1. GTDB lineage: Bacteria > Acidobacteriota > Terriglobia > Terriglobales > Acidobacteriaceae > Granulicella. The sequence continues at coordinate 47,976 of JBBRNF010000004.1, forward strand.
CTTGCGCGGTGGACCAGCGGGTGTCGGTGTGGCCGACGCGGATCTCGTAGGTGAAGAATCCGAAGAGGTCGGGCGACGAGGGCTGCAGGTCGGGCGGAAGTGGAACGAGGAACTGGGCGGGTGCGCCGGGTGAGCCGGGCAGGGACCGGGTAGAGAGCGACTGCATGGCGGCGAGACCGTTGTCATCGCGGGGCTGGCCGGGGTCGATGAGACGCATCCACTCGGGGTCGAGGGGGAGGGGCGGCTCTGGCGAGTCGTGGAGCGGGGTGTCGAAGGACAGGAGCAAGGGATCCGGGCCGCGAGCGAGGACGCGGACGAAGTAAGAGTCGTCGGGGTCGAGAGGCGCGGCGTCGAACTCGAACCAGAGCATGCGGAGGCGTTGGTTGGTGGAGGAGTAGTCGTCGGCGGCGGTGAAGTCGGAGAGGGCGATGCCGGCGGAGAGGAGCTTCGGCGTCTGAGAGGGCGGTGTGGTGACGGGGAGGAGGATGGAGCGCGAGGCGTCGGCGTCGGGTGGGCCGTCGAAGGTTAGGCGAAGGACGTACTCGATGGTGAGTTCGGTGGGGAATACCGGCGCGGGGTCGGCGGGCGGGACCTGGTCGGGAGGTATGGGGAGGGGGCGCGGTTTGGGGTCGAAGGCGTCGAAGAAGAGGAGTTCGGTGGTTTGGCGCACGGGGGCGCGCGCGTCGAGATTGGCCAGGGTGGTGCCGGTGAGGGCTTTAGGGCCAATGACGCGAGGGAGGCGGAAGGAGGCTACGGTTTCGAGCCGGTCGTCGCGGTCGGGGGTGTGGACGATGCGATCGATGGCGATGCCGTCCCCGTTGAGGCCATCCCAGGTCCAGTCGCGGAGGACATCGAACTTGACGACGTTGATCCAGCGCTGAACGAGGTCCGAGCCGGAGGAGAAGGTGATGGAGGAAGCCTCGGGCGAGAGGGTGTGGCGGAGCGCGGAGGAACAGGCTATGACGGTTCGCTTGCCTGCCCGGCCGGAGAGGCTGAGGGTAAGGTGGTCGAGGCCGAGTTCGGTGGCCAGCCGCTCGGTTGGGGTGGGGACGGTGTTGTCCGGGGGCGGTGGCTGAAAGAAGAAGGAGCGCAGGGAGGCGAAGCCTTCGGGTTCGCCGAGTAGCTCGGATTCGACGGTGGCGGCGGCGCGGAGGTCGATGTTGATGGGCACGCTGCGACGGAGACTCTGTTCGGCGAAGTAGCCGGGAGTGTCGCGGCCGACGGCGACCAGTTGGAGGCGAAGTGCACGCGCCGTGGGAAGGACGAGGGGGCCGCTGTCCGGCTGCGGGTTGGCCAGGGTGGTCAGGTCGGCGTGATCTTCGAAGGCGAGCGGGAGGAGCAGTTCGGGATTGATCTGCGCGGGGGTGATGTCGTCGAAGGTGCGAGTGGTTTTGTAGAGCGGCAGCCAGGTGACGAGGTCGCCGTCAAGGGCTTTGAGTTGGACTTCGATTTCGACCGTGAGGACGTCAGGGTCGGCGATGCTGAGCTCGCGGGTGATTGTGCGATCGGCGTTGAGGAGGGCGAGGTCGGCTTCGAGGTCGGCGAAGGTGCCGCCGGCGAAGAGGGCTTCCGGGTGGCCGAGGCGGGGCCGGGTAAGGCGAACCTGGCGGGCGCCTGGCGAGGGGCGCTCAAGGATTTCGAGCTGCGCGGGAGGCTTGCGGCGCTGGAAGGTGAGTGTCGCGACGGAGTTCCGGTGCGGCTCGGGGAGCGGGATGCTGCTGTCGGGGCCGCCGCGGGTAAGGTCGGAGAGCCGGACACGGAATTCGTAGGTGTTGCCGTAGCGGAGCGGCACGTCCTTGTCGCCGACGGTGCGGAAGACCTTCTCGCGGTTGAGTAACAGAGGCGTGGCACCCGGGATGGGATCGGGGTCCTGGACTTCTGGACGGGCGTGCAGGCTGGTGAGGTCGGGGTCAGTGAGGGCCAGAGAAGTGCCACGCCAGGTGGCGAAGTAGGGAGGGAGCCAGAAGGCGCCGGGGAGTTTCGGCGAGAGCTGGGTGGGCGCGACTTCGACCACACCTTCGCCCTGGAAGGGGCCGAGGGGAAAGACGCCGAGCTCCAGGTCGGCGATGCTTTCGATGCGCAGCAGGGAGGACCAGGGCTGGTCGCCTTGCTTGCGGACGTCGACGCGGTAGCCGGAGACTCCGTTGGGGCGGTCGAAGGTGAGGGTGCGGTCGGGGTTGAGCTGGACCTGGCGGTGGAACCACTCGGCAATCTGCTCGTCGTCCCAGGCGAGCTGGATGGAGTCGCCAGCACCGGTGCTCTGGGCTCCGTGGACCAGCTTGGCGAGACCGTCGTCATAGGTCTGGGCTTCGCGGTCGATGTCGTCGGCGAGGGAGTCTGTGGGGACGTCAGAGACGGGGAAGAGCACGGCGGCGAAGAGGGGGCGTGGAGCGGTCAGCTTGGGGATGCGGGCGGCGTAACGGGCAAGGAACGGGGCGCCAGCATAGTCGCTGGTGGAATGGAGATCGATGTAGAGCCAGCCGCCGTTGGCGAAGAAGCTGGGATCGGCGGGGGTGACGGTGGCCTGGCCCATGAGGCCCAGCCCCGCAGCAAGATTTGGCTGGCGCAGGGCGTGGGCCATGAGCTGGCCCCAGCTGATGTCGGAGGTTGGGTCGACGGGTTTGACGGGCTGATCGGTGGCGCCCTGATGCTGGGCGCAGGCGAAGTCGTCGGGCGTTGTGAGTAAGGGCGATGTCTGGCGGTTGCCGATGAGTTGCCGGTAACTGGGCGTAAGGCTCTTGCGGAAGCTGGCCGGCGTTCGCAGCGGAGCAGACGGTCGGATGGTGAACTGGGCGGTCAGTTCGGTGAAGAGGTCTACCTTCTGGAGCGGTGGACCATCGAGGGTGAGCGGGCCAGTGAGGGTCGCGTCGGTGGGATGAGGGAGGCGGGCCAGGGAGCCGATGAGGGCGGCTTCGAAAACGATGTTGGCATTGGCAAAGGAAGGCAAAGCGGGCTGGAGGGGCTGAAGGGGGTCGCCTTTAGGAAGGCAGAGGAACCGCACCGTGAGGGAGGCGCCGTCCCAGGACTGCGGGAAGGTCAGCACGCTCAGAAAACGGTTGGGGCCGATGGACATACTGATTCCTCCTTAGACGGGATTTGTTTTAAACTCCCGCTTCCGCGGCGAGTACGAACGGTGCAGCGCCGGGGACGAAGGCGAACGCTGCGACGGGGATGTCCTGGTGGAAGCTGGTTTCGAAGTCGATGTCCTCATCGAAGAAGATGGCGATGTGTACCGAGGCAGCGATGCGGATTTGGGCAAAGATAGTGACCAGGAGCGGATTGCCGTTTACGCGGAGCATTCTGGCGAGGACTTCCGCGCTGAAGGAGAAGCCGATGAGGCCGGCGAGTAGTTTGGCGCGGGCTTCGAGACCGATCAGAACGCCGGGTTGCAGCGTTTCGGGGACCAGACTGTAGCCGTACTTGATGGTTCCTTCGACGGCCAACAGCCCGGGGATGAGGTCTCCGCCGATAGAGATGACGATGCCGAGGGTGAGCTGGATCTGGGGACTGCCGGTTTCATGCAGCTCTACGCTGAAGCGGAAGAGGCCGCCGGCGTAGAGGAGAGGAGGGAAGATACCTTGCTGCACGTCTCCTTGAAACTCGATGAAGAGAAGTGCACGTTCGACGCCGGTGAGAGCGGCTTCGAGCTCGCCTTTGACGGTGAACTGGCCGTAGAACTTGCCGAGGCCGAGTTCGATGCGGCCGTCCGGACCGTCGCCGACACGGAAGCGCAGGCTCATGTGAACGACGAAAGACGGGCTGGCTCCACTGCCGGCGGTGATGGAGACGTCGAAGTGGAATGGCAAACCGACGAGGTTTGAGAGCGAGTTGGCGATGTCGGTGAGCTGCTGCAAGGCGCCGGAGAAGAGAATGGTCGGATTGGCGAGCTTCGAAAGATCCCCGGCAGCGGCGGCGAACTGTGACTTGATCTGGATGACCTGACCCAGGGGATCCGGGAGTTGGAGGTTCAGCAAGGACGGCGGCACGGCGACCTTGAAGGGTGCGGGGAGAGCCGAATCGATGCCAAGGATGATCTTGTCGACGTTTGGGATGTTGGGGTCGACGGCCAGGTCGTAGTCGCGGGTGAGACCCCAGCCGCTGCCCTGCATGAAGTCTTTGAGGGGCTTGGAGGCGAGGGTGAAGGTGTCGTTGTCGATGCGCCAGAGGTCCTGGGGCGAGATGGTGAAGGAGGGGATTTCCAGGAGCGGGAGCGCGAAGTTTGGGCGTGGGAAAAGGCCGGTGGCCTGGACGAGTGAGTGCGGGTCCGCGAAGAGGGGTGGAGCGTCGAAGAGGAGTTTGCCGGGCTGGCCGGGATCGATCTTCGCGGTCTTGAACAGGGCGCGGCTGGTGTCGGTCGCCATGAGCAGGGCGTACTCGATGGTCGCGTTTTTCAGGCGGGTGTCGGAGGGCTCGCGGAAGTGAAATGGGCCGGACCCGTTGCGGACGAGCGGGACGCCGCGGTGGGCGTCGACGGCGGCTGGCTCGTGGGTGAAGGCGTCGAGGCGGACAAAGGTCCACTGACCGGCGCGCGGGAGCTTGGGTGCGCCGACGATAGCGACAGCAAAGCCGAGGGCCCTGGCGTCGTCGAGCGCGATATCGGAGACGATGGAAGAGATCTGGGCTTCGAGGGTTCCGCCCACGCGCACGGCGCAATCGATGGGGCCGCTGATCGGGCCGACTTTCGTAAAAAGTCGCTGGAGGGTGAGTTTGCGCACCTGATCTACGGGCGGTGGAACGTTGGCGGGAGAGTGAATTTCAGACGGCGTGAGCTGGATGTAACCGGGCCGGTCGTAGACAGGGACGGAGCCGCCGATGGCGCCGTCGATGTCAGCATCGGCGTCGAAGATGACTGGCTCGACGGTGGTGGAAGGGTCCAGAGTGATGACGGGACCGACGATGCGGATGCGGCGGATGTTTCGGAAAGCGCGAACCGCTCCGGTCTGGAAGGCGTCGGGACGCTTGAACTCTCCATCGTCGATGGCGACCCAGCCGGTGTCGATGCGAAAGACGCGGCCGGCGTTGTGGCGTTCGAGGAAGATCGTGCGAATGACGCGCGCTCCACTTTCGTAGAGGATGGAGCGGAACTGGATGACTTCGTAAGCGGTGCGTCCGTTGAGGACCTGAAACTCGACCTTGGTGACGGAGGCGCCGAAGAGATCCTCCACGTCCTGGTGCCACTGGCTGAAGGCACTGAGGCCGTAGCCGGAGAGGTCCGCGCGGTGGAGCGGAATTCCAGCCAGGCCAAAAGTGTTGAAGGTCTGCACCAGGTCGCCGGGTATGACGCTGGTGGAACCATCCGAGGTGGGCGTGGTGAAATTTGCCAACTGGCGCACGATGCCGGGCATCTTGCGCGAAGGGTCTTCCTGCGAGAAGCTGGGTGAACGCGCAAGCATGCGAATCTGGCGCGCCGAACTGAGATCGCCAAAGGACGGCTGATTGATAGAGGTGTTGGTCGCAGGGGGTAGAACAGGCGGTGGTAGATGCGCAAGCGGAACGTGATCCAGCTGAGCGAAGGCACGCAGACCGAAGGGGAGAGAGAAGAGCGCGGCGGCTGGACTACTGGTACCAATGGCCTTCAGGAGCTGATCGGAAAGTGTGGTGGGGAGCGCGGGGACGAGGGTAACGGAGTTTGCGCCGAGCAGGGTAGGGCCACCGTTGAAGCGAGAGTGCGCGAAGGCGGCGGGATGGGCTGGGTCCGGGTCAATGTTTGGGGCGGGCTCCAACTGGACGGGTTCCCACTGGACCTGGGGCTGCATGAGCAGGCGGACGTGATTGAGCTGGACGGAGAGCAGGTTATCGACGATCTGCGGCTGGTCAGCGCCAACTCCTTCGATGGCGACTCCGAACAGGTGCTCGCGGGTGGAGAGGTCGAGGAGGAGCAGGGACTCGGGTTGCGACTGAAGGTGAGACTGAAATGCGCCGCGAACACGATTCTCGTCGGGATCGTCGAGGAGAGGAACGGTGGCGAAGGGAAAGCGGACGCGAGAGTCAAGATGTGCAGACAGAGTCGGGCTGGCGCTGTCGGTCCAGGGCATGGTGACGCGCAGGGCTTGCGGGGCGGAGGTGTCCTGCCGCGAATGCAAGATGTTGGTGGCGTAGGGGTCGGGCAGCATGGGGATGGCTACGCCTACGTCGAAGAAAAGTGTAGCGGTGCCAGCGGGGAGAGCAGGTGCTGCGTCGAAGGCGGCATTGAGGGCAAGGCGGCGTGGGGGACGGACGAGGAGGTAAAGGTTTTCGAGCGTAAAGCCGGTGAAGTCGTCGAAGGCCGGGGCTGTCGGGGCGGTCGCCACAAGGGTAACTGAGACGCCGAGGGGCGTGGTATAGAGGCCAAAGATATTGTTGGTTGCGGCAAACTCGAAAGGCTTGCCGTCGGCGCGGCGCGGGAGGTCCCAGTGGTTGACGCACGTACCGCCGGAGAGGGCTACCTCGTCAAAGCCGCCGCGCTCGCTGCGGAAGGTGAGGAGGCTAACCGGTTGCCCGGCGAAGCGCAGCCGGGTGATCGAGGTATCCCACAGGTTGAGGTCGAAGCTGGCACCGGAGACGGGCTGAAGGGACCGGAGTTCAATCTGTTCGGCGTTGCAGGTAAGGGTCGCGGCGAACCAGCGGAATGGGTCGCCTTGCTGCGCTGGGAGCGTGGAGATGAGACCGTCGCCCAGCGAGAAGACGAGGGAGCCGGCGTGCGAGGCTTCGCCTATGCCTGTGATGGGCGTACTGCTGATGAGGAGCGCGAAACGCGGGTTGACGATCGAGACTCCACCAGAGAACTGGGTAACGGTGGACAGGTTTCCAGAGATCGACCAGGAGGGCTCCGCAGCTACGAGGGGAAAGGAGATTTGGTTGCCGTCAAGGAAGGGCGCGCCGGATGCGGTGAAGTGCAGGTCTGAGCCGAAGCCGGACATGGCGATGTCGCCGGTGAGCGTTGGCGTTGGGCCGGGACCGATGTGGAGTTGGGTGGGGAGTTGAAGCTGAAGGGCGTCAGCGTCGGAGAGGCCCGGGGCGGCGGGTGAGGGCTGCTCAAGGTCCAGCGAGAGGGTCCAGCCTGCGCCGGGCGGGAGGTCGATGATCGATCCGGGTAGGGGGTTCTGGTTCAAGGTGAGAGTTCCGCCCGTGATGCGGACGCCGACGAAGTTCTGGGCATTGGCGACAAAAAAGCGGGCCTGGATCCAGACGGTGCCTGCGGGCAGCTGCCAGGTTCTGCGGTCGGGCGAGGGCGTCGCGCCTGCCGGGATGAGCAGCTCGAGGAAGGTGTGCTGAGGCTGGCCGGGAGGGAGCCTGAGCGTGACCTTGATAAAGGCGGGATTCTCGATGGCGACGAATCGCGCGAGTTGACCGGTGATAGCTGCGAACGGGCCAAAGCGCTCCGACCGGCGCTCGGGCGCGAAGGAAGCGGAGGTTCCGAAGGGTACTTCTTCGGGCAGAAGGCGGAGGCCTCTGCCGGCGGCGGTGAGAGCGGCGGCCTGCACGGCACCGGCCTGGATGGCTTCGACGATGCGGGGATCGGTTCCCGGGGGCGGGACGACAGCAGCGTTGGCGGGATCCTGCAGTATGAGCGAAGCGGCCTGGGCGCGAAGCAGATTTCGGATCGCCTCGGAAGGTGTTCCCGGCGCCAGCGCAAATAGGTTAAAAAAATCGAGCAGTTGCTGAATGAAGGGATTCATCGCGCCGGCCTGCACCACAAGAAGAGGGTTCGCCTGAGGTGAAAAGACGGTAGCACGGCGCGGTTGCGAAGGAAAGAGCTAATTCCGTGAAAATTTACCGGGAGGGCCTTGTATCCACGCAGGGATGCGGCGCAAGGAGACGCAAGAGGGTTCAGGAAGCATGGCATTAGAACGGCCATATCGTGACAGGTGAGATGAATGCTATGGCCGTCCTCAAGAAAGCGGCTGCGCGAACATGGGCTATCTATGTGTCTATGTGTCTATGTGTGGATGTGTCCTATTCGACGATGACACGTTCAAAAGACTGAGCCGCAGTTCAGAAATAACAACATGGCATGGATGGAAGGTTAATTGTCTGTTACTCGGGTGAAATGCTCAGGCGCGTCCAAGGCAAAGGCGATTGAATGAAGTGTGACGGTTGAGCCCAGGACGCAGCTCCGGGCGGCTGGACGGAAGGATAAGAGAGAGCATGAACACGTTTCGAGCGATCGCGGCTGTACTGGCCGGAGCCTCCATTGCAGCCGGAGCAGCGGCCCAGCACCGAGAGAATGCGGGGCGGACACCCGCACCGGCACACAAACCCAAGTTGATTCTGGCCATCGTCGTGGACCAGTTTCGATACGACTACACGACGAGGTTTCGCTTACGTTACACCGGCGGTCTGAAGCGGATGATGGAGGAAGGCGCCGTGTTTATCGACGCACATCAGGATCACTTCCCGACTGTTACCGCGACGGGCCACGCTACGTTTTTGACAGGGTCGGTACCTGCCACGAGCGGCATCATCGGCAATGAGTGGTTCGATCGCACGAGTGGAAAGAGCATCACGTCGGTGGAGGACTCAGCCACGAAGCTGGTCGGCGTGGGCGGAGAAGCTAGCGGATCATCGCCGCGCAATCTGGTGGTGAGCACGCTGGGCGACGAGATCAAGATCGCCGACCGCGGAACGTCGAAGGTGATCGGCTTGTCGATGAAGGACCGCGCGGCGATCTTGCCGGCGGGCCGCATGGCGGACGGGGCGTATTGGGTGGACAACGCGACTGGCAATGTCGTGACTAGCACATGGTATCGAGCAGAGTTGCCGCAGTGGGTGGCGCAGTTCAATGCGGAAAAGCCGGCGCTGGCGAAGCTGGGCGCGGTTTGGTCAAGCGCAAGCGGTAAAACGTTGATGACGCTGGGGGCGAGCGCGGATAAAAGCTACTTTTCTCAATGGGAGCAGACGCCCTTCGCCAACGAAATGCTGGAAGAGTTTGCCGAACGTACCTTGCGCAACGAGCAGATGGGCAATCACGACGGAACGGACGTGCTGACCGTGAGCTTTTCAGCCAATGACCATCTGGGGCACGCGGTTGGCCCGGATGCGCCAGAGGTAGAGGAGCTTTCGGTGCGCACCGACGCGACGCTGGGCAAGCTGATCGATGCGGCGGCGAGGCAGGCGGGTGGACGCGAGAATCTGCTGGTGGTGATGACTGCCGACCACGGCGTGGCACCGACTGCGGAAATGAACCGCGCGCACAAAATGCCGGGCGCGGAACGGCAGGACAAGGCTGAGTATCTAGCGAAGATTCAGGCGGCGCTGGAAGCGAAGTTTGGGGAAGGCAAGTGGCTGCTGGCGCAATGGGAGTCGGGCTTCTATTTGAACAACGATCTGATTGTGAAGAAGAAGCTGAAGCACAGCGATGTGGAGGATGCGGCCGCCGCCGCGGCGATGGAGATGCCTTTCGTTGCGCGCACGTACACGCGTACACAACTGCTGCGGTACGGCGCGAGTGCTTCGCAGATTGACGAGTACGTTGCGCGGAGCTTTTATCCCAGCCGCGGACCGGACGTCGTGGTGATCGTGAAGCCTTATGTGCTGTTTGGCAAATCTGGCACTGGACACGGATCCCCGTACGACTATGACACGCATGTGCCACTGCTGTTCTGGGGCGGGGCCGTGCGGGCTGGCGTCTATACGCAGCGGGTTGGCATTAGCGACGTGGCTCCTACGCTGGCTACCGTGGAGGGCGTGGAAACACCCAGTGGAAATGTTGGTCACATACTGCGCGAAGTGGTGGAGCCATACCTTGCGCCATCGGCACGCCGGTAGAACTCCCTCGAGTTCTTGTGTCACCTGCGAGCGATACGATTATTTGACCGCTGCGGCCGACCAGGAACTGCTGTGGAGCTTTTGACGCGCGACAGCAGTCAGTGTCGCGGTTGTACTCGATAACGCCCTAGATTGCTGGTCTTCCGCACCGTTGATGCTTAGAAGTCTAACTAAAGATTTGAAGAGAGCTTTGAAGATAGTGATGTGCGCCACGCTGTATCGGGGCGGGGCTAGGGAGTGCGCAACAGAAGTTGCATGAGTGTGGCGCCGCCAACAGACGCTAGAAGCGCCGCTGGCATGGCAATGACGCCTATTTTCAAGAAGTCCCAGAAAGTGACGTTAAGGTTTTCCTTACGCAGGGCGAGGAGCCAGAGTATCGTCGCGAGCGAGCCAGTTACGGAGAGGTTGGGGCCGAGATCGACGCCAATCAACATCGTATTGCGGAGTAGGGTCGAGGTGGGTACTGCCTGAAGGGTTCCGCCAGCGACTAACCCGAGCGGAAGATTGTTGACGAGATTGTTGGCGAAGGCAACGGCGAAGGCCGTCACGTACGCGCCGAGCACTGGCGGCAGAGCCTCAGCCCACTTGAGCGCAGCCTGGGTGTAGTTGAGCGCACCGATGCTCTCGATGGCGTCGACCATGATGAAAAGACCAGCGACGAGGAATAGGGTGCGCCAGCTAATTTCTCTGAAGAGTCTGAGTGGGTTGCTTCGCGCTCTGACCGCCACCATCGCGGTGATAGCGAGCGCGGCGAGGCACGTTGGCAGACCGAGGTCTTTGTTCAGCGCCGAAGCCGTGAGCAGAACCGCGATCATAAGCGCCAGGCCCGCAAGTACCAGCTTGCCGCCTGGGGGCAAGGGGTGAGCGTCGACCGCCTGCCCGATGCGGCCGGACAGCTGTTTGCGGAAGACCAGACGCAGGACGACGTAGGTCGTCATGATGGAGAGCAGGGAAGGAATGGCGAACGAAAGGAGCCACTGTCCCAGGCGCGGCATGCCCTGGTGAAAGACCACGAGGTTCGCGGGATTGGAGATGGGCAGGACAAACGATGCCGCGTTGGCGATCAGCGCGCAAGCGAATAGATACGGCAGAGGCTCTACCTTGGATTTGCGCACAGCGGTGAGGAGTGCCGGGGTAAGGACGACTGCGGTCGCGTCGTTGGACATGAAGACCGTTACCAGGACTCCTATTGCATAGACAAGGGTGAAAAGCCGGACGCAGGAGCCACGGGCCTGCCGGACCGCTACGGCGGAGAGCCAATCGAACACGCCGTTTGCGCTGGCGAGTTCTGAGAGCAGCATCATGCCGATCAGAAAGAGATAGACATCCCATCCTTTAGCGACCGCGAGGCCGGCAAGCCGGAGTGAGACGAGGCGCAACGCGATCAGCAGGACCACGCCAGCCGTCACCCAATACACTTCGGCAATGCCGCGCGGACGAATCAGCATCAGCACCAGGCTGAGTCCGACGATCACAGGTAGCAGGATGTGAGGATTCAACTTACCGGGTCCTGCCGTTCTTACGGAGGCACGACTTGCCGTGTGGGGCCAACATCATCGTGAGTCTTCTCGCTCTGGCCTGGTTCCAGACCTGTCCAGCCAGACCTGTCCAGCCAGGCCTGTCCAAATAGATGCTTGATCGTCCTTTTTTTCTGCCTGACAGACGGTCTGGCTGCGGAAGAAGCCAAAAGCCCGGCGCGGGCCGGGCTTTTGGGCTAGTTCCTTACCTGAGTGCGTATCAAGTTCGAGAAGTCAGCGATCAATGCCCTCGGGTTACAGTCAACGCAACTCTTGTCGAGTTGGAAACCGATCCGCTGGTGCCGATGATAGTGATGTTGTAGGGGCCCGCCGGTGTGGCTTTGGTCGTGGTGATGGTCATGATTGTGGTGCCGGAAGTCGTCACCGAAGTGGGGCTGAATGACGCTGTAGAACCGGCCGGAAGGAGACTTGCGGAAAACGTGACAGGTCCCGTGAATCCTTGAGTTGGAGTCAGAGTAACGGTGTATTGCACGCTGCGTCCGCGTAGCACACTCTGGCTTGCAGGGGACCCGGACAGGGTGAAGCTCCCGGTCTGGGCTTGCGTTACCACGAGTGTGACTGTCGTGGTGTGGGTGGCCGAAGAACCAGTTCCCGTGATGGTGATGGTGTAGGTTCCGGGTACGGTAGCTGCGGTTGTGGCGATGGCCAGGGTGGAACTGCCGGAGGTGGTAACCGAAGCCGGGCTGAAGGAAGCGGAGGCGCCTGCTGGGAGACCGCTGGCGGAGAAGCTGACGGCACCCGTAAAGCCGTTGAGAGGAGCGATGGTGGCGGTGTAGGTGGTCCCTTGACCGTGGACGACGGTCTGGCTTGCGGGGGAAGCGGAGAGGGCGAAGTCAGGAGCTTGCGTTACCACCAGCGTGACCGTCGTGGTGTGGGTGGCCGAAGAACCAGTTCCTGTGATGGTGATGGTGTAGGTTCCGGGTACGGTAGCTCCGGTTGTGGCGATGGTCAGGGTGGAACTGCCGGAGGTCGTTACCGAAGCCGGGCTGAAGGAAGCGGAGGCGCCTGCTGGGAGACCGCTGGCGGAGAACGTTACCGCACCTGTAAAGCCATTCAGAGGAGCGATGGTGGCGGTATAAGTGGTGCCTTGACCGTGGACGACTGTCTGGCTTGCGGGAGAAGCGGAGAGGGTGAAGTCAGGAGTGACCTGGCCGCCGCAACCCGGCAATGTGAACGTCCCGACCCGGGTGTTCCAATTGAATGAGCCGGTGACCTTGTGATACTCGTTCGTGTACCAGAAGGTGCAGTCGTCGGAGGGGTCTACGCTCATGCTGCTGTAGTCCCCCCAGCGAGAAAGACTGCTGCCGGACTGTGACCCTGTCCCATTGATGATGATGTTCTCGCCCTGAGTCATGGTTCCGAGAGCATCGCCTGCGAGACGACCGGTGTAGTGGATTTGGGGGGAGATACCGGAGCCGGACACGCTGTAGCCCAAGCCCATGTTGCCAGCCTGATCCATGGCGATGCTGCCCATCCAGCGCCAGTTTGCGTCGGGTGCGTAGGTGCCTTGCTGAAAGAGCGTAGGAGCGCCGCTTGCAATCCTGAGTTCGTACCAACGCACGCCGGAGGAGCTGCCCGCCGCGATCGAATGATTCAGGACCAGTGATTCGTGATTGCCGAAGTTGCGGTAGGCAAGCCGGTACATCAACCGGTCAGCAAGGGAATCCAATTTTTGGGTGGTTCCCGCCTGCGGAACGCAAGTGCCGCCATTACAGGTTGGCGTGTAGCCCGCGACCGGGATGCTGGTGGGACCGGTGAAGGTGGAGTTGGCCGTTGTCGTGAAGTCGACATGGAACTTCCAATAGACCAGCGTGGTGGATGCGCCGAGTCCGACGACATAATTCGGCGTGCCTGTGGGAGGGAGCGCATGTCCATCAAGGTCGGAAGGTAGGATTCCGCCATAGCTGGAGCTGGTTTTGAAGCAGACGAGCTTGGCCGCGCTGCCCACGAGCATCTGGGTCCGATCCATGGCGCAGGTGCTGGCACCTACGAAGGTCTGGCCGTTCTGGAAGTCGTTCGTGGTGACGTAGTAGGCGTCAGGCCAGACGGAAAGCTTGGGGTAATCCGGGAAGTTGGCGTACTGGAACGAATAACGGTAGTAGGATCCCGTGGGGTTTCCTGTCGTCGATACGGCGACGCACAGCAGGTACGGCGTGGTCGAAACGGAAAACTGCTGAATGATCCAGCGATCGGAGATCTTGTCGTAGACGACGGTGGGGTCGCCATCATTGTTGGCCTGGCAGCCACCGCCAAAGCCCGCCCAGATCGTGTTGATGGGTACAGGGCCGTAGATCGGCGTGCCAGCCTTGCTGAAGATGGCGAAATCAGTGTTCACTGTTTCGAAATAGTGGTTGGGACCGACGGTACCGTTGGGGTCGGGCGGAGCTGAGTTTACGGCGAACGTACCGGCGGGGCCAACGAAACCTTGTCCAACGCCCTCGAAGGTAATGCCCGGGGTTGGGGAGGTAAGCGTCTGGGTATTGGCTGTGATGGGGCCGCCTAAACCTCTGGCCGAGCCTGCAGCTAGTTGGTCGGGGAGCCCCGGGCCGGTCGGGTTCGGCATCTCGGGATGCTTTCTCATCTCCGCTGGCTGCTTGATCGGCGGAGGACTGTCGCGGTGGTCGGATAGTGGAACGGAAACGTCGCGGTGGGTTTCCAGGATAACGTCCTGGGCGCGAGCGATGGAGGGGAGCAGCATGCCGGCAAAGAGCGAGGAGAATGCCAGGGCGCGGACGACCGACGTAGATTTCACAGGAGCTCCAGTGTCTGGGTTGGAAATGGCCTGAGGTGCGTGCAGTCTCGGTTTAGAGTGCAAGGTCAAAGCGGCGAGTGAGACGTCCGCAGGCTGCTAGACAGGTTGATTGAAGACGCAAGGAACATTCGACTGGTTACCATTGGAGTGATTGGTAACCAGACGCTAAGCTTTGTGGTGGGCGGTGTCAATCATTTTTTGCTGTTTCACGGATTTTACACCGGCCTGCGCTCGGCGGCGGGTGGCTGCGTGGCGTTTTTCGGAATCGGAGGCGGGCCTTCCGTGTCGTATGACAGTGCCGCCCCCCACTCTGCGCGCGGTGGCGCGGAATGCTGAGGTTTTAACTCATGCCCACACGGGGCGCGACGTGAATGGGCAACCCGTGATATTTGAGTGAGCGGTGAGTGGGGCGCCCGACTGCTGCGGGTCAGCGTAATAACGGGCGGCAGCAGAAGAGGGGTGTGAGCGATTGTCGCCGCTCACACCCCTCTGGTTTCGAATCGTCAACAAAGTTATGCTTTTGGAAGAAGCACGGTATCGATGACGTGGATAACGCCGTTGGTGCAAGCGATATCGGCGGACACGACCTTGGCTCCGTTGACGGTGACGCCATCGGTGCCGTCGACATGCAGCTCTTCTCCCTGCACCGATGCTGGTGACAGCTTTTTGCCGGCTACATCGGCGGCCATCACTTTGCCGGCCAACACATGTAGCGTCAGGATCGCAGTGAGTTTTGCTTTGTTTTCGGGCTTCACCAGCTCGGCTACGGTGCCGTCAGGCAACTTGTTGAAGGCTTCGTCGGTAGGGGCGAAGACGGTGAACGGGCCGGCGCTCTTGAGTGTGTCAACAAGACCGGCTGCTGTTACGGCGGCCACGAGGGTTTTGAATGAGCCAGCGGCTACGGCGGTATCTACGATGTCATGCATTGATTTTTCCTCTTCGATGAAACGTTTGTGGCAAATAAGGGAAGCCAGGATCTAACTCCCGGAGTCGGACGGTATCAACATCCAGCGGAGTAGTCGTGAACTTTACTATCGATTACTCACGCTGGCTGCACACATCCGATGCTTCGTTGAGACGACTGGATTTGAGCCTCCATGACGTGTATTCATGCCGAACAAGTTTCCTGCAAAAGAAGCGGTGCCATCAACGACGAGTAGCAGGCCGGCGTTTGCGTCGACATCCCGGGTGTGTGGCTAAGCCATTCGTTGTGGCTACCCGACTGCCGATCTTCGAGGCTTCCGAGCAGGCGTTCGGTTGCCGGGTTGCGGTGGAGGGGTGGGGCCTGTCGTTGGATTTTGGGGCGGATAAAGACGTAGGGGTCGGAGTAGCGGCTGGTCTTCCCACCCGTCCCATAAAGCGGGACGGATGGGCCACCCCGGCTTCTGCGGTGAGTGGCCGCATCGGTATTGATGGAGGCTACGGCTTCGTGATCGGCTGACGCAGCGCATCTTAGAGGATGGGGGAGGGCGCGATGAGGGTGAAGGCATGGGTGATGGCGGTGATAGCGGCGGGGCTAGGTGTGGCGGGGTGCTCGTCCGAGAGCCGGAGCCCGGATGCGATCCGGCATGACACGGCGAGGGCGACGGGCGCGGTGAAGCGCGATGGGGAGGCGGTGGTGAAGGGGATGTGGGACGGGCTGCGCAGCAAGGGGCCGGTGAACATCAACAAGGCGACTGTGGAACAACTGGAGACGCTGCCCGGTGTGGATGAGATGACGGCGGAACGCATCGTCGCGGGGCGGCCGTATGAGACGGGCGGCGATCTGGTGCGGCGGCGCGTGCTGAGCCGCGCGGAGTATGGACGCATTTCGGAGAAGATTGTGGCCAGATAAGTGGGATTTGTTCGAGTGGACCGGCGATGGTTTGGGGTTGCGCAACATTCCCGAGACTTGCGCGGCATGGATTGGTGATCCCGACCTTTGTGGTGAGTGGGCCACTCGCCCGATATATTCTTTTTCCGTTTCGGCATATGGCGCAATGATCGCTGTATACTCTCCGCATTCTTGATGAACTCCGTACGGGTGTGACGTTCCTCGGGAGTACCGGGCCACGTTTCTGCCACTGAGTAAGTGGATATCCCTGCAAACTGGAGAACTTATCATGAGACACAAGCTTTTGTTGTCTGCCGCCATTGTTGTTTGTTCAGCGCTTGCTACCCAGGCCAGGGCCGACACGGCCCCGCTTAGCTTCTTCGGTCCTGGCGTGAGTGGATCGCTGGTGCTGACCTATGGATCTGCAAGGGACTCGAAGTACCCTGCGGCCATCGAGATCACCGGAATCAGCGGCACCTTTACTGATACCAACAATGGTCTGAATATCGTCAATGCGACCGTTCTGGGGTTGGTGCCGATCAATCATGCGACGCCTGAGGACACGAACCTGCTGGCACCGAACGATTTCAGCAAGTTCGCGGTGGCTACGGGGCTCCCACCGCAGAACAACGGATTCATTACCTATGACAACCTGCTGTGGCCCAGCGGAGCGCCGCAAACCGCGTCAGACTATCCTTTTGAGGGTGGCCTTTTCGACATTTATGGACTGGCGTTCTCTATCGGTGGTGGCCGCATTGTGGATCTCTATAGCAATGGTGCGTTTATTGGCTCGGGCGCTCCGTTTGACTATGGGGTGGCTGTGGGCACCGCCGATATGGCGCTGGACTATGTCGGTGGCGGCGTGGCGGTTACACCGGAGCCTTCGAGCCTCGCGTTGCTGGGCACGGGCGCGCTTGGTCTCGTTGGAGTGCTTCGGCGGCGAGTGTCGCGGTCGGTTTAGTGTGTGGCTTTGTGGAACCCCCCGGCTCTGTGCCGGGGGTTTCTGTGTCCAGGCAGCGAACGATTCCATCTGGGCGGCGGCAATCTGGAGGGCGAACAGGAGCAGGCCGGCGCGGCGGGGGTCTACCTGGTTCTCGGCGATGCCCTGGATGACTTGATTGAGGGAGTGCTGGAGCTCGCGCCGGTTGACTGGAGTGCTGACGGTGAAGGTGCGGCGGCGGTTGCGGGCCTGGCGCTGACGATGCTGCGCTGAAGTTTGACATCCTCTGCTGATCGATCAGGGGCTTACCAGGTACTACGCGGGCGTTCCAGGTCCAGTCGGATTCGATTTGGACGCGCCCGGTTTTGCCGTTTAGCCAATGGCGATAGCTGCTCCACTGCCAGTCTTCGGGCTTTTCTACCAGACCTCGCTTGAGTGGGTTGCGATGGATGTAGCGGAGCTTTTCACGGAACTTGGGCTGGGTGAAGACGTTGAAGTCGTAGTAGTTGAGCTGCCAGAAACGCGGATGATCTCCTTTGAGCTGCTTCGATGTCTCTGTTTTGAGTGCGCGAAAGATGCCGCTTAGCTTCATGTGCGGCGGTTCGCTGAGTAAGAGATGGACGTGCTCGGGCATCAGGACGTAGCCGTAAACGTGGAACCGGTGGCGCTCCCTTAGGCGTTCGAGGGTATCGAGAAAGACGATGCGAGCCGGATCGTTGTCGAGGAAGGGAAGACGCCGATAACAACTGAAAGTTACGAATTGGTCGGGACCGAAATCGTATTATCGCTTCAGGATGCTCGGCATTCCCTGAGGGTACACGACAAGGGTTGGGTGCCCCGTTCATGGACGTACTTTGTCCATGAGCGGGTTTGTGGAGTGGTGAGTGTGATGGGGACTGGCACCCTGATCCCGCTCACGACGATGAAACAGTCATGAACGGGGCACCCCTTATGTGGTCATGATCGGGCCACCCGCCATGATCAAGCGGGACGGGTGGGGGAGCCGCCTCGATATTTTTCTTGACACAAGGTAAGTTGCATGTCATCGTTCTGCCAGCTCTTTCCAGCCTCCATCGCGTCACCGAGGATAAATGTCGATATTAGAGCGGCTCACCTATATCAGCTTGATCGCTCTGTGCCTTCTGTCAGGCGGATTGATTGTGAAAGCTCGTCTTCGCTCGCGCCACGTGCAATTATCAAAGGAAGCTGACCCGGCCCAACACTTGCTGGGTAAATCCCTAAATTTATCCGGACCAAATTGGCGGCAGTCCAAGGTCAATGTAGTCCTTTTCCTGAGTTCCACTTGCCACTTCTGCGAAGCAAGCGTGCCCTTCTATTCCCGTTTGCTTTCAGAACATCAGCAGGGGGAATCTAGAATTACGCCAGTTTTTGCTATCTCTGCTGAGCCCAGAGAGGTATTAGGTCAACACTTCAAAGTCGAACATCTTGATTTTGACCAAATCTACCAGATTCCTACTCCCAACGATCTGCTGCGTGGCACCCCAACTCTAATGATTGTAGACAATCACGGAATTATTCTGCGTGCCGTTATGGGACAGGTTCCCACGTCACGCGAGGACGACTTTTTGCAGATTGTTCGTACGGGACGGCGGAGTGATTAAATAGAAAGGAGATTCACTTCTGACCAGGTAACCTACGTTGTCAGTTATCTTTGCCTCGCAGCGTAGCTTTTCAACGAAAAACTGATTGCAACCAAATGGGAGGAATTATGAAGCTGATCAAGTCGTTTGATTTTCTTGGTGGAACTACGAATAGGAAGAGTTTGCGTCTAGCTGTTCTTTCGCTGTTCACAGCTCTTCTGACCGCCAAAGCTTTCACTCAGGGTGGAGTTGGATGCAACCCTACAAACTTTGTTCCAGCATACGTAGTTTGCCCCAACGCGGGCGAATACTATTATGCGACGTGCAGTTCCTCAGTATGGGATGCAACGCAAGGCTATAGCGATTGCAACGTATTCTCCGGCTGTTACCCCCTCTAGGCACGATGATCCCATGAACCAATCCTTGCATTGGATAGGAGTTCTTTCAAAGGAAGCGTTGGTTCGTCTTTTTTTGCCCGGGCTATTGAAAGCGCTTCGGAGTAACAGATGAGAACCCATGCTTCACTCGTATTCGCCTGTTTATGCATCACTCACATAGTTAGTGTTCCTACGTGCGCTCAGAATGCGGGTGGTGAGAAGGAACAACGGCCTACGTTTGATGCTATTTCTATTCGGCAGATGGAGCCCTATGCGCGATCGATCGCTTCTGGTTCAACATCTTATGTTTTCGCGCGCCATCTACCATGCGTCTATTCCGACGACAAGGTAATCTGCCAACTTTCTCTTGGTGAGTTGATTGAGGAAGCTTATCAACGCAAGCGGTATGAAGTTGTCGGGCCTCAATGGTTAATTGAAGACCTCTATGTATTTCAGGCGATTCTCTCAGAAAAAACGAGCAAAGAAAATGCACGACTGATGATACAACGGGCTCTTGAAGATAGGTTTTTATTGAAGCTTCATTTCGAGAAAAGAGTTCTTCCTGTTTATGAGATCAGGCCGGGGCCGAGAGGAGCACATCTTCTATCTGTCGACCCGCCTGACCAGCGAAGATCGCTTGTCTTAGACCGACGCGCAGGCGCTTCCGTAGTGAGGTCTGCTGGTAGGTTTTCTGCGGTAGCTATGCGACTCGATCAGCTTGGATTCTGGATCTCAGACACTGCCGGTTTGGATCGTCCTGTACTAAACGGTACTGGTCTGGACAAGCAATATAAGATAGAACTCCATTGGGATCCTATCGATAACGCTGATTCCAAAAGTGACTTGCGAGATCAAGGGATTCTCGTTGCGCTCAAGGTTCAGGCAGGTCTTGTCCTCAAGCAGGCTCAAAGGCCTGTTGATGTTCTTGTAATCGATTCTGTCAGCCGCAATCCCACTTCGAATCAGTGACGCTCACCCCCCGTGCGGTGTGTTGCTGCGTATATATCTAATGTGAGGTATCGCTAATCGAAATCAACTAAACAGAAACTCTTTTGTGCGGAGTTCTTTTACGGTATCCCGGAGTTTGGCGGCTTTTTCGAATTCGAACTTTTTGGCGGCTTCGCGCATGTCGGATTCCAGGTTGTTGATGTAGAGGTCTAGTTCGGCCTGGGTGGAGAAGTCCAGGGTGTCGGTGCCCACTTCGTCGGTGAGGTCGGCGTAGTCGGCTTTGAGGATGCTGGCTAGCGAGTCGTTGATGTTCCGGATGATGGTGGTGGGCGTAATGCCGTGCTCTTCGTTGTAGGCCACTTGCTTTTCGCGGCGGCGGTCGGTTTCGTCGATGGCGCGGCGCATGGAGTCGGTCATCTTGTCGGCGTAGAGGATGGCGCGGCCTTCCGAGTGTCTGGCGGCTCGGCCTATGGTTTGGATGAGAGAGCCCTGGGAGCGGAGGAAGCCTTCCTTGTCGGCGTCGAGGATGGCTACGAGCGAGACTTCGGGTAGATCGAGGCCTTCGCGGAGGAGGTTGATGCCGATGAGGACGTCGTACTCGCCCTTGCGGAGGTCGCGGAGTAGCTTGATGCGTTCGAGGGTTTCTATCTCGGAGTGCATGTAGCGGCAGCGGACACCTACTTCGGTGTAGTAGTTGGCGAGGTCCTCGGACATGCGCTTGGTGAGGGTTGTTACTAAGACGCGCTGGTTCTTTTCGGCGCGGGTGCGAATTTCGGCGAGTAAGTCGTCTATTTGTCCTTTGACGGGGCGAATCTCTACCTGGGGATCGATGAGGCCGGTGGGGCGGATGACTTGTTCCACGACTACGCCGGCGGACTTTGTAAGTTCGTAGGGGCCGGGGGTGGCAGAGACGTAGACGATCTGGCCGGTGCGGGTTTCGAATTCTTCGAAGCGCAGGGGGCGGTTGTCCATGGCGGAGGGGAGGCGGAAGCCGTAGTCGACGAGGTTGGCTTTGCGCGAGCGGTCGCCGTGCCACATGCCGTGGAGTTGGGGGACGGTGACGTGGGACTCGTCTATAAACAGCAGAAAATCTCTTGGGAAATAATCGAGGAGCGTGGGGGGCGGCTCACCGGGGAGGCGGCCGGACATGTGGCGCGAGTAGTTCTCGATGCCGTGGCAGAAGCCGACGGACTTGATCATTTCGAGGTCGAACATCGTGCGCTGGTGGATGCGCTGGGACTCGACGAGGCGGCCTTCTTTTTCGAGCTGGGCTTCCCACTCAGTGAGCTCGGCGCGGATGTTGGTGAGGGCGGAAGCCTTGCGTTCGGGCGCGACGACGTAGTGCGACTTGGGGTAGATGGGGAGGCGCGAGTACTTCTGCTTGACGGTGCCGAAGAGGGGATCGATCTGCGAGAGTGAGTCGATCTCGTCACCGAAGAGCTCAATGCGGAAGGCGTTTTCGTCGTAGGTGGGGTAGACCTCGATGACATCTCCTCTAACGCGAAAAGTACCGCGGCGGAAGTCGACGTCGTTGCGTTCGTAGAGGATTTCGACCAGGCGGCGGGTGATGTCTTCGCGCTTGATCTTCTGGCCGCGCTCGAGCAGGAGCAACATGCCGTAGTAGGCTTCGGGCGAACCGAGGCCGTAGATGCAGGAGACGGAGCTGACGATGATGGCGTCGCGGCGCTCGAAGAGGGAGCGGGTGGCGGAGAGGCGGAGCTTGTCGAGCTCATCGTTGATGGTGGATTCTTTTTCGATGTAGAGGTCGCCGGCGGGGATATAGGCCTCGGGCTGGTAGTAGTCGTAGTAGGAGACGAAGTACTCGACGGCGTTGTTGGGGAAGAATTGTTTGAACTCGTGATAGAGCTGGGCGGCGAGGGTCTTGTTGTGGGCGAGGATGAGCGCGGGGCGCTGCGAGGCCTCGATGACCTTGGCCATGGTGAAGGTCTTGCCGGAGCCGGTGACGCCGAGGAGGACCTGGTCCTTTTCGCCGGCGTTGAGGCCGGAGACGAGTTCGGAGATTGCGCGGGGCTGGTCGCCCTGGGGCTTGTAGTCAGTGACGAGCTGGAAATCCATACGTCTAGGATACGAGACGCGGGAGTGAGGAACTTTCAGGAGATTTGGTGGTAATCTGGGCGCAAGAATCCAGGGCCAGAACTGACTATCTCTCCGTGAGGTGCGCTGTGGGCACTGCTGTTTCTGTTATTTCTGCTGTTGATACGCAGGTTATTCCGCTTGGCGCGAGTGAAGAGCTGGCAGGGCCTCCTCATGGGACTACGGCCCCGGTGCGCGCGGAGGAGCGGGTCAGCAGCATCGATACGCTGCGCGGATTTGCGCTGATGGGCATCCTGGTGATGAACATCACGGACTTTGCGTATGGGTTCGCGAACTACGCGTTTCCGCTGTCGACGGTGCATCCGGTGTTCAGCGGGCCGCACGCGACGGCGAATACGACGATGTGGTTTCTGCGCTGGGTGCTGGCGGAAGGCAAGATGCGCGGGCTCTTCAGCATGCTTTTCGGGGCTGGCGTGATCCTGCTGACGCAAAGGGCGGAGGCGCGCGGCGCGGGCGTGCGGGTGGCGGACATCTTTACGCGGCGCAACCTTTGGCTGTGCGTGTTTGGGATGGTGCATGGATATCTGATCTGGGATGGAGACATCCTGTTTTTCTATGGCACGGCGGCGCTGATTTTCCTGTTTCCATTTCGGAATGTGAGACCCAGGCGGCTGATATGGACGGCGGCGATTGTACTGTTTCTGAATTCCGCGATCCTCGATGGGGGGCAGGCCGCGAACCACTATACGGTGCGGAAGCATGCGCGCGAGGCGTTGGCGGCGTACCAGAAGAACCATGTACTGACCGAGGAGCAGCGCAAGCAGATCGACACGAGTGATAGGCAGGAAGGGAATTTCCGCCGGAGTGAGAAGGAGACCTTTAAGGACATTGCCGCGGAGCAGAAGGGGTACTGGTCAGCGCAGGGCAATGTGGCCGCGAACGTGATGCGAGCGGAGACCAAAGGGCCGTACTTCGGGTTTGGAGACTGGGCCGGCATGATGTTGCTGGGCATGGCGCTGTACAAGAACGGGTTTTTGACGGGGAGGCTGCGGACGAAGACGTATGCCTGGACGGCGGTGATCGGGCTGGGAATTTCGTGGCCATTGATTTTCGCGGGCGCGTGGCATGTATGGAAGGGACACTTCGACCGCTTGCAGGCGGACCTGTGGATGAACGTGCCGTACGGCGTGGGCCGGGTGTCAGGGGCGATTGGCACGGCGGCGGTGATTCTGCTGGTGCTGCGGGCCGGCGTGTTCGGCTGGCTGATGAAGCGGGTGGCGGCGGTGGGGCAGATGGCGCTGTCGAATTACCTGCTCACGAGCATCAGCATGAAGCTGCTGTTCGTGTGGGGGCCGCTGAAGTGGTACGGATATATGGAGTATTACAAGATTTATATTGTGGTGCTCTGCATGTGGATCGTGAATCTAACGTGGAGTCCGATCTGGCTGCGGTACTTCAAGTTTGGACCGATGGAGTGGGTGTGGCGGTCGCTGACGTACTGGAAGAAGCAGCCGATGCGTTTAGAAGCAGTGAGCAGCGAATAAGGCAAGCCGACGAGGTGGGGGATGGGTGTTGAGTTGTGGCTGGTGAGGCATGGAGAGACGGAGTGGAGTCTCAATGGGAAGCACACGAGCGTGACCGATCTGCCGCTGACCGAGCATGGGCGTCAGAGGGCTGTAGAGCTGAAGGAGTTCCTGGCGGGACGGCAGTTTGCGGCGGTGTATGTGAGTCCGCGGCAACGTGCTCGCGAGACGTGCGAGATGGCGGGGTACGGGACGGTTGCGGTCGTGGATGATGATCTGCAGGAGTGGAACTACGGGGAGAGCGAAGGCAAGACGACCGCCGACATGAAGCTTTTGCGCGGGCCTGACTGGAGCGTGTGGACGTCGGAGATCGTTGGCGGCGAGACAGTGGAGGCAGTCGGGGATCGCGCGGACAAGGTGATCGCACAAGCGGTGGCAGCGGGCGGGCCGGTGGCGCTGTTTGCGCATGCGCATATTTTGCGGATACTAGCGGCGCGGTGGGTTGGACTGCCGGCGACGGGGGGGAAATTGTTTGCGCTGGGTACAGGGAGCGTGAGTGTGCTTGGCTTTGAGCGCGAGACGCGGGTGGTGGAGAAGTGGAACCGAGGGTTTGAGGGGGAGTAGAGGCGGGTCCTGCGTTGCCGGTTGGCTAGCGGATGCTGGCGAGGACGTCGGCGGGGTCGGGGCGGACACGATGGTCGGCGTGTGCTTCGGCGAAGAGGATTTGCCCAGAAGTGGAGATGACGAATGTGGCGGGGAGGGGGAGCCGCCAGCTCTCGTCGCCATTGAGGAAGGGTATGTTGATGAGGATGGAGCGGTAGTGTCGCTGCATGGTTTCGGGGACCGTGTAGGTGACGCCGAAGGTGTCGGCAACGCCGTTGCCGGCGTCAGACAGGACGGGAAAGGTGAGGGCGTGGCGCTGGACGGCGAAGTCGTTCTGGCGCTGGGTCTGGGGTGAGATGGCCACGAGCAGCGCGCCGCGCTCGCGGATGGCGGGGAAGGCGACCTGCCAGGCTTCGAGTTCGGTCATGCAGTAGGGACAATAGCGGCCGCGGAAGAAGTTGACAACGAGCGGGCCGAGGGCAAGCAGGTCGTCGGAATGGATGAGGCGGCCGTTGATCGCGTCGGGCAGGCTGAAGTTTGGGGCGACGGCGCCGACGGGCAGGATTCGCGACTCCAGACCCGTGATGAAGAGGTCTTGCACGGCGTCGTCGGTAACCGCAAGGCGCTCGGGTTGCACGAGGGTGCGGGTGTTGGCGGTGATGGCGTCGAGCTGCGTCTGGAGGTCAATCATAACGTGGCCACACAAGAGGATTGGTGAAAAACCTTCTTCCGGTGAGATGCGGAAATGCAGGTCGGGAGTCAACCGAATATCGGTCGTGTTAGATTGTTCGACATGAAAACTATCGGTTCGCGGCGTGACTTTCTCAAGGTTGGAGCAATTGCGGGTGCGGCAGTCTGTGCGCCCGGTGCGATGTACGGCATGACAGCGGCTGCGGGCGCAGGGCAGGGCACGGCGAAAGCTGGAATGAAGCCGCTGCCGATTCGGCTTGGGATTGCGAGCTATACCTTCCGCAATTTTACGCGCGCGCAGATGATTGTGTTTCTGAAGCAGTTGGAGGTAGGAACGCTGAACCTGAAGGATGTGAAGGACCACCTGCCTTCCACTTCGCCCGCTGAAGAAATGAAAGCAGTGGACGATTACAAGGCGGCGGGTATCAAGCTGACGGCGGCTGGGACGATCTACTTCAAGGAAGACAACGACGCGGATATTCGCAACAAGTTTGAATATTGCAAGCGCGCGGGGATTGGCGTGATTGTGGCGGGCGACCCGCCGCTGGCTCTGCTGCCAAAGATCGAGAAGTATGTAAAGGAGTACGACATCAAGTTTGCGATCCACAACCATGGGCCGGAAGACCCGATCTGGCACTCGCCGCTGGACGTGCTGAATGCGGTGAAGGGCATGGACCCGCGGATGGGTTGCTGCATAGACATTGGTCACACGGTGCGTGCGGGTGTAGGGATTGTGGCGGCCATCAAGGCCGTGGGGCCCAGGCTTTTCGACATGCATGTGAAGGACCTGACGGCGGCGGACGCAAAGGAGAGTCAGGTCTCGGTTGGGCGCGGCATGTTCCCGTTCAAGGAGATCTTCCAAACCCTGATCGATATGAAGTATCCGGGCAATGTGGACCTGGAGTATGAGGTGCACGGCGACGATCCGATGCCGGGCGTGATCGAAAGCCTGGCTTATATGCGCGGCGTGCTGGCGGGAATGGGGTACCGCGGTTAGTCGCGTTATTCTTTGTAGATGGATTACGAAATTTCTGTCGATCAACTGAAGGAGCGGATGGCGTCGGCGACGCCTCCGCTCCTTTTGGATGTACGAGAGCCGTGGGAGTTTGAGACGGCGAGCATTGCCGGCAGCAAATTGATGCCCATGGGTGATGTGCCGGGGCGGGCGCACCAGGAGCTCGACGAGGAACAGGCGATTGCCGTGTTGTGCCATCACGGGGCGCGGTCGTTGAATGTGACGATGTGGTTGCGGCAACAGGGGTTTGAAAAGGCGCAATCGGTCGCGGGCGGGATTGAGGCGTGGTCGCGGGCGATCGACCCGTCTGTACCGCGGTATTAGGCCGTGGCGTCTACGAAGGCTGGCGCTGGGAAGAGCTTCGAGGCAGAAATGGCGGCGGTGAACGCTGCGGACGGGCTGCCGGTGGAGGAAGCGCTGCCGGTGCTGCGGAAAGCGCTGGGGAACCGGAACAATCTGGTGGTTTCGCGAGCGGCGCGGCATGTGGCAGGGTTGGGGCTGGCCGAGTTGGTGCCCGAGATGGTGGCGGCGTTCTGGCGCTTTATGCCGGGAGCGGGCGATGCGGTGAAGAGGGACCCGCAGTGCTGGGCAAAGAACGATCTTTCGAAGGCGCTGGCGGGCTTCGATGCGCAGGAGCCGGAGTTGTTTCTGGCCGGGATGCGACACCATCAGATGGAGCCGACGTGGGGTGGGGCTTCCGATACGGCAGGGGCGTTGCGGGGGGCGTGTGCGCTGGCGCTGGTGGTGTGCCGCGAGGTGAGTTCGTATGCTCTGCTGCAGCATCTGGTGCCGCTGTTTCGGGATAAAGATACGCCGGTGCGAGTGAATGCCGCGCGCGCGGTAGAGCAGGTGGGGTCGGATGCGGCGTCGTTGCTGCTGCGCCTGCGGGTGGAGTTGGGCAGCGACGAGCCGGAGGTGCTGGGAGCCTGCCTGGGTGGGGTGCTGCGGATCGACGGCGAGACGGTACTTCCGTGGGTAGGCGAGTTTCTAGCGCGCGGCGACGATCTGGCGGCGGAGGCGGCGTTGTGCTGGCGGAGAATCGGTCGCCGGCGGTGTTGCCGTATCTGCAGAAGGCATATGTGGACGGGCGGGAGCCGGCGTTTCGCCAAGCGGTGGTGGCGGCGATGGCTTCGATGCGGATCGCGGAGGCTACGGGCTGGCTGCTGGAACGACTGGGCCGGGGCGAGCGCGACGCCAGGAATGTGGCGGAAGCGCTGTGGGATGCCGAGCCTTCCGAGGAAACTGTGGCGGAACTAGTGCGGCTCGGGTTCCAACGCGGCATGCTGTAGGAGGGTAGTAGGATTTCCTGCATGTTCTTTGCGACCGTGGTTCGTGTTGTGTGTCCGTTGATTCTTGTTACGTCGGTTGCTGCTCAGACGCCGGTTCCGCCCTCGGCTGAAAGGTTGATTGCGCTGGCGAAAGCCGGGGATGCGTCGCTGGGTGCGGCGATGGCGTCGACCTTTGATGCGCAACGCTTGAAGGCGGGCACGGCGGCAACGACGTTTGGGGCGGATGCGATATTTGCGTTGAGTGCGTCGTCGAAGCCGGAGTTACTAATTGACGGCAAGCCGGGACCGGAGATGCGGCAGCCGGGCGCGGGAGGGCTGTGGTACGCGATCGCGAAGGTGGAGCCGGTGGGGGCGGCGCATGGGTATTCGTACGTGGTCGATGGGAGGGCGTTCGGCGGGAGCAACGATCTTGCGGTGTTTGGACCGGATTCCTATGTGCAGGCGGGGGTGCCGCAGGGGACGCTGTCCGCGAAGCTGGTGCATACGAGCAAGATCTATGACGGGATGAAGAGTGAATATTGGGTGTATGTTCCGGCGCAGTATGACGCGAAGGTGCCGGCTGCGGTGATGGTGTTTCAGGATGGGGGAGGCTACGTCAGCCGCGATGGTGGGTGGCGCGCGACCAATGTGATCGACAACCTGATTGCGCAGAAGAAGATTCCGATGATGGTGGCGGTGTTCATCAATCCGGGGAGCATTGAGGACTCGCCCGGGACGCCGACGTTTGCGGAGGTGAAGGCGTACTCGGACAAGTGGAAGCGAACGATGAAGGACTCAATGCGCAGCGTGTTGTATGACACGGTGAGCGACCGCTACGATCGCTTTGTGGGGGACGAGGTGCTGGCCGAGGTGGGGGCGCGCTACAACCTGCGCAATGACGCGTATAGCCACGCGATTACGGGGTCGTCGTCAGGCGGGATTTGCGCGTTCAATGCGGCATGGCAGCGGCCGCAGCAGTTCAGCCGGGTGATTTCGTGGATTGGGAGCTTTACGGCGATCCAGTGGAAAGGGGAATCGGGACTGGGCGAGGGTGGACAGGATTATCCGGAGAAAGTGCTGCGTGAAGAAAAACGGAATATTCGCGTGTGGCTGCAGGATGGGGCGAACGATCAGGAGAATGAGCGTTATGGGAGTTGGCCGCTGGCGAATATCCGACTGGCGAACGCGCTCAAGCTAAAGGGCTATGACTTTCATCTGACATTTGGGAAGGGCACACATAGCCAGGCAGAGGGGGCAGCGATGTTTCCGGAGGAGATGGTGTGGTTGTGGCGTGATTATGATCCTGCGAAAAGCGAGCAGGTGTTTGAGATGGAAGAAGGGGAGAAGGCCAAGCCGGTGTTTCGGGTGGGGATTGTGAATCGGGAGTCGAATTAGGGAAGCGTTCAGCGGGCGCGGGGGTGGGTGTCTTCGTAGACGCGCTGGACCTGGCCGACGGTGAGTTGGGTGTAGCGCTGGGTGGTGGAGAGGCGCTCGTGGCCGAGCATTTCCTGGATGGCGCGGAGGTCGGCGCCTTCTTCCAGCATGTGGGTACCGAAGGCGTGGCGCAGGGTGTGGGGGTGGACGTCGGCGGCGAGGCCGCGGCTGAGCGCTGTCTGCTTGACGATGCGGCCGACGCTGCGTGTGGTGAGGCGGCAAACGCCGCGCATGGTGAGGTTGGTGAGCAGGGGGCCGTGGTGGATGAGCTTGCCCTTGCTTGCGGCTTCGAGCTTTGACTGGCGAAGCGGGAGGAAGGCGCGGATAGCGCGGGCGGCTTCGTCGCCGAGAGGGACTAGACGTTCTTTTTTGCCTTTGCCGCGGACGAGCACGGCGTCGTCGCCCCATTTGAGGCTGTCGATGTTGAGGCCGACAAGCTCGGAGTTGCGGATGCCGCAGCCGTAAAGAAGCTCGAAGATGACGCGGTCGCGCTCGGGCCACGCCGGGGTGGGCTCGTCCGTTTCGGGCTTGTCGCCGCGCTGCATGGCATCGAGGACGCTGGTGACTTCTTCAATGCTGGGAACGCGGGGTAGGTGTTTGGGGAGCTTCGGTGTGCTGACAAGCCGAGCTGGGTTAGATTCCACGAGGCCGGCTTTCGCCATCCATTTGAACCAGCTGCGAATGGCGGCGAGGGCGCGAGCCGCGCTGGCTTTGGTGAGGCCGCGGTCGTAGAGCGTGGCGAGGTAGGCGCGGATGTGGGTGTGGTCGACGGCTTGCGCGGGCGCGGAGGGGCCGAGTTCGGCGGACAGGAAGGCGGCAAAGGCGTGGACCTCGCGCGTGTAGGCGCGGAGGGTATGGTCGGAGGCGCCGCGCTCATTGCGAAGAGTAGCGAGGAAGCGGTCGGCGAGTGCGGAGAGGGAGGTGGTCATGTTGTCAGCCCCGCGAGTGTTGGGCTGGATTCGGCGCGGCGCTTTCCGCGCGGATGATGCAGTCGGTGCACCTGCTTGAGATGCCCGAGGGCGAGGTGGGTGTAGACCTGCGTGGTGGCGATATCAGCGTGGCCGAGGAATGTCTGGACGGTGCGGAGGTCGGCGCCGTGCTCGACCATATGGGTCGCGCAGCTATGGCGGAGCTTGTGCGGGCTGGCGTGCGCATTGACGCTGCGGACGGTTTGCCAGACGGCTTGCGCGGTGAGCTGGTTGCCGCGGACGGACAGGAAGAGAGCGCGCTGCAGGGTGCGAGACTTGCTGGAGCGGAGAAGCGCTGGGCGGCCGCGCTGAATGTATTGCTCGAGGGCATCGATGGCGGAGCGCCCGATGGGCACGATGCGCTCCTTGTCGCCCTTGCCGCGGACCAGTACGGTGCTCATGCCCAGGCGGAGATCTTCCTGATGGAGACTGACGATTTCGCCTACGCGGAGACCGCCCGCGTAGAGGAGTTCGAGGAGTGCATGGTCGCGGAGGGCGATGCCGTCGGCGGCGTCGGAATGGGCGGCGGCACCGGTGCGGGCCAGCATATCGGCGACCTCGTTTTCGGCCAGGCTCTTGGGGAGAACCTTCCAGGCGGAGGGCGATTCGATGTTGACGGTGGGGTCGTGGGCGAGGCGCTTATCGGTGAGAAGCCAGCGGTAGAAGCCGCGCAGGCAGCTGAGTTTGCGGGCGATGGAGCGCGACTCCTGGCCGTGCTCGCGAAGGTGTTGCATGAAACCGGCTACGTGGTCCTGGCGGGCGGTGAGCAGAGTGGCAGCGGAGGATTCGAGGTATTCGGCAAACATCTGGAGGTCGCGTTGATAGGCATCGCAGGTGAGCGGGCGCAGGCCCTTTTCGACGCGCAGGCAGGTGAGATAGTCGCGCAGCAGGGGCGCGTTGGCGAAAGTAGGTGGTGCCTGAGCCATGCATTGATTCTGGGCGCGAATCCGCGGCTGCGCCAGACCGGGGTATCCGGGTCGTTATGGGGCGGTGACGTCGGACGGCGCTGGTAAACTGAGGTTCTATGTTTGAGAACCTTTCCGAGAAGCTACAACGCTCGTTCAAGACCCTGCGCGGGCAAGGAACGCTGACCGACGAGAACATCAACGACGCACTGCGCGAGATACGGCTGGCGCTGCTGGAGTCTGACGTCAACCTGAACGTGGTCAAGGACCTGATCGAACACATACGCGAGAAGGCGCTGGGGTCGCAGGTGGCAACGGCGCTCTCTCCTGCGGAACAGATTGTCAAGATTGTGCGGGACGAGCTGATTGAAACGTTGGGGCGCGATACAGCGAAGTTCAAGTTTGCGTCGCAGCCGCCGACCGTGATCCTGATGGCAGGCTTGCAGGGGTCGGGTAAGACCACCACGAGCGGCAAGCTGGCGGCGTGGTTGAAGAAGGGTGGTCACCGTCCGATGCTGGTGTCGGTGGACGTGTACCGGCCAGCGGCGCGCGAGCAGTTGCGGGTGGTGGCGGAGTCAATTGGCGCGAAGCTTTACCTGGGCGATGAGAAGGGCGAGGCTGCGGGGACTGACCTGGTGTTGCGGCTGGCGAAAGAAGCCAAGCGCGATGCAGCGAACTTCGGCTGCGACATCCTGATCGTTGACACGGCGGGACGGCTACACCTGGACGATGCACTGATGGACGAGATGGGACAGTTGAAGAAGCTGCTCTCTCCAACGGAAATCCTGTTTGTTGCGGATGCGATGACCGGGCAGGACGCGGTCAAATCCGCCGACGAGTTTCACAAGAAGCTTTCGTTGACCGGCATTGTGCTGACCAAGATGGACGGCGATGCGCGTGGTGGAGCGGCGCTTTCGATTCGCCAGATCACAGGTCAGCCGGTGAAGTTTATCGGCACGGGAGAGAAGCCGGACGCGTTTGAAGCATTCCATCCGGACCGAATTGTGGGACGGATTCTGGGGATGGGCGACATCGCGACGCTGCTGGAGCGGGCGGATGAGAAGCTCGACAAGACGAAGGCGGAGGCGTTTGCGAAGAAGGCGCTGGCCGGGGAAGGCTTCTCGCTGGAGGATTTTCGCGAGCAATTGCGGCAGATCAAGAAGCTGGGGTCGATGCAGTCGATCATGAAGATGCTGCCGTCGGTGGGGCCATTTGCCGGGTTGCAGCAGGCAGCGGGATCGGTGGATGAGAAGCAATTTGGGCGCGTGGAATCGATCATCGATTCGATGACGAAGAAGGAGCGGCTCAACTCGGCGATCATCAATGGCAGCCGGCGCAAACGGATTGCGATGGGGTCGGGCACGAGTGTGCAGGAGGTAAATAACCTGCTGCGTCAGCACTCGCAGATGAGCAAGATGTTCAAGACGATGGGCGGCGGTGGTGGGAACAAGATGCAGCAGCGGTTGATGAGCCAGATGGGCGGCGGGCAGAGGTTTGGGCGGTAAAAGGGCGCAAACCTTGCTGCGGGTTTGCTAGGGCGGGGCTACTAGGCGTTAGCGCCGTGGCACTTTTTGTACTTCTTGCCAGAACCACAGAAGCACTCGTCGTTGCGGCCTATCTTCTGGCCGGCGTTGCGCGGGGCGGTGGAACCGTTGGTGGAGGAGCCGCCGACCATGCGCGCGGCGTCGAGGTCGCGCTGCTTCTTGCGCTCGAATTCCTTTTCGAGGGCGTCGATGGTGGTGGACGGAGCGCGGGTAGGGATGACGGGCGGTGGCGCGGACTGCGGTTGCGGATTGCCTTCGAGCGTGCGCGGTTGTGGGGGCGGTGGCGGCGGTGCGCCCTGGAGGGCCGCGAGTTGCGCCGCGGTTTCGATCGGGGTCCCGTCCGGCGCCAGGATCTGCATCCGGAAGAGATGGCGCGCTGTGTCTTCCTGGAAGCGCATCATCATCTGCTCGAACATGGAGAAGGACTCCTTCTTGTAGGCGACCAGCGGATCCTGTTGCGCGTAGCCGCGCAGGCCGATGCCTTCCTTAAGGTGGTCCATGGCGAGAAGATGGTCTTTCCAGAGTCCGTCCAGGACCGAGAGCATGACGACGCGCTCGTGGTAACGCATGTTGGGCTCGCCGAGGATTTGTTCCTTAAGGCTGTAGCGTTCGCCCAGACGCGTAAAGAGACCCTCGCCGAGTTCGTGACGGTTGAGTTGGGTGGCATCGACTTCGTCTTTGAAGTCTGCGCCGAAGATATCGAAGACCTGCGAGAAGAGGGCATCAAGCTTCCACTGGTTGGGGTGCTGATCGCTCGGAATATTCTCGTCGAGGATGTTGGAGAGGATGGTAGACGTGTAGTCCTCGGTGATGAGCTGCTTCTGGTCTACTCCTTCCATCAACTGCCTTCTCAAGCTATAAACGGCTTCGCGCTGCTTGTTCATGACGTCGTCGTACTCGAGGACGTGCTTGCGCGACTCGAAGTTCTGGGTTTCGACCGCTTTCTGCGCAGCTTCGATGCGACGCGAAATCATACGGCTCTCGATGGGCACGCCTTCTTCCATGCCGAGCGACTGGAGCAAGGTGGAAACCCACTCACGGGCGAAGATGCGCATGAGGTCATCTTCGAGTGAGAGAAAGAAGCGTGAGGAGCCGGGGTCGCCCTGACGGCCAGCGCGGCCGCGGAGCTGGTTGTCTACGCGGCGGGACTCGTGGCGTTCGGTGCCGAGGATGTGCAGGCCGCCGGTGGCGATGACGGCGTCGTGTTCGGATTTGGCGGCGTTGTCGTGAGCGTGGACGGCGTTGTCCCATTCGGACTGCGTGGTCTCAAACTCCTGCGACTGGTAATAAAAGCGAACGTTACCCGCAGATGCCACGGGACTGATGGAGCCCTCGGCGGCGGAGACGGCGCGGGCGAGCGAACGCTTGACGAGGTCCTGGCGAGCCATGAAGTCGGCGTTGCCGCCGAGCAGGATATCGGTACCGCGGCCCGCCATGTTCGTAGCGATCGTGACCATGCCAAGGCGGCCGGCTTGGGCTACGATCTCGGCTTCCTTTTCGTGGAACTTGGCATTCAGTACGACGTGGCGGACGCCCTTACGCTTGAGGATGTCGGATAGCAGCTCGGACTTTTCGATGCTTGTGGTGCCAACGAGTACAGGCTGCTTTTCGGCATGGAGACGGGCGATCTCGTCGGCCACGGCGAAGTACTTTTCCTTGGCGGTGCGGTAGACGACGTCGGGATTCTCGATGCGAAGCATCTGCCGGTTGGTGGGCACGACGAGGATGTCGAGCTTGTAAATCTTGTCGAACTCGGCGGCCTCGGTCTCGGCGGTGCCGGTCATGCCGGAGAGCTTCTTGTACATGCGGAAGTAGTTCTGGAAGGTAATGGTGGCGAGCGTCTGGTCTTCCTTGCGGATGGCCACGCCTTCCTTGGCTTCGACCGCCTGGTGAAGGCCATCGGACCAGCGGCGACCGGGCATCAGGCGGCCTGTGAACTCGTCGACGATGATGACTTCGCCGTCTTTGACCACGTACTCCACGTCGCGTTTGTAGAGGTTGTGGGCTTTGATGGCTGTTTCGACGTGGTGCTTCATCGGCCAGTTTTCGGGGTCGGCGATATTGCCGATGCCGAGCAGTTTTTCGATCTTCTCCCAGCCCTCGTCGGTGACGGTGATGGAGCGGGTCTTCTCGTCAACCACATAGTCGCCGGTATAGGTTTTGGTCTCGACAGTTTCGGTGTACTCGCCGAGCTCTAGCGAAGGGATGATGAGGTTGGCTTTGGCGTAATTGTCGGTGGTGTGGTCGGTGGGGCCGGAGATGATGAGCGGCGTGCGTGCTTCGTCGATGAGGATCGAGTCCACTTCGTCGACGATGCAGTAGTAGTGGCCGCGCTGGACCATCTCGGCGAGATCGAACTTCATGTTGTCGCGGAGGTAGTCGAAGCCAAACTCGTTGTTGGTGCCGTAAGTGATGTCGGAGCCGTAGGCATCGCGGCGCTGCTGGTCGGAGAGGTCATGCACGATGACGCCGACAGACAAACCGAGGAAACCATAAATCTTGCCCATCCACTCGGCGTCGCGCTTGGCGAGATAGTCGTTGACGGTGACGACGTGGACGCCGCGACCGGCGAGAGCGTTGAGATAGCAGGGAAGCGTGGCAACCAGGGTCTTGCCTTCGCCGGTCTTCATTTCGGAGATCTTTCCGGAGTGGAGCGCCATGCCACCGAGCATCTGTACGTCGAAGTGGCGCATGCCGACTGCGCGCTTGCCAGCTTCGCGGACCACGGCGAAAGCCTCGGGCAGGATGGCGTCGAGGGCGGCCTTCTCAGCGGTGTAGATAGCCTCAGCTTCCGTGACGCCGGAGATGGCCGAAGCGATACGAGTTTTGAACTCGGCGGTCTTGTCGCGGAGCTGGTCGTCGGAGAGCGAGGCGAACGCGTCTTCGTAGCTGGCGATCTCAGCGAGGCGAGGCAGAATGCGCTTGACGGCGCGCTCGTTGGCGGTGCCGAAGACTTTGGCGAGTACGTTGTTTAGCACGAATGTCCTTCTTGCGTGAGGCGCCAGCGTAAGCAAAACGGCGCATAGGATCGCAATCTCTAGTTTACGCGAATGTGGTTTCTGGTTCTATACGCTGACAAAGAGAGGCCGAGCACGGGGCTCGGCCTCTGGTTGCGGCGCGTTGCCGCTACTGATGTGCGACCGGTTGCGGTGTCGTGATCGCGGAGGGCGGCACAGGCATTGTATTGGGTTGTGCCAGAGCGTCGGGTGTCTCCTCAGCTAGCTTCGGAAGCTTGCCGGCGAGAGCGATCTCGAGTACCTCGTCCATCTGCTCAACAAAGTGCAGCTTCATCGTGGACTTGATGAGCTCCGGGAGGTCAGCCAGGTCCTTGCGGTTGTCGGCGGGCAGAATGGCTTCGAAGATGCCCGCGCGATGGGCAGCGAGAAGTTTTTCCTTGAGACCGCCGATGGGCAGAACCTTGCCGCGAAGAGTGATTTCTCCGGTCATGGCGATGTCGCGACGAACTTCAATTTTGGTCAGGGCACTGGCCAGGGCCGTTGCGAGCGTGATGCCGGCGGAGGGCCCATCCTTGGGGATAGCGCCTTCGGGGACGTGGACGTGGATGTCGATCGAACGGTAGAAGTCGCGCGGCAGGCCAAGGTGATGAGAGCGCGAACGGATGTATGTTAGCGCGGCTTGCGCGGACTCCTGCATGATGTCGCCGAGCTGGCCGGTAGCGGTCATCTTGCCCTTGCCATCGAGCACCTGAACTTCGGTTTGCAGGATGCTGCCGCCCATCTCTGTCCAGGCCAAGCCGGTGACGAGACCGATTTCTGATTTTTCCTGAACCTGTGAGTCGCGGAACTTGGCTACGCCGAGTAGAGGTTCAAGGGTGGTGGGGGTAACCTCCTCGGTGTGAGTGGGGTCCTTGACGACTTTGCGCACGATCTTGCGGCAGATGTTGCCCACTTCGCGCTCAAGATTGCGGACGCCAGCCTCACGCGTGTAGCCGCGGATCACGTCGCGCAGGGCGTCGTCGGTGAACTGAATCTGCGTTTCGGTAAGGCCTGTGGCTTCGCGCTGCTTTTTAACCAGGTACTGCTTGGCAATCTCCAGCTTTTCAACCTCGGTGTAGCCGGTGAGGCGGAGAATTTCCATGCGGTCCTGCAACGGGCCGGGGATGGTGTGGAGGACGTTTGCGGTCGCGACGAAGAGAACCTGAGAAAGGTCATACTCGACGTCAAGATAGTGGTCCTGGAAGGTGTTGTTTTGTTCGGGGTCGAGGACTTCGAGCAGGGCGGAGGCGGGGTCGCCGCGGAAGTCCGCTGCCATCTTGTCGATCTCGTCAAGCATGATGACGGGGTTTTTGGTGCCGGCCTTCTTCATGGACTGGATGATCTGGCCGGGAAGCGCGCCGATGTAGGTGCGGCGGTGGCCGCGAATCTCGGCCTCATCGCGAACTCCGCCCAGAGACAGGCGGACGAACTTGCGCCCGGTGGCCTTGGCGATGGACATGCCGAGCGACGTTTTGCCGACGCCTGGAGGTCCGACGAAGCAGAGTATCGAACCCTTTGGATTCTTGACGAGCTGGCGAACGGCGAGGAATTCCAGGATGCGGTCCTTGATCTTTTCGAGGCCGTAGTGGTCCTCGTTGAGCACCTGCTCGGCGTTGTCGAGGCTGCGAATCTCCTTGGAGCGCTTCTTCCACGGCACTGCCAGCAGCCAGTCGAGATAGTTGCGACTGACGGTTGACTCGGCAGACATGGGTGGCATAGCTTCGAGCTTTTTGAGCTCCTGCATGGCCTTTTCCTTGACCTCTACGGTCATGCCGGCTTCTTCGATCTTCTTCTTGAGTTCGTCAAACTCGGACTTCTCCCCGCGGCCCAGTTCCTTCTGGATCGCCTTGATCTTTTCGTTGAGGTAATACTCTTTCTGTGCGCGCTCCATCTGACGCTTGACGCGCGACTGCACCGTGCGATCCATGTTGAGTTTTTCAATGGCAATATCGAGCGTGTCGGCGATGCGCGATAGGCGTACTTCGGGATCGAAGACCTCAAGTAGCTGCTGCTTTTCTTCGATAGAGAGTTGCAGGTTAGCGGCGATGACGTCGGCTAGCTTGGCGGGCTCGTCGGTGCGTAACGCGGCGGCGGTTTCCTGGTTGAGTGATTGCTGGAGCTTGTTGTACTGCTCGAATAGCTGGTGAACGCGAGCGATGAGCTGCTCGGCTTGCGGCGTCGGCTCCAACTGCACGCGTGAAGTGCGCACGGTGGCAACGAAGAAACCGTCTTCGTCGTTGACCTCGGTCGAGCGGGCGCGCTCGACGCCTTCGACGAGCACCTTGATGTTGCCATCCGGCATTCGCACGGACTGGACGATGTTGCCGATTACGCCGACGGTGTAGATATCGTCAGCAGTGGGCTCGTCGATCGAGGCGTCGTGCTGGGTGGCGAGGAAGATGCGGCGGTCGCCGGTGAGGGCTTCTTCAAGAGCGCGGACGGAAGACTCGCGGCCGACGACGAAGGGCGCCATCATGTGCGGAAAAATTACCATCTCGCGGATGGGCATCATCGGGAGTTTGCGCTGGGCGCCGTTCATAATGTCGCGTTCTTCGTTTGTCATATCTCTCCGATTAGACGCGGCGAAAGGGGGAAGGATGCGCTGCCCTGGGTGTCGCTGCGTTAGCGAAATTGTACGCGCATCGAGGGTGCCGGAAACCGAACACGTGGGCGCCGGGCATGCAGTTTGGAGTACGCGGTCAAAGTTTTCGATGGGAAGGTGTGCCTGACGTTAGCGGGTCAGGTATCGACATCTCCGAATCGGGCCTTTATTCTGAAGGTGCCAACAGCTTGGCAGGAGCAGGAGAAGATGGTCAGCGGTGCCGTGCGGACGTGGCTAAGAATAGAGGGACTCTCAGTGCTGGCGTTGTGCGGCTACCAGTATTGGCGTTCTGGAAACAAGTGGTGGGTATTCGCGGTGTGCTTCTTTTTGCCCGACGCTGCGATGCTAGGCTACCTGGCGAGCAAGCCGTTGGGTGCTGCGCTGTACAACTGCGCGCATAGCTACGTTGGGCCCGTGCTGCTGGGGATTGCTTCCGTGGGGCGTTCCGGGAGCTTGTTGGCGGTTGCGTTGATTTGGGCGGCACACATCGGATTCGACCGCGCATTTGGCTACGGACTGAAGTTGCCAACTGCCTTCAACGATACGCACCTGGGCCGAGTGGGAAGGCCGACCTAGCCGGCCTTTTCCAGGTACACAGGAATCTGCACGTTGCGGGCCTTGACCATCTCTTCGGTCACGAGCAGTTCCTTGACGCGCTTGTTGCCCGGGACGTGGTACATGACGTCAAGCATCAGCTCTTCGAGGATCATGCGCAAACCGCGTGCGCCGACCTTGCGGTTCAACGCTTCGTGCGCGATCGCCTTGGCCGCACCGTCGGTGAAGACGACTTTGACACCTTCGTAGTCGAAGAGCTTGGCGTACTGCTTGAGGATCGCATTACGCGGCTTGGTCAAAATTTCGATGAGCGCGCTTTCGTCCAGTTCGTCAAGAATGCCCAAAACGGGAAGGCGGCCGACGAATTCGGGGATCAGGCCGTACTTGAGCAGATCCTGAGGCTCGGCCTGACGGAGCAGTTCGGAGTCGCGCTGCTGGCGAATGGGGGTCACGTCCACTTCTTTCAGCGGATCGCCGGTTGTCTTGAAGCCGAGTGCCTTTTTGCCGATGCGCCGACCAATGACTTTTTCCAGGCCGACAAACGCGCCGCCGCAGATGAACAGGATGTTCGTCGTGTCGACGATGGTGAACTCCTGGTGCGGGTGTTTGCGTCCACCCTGCGGCGGAACGTTGGCAATGGTGCCTTCGAGCAACTTCAGCAAGGCCTGCTGAACGCCTTCTCCAGACACATCGCGGGTGATGGAAGGGTTCTCGTCTTTGCGACCGATCTTGTCGATCTCGTCGATGTAAATGATGCCCTGCTGAGCGCGGGTGACGTCGCCGTCGGCCGCCTGAAGAAGTTTGAGAATGATGTTTTCGACATCTTCGCCGACATAGCCAGCCTCGGTAAGGGTGGTGGCGTCCACGATGGCGAAGGGGACGTCGAGCATCTTGGCGAGCGTCTGCGCGAGGAGCGTCTTGCCGGAGCCGGTCGGGCCGACGAGCAGAATGTTGGATTTGGCGAGTTCGACGTCGTTGCCGCGGACCCGGTTCAT
Source organism: Terriglobales bacterium (assembly GCA_038230455.1). Classification (GTDB taxonomy): domain Bacteria; phylum Acidobacteriota; class Terriglobia; order Terriglobales; family Acidobacteriaceae; genus Granulicella. The sequence continues at coordinate 86,845 of JBBRNF010000004.1, forward strand.
CTGCACGCGCTTGTAATGGTTGTAGACGGCGACGGCGAGCTTCTTCTTGGTGATGTCCTGGCCGATCACGTACTCGTCGAGGAAGGCTTTGACCTCGGCGGGTTTGGGCAGGTGAGCGGGAGCGGCACCGGGCTGCTGCTCTCCCTTGTCGTCTTCCAGGATGGAGTTGCACACGGCTACGCACTCGTCGCAGATATAGGCGCGCGGGTAGTCCGATGGTGACGAAATGAGCTTCGCCACGGCGTCCTGAGACTTGTGGCAGAACGAACAGCGAAGGGATTCTTCCGGGCCCCGGGAGGTCTTCATAGAGGGGTGCTACTCCTTCGTGCGAGCCGTAAACAACCGCTCTCAACACACAAGTTCGAGTTTACACCTGTATGAACGCCAGAACTGCACAAGGGTGACACAGGGAGTGGGGACGTGGATACCCAGTGTTGCAATGGGTACTGTGACCAAGTTAAACGCCCGCGATGATAACGCGGGCGTTTGGCAGAGGGGGGAGGATCTATGCTGTGAGCGAAACGGTGTGATCGGCGATGTAGGCTTCCATCGTGGTGGTGCCCCGAAAGATGGCTGTGGTGTCGCCCAGCAAATGGATGCGGACGTCGGTGATGCCAATGAAGCCAAAGATTGCAGTGAGGTAGGGCGACGCAAAATCCATCTGCTCCATGTGGCTGCCGGGGCCGTAGTTGCCGCCAGCCGCAACGACGACGGTGACCTTGCGCCCTCCCGCCAAGCCCTTGTAGTTCGCAGTAAAAGTCTTGTCGAGACGAACGACCTGGTCGATCCAGGCCTTGAGCGCGGCTGGGATGGAGAAGTTGTAGAAGGGCGTATCGATTAGCACTTCGTCGGCGGCGAGGAGTTCGGCGATAAGTTCGTCGGAGAGCTTGATGGCAGCGGCCTGCTCCGTGGTGTGCTGGTCGGAGGGTGAGTAGGCTGCGGCAATCCAGGGAAGGTCGACAAAGGGAATAGGGTTCTTAGAAAGATCGCGGTTAACGATAGTGCCACCGGGATTATTGACGAGCCACTCTGCTTCGAGGGTTTTGCCAAGCTGGCGCGATACGGAGTAGTCGCCGCGAGGGCTTACGTCGATCTTGAGAAGTGTGGGCATGATGCTCCTTAGCGCGCGATATTGGCGGCTGGTCGTACTTGGATGATGCGTGCCAGAGCGAAGATGCGGGAAAGATGCGGAACTCTGTTAGGTCACGAAGAAGCCGCCCCGTAAAGAGGCGGCTTGAACGTAGCGATGCGGTCTTAGGCGCGGGGGCGGTCGATGATGTCATCGATGATGCCGTAGTCTTTGGCCTGGGCAGAGGTCATGATGAAGTCACGCTCGACGTCGCGCTCGATCTGGTCAAGGGGCTGGCCGGTGTTCGCGCTCATGAGCTTGTTAGTGATTTCGCGAATGCGCAGGATTTCGCGGGCATGGATGTCGATGTCGGTGGCCTGTCCGCTGAGCCCGCCCATGGAAGGCTGATGGATGAGGATGCGGGAGTTAGGCAGGGCAAAGCGCTTGCCCTTTTTCCCGGCCATGAGCAAAAACGCGCCCATGGACGCAGCCTGGCCGATACAGAACGTGACCACATCATTCTTGATGTAGTTCATGGTGTCGTAGATGGCGAGGCCCGCGGTGATGGATCCGCCCGGAGAGTTGATGTAAAGCTGAATGTCCTTCTCCGGGTCTTCGCCGGATAGGAAGAGCATCTGCGCGATGATGAGGTTGGCAACGTTGTCGTCGATCGGTGTACCGAGAAAGATGATGTTGTCGCGCAGCAGACGGCTGTAAATATCGTAGGAGCGTTCGCCCCGGCTCGTCTGCTCGAGCACCATCGGTATAAGTCCCATTGGCTCTCTCTTTCTGTTCGTATTCGTTGGATGACGCGTGGACAGATTAAGAAGCAAGCTTCTCGTACAGGTGCGTAGCGGTGCGCTCGCGGCGAATCTGTTCCTTCATGCGCTCGATGGAACCGTCTTCGGTCATGCGTTTGCGTAGCGTGTCGTAGGGTTCGCGCTGCTGAATGGAGAGCATGAGCAACTCGCGGTCGATTTCGTCCTCGGCGACCGTGATGTTCTCTGCCTGGGCAATGCGATCAAGCACCATGGAGGCTTTCACCTCCTGCATGGCCTGGTCGCGCTGGGCTTCTCGCAAGCGGCCGAAGTCAAGCTGACGCATCGCATCGGAGCTCATGCCCTGCTGGGCGAGAGCGCGCAGTCCACGCTCCAGGCGAGCATCGATCTGCTGCTGTACGAAGGATTCCGGCAATGGGAAGTTGTAACGAGTAAGGAGCTCGTCCAGCATTTTCTCCTTGGCTTGATCTTCGAGCGCGCGGCGTTTGCGGTCTGCGGCACGCTCGCGAAGCTTGGTTTCGAAGTCGGACCAGTTTTCGTAGCTGCCGAGCTCTTTGGCGAAGTCGTCGTCGCGCTCCCGGTAGTCCTTGCGCTTGATGCCCTTGACGGTGATGTCGTAGCTGACGGTCTTGCCGGCGAGGCGCGCGTCCCCGAAGTCCCCGGGGTAGACGACTTCCAGCGTGAGTTCCTGGCCGGACTTCGTACCGCGGAGGCCTTCTGTAAATGCGGGTAACGTGTTCTTTCCGCCGATTTCGAGGAGCACGTCGTCGCCCGTGATGGGCGCTTCTTCCGTCTTTGATTCGACGCCTTCTTCGCCAACCACCTGTGCGAGGTCCTGCACTTTGCCGGTGAAGCCTATCTCTGCCCAGTCGCCGTCGGCGAGCGGACGATCTTCTTCGACGGGCTCCACCGTGGCGTGGCGGTCGAGGACATTGGAGAGCTCGGCGTCAAACTCCTCGTCAGTCAGAGTAACGTCAGGGCGCTGAACGGAGACGGAATCGTAGCCAACTGGGTCGAACTGCGGGCCGACTTCGAAGGTGGCCCGGAAGCGCAGGTCCTGGCCCTCGACGAGGAATAGCTCGGAGACCTGGGGCTGCGAGACAGGTTGCGCGTCCTGCTCGGCGAGGGCCTTGCGGAAGCGGGCGTCGACGAGCGACTCGAGGACTTCCTGACGGACTTCCTTGCCGAAGCGCGAACGAATGAGCGACTCCGGTACCTTGCCCGCGCGGAAGCCGGGGATGCGTGCGAGCTTCTGGTAGCGCTTGGTCACAGTGCGGAAGGCCTTGTCGACTTCTTCAGCAGGCGCTGTGACTTCTATGGTGCGAGTTAGCTCTGGGTTGAGCGTGGGTGCTGGATGTTGATGGTCATGGCCGGCGTGATCATGGCCTTCGTGGTCGTGGTCTGCGTGGTCGTGAGTAAGTTCGGCAGCGCTGGTCGCGGTTTCCGCGGGCGCGAGAGTTTCTTCGGGGGTGTCGGTGGGGGTCAAAGTGTTGCCTTCCAGAGTAGTGGGCGGGAGTGGGATTGCCGTGGGCGCGTTGCGCGCCGCCCGCCGCGAATATCGTTACTCCACCAAGGATACGAGGGTGCGGCGGAAGGGTCAAACGGCGTAGAGCTGGAACAGAGAACAGCGAGAACATATCATGGACGAAGTGATGGCAGGATACGACACGAGAAGGACGGCGCGCTTGTTGGCGGAGGGCGTGCAAAGCAGGCCGGTTGCCGCGGCGACGACAAAACTCACTGTGTTGCAGGCGCTCCACGATGACATTGCGGGATGCGTTCTTTGTCCGCGACTGCGCACGTACGGCGAGAATATCGGGGCGATTCGTCGCCGGGCGTACATCGATCAGGAATATTGGGCGAGGCCCGTGCCGGGCTTTGGTGACGAGAAGGCGCGCATCCTGGTGCTGGGACTGGCTCCGGGAGCCCATGGAGCGAATCGGACGGGCAGGCCGTTTACGGGGGATGGCTCGGGCGACTTCATGTATCCGGTGTTGCACGAACTGGGACTGGCGTCGAAGCCAAAAGCGGTTTCGCGGGATGACGGCTTGCGGTTGAAGCATCTTTGGATTGGTTCGGTGGTGCGCTGCGCACCGCCCGGTGACAGGCCAACCCCGCAGGAGATACGCAACTGCGCGGCCCATCTAACGGCGGAGGTGCGGGCGCTGCCGAAGGTGAAGGTGGTGGTTTGCCTCGGCAAGATCGCGTGGGATGGATATCTGGCGCACATGTTGAACGCCGCAGTGATTGCGCGGCGATCGGATTACAGGTTCGGCCACGGTGCGGAGTATGTGCTGCCGAATGGGATGGGGCTGCTGGGGAGCTATCATCCGTCGCTGCGCAATACAAATACCGGGCGGTTGGACCGCTTGATGCTCATGCGGGTTTTTGCGCGTGCGCGGGAGCTGGCGGGCTTGCGGTGATGTTGTCTCTGACGTAGGAGCATCCTGTTTGTGATTGCGCGAATCTCATGGCAAGATGTGGCTGTGCACTATGGAGGTGCGAACGATGCGCTACAAGGAATTCTGGATCGCCCTGGGTATTGGCGCTATGGCGGGTGGGGTGGCGGCGTTGCTGTACGCGCCGCAGTCTGGTGTGAAGACCCGCAAGCAATTGAAGCGAGGGCTCGCGGACGCGGAAGATGCGCTCGAGGAAGCAAGCTCTTATCTCAAAAAGCAGGCGGAGTATCTGAGCAAGGAAGCGCAGAAGTTTATGGATGGCGGGAAGGACCAGTTAAACGCGGCGATCGACTCCGCCAACGAATATGCTTCCTCAGCTACCAAAGCGGCGAAACGGCTGGTGTAGAAGCGAAAACAAGATTTTGTTCGCGAATCGCAGACAAAGATCAGACTTGCTCTAAGCAAAAGGCCCCGAGGTTTCGGGGCCTTTTGCTTTGACGAGTTGTATCGAGCTAAACCGTGGTGAGGGCGAGGCCCACGGCCTTTTCCTCGCCTTCGGCCGAGACCGGTCGGTAGTGCAGCAGGTTGTTTTCGAGGTAGACCTCTAGGAACGCGGGACGTTCGGCGATGAGCCCGCCGATCAGCGCTTCGGAGAGCGGATCCTCGATGTATTTCTGGAGCGCACGGCGCAAGGGGCGGGCGCCGTAGCTGCGATCGACCAGAGTCTTTTCGAGGATCCAGCGCTTGGCGTCGTCCTGCACCGAGATGGTGATCGCCTTGTGCACCAGGTTGGTGTTGAGCGACTGCACGAGCAGCTCGAGGATCTGCATGAGGTCGTTATCAGAGAGCGACGTGAAGACGATGACCTCGTCCAGGCGGTTGAGGAACTCGGGGTTGAAGGTGCGCTTGACCTCGCTCATCACCATTTCCTGCATCTTCTCGATCACAACTTCGTCCTTGCTCGATTGGAAGCCGAGCCCTTCGCGCTTCATAAGGTGCTTGGCGCCAATGTTCGAGGTCATGACGATGATGGTGTTCTTGAAGTCGACCGTGTTGCCGAGCCCGTCCGTCAACTGGCCGTCTTCAAAGACCTGCAACATGAGGTTGAAGACGTCAGGGTGAGCCTTTTCGATTTCGTCCAGAAGGACGACGGAGTAAGGCGAACGCTTGACGCGCTCGGTGAGCTGGCCGCCTTCTTCGTAGCCGACGTAGCCCGGAGGCGAACCGATGAGCTTGGAGACGGAATGCTTCTCCATAAACTCCGACATATCGAAGCGGATGAGCGACTTCTCCGAACCAAAGAGGAACTGCGCCAAGGTGCGCGCGACTTCCGTTTTTCCGACGCCTGTAGGGCCGAGGAAGAGGAAGCTGCCGATAGGACGGGCGGGATTCTTGAGCCCTGCTCGCGAACGTCGAATGGCGCGGGCCAAGGCGCTGATCGCGCGGTCCTGGGAGATGACGCGACGGTGGAGCTCTTCCTCGACGCGAAGAAGTTTCTGAGTCTCCTCTTCCTTAATCGAGGTGATGGGAACACCAGTCCAGCGGGAGACGACATCCTCGATGTCTTCGCGTGTGACGATGCCGGAAGATGAATCGTCGAGGTGGTATTTTTCGCGCAGAGCGCGCAAATTTTCGCGCTCCTTGCGCTCCTCGTCGGAGTAGAAGCGGGCCTTCTCAAACTCGTGATTCGCAATGGCGTTTTCCATGCGATGCACAATGAACTTGATCCGCTTCTGAACTTCAGTGATCTCCTCTGGTAGCGAGGTCTGACGGAGCTTGACGCGCGCTCCCGCCTCGTCGATCAGATCGATGGCTTTGTCAGGGAGGAAGCGGTCCGGAATATAGCGGTTGGAGTGGGAGACGGAGAAGTTGATGGCGTCGTCGGTGTAGCTGACGGCGTGGAACTTCTCATACTTCTCCTTGATGCCCATGATGATTTTAATCGCGTCCTCTTCGTTCGGAGGCGGCACCTTTACGGCCTGAAAGCGCCGTTCGAGAGAACGATCCTTCTCAATGGACTTGCGATATTCGGCGGGCGTGGTGGCACCGATGCACTGGATTTCTCCGCGTGAGAGGGCGGGTTTGAGGATATTGGCGGCGTCGAGTGAGCCTTCGGCGGAGCCAGCGCCCACGAGGGTGTGCAGCTCGTCGATGAAGACGATGGAGTTTTGATTCTCCATCAACTCTTTCATGATGGTCTTGAGGCGCTCTTCGAACTGGCCGCGATACTTTGTGCCGGCGACGATGAGGGAAAGGTCCAGCGAAAGGACTTTCTTGTCAGCGAGGAAAGAAGGTACTTCGCCGTCTGCGATTTTTTGCGCGAGACCTTCGACGATAGCGGTCTTGCCGACGCCGGGCTCGCCGATGAGGACGGGATTGTTTTTTGTGCGTCGGCAGAGGATCTGGATGACCCGTTCGACTTCGGTGTCGCGACCGACGAGCGGGTCGAGTTGCTGGTCGGCGGCCGCTTGCGTAAGGTCGCGTGAGAACTCGGCGAGGAGGGATTGCTCCTGGCCGCGAGCCTTGCCGCTGCTGGAAGCGGCTGCCTGCGCGGGGGCTTTCTCCTGCGTGGTTCGCTGCAACTCCTCGCGGATCGTGGTGAGGCGAAGACCGCGCTCCTGCAGAATCTCGGCCGCGAAGCATTTTTCTTCGCGAAGCAAACCGAGCAGGAGGTGCTCCGTGCCGATGTGCTTGTGCGAGAGGCGCTCGGCTTCTTCAGCCGCGTAGGCGAGTACGCGCTTGCACTCGTTGGACAGCGGAAGGTCTACGGACGTGGAGACCTTTTCGCGGACGGTGGTGTGCTGTTCGATCTGCTTGCGAATGGATTCGACGGTTGCGTGCGAGCGCAGGAAACGATTGGTGAGCGCTTTATCTTCGCGCAGCAAGCCGAGCAGAAGGTGCTCGGTTTCGATGTACGGCGAGCCAAACTGGCTCGCTTCATAGCGCGCGAAGAAGATCACGCGCCGGGCCTTTTCTGTGTAGCGTTCGAACATGCTCCCCCTTCGAACTGCCTCCCCGATTCGCGAAGGGATCGGGAGGCCTGAAAACGTGGGCCGCCGCCGCGGTGGGTTGCGGCGGAAAGAACTGACTGTTGGAGAGCCGCAGCCAGAGAGTTGCCTACAGTGTATCTGGAGCGGGCAGACTGTGCCCACTCGACTGCTTGCACCGCTGTATCTATTTGACGCGGCTGTGGGAAATCGGTCGCAGAGGGACGACTGGGCTTTCTGTAACACGATCAGATGGCAGGCATGACCGGCTCGAGCGCCGGTTCCCGCCGCAGTCTGCGGTTGGCGGTAAGTTTTTTGCCGAGTTCTACGAAAGGCGATTCGATCAAATGGAATGTGGCGATCGAGATGACCGCGGTCAGGACGAAGAAGAGAGGGACGCCGAGCGGCAGATATTGAATGTGAAGTTTCATGAAGATCAAATACAGAACAGGAACGTGCGCCAGGTACATGCCATAGGAGTAGAGCGCTGTTTTGTTGGCGAGGAAGTTTCCGGCGCGACTGCGGGAGTCGTAAAAGACGTTGATGGCCAGACCGAGCGCGAGCGAGAAGAGCCACCCGCTCCAGAAAGTTGGCGATGTGCCGAGCCAACCTGGGTAATCGTATCTGTTGGCGAGCGCGAAGACGGAGATGAGCGTCAGGACGAGCGGCGGCCACAAAATTGCGGGAATGTTCTGCCGTATGCGATTTCGCAAGGAGTAGCAGAGAACGCCGCACAGGAAGCAGGGAATGTACGCGGCCATGTTGAGATGTCCGGTGCGGTATCCCAGCACGGCGCCGACCATGTAAAAGAATGCAATCAGCCCGGCGAGCATGGAAGGGCCTCTCCTGCGCCGCGCCAGGAGGTAGAGCGCTGGAAGGACAATGTACATCTGGATCTCATAGGGCAGGCTCCAGAGGGGGCCAAGGACGTACTGCTTGGTGAAGATGTTCTGGATAAGAAGGAAATTCGCGACGATGACGGGGGTGGTGAGGGGTGTTGCGGGTTTCCAGGTGAATGCGGGTATGTGTAGCAGCAAGACCGTGAGAACGGCGAAGATCGCGAGCGGATAGATGCGGAAGAAGCGGCGGATATAGAAGGGTATGGTCACGCGGTCGGTCGTGGTGTGCATCCGCTCCAGCGAATACATGAGCACGAGGCTGGTGTGGACGAAGAAGGCCAACACGCCGGCGTGGCCGATTTGCGCGGTGAAGTTCAATATCGCCTGATTGTGGAAGCCCGTGTGGAGGGCCAAAGTCGGCGTCAGATGGTCGATCATGACGGTGACAACCGCGAAAGAGCGGAGGATATCAAGGTTGGCGCTGTGTTTCATGGTTTTGTGTTATCGTAAGCCCCGACCTGCGGTATGTCGATGACTAAATGAGGCTTGGGGCCCGACGATTCGGTTAGACAGGCAGCAGCGAGCCGCCGGTCAAACGCAGGACTCGGTCGCACTTTGCGGCGAAGTCGAGGTTATGCGTCACGAAAACGCTTGCCAGGGCGTAATTGCGTTGTATCTGCTGAAGGAGGTCGAAGACGTCCGAGGCGGTGACGGCATCGAGATCGCCGGTGGGCTCGTCGGCGAGCAGAACCTTGGGCTCGGTGACGAGCGCTCGGGCCAGTGAGACACGCTGCTGCTCGCCGCCGGAGAGCTCGCCGGAGCGGTTCTGGCGGCGGCTGCCTAGACCAACGCGGTCGAGCCAAATAGCGGCCTTTGCAGTAGCTTGCTCATGAGGCAGGCCGCGAGCCAGCAGTGGCATGGCGATGTTTTCAAGCGCGGTGAACTCCGGCAGCAGGTAGTGGAACTGCCAGACGTAGCCGATGTCGCGGTTGCGGTACTGAGCGCCCTGGGTGGGGTTGAGTGTGGTGACGTTGATGGCGCCGCACCACACCTCGCCTGCCGTTGGGCGGTCGAGCGCGGCGAGCAGGTGCAACAGGGAGCTTTTGCCGGTCCCGGATTGTCCGACGATGGCGACCATCTCACCGGGATGGACGTCGAGCGATAGATCGCGAAAGAGGATCAGGCCGGGCGCACCGGGACTCAGTGGCGCGTAGGTCTTTTCAAGGGCAACGGCGCGGAGCACGGGGTCGGACATTAATCGTCAGCGACCTTGCCGCCGTCGTCGTCCACGGCAGACACGGTAGCAGTTCCAAGGTTGACGGGGGCGGACGCGGGCTGGGTGGGAGCGGCGCGGTCGCGAGGGTTCCACTCGGCGCGGAAGGCGATCGCCATACGATTCCAGGAGTTGATGCTGGCGATGGCAAGCGTCAGGTCGGCGAGTTCCTTGCCGCTGAAGAACTCGTTGACGGCGGCCCAGTCGGCGTCGGCTACGTGCGACGTTTGCACGCTGGTAACGGAGTCGGTCCACGCTAGAGCGGCGCGCTCCCGCGGCGTGAATGCGTCGGAGGGGGTCCAGTCCGTGATAGCGTCGATCCGTGTTTGCGGCTCGTGATGCTTGAGGAGTTCGGCGGTGTGCAGGTGCAGGCAGAAATCGCAACCGTTGAGGGTGGAGGCGCGAAGACGAACCAGTTCCAGCAGAACGGGGTCGAGGGATGTGCCGGTGTTGAGGTAATGCTCGAGCTGGCGGAGCGCGGCGATCCCTTCGGGGGCGAGTTCGGCGTAGCGGAGGCGTTGTGACATGCAGGATTCTCTGTGAGGATCGAAGCTACTGGTGCGCGACTTCCCTGGATTCCAGGCCGGCTAGTCGCGGCTGAAAAGAGTACGGCCTATAGGCGGGCAGAACGTTCCCATGACTTCGTCGTCCCACTTTTCAGTCCGTCGGGCGACCTCGTCGAACTTTCTGTTCAGTGTACCGGAACGTTTTATGTCCAATCGTCGTCACTCATATCGCAGCGCCTCTGCTGGCAGGATGCGAGCGGCGGAGTTGGACGGATAGAGCGTCGCGAGAAGTGATATGCCCAGCGATACTGTCGCGACGATCAGGGCGTCGATCAGCCTCGGAGCGAAGGGCAGGTAGTCGATCGAATACACGCTGGCGTCGAGGTGAATGAAGCGGTAATGCGCGCCTGCGACGCTGGCCGTGTAACCCACGACAAGTCCCAGCACCGTGCCTATGACCGAGATCAGCAGCCCCTGCAGCATGAAGATGCGCCGGACCTGCGCGGCGGAGACGCCGAAACTCATCAGGACGGCGATGTCGCGGGTCTTCTCCATGACCATCATGGTGAGCGCGATGAGGATGTTGAGTGCGGCGACGAGGACGATGAGCGCTAGAACAATGAACGTGACGACCTGCTCCAGCTTTAGAGCGCGGAAGAGTTCGCGGTTTTGCTCCATCCAGTTAGTGACCTGAAAGCCCGGACCGGCGACGTGCTCGATGGCGTTGCCGACGGCTTCGACGTCGTTGAGGTTGCCGATTCGGAAGCTGAGTACGCTGATGAGGTCGGGCTCGGAGAAGAGGCGCTGTGCCTCGGCGAGGCGCATATAAGCATAGCTGGAGTCGTACTGGTAGAAGCCCGACTTGAAGATGCCTACAACTCGAAAGCGTTGATAGCGCGGGATCAGTCCCAGCGGAGTGAGGTCTCCCTGCGGGCTGGTGACCAGGATGGTGTCCGCGAGACCGGCACCGAGTGTGGTGGCCAGCTCGTGTCCGATGACGATCGGCGGTATCGCGCCGGGACCGATTTCTGGACCTCTGCTCGCAACATGTTCCGAGTCGCCGCGTGGCTGTGGTGGAAAATCGACCGGGCTGAGTTCGCGGGCGGAACCTTGCGTGATCGTGCGGAGGAGATAGCCCACGCGGCGCTCGTTTTCGGGGATGATCCCTTTAATCAGTGCGCCGCCGGAACGCGCGCCCCTTGAGATGAGGACCTGTCCGTAGAGCCCGGGTGCGACGGCGAAAACGTGTGGAACGGTCGCGAGACGGGCCATCAGCGGGCGCCAGTCCCGGATTCCGTCGCCGGCCGAGCGCATGAGTTCGATGTGAGAGGTCGCGCCTACCAGCCGTTCCTGAAGGTCGCGCCTCATACCGTTGGTAATAGCCAGGGCAATGATCAGAGCGGCGACCCCGGCGGCGACTCCCAGCACGGAGATTGCCGTCACCAGGCCGACCACGGCCTGGCGGCGGCGGGCGCGGAGGTAGCGGGCCGCGATGAAGAGCTCGAAACGCATGTCTAGCTATCGTACTGTGCTGGTCGATTGCAAGGTCTCACCCAGCCCGGATAGACCTGTGCAGAAACCCTGAAGGTGGATGGAGAAACGGCCTTCGTGGCATAATAAACGAGCGCCTCTGGTCGGGTCGACCCCCCACCGGTCGCATCCCTTGATAGGAGGCGCCATTTGAAAGCAATGGGCCGCTGGCACCCCCCAGCGGCCCGTTGTCATTTGCAAACAGCGCGGCCGGCTGGTCGGTAGTCTGTTGACTGTTGTATTCCGTCTAACAACCTGTAGAGTCTTTTCAGTGTCGCAGGAGCAGCCCGACCCCATGCCGTTTCGATTTCCGACCAAGTACGTTGTGATCGCTGCCATTCTGTTGCTGTTCGCTCCCGGTTCAGGCTGGTCTCAGCAACGGCCCGCGCCGCCGCCGCCTGCGGAAACACCTGGACCAGTCTCTGACACACCGCTCGATGTGCCACGCAAGAAGGAGCCCACAGAGGTGGCGCCGCCTGCTCCCGCTGAGGAGAAGGTGAAGAATCCGGATGGTGAGATCTTCTCGCTGCGCGTGGATGTGCCAATTGTCAACCTCAACGTCAACGTCATTCTGGACAAGACGCACCAGTTCGTCCCCGGGCTGAGAGCGGACAATTTTCTGGTGACGGAGGATGGGGTTGAGCAGCGGGTTCAGAGCATCCGCATAGCCCAGACGCCGATCACGGCTGTAATGCTGCTGGAGTTTGCCTCGAATTCATACGCGTTCATTCGCGATATGCAGAATGCTTCGGAGTCGTTTTTCCGGTCGCTGAAGCCCGATGACTATATTGCTGTCGTGACGTATGACATGCGGACGCATATTTTGACGGACTTCACCAACAACAAGGAGCTGGTGCGGCAGTCGTTGAATAGCTTGATCATTCCAGGCTTTTCCGACACCAACGAGTTCGACGCACTGTACGAAACGCTGGACCGTATGAACCGGATCGAGGGACGGAAGTACATTGTCCTGATCTCTACCGGCCGCGACACATTTTCGAAATTGACTCTCGACAAGATCCTGGCGAAGATCAAGGCGACGCCCAACGTGACGATTTTTACGATCAGCACGGGAGGCCTGGCGCGGGAGTTGACGGACGCGCGCGGCGGTCTGGGGCCAATCGCGAGGCTGGATTACCTGCAGGCCGACAATCAGATGCGGACGTTCGCGCAAATGACCGGTGGGTTGAGTTTTCAGCCATTGTTTCAGGGCGCGCTGCCAGACATCTTCGCGCAAATCAACGATTCGATCCGCAACCAGTATGTGCTGACGTATCGGCCCACGAACAGCAAGAATGACGGCTCCTACCGCAAGATCAAGGTTGCACTGGTCGACAATGAGGGCAAGCCCCTGCGTATGACCGACGAGAAGCACAAGCCATTGAAGTACTCCATCATTGCGCGGGATGGGTACAAGGCGAAGCTGCCGGTCGAGTGAGTACGCGCGCTAAAACTGCACTCGATCCATGTCGTCACGGCGGGGTAGCGGCGCCAAACAGACGAGCAAAAGACCGCCGATGAGGATAGCGCCTTCCACTCTAACGGATACGCGGTGGAGACGATCGAAGTGCCGGTGGGCGGGAACGTCTGGTGGCGTGGCTTCGACGGTACCGCCGAGCGATAGGCGGTCGGCTTCCATGCGGGGCAGGACCGAAAAGTGAGAGTAGCCGTTGAGAATCAGCATCGCGCCGACGATAAGGATTTCGAGCGCGCGAACTAGATGGCTGTCGCGCTGAGTAGCGATCAGCGTGAGCGTGGAAACCAGATACACCGCGCCTGCGGTGAAGCCGATGCGATGCAGGATATTGAGCGTTCCGCGCACCACTGCGCCGGCCATGTGGGCGTCGGGCAGCGCGGCGAATGCGACGCGCGTGACCGCGGCGATGAAGAAGATAAGGCCGCCAACCCAGGAAACCAGCGCAAGCAGACGAAGGATGCGGAAGAAGGTCGTCACGCGGCGCCGAGGTCCTTTCCGCGCGCAAGGGCGCGTAGAAGGATGATGTCCAACGCGTTCTTATGCGCGGCGTACTCTTCGTCCGTGATCTTCTTCTGGAGACGGTCGGTTTCGAGCGCAAAGAGCTCTTCCTTGAGCGCCTGCTGGAGCGATGTTGACTGTTGCGCTGGCTGCGGTGCCACGGCGGTGAGTTGGGGGGGCGGACGGCGGAGCAGGATGCCGGCAGCGCCTGCCAGAATCAGGGCGAGAGCGCCGAGGATCCACCACTTGTACTTGGCCCAGGGATCGTGCTCCGCGTCCTGATCAATGGGCTTCCCGAGACCGCCGCCGAACTTTGTGGTGTCGGGGTTGCCATTGCTGTCGACGGCGGCTGCGGCGTTCGAGTCAGCGGGAGTTGTGGAGGCGGGTTGCGTGCCGGCGCCTTGGTCCGGGTTCTGTGTGTCGCGTGGTAACTGGCCCGCGCCGGAAAGGGTAAAGCTGAGCGCCTGGCCGGGTTGGACGTTGCGTGCGACGTAGGTCTGCGCGGTAACTTCCTCCGCTACTGAGGTGTACGGCGCTTGGGTGTCGGCCTTGAAGGCCATGCTCTTGGGCATCATGACGGCGACAGTGTCGGTCGGCATCGATGGTTTGGGCGAGAAGGTAAAGCTGCCGCTGTAAGGGATGTGATAGCTGACCTGGAAGCGGGTTTCTCCGGGACGGATCGGAAACAGGAACGTGTAATGGCCCTTTTCGGCCAGTGGGATTGGCGCCGACTGAACCGGCATGCCGCCGGGTGCGAGCGCGGCGGAGCCGTCGACGATGGCGCCGTCGGGGAGGACGAACTCGAACGGCCGGTCGGAGAACTGGGTAAGCGGCGGCGTGGATTCATTCTTGACGAAGAAGTTTTCGACAACCTTGAGGCTCTTGTCACCCGCATCTGTCTGAATGCGAAGTACATCGGCTTCGCTGGTGACGCCCTTCACCTTGGCGGCGGCGTTGTAGACGTCGATCTCAACCGATTGGGTGCCGGGGGGTGCCGGGCGGAAGTAGTTCGCCTTATCGTGGGTGACGCGGACCAGGTGAATGCCTTCGTCGGGGACGGCCAGGGTAAAGCGGCCTCGCGCGTCGGTTTTGGTGCGCGTCGATTCCTGCATGCCTTGCTGCAAGCGGATGAGGACGACATCGTCTCCGGCGGCGGGCTTATTGGTCGTCTTGTTGGTGACGACGCCGGTGATGGAGTCGGCGGCAAAGACAGGGAGGGCAAAGAGCAGGAAGACTCCGGCGAAGATACGTTGCGTTGCGGTCACAACTAAGAATACTTCAGGCCGAATCTTCGAACTGAAGCGTGTGCGATATCAGACCTCCCCCTGCCACTCTTTTGCGTTAAAAATAGTCAAACAAAGCAGGTTAGCTCCGGACGTTGGCGCAAACAAGTCAACCCGGCGCGTAGCCGGGCTGCAATGAATTTACGGTCTGGACTTGTATGGGGCGTGTGAACGCGTCTCGGTACCAGGCAGCCCAAGGCCGGGTGGGGCGGTTGGCGCCAGGCACGGCCCCTTCCACTCCTGCACCTGGCCGCGAACTTCCGAATGTCGCCTAACGTGGGTCGACAGATGGAGCGGAGAGGGCTTGCGGTGTGCCGGAAGTGGCCGGCTCAGTGGAGAGGCGCTGAGTCAGGTGCAGGATGCGGCCCGGGAAAATACCCAAAGCGAGCGTGGCGAGGGCGGTTGCGGCTAACGCCAGACCGGCGGCTGGGCTGAATATCCGGGCGGGAGCAAGCGTGGCGCCGCTCACGCTGGATTCGCCGGGCACTGGGCGCGTGTACAGGGCGGCGAGCAGGCGCAGGTAGTAAAAGCAGGCGACGCCGGAGTTTGCGAGCCCGATGACCGCGAGCCAGATATTGCCGGAGTGGATGGCGGCAGAAAAGACGTAGAACTTGCCGAAGAAGCCGCCGGTAAAGGGGATGCCGATCAGCGAGAGCAGGAAGAAAGCCAGCAATGCGGAGAGCACGGGGCGCCTGGCGGCCATCCCCGTGAAGTCGTCAATGGAGCGCGCGCCCTCGCCGAAACCGGAGATCTGGCCGAGGACGAGGAAGGCACCGACGTTCATGGCGGCGTAGGTAGCGGTGTAGAAGCAGGCCGCGGAGATGCCGTCCGGCCCGAAGGCAGTGAAGGCGACCAGCAGGTAGCCTGCGTGGGCGATGGAGGAATACGCCAGCATGCGCTTGACATCGGTCTGGAGCAGCGCGCCGAGGTTCCCGATGGTCATCGACAGCACGGCGATGAGCCAGATGAGGACGGCCCAGCGCTGCTGATAAAGCGGAAAACCCGAATACAAGATGCGAAGCAGCACGGCGAAGGCGGCGGCCTTTGGCGCGGTAGACATGAGTCCGACGACCGGTGCCGGGGCTCCCTGGTAGACGTCGGGCGTCCAGACGTGGAAGGGCGCGGCGGAGACTTTGAAGCCGAGGCCGATGACGATCATCGCGAGGGCAAGCCAGGCAAGAAGAGGAGTCTGGGTGTGGGCGAGGCCCTGGGCGATGGCTGCGATGGAGGTAGAGCCCGTCGCACCGAAGCAGAGGGCGATGCCGTAGAGGAAAAAGGCGGTGGCGAAGGAGCCGAGCAGGAAATACTTGAGCGAGGACTCCGATGCGGTGGCTTGAGCTTTGCGGAAGCCGGCGAGGATGTAGGTCGAGATGGAGGATATTTCGAGGCCGACAAAGACCATGAGGAGCTCGACGGAGCTGGTCATGAACATCATCCCAGTGGAACCGAAGAGCACGAGGGCAAAGTATTCGCCAGCATGGGTGACGGGGAGCTCAAAGTAGTCGAGCGAGCCCATGAGCGTCACAAGGACCACGGCGGCGATAAGAAGGTGGAAGAAGACGGAGAAGCCGTCGACCTGGATGGTGCCGTAGAACCCGGTGAGTGCGCCGGTGCGGTTCGTAATCTGGAGTTGATAGTACGCCGCGATGCCGGAGAGTGCGGTGCCGAAAATGGCGAGCCACCCTAGCGGCTTGCGCGAGCGGCCGGGAGCGATGAGCGGCTCGATCAGCATGACCAGGATGCCGGTGATAGTAAGGATTAGTTCAGGGAGCAGGGTGAGGAGGTTAGTGGACATCAGTAGCGGGCTCCCTTGTTTTCTGGCGGAGCTGGTTTGCCGAGTGCGTCGGCACCGAGCTTGGGGTCGACGAAGGAGGTGGGGCGGGAGTAGGTCTCGGCTTCAATGTGCCGGAACTTGCCAGGATTGGGAGCCAGCAGCTTGTCTGCGGTCGCTATGCCAAAGGTGTCGATGGCTTTCATCCAGAACGGAGAGGCGACACCCATGATGAGGAAGAGCGCGACGAGGGGGCAGAGTTCGAGATGCTCGCGGGCGGTGAGGTCCCAGCCGGTCACTTCGGCGGGGCGGACGCCAAGCTTGCCGTAGAAGACGCGCTGGATCATCCAAAGCATGTAGGCGGAGGAGAGGATAACGCCGGTGGTGGCGACAACTGTCCAGAGGACGTGATGTTTTGTGATGCTCTGCATCGCGCCATTCAAGATAAGGAATTCGCCGATGAAGCCGTTCAGCATGGGCAGACCGACGGCGGCGAGCGAGGTGAGGACGAAGGCGGTGACCATCCAGGGGTGGCGTGCGGCGAGGCCGCCGTAGTCCTGCATGTTGTAGGTGCCGTAGCGCTCGTAGAGCAGGCCGAGGAGAATGAAGAGAGCCGCGCCGATGAGGGACTCGTTGAGGATTTGAAAGGTGCCGCCGTCGATGCCGGAGATGGTGAAGGTGAAGATGCCGAGCGCGATGAAGCTGACGTGGGAAAGCGTGGAGAAGGAGGCGAGTCGCTTGAGGTCGTTCTGGACGAGGGCGTTCAGCGCGCCGTAGACGATGCCTATGGCTCCGAGCGCAACGAGCAGAGGGGCGATGTGGCGGGACTCGTCAGGGAAGAGGCCGAAGCTGAAGCGCAGGATGCTGTAGAGGCCGAGCTTACCGACCAGCACCATCACGGCGGCGGTGGGGGCTTCGACGATGGCATCGGTCATCCAGCCATGCAGGGGGAAGATGGGCACCTTGACCGCGAAGGCGATGAGGAAGGCGAGCGAGCAGAGCCAGAGCGCGTGGCCGTTCGGCGAGATGGCGTGTTGAGCGGCGAGGGCTTGCAGGTTGACGAAGTCGAAGGTGCCGGTGCGGACGTAGAGCCAGATCATGCCGACGAGCAGGATGGCAGACGGGATGAAGGCGTACAGGAAGTACTTGATCGCGGCGCGGCGGCGGTTTTCGGTGCGGCCGAAGGTGGCGATCAGCAGCGTCATGGGAACGAGTGAGAGCTCCCAGAAGCCGTAGTAGAGGAAGAGGTCAAGCGAGATGAAGATGCCGATCATCGCGACCTGTTGCAGGAGGAAGAGGACGAAGAAGGTTTTGGTGCGGGTTTTGATGGCGTTCCAGGAGGCGAGGACGCCGAGCGGGGCGAGTAGGCCGGTCAGCACGACCAGCCACATGGAGAGGCCGTCAACGCCGACGTGATAGCGGATCGCGAGGTTGGCGATCCAGGGGAGGCTGACTTCGTATTGAAATGCGCCGCTGCCGTAGATGTAGTAGAAGGGCAGATGGAGCGTGAAGAGCAGCGTCAGCAGGGTGAAAACGAGCGCGATCCAGTGATGCTTTTTGCTGCCCTCCCGCTCTGGGATGAAGGCAAGCACCGCTGCTCCCACCAGAGGCGTGAGCAGGATCAGCGACAGTATGAAGCGGTCGGGGTTCATTGGAGTCCTGGTAGTGAATGCGGGCAGCCGGTCCTCCGCCTTCGGCGAAGGATGACAACGTTACGGGTGGAACGGATGGAGGCCGAAGAGCGTGAACAGAATGACGGCGGCGGCTCCTAGAGCGAGCCAACCGGCGTAAGAACGGATATTGCCGGATTGCATGCGGCGGACGAGGGAGCCGAGACCGCGGGCGGAACTGCCGGCGGCTGAGCCTGCGCCTTGCACTAGGCCGGCGTCAATGAGGCCGCCAAGGACGAAGCGGGAAAAGGCGAGCAGAGGGCCAATGAGGACCGCGCCATAGATCTCGTCGACCCAATACTTGTGGCTGAGAAGGGAGTAGACGGGCCTGGCTTTGAGGGCCAGATCGGACGCGCGACCGGGGCTGCGGAAGTAGAGGACGTAGGCCGCGAGGAGACCAAGCAGGGCGGCAGCAATGGAGATGAGGGCGAGGATCGGCTCAGGGTCACGGAAGGAGAAGTGCTCGGGCGTGACCAGCTCGGGGAGTGTGGAGAAAACCGGATGGAGGAAGTGCTCGAACTCGTTGTGACCGCCGAAGGCCAGCGGGATGCCGACCCAGCCACCAATGATCGAGAAGACGGCGAGGATGACGAGGGGGAGCAGCATAATCCAGGACGACTCGTGGACGCCGTGCGGGTGGGCGGCCTGGCCGGAGTCGTGCTCGGCAGTGGTGGATGGATCGCTCGTTCCCTGCGCGGCGTCGGTATGCGGGGCGTGTGTCGATTGGCCGTGTGCCAGGGCGTCTTCGTCGAAGCGGCGAGCTCCGAAGAAGGTCTTGAACCAAAGGCGGAACATGTAAAAGGAGGTGAGGAAGGCGGTAAGAACGCCGACTGCCCAGAGGAGCTTGGCAAGCGGGTTGTTGCTGATGAAGGCCTGGTAGAGGATTTCGTCTTTAGAGAAGAATGCGGCGAAGGGGGGAATGCCTGCGATGGCGAAGACGCCCGCGGTCATGGTCCAGAAGGTGACAGGGATGCGCTTGCGGAGGCCGCCCATGACGCGCATGTCTTGCTCTCCGCTGAGCGCGTGGATGACGGACCCGGCGGCGAGGAAGAGGAGCGCCTTGAAGAAGGCGTGCGTCATGAGGTGGAAGATGGCGGCAGAGTACGCCGCGACTCCGCAGGCCATGAACATGTAGCCGAGCTGCGAGACTGTGGAGTAGGCAAGGACCCGCTTGATGTCGTGCTGGACCATGCCGATGGTGGCGGCGAGAAGGGCGGTGGCGGCGCCTATGCACGCAACGACAAGGAGAGCTGTAGGCGAGCGGTCGAAAAGAACGTGGCAGCGGGCGACCATGTAGATGCCGGCGGTGACCATGGTGGCGGCGTGGATGAGTGCGGAGACCGGGGTCGGGCCTTCCATCGCGTCGGGTAGCCAGACGTAGAGAGGGATTTGCGCGGATTTGCCGGCAGCTCCGAGGACGAGAAGGAGGCAGATGGCCGTAAACGGGGCGGCTGCGGTGGGAACGTGCGCGAAGACGGTAGAGAAGCTGAGCGAGCCGAAGTGCTGGATGAGCAGGAACATCGCCAGCAGGAAGCCGAAGTCGCCGATGCGGTTGACGATGAAGGCTTTCTTGCCGGCGTTGGCGGCGGAATCTTTGGTGAAGTAGAAGCCGATGAGCAGGTAGGACGCGAGGCCGACACCTTCCCAGCCGACGAAGAGCAGAAGGAAGCTTTCGGCAAGCACCAGCACGAGCATGAAGAACATAAAGAGGTTGAGGTAGGCAAAGAAGCGCCAGTAACCTTCGTCCTCTGCCATGTAGGAGGCCGAGTAAACGTGGATGAGGAAGCCTACGCCGGTGACGACCCCGAGCATGATGAGGGTGAGGTGGTCGACCGCGAAGCTGAAGTTGACCTGGAATCCGGTGATGGCGATCCACGGGCGGCTGACGACGGAGATGGCGTCGGGGGCCCCGGCGGACTTCATGTAGAGCCAGAGTTGCGCGACGAGAACGGCCGGTGCGGCGGTGAAGAGCAGCGCGATGGCCGAGACGGCGGGGCGCGGGAGCTTGCGGCCGATGGTCCCGTTGATGAGGAAGCCGGCGAAGGGGAGGAGCGGGATGAGCCAGAGCAGGTTTGGGTTCATTCGAGTTTCGTTGTGGTACGGGTAACGCAGATCCCTTCGGGAATGACAAACAACAGGAGCTAGTTCCTCATCAGGTTGACCTGGTCGACGTTAAGGGTCTGGCGTGAACGGAAGAGGGCGATGATGATGGCTAGGCCGACGGCGGCCTCTGCCGCGGCGACGACCATGACGAAGAAGACGAAGATCTGACCGGAGACCTGGTGCCACATGTGCGAGAAGGCCACGAAGGTGAGGTTGACTGCGTTGAGCATCAACTCGATCGACATGAAGATGGTGATGACGTTGCGCTTGATAAGGAAGGCGGCGATTCCAATGGAAAACAGGATCGCCGCAAGAATCAGGTAGTAGGCGATGGGAACCACTTAAAGCTCCTTCCGGGCGAGGACGACGGCGCCGAGGATTGCGATGAGAATGAGGATGCTGGTGACTTCGAAGGGCAGCAGAAGCGATGTGAACAGGACGTGCGAGAGGTCGCGGATGTTGGAGGTTGCGCTCGAAAGATAGCCGCCGAGCTGAGTGGTACCTAGCGCGGTCTTGTTTTTCAGGAAGACGAAGGCAAGCAGGCAGAAGATGGCGGCGGCACCGGGGATGCCCGCGATGTACGCAACTTTCGACCCGTGGGTACGCTCTTCCTCTCCGGCATTCAACAGCATGACGACGAAGACGAACAGCACCATCACGGCCCCGGCGTAGACGATGACCTGTGCGGCGGCGAGGAACTCCGCGCCGAGCGACCAGTAGAGGACCGCGAG
Organism: Terriglobales bacterium; assembly: GCA_038230455.1. Taxonomy (GTDB): domain Bacteria; phylum Acidobacteriota; class Terriglobia; order Terriglobales; family Acidobacteriaceae; genus Granulicella. Next base: position 107,760 of record JBBRNF010000004.1, read on the forward strand.
GGACATCATGACTACCACGAGCGACAGGGCGCTGTTGATAGGGTGCCGCTGGAAGAGCAGGTTGAGCGCCGCGAGGACGGCCAGCAGACCGAAGATGATGAACAGGGCAATTTGCATTGGTGCGTTTCGAGTCCTTGCGTGTCCTTCGATTGTAAAGCGAGCAAAGGCAAGAAGCAGGTCCTTCGCTTCGCTCAGGATGACAATTCCTGACGTCGTGGTTCCTGGTTGCTCAGGATGACAATGTCTAACGCCATGGTGCTGCGTTGCTCAGGAGGACCGTTTCAGCTTATCCGTGATGTCCGAAGAACGTGAGCGCCAGGGCGGTGAAGAGAATGTTCGCCATTGCGATAGGCAGGAGAAACTTCCAGCCAAAGCCCATGAGCTGGTCGTAGCGGAAGCGAGGGAGGGTGGCGCGGACCCAGATGTACAGCAGGATGAACGAGAAAATTTTGAAGACGAACCAAAAGATGGAGAAGGCAGCATGGGCGATGGCACCATTGGCGAAGCCGTCGAACAGGTGGCCCCACGGCGAACTCGCTCCGCCGAAGAAGAGCAGAGTGGCGACGCAGGCCACGGTGATCATGTTGGCGTACTCGGCCATGAAGAACATGGCGAATTTCATGGAGCTGTACTCGGTGTGGTAGCCGGCGACCAGCTCGGATTCGGCTTCAGGGAGGTCAAAGGGAGAGCGATTGGTTTCGGCGTAGGCGGCCATGAGGTAGATAAAAAACGCGACAATCTGGAGGCCACCGAAGATGTTCCAGCCCAGGGCGCCGTGGCCGTGGGTCTGCGAGTCGACGATGTCTCGGAGGCGGAGCGACTGGGCGCGCATGACTACGCCTACGAGCGAAAGGCCGAGCGCAAGCTCGTAGCTGATGACCTGTGCGGTGGCACGGAGTGAGCCGAAAAGCGAGTACTTATTGTTGGACGACCAGCCGGAGAGCGCGATGCCGTACACGCCGATGGAGGTGATACCGAGGATGATGAGCAGGCCGATATTGAGGTCGGCGACCTGAAAGATGTCTACGCCGTGGACGTAGGTGCGTGCGCCGAACGGTACCACGGCAATGGAGACCAGAGCACAAGCGAGGGCGATAACGGGGGCGAGGACGAAGAGCGGGCGCTCGACGGCCAGCGGCATCATGTCTTCCTTGAGGAAAAGCTTGATGCCATCGGCCAGGGGCTGCAAGAGGCCGAAGGGGCCTACACGCGAAGGTCCCCAGCGGTTTTGCATTCGGCCGAGGACCTTGCGTTCGAGCAGGACGGTGTACGCCACGGCAGTGAGCGTGATAACGAGCACTACCGCGATCTTGAGGACCGTAAGCAGAAGGAATATCTGGAATTGAGTGAAGTGGCTCATTAATTGTTGAATTCCTGGGATTTTCGCTCTACTTGGACTGCTGTACCGTAAGCTATGAGACTCTTTTCGAGCTCTCTGCCGCACAATGAATAGCGGAAACAAACAATGGCGTTTGCACCTAGATCATGAGCTGCCAAAGCGAGTTCTTGTTTTGCATTGAAGACCATGTCAGAAAGACCACCCCCGTCGACAACACCGATTCCATGCACGGACGCTCTTGAGAATCCTTTTTCGATGACGGCTTCTATCGGACCAAGCGTACTTATTGTTTGATAGCCAGCAATTGCTTCCGTCGTCGCAATCATTTTCTGCGCGAGCTGCTTACGTGCGGAGTTTATGTTCAGACTCGTCATCATAACCTTAGTCCGCAGCCAGGTGGTCGGCTACTTCTTCGGATTGATGGTTCTGGACGTCCTGCAACATACGCGAATAACGGGTGAGCGAGCCAGAGGTGAAGAGAGTGTCGTTGGAGGGTAGGACGAGGTCGTTGCGGTTAGCGATCTGGACCAGCGGACCGGCGGCGGGGGCAATATGCTGGTCGTTTCCGCTGAGGAGCTGCAGGCGGAACAACTTGTCGTATCCGGGAACGAGGCGCTGGATTTCGTCCAGGACGGCGAAGGGGTCAAAGGGGGATAGTTTGGGTTCGAGATTGTTGGCCGTCAGCCAGACGGCGTGTCGGTCGGCCTCGCCGGCTTGCGCGCCGCGACTCTGGCCCATGTCGGAACGGAGTCCCTTGCCGAATGGAACGAGCTGCTTGATCTCGTGACCAAACTTGTCTGCGAGGCGAACGATGAGCTCGAAATCGGAACGGGTGCCGGCCTTGTCGGCAGCTTTGGAAACGAGCTGAAGGTCGCCGTAGGAGTTGGTCACGGAGCCTGATTTCTCATAAAGATTGGCCGCGGGGAAGACAACGTCGGCCAGGGCAGCAGTCTCCGTGAGGAAGAGGTCCTGCACGATGACAAAGGTGTTCTTGAGGGTCGCGGGGTCGATGTTATAGCGCGCGACCGGATTGGAGCCGACGACGTAAAGCGCGGACAGTTTGCCGGCTGAGGCGGCGTCGAACATCTCGACCAGGTTGAGACCGGGGGTGCTGGGCGCGTTGTACTCGGTCGCGAGTGTAGAAGCGGCCAGCGGTTGGTAACCGGGCAGCACGTCGGGCAGAACTCCCATGTCGGCCGCACCGCGGGAATTGGCATAGTCGGCGAGAAGCGCGAACTTCGCGGTAGGGAAGGCGGCGACGACGGCCTGGAGATCGGAGCCACGAAGTTCGTTACCCAGCAGGACAACCAGCGCTTCTTCCGCGCGAACGGCTTCGAGGAAAGTCTTCTGGTTGTCATCCTGGGTGCCGCCGGAGAGTGACGCAGCGAGCGCCCCGTAGCCGAACTGGTCGAGCTGGAGAAACGCCTTGGCCTGGCGGCGGAGCTTGATTTCGGCGTGGTTGGCAACGTACAGACGGGTGCCGTTGAGGCGGACGGCGGAACGAATGTTCCAGGCGGTGAGAGGAGCCTGGTTGGTCGGATCTCCGCCGATCAGGACAATGGCGGGAGCGCTGAGCACATCGCGCTGAGAGGCGGTCTGTTTCCCGGACACCGCCGCTGCGAATGCAACATAGTCCGCTGTGCGGTGGTGGTCGATGTTGTTGGTGCCAATGACGGTGCGGGCGAACTTCTGGAGGAGGTAGTTTTCCTCGTTTGTGGTGCGGTTGGATCCGATAACGCCGATGCTTTGAGGTCCGTTTTGATCGCGGAGATCGCGGAGGCGCTTGCCGGCAAACGTGAGCGCTTCTTCCCAGGAGACGGGCTTGAATTTTCCATCGGCCTGTCGAACAAGGGGAGACGTAAGGCGCTCGATGTTAGTCGTGAAGTCGAACGCGTACCGGCCCTTGTTGCAAAGGAAGTCGCCGTTGATGCCAGATTTGTCGCGGTTGTCGCCGCGCACGATCTCGCTGCCTTCAGACACCGAGCGTACACCGAGGGTAGTCTTGCAACCGTCGCCGCAGTGCGTGCAGACGGTGGCGACGTGATTCATCTCCCAGGGGCGCGTCTTGTAGCGGTAGGCGCCGGAGGTGAGCGCGCCCACCGGGCAGGCGTCGATACACATGCCGCACTGTTCGCAATCGAGCGAAGGGAGGTCTGCGGGTGAAAGCTGCGCGGGCACGTTGGGGGCGATGACGGAGGATGAACCGCGGTTCTGGATGCCTAGGGCGAAGACATCCATGCCTTCGCCGCACATGCGGACACAGCGGTAGCAGAGGATGCAACGCGGGCGGTCGAAGTAGACGACGGGGGACCACTTCTGCTCTTCGCGATGATTTTTTGGCTCGGCGTAGAAGCTGTCAGCGGCGCCGTACTTGAAAGTCATGTCCTGCAGCTCGCACTCGCCGCCGGCGTCGCAGACGGGGCAGTCGAGGGGATGATTGCCGAGCAGGAGCTGGATGGTAGCCTTGCGGGCCTGGGCGATTTCGGGGGTTTCGGTCTGAACGACCATGCCTTCGGCGACCGTGGTGGTGCAGGCGGTGGCGAGTTTGGGCGCCTTCTCTATGCGGACGACGCACATGCGGCAGGCGGCCTGAAGCGATAGACCGGGGTAGTAACAGAAGGCGGGGATTTCGATGCCAGCAGACTTGCAGGCCTCGATGAGGAGCGTCCCGGCGGGGGCGGTGAGTTTTTGGCCGTCTACGGTAAAGGATACGTCTGGCATGGGTTCCTTAGGCTGCGTGGCAAAGGTCTGCCTTCCGGGCGCGCTTTGCGGTATCGATGTTGGAAAAGCTGAGTCAGAGCTTTGGTGTTCTTATCCGCTGATGATTACTCTTCTATTCTTACACCGAGCCGATCACTGAGGCAGCAGCACCGCGGGCGACCTCGCGGTGATTCAGTGGGCAGCTCCGACCATGTCCGGCTCGCCGATGGGTTGAATCTGGATGAGCGGGTTTGCTACGCGCGCTCCGTCAAGATAGGCCTCAAATTCAGGGCGGAACTTTTTGATGAAGCCGAGTGTCGGCATTGCAGCGGCGTCGCCGAGCGGGCAGAAGGTGCGGCCCATCATATTTTCGGCTAGGTACTGAATGTTGTCGATGTCCTTGCGGTTTCCGCCGCCAGCATGGAAGCGTGTGAGGGTCTTCTTCAGCCAGTCCGTGCCTTCGCGGCAGGGGATGCACCAGCCGCAGCTTTCATGCTGATAGAAGCGGATAGTGCGGAGCGCGAACTCGACGATGGAGACGGTCTCGTCGAGCACCACAATTCCTCCAGACCCAAGCATGGTGCCGGCTTTCGCCATCTGGTCGAAGTCGAGACCGACGTCGATCTCGTCGGCGGTGAGGACGGGGCAGGAGGAGCCGCCGGGGACGACCGCTTTGAGCTTTTTGCCGCCGGGGATTCCGCCCGCAACTTCGTAGATGGCTTTGCGGAGCGAGTAGCCCATCGGTAGCTCGTACACACCGGGACGGTTCACGTGGCCGGAGATGCCGAAGAGGCGTGTGCCACCGTTGCGCTCAGTGCCGAGCTTGGCGTACGCCTCGCCGCCCATGAGCAGGATGTGCGGAGCGTTAGCGATGGTCTCCGCGTTATTGATGACCGTGGGACCTCCGTATAGACCGACCACGGCGGGAAACGGCGGTTTGATGCGCGGGATACCTCGCTTGCCCTCGAGCGACTCCATCAGAGCGGACTCTTCACCGACCTCGTATGCGCCGGCGCCGGTCTGGGTGACGATGTCGAAATCGACGCCCTCTTTGCCGAAAATATTCTTGCCGAGGAAGCCCTTGGCATACGCGTCGGCGACGGCCTTCTCGACGATGTTGAGGAGATAGCGGTACTCGCCGCGCAGATAAATGAAGCCCATTTTGGAGCCGATCGAGAGGCCCGCGATGATGGTGCCTTCGATGACGGCGTGGGGGTCCTCGAGAAAGAGGACGTGGTCCTTGCATGTGCCGGGCTCGGACTCGTCGCCGTTGACGAGGATGTACTTGGGTTTTTCGGAGACCTTGGGAACGAAGCTCCACTTCATGCCGGTGGGGAAACCTGCGCCTCCGCGGCCGCGGAGGCCGGAAGCCTTCATGGTGTCGATGATCCAGGCGGGGCCGTTTTCGATGGCGAGCTGGGTGGCTTTGTACCCGTCCTGCTCAATATAACGATCAATATTGGCCGCGCCCGAACCGAAGCGGCGGGAGATCACTTTGATTTCGTCGGGATGGGAGACGAGCGTGGGCATCTAGTTGGCATCCTTTCCGCGGTAGGTGGCGAGTACGGTGTCCATTTTCGCGGGCGTCAGGTTTTCGTGGAAGTCGTAATTGACCTGGGCGGCGGGGGCCCAGCAGCAGGCTCCGATGCACTCGACTTCTTCAAGCGAGAAGAGGCCGTCCGGGGTTACGCCTTTGTGTCCGATGTGAAGCGTGTCTTTGCAATGCTGAAGCAGTTCGAAGCCGCCGCGCAGCATGCAGGAGATATTGGTACAGACCTGCACGTTGTACTTGCCGGCGGGCACGGTGCGCAGCATGGAGTAGTAGCTGAGCACGTTGCGGACATCGAGTTCGAGAAGGTCGAGCCGCTGGGCAATTTCGGCGACGCAAGCGTCCGACACGTAGCCGATTTCGTCCTGCGCATAGAGCAGCATGGGGACGAGCGCGGAGCGCTTCAGCGGATAGGTCGTCACCAGCTTGTCGAAGCGGGCAGCGAGAGCGGGAGTGAAGATGGTGGAGGCTATAGTGGCCATTCGACTACGATTTTAGCGCGAGTAGAGCGGCGATGAGTGCGAGTGTGTCGAAGATCGTTGTGTGTGGCGAAGATTGGCAGCGCACGGCTTCTGTCGTGCGATCTCGACCTGGAGGTGCGTCGGGCACTCGCTTCAGAAACAGACCAGGCGTGATGGCCCTTAAGAAGACGCGAAAAGCATTTCACGGGCGAGGCGCTCGGCCGCGATATCCATTTCTTCCTCGCTGCCGTTGTCGATCCGGACGGTGCCGTTTTCTTCAAGGCTGAAGTGGACCGGCGGGGCCGCGCTGCTTTCGAGTTGTGAGGCGTTGAAGCGGAGCCAATTGGAGCCGACGCGCAGGGTGATCTCGTCAACGCTGACTTCGACTACGGCGTGATGGGTGCTGTTGAGTCCGTGGGCGGCGGCGTAGCTGCGGAGCAAGGACGCCCATGAAGTCCAGAGTTCGGTGTGGAGTTGAGGGGTCACGATTGAGCCGAGTCAGGGAAATGCTCGCGCAGAGTTCGCTCGACCCTGGCTCTGAGATCGGGCAAATCCTCGTGAACGATATTCCAAATCTGGTCATTGTCGATGTCGTGATAAGCGTGACGCAACCGATTACCAAGGTTGCGCATGTCTCGCCATTCGACGCCGGGACAAAGCTCACGATCTTCCTCGCTCAAACGAACGGAAGCTTCGGTCACGGTCAACAGTTGCCGTTCGACAGCGGAAGCCGTTTTCTCGTCTTGGTCAGACTCGGCGAAGCCCATGGAACCAATGAAGCCGCAGATGCGCTGGATCGCCTTCAGGTTTTCATCGAAGAACAGATCGGCGCTTCTAGAAGGCAAGCACGGCCTCTTTCTCGGAGTTTTTCCGGATGACTTCCTTCATGGATCGCCCCGTGCAAAGACCGACTTTTTCGCCCAGCAACTCAGAGAGTTCCGTTTCCAGCCGCACGACCCCGAGCAGGGAAATCTTCTCAATAGGGTCGAAATCCGCCATCAGATCGACATCGGACGTGCGCGTCGTCTCGCTACGCGCGGCCGACCCGAAGAAAGCAAGGTGCAGAATGCCAGCGGCCTGTAGGTCAGGCGCGTGTTGGCGAAGCTTGGCGATAACCTCGTCGCGGCTCATTTGGCTAGTGTAAATGAACGCTGGAAGAGACTATGTTTGAGTCCGTTGGCGGCCGAGTAGGAGCGGAGCAGGGATGCCGAAGAGGTCCAGAGTTCGGTGCGGAGGTTTGGGGTCATACAACCGTCAATCGATTCACGAACCACTGCGCGGCATTCGAAATATCGAAGAGATTCCCGCTTATTTCAACATCTCCATTTGGCCACATAAACCACGGCTCACACTGCTCAATCGGAGAGATCTGATTCCAGCTACCATCCCCTGTCTCGGGTACTAACCAGACGCTTAAGTAGCCATTTTTGCTGGTAAGGATGGATTCGTTTTCCAGTTCAAGGATCCCTTCGAGATTGGATTGCGAAAGGACTCCGGTCGCCTCTTCTTCCAGAAGGCGACGTCTTATATCGATAACCATTGAGTGCCATAACCTATCTCGAAAGTGTGTGACGTGATCGAGATCCTCGTCGGCCATATTCCGAATCCTTAGCGGTCGATTGCGCCTAACACGATGTCGATCGAGCCAATGACGGCGACCACATCCGCTACGAGCCTGCCCTTGCACATCGTTTCCAGGGCCTGCAAATTGGCGAAGTCAGCATTACGCATGTGGACCCGGTACGGCTTGGCGGTGCCGTCCGAGACGACGTAGTAGTTCATCATGCCGTGCGGGGCTTCGATGGAGCTAGTGGCCTCGCCCGCAGGGACGGCGAAACCTTCGGTGACGATTTTGAAGTGATGGATGAGCGACTCCATCTGGGTCTTCATCTCTTCACGGCCGGGGAGGATGATTTTGGGCGCGTCGGCGACGATGGGCTGGCCTTCGAGCCCGGGCAGCATCGCGAGGGCTTGGTTGCAGATGCTTACGGATTCGCGCATCTCCTGCATGCGGACGATGTAGCGGGCCCAGACGTCGCCTTCTGTAGAAATGGGGACGTTGAAGGTGTACTTTTCATAGCCGGAGTACGGCATGTCGCGGCGGAGGTCGAAGTCGATGCCCGAGGCGCGCATCGGGGGCCCGGTCACGCCGAGAGCCACGGCATCCTCGGGCGAGAGGTAGCCGACGCCCTTGAGGCGTGAGATCCAGATGGGATTGTTGTTGAGCAGGCCCTCATACTCCGCGATCTTCGATGGGAAGTCGTCGAGGAAGGCGTGGATGGTGTTCATCAGGCCTGCGGGCGGCTCCAGTGCGAGGCCGCCGATGCGGATGTAGCTCGTCATCATGCGCTGGCCGCTGACGGCCTCGAAGATGCGCTGCAGCTGCTCGCGCTCGCGGAAGCAGTAGAGGAACATGGTGAGCGCGCCAAGATCGAGCGCATGGGTTCCCAGCCAGACGAGGTGCGAGTTGATGCGGGTGAGCTCCTGGAAGAGGACGCGGATGACCTGGGCGCGCTCGGGGATTTCGAGGTCGAGAAGCTTTTCAACGGCCAGCGCGTAGGCAAGATTATTGGCCATCGGCGCGAGGTAATCGATGCGGTCTGTGAGGGGAGTGACCTGGGCGTAGAACTTGGCTTCGCAGGTCTTTTCGATGCCGGTGTGGAGGTAGCCGATATCGGGGGCGAGCGAGATGATGGTCTCACCGTCGAGTTCAATGACCAGGCGCAACACACCGTGGGTAGACGGGTGCTGGGGGCCCATGTTGAGGATCATCGTCTGGTCGGAGAGGGGGTCTGTCCCGTGCGGCTTGTGGTGCGAAGTCGACTCGAGGACCACATCTTCAACGCCGGGGATGATCATGTCCTCGGCAGAGCGGAATCCGGCCAGTGTGGCGCCGGTGTTGGACCGCGCGCCGGCGGCAGGGGACATGGGGGTCTTGCGATCGGAGGCGACCTCGGAGGCCGTTTCGGGAGTTTCGAGAAGCTCGGTGGGTGGCATTAGCGGTATCCCTCGACGGGGTAGTCCTTGCGGAGCGGGTGGCCATTCCAGTTGTCGGGCATCATGATGCGGGTCAGGCGCGGGTGGCCGCTGAAGTGAATGCCAAATAGGTCGAAGACTTCGCGCTCGTAGAAGTTTGCCGATGGCCAGATGGACGTGATGCTGGCGATCGAGGGGATGTCGCCGGAGAGGCGGACAACGATCCGGATGCGTTGCTTCAGCCGGTGCGAAAGGAGGGAATAGCTCACCTGGAAACGCGGTTCAGTGGGTACCCAGTCGACGGCAGTGACGTCTTCCAGGAAGTTGTAGCCGGCGGCTTGGGCGGCCTGACAGGCCTCGACGATGTTCTCGGGGGCGATGGTGAGGGTGAGTTCTCGGCGATCCCACTTGGCGTCGGTGAGCAGATGGCCGAGCGCGCCGACAGCGACGTGGTCTGAGAGCGCGGCGGTGACAGCGTCCTTGCCAAAGATGGCTTCTGGAGTCGCCGGGTTGGTGATTGGATCAGACATTTAGAGATCAGCCTTGTCGTTGGACCAGTTGAGGATGCCCTTCTTCCAGACGTAGAAAAGCCCGACGGCGACGAAGCCGATGTAGACCAGCATCTCCCAGAAGCCGAAGAGCCGGCTGCCGGTAATGGTGGCGAGCTCGCGGTAGACGACCGCCCAGGGCAGCATGAAGACGGCTTCGACGTCGAAGAGGATGAACAGCATGGCCACCATGTAAAAGCGGACGGAAAAGCGGCCTCGCGCATCGCCGACCGGATCCATGCCGCACTCATAGGCGCCGAGCTTGGTGCGCGATCGCTTGTGTTTCCCGATGAGAAAAGACGCTCCCACCATGCCGCCGGCAAGCCCCAGGGCAACCAGGATTTGGAGTACGAGAGGAAGGTATTGCCAGATGTACGGTGTCGTCTGCATGGCCAGTTTGTAGTGTAGGAGCGTGTCGGTCAAGGGTCAAGGAACTGCGGTAGTCCAGTGAATAGGCACGAGTGAATCGTGAATAAGGCGAAAGCAAGGCTGCTGTTCACGTCTGGGCGGGCAGGGTGTAGTCGAAGGTGTAGGTGTGTTTGCCGTCCGGAGCGATGGTGATGGTGAAGATCCCGGAGAGGCCCTTGAGTTCGCCTGTTCCTGAATCGGGAACGACAGTCACGGTGAGCGTGGGCTTGCCGCGGTCCATGAGGCCGGTGTGGATCAGGGAAAAGGTGCCCTTGTGGCCGTCGACGGCGCCGGTGATGAGTTCGACGGCGACATACCCTGCGGAGCCCTTGGTCTCGGACATGGACGTCAGCATCTGGCCGGTGCCGGTGCCTTCAATGCCGCCGTGGAGAATCTTGTCGATGATCATGCGGCCCAGCGAAGGGGCGGAGGGGAAGTCCGGGGGAAGGGGCTTGACGTTGGGTTCGAAGCTGCCGGTGGTGTGGTGGGTGGAGGGTGTCATCGGGTTTCCTTGGATTGCGGTCTGGGCCCAGAGGGCGGGCGTGAGGGCCAGAAGGAGGGTCAGGCAGCTGAGGGGCATGGGCGTCTCGGGTTCTTGCGGACTTAGAGGAAGCTTCTGTACCAATCGATGAGTGGGCCGCCGACGAGGGCGGACACCAGGCCACCCGCCGCGAGGAAGCTGCCAAACGGAAGCTCGGTGGCGCGGTCGGCGCGCTTCCGCAGGAGGAGCGTGACCGCATAGGGAAAAATGAAAATGCAGCCGAGGACAAAGGCGAAGATCGCGGGCCAGAAGCCCAGGAAGGCGGCCATCATGGCCATCAGCTTGACGTCGCCGAGACCCATGCCGGGGCGGCCCCGGACGGCTTTGTAGATCGTGCGGATGAGGAACGGCAGCAGCGCGGCTCCGACGATGGCGGCAAGGCGGCCGAAGACCAGATGCTCAGGACCGGTGAGGAAGACGTTGCCCTTGGCGACGAAGGACCCGGGGCTGGACATGCGCAAAGAATGTGGGGGGAGCTTGATGTCGCTCTTGCCGGGCGCGAGGAAGATGGCCTGGAGGCAGACGAGGAAGAAGCCGGTGGCTATGCCGGGCAGGGTGAAGGCGTCGGGGAGGGTGTGGGTTTGCCAGTCCATGACGACGAGGCCGATGAGGAGGAAGCCGAGGATGGCAAGGGCGATTGCATCGATAACCGTGGTGCTGCTGGTGGGACTCATCTCTTGTGTCCAAGGATTTATCGCGAACCAGAGGCGAGCGGCTGCAAAGCAAAACCAGAGTCCAGAGCAAATCTCCACCAGCGGATAGCGCCACGGAATCTTTGCCTTGCAGTCACGGCAGCGGGCGCGGAGGATGATCCAACTCAGCTGCGGGATGTTGTCGTACCAGCGGATAGTATGGGCGCAACACGGGCAGTGGGAGCGCGGCATCGCGATGCTTTTATGCTGCGGCAGGCGCGAGATGCAGACGTTCAGTAAGCTGCCGAACAGCAGGCCTAAGAAGAACGCTGGAATCTCGAAGGCGAGCGGGGACCTCATGGCATTCAGTATAGGTGAGCAGGTGTGGAGACTCCGCTCATAACCACGAAGCCATCATGTACGGGGCGCGAGGGCCTGGTTGGTCAGGGCATGACGGCTTCGGCTTCAATCTCGATTCGCCACCGGGGGTTGAGCAGCGCAGCGATGACCATGGTGCTGGCGGGCCGGATCGCCGCGAAGACTTCGCCATGAGCGCGGCCAATCTCTTCCCAGTCTTCAGCGCGGGCGATGTACATGCGTGTGCGTACCACGTGGTCGAACGTCGCGCCGGCCTGGGCTAGGGCTTTTTCAATGAGCGCGAGGACTGCGCGGGTCTGCTCGGCCGGCGAGAGGTCCTCCGCGCCGACCGGGCCGGTGCCGGAGACGTGGACGACGTTGCCGATACGCACAGCTCGGGAAAAGCCGATGATGGGTTCGTAGGGGGATGTGCCGGGGATGTTGGTGCGCTGGGGCATAAGTGAATGTCAGGGGGTCGTGGACTTCGGGCTCGTGGTGGTGCGGGCCAGCAGGACCATGGGGGACGTTAGCGCGGGGTCGATATCAATTCGAATTCTGACCTGTGCCCCAGAGAGATCGATGGCGGTGGCGAATGACATGCGCATCAGCAAGTGCCTTTCTGGTAGCCAGAGGGCTCGCGGAGCTTGGACCGAGAGGTTATCTCGCGCCATGGAGGATTACAGCCCTTTTTTCACCAGGAAGAGAATCAGATCCTTGACGCGGCTGGAGTAGCCCCACTCGTTGTCGTACCAGCTGATGACCTTACCGGTGTTGCCAACGACTTTGGTAAGCAAGGAGTCGACGATGCTGCTGAGGGGGTTGCCGCGGAAGTCGGTAGACACAAGTTCTTCCGTGGTGTAACCGAGGATGCCTTTCAGCGGGCCTTCGGCGGCGGTTTTCAGGGCTTCATTGACGGATTTCGCGGTGATGGGCTTTTCGGAGGTGAAGGTCAGGTCGACTACCGAGACGTTGGGCGTCGGCACACGGATCGCGAAGCCGTCCAGCTTGCCGTCCATGGCGGGGATGACGAGCTTGAGGGCCTTGGCGGCGCCGGTGGAACTGGGGATCATGGAGAGCGCGGCAGCACGGGCGCGGCGGAGGTCCTTGTGGGGCGTGTCCAGAATGACCTGGTCGTTCGTGTAACTGTGAATGGTGGTCATAATGCCGGACTGGATGCCGAAGGTGTCGTGAATGACCTTGACGACAGGAGCGAGGCAGTTGGTCGTGCAGGAGGCGTTCGAGATGACGTTGTGCCTGGCGGCGTCGTACTTGTCATCGTTCACGCCGAGTACGACGGTGAGGTCTTCGTTGGAGGCCGGGGCGGAGATAATGACCTTTTTGACGGTCGCACCGAGATGCGCTTTGGCTTTGGCCGCGTCGGTGAAGAAGCCGGTGGATTCCACGACGATCTCCGCGCCCACGGAAGCCCAGTCGAGCTTGGCCGGGTCGCGCTCGGCGAACACCTTGATGGTCTTGCCATCAACTACGATGTGATCGTCGCCGGCGGAGATTTCGTTCTTCAGGTTGCCGAGGATGGAGTCGTACTTGAGCAGGTGGGCGAGGGTGGCGGGAGTGGTCAGGTCGTTGACAGCGACGAATTCGATTTCGGGGTTGCCGAGAGCTGTGCGGAAGACGTTGCGACCGATGCGGCCGAAGCCGTTGATGCCAACCTTAACTGCCATTTGCGTGAAAACCTCGATGTAAAGTTTGAAGCGTTCAGGAAGCAGGCCAGGATTTTGGTCCCACCTGACGCCTAACGCTTTCGAGGCTAGCAGAGCGCAGTGTCAGGGGCAAACCGCGCGTACCCGTATCTAGGTATGGCCGCGAACTTTGCGGGCAAGGGAAGCGGTGTGTTACAAACCAGACTATGCGCGACTGGATGCGCGAAAAACTCATGAGAAGACGTTCCAAGCGTGGACCCAACGAATCGGAGTCCACAGGCAAGAGTGGGCAGGAACTACCCACCAATCAACTCGCACCGCTACGACCCGACTATCCCGAGCCAGCGGCACCGAAGGCCGTTCCCGAGCCTGTACCGCAAACGGATGTGACAGCGGAGATGCATGGTTTGCAACCCGGGGAGGCCTCGGCGCCGACCCAGCAGATTGTGGTCGAACATCAACCGGAGTCGGTGGGGGTGCCCCCCGCTGAGCCGATTGCTGTCTCGCCTAAGTCGCCGCGCGGCTATGTGGTTCTAACGATCGGTCTGCCGGGTTCGGGCAAGACGACCTGGTACAAACGTCGCGGCGTGCAGCCACTTTCGAGCGACATGCTGCGGACCATTTTGTTCGACGACATTACCGACCAGCGCTACCAGGGGCTGGTGTTCAGCACGCTGCGCAGTCTTCTGCGCGCACGGCTCATCGCCAAGATGCCGTGGAACTATGTCGATGCCACCAACCTGTCTCCACACGAAAGACGACAGTGGATAAAAATGGCCAAGAGCTTTGGATACGAGGTTCAAGCCGTATTCTTTGATGTTCCACTTGAAGTCTGTCTGGAGCGTAATTCCAAGCGCGACCGGCAGGTGACGGACGAGGTTATGCGGTCGATGGCGGATCGTCTCAAGCCGCCTGTGTTCAAGGAAGGTTTTGACAAGATTACGGTGGTGCGGGTCAAGGGAGCGACACCCTCGCCGGCTACGGAAGTTGAGCCGACGATCGAAGCGTAGTCACGGCAGGAGAGATTGGATGGCCACCCAGGGCGTGGAGTTCGCAGGTGTGAGTTTCACGCCTCGCGATCGAAACGGCGCGGGTGGCCGTGTTATTTTGAGCGATGTTTCGCTAACTATTGCCCCTGGGACGACGACGGCGCTGCTGGGGCGCAGTGGGTCGGGCAAGACTACGCTGCTGCGCATGGTGAATGCGTTAGTGCTGCCAACGGCCGGAAAAGTGCTGATTTCGGGACAAAATGTGGTGTCGCAGGACATTATTGGGCTGCGGCGAGGCATTGGGTACGTTATCCAGGAGACTGGGTTGTTCCCACACATGAAGATTGGCCGCAATGTGGGGATGGCGCTGGAATTAGCGGGACTGTCTGCTGTGGAAATCTCGCAGAAGACGGCTGAAATGCTTGCTTTGGTGGGTCTGGGTACGGAATTTTCCGAGCGTTTTCCGTGGCAGTTAAGTGGCGGCCAGCGGCAAAGAGTGGGGTTGGCGCGCGCTTTAGCAGGCAATCCTGGCGTGTTGCTGATGGACGAACCTTTTGGGGCTCTGGACCCCCTGACCCGGGCGGAGATGCAGACGATGCTGCGGGAGCTTTTGCGGCGGGTGGGCAAGACGACGCTGATTGTGACCCATGATCTGGAGGAGGCACTGTATCTCGCCGACCGGGTTGTTCTTTTGGAGCAAGGGCGCGTGGTGGCGGACCTGCCGGCGAACGAAGTGCGTGAGTCGGAGATTGAGGCGGTGCGAACTTATGTAGCGGCTGCGCACCGCGGCGGTGTGCTGTGACCGAGTTTCTGCGGCGTCATGGAGCGGAGGTTGGACGGCTGACCTTTGAGCATCTCTGGCTGACTGGGTTTGCGATGTTGTTCGCGGCGGGCATTGGAATTCCGCTGGGGATACTGTTGACCCGGAAGGAGCAATTGGCGAGGCCGGTACTGGCGGTCGCGAACGTGCTGCAGGTGATTCCGAGCCTGGCGCTGTTTGGGCTGCTTCTGCCGGTGCCCTGGCTGGGCGAGCGTGCGGCTCGGCTCGCCATTGTGGCGTTGACCGGGTACGCGCTGCTGCCCATCCTGCGCAATACGTATGCCGGGATACGGAGTGTCGACGTCGCCCTGATCGATGTGTCCAATGCGCTTGGAATGAGCGGGATGCAGCGGCTCTTCAAGGTGGAGCTTCCTTTATCGGCGAGCGTTATTCTGGCGGGGTTGCGGACGGCGACGGTGACTTGTGTGGGGGTGGCGACGATTGCGGCTGCGATTGGGGCGGGCGGGCTGGGCGAGTTGATTTTTCGGGGGGTGGCTTCTGTCGATAACGGATTGGTGCTGGCGGGGGCGGTGCCGGCAGCTTTGCTGGCGCTGGCGGCGGATGGGTTGCTGGGCCTGGCGGAAAAGCGGCTGGCGGTGAGACGGTGAGTTCCTGTGCCGGGCCGAGAGGAAGCGGATCCTCCGTTCGGCGAAGGCTGAAGCGTGTCGGAGTGGTTGGCGTCTACCTGTGGATCGCGCTGGGGTGTGCGCCGCCGCGCTCGTCGCGTGTGGTGGTGGGGGCGAAGAACTTTACCGAGCAGGTGGTGCTGGGGGAGTTGCTGGCGCAGGAGATTGAGGCCTCGGGTGGCGGGAAGGTGGAGCGGAGGTTCTATCTGGCGGGCAGTTATTTATGTCAGCAGGCAATGGTGTCGGGACGGATTGATGCGTATGTGGAGTACACGGGAACCGCGTTGACGGCGATTCTGAAGCAGCCCGTGGACCGGAACGCGCAACGGGTGCGGGAAACCATCGCACGGCTTTATGAGGACAAGTACAAGGTGCGGGTGGGGCCGGGTCTGGGCTTTGAAGACACGTTTGCAATGGTGGTGCGGGGGGACGATGCGCGGAGGCGCGGTTTGCGAACGATCTCCGATGTGGTGGGTGCGGATCAACCCATACCTGCAGGCGAGAGGGACACGGGGCACGCGGGTTTGGCACCCATTTCGAGACTCGGGGTGGGATATGAGTTTGCGGAGCGGCCGGATGGGTTGCGCGGGTTGAGTGCGGCGTACGGGCTGCACTTTACGGGGTCGCCGCGGACGATGGAGTTGGGACTGCTGTATCGGGCGTTGGCTGCGCACCAGGTGGATATCGTGGCGGGGAACTCGACCGATGGCGCAATCAAGGCGCTGGATTTCGTGGCGCTGGAGGACGACCGGCACTACTTTCCGCCGTATGAGGCGGTGCCGCTGGTGCGGGAAGAATCGCTCCAGCGATGGCCGCAGATCGGGGTGGCCGTGGAGCGGTTGGCGGGTAAGGTGAACGCGGAGGAGATGCGGGCGATGAACCTGGCGGTGGAGTCGGAGCATCGGGACGTGGGCGATGTGGTGAGGGAATTTCGGGTGCGCAAGGGGCTTTGACAGGTGTCGGGCGAAGGGAAGATGGAGGCGCAATGGAAGCCGAACCGTGGATGCGGGGAACGCATGGGGAGCTTGATGTGGTGCGGAGGGCGGTGGTTCATGCGCTGGAGTTGGCCGGGGAAGATGTGACGCGGTGGTGTGGCGGTTTGAGCGACGCGGAAATGTTTGCGCGCCGGAGCGAGGTGGCGCCGGTAGCATTCCACCTCCGCCATATCGTGCGCTCATTGGACCGCTTGCTGACGTATGCGGAAGACGGGCAACTGAACGAGTCACAGCTGGGGGCGCTGCGGACCGAGATGGATGCGGGCTCCGCGGCGGAGGTGCTTGCGGAGTTCCGGATGGGGCTGGCAGCAGCGGAGCAACGCGTCGTTGCGGTGAGTCCAACCGCCTATGCGGAAGGGCGCGGGGTTGGACGGAAGCGGCTGCCTACGACGGTGGGCGGCTTGCTGATCCACTGCGCGGAGCACACGCAGCGGCACGTTGGCCAGGCGGTGACGACGGCGAAGCTGGTCAAGGGAGTTACAAAGGATACATCGGCAGATTAGACACGACAGACACCCGATCGCTTTGTGCGTGAGTGTTCCTGTTCCAAGGACCGAACGGAGAACAGCTCTGCGTCTTGGGGTGCTGTGCAAGGACACACTAGACGCCGGGCGCGGAGTGGGTGTTCACTGCCGAGCTTCCAATGGTCGTTATTGCTTGCTGCTGGCGGCGGTTCTGTGTGCGGAGCGCTTCGGTCCCAACGAAGCATTCCGGCGTCTCTCCACCGCCAGAGCACAGAAGGTGCCGGATATTTCTGAGCAGGTGACCTGGGTGGAGCGTTTTGTCGCAAAGCGAATTTAGCGTGGATTAACACTGCACTTGTACGAGAAGACTGTTAGGCGGACAAGTGGGTCCCTTGTCTCTATGGTGGCCAACCGTCGTTTTCGTCAATAAGAACTCTCTTCATCTCAAGTTCCCAGTCTGAATTCAGTACAGAGACTGACACCCAATCGCAACAGTCAGGTTCGAAATCTTCGTCGGGATATGCAACGTTCGCAAAGAACCAGAGAGCCTCAGAAAGTGGCTCATCCGAGTGCCACGTTGTCATGACCGAACAGCCTTCCGCTTCGATTGGGTGGCGTTCTAGATCGAATTGGTTATGCACCCTGCCACAATCATTGCCCCAGACGCATAAGTACGAGAGGCCTCTGTCTAGGAGCTTACGAGCGACCAACCGCAGGATCTCGTCCGTAATAGAGGTTGCATCAACAGCCAGGAACAACATGAAGTGCGGTGAGACCTCTCCCACAATCGACGAGAGATCGACAAACGAATCGACGATTCCGATGCAGTAACGGCGCTTTGAAGCTCGTCTATCGATGTGAATCGTCAGCAAATCAATGCTCCGCGTGTACTACCTATCTTAGTTCAGTTAACTTGCAGGCAGATCCACTTGTCAGTAAAGTCGGCATCTCGGACAAGTGCCGGCGGTCGGCCGGGCGAATTTGAAGTCCCGTGTACGATGCTGATAGCCCAAGAGAACCGTTAGCCATGTTCTTCATGAGATTGCGAGTGGTCGAAATGTTCGCGGTTGCTGCCGCCATTTTGACAGCAACGGGTGCCGTCATCTGGTTTGTACGCAAGCGTCGCAATCTTCTTCGGATCCCAATCGTAGTCCTCAGTTCCCCGATTGCCCTGCTCGCCGTTCTTTTCATTGGATTGCAGGTGCTCACCCGCGGGTGCGAGTCGTATTCCGACCCGCTCTATTCCCCAAATCACAGTAAGCTCATTCGCGTTTCGACGTTCGACGGAGGGGCGCTCGGCGGCAGTTCAGCATTAGAATTGCTGTCTCACCACGGCTTTTCATCGACCTATATTTACCGTGGAGGCTGGAATTCTGTTGACGTATCGAAGGATGTCCACTGGCTCGACGAAGAGCACGTCACCATCGAATACGAACCGTACCAATTTCTTGACTGCACGAGCACAAAGGCTGTTCAGGTGCGCTGCTCTGAAAAGAAACCTCCGATTCCAACCGGCACGCTGAAGTCGCCGAGCGGAGACGCCGTAGCGGAACTCCACACCGCCAAAGACGGTACCTACCAGGGAACGGACGCCGTAATACTAACCGGAAAGATCGGCTCTGCCTTCGTTTATGTAGGCGAGTCAGCTTCTGTCGTCTGGTCAAAGACACGTTGGCTTAGCGATCACGAGCTGCAGATCACTACAAAATCCACACCAAAAGCCTGTGCGGATCAGATAGGCGTCACTGTAGTTTGTTTGCCCTACACTGGAAAATAGCTAAGAGCGAGCTGTTCGAAGACTCGTTTTGCTGTTATTTCTTTACCCCGACAACCGGAGTTGTCGTGGCTCAATCTCCGACCATCCTTCAAACTTACGGTCGCAGGGCATAGCGCCATAAGCCCATAGCGTCATGGTAACAATGTGCCTCGCTCGCGTTCGTCCGGGTGCGTAATGGTCCGAGAATTCCCATGGGTGGGTGTTGGCAGGCAGTCCCGCTCTCGTTTTTACGTCGTTGTCAGCAACGGAGGCCACCCACTGTTTTCCCCACTGTTAGCAGTGGAGACCGGCCAAGGATTTCCAGTGTTCTTCTGCCTCTTCTCAGGGGTGGCTCGCGCGCGAGCATGGGTACGTGTGCGTACTGTTGCGCGAATTGGCGATCTCAGGTTTGTCAGGTCCTCTAATTACGCGCTCAGAGGCCCCGTGGCGCGTTACCGGGGTGTAATCCCCGCGCAATTGCTCGCGGGCGCAGGCCGGCTTGAGCAGCTAAGGCTGCATCCTCGATGTCGTTTACATTAGACTTTGATTTTCCTTAAGCTCAAGTGTCCGAGATGACCGTTTTTCGGACATGTGACGCTGACTCTTGTCGCATTAGGATGTAGGAATGTTCGAACCATCACTGATCGTGGTTGTGATCTTCGCGTCGGTCTACGCGCTGGCCGGGGCGATTCTCGGCATGCTGAGCGGTTGGCTGACTGCTTTGGCGCTGAAGTTTCGATATAAGCCGAAGCTGAATGCTGCCATAGGAGCCATGGGGTTTTTGCTAGGAGGCTTAATCTCCATCGCAATGCCTTGGCACACGAACACCATTTCCTACGAACTCTCCGGAGGTACAGAGGTTACCTCGACAATGAATAGCTACCAACACCCGGAGCGGGTGGCGCTTATTACCGCAATTTGCCTCCCGATCTTGTATGGGGTTTGGCGTCGATTTCTTCGGATGGGCGAGTAGTCGGCATCTCGGACAAGTGCCCGGCGGTTCCCTCGCCGGGGGCGGTTCGGGAGCCAAATATCCGAGAAGACCGTTAGGCGGACATGTGGGTCCTATGACGGGCGTCGCGATTGTTCATCGACTCACGGATTCCCCGACGTGTAGAGAGCTGTTGGCATCGCATGAGATATTATTTTCGCGATGAATGGAACAATCAGATTGCTCGCCCTTCTAATCGCATCACAACTCCCGTTTTTGGGTCAGGTTCCCACTGCGACGGCAAGCGCCGCACAAACCGTAAGACACTTGACCGATTTGCATATCGGCGTCGAGCGCGCGGTACCGCCGGGCTGGTCAATCGCGGTAAGACCTGTGGCTCTGGAACGCCAATCGAATGATTCCGTAGCGTTTCAGGTTCACATCGTCGTTACCGGGGTTCCTCCCGGCACCCTATTCAGCGAGCAGGTGCTTCCTGTGGAGAGCGATGTGCCAACGCCCCCGGCGCTTTCGGGGATCTCTGTCGGTAAGGGCGGCATACTCACATGCTCCGGACGTTCTCCTGACCAATGCGGAAGCTCAGACAACCTTGACGATCCGGTAGAGCTCGGTGGCTCCGCCCTCCGGGGCGAGCCGTACCGTTTCCTGTTCGTCAGTTCAGCAGGCACGATTGGCGCTGTCTTTGTGCCTTATCCAGTAGCAAGCAAAGACGGTTCCTGCACTCTCAGTGCGGTCCGCCTGACACAGCGCTTCGAATTGGCGCTAATCACCGGCACAGGATTCACCCCCAACTCCGACGTCCGGTACTCCGCAACTCCCGGGGCAAAGACAGAGCAGACTGCGAAGGCAAATAGTGAAGGAGTCATACGCTTCAGCTTGATTCCACATGCAGCAACGGGACAAACGGCGGGCAAGATTCGGATCAAGATCGACGAGCCGCAATGCTCTCCAGCTGTCACTTACGACTGGGGTACTAAATGACACTCCGAGCATGACAGTCACATGTTCGCTAAGTCAGTCCATGTGGACTGAAATTATTCCGTTTCTGATTTCCAAATAGTATTTCTTCAATGATCCTGATTCCCATTCTCGGTTTGATCTACTTGGCGCTTTTACTTGGCGGGCTCACCATGAGTTTTGTTGCGCAACCGATAACGCGGCGTCGCAGAATTCGCATTGCAACAAGTGTTGGAAGTGTGCCTCTGTGGTTGGCTTTGGGGTTGATTGCTATCTTATGGTTCACGTTCGGGAAGGAGCCGCCCACGCTTGGGCAACTTCAACATGACTTTGCTCTCAAACGTGATGATCTTGAAACGATACTGCGCATGTCAGATGAAGACTCCAATTTCTCGCGTATAGCTCTGACCTTCGTAGATCGCACTCCGGACGGCCCGAGCGACGCAGGGCGCTATATGGAGAACGATCCAAAGGCAGGACTACCAGGGCTTCGATGGAGCGCATATCGAGAGATTTACAAACGAAACGGAATAGAGCTGGGCATCCAGCGCAACGGGTCCCATGATGCCTTCATCATGATGGATTCTGTCGGATTGCTAAATCGCGGTCATGCGACCGGGTATGTGCATTGTGCCCCGTCGGCAGCTCCTGACGCATATCGTTTTTACCCTTGCATGGTCGGAGGAGAAAAGAGTTCCCGCCGATTCGACCCGGACAAAAGAGAGGAAGGCTATTCGTTTCAAAAGCTGGATGATCGCTGGTACGCCTACGACGAAGGGCCGAGCTAACATCACTTGTCCGCGAAGTCGGCTTCTCGGACAAGTGGATGCTGGATTTCGACCCGGGAGTTTGGTCTGGGCTAGATTGACGTGCGCGTACAGCGGGAAGGGGCGTGGTCCGATCGGAGGCTTGTGGGCGGCAGGGGGTCTGGGCGGCAGTTGCCGGCCTGAGCGGGCCTGGAAGCTTGAGCGGCCTAGAAAGTTATGTCCAGGGTCATGCGGCGTTCGCTGCTGAGGCGGGCGAGTTCGAGTAGGCGGAGGGTGCGGAAGGCGTCTTCTGCGGGGATGGCGAGCGGCGCGTTGCCCAGGATGGCGTCGCGGACGTTGGCATAGAAGCGGCGGTAGTCGCCGGTCTCGGTGGGGTGGGGTTTGCGGGTGAGGTGGGCTGGGTCGGCAGGGTCTGCTGCAAAGGTGAGGGTTCCCCAGGCGGAGGCGGGCTCTGGAAGCCATGGCGTGGGGTCACCGAGCAGTGGAACGGAAGCGCCGGAAATGAGGGCGGGTTCCTGCGGGTCGACGCCTTCCTTCCTGTAGCTGCCATGGGTGCCGTGGACGGTGAAGCGGGGAGCGGGGTCGGCCGCGATCATGGTGGCGCGGCACTCGTAGCGGAGGTAGGGGATATCCGAGGTGCCGCCGAAGTCGAGGACAATGCCGAACGCGTCGTCGATGTTGGACTGGTCGCGGTCTGAGCGAACGGTGGCGGTGATGGCGGTGGGGGTTCCGAAGAGGGCGATGGCCTGGTCGACGAGGTGGGGGCCGAGATCAAAAAGCATGCCGTTGGCAGGACCGCCGGACTCCTTCCAGGTATTTGGGCGCTGGACGGGGCGGAAGCGATCGAAGTGGGAGGTGACCGTGACTACGCGGCCGAGGGTGGAGTCTGCGAGGAGCTTGCGGACGGTGAGGAAGTCACCGTCGAACCGGCGGTTGTGGAAGGGGGCGACAACTCGGCGGGCGCGCTGGGCGGCGTTGATGAGCTCGCGGGCCTGAGCGGAGGTGGCGGCGAAAGGTTTATCGATGACGACGTGCTTGCCGGCCGCGAGGGCCCGGCTGGCGAGGTCGAAGTGGGTGTCGTTGGGGGTGGCGACGACGATGAGGTCGATGTCGGGGTTGGCGATGGCGTCGTCGACGGAGCGGAGGATGGTGGCGTGCGGGTAGGCCTGGGCTGCGGAGTCGCCGCTACGCTGGACGATTGCGGTTAGATGGAGGCCGGGAACGGCGGTGACGAAGGGGGCGTGGAAGACGCGGCCCGCAAGTCCGAATCCAAGGATAGCGGTGCGGATGGGAGGAGTTGGACTGGCACTCATGGGGTATAGGATACGCCGGGTTCAAGACCAGGGGACTGCGCCTGGAAGGCCGAGGAGGTAGGCAACGGGCAGGGAACGGGGAAAGTGAAGGGGTGCTCCGCGAAATGAGGTTGCGAGGGAGGCGGGCGGTGATGGCTGCAGATTCCTTTCCCCGGTTGTGAAATGGCTGTGCGCGGAGTGGACGAACTGGCGAAAGTTTTGCATATCCCAACATGCTCGACGCATCTGAAAGCATGGATATACAGAGCATGGACATACAGAATCAGTTGGCTACGAGCGCGCTGGGGCGATCCAACGTGTGGGATGTAGCATGGGGAGATATGGTCAGAATTGGAAAACGCGCGCCGGTAAGGGCGGTTTTGCTGGGATTGGGGACTGTTTTTCTGATTCCGGGGGGGTGGGCTCAATCCTCGAATCGCAACGGCGGCGGCAACGGCTCTGCAGGTGGCGGCTCCGGTGCGGACGTGGGGTCGGTGCTGCGTTCGCAGGACCAGCTTTCGCAGCCGGGAGCGAGCGTGACGCCCCAGACTGGGAAAGTCGACCAGAGCTATCGCGGGAGCATTGTGCGCGAAAAAGCTACGGCGGGCGTGCTGGATTTGACGCTCGACGATGCGATACAGCGTGGGTTGCGGAACAACCTGGGGCTGGTGTTGCAGAGCGCGAGTGAGAAGGGGGCGAACGGGCAGCGGCTGCAGCAGTTACAAGCGTTGCTGCCGACCGTAACGGGGCAGGCTTCGATCGAAGTGGAACAGGTGAACCTGGCGGCGTTCGGGCTGAGGTTTCCTGGGATAAAGCCGATCGTGGGGCCGTTTCAGGTGGTGGATTTTCGAGCCTTTTTGACACAGAATCTGGTGAATGTGCAGGCGCTGGAGAACTATATCGCGGCCAAGCACAACTTTGCGGCGGCGAAGTTGACCGCGCAGGATGCGCGCGATCTGGTCGTGCTGACAGTGGGGAATGCGTATCTGCTGTGCATCGCGGACGCGGCGCGGATTGAAGCGGTGAACGCGCAACTGGCGACTTCGAAGGTGTCGCTGGACCAGGCGAACGCGGCGCACGAGGCGGGTACGAGTCCCCGGTTGGATGTGTTGCGGGCGCAGGTGGATTATCAGAACGAGCAGCAGAACCTGATTGCAACGGCGAACCAGTTCGAGAAAGACAAGCTGGCGCTGGCGCGGGCGATAGGGTTGCCGCTGGACCAGAAGTATCGGCTGGTGGACGCGGTGCCGTTCGCGGCGTTGGATGTGCCGGATGCGGAGGCGACGTTCGAGCAGGCTTTGAAGCAGCGCAAGGATCTGGCGGCGGCTGCGGAGACGTTGAAGGGCGCGGAGTCGGCAAAGAAGGCTGCCTGGGCCGAGCAGCTGCCTGTAGCGCGGGTGAGCGGGGACTTTGGCGACCTGGGAACGACGCCGGGGCACTCGCATGGAACGTTTACGGCGACCGGCGAGGTGACCGCACCGATTTTGCAGATTGCGAAGACACGCGGGGATGGGTTGGTGGCAGCAGCGCAGGCTGACCAGGCGCAGGCGCGGTTGAGCGACCAGGTGCAGCAGGTGAATGCGGATGTCCGGGATTCGATTCTGGATATTGAGTCCGCGGCAAAACTGGTGGAGGCGACCAAGAGCAATGTGGACCTGGCGCATGAGGCGTTGAGCGAAGCGCAGCAAAGGTTCCGGGCGGGTGTGGCTGACAACCTGCCGGTGTCGCAGGCGCAGACGGCAAGCCAGCAGGCGGACGACCAGTACATTAGTGCGCTGTATCAACACAATGTGGCGAAGCTGGCGCTGGCGCGGGCGCTGGGCGTGGCTTCGACGAGTTACAAGACGTATGTGAACGGTGCGGTTGTCGCGCCAGTACCTGCTCCGGCGCTGGCTGTTCCGAATGGGACTGGGCCGAATGGGAATGCAACGAACGGAACGGACCCGAGTGGACCGGCGAAGATTGAATTGGGAGGCAAATAAGGTGGCGGATCAGGAAACGAAGCAAGACGGTGGACAGCAGCAGACGGCGCAGATCTCGGGCACGGTGACGATCGATCCGCAGCCGGGGAGTCAGCAGACGACCCCGCAGGGCAAGGCAGCGGAAGGCAAGCCCGCGGAAGGCAAGGAAGCGGAAGGCAAGGCAGCGGAAGGCAAGAGCGAGGCGGTGGCCGAGGAAGAGTCACCGGTGAAGAAGTCGCGGCGGAAGTTTATCGTGATTGCGGTTGTGATTGTGCTGGTGGTGCTGGGGGGGCTTTACTATTGGCGGTCGACCTTTACCGAAGACACGGATGACGCACAGGTGGATGGCGATCTTTACCAGGTGAGTTCCCGGGTAGCGGGCCAGGTGCTGAAAGTGTATGTGGAGGACAACCAGTATGTGCATCGCGGCGACCCGATTGCAGACATCGATCCACGCGATCTGCAGGTAGCGCTGGCGCAGGCTCAGGCAAATCTGGCGAGTTCTCAGGCTGACCTTGTTCAGGCGCGTTCGAACGTGCCGATTACTGCGGTCAACGTGCGGACCAGCGTGAGTACGGCGGGGTCCGACGTGCTGGGAACTCAGGCGAGTGTGTTACAGGCTCAGCAGCAGGAACAGGCGGCAATTGCGCGAGTGGCGCAGGCGCAGGCCAATGCGGTGAAGGCGCAGTCGGATGTGGAGCGGTATACGCCGCTGGTGCAGAAAGATGTGATTTCGAAGCAGCAATTCGACGCGGCGGTGGCGCAGGCGCAGTCGGCTGCGGCGTCGGTGCAGGAAGCGCAGAAGAACGTGGCGGCTCAGCGCGAACTGGTGCGGGTATCGCAGCAGAGAGTGAATCAGTCGCAGGAGCAGGAGCGGCAGAACCGGCAAAACGGGCCGGCGCAGATCCAGGTGCAGCAATCGCGGGTACAGGCGGCTGAAGCGGCCGTGCAGCAATCGCAAACCAAGGTGGACCAGGCGAAGCTGAACCTGGGTTACGGGAAGATTACGGCGCCTATCGACGGAATTGTGAACAAGAAAAACGTCGCTGTGGGGGCGAACCTGAGCGTGGGGCAGGACCTCATGACGATTGTTCCGCTGGACAACCTGTGGGTAACGGCCAACTTCAAGGAAACACAGCTGAAGGCGCTGAAGCCGAATCAGGAGGTGGAGCTGAAGGTAGACGCGCTGGGCGGACGCAAGTTCCACGGGAAGGTGCGGCAGATTGGTGGAGCGACAGGGTCGCGGCTGAGCCTGTTTCCGCCGGAGAATGCGACGGGTAACTATGTGAAGGTCGTGCAAAGAATCCCGGTGCGTATCGACTTCGACAATCTGGCCGAGGAAGACAAGAATCACGAGCTGAGACCGGGTATGTCTGTGACGCCGGATGTAAGGGTGAAGCAGTAGGGTTGGTGGGCAGGCTGCCACCGAAAGTGCAGATTCGCTGCGGGAACGGCGAAAATTCTCTTTGGGGAGACACGGTAGAAGGCTGAAACACCTATCCAAAAACACGCATCCAAGGTGATTGAGGTGAAACGATGGCTGTTGCGGTGAAGAAGAATGAAAACGGTAAGGACTTCGTGTCTCAGAACTGGCATCAACAGGCGAAGGAGATTCAGAAGTTCGGCACGGTTGCAGAGGACCTGCCGCATCGGTTGAATGCCGATGTGCGTGGCAAGATGACGGAAATGCTGAATCAGTTACTTGCGAACTCTACGACGCTGCGCGATATGTACAAGAAGCACCACTGGCAGGTGGCGGGGCCGACGTTCTATCAACTGCATCTGCTGTTCGACAAGCACTTTGATGAGCAGGTGGAGATTGTGGACACGATTGCCGAGCGGATCCAGTTGCTGGGCGGAGTCTCGGTGGCGATGGGCGGACATGTGGCGGAGTTGAGCAAGATTGCTTCGCCGCCACGAGGACGGGAAGAGGTTCCTGTGCAGATATCCCGGCTGCTGGAAGCGCACAAGATCATCATGCAGAACTGCCACGATATTGCCGACGCGGCCGACAAGGCGGGCGATGACGGCACCAACGATATGGCGATGAGCGATGTGCTGCGGACCAACGAGCTGCAGAGCTGGTTTATCGGGCAACACCTTGTGGATATGCCATTGACGCACGCGGAGTGATGGCAGGGGAATGCTGGTGAAGGCGGCCCCGCTTCGGCGGGGCCGCTTTTTATTGCGCGAAAGTTTTGTGCGACGGTTGGAGTGGAGCAACATCTAGTAACCACAGGTTGTGTGCAAGGAGTCGAAGGCTATGTCGTCCGTGATGGGTCTGCTGGTTCGTCATGCGTATGCGGTTCTGTTTGGCTGGGTGCTGATGGAGCAGGCGGGGATTCCGATACCGAGTGTGCCGTTGATGCTGGCCGCCGGGACGATGAGCGCTGCCCACAAGCTGCACATTGCGTATGCGTTGCCGGTGATCCTGCTGGCGAGCCTGATTGCGGACTCCGGATGGTATTTTCTCGGGCGGCGGTATGGTGCGCGGGTGTTGAACCTGTTGTGCCGGTTTTCGCTCGAAGCAGCGACATGCGTGGAAAAGACCCAGGGGACGGTGGGCAGGCGGGGGGCGTTTACCTTGCTGTTCGCGAAGTTTGTGCCCGGGTTGAGCACGATGGCGCCGCCTATTGCTGGACAGGCGAGGATATCGTTCTGGCGCTTCCTGGCGTATGACGCGGCGGGCACGATCATCTGGGCGGGAGCGTGGCTATTTGCGGGCCGGTTCTTCGGTGACATCGCCAAGCGCAGTAATGAGTTTTTTGGCATGCTGGGCCACTTTGCATTTGCGCTGGTGGTGCTGATGATTATCGGCGTGGTGCTGTATCGCATCGTGAAGCAACAGAGGTTTCTGCGGGAGTTGCGCGGATTGCGGCTGGAACCCGCGCAGTTGCTGGCCATGATCGACGATGCGGTGCGCGATAAGACGCAGCTTCCGTTCATTGTGGATTTGCGGCACCCGCTGGATATTCTGCCGGACCCGCGCGCGCTGCCGGGGGCGGTGCAGATTGGGCCGCAGGAGTTGAAGACGCGTAACGGTCTGATTCCGCGAGACCGCGATGTGGTGCTGTATTGCACGTGTCCGAGCGAAGAGACGAGCGCAAAGATTGCGCTGGAGCTGAGGAAGATGGGTGTGACGCGGGTGCGTCCCCTGCGGGGTGGGTTGCAGGGATGGAAGGATGCGGGGTATCCGCTGGAAGCGATTGCTCTTGGATGAGGGAAGAAGGCAGGCATGGCTCGCGCCGTTTGCCGGAATACTGTCCGCGGGGCATGCCTTCGTTTTCGCTGCTTATTGACCTAGGCGGAAGACGATGCTGAAGGTGGTGTCGACTTCGGTGGGTTCTCCGTTGAGTAGGTAGGGGCGGTAGCGGGCGGAGCGGACGGCGTCCAGGGCGGCAGCGCGCAGCATGGCGGGGCCGTCGGTGGCGGCGGCACTTTCGACGCGACCTTCTTTCGAGATGATGGCGTGGATGGTGACGGTGCCCTCCTGGTGGGCGACGCGCGCGATGGGTGGATAGACCGGGTGGATCGGCGCGAGGAGCAGACCGGCGGAGACGCCTTTCGAGATGCGGGCGGGGCCGATCCTGGCTGGGGTCGTGACGATGACGGTGGGCCCGCCGGTGCCCGTGGAGGCGAGCGCCGGGTCGAGGCTATTGCCGTTGCTGGCCATATTGATGCTGGTGCCGGTGGCCGGTGGCGCATCGCTGAAGTGGGTGGGATCGAGGGTGGGTGTGAGGCGGACGTTTTGTTGGGGAGTCGCCGTGGCAGGTACGCTCATGGAGGCGGGGTTGGCGGTGTCGACAGTGATGCGCTGGATGGGCGGCGGGGGTTTGGGTGCGGGCGGTACGGGCGCGGTGAGTTGCAGCGATGGCGCGCGCAGAGGAACGACTTCCGGATGCAGTATGGGGATCGCGACGATGACGGTTGCGAGGGTGGCTTGCAGGGCGAAGGACGCGACAGTGGGCCAGCGGCTCTGCGTACGAAGTTGGTGGGCGGATTCCAGAAGCGATTCCTCGAACATGACGGCACCTCGATGGGGTCGATGTGCCGCATCCATGCGAGGAATGCGGTTGGTGGGTTAGACACCGGGGGCGGGGCGAAGGTTCCAGGGGCTGGTTTTGGACGAGTGCGATGTTCGGCGTTCCGTTTTGCGCGGAGGGTACGCGCTGGGTAGATGATGGATGCGAAGACCTTGAGGTCTGCGTCGCGGCCATCCTATGGAAGGTGCGCGCTACAGGCGAAAATCAGGCCCTTCGCGTTTGGCGAAGGATGACAAATTTATTGCGTGAGTGGAGAGTGTTGTGGGATACGAGAGTCTCAGGGATTGGGTAAAGGCGCTGGAGAAGGCGGGCGAGTTGAAGCGGGTGACGGCGGCGGTGTCTCCGGTGCTGGAGATGGCGGAGATCGCGGACCGGGCGGCCAAGAGCGGCAAGGGAACCAGGCGCGCGGGTGGGCCGGCGTTGCTGTTTGAGAATGTGACGGGGTACAGGGGCGCGTGCGTGCTGATGAGCCAGTTTGGCAGCGAGCGGCGGATGAAGCTGGCGTTGCAGGTGGAGTCATTGGACGATGTGGCCAAACGGATTGAGTTGCTGTTGAAGCCGCAGACGCCGACGAGCCTGCTGGACAAGCTGAAGATGCTGCCTATGCTGGCGGAGATGGGCGGGTACTTTCCGAAGCGGCTGGAGGGCAGCGCGGCGAAGAACGCTCCGTGCAAGGAAGTGATCCTGCGGGGCGAGGATGTGGATGTGCTGAAGTTTCCGGTGCTGCAGACGTGGCCGCAGGATGGCGGACGGTTCATCACGTTGCCATGCGTGGTGACGCGCGATCCGAAGAGCGGGAAGCGGAACGTCGGGATGTATCGGATGCAGGTGTATGACGGCCAGACGACGGGCATGCACTGGCAGCGGCAGAAGGTGGCGGCGGACCAGCTTCGCGAACGGATGCGGGCGGCCAGTGAGGATGTGGCGGGGGCTGTCGACGTGATGGCGCTGACGGCGGGAGGAACGGTTGCGGCAGGGGATGTGAGCAGCGTTCCGCAGACGGTGTTGACCAGGATTCGCGGGCAGCGAATGGAGGTGGCAGTGGCGATCGGGACCGATCCGGCGACGACGTTTTCGGCGATTGTGCCGGCCCCGCCGGAGGTGGAGGAGTACCTGATCGCCGGGTTCCTGCGGCAGAAGGCGGTGGAACTGGTGCGGTGCGAGACGGTCGATCTGGAAGTGCCGGCGACGGCGGAGATCGTGCTTGAGGGCTACGTGGAGCTGGGAGAGCTGCGGACGGAAGGGCCGTTCGGAGACCATACCGGTTTTTACACCATGCAGGATGAGTATCCGGTGTTTCACATCACGTGCATAACGCATCGCAAAGACCCCATTTACGCGGCGACGGTGGTGGGCAAGCCTCCAATGGAGGACGCATGGATGGGCAAGGCGGTGGAGCGGATTTTTCTGCCGCTGATGCGTTTGACGCTGCCAGAAATTGTGGATGTGAACCTGCCCGCGGAGGGCGTGTTTCATAACCTGATGATCGTGAGTATTCGCAAGAGTTATGCGGGACACGCGCGCAAGGTGATGAGCGGGATCTGGGCGCTGGGGCAGGCTATGTTTACGAAGTGCATCGTGGTGGTCGATGAGGATTGCGACGTACAGGATGTGGCGGAGGTGACGCTGCGGGTGGCAAATAATATCGATCCGGAGCGGGATATCCAGTTCACGCTGGGGCCAGTGGACTCGCTGGACCATGCTAGCCGGTTGCCGAACTACGGTAGCAAGATGGGTATCGACGGTACGCGGAAGTGGGCGGCCGAAGGCTTTACGCGGCAGTGGCCACAAATGCTGACGATGCCCAAGGACGTGAAGGCGAAGGTGGATGGGATATGGAAAGCCCTGGGGATTGAATGACGAGAGTGGATTCGTTCGGATGGATGGATCGTGCACGGCGCTGCTGTGAGCGCGGAGCAATCGCAGGCGCTTTCAATGTATGCGGCACTCAATGTATGCGGCAGTAACAATCGGCGCAAACGAATAGTGGGATCAAACGCAGGTTTGTTGCAGGAACGACAAGGAGTAGAAGCGCACAGAACAGCTGTAGTGGACGCTGTGGTGCATGAGTAAGCCGTCGTATACTGATGACTATGTCGATTGTTCGCAATGCAGCCGCTATCGCGAAGGGGATGAGCATCACTCTGCGGGAGGCGTTCAAGCCTACCGAGGTGGAGAACTATCCGGACGGCAAGGGGCCGATGCGCGGAGCGCAGTTTCAGGAGCGGTTCCGGGGCAAGCATCAGTTGCAGCGCGATGAGAATGGCCTGGAGAAATGTGTCGCATGCTTTTTATGCGCGGCGGCGTGCCCTTCGAACTGCATTTATATCGAGGCTGCCGAGAACACCGAAGAGGTGCGCATATCGTCCGCTGAGCGGTACGCGAAGGTGTACAACATCGATTACAACCGCTGCATTTTTTGCGGGTATTGTGTCGAGGCGTGTCCGACCGACGCGATCACGCATGGTCATGGATTTGAGCTGGCAAGCTTGAACGCGACGAACCTGGTGATGCGAAAAGAAGACATGCTGGTGGGCATTCTGCCGGCTATGCCGCTGGATGCCCGGGGCTCGGACGATCTTGCCGATGTGCTCGCCTAAGAACAGAGAATAGAGATTAGGCAATAGATATTAGGAGCGTCTGCGGCGAGCCCTGGGGGGCTCGCCGTGTTGCGATGGGCGCGTGAGCAGGCCGCGTGTGGAGAGATGCGATGGCTGGGTTACTGGGCAGGGCTGAGAGACATGCGCTGGAAGCGATTCTGGACAAGCGGATTGCCGTGATCGACGGGGCGATGGGGACGACGATCCGCACGTACGGCATGGCGGAAGCGGATATTCGCGGGAAGCGGTTCGCAGACGCGGGCAAGGACCTGCTGAACAATGGAGACCTGTTTTCGCTGACCCAGCCGAAGATGATCTGCGATATTCACCGGCGGTTTCTGGAGGCCGGCGCGGACATTATCGAGACGAATACGTTTGGCGCGACCAGCATTACGCAGAGCGAATTTTTTGTGGACGATCCACGCGAGCACGGGGGGCGAAAGGATCCGGAGTTTTATCAGAAGATTATCGATGACCCGATGTTGGAGGGCCTGGCGTGGGAGATCAATGAGCAGTCGGCGCGGCAGTGCAGGGAGTGGGCTGATCGTGTGGGGAATGAGACGGGCCGGCAACGGTTTGTGGCGGGGGCGATTGGGCCGCTGACGGTGTCGCTTTCGAACTCGCCGGATGCGGATGACGCGGGGTTTCGGGTGGTCACGTTCGACCAGGTGAAGACGGCGTATGCGCAGCAGGTACGGGCGCTGATCGCCGGGGGAAGCGATTTGCTGCTGGTGGAGACGATCTTTGATTCGCTCAATGCGAAGGCGGCGCTGGTCGCGATTCGGGAGGTCTTCGACGAAGACGGCATACAGTTGCCGGTGATGATTTCGGCGGCCGTGGGACGGGGTGGCGAGACGCTGATTTCGGCGCAGACGACGGAGGCTTTCTGGAATGCGGTGAAACATGTGAAGCCGCTATCGGTGGGTCTGAACTGCTCGCTCGGGCCGGACCTGATGTATCCATTTTTGGAGGAGTTGTCGGAGAAGGCGGACGTAGCGATCTCCTGCTATCCGAATGCGGGTTTGCCGAACCCGCTGGCTGCCACTGGATTCGATCTGGGGCCGGACGACATGGCGCGGTACCTGGGCGGGTTCGCGAAGGATGGGCTGATCAATATTGCGGGTGGATGTTGCGGGAATACGCCGGAGCATGTTGCGGCGATTGCAAAGGCGGTGGAGGGTGTGGCTCCGCGGACGCTGCGGGTGGTGGTGGGGGCATGAGCGAAACGCAGATTCACTTCGGGAATGACGAGAACGGGGAACACCCCAAGCCTCTGCGATTGTCGGGGTCGCAGCCGTTTACGCAGCAGCGGGGCGTGTACATCCTGATTGGCGAACGGACGAATGTGGCAGGGTCGCCTAAGTTTGCGAGGCTGGTCAAGGAAGGCAAGTACGAAGAGGCCGTGAGTGTGGCCCGGCAGCAGGTGGATAACGGCGCGAATGTGCTGGACATCTGCATGGACGAGGGGATGATCGACGGCGTCGCCGCGATGACGCGCTACCTGCAGCTGCTGGCGAGCGAACCGGAGGTGGCGAAGGTTCCGTTCATGGTGGACTCGTCGAAGTGGGAGGTGATCGAGGCGGGGCTGAAGTGCCTTCAGGGCAAGGGAATCGTGAACTCGATCTCACTGAAGGAAGGCGAGGAGGTGTTTCGGCGCAACGCGGCGAAGGTGCTGAAGTACGGGGCCGCCGTGGTGGTGATGGCGTTTGATGAGAACGGGCAGGCGGCGACTTTTGCCGAGAAGATTCGGATCTGTCAGCGGGCGTACACGCTGCTGGTGGATGAGGTTGGGTTTCCGCCGGAAGACATTATCTTCGACCCGAATATTCTGACCGTTGCGACGGGGATGGAGGAGCACAACAACTACGCGGTGGATTTCATCGAGGCGACGCGGTGGATCAAGGCGAACCTGCCGCATGCGAAGGTGTCGGGCGGAGTGTCGAATATTTCGTTCAGCTTTCGCGGCAACAACAAGGTTCGGGAGGCGATGCATTCGGCGTTTCTGTACCACGCGATTGGGGCGGGTATGGACATGGGGATCGTCAACGCCGGGATGCTCGAGGTCTATGAGGAGATTGAGCCGGAGCTGAAGGTGCTGGTCGAGGATGTGCTCCTGAATCGTCGCCCGGACGCGACTGAGCGGCTGGTCGACCATGGCGAAACGTTGAAGGGTGTGGGTTCGGCTGCGAGCGAGAAGAAGGCCGAGGAGTGGCGTAACGGGACGGTGGAGGAGCGACTTTCGCATGCGCTGGTAAAGGGCATCGACGCTTACATCGAGATGGATGCGGAAGAGGCGCGGGTGAAGCTGGGGCGTCCGCTGCTGGTGATTGAAGGGCCGCTGATGGCGGGAATGAGCGTGGTGGGCGACCTGTTCGGGGCAGGCAAGATGTTTCTGCCCCAGGTGGTGAAGTCGGCGCGGGTGATGAAGAAGGCTGTGGCACACCTGACTCCTTACATGGAGGCAGAAAAGGCAGCGATGGAGGCGGCGGGCGAGGTCGTGAAGGCGCAGGGGAAGATCGTGCTCGCGACGGTGAAGGGCGATGTGCATGACATCGGCAAGAACATCGTGGGGGTGGTGCTGGCGTGCAATAACTACGAAGTCATCGACATGGGGGTGATGGTTTCGGCGGAGAAGATTCTCGAGCGGGCCAAGACGGAACGGGCTGACCTGATCGGGCTGAGCGGGTTGATTACGCCCTCGCTCGACGAGATGGTGCATGTGGCCAAGGAGATGGAGAGGCAGGGGTTTACGGTGCCGCTCTTGATAGGAGGGGCGACGACCAGCCGGATGCATACGGCGGTCAAGATTGCGCCGCACTACAGCCAGCCGGTGGTGCATATCCTGGACGCGAGCCGGGCGGTCCCGGTGACTACGAGCCTGTTAAGCGATGATGGCAAGCCGGAGTTTGTGGCGCGGCATCGCGCGGAATATGACGGGTTACGAAAGGCGCACGCTGCTCCGAAGGCCAAGCTGGTGCCGCTTGTAGCCGCGCGGGAGCGGCGAACGCCGATCGTGTGGCGCGCGGAGGATGTAGCGCAGCCGGAGCTTACCGGCGTGCGGGTACTGGAGGATTTTCCGCTGCACACGTTGCGGGAGTACATCGACTGGTCGCCGTTTTTTCATGCCTGGGGGTTGAAGGGAATCTATCCGCGGATTCTGGAGCATGAGGGATACGGGGAGCAGGCGCGGCAGATTTTCGAGGACGGCAAGGCGCTGCTCGACAGGATCATTGTGGAGAGGCTGATTACGGCGCGCGGTGTGTATGGGCTGTTTCCGGCTTGCGCTGAGGGCGACGATGTTGCGCTGGTTGCGGATGGCGGCTCGGTGCGGGAGCGGTTTCATTTTCTGCGACAGCAGTCAGACCGGGAAGGCAGCGAGCCCTGCCGCTCGCTGGCGGACTTCATCGCGCCGAAGGATGCCGGGCTGAGCGATCATCTTGGGGCGTTTGCGGTTACGACGGGTATGGGGCTGAGGGCGTTGTGCGATGGGTTTCGGGCGCAGCATGACGACTATAACGCCATCATGGCGGAGGCGTTGGCGGACCGCCTGGCAGAAGCTTTTGCGGAGTGTTTGCATAAGGTCGTCCGCGACCAGTGGGGCTATGGGTGCACCGAGGGACTGACGCCGGCGGAGTTGATTGAGGAGAAGTATCGCGGGATTCGGCCCGCACCGGGGTATCCTGCCTGCCCCGACCATACGGAGAAGGGGACGATCTGGCGGTTGCTGGATGTTGAGGCCAAGACGGGGATACGGTTGACGGAGTCGTTTGCGATGTGGCCGGGATCCAGCGTGAGTGGATTGTATTTTGCGCATCCGGAAGCGCGGTACTTCAGCCTGGGAAAGATTGGGCGCGACCAGGTGGATGACTATGCGGCGCGTAAGGACATGGCCGTGGGCGAGGTGGAGCGATGGCTGGGACCGAATCTGGGCTATGACGCGGGGTAGTGGGTAACGGCGTTGTGGGTTCTGCAGGGTGCGGGGGTTCGTGGGTTAGCCGGCTTTTAGCACGGGCCTTCAGCCCGCCCGTGGTTTGACGTGGTTTACCTGGGGCTTCGCCCCAGGCTAGGATAGCTCGCGCCTTCAGCGCGAAAAGGGGATGCTCGGCTTCGGCGCTCGTCTTCGAGCGGAGCGCACCTGAGGCGTTGGCACAGGGATGGTAGCTCGCGCCTTCAGCGCGAAAAGGGGATGCTCGGCTTCAGCGTGCGCGTCTTCGAGCGGAGCGCACCTGAGGCGTTGGCACAGGGACGGTAGCGCGCGTCTGCAGCGCGAAAGCGCGGATTCCCTTGGGGAATGACACACAAGAAGGCGGCAGCGGGATTGGCTTTCTGCGCCGGATGAGCGTTCTGAACAGCTTCTAGTTGGTGTGATAGCTGCTGTTGATTTCGATGTCGCCGGAGCCGGTGCGGGCTTCGAGGACGGGGCCGCCGCCGTTGACCGCGCCGGTGAGGTGGTGCCGGCGGTCGTCGCCCTGCTGCGGGGCGTTGGGGTAGTTGACTTTGATGGAACCGGAGCCGGTGGAGGCCTCGAGTTCAAAGTGGGCGTCGGGGGTGAGGTTGAGGCGGACAGAGCCGGAGCCGCTGGCGAGGCGTGCAGGGCCGTTGAGGCGGCCGTTGGCTTCGACGTCTCCTGAGCCGGTGCGGGCCGTGAGGGCGCCGTTGAGGCCGTTGATGCGGATGGAGCCGGAGCCGGTCTGCGCTTTGACTTCGCCGGCGGAGTCTTGCTGAAGTTCAATGTCGCCGGAGCCGGAGTGGAGGTCCGCAGGGCCATGAATGCCGCGGGCGCGGACGGAGCCAGAGCCGGATGAGGCAGCGAGGAAGCGGCCCACGTGGTCGATATCGAGGTCGCCCGAGCCGGAGCGCAGATTGAGGGCGGTGGAAGTGGGAGTGGAGATGTCGTAGTCGATGCTGATGTGGTTGAAGAGCTCGCGGTCGTTATTTTCGCCGATGCGGATGGTGTTGCCTTCCTGGCGGATGGGCGGGTTCGCGATGATCTGTCGGATGCGCTCGTCGACGTCATGGCCTCCTCCCCAACCGGCACTGAGGTGGCCTCGAATATGCAGCTGCGAGTCGCTGCCGGGAGTGATGCGGATATGTCCGGAACCGGTTGCGACGTACAGGTCGGGCTGGCCGTTGACGGTGAGGTTGCGCTCGAAGTTGCCGTCGGCAAAGGCTGCGCTGGCTGTGGCAAGCAGGAGGGCGGTGGTGAGGATGCGGATCATGTACGGCTCCTTGGAGTGCAGAGGCTGCTAACGCAGATCCCCTTTGGGGGATGACAACTGGAAAGGCTAACGCAGAAAGCTATTGCTGCAGGATAACTGTGTCGCCGGCTTTGAGGCCGGAGAGGACTTCGGTGCGGCTGCCGTTGGACAGGCCGGCGCGGATGGTGACGGCACGGCGGCCGTCTTTGCCCTTGTCGTCGGGGACCTGGACGCTGGCGTTGCGGTCCTTGTCGAATATTACCGCCTGCTCGGGGATGGTCAGGACGTGCTTGTGCTCTTCAAGAACGATTTCCGCATTGGCGGTCATGTTGGCTTTGAGTTCGCCGCCGGGGTTGTCGATGGAGACGCGGCACTCGAAGGTGGTGACGTTGTCCTTCTCGACGCCGAGCGGGGCGATTTTGGTGACGACGCCGGAGAAGGTCTTGTCGCGAAAGCTCTGGACCTTGATGCGCGCGGCCTGGCCGAGGTAGACCTTGCCGATGTCGGATTCGTCGACCTTGCCTTGCACGTAGACCTGGTGGGTGTCGCCGAGGGTCATGACGAGGGTGGCGGTGGAACCGAGGACGAGAATGGAGCTGACGGCGTTGCCGACTTCGACGTCGCGGGAGAGCACGGTGGCGTCCATGGGCGCGGTGATGGTGGTGTAGGAGAGCTGCTCTTCAAGCTGCTTGAGCGAAGCGCGCGACTGCAGGACCTGAGCCTGAGCCTGGTGGAGCTTTGCCGTATCGACGGCAATCTGGGCAGTGGCGCGGTCGCGGGCGTTTGCGGCAGCCAGGTACTTCTGCTGTGAGTCTTCGAGGGCCTGGCGTGAGACGATGCCTGCGTCTGACATATGCTGGGCGCGGTCGTAGGCACTCTTGAACATAGGGAGGTCCGGGGCGGAAGCGGACACCTTGTCGTTTTCGATGGCCGCGATGGCGGCGTGGGCGTTGGCTTCGGCGGCCTGAAGCTGGGCTTTCTGGGCGGCGACCTGATCAAGAATTTCCTGCTGGTCCAATTGCGCCAGAATCTGGCCCCGATGGACCGTGGCGTTGATGTCGGTGTCCAGGCGGGTGACGATGCCGCTGGCTTTGGATTTGACTTCGACCTTGGTGATGGGCTGGACCTTGCCGGTGGCGACCACGGAGCGGGCGATATCGCCGTTCTCGACTTTGGCCAGCTGCGAAGCTTCGATTTTGGTGGGGCCGCCGATGGCTTTGACTGCGGTGATGGACAGCGCGACGATAAGGACCAGGCCGATGCTGAGGCCGATCCAAAGTTTCTTGCGGTTTTTGCGCGATGTGGACACGAAGCAGGCCTCCGGTAGCAGGGTTCGGAGGTGATACGCAGGGCGAGCGTCTGCGGTTCCATGCCGATCCGGTGGAGGCGTGGCGGCAGTAGTGGAAGTGCACGTGGTTCCTGCAACGTTGGCCAGGGAGCAAGTGTTCGCCGAGAGGAACAGACAACTGAAAAGGAAGCGCAGGTGGGCATGGCATAGGAAAAAGCGACGCAAAAACAGGTGCGGAGTCGCTCGTTGTGAGCGGCTCCGCACGGTTGGAACGTCCCTGTATATGTTGTCTAGCCGAGGAAGGTGAGGGTGGGGTTCTGGAAGTTGCTGATGTTGGGGAAAATGGCGGGGAGATTGGCGGAGTTGACTCCGAACCACGTGGCGAGCGTAGCGCCGTACTGGGCGACGGCGGTGGTGGGGATAAGGGTGCCGCGGTTGTTGGCATCCTGGCTGCCGCCGGTGGAGAGCAGAGGGAAGTTGCCGTAGATCTGGTTGCCTTGCACGCTACCGCCGATGATGAAGTGATGGTTCCCCCATGCGTGGTCGGAACCGTCCACGCCGCTGGGCGTGAGGGTGCGACCGAACTCGGAGGCGGTGAAGGTTGTGACCTGCTGGTCGATTCCCAGAGCGACGGTAGCCTGGTAGAAGGCACCGACGGCCTGACTGAGTTGGACCAGGAGTTGGGGCTGGATCTGAGACTGGCCGCTGTGGGTATCGAACCCGCCCAGCTGGCAGAAGAAAATCTGGCGGGTGAGGCCAAGCTGGCCGCGGACCGACATGATGCGAGCGACGGTCTGTAGCTGAGCGGCGAGCGGGTTGCCGGCGGGAAACGTCGTCGTGAGTTTGACGTTTGCAAGTAGCCCGGTAAGCGTGTTGGCGTAGGCATTGCCGCGGCTGATGTTGCTGTTGCTGGCCTGAACGAGCTGCAGGCCGTCGTCGAAGGTAAGCAGTTGCTGCATGCCGGCGGCGGTGGCGGGGGCGTTCTGAACGGCGTTCAGCGAAGCCATGCCGCCCGGTGGAACGGTGGCGGCGGCGCTCTGCTGGCCGGAGCAGAAGAGGCCGCAGCTTGTCGTGGTCACGATGGGTGGGAAGACGGCGCCGGAGTTCTGCGAAAGAAGCTGGTCCGCCATGCGGCCGCCCCATCCGGTGGAGGCGATGCCGTTGGGAATGGCGCTCTGCCACTGGCTGCTCTGGTCGGAGTGAGAGAAGAGGGCATTGGGCATGATGGCGCTGTTGGCGGTAAGGTACGCGGTGCGGTTGAGGGGCTGAACAAGGTTGCCGACGTTGGCCAGAACGGCCGCCTTGCCCTGGCTGTAGAGGGCCTGGATTTCCGGCAGGCTGGGATGCAGGCCGTAGGTGTCCGCACCGTCCGAGATAGGCAGGAGGGATCCTTGTGAGAGGGCGAGGTTCGGGCGGTTCTGCTGATAGAGCGAGTAGTTCTGCTGAGCGGTGGCGATGGGTATGACGGTGTTGTGGCCGTCATTGCCGCCGGCGAGATAGATGCAGACAAGGGCCTGGTAGCCGGGGCCGGCGGGGCTGGCGAAGGCGCTGATCTCACCAAACTTCGCCATGGCTCCCATGGCGCTGAGGGCGGTGACGGACTTTACTGTGCTCTTGAGGAACTGGCGTCTTGAACGGATGTGCATTTCGATCTCCTGGATTTATGTACGGAAGTGATGGTTGGAATCAGCCGAGGTCTAGTGCCAGACGTTGTAGAAGCTGGACGAAAGGATGAGGTAGCAGGCCGTCTCTGCGCGGTGCAGATCGCCGCGGGTGTCGTTGTTGACTGCGCTGACGATGGCCGACTTCATGAGTGCGGGCATGGTGCCGTGAGTGAGGGTGAAGTCGAGCGCGTCGACCAGGGCGGCGGGCGTAGAGCCAAGGAGGACGAAGGGCGAAATGTCCACCGTGGTTCCCGGCCCGTAGCTCTGGATGGGGTTGCTGAATTGCCCGAACAGATTGGAAACGATATTGGCACGGATGACGGCCTGGTTGGGGCTATCGATCTGGAACTCTCCGCCGGTTGTCGAGGTGCCGGGCAGGCGATACGTGGGTGCGTAGTAGTTGAAGACGCTGGGGGAATTGAACAGGTCTTGACCAAGGGACGCCAGCTCATTCGGGTAGTAGTTCTGGTCGTTCATCTGGCCGCCGAAAGCGCGCACCATGCCGGGCAGGAAGAGTGCGGGCTCCTGGAAGTGACCGTCGGTTGCCTGTTCCTGTCCACCCTGATCGTTGGCGCGGGCTTCCGGGTCGAGCAGGACGGCAGCGATGGTGGCCTGCATGTCTCCGCGGACGCCCTGACCGTTGTCGTTGAAGGCCCCGGCTACGCGCGCGATGTACGCGGGGCTGGGATTGCTCTTGACGAGTTTTTGAATCAACTGGCGGCCGAAAAATGGGCCGACATTCGGATGGTTGAAGATGTTGTCGAGCGCGTTGTCCAGATCCTGCTGGGGTGTGGCGCCGGCGGGGGACGTGTAGCCGTTCAGCAGGAGCTTGGCGCCGAAGTCATGCTGACTGTTGAAGGTTACGAGGTTGCCGGTGTACGAATAGGTTCCCTGACCCCAGAGGAGCTGCGCGCCGGGAAGGGGCGCGTAGGTCCAACCTGTGTAGACGCGGGCAAACTCGGTGATCGTGAATTGCGAGTAGGTGGGGACGGGCAGGTTGTTGGCATCCAGTTGCACGGAGCCGTCCGGATTGAGCATGTCGGTGCCGAGGGTGAACAACTGCATCAGCTCGCGAGCATAGTTCTCGTTCGCTACGGCGTTGATGGTGGAGTTGGCCTTGCCGTTGTTGGCCATGTCGAGGTAGCGACCCATGGCAGGGCTTAAGGTGACGTCTTCCATGATCTGGCGGAAGTTGCCGAAGGAGTCCGCGAGCAGCATGTTCTGGTAGGGGATCATGTTGGCGTTCCAGATGAGCTTCTGCAAAGAGGTCACGAAGATCTCGCCGAGGGCGAAGCCGACGCGCTGGCGCAGCTGGTCCGGGTTGTTGACGGCCATGGTGAGGAAGTGAGCGGGCATCAGCCCCTGAGACGCCGTGATGAGCGAGTAGTTGGAGACCTGGGGCAGGGCAAACTGCTCGGCGAGCCAGGGCTGGAAGCCGACGGTCTGAACGTGGTCAGCTTCGGACGGCGTAGGACCGAAGGCCCCTTGCTCCAGAAAGCGTCGTGCGGCGGCGGCGGTGACGAGAGGATTCGCCATG
Source organism: Terriglobales bacterium (assembly GCA_038230455.1). Lineage (GTDB taxonomy): Bacteria > Acidobacteriota > Terriglobia > Terriglobales > Acidobacteriaceae > Granulicella. Next base: position 148,838 of record JBBRNF010000004.1, read on the forward strand.
CCGACCTGCACCGGATACGGAGCCGATATGGAGCCGCCGTTGCTGACCGTGAGGTTTGCGGGGCCGGGCTGACCGCAGAAGCCGGTCACCCGAAGCGCGTTGTTACTGAAGGTGGACGCGAACGCGACTCCGTTCAACTGAGCTTTTGTCTGCGCCGCGAGACCGGTCCCGGAGACGATTGTGCTGCAGACGCCTTGCGGAAGCTGAGAGTTTGACACCGACGTAATCACGGGTGGCTGCGCTGGTTGGGGATTGAGGAGGGTGATCTGAGCCGTTGCGCTCCCGCCCGGACCGGTGGCGACGACGGTATCCTGTCCGCCAGCGGGAAGCGAGGCCGGCGCACTGTACAGGCCGGTGGAAGTGACGGTGCCGTACGTGGAGGTCCAGGTGGTGGCGTTGAGCGAGGTGAACTGCTGCGTCGCGCTCAAATTGACCGAGACAACGGAAGGCGAGATGGTTTGCTGGTTTGCGGTGAGAGTGACGGTTGCAGTCGCAGAGCCATTGGGGCCGGTTGCGGTGACCGTGTCCAGACCGCCCGCGGGCAGTGAGTTGGGTGCGGTGTAGAGGCCGGCGGATGTGATGGTTCCGTTCGCGGCGGACCAGGCGGTAGCAGAGGCCGAAACGAACTGCTGGTTGCCACCTAGCTTGAGGGCCACGGCGGAGGGCACGATGGTCTGAACCGGTGAGGCAAACAGGGTGACGGTGGCGGTTGCCGAGCCGTTGGGGCCTGTCGCGGTAATGGTCGCGGTTGTGACTCCGGCTTGCGCAGAAGGCGCGACATACAGGCCGTTTGCTGATATGGAGCCTGCCGAGGCTCTCCAGGACGTTGCGCCTGGCGCACTGAACTGAAGGCTGCCGCCGAAGATGAGGCTTGCGGCGGAGGGTGCAATGGTCTGCGTAACGGGAGGCGGTGGCGGCGCGCCGCTCGTGAAGGTCAGCAGAATTGGCGGGCCGAGCAGGGTTCCAGGAGACGACGCCTGAAACGCAAATGTGCCTGCAACAGGCTGGTAGGCGCTTACGAGAATAAATGTGGCGTTAATCGAGGTTGCGGCGACCGCTACACCCTTGGCCCAGATCTTGGTGCCGGCAACAAAGGTACCTCGCACAACGGTGGTGTAGTTGCCGACGGGAAGACTGGTCGGAGACGCTGACGTAATAGTTGGACCCACCGGGGCGATGTTGACGTAAACGGAGTTGCTGGTGCGATGGTCTGAGGCGACTGCCGTGATGAGGATCGAATTTTTGGGGATGGTGGTCGGAGCCCTGTACAGCCCGCTGGGGCTGATGCTGCCATTTTGCAGATTAAGGTTGCTGACCGACCAGGTAACAGCCGTGTTGGTAAGGCCCGTCACAACCGCTTTGTACTGGACGGAGCTGCCCGCGGCAAGATCAAGGTAACCGGGGCTGATGGTGACCCTTTGCGCCTGCAGGACCGAGCCGAAGGTGAGGATTGCGAAAAAGGACGAACCAGCGAGCTTCAACTTGGAGCGCATATTTGTAGAACCTTTCCTGCGAGTGTTCTGTTTTCGGCTGTCCGCCTCCAGCGTGTTGAGGAAGGACGCCCCCTTCAGAGTAGGGAACCCCAATGGGGTTCCGCAGTACCACAATCGGGTCAAGCGACCGAACCGATGGTGGGCGGAAATGCACCAAATAATGGAGTTACGACCCCAGGGGTGTGGTATGCCCGCACACAGGTTTTCGGCTTCGAGGAGGCTGTGCCCGCGATTGTCCTATCTTGGGAATAGGGGGTTGCACTTGGGTTTTAGGGGGGATTTGGGGGGTGTGCCGTTGCGGTGGAGCGGATTTGAGGCCCATCTTTGGGCGTAGGTTCAGGGCCGGTCTGCCCGTGAGAGGCGCTTTGGAACGGGAACGGACCAGGCGCACCGCTTCGCGAACGGTGGTTACTTCCGAGTGGAATGAGGGTTACTTAAGAGGATCGCTTGGTTACCTGCGAGCTACTTCGGTAACAAGTGGTCGAGGCGAAGGAAGATGTATACGCCTAGGATGAGCCCGACCGTGGCAAACGCGGCGATCTTTGCCGCTCGGGGCAGGGGCATGGGCTCGACCTCGATGCCACTCTCGCGCGCCATTCTGAGGATGACCGCGCCGATACCGGCGTTGACGAACAGGCTCATGGTGTAGGGGCGGGAAAGGAACCAGGAAGCCGCGAGGAAGCCCGAGAAAGCGCACAGCATTACGTTGGCGAGACGCCGCACTTCCGCCTGTTGTTTGGCGATGTCCGGCAATGCTTCGGTCATATAGCTGGGCAGGTATGTCGCTGCGGTGCTGCCGCCGGGCTGGACAGCAGGTGTGGCGGCAACGGAGACCACGGACGGGCTGGCCGTGCGCGCAACGCGATGCAGGGGAAGCCGCGCTCCATTTGCGGTGGCCAGGCTGGCGTTCGAGAACGATAGGCTGGCCAGTGCCTGGCGGGCTGGCTTTAGGTGCCTGCGAAACGAGGCCGGCTCGGGGGCTGCATCTTCGTTGATCAGGGGCTTCGGGGCAGAGACGATCTGAACCAGATCGCGAACCGATGTCACGGTAAAGAGCAGCCAGAAGAACAGGCCGACGAGACCGAGTTCGGCGGCGGTGACGACGATCGTGTTGTGGGCGGTGATCTCGTAGTACTCGGTAAAGCGTTTGAAGCCGACGCCGAAGACCGGATGGGTCCGGATAAGGGTGAGGCCAGTAGACCAGGCGGCCATTCGGTCGTCGCCCGCGCCCACTTCCCGGCCGCCGGAGAAGCCAGAGGCGACCAGACCGGCAAAGACGGCTCCGCCGCCGATGATGGAAGGAAGGACGCCGATCTTTTTTCGCCCGGCCATGATGACTACGACCATCAAGGCGACCATGCCGCCGCGGGAATGGGTGAGGAACATGCCAAAGACCAGGCCGGCGCAGGGAAGATAGACAAACAGCAGATTCCGGAGGGCGTTGCCTTTTTTCCAGAGAAAGAACGACATTGGAACCATGGTTACAAGGAACTGCGCGAGATCGTTGGGGTCGTTCAGGAAGGTCAGCCCGCGGATTCGGAAGAACCAGACCAGATCGTCGTTGCGCATCATGAGGACGTACAGGCTGCGGTACTCGAGCGCCAGCTGTGCGCTGTAGCCCTTATAGATGGTGAAGAGTGCGGCACTGAGAAGAATCAGGACCAGACACTGGAGTTGCCGCTTGGTTTTGAAGCTCCAGACGATGAAGAAGAACACCATCACGTTGGGAATGAATTCCATCAGGTTCGTGGGAATGGAGCCCGGCCAGACCAGAAGAAGGGAAAGCGCCACGGAAACGACAAGACCGATGATGGCGTAGGTCTGGGGAAGGCGTGAGACTCCGGAGCCACTGGCCGAGAAGAGGCACATGACGAAAGTCACGGCGGCGACCAGTACCTCGATGTGATATTGCGCAATGTCGCCGAGCACAGCCTGGGGGCTGTAGTACGCCATGAACACAAAGATCAATGTGAAGAAAAATCCCATGAACATCCAACCCGTAAAGTTATATCAGTAGTTTATGGCAGGAATGGGTGACGCGATTGGAAAGTTTCGCCATCGACCGAAAGTGGCAGGGAGCGGCAGCGCGGTTAGAGGCAGCGAGCAAGGAAATTGTGCCAATATCGAAGGGGGAGCAAGTCTGCTTTGAACGTTCTTCTGATTTCTTTTTCGTTTCCTCCTGCCGGTGGCGTGGGTGTACTGCGCGCGGTGAGTCTAGCCAAATACCTTCCGCAGAATGGAATGCGCGTAGATGTGCTGACGGCGCGTAACGCGCCGGCGGTGGGCAAGGACCTGTCGCTGCTGAAGCAAGTTCCGGCCGAGGTGACGGTGCATCGATCCTGGACGCTGGACCTGCCGTTTGCACAGCGAAAGTTGATCAAGAAGCTGGTTTCGGGAACTCGGAACCATTTGCCTTCGACCGAGGGTTCCTCAAACGGCGAGCGCAATCCGGTGGCGAAGTTTCTGGGCAACCTGCTGCTGCCGGATCCGCAGGTGGGGTGGCTTCCGTTTGCAGTCCCGGCGGCGCGGAAAATTGTGCGCGAGCGCAAGATCGATGTGGTGCTGATCACAGTCCCTCCGTACTCTTCGGTGTACCTGGTGCGCAAGCTGCGGGAGACGTTTCCGAAGCTCCCTATCGTTATCGACTTCCGCGACGAATGGCTTACGACGACGATCAACCTGGTGAGCTTCAACAACAACGAGAAGGCGCACGCCGTCGCCCATGACGCGGAAGAAGAGTGCGTTCGGAACGCGACCACGGTGGTGGCAGTCACGGACGCGGCCCGGCTTGAGATGATGGGCCGTTACCCCAGCGAAGACCCTGCGAAGTTTCGCTATATTGCCAACGGGTTCGATACGATGCCTGCGGCAGCAACAGTGCCTGCGGTGAGCGAGGCGAAGGACGCGTCGAAGGTTGTGCTCACCTTCATAGGGTCGGTGTATGGGTCGACCGATCCGGCGTTGCTGATCGAAGCGGTGCTGGGTCTGCCGGAGGACCTGCGGGCGCGCCTGCATCTGCGGTTCATCGGCCACATCGAGACGGACGCCTACCGCGATGCGCTGCTGCGCATGGGAGGCACGGTGGAGTTGAAGGGTTTTGTGCCACAAGCGGAGGCGTTGCGATCGATTGCGGATACGGATTATCTGCTGCTGATTTCGCACGACCGCATCAACGTGTCGGCAAAGTTCTATGACTACCTGGGGGGAGGCAAGCCGATCTTCGCGGCTATCCATCCGGATGGCGACATACGCAAGTTGCTGGATGAGACGAAGGCCGGGGTGTGGGCCGATAGCAGGGATGTGGCGGCTATGCGGTCTCTGCTGGAGAGTGTGCTGAGCACGGATGGTGAGGCGCGACCTCCTGCGTATTCACCGGATCGGGAGCGGATTGCGAGCTATCATCGGAGCGCGATTACCGAGCGGTACGCGGGGCTGTTGCGCGAGGTTTCCGGGCATTAGCTCGTAAGCCTCTGCAAGAACAGGCAACGGCCACTTCAAACGCAGGGCAACTGCAAGCGCAGATTCCGTGCGGGAACGACAAACGAAAGGGATGGCCGTAGCAGATGTTTCGCTTACGGTCTTCGGCTTACGAAGATTTTCGCCGGGCGGGCGGCTTTGCTGGGGAGGATACTGGTGGCTTGGACCTTGTGATGGGTGGGGCGGCCTGATCCATGAGCCACTGCTGGACGCTGAAGCCGGGAGCTTCGAAGTCAGGCCGAACGTAGTCTCCGTCGGGCAGGAGGATGCGGGCCTTGCGGTCGTCGCGCAGATAGGCAGGGAGGATGTCTTCGCGGAGGCGTTGGCTGAGCACGGGGTCGGTGATGGGGAAGACGACTTCGCAGCGATCGTATAGATTGCGTGACATCCAGTCGGCGCTGCCGGCGAAGACCTCGTCGGCGCCTGCGTTGGCGAACCAGAAGATGCGGGTGTGCTCGAGAAAGCGACCGACGATGGAACGGACGCGGATGCGCTCGCTGAAACCTGGTACGCCAGGGCGGAGGGCGCACATGCCACGGATAATGAGATCGATTTCGACACCGGCATTCGAGGCAGCGTAGAGGGCATCGATGGTGCGCTGATCGAGCAGCGCGTTCATCTTAGCAACGATGCGTGCAGGTTTGCCGGCGCGAGCGTTTTTGGCTTCGCGGTCGATGAGTTGGAGGACGTCTTTGGCGAGGGTGACGGGCGCGACCTGGAGTGGGCGGTAAGCGCCGGGGTCCGATTGCCAGCCCGCAGTGAGATAGCGGAAGACGCGCTGAACGGCTTCGGTGATCTCGGGGTTGGCAGTGAGCAGGCTGAGGTCCGTGTAGAAACGGGCGGTCACGGGATTGTAGTTGCCGGTGCCCAGGTGGGCGTAGCGGCGCATGGTGCCGTCGGCGTCGCGGCGGACCAGGAGCGCGAGCTTGCAGTGGGTTTTGAGGCCGAAGATGCCGTGGAAGACCTGTACGCCTGCGTCTTCCAGTTCGCGCGCCCAGCGGATGTTGGATGCTTCGTCGAAGCGGGCCATGAGCTCGACGACCACGGTGACGTCCTTGCTTTGGGCGGCCTCGGTAAGGGCACGGAACATGGGGGAGTCGGCGCTGGTGCGGTAGAGCGTCTGCTTCATGGAGACGACGAGAGGGTCGGTGGCGCCGGCCTCGATGAAGCTTTCGACGATGTCGTAGTGGTCGAAGGGGTGGTGGAGCAGGATGTCGCGCTGGCGGAGGTCCTCGAAGATGTCTTGAGCTTTGCCGTGCGGCTTGTAGGGGCGGCCGGCGAACTCGGGAAACTTGAGCTCGGGCTGATCGATCTGTTCGTAGAGGTTCATGAGGCGGGAGAGGTTGACGGGCGCGGTGGTGCGGAAGACCTGCCACGGTTCGAGCTCGAAGTTGGTCTGGAGGCGCTCGACAACCTCGTCGGCGGCGTTGGCGTCGATCTGCAGGCGGACGGCGTCGCCCTTGCGGCGGTTGTGCAGTTCGGAGCGGACACTCTCAAGTACGGAACGGCTTTCTTCTTCCTGCATGTAGAGATTGCTGTTGCGAGTGACGCGGAAGGCGCTGCGGCTGAGAACTTCGTAGCCGCGGAACATGCGGTCGGCATGGGCCTCGATGAGCTCGTCGAGGAAGAGGAAGTCGCGGTGACCTGCCCGGTCGGGCAGAGCGATGAGGCGCGGCAGGGAACGCGGCACGGTAATGACGCCGAGCGAGGTGGCCGCGCGGGCCGCGCCGGCAGGCTTGCGTTTGTGGCGGAGCAGGAGGGCCAGGCAGAGCGCCTTGTTGAGAACGCGCGGGAAGGGGTGGGAGGGGTCGATGGTGACAGGGGTGAGGAGCGGGTCGACCTGGTCGTGATAGAAGCGGGCGGCGAAGAGGCGCTCTTCTTCGGATAGCTGCTTCCATTTGCGGAGGTGAATTTTTGCGGACTTGAGGGCCGGGAGAAGCTGGTTGTTCCAGCAGGCATCCTGGGCCTGGGCGAAATTGTTAAGGCGCTGGCGGATTCGGCGCAGACGCTCATCGGGCGTGAGGCCTCCTTCGTCGGGTCTCTGCGGGAGGCCGAACTCCTCTTCCATGCGCTGCAACTCGCCGGCGATGCGGATTTCCAGAAACTCATCGAGATTGCTGGCGGTGATCGCGAGGAATTTGACGCGCTCGAGCAGAGGGTTGGAGGGGTCGGCTGCCTCTTCAAGAACGCGCTCGTTGAAGCGCAACCAGCTCTCGTCGCGATGGAAGTAGTGCGTGTGCGCGTGGCCGGCGGGGGTCGCGAAGGTCGAACCAGTGCGCTTGGTTGAGGAGCGTCCGCGCGTCGATGCCCTGGTGGAAGCCATGTTTCGAGAGTACCGCACTGCAATTTTTGCTGAATACTAATTTGCGCGTGCTACTGCCCGTATGTGGCGTCTTTGCCGTGCTTACGGAAGTAGTGGCGGTCGAGCAGGGCCTGGGAGACGCAGGCGGCATCTGCCTTGAGGGCCAGCGTGCGGTAGGCCATGCGTGCGACGGCTTCGAGCACCACGGCGTTGTGGGCAGCGTCGTGAGCATTCTTCCCCCAGACGAACGGGGCATGGCCGGCGACGAGACAGGCGGGGGTGGCCAGCGGGTCAAGCGGCTGTTGGTCAGCTGCGTTCTTGAATCGCGCGACGATGGCTAGGCCGGTCTCGTGCACATAACGGCCACCAATGGCGTCGTCGGAAAGGGGGTCGGTGACGGGGACCGGGCCGTGAAAATAGTCTGCGTGAGTGGTGCCGAAGGCGGGGATGGACATGCCGGCCTGGGCGAAGCTGGTGGCGAACTCGGAGTGCGTGTGGACAACGGCGCCGATGGTGGGGAACTCGCGATAGAGGAGGGTGTGGGTGTCGAGGTCGGAGGAGGGTCGGAGCGTGCCTTCGACGAGCTTGCCGTGGAGATCGGTGACTACCATGTGCTCGGGTTTGAGCTGGTCGTAGTCGACTCCGGAGGGCTTGATGACGACCAGGCCCTGCTTGCGGTCAACGCCACTGGCGTTGCCGAAGGTATAGAGGACGAGGCCACGGCGGACGAGCTCGAGGTTGGCTTCGAGAACTTCTTCGCGGAGAGTCTGGAGCAGCATCGGTTTCCTTCTTGCGCGGAGTTCACGGTTGGGGCGAAGACTGGTTGCTAAGACTTTGCGAAGGCGCGGCGGAGGGCGTCGGCGGCGAACTCGGGTGTGAGGTCGCGCTGCGGAGAGCCAAGCAGTTCGAAGCCGACCATGAATTTGCGGATTGTAGCCGAGCGAAGGAGCGGCGGGTAGAAATGAGCATGAAACTGCCAGGAGGGATGTTCTTCTCCGTCGGTCGGCGCGCCGTGCAGTCCCATGGAGTAGGGGAACGAGGTGTCGAAGACGTGATCGTAGCCGGCGGTGACCTGCTTGAGCATGGCGGCGAACAGGTCACGCTCGGCGGGGGTGAGATCGGTGATGGAGCCGACGTGTCGTTTGGGAAGGACGAGCGTTTCGAAGGGCCAGACGGCCCAGAAGGGAACTAGGGCGACCCAGGCGTCGTTTTCGGCGACAACGCGCTCCTGCTGCGCGAGTTCGAGGTCGCGGTAGGCGTCGAGGAGGGAGACGCCTTGCTTGGCGAGATAGGCGTCCTGAGCGGCGAGTTCTGCGATCGGTTCGTTGGGGATGGTTTCAGTTGCCCAGATCTGGCCGTGGGGATGGGGGTTGCTGGCGCCCATCATGGCACCGCGGTTTTCAAAGATCTGGACGTAGTTGATGTTGGGCATGGCGCCCAGTTCGGCGGTCTGCGCGGCCCACTCGTCGACTACGAGGCGAATGTCCGGAACGGCCATTTTGGCGAGCGTGAGGTCGTGGCGCGGAGAGAAGCAGAGCACGCGGCAAACGCCGCGCTCGGTTTCGGCGCGGAGCAGGCCCGCGTTTTCTAGGTCGAAGGTGGCGGCGGGCAGGTCGGGCTTCAGCGCTGCGTAGTCGTTTTCAAAAACGTAGGTGCTGGTGTACTTCGGAGTTTGCGCACCGCCAGCGCGCGCGTTACCGGGGCAGAGATAGCAGGTGGGATCGTAGGCGAGGGCGACAGGGGCGGCGGTGTCCTCGGTTTGGCCCTGCCAGGGGCGCTGGGTGCGATGCGGGGAGACAAGGACCCACTCGCGGCGAAGGGCGTGATAGCGACGGTGCGAGGCGGTGCGGAAGAGGTCATCCATCAGGCTCCTGTGGCCTCCGCGAAAGCTTTGGCGTTGCGCAGCATTGCGCCGTCGACGGGTTCGGCGATGAAGCTGTCCGCGTCAATGTGGAAGCGGTCGGCGTAGCGCTGCGTTAGGGTTTTTGTGAAGTCGCTGGCGTTTTCGTCTTTGACGAGATTGACCGTGCAGCCACCGAAACCGCCTCCGGTCATGCGCGCGCCAAAGCAGCCCTCGAGGGTCGCTGCAGTGTCGACGAGGAAGTCGATCTCGTCGCAACTGCATTCAAAGTCGTCTCGCTGGCTGGCGTGGGCGGCCAGCAGGAGCTGGCCGAAGCGGAAGGTGTCGCCAGCGGTCATGACGGCACGGGCTTCCAGTGCGCGGGCGTTGTCGGTAAGGATGTGGCGGCATCGTTTGAACGCCTCGGGCGACATCCTGGATCGGCAGGCCTCGAGGTCGGCCATGCTGGCGTCGCGGAGCATTTCGATATGCGGAAAGGCAGTGCGGATGGCCGCTTGCCCTTCCTCTACCTGGCGCCGGCGTACGCCGTATTCGCCATTGGCGATGGAGTGTTTGACCATGGAGTTGACGACGACGATATGAGTGCCTGGGAAGAGGGGCAGAAGGTGGTAAGTGAGGGCTCGCGTATCGAGCAGCATCGCGTGGCCGGCGTGACCGGCGGTGACAACGAACTGGTCCATGATGCCGCAGGGGGAATGAACGTAGTCGTTTTCCGCGCGCTGGCAGAGTAGAGCGATCTCCTTGGCGGAGAGTGCGACGCCGGCATGGGCCAGCATGGCAACTGCGCTTGCGACTTCTACCGAAGCGGAGGAACTGAGCCCGGCGTTCAGAGGCACGTTGCCGGCCAATTTGAGGTCGAAGGCGGGAGGCTCAATGCCGCGTGCCTGCAACATTCGCAGCACACCGACGGGGTAGTCGCTCCAGGAGTGCCGGGCGTCAGAACGGTCGGAGGGTTCGAGGACGAGGGTGTCGGAAAAGCGGTCGCTGGCAAAGCTGTACTGAGCGTTGTCGCGTGGGGAAATGGTGGCCGTAGTGGCGAAATGGATGGCCATGGGGAGGACGAAGCCGCCGGTGTAGTCGGTGTGCTCGCCGAGCAGGTTAATGCGTGCCGGCGCGAAGAAGGTCGTCGCGGGGACGGAGTACTCGAGAGCATCGGGGAGGACGGCGGGTGTCTGAGGGTCCATGAATGATAGAAGCGTTCGCTTCCATAGTAGAGCCAGCGTGGAAAATTTGCTTACGTGAGCAATGCGGATGGTGGCGGCACGTTGGTGCCTGCGTCAGAGGGCAGCGATGCCGCGGGTTCCCGCGGTCCAACCCCGGGCGGGAAGTCCACTTCACCCCGCTTGACGTCGCCCGCGGAGATGAAACCATAGATGGCAACCACCACGTATCCCGCCACGGGCAACAGATACCCCAGCGCGAGGCTCCCGGTCGAGCGGGCAACGACGCCCAGCAACAGAGGAAAGATTGCTCCTGCAATGATGGTGGTGACAATCAGACTGCCGCCAACTTTGGTATCGGGGCCTAGATCTTTGACGCCCAGCGCAAAGATGGTGGGGAACATGATGGACATGAAGAAGCTGGTCAGCAGCAAGGCCATACCCCCGGCCATTCCGGGGCGGAACACAGCGAACAGCACGAGCGCGATGTTGATCAAGGCATACAGTCGCAGCAAGAACGTCGCTGCGACGAATCGCATCAACCATGTCGAAACGATCCTGCCGAGCGCCAGAGCAACCAGGCTCGCAGTCAGGAAGTATCCACACGCCTTTTCAGTCTGGGTGGTATAGGCCTTCATATAAAAAATGAAGTTGCTCCACGTGGCAATCTGCGCTCCAACGTAGAAGAACTGCGCCACTACGGCATAAAGGAGGTGAGGATACTTGGCAAACAAAGAGAGGCTCAGACCGGTTTGCGCACCGGTATCCTGCTCGCTTCGCATACTTGGAAACCTGGTGCGCCAGATAAGTACGGTAAGCACGATCAGGGCAACCGAGAAGCCTATGTAGGTTGGCACTACCCGCATCGTCTCCGAATGGAGATAGGCGGTATAAGTGCCAGCCAGTTTCATGGCGGTGACCTGATCCGGAGTCTTTTCCACACCGGAAAAAATGAATAAGGTGCCAGCGAGGACGCCGAAAATCGTTCCCGGCGGATTGAAGGCCTGGGAGAAATTCAACCGCCGTTCCGAGGTCCCTGTCGGTCCGTACTCGGCGATGAATGGATTGCAAGCCGTTTCCAGGATCGATTGACCACATCCTGCGATAAACAGGGCCAGCAGGAACAGCGCGTACTGACCAAGAAACGCCGCAGGTAAAAACAGCAAAATCCCCAGGCAAAAGATGATCAGGCCGGTAAGGATACCGAATTTGTATCCTAGCTTCTTCATGAACAGACCGGCAGGAATAGCCATAGTCCCGTAGGCCAGAAAGACGGCCACCGAAACCAACTGGGCCTGCACCACATTCAACTCGAACGATTTCCGGAACTGCTGCTGGAGAATATCGGTCAGATTATTCGACATTCCCCACAAAAAGAATATGGCCGTAACCAGAATAAAAGGCAGCATTTCTCCAATAGGAAATACTGAACCGCTGGCCGCCCTACCTTTCGTAACTCCACCCTGCAAGGTTGAACTCTGCATGTGTCCCCATTCCTCGGACCGCAATTAGCCGGCCTGTAGTATCCGGTCATTTTCAGGGATGATTTTTAAGGCCAGCGCAAGGTCATTTGGCTTTTGCGCGGGCAGCTTGATGCTCAACGCATCCGCATGCTGTTCGAACTTGAGCGTGCCACCACCGAGCAATTCCACCCTGGCTACCTTGCCTGGAAATGCCGGCGCTCCCTGAGCCAGCGTCTTGATGTTTACCGCTGAGCCCGCTTCGGGCCAAGCCAATACGATCGCGTAGAGATGTCTGTCTTTTACCGTAAAGCGAATGTCCTGGCTGGTGTAAGGGCGACCTTTACCCTCGTTGAAGTTACCGGTCGAAACGACATCCGGCGGACCTTCCCCGAAGACTTTGAACGGTCTCGTACCGTAAATTGCGTCACCATTGGCAGGAAACCAGGTCGCAAGTTCGTTGAGCACCTTGAGTTCGTCCGAGTCGATCGTGCCATCACCCTTCAGCGGGATGTTCAAGCAGAGGTTCCCGTTCTTACTCACTATGTCGGCGAGCATCTGAATGACCGTCTTCGCAGACTTGTAGCGATGCTTCTCGAAGGTTTCGATGTTGTAATGCCAGTCTCCGATGCAGGTATCGGTCTGCCAGGGTAGGGCCTGGATTTCATTCGCCCGTCCACGCTCCAGGTCGAGCACCGCGGCGCCCATGTGGTCCGGCGTGAATCCCTTTCCAAAGACGCATGCTTCGAGTTTTCCGTGCCGTTTGCTGAGATTTCGATTGTAAAAATCAGCGACTACATCCAGGCCAGTTTGCCCGAACGGCAGCTCCGTGTCGTCGAAGTAAAGAAAGTCCAGGTCGTATTTATCTACAAGCTCTCGCGTGCGCAAAAACCATTCGTTGGCGAATCCGGGATAGGTATCCGGGACTTCCTCGTGCCACTTGCCGTCGTGTACTTTACGCCAATCTTGCTGCGCCTGTTCGGTCATAAGGCCGTCGGGCAGTTGCATTGATGGCCCTACATACAGCTCCTGCGGGTCAAGCCCGTCCCACCACAGACCCTTACCCTGACTTGCTTTGGTGTAGCCGTCGTAGCGAACCCCTGCCAGCGGTCCTTCGAAGTCGTAGCCAAACGCCGGTTGGAACCAGTGCCAGGCGTGCGACGAGTGGTTGCTAGCCCCGAACCGAAGCCCATGCCCGCGCGCCAGCTTCGCCCAGGTGGCAACGATGTCGCGCTTCGGGCCGATCTTTGTGGAGTTCCAGTTTTGATAGGTCGAGTCGTAACAATCGAAGTTGTCGTGATGGTTTGCAAGAGCCATAAAGTACTTGGCTCCCGCCTTTACGTACAGGTTCATCAGATACTCGGGCTGCCAGTTCGCGGCCGTCCAGATGTGGTCAATATCCTTGAACCCAAACTTGGACGGATGTCCGTAGTGTTCGACGTGATATTTGTACTGCTTCGACCCCTGGATATACATGTTGCGTGCATACCAATCGCCCTGCTCCGGCACGCACTGCGCGGTCCAGTGCGCCCATATCCCAAATTTTGCGTCACGAAACCAGGGCGGTGTCTTGTACTGCTTGAGCGACTCCCAGGTCGGCTGAAACGGACCGGTGGCCAGATTGCGCTCCGCGCTTGTCGCGACGCGGTTCTTTGAGCGCGGGGTCTGTGCTAACCGCATCATCGCTCGCAATTTCGCGCTAGCCGCCAGTGGAGCGACGCCCGCCATGGTTGCCAGCGCCGAACGCCTCGAGATCTTTCTGATCATTTTCGCCCTCTAAGTTAGCGTTGAAGTAGAATCCAAAACATTATGGATCAGCCGGCCCGCAAGCGCAATCGCAGCGTCCATTGCATGGCTTCGACGGGCCTCCGTGAGGGCGCTCTGCGCGCTCCTTTAAGAGGATTCTGGTACATGGATCCCGTTCAGGGTGAAATATGACGCGCTGAGCCGGTTCGCCCCTAAGGGTGCGCGTGTGATGACGGTTGCGCTCAGTGATGGCCTGGAAGTATTGCCGGCGAACCCCCGAAGGGAGGAGGCGATCCTTGTCATTCTCCTCTAAAGTGGAGGAGGATTTGCTTATGGAAGCTACGCACCGCGCGCAAGTTGTCGGTACGTTTGCGCTCCATGACATCATGCCGACTGCGGGCATCTCACCCCAAGAAGGAGATGCGGAGAATACCCTCCTGTACAGGCGACCTTTATCGAAAGGAAAGGGCAATGAGAACACCCATCGTAGGTCTTCATCACGTCACGGCGATCGCGTCTGACCCACAACGTAATCTTGACTTCTACACGCAGATCCTTGGCCTTCGCTTTGTGAAGCGTACGGTCAATTTCGACGATCCTGGAACGTATCACTTTTACTTTGGTGATGACGTGGGGACGCCGGGCACCATCCTTACTTTCTTTCCGTGGCCGGGAACGCCAAAAGGCCGTCGTGGCGCTGGCGAGACCATCGCCACCGTATTCTCGATTCCTGTAGGTTCGATGGTCTATTGGCGGGAGCGGCTGTTGAGCAGGAACATTGCAACCGAGGAGAATGTCTATTTCGGCGGGACGCACCTGAGCTTCAGCGACCCGGACGGCATGGTGCTGGAACTGGTTGAGCACGCCGAGACGCGGAACGCCAGAGCGCCACGCTATAGCGACGTGTCCGCAGAGTACGCCGTGCAGGGCTTCTTCGGCGCTACGCTGCTGGAAGTGAGCCTGCAGCGCACACAGTCCATGCTGGGCACGATGGGATATCGAAAGCTCAACGAAGAAGGGAATCGCTCCCGCTATGCGCCCGAAGGCAATGCTTTGGGCCGTTTTTTAGACATCGTTGTGGACGCCGAGGCGCAGCCCGGTCGCATGGGCGCGGGTACCGTTCATCACATCGCATTCCGCGCAAGCGATGACTCCGCGCAGGTGGACTGGCGACAGGAACTGGGCCGACAAGTCAGCGTCACGCCGGTCCAGGACCGCACCTACTTTCATTCCATTTATTTCCGCGAACCAGGCGGCGTTTTGTTCGAGATCGCAACGGACGCTCCAGGGTTCCTGATCGACGAACCGGTCGAATCTCTCGGAGAAGCTCTACGGATTCCGGAGTGGTTCGAGCCCCAGCGCAGCGCGATTGAGGCAACGGTGCAACCGATTATCCTGCACAAGGCCGGCGCTGGCTCCGCTATCGAAACCGAGGTGGCGCGGTGACGTCGAACCCGCACGAGACGCAGGCAATCGTCATGGCTGGAACGCCTGTTGAGGACGCAACAGGAGCATTGATCCTGCTGCATGGCAGGGGCGCATCCGCCGAGGACATCCTCGGTCTGGGAGAGGCAATTCAACCTCCGAATTGTGCTCTTCTGGCGCCCCAGGCGGCTGGAAACACGTGGTATCCATACTCGTTTCTGGCACCGCGTGAGGCCAATGAACCCTACCTCACCTCGGCATTAGAGAGAGTGCGGGCCGCAGTAGCGATTGCGCTTAAGGCGGGAATCTCGGCGGAGAAAATCGTCGTGGCTGGGTTTTCACAGGGAGCCTGCCTGGCCACCGAGTTTGTCGGCCGGAATCCGCGCCGTTATGGTGCGCTGATAGCTTTCACTGGCGGGCTGATCGGGCCACTGGGAACGCCGCTTGCGCTTTCAGGCGATCTGGCAGGGACCCCAGTGTTACTCAGTTCCGGCGATCCAGACGCGCACGTTCCATGGGCGCGCGTGGAGGAGTCGGCCAGGCTGATGGAGAAGATTGGCGGCCGTCTACGGCTCCGCCGATATCCGGGCAAGCCGCACACCGTCTCCGACACTGAGATCGCTGACGCTCGTGAGCTGCTTCTGAACGACAGTTTTACATAAAGGAAAGCGTCAGCTGCCGAGCCGCATTCCCTGTGATTGGCGGAGGCTGGCTTGTAAACATCTTTAGTGGAGTGTCTTGATACATGGACCGGTCGAAAGGGACCTTATTGGGCCCGGCCTTGCTTGTCACTGTAGGTCGCCAAGCTTCTAAATTTCTTAGAATCTATGGCGGGGACGACGGGGCTCGAACCCGCGACCTCTGCCGTGACAGGGCAGCGCTCTAACCAACTGAGCTACGTCCCCAAGATTGCATGCACAACCTGGATGTACGCCACATAGAAACAAAGGACTTCAGCTTTTAGCTGATTCCCTCTGTTCCAAGGCGAAGCTGCTTTGGCTGGACTTTGGCTGAACCTGATGAGAGACCGAAGCCATCCACGCAACGACAAAACAAGTCTACCAGAAGTGGTGTCGCTTTTGGTGTTCGGGAACTGCCTCACGGCAGAATGGAATTCCAGCCCTCAGACACTATCCAAAAGCGCACCCATCTCTACGTCCGCGTACAATTGCGGTCCTCGGGAACCCGGGTTGGAAATTGCAGAAATCGTGCTTCGGGCTCAGTGTATCTTTTTGCAATGGATGCGGAATGGGTGAGCAATGGTGGATGACGCCGGTGTGCATCGCAGCGCGATCAGTGGCGGCACATGACCCCGAAGTCGACAAAGGGGTTATTGGATGAGATGGTTTAGACAAGTAAGACCGGAGAAGAGTGTGAAGATGCCGATGGGACATGCGTGGATTCTGGGGTGCATTCTGAGTGCTGGCGCCTGGCAACCGAGCGTCGCCCAGACAGGAGCGGCGGCTGCGGCTCAACCAAAGGCATCGACCGTCAAGCACGTTCTTGTGATCGGTCAGACGAAGGGATATGAACACGATTCCGTTTCCGCGGCCATGGATGCCGTGTACAGCATGGGCAAGGAAAGTGGATTGTGGAACACAACCATGCGCACCGACACGGAACTCCTCACGAAAGCCAAGCTGGAGAAAAACGCGAAGAATCTCGAATACTATGACCTGTTGGTGTTCGCGAGTACGACAGGCGAGTTGGACATGACGCCGGATCAGCAGCGGGACATGATGTCGTTCATAAAAGAGGACGGCAAAGGTTTCGTCGGCATCCATGCGGCTCTGGATACGAATTACAAATGGCCGGAGTACGGCAGGATGCTCGGCGGCTGGTTTAACGATCATCCCTGGGGAACGTTCGACGCACCGATTGTGAATGAATCTCCCGACTTTCCTGCTGTCCGGCACTTTCCGAAAGCGTTCATGAAACACGACGAAATCTATCAGGCGAAAGAGTGGTCGCGAGATCAGGTGAATGTCCTGCTCAGCCTCGATGCGTCGAAACTGAAACTCGACAATCCTCGGGTGCATCGCACGGATCGGGACTTCGCGGTGGCGTGGACGAAGATGTATGGCAAGGGCCGCGTCTTCTACTCGACTCTGGGGCACACGGAAGAGTCCTGGCAGGATCCCGATATCCGGAAAATGTACTTCGAGGCGATCAAGTGGGCTCTTGGTATGACCGAGGGCAGCGCAGCGAGCCATGCTGCGCCCGCGGCGCGATGATGGAGGCATGTCAGGGTCTATGAAACGAATTGGAATGGGCCTGGTCGGCCCTGGGTTCATCGCGCCACACCACATCAACGCGGTGCGGAGGCTGGGCAATGTCGATGTGGTGGCGATTGCCGGGTCGTCGCTGGCTGCGGCTGAGAAGAAGGCTCGCGAGTACAACGTGGAGCGAGCGTACGGGCACTTCGAGGAGCTGATCGCCGACCCGGCTGTTCAGGTCATCCACAACACGACGCCCAACCACCTGCATCTGGAGATCAACCTCGCCGCGCTGAAGGCTGGAAAGCACATCATCTCCGACAAACCGCTTGCTTTGAACGCCGCGGAAGCGAAGCTGCTGCGCGATGCCGCGGTCCATGCCGGCGTGGCGCATGTGGTGACGTTCAACTACCGTGGGAATCCACTGGTCCAGCAGGCCCGCGGCATGATTGCACGAGGCGAAGCGGGGCGTCTCAGCTTCGTGCATGGCTGCTATCTACAGGACTACTTGACCAGCCCTCAGGCCAATACGTGGCGAACCGATCCGGCCAAAGCAGGCGCAAGCAATGTGCTGGGGGACATTGGCTCGCACTGGTGCGATCTTGCCGAGCATGTTTCGGGATTGAAGATCGTATCTGTACTCGCGGAGCTCACCACGGTGGTTCCCACCCGATACGTGGCCGACGCGCCCAGTGAGACATTTGCCAAGCGAACGGCCGGAGCGCGCACGGCAGTCCCCATGCAAAGCGAGGACCTGGCAAGCGTTTTGTTGCGATTCGAAAACGGCGCGAAGGGATGTTTTACGGTTGGCCAGGTGCTGCCCGGACACAAGAATGATCTGCAGGTGGAATGGAACGGGTCTGAAAGTTCCCTGAAGTGGAGGCAGGAAGAGCAGAACGAACTCTGGATTGGACGCCAGGATGGGCCCAACTCGATCATGATGAAAGATCCCGGGCTGGTGTCGGACGATGTGCGTGGGTACACTCATCTTCCGGGGGGGCACCAGGAGGGCTGGGCCGATGCCTTCTTCAATCTGATACGCGATGCGTATACGTGGATCCACGCAGGTGCCGCGCCTGATGCAAAGCCGCCGATGTTGCCGACATTCGAGGACGGCTACCGGTCCAACTGTGTCATCGATGCCATCCTCAGGAGCCATGCGGCCAGCGGTGCCTGGAAAGATGTGCTTTATACAACTGCCGACACAAACTCAATTTAAGTAGAACTCGGAGCGAACTCATGAAGTTGGGAGTGTTTACGCCGCTGTTGTCTCAGTTATCTCTGGAAGACGTTCTGGCCCGGTTGAAGGGTCTCGGCGTCGATACGGTTGAATTAGCCACAGGAAATTATCCGGGGAACGCGCACTGCAAATTGTCGATGCTGGACAGCGCCGCGGAATTGCGGGACTTCAAGAAGGTGCTGGAGGACCATGGGGTCGGCATCAGCGCGTTGAGCTGTCACGGCAATCCACTTCATCCCGATGGAGAGCAGGCGAAAGCGGCGCAGCAAGTGAATCGCGAAACGATCCTGCTGGCTGAGAAACTGGGCGTGCAGGTGGTGGTGGACTTCTCCGGATGCCCGGGGGACTCGCCGGAAGCGAAAAATCCCAATTGGGTGACATGTCCGTGGCCGCCCGAGTATCTGAAGGTGCTGGAATGGCAATGGAATGAGGTCGTCGCCCCGTTCTGGGTGGAGCGGGCCCAATTTGCGGAGCAGCATGGCGTGAAGATCGCGATTGAGATGCATCCTGGGTTCGTCGTGTACAGCCCGGAGACCCTGCTCAAATTACGCGCGCTGGCAGGGCCTGCTATCGGTTGCAATTACGATCCCAGCCACATGTTCTGGCAGGGCATCGACCCGATTGCAGCGATACGGGTACTCGGCGACGCAATCTTTCATGTTCACGCCAAAGACACGCAGATGTATCCTGCCAACCTTGTGCGGACCGGTGTACTCGACACCCAGCCGTACACGGCAGAGCGCAGCCGCGGCTGGATTTTTCGCACGTGTGGATACGGGCACGGTGCGGAATGGTGGAAGGAATTTGCTTCCACACTGCGGATGTTTGGCTACGACGGCGTGCTTTCGATTGAGCACGAGGACAGCCTCCTATCGGCCGAGGAGGGCTTGACTAAAGCTGTGGAGTTCCTCAACGAGGTAGTGATGCGGGAGAAGCCCGGCAGCGCCTGGTGGGTCTAGCGAGTTGGGTACCCGGGGGAGGTGGGTGCATGGCATGGCAAGTCTGGTGTAGCGTGTTTCCGACAGGAGATGACGATGATGCGTGTGCGTGAAATTTTAAGCTGGGCGGTATTTGCGGTGAGCGGTGCCATCTGTGCGCAGCAGTCTGCCGTAGCCCCCGGCCCAGGTACGGCGGCCAAGCCGAACCCCCACGACACTGAGATATTTGCTCCGGAGCCCAAGATCGTTACCCCTGGGGCAAGCGAGGGTAAGCCGCCTTCGGACGCCATCGTCTTATTCGACGGAAGCAATCTGGAGGAGTGGGTTTCAGCCCAGGACCACACACCTGCACGCTGGCCGGTGCAGGAAGGCGTATTAGTTGTGAGCAAGACCAAGGGCGTCGGAACTATCGAAACCCGGCGCAAGTTCAGGAACTACCAGTTGCATGTCGAGTTTCGAATCCCGACGGACGTGACTGGCGCCGATCAGGCGCGCGGAAACAGCGGCGTCTTTCTGGCCTCGACCGGACCGGGCGACGACGGGTACGAGCTGCAGATTCTGGATTCCTACAACAACAAAACGTATGTGAACGGACAGGCAGGCAGCATTTATAAGCAAAGCATCCCGTTGGTGAACCCGAACCGCAAGCCGGGCGAGTGGCAAAGCTACGATATCGCCTGGACGGCTCCATCATTTCTTGCTGACGGAGCGGTCAAAACGCCTGCCTACGTTACGGTTTTCTTCAACGGCGTTCTGGTGCAGAACCACTTCGCTCTGCAAGGGCAAACGCTGTACGCGGGCAAGCCCAGTTACAAGGCCTACGATTCGGCTCCGATCAAGTTGCAGGCGCACGGCGACTCGAGCCCGCCGATCAGTTTTCGCAACATCTGGATCCGCAACGTTGAATGACAGGCGTTCCGGTCGATGATTGTGTCCGACTTTCAGTAAGCGGCAAGGTGCTCTTGCCATCTCAACCAAGGAGTGCTATCTAACATTATGGGTCGACTACTCAGTTCGAACTTCACGGGTTCTGCCATGAATCGCCGCCACTTTCTAAAGGCGACCGGTGCCGCAGCCGTTTTGCCCGCTTTTCTTCCCGCCTATGCCAGGCAGAGCGCTGGCGCTTCCGCCAACAACAAGATCAATCTCGGTGTGATTGGAATGGGATGGCAAGGGCCGTCGAACACCAAGTCTTTCCTGGAACTTGACGACTGCCAGGTCGTAGCCGCGTGCGATATCGATAAGGGCAACCTGCGTGCGGCGGTCAAGATGATCAACGATCATTACGGCACCGAGGACTGCAAGGCCTACCATGACTACCGTGAGTTGCTGGCTCGGCCCGATATTGACGCTGTCATGATGGCGGTCCCGGACCACTGGCATGAGATCGTCGCGACCGAAGCCGCACGAAACAAGAAAGATGTGTACGGCGAAAAGCCGTTGGGACACACGATTGCGGAGCAGCAGTCGATTGTCCGCGCCGTTCAAGCCAACGGCATCATCTGGCAGACGGGCTCATGGCAACGCTCGGTTCCTACGTTTCACAAGGCGGCTGAGATCGTACGGAACGGGCTGATCGGCGATGTGACTCGCGTAGAGGTAGGGCTGCCCGGCGGCAACATAGACTTCGACGGCTTGAAGAAAGATGTACTGACGCGCTTCGCTGCGAACGGCGAGGAGGCGAAAAGCCTGGAGAGTATTGTGCCGGGCTCCAAGGCTTGGGAATTGCTGGTCTCGCCTCCACCTGCGGACCTGGATTACGAGACCTGGATCGGGCCATCGAAGATGGAGCCGTACATGCGTGTTCGGTCGCACAAGACATGGCGTTGGAACTACAACACCGGCGGCGGAGAACTGCTGGATTGGATCGGCCACCACTGCGATATCGCGCATTGGGGATTGGGCTTCGATGAGTCCGGGCCGTCGGAGGTGGAAGGCACCGGCGATCTGCCTCCGGCCAACGCGGTCTGGAACTCGGCCCCGAAGTACCGTTTCGAACTCAAGTATCCGCGCGGCGTCACGATGACCATCGCCGGCGGGTACCCGGACATCAAGACTGGCGTGAAGTGGATTGGCACGGAGGGCTGGGTTTGGGTCGACCGCGGAAGTTTCGAAACCTCGAAGCCAGACCTGAAGCAAGGAAAGAACCTCCCCCGGGAACTTCGCAAGGTGAAGCTCTACACGTCGGGCAACCATCAGCAGAATTTTCTGGAATGTATCCGCACACGACAAAAGACCGTAACACCTGTTGAAGTGGCGCACCATTCCGCTATTCCCGGGCACCTGTGTTCAATCGCCATGCACACCGGAAGAAAAATCCGGTGGGATGTGAAGCAGGAGAAAATCCTCGGGGATGCGGAAGCGACCAAACTGACGACCAGGGAGTATCGCGGGCCATGGAAGATGAGTTAGCCCCTCTACCGGTGTTTTAAGCGGAAGCGGTAACAGCCGCGCCACAGTTCGACATTCATAGATCTATCGGGGGCCAATGGCTGATTCGTTTGCAACTAAACTGGGTGCAGGTCCGCAATATCAATGGGACCTGACCTCTGCCTTTCTGGTCCTGCGCGGTTGGCTGGGCGTTCGCGCCCTGCTGGTTGGCCTTCAGAAGTATGGCGCGTATAAAGCCGTGTCCATGCCGCTGATCGATAGTACGACCGGACAACCGGATGCGAGTGGCGTGATGGTGAACGTAAACGTCAAGTCGTACGCCTGGGCCAACTACGCTGGCCTGCCGGCATCGTTGGCCGACAAGTTCGCGCATGAGCCACTCCTGCCGAAGTTCATGCTGACTGCCTTCAGCCAGATACTTGGACCACTTTTCATCCTCAGTGGTTTTATGCTTTTGGTCGGTCTCGGGACCCGCACCTCGCTGGTTGTGCAGGCGGTTCTGTACATCGCGCTTACGGCGGGTCTGGTTTTGATTGACCAGTCTGACGGTGCTGCGTATCTGGGCATCCACATGGCGCTGGTCGCCGCAGCCTTTGTGCTTGTGAGCAACAATAGATTCGTGGTCTCCAAACGATGGTAAAACCCTTCCTCCAACGTCTTCTGAATCGTCGCGATTTCATCGGCGCGGGCACGGTTGCCGGCGCGGGCCTGTTGTTGAACTCCTGCAAGTCTGCGCCCGGTCCGGGGTCCGCCGCGGCGAAGCCGTCGTCGCTCAACACGCTCAACGTGGCTCTCATTGGATATGGCGAAGAGGGCAAGGTCCTGCTCGAATCGATGCTGAATATCCCGGGTATCCGGGTGGTAGCACTCTGCGATATATGGGAGTATCACCGGAACGAAGGTACCCGGTATCTCCAGAAGCTAGGCAATGAGGTGCGCGGCTACGAGGACTTTGAAGACCTTCTTGGCAGCGAGAAGGACCTTCAGGCGGTGGTGATCGCGACCCCGGACTTCGTCCATGCACCCATGACGAATGCCTGTTTGAAAGCCGGGCTGCCGGTGTATTGCGAAAAGATGATGAGCAACACCATCGAGGGAGCTCGATCGATGGTGCAGACCATGCGGGAAACCGGGAAGTTATTGCAGATCGGCCATCAACGCCGCAGCAACCCACGCTATGTGTTTACCTTGAACCGCCTGTTGAAGGAAGCGCAATTCTGCGGCCGGCTTACCGCGGCGCAAGGGCAATGGAACCGCGCCGTCAAGGAGGACTTCGGCTGGCCGAAGAAATACGAGCTGTCCCCGGCGCTGCTCGCCAAGTACGGCTATAAGGACATGCATCAGTTTCGGAACTGGCGCTGGTACAAGGGGCTCGGCGGCGGCCCGCTCTCTGATCTGGGTGCCCACCAGATCGATATTTTTAATTGGTGGCTGGGTACGCCAACCTCCGTGATGGCATCGGGCGGCCTCGACTACTACAAGAACCACGATTGGTACGACAATGCCATGGTGATCTACGAGTATCCAACGCCAGGTGGAGTCGCTCGTGCCTTCTATCAGGTGCAGACAACCACCAGCGCAGGCGGCGGATACTACGAGACCTTCAGCGGCGACGATGGAACCATCAAAATGTCAGAAGACCCTTCGGTGTGTGCAATCTACCGCGAAGCCCGGGCTACGGGCGTTTCGTGGGATGATCTGACCCAGAAAGGTTACGTTCACCTGAAGCAGGCGTCGGCTGCGGATGCGGCCAAGGTGGATGTGCGCGAAACCGCGCAGCTGGCAGAGTATGACATTCCCGTCTTTTTCAATAAACCTCCCCATCAACCGCACCTCGAAAACTTCTTTGCTGCGGTACGCGGAACGGCTAAGCTGAATTGTCCGGCAGATGAGGCGTTCAGCAGCGAATATGTGATTCATAAAGCGAATGAAGCGATTGTTGCGCAAAAGAAACTTTCCATATCACCCGAAGAAGTAAAGGCCTAGGTACAAAATGTCGCTCTTGAAGCTTAGTTTCGCACTCAGTCTAGTCGTTGTCTCCACTTCTGCACTGGCTCAAAACGTAGTGCTGAAGACGAAGCTGCCGCCACCTCTTTTTGTGGGAACGCCGGTGCCTATCGCCGTGCCGAACCTCGAACCACCGTCAAGAGGGAAGCGCCCGGACTTTCTCGTTCCGGCGGGAACGATCAATCTTGCGGCCCATAAGAAGGTGATGTCCAGCGACAATAACCCGAACACGGGAACGCTGGACATGGTCGACGATGGAGACAAGGCTGGCGATGAAGGGTCCTGGGTAGAACTGGGCCCGGGCAAGCAGTGGGTGCAGATCGATCTCGGCAAAACGGCGAATGTGTATGCGGTGCTGATGTGGCACTTCCATTCCCAGGCAAGGGTATATCGCGACGTGGTGGTGCAGGTCTCGGACGATCCGAATTTCCATGCGGGAGTAAATACTATTTTCAACAATGATTTTCATAACGACTTTGGTCTTGGCGCCGGTAAAGACCTGAACTACGTCGAGACGTACCAGGGCAAGTTGATCGACGCCAAAGGCGTCAAGGGACGCTATCTGCGTTTTTACAGCAATGGGAACACCTCCAATAAGTTGAACCACTACATCGAGATTGAAGTGTGGGGCAAGCCTGCCGTATAAGGCAGCTTATCTGCCCACGCCTTCGTCGACGGTGAGTCGCGTCACGGAGAACAGGCCTTCCAAACGCTTGCGATGGGCGGCATTTTTGCTGGTTGCGCTACTCGGCCTGGCTGTGCGGCTACCGCAACTTGGTGTGCGGCCCATGCATACCGATGAAGCCGTCAACGCATACATCGTAGGAGAGCTACTGGCCCGAAAGAGCTTCCCTTACGAGGCCGGCGACCGGCATGGACCGGCGCTCGCCGCCTTCGCCTTGCCACTGGTTCGAGCGCAGGGAGCCCGGACCTTTAGCGACCTGACCGAAACAGAGTTGCGGCTTACGAGCGTTCTCGCGGGAACGCTGACGCTGATCCTGTTCGGTGCAGCGGTCGAGCTTTTCGGGTTTCTCCCCTGCCTCATCGCCGCGCTGCTTTATGCCACGGCTTCCTTGCCCGTTTATTACGACCGTTACTTTATTCATGAGTCCTTGTTTTGCAGCGCCACCTTCGGCCTGATGCTGAGCGGCTGGCGAGCCATTCAGAGGGCGTCGGTCGCGAAAGCTGCACTGGCAGGTGCATGCGCGGCGCTGATGCTTGCGTGCAAGGAAACGGCGGTGCTGCACTTTGCCGCTCTGGCAGCAGCGGCGATGTTTTACCACTGGTCGCAACCGTCCCGAACAGAGGCGAAGAGATGGTCCTTGCTACGTTTGGTGTTGAGTGGCGCGACCGCGTTCCTCGTGCTGAGCGTTGTGCTTTTTACCTGGTTCGGCAGCGACTGGAAAGTTCTGACGGCGCTGCCGCGCGCGGTGCCTGCTTATTTTGCCCGCGCCCACGGAGCCGGGCATCAGAAGCCTTTTGGATACTACGCAAACTTGCTTGCGCGCACCTGGTCGGGTGGTGCTGTATGCGCGCTGGCCTGCGCCGGTTTGATGCTGACCGTAAGAAAGCGCGGCGCCTCGCCGTTCCTCTTTCTCGGACTTTATATCGTCTTTCTGGGCGCGATTTATAGCTTCATCCCGTATAAGACACCGTGGATAGCCTTGAACTTCTGGGTTCCACTTTCCCTGCTCGCGGGACTGGCGGTTCAATCCTTCTTTGTACTCCTGTTGGCGAAGCGCGATAGTTACAGAATTGCTGTCGTGCCCGGCCTTGCGCTGTTCCTGGCGGCCGCGTTAGCAGTGGCACGCGACACCAGGCGTCTCGTGTTCGTGCATCCGGCGGACGAAGATAACCCGTATGCCTATGCGCACACGTCGGAAGACTTGCTCGGCCTGGTTGCTGAAATTGACCTTTTATCACGGCAGACTGCGCTGCAGACCCCTCGTATCGCTGTCCTTGCTGCGGATCCGTGGCCACTACCCTGGTACCTGCGGCACTATCCGCACACCGGCTTCTGGCAGCCATCGGAAAAAGCGATGGACGCTGACTTTTACATCACTACGATGGAAGCTGCGGACCAGTCGGACAAGCAGTTGGAGGGGTTCCGCCCGGACTTCTTTGGTCTGCGCCCAGGCGTGATTGTTCTATTGTGGTCGCGTAGCCCGAGATAGATTCTATGGTCGAGATTCATACCTTTCCGCACCATGCCATGGCGACCTACTTTGAGGCGCGGATTGCGCACGATCAGAGAACGTACGCAGCGCAAGCATCGCAGGCCGCGTTCGATCTGCTTGATCGACTGGAGTCTCAGTTGAGCCGCTTCCGCCTCAACAGCGAAATCGCAAGGATGGCGTCGCTTCAGTCCGGTGAATCGATGCGGCTGAGCGAACCCGTTTATGCGTGCCTGGAGATTGCCAGCAGGATGGAGCAGGGAACGTGCGGCGCGTTTTGCGCCACTTCGGATGCTTTGTGCACGCAGGAAGAGTTGCCACGCTGGAGCTTGTCGTCGCGCGATTCGTCGATCCGCTGCGAACTTGGAATCCTCGGGTTCGACCTCGGGGCGATCGGCAAGGGTTTCGCACTGGACCGGATGGCAGAACTTCTGCGCACATGGGACTGCCCATCGTTTCTTTTAGTCGCGGGTGGCAGCAGCATCGTTGCGGGCGACCCTCCGCCGGGCGCTGCCGGCTGGACGTGCAGCCTCGGTGGCACAGAACTCAAGCGAACGCTCGGCTTGTCGCACGCCGCACTCAGTGGGTCGGGGCTGGCGGTGAAGGGAAGCCACATCCGCGATCCGCGCACGGGCACCCTCGCTCGACGGCAGGAGCGGGCCTGGGCGCTGGCTGACACTGGGGCAGAATCGGATGCTCTTTCAACCGCTTGCATGGTTTTGGAAGAATCGGACCTGGAAGACGTACTTACGCAGGAGCCCTCTTGGCTGGTTTTTCTCGAACGCGGCGACACACTGCGAGTGATGGGGCGCCGCAGTTTAGCTTCACCGCTGGCGTGAGAGCCGGCCGGGCAAGCCCCGCGCTCCGGACGGGTGCGGAAGAACAAGGCAACCAGGCGCTTTGCCCCGGAACCCCGAAACTTCCGACGCGCCGGGACCAAGAAGTGGTGGATATCGTGGCCTAAATGGAGATTCTGGCGGGCGTATTCTTGAAGTGTGCGGATGACGGTATTAGCTTCGGGCTCCAAGGGAAACAGCACCATCATCGCTTCTTCCACGACGCGAATACTCGTAGATGCGGGCTTATCCTGTCGAGAGTTGTTGAGAAGGATGGCGGAAGCGGGCGAAGAGGCTGAGGCACTTTCCGCGATCCTGATTACCCATGAACATCAGGACCACGTCGCCGGTCTTGCGGTGCTCGCGAGGCGGTTGCGGCTTCCCGTGTTCTTTACGGAGCAAACGCATCGCGCCTGGGTCAGAATGCTTACGCCGCGCACGACCATGAGCTACGCAAAGTGGTTGGAGCATGTCCAGGCGGAGAAAGAACTGCGGGCAAGGGTGGCCGCCGGGTTCACCGATGAGATCGCGGTCCAGCCTTTGTCCGGGATTGCAGACATGGGGCACGGGGACTCGCCAGAACCCGGCCTGGAGCTTTCTGGCGAAACCGATCCGGATTTCGCGTTGCCGGTTGAGGCGGAGGAACCTTGCGAGCCGCCTGAGACCCGCGCCGCGAGCAAGGCCGATCCGACGTTCCTGCCCGTCGTGGAGTATTTTCGGGCCGGTCAAACCTTTTGTATCGGCGACATCGATGTGAACCCGTTTACCATTCCGCATGATGCTGCGGACCCGTGCGGGTTCGTTTTCCATGCGCGGTCCGAGAATATCCGCATGGCCGTCGCGACCGACCTTGGCTATGTGCCCCCCAATGTGAAGCAGGCGTTGAAGAACGTCGACGTGCTGTTGCTGGAGTCGAATCACGACCTCGAAATGCTGAAGGATGGACCGTATCCCTGGTCGGTCAAGCAGCGGGTCCTGTCGCGCGTCGGGCACCTTTCCAACGCCGCGACGGCGGAGTTTTTACTGCGCGATTATGACGGCGGAGCGCATACGATCGTGCTCGGGCATCTGTCCGAGTCGAATAACTTGCCCGAGCTCGCAAAGATGGCGGCAGAGCAGGCAATCGGAGACAGGCTCAGCCTGCTGGGGAACCGGATCGTGCTGGCCGGCCAGCACGAACCAATGAAACCGATTTGTTTATGACATTTCGCATCGTTTCGCTTTCGCTCACGTCTTTTCTGTGAACGTTTTGTGAACCAGAGAAGCTACACGTTGGCTGGATTGCTTCACCTGGGCAGACAAAACGCGTAGAATGAGAGATAACGATGCCGATTCAACCTGTGCCATCTCGATCGGGCCGCATCCGCCGTGACTCCTGCACCGACCCCGTCATCGGGGCCATCCTTTCAGGGTGGCGCTACGATATCTCCGGTATCTCCCCCGCGATGCGCGTGGATTACGAAGAGCATCTGGCGGACTGCGGCCACTGCCGCAAGAAGCAGAGGCTCCACCGGACGGTAGACGTCCTCCTGCTTTGCGCAACGACTTTGTCTTTCGTAGCGTTTCTGCTTGCTTCGCTGGTCATTCGGCGCCTAGAACAGCTCACCCATATCGCGAACCTTCACTTGCGACTCCATCAGGGTATTGCACTTACGCACATTCCTTCCAGTGTCACGATCAGTTTGCAGGCGGTCGCGATCTCGGGTCTCGTTCTTTCCATGCTGCTTTGGGTTCTGGTAGCGATCGCTACGCCAATCCCCAGCATCGTGTCCGGATTTGTCATGCAGAGAGTGTCGCCTGAAACGCGCGACCGGCTCTCCAAGCACGCGGCGTAGAACGGCATGGAACACCATGCGCCAGCCGACGCGGCACCTCAAGACGCCAGTGCAGTAGAGCAGAGCATTGCTTCCTCGCCCGATCAGTCCGCGGCCGTAGAAGCCGGGGCAAGAAGGCTGCATGCTTTCCTGGACGCTCCGGCTACATACCTCCTCCTGTTTGTAAACCTGTTGTGGTTCGCGGCCATGCTGCGCTCGGGGCCATATGTGGGGATGTGGCGCCATCATGAGTACGGCTCAATCCTTACAGCTTCGTTCGACATCCGGGTGCTACAGTTTTTCGGCGGTTGTGACGGTGCCCTCGTACTCAACTACGGACAGTGGTATCGCGTAATCACCGCCACCTTCATGCACCTCAACCCGCTCCACCTGCTGGTCAACATGTGGTGCCTGTGGAACCTGGGGTTGTTGGGCGAGCCTTTGCTGGGGCGTCGCGGTCTGATTTATGTCTACCTGCTCACAGGCATTGCCGGGAACCTCTGTTCTCTGGCCTTCAACGCTTTCCTGCGCCAGGACGCGCTGGTTGTGGGCGCATCCGGGGCGATCTTTGGGATTGCCGGCATCCTGATCGTGCTGTTGTCCAACCGCCGGTTGTCGTTACCCTGGAGCGAGTTGCGATCGCTGCGCCGGTCCGTCATCCAGTTTGCGGTTTTGAACCTGCTGATCGGCCTGGCGCCGCAGATTCTGCTTTCCATGGCGTCGGCCAAGGCTCTGCATCGGCTGCCGGTGGATCTATTGCCCCTGGCCCACGTCGACAACATGGCGCACCTTGGAGGTCTGGTGTGTGGCCTGCTGATGGGATTGCCGCTGTTTCCGCGCATGCTGACCGGAAGGGCAGGGTACAGGGAGCGGCAGCAATTAACGTTTGTCGGCACAGCGTTTGCGCTGATGCTGTTCGCGTACAGCGTGGTGAAGTTCCACGCCAAGTCCTGACTTCTGGAGCCTTCCCAAACGTCAGCTGGTCATCGACGTTGCGGCGAACTTGCGCACCATGGCGAGCAACAGACGGCGGTCATTCTCGCTCAGGTGCGCCGAGTATTTTTGTACCTGGGTGAGGAAGCGAATTTCGTTCTCGTCCAGCGAAAGCGCGGGTAAATCGCGCGGCGCGGGCTGGTCGTTGAACATGTGACTAAGCGGGAGATCGAGCGCGCCGGCGATCTTTTGCAAGGTCTCGATCGAAGGCACGGTGTGGCCATTTTCCACGCGCGACAGGTAGCAGCGCAGCAGGCCCGTGCGCTTTTCGATGTCGCCCTGCGACATGCCCTTCTGCAATCGAAACGAACGAATGGTTACGCCGATGTTCATCGCAGCCTGAGGCGTAGACGTAGCCGGAATCGGCGCCAGGGAGACCGGAAGGGGTGTTTGCATATGTGCCATTAGCCGTAAAGTAACGATACCGGATGCTTGTGGCAAGAGGCAATTGCAACAAATACAACTTAATGAGTATCACCCCAGATGCGCGTTTCAAGTGAGTGGCCAGTCCAGTCTGCGGGCCCATACTGCCACTTGTGGCGGCCAACCCGCGAGCCACTATCCCATGTACATTCCGCCGTTTACGTCGAGCGTGTGGCCGGTGATGTAGCCTGCGCCATCGGAAGCAAGAAAGGCAACAGCTGCCGCAATATCCGTGTCGGCGCCGACCCGCTGGAGCGGGATGTGGGCAGTCATGGCGGCCTTCTGTTCGTCGGTGAGGACGGCTGTCATGGCGGTTTCTATGTAGCCGGGGGCTACTGCGTTGACGGTGATGCCGCGGCTGGCGAGCTCCCGGGCGAGTGACTTGGTCAGACCGATCATGCCAGCTTTGGACGCCGCATAGTTGGCTTGTCCCGCCTGGCCGATTTCGCCGACCACCGACGTGATGTTGATGATGCGGCCCCAACGGGCCTTGAGCATAGGCGAAGCGAGGGCCTGGGTGAGCAGGAACGCACCGGTCAGGTTGGTGGTCATGACGTCGTCCCAGTCCTGGCGCTTCATGCGGAGCATCAGGCCGTCCTTGGTGATGCCGGCGTTGTTGACGAGGATGTGAACGGCGGCAAACTCGGCCAGAACGGACTTGGCACAGGCCTTGATGGAGTCCTCGCTGGACACATCCAGGGCGAAGGCTTTGGCAGTTCCACCCAGGGCGGCGATCTCGGCAACGACCGCTTCCAGCTTGTCGAGATTACGGGCGGCCAGTGCAACCGTAGCGCCGGCCGCGGCCAGTTGCAGAGCGCAGGCTCGGCCGATGCCTTGCGATGCCCCGGTTACAAGAGCAATTCTGCCCGAAGGGCTTGTCATTTGAGTCTCCACTGTATCTTTCGTGCATCTCGAAAATAACTCATCCCGGGTGGCTGTGCGGGCGCGATATGCTTATGCGAGTCATGTCTGATCGCCTTAATGAAAACCCTGCCAAAAACTCCACCGAAGTCTACGCTATTCACGGCGCCGAGCCCGAGGTCCTGGCTTACGCGATGGCGAAGTACTCACGGTCCGCGCTGTCGATGAAAGAGTCGCTGACAGAGATCAGCTCGCAACGTGCGGAGCAATTTCTCAACACGTTTTATTTTCAGTATGGGCATCGGTCGATTGCCGACCTGGCGCATATTCCATTCGCGATTGAGCGGCTGAGCCTGCTGGCAGCGATCACGGTGGTCGATGAGACGCGCTGGGATGGGCAGGAGCGGTCGACGCGCTACCAGGACTTCCGGCGAAGCGGCTGGTATACGCCGCAGCTTTCCAGCACACAACGCGAGGCGTACACAGCGGCCGTGAAGGCGCTGTTCGGGTCTTACGATGCGTTGAGCAGGGATATGCTCACGGCGTTGAAGACGGCGATTCCTTGCCCGGGTGACATGAAGCCGGAGAGCTACGACCGCACGTTGAAGGCACGTGCGTTCGACGTGGCGCGCTACCTGCTGCCGCTGGCCACGAATACTTCCCTGGGGCAGATTGTGAACGCGCGCACGCTGGAGTCGCAGGTGTCTCGGCTGTTGTCGAGCGAATTTGCCGAGGTGCGGGAGATGGGCGCGAAACTGCGCTCGGCGGCATCCGAACCGGCGTGGAATGTGCAGCGCGCGGCACTGGAGGAAATGGCAGGCGAGGGCAACGTGCCGCAGGAAGCGACGTTGGAAATTTTGCAGGACTTTCTGAAGCCGGTGCGGACGGCTCCCACACTGGTGAAGTACGCCGAGCGTAGTGACTACGTCTGCAACAGTCGGGTAGAGCTGTGCGCGGCGGCGAAGGAATTGATGGGGGAGGCTCCCATCTACCCCGCGCCGGTGGTCGATTTGCTGGACGACGATGAGGATCTGGAAATCGAGATCGCGACGTCACTGCTTTACCCGGTGTGCCACTACTCGTACCGGCAGCTTAGAGGGGCTGTGGCGGCGATGGGGGAAGTACGGCGCAACGAGATCGTCAAGCTGGGCGCCGCGCATCGCGGAAAGCACGATGAGCTGCTTCGCGCGTTCAGCTCCGGGCATGGCTTCCGGTTCGACATTCTGATGGATATTGGCGGCTTCCGCGACATGCACCGCCATCGCCGCTGCGTCCAGTTGATCCAGGAGTTTGGGGATGAGCATGGGTACGACGAGCCGGGCTGTCCTGGACAGCCTTCGCTGGTCGAGGCTGGGCTGGAACACGAGTACAGCGCGGCGATGGGCGCTGCCTTCGCGGCGTATCGTGCGCTGCGCGACTCAGCAGTTCCTGAGGCGGCGCAGAATGCGCAGTATCTGCTGCCGCTTGGGACGCGCTGCCGGTCAATGTTCAAGATGGACTTCGCGGAGGCGTTGTACATCGCGGAGTTGCGGTCGGGCGTGGCAGGGCACTTCAGCTACCGGCGCGTGGCGTGGGAGATGTATCGCGCGATTGCAGCGATGCACCCGGCGCTTGCCAAGCTCGTCCGGATTGAGGATGTGAACGTGCCGGTCGATTTGCTGAAGAGGTAAGTGAACACCAGTGAAGCAGGTCGATCGGGCGTGCGGCTTGCGCAGGTAAAACGTGCCCACGCGCTTGTCGATCCATCGGTACCGGTGTCGTTGGCCGGGCGATCCATGCGCGAGCGCACAGAACAAACTTCGCGCGCGTATGATGAGCGAAATCCGTATGCAATTCAATTGAAAAATGAACGAGGGCTTCGATGATTCGTCAGCTTGCCTTGGTGGTTTGTGTGTTGGTGGTCGGTGGTGCAGGGTGGAAAACGGTAGACCCCGCGCGACCGGAGTTGAGCTACACGGCGGACGGGAAGCTGGTCCTTCCGGAGCACTACCGCGAATGGATTTATCTAACATCGGGGCTGGGGATGAGTTATACGCCAGGAGCAGTGCCCGAGCATCCGGCGTTTGATAATGTCTTCGTGAACCCCACTGCCTATCGGGCGTTTCTGGCAACCGGGACGTGGCCGGACAAGACGGTGTTGGTGCTTGAACTGCGCGGATCGGAGACGAAGGCGTCCATCGACCAGCGTGGGCAGTCGCAGTCGACCGAGATTCGCGGCATTGAAGTGCACGTGCGCGATGAAAAGCTGACCGGCAAATGGGGCTTCTTTGAGTTCGACAAAGGCGCGACCAGCGCAAGCATGACGGCGCGGCCGGCGAGCTGCTACACCTGCCACGAAGCCCATGCGGCGGTAGATACGAGCTTCGTACAGTTTTATCCGACGCTCATCGGGCTGGCGAAGGAAAAGAAGACCATGAGCGCGGCGTATCTGAACGAGATGCCGGGAGCGGCGGGAGCGGCAAAGGTGCCGCCGGCCAAGTACTAGACAGGTGGCCGCTCGGCGAAGCGGAAGGGGTTGAAGTTGGTGTGGGCGTCGAAGGCGTCGACGCCTTCCGCGCGCTTCAGCCAGCCGATGACGAGATAGGTGAGCGGCGTAGCCAGGATTTCGTAAGCGACCTTGATGAGGTAGCCTGCTGCGATGGTCTGGACGAGCGTGCGTGTGGGGATGGTGCCGCCGAAGGTGAGCGTGATGACCAGCCCCGTGTCGACGGCTTGGCCGACGAGTGTGGAGCCTACGGTGCGCGTCCACAGCCAGCGGCCGCGGGTAAGCAGCTTGAGCCGGGCCATCGTGTAGGAATTGGCGAATTCGCCCGCCCAGAAGGCGATGAGGCTGGCTACGAGGATGCGCGGGAGAATGCCGAATACGGTCGAGAACGCCTGCGCGTTGTGCCACGCGGGGTCGGCAGGAAGCGCGA
This sequence comes from Terriglobales bacterium, assembly GCA_038230455.1. Lineage (GTDB taxonomy): Bacteria > Acidobacteriota > Terriglobia > Terriglobales > Acidobacteriaceae > Granulicella. The sequence goes on from JBBRNF010000004.1 coordinate 182,570, forward strand.
TGACGATGGTAGCGACACTGTAGAGGAGAGCGGTTCCAAAGAAGCCTAGCCAGATAGCGCGGCGGGAAGCCGCGTACCCATAAATTTCCGTAAAGACATCGCCAAAGATGTAGGTGATTGGGAAGAGGATGACGGCTCCGCTGACCGTGAGCGGGCCGATTCGGCAGAGCTTCTGCGCAAGTAGGTTTGAGACCAGCAGGACCACGACGAACGCCGTCGTGAGGGCGTCAAGGTAGCGGAAACGAGGCATGGAATCAAGCGTATCAGTCGGCTGCGCGGCAGACCGTCGAGGCGCGCAGGATTCTATTCTGTGGGCAGGGTGTGGAGATAAGTAACGATTTGCCAGCGCTGCGCTTCGGGCAATCGTGACCATGAAGGCATCCCTTGTGCGAGGTTGCCGTTGCGGAGGAGCCACTCCAGCTCGCCGTCGGTCGCATTATGGACGCGGAGGGAGCGGAGCGAGGGTTTGGAGCCGCGACCACTGGCGTCGGCGGCGTGGCACGAGCTGCAGCTCCGTCGATAGAGCCTGGCGCCGGCCTGGGGGGCTTCAGAGTCCCCGGAAAGAGGGTTAGCGCGTAACCGGGCCGAGTTGGGGACGCTGCGGAGCCAGCCGCCATCTGAGGAGGCTGAAACCGTAACGGCCGAGGCAGTCACGAGCGCGCAGACGGCCAGAGCGGGAAGAACGAACTTCATCGTGAGCTCCGTTCCGGGTTGCGGAAGAGGCGGGAAAGCTGGCCTAGCTCGTAGGAGATGCCGAAACGGAAGATATGGGGGACGCTGTTCGCGTTGAGACCGAAGGACGGCGAAAACCGCAGCGTGGTAGAGGGGGTAAGGGAGAGGTTCGCCGCTGGAGCAACGTAGTGTGAGGTGTCGTGGAGACCCAGGCTCTCTATGTCACCGAGACCTCCGTAAAGTTCGCCTCCGAGCTGGATGTTTTCCGCGCAGAAACGGCAGTCGCGTACACCGGCCTTGAGGCGCAAGGGGCGGCTGGCGGCGAGCGCGTAGCCGAACTCCCAGGGAGCGTGTCTGAGATTCTTTTCCGCAGTGAGGTTTTCAGAGAAGTTCCAGCCACGCAGGTTGCTGGAGAGGATGAGCTTGAGCTCAACTTCGCGTTTCTTTTCCTGGCCGGTGCTGCCGTTCGGCTCTTCCAGGTCCGGATGGCCATCGTGGCCGACGACCTCAAGGAGAGATTTGTTGGCACCGTTGATATCTTCGAACTCGACGTAGAGCACGGGATTGAAAAGATGCTCACGGAGTAGCGGACGGAAGCGGTTTTCGATGCGGAAACCGGTGAAGACGGCGCTGTCGTGGAGTGTTCCCTGGGTATCAAGGTAGAGCTCGGAAGTCCACCAGGCGCGGGTGCCGTATTCGAGCTCGAAGGAGGTTCCGAAGAAGACGTTGCCCTGCTGCGGTTGTCCGGAGGCGGTCTTGGTTTCGATCTCCAGGCTGCCCGGTTCCTCGAGGTGATGCGAATAGGTGACGAAGTATGGAAGTTCCTGGGCGGATAAAACGGTCAAACGAGTAAGAAATAGGAGCAGCAGGCAAAGCACCGTGGTACGCATCGGTCTTCCTTTATTAGATGATTGCTGTCGGCGACGGCTGTCGCGAGTCAATAGAAGACTAAATCAGTCGGAGTTCTAAGCATCCACTGTTTGCACGGAATGATCCATTCTGTGGGTTCAGAGGGGCAAATCAGGACCTGAATGGTCTGAATGGAAAACGATCTGCGGAGAAATCCACCCGGTTTTCCAGAAACCGAAGCTTTCGCTTTTCTTTTGCCTTGCATCAATTGTGATGCTAGACTCTGCATGACCATACCCACCCAGAGCAGCCTGCGTGGATGGACAGGAGAAACGCACCGTGGCAGATGACCGCAGCAAGGCAATAGAAGCCGCACTTTCACAGCTTGAGAAGCAGTTCGGCAAGGGTTCGGTGATGCGGCTGGGCGCGAAGGAAACAATTGGCCCGATTTCAGTCATTTCCACAGGATCGATTTCGTTCGACGCGGCACTAGGCGTGGGCGGTGTACCGCGAGGACGCGTCATCGAGATCTTTGGTCCCGAGTCGTCGGGCAAGACAACCATCACGCTACAGATTATTGCCGAGGCGCAAAAGCATGGGGGTCTCGCGGCCTTCGTGGATGCCGAGCACGCGCTGGACCCGCAGTATGCGCGTAAGCTGGGCGTGGATACGGACAACCTGCTTATCTCGCAGCCGGACTATGGGGAACAGGCACTGGAGATCGTAGAAGCGCTGGTCCGCTCGAATGCGATCGATGTTTTGGTGGTGGACTCGGTGGCGGCATTGGTTCCGAAGGCGGAACTGGATGGCGAGATGGGCGACTCGCACATGGGGCTGCAGGCGCGGTTGATGTCGCAGGCGCTGCGCAAACTGACGGGAACGGTTTCGAAGTCGAGAACCTGCCTGATTTTCATCAACCAGATTCGCGAGAAGATTGGCGTGATGTTTGGCAATCCCGAGACGACGACAGGTGGAAAGGCCCTGAAGTTTTACTCGTCGGTCCGCATTGACATCCGGCGCATTGGAGCGGTGAAGGAGGGCGACGTGGTCGTCGGCTCGCGTACCAAGGTCAAGATCGTAAAGAACAAGGTGGCGGCGCCGTTCCGCGATGCGGAGTTCGACATTCTCTACGGCGAGGGCATCTCGCGCGAGGGCGATGTGCTGGACTTGGCGGTTCTGCATAATATCGTGGACAAGGCCGGCGCGTGGTACAGCTACCAGGGCGAGCGCATTGGGCAGGGGCGCGAGAACGTTCGTGGCTATCTGAAGTCGAATCCGGAGACATTTGCGCGCGTCGATTCGGAGTTGCGCAAGAAATTGGGAATCAAGGCAGCGGATCCCTCTGACATTCCAGCGGCGCCTGTAAACGCTGCGGAACAGGCGCAGGAAGTTGTGAAGGCGAAGCGATAGTTCTTACTGTGCAGGGCATGCGTTCGAAGTTTGAACGCGTGTCACGCCAGTATGCTTCCGCGCCTACTTCGGCTAAACTGGTTCAGGCACGGAGAGTTGGCAGAGCCCGGTTGAATGCACCTGACTCGAAATCAGACATCGTCGCAAGGCGATCGGGGGTTCGAATCCCTCACTCTCCGCCATAACTTTCCGTTCGAGACAACTTGGCAAATGACTCTTGGTGGTGGGCTGAAAGTTACCAAAGAGTCTGCCGAATGTTGCGTTTGAGTACGCCGTAAGCTCGCTGCATTGTGCTATTGTTGCTTCCAGATCAACCTAGCTGACTTGACTGTCGGTACTTGCACTAACCTGCAAGCGCAGCGCGGGCCCCCCTTTTTGACCTATCGTCGGGTCGAAATCCCAAACTCAATCTGAATCGCGAGCCCTTAGAGGACAAGCAAATGAAGATCCTTCGTACTGCGTCTTTCGTTTTACTCCTGTGTGGAATCTCCGGTATCGCCAAGGCGGACCCGGTGGACTTCCGTATGAATGTCTTGGATCCGGCTTTTTCCACGTATAACGTTACGTCTGAGCCATTTCCAGTCACCTTTTCTCCTTGTGTCGCGGGACAACTCCCGCCGGGAGCCATCTTGCAGCCAGGCGAGGGATGCTTCTCCGGGCGCAATCTGACCGGTGTGAACTGGACCAGCCTGACCCTGATCTTCGGCAACAGTGGATCGGCGTTTGGACAGGTTCCAAACTGCACTCCGGACACTGCCAATAATCCGTCCTCCACCCAGTTGTTCGGAGCGTCGAGCTGCAGCCTCACCAACAATTTCTTTGTGCTCAACTTCTCCAACGGACTTCTAAAGGATCACGAGCGGTTTGTGATCGTGGAGACCGGTGCCGACCCAGACACCTTCCCGGCGGGCACTTTGTCGTATAACACGGTGCCTGAACCAGGGTCGATGCTGCTTTTGTCCACGGGTTCTTTGCTGGCCGGCTTTCATTTTGCGAAGCAGCGCGGTTTCCGGCTGAGATCCGCGACGGCAACAAACGGCGGAGAGTAGTTTTCTCGCTTGCAGTCTTTGGTGCGACTCTGGCCGGCTGGCGCCAAGATTTGCGCCATTGCGGACACCTGCGGACTTTTTACTGCCGCAAGGAGAGTACCCATGCGTTCCATCGGGCTAACGGTTCTGTTGATGCTTTTTCAGATCTGCGGCATGCCGCCGAAGCTGGCATCGCAGACCGGGCCCGGTTTGGGTGCCGCCTCGGGAGCTGCGATTCCAGGCAGCATCGTTGCGGTAAAGCTGGGTGCATCCGCTGCGGAGTTGGGCGGTCTGTGGAAATTTCAACCGGGTGACGACCCATCGTGGGCGCGCCCGGATTTCGATGATTCAAGTTGGAAGACAATAGATCTGACACCGCCAGAGGGATCCGGTGATGCCACGCTGGGTACCAGCGGGTACATTCCTGGCTGGACGTCCCAAGGCTATCCCAGCCACTCCGGCTATGCGTGGTATCGGCTGCGAGTTAGCGTGGAAGGGGCCAGCCGCTCGCTGGCTCTTAAGATGCCGGCCTTCGCCGACGATGCCTATCAAGTGTTCGTCAACGGCCAGCAGGTTGGCGAGTTTGGCAAGTTTCGCGAACAGCATGTCACGGCCTACAGCACGCTGCCGCGCGCGTTTCCGCTGCCCAAGTCGATGCGCAATGGGCCGATGACCATTGCGGTGCGAATGTGGATGGACAGCGCTACACCCTTCAGCAGCCCGGACGCCGGAGGTATGCATGGGCCCCCGGAGCTGGGCTATGCGTCGGTGATCGCGACGCAGATACGGATGGACTGGGACGACATCGCGCATGGGGTGGGCAGCGGTTTTCTTGAGCTGCTCATTTTGGCCATGGCATTGGTGATGGCGGCTACCTTGTTCTGGCTCGACCCGCAGGAAACGGCGTACCTGTGGCTGGCCCTGGTTTGCCTGGTGACGACGCTGGGCAACGTCATCGTGCTGCTGGTGAATTTCACCACGGGAATTGGACAGACTTCGGGGTTGATTCTGCTGGACGTGATTCTGACTCCGGTACGAATCGGCATGTGGGTTGTTTTCTGGGGCTACTGGTTCCGATTGCCGCGTCTTTATACGCTGCAAAAGTGTGTTTGGCCGCTGGTAGTGCTGCTCGGGTTGAGTGTGCTGATGTTGCGGCCGCCCTTCTTCGGTCAGGTGGTGCCGGTGGGTGCCAGCGCGTATCTGGTTCCGGTGCAGCTGGTCCTGAAGCTGGTGCTCGCGGCCCTGCTTGTTCTGGTGACGTACTTCGGGTTCCGGCGGCAGCGTACCGAGGGTGCTCTGGCGGTCGTTGCGATTTTGCTGGCCGCGATTGCGAACTACCAGCATGAGCTGCGATTGGTGCATGTGAAGATCAGCTTCTCGGTGCTGGACTTTGCCATTTCCCTGGGGACAGCTTCGACGATTCTTTCCATTCTGATCATTACGATCCTGCTGCTGCGGCGCTTTATCAACTCACAGCGATTGAAGGAGCAGTGGAAGCTGGAGATTCAGCAGGCGCGAGAAATCCAGCAGGTGTTGGTACCGGCTCGTTTACCCGCAGTCCAGGGGTTGACGATTGAAAGCGAATACAGGCCGGCGCGTGAAGTGGGTGGGGACTTCTTTCAAGTGTTGCCAGGCGAAGTGGCCGGCAGCGCGCTGATCGTGCTGGGCGATGTGACGGGCAAGGGCTTGCAGGCGGGCATGCTAGTTGCGCTGATTGTTGGCGCCATACGAACGGTGGCGCAGCATACGTCGGACCCAGAGCAGATTCTAGGCCTGCTGAACGAAGAGTTGTGTGCGCGCGAGCATGCCAGCGCCACCTGCATCATCCTGCAAATATCGCCGGACGGTGAGGTGCGGATGGCAAACGCGGGACAGATTCCGCCGTACTGGAACGGGGCGGAGATGGAAGTCGAGGGGGCATTGCCGCTCGGCACAATCAGCGGCATCGGGTACTCGGTGCAGAGGTTCCAACTACAAGAAGGCGATGCTCTGATCCTGATGTCGGATGGTATAGCCGAAGCGCAGAACGCTCAGGGAGAGATGTACGGTTTCGAGCGCGTGAATGCACTGTTGAGCCGTCCGGTTTCCACCGCGGAGATTGCGGCAGCCGCACAGGACTTTGGCCAGGAAGACGACATTCTTGTTCTTACAATCCGGCGTGAAACTCAGAGCGTGTTGCAGGCGGCGTCGCAGCCGGAGCTTATCCCTGCCGCGTAAAAGTTTTTCCAGTATTTCGCAAGCGTCTTTACCCAGGGAGGCAAACGAATGCGTTGGATCGCTGGCATTGTTCTTGGGCTGTGTGCCGGTTGTCCGGCTCAGCAGATGGTTCCCGTGCTCACCCGCGCATACGATAACAACCGTACCGGGGCGAACCTGCGTGAAACTCTGATGACGCAGCAGACCGTGCGGACCAAAGGCGTTCGCCGGCTGACGACCATCCCGTTGTTCGGCGACGCGCGTGGGATGGAGGCGCAGCCGCTGATCCTGCCGGGTGTCCAGACAGCCAAAGGCGTCCGCGACGTGATGGTGCTGCCGTCGATGGCAAACGTGGTGCGCGGGGTCGATGCACGCACGGGCGAAGACATCTGGCAGACGAGACTCGGGCGGCCTATCGACGGCGATCGCACGATTGACAGCAAGCTGGTGAACGACAAGTGGGGTGTACTTTCTACCGGCGTAATCGATGCGGACACGCAGCGAGTGTACCTGGTGTCGTGGGTGTCGCCGGATGGGGTACCAAGGAACGGCGCACACTTCGTGAACGTGCTGAAGGTCGGGGATGGGACACAGGTGGTGGCGCCGGTACCGCTGGCGGCGTCAATCAGCGGAGCTCAGCACTTCAATTCCATGATGCGCAAGCAGAGAAGCTCGTTGCTGATGACGAATGTTGCAGGGCGAAAGACGGTGTTCTTCGCTTCCGGCACCGTGCAGGAGACACAGGACGGCGCCGCAGGCTGGGTGTTCGCGTTCGATGTGGCCACGAATGCGTTGACCGCGGCGCTGGCGCTTTCGCAGGGACACGGCGCTGGTGTCTGGATGGCGGGGCAGGGATTGGCGGCCGACAAGGACGGCTTCTTGTATGGTGTGACGGGGAACGGCTCGTACAACGGCATTACGGACTTTGGAGAATGCATTTTCAAGCTGCGCTACACGCCACCTGCGGTCGGGGCAGCTGGATCGCTGAAGGTCGTAAGCCGGTGGTCGCCGTACTCGGATGCGGCGCGGCTGGGAATGCGTCCGACGTTGACAACACCACTCGCTCCCAACAACAAGCTGGCCGGTGAGAGTGCGCCTTCGGAAGAAATGCGCATGCCGGTGAACGGTATGCAGCCGCGCGCGCTGGCCGGGGCGAAGGTGGTGATGAGCACCGACAGCAACACCGGCAAGCCGGTTCGACTGGTGTTTCCCAAGGTCCAGGCACAGGATCAAGCGTTTGGAGACGAAGATCTTGGTTCGGCTGGAGGCACGCTGATTGAGCCATTCATGGTTTATCTGGCAGCGGGGAAAGACGGAATAGGCTACCCGGTGAACGCACGCAACATGGGCGACACCCGACCGGCCGACTTCGCTGACATGCACCGCAACTGCAAGAAACTGGCGAGCGCTCCGGTTTGGTTGACCGCGTCGCCGGGCCCGGTGGACCCTTGCCCGCAAGACACCACGACGCTCAACTTCATGCCGTGGGGCAAAACGAGGCACATGCACTCAACGCCTGTTCAGTATTCGAGCAGCACGGGTCTCAAGCTCTTCGTGTGGGGAGAAAATTCTCAACTGCATGAGTGGGCGATGGCCGCTAGCGGCAAGCTGACCTATGTAGCCCAAAGCAACGAGTCCGCGTCCGAAAACGTGACAAACTCTCCCGGAGGCATGCCGGGCGGGTTTTGCACACTGTCTTCGGATAACAACAAACCAGGCACGGCGCTGCTGTGGTGTACGGTTCCCTATGGCGATGCCAATGCGGGCGATCCGGTGACACACGTAACGAACGGCCGACTGCTGTGCTACGACCCGGAGCATCCGGTCAATGGGGTGATCCCGGTGCTATGGGACTCGCAGCGGTTCAATCTCACGTTTATATTCAACAAGTTCCTGCCCCCGATCGTGGATGGCGGACAGATCTACGTACCCAACTACAACGGCGGGGTGGACGTGTACGGACTCGCGGGGCAGTAGCACGGGAGATTCCCGCTGAGCGTTCTGATGTGTTCGCGCGACAGATCAGACACCTTTCCTAATAGCTGAAAATCGGTGAGGTCTGGTTTCGGCCCTCATGGCCCGAATGGCCGGCGTCTGCATCTTGTGGGGGATGCCGTTGCGGCCTGGAGTTTTCTAGGTTTAAGGAGCCAGCCGTGTCGGATCGATTCCATTCCAACTGTTTTTCGCCGTCGTTGGAAAGGAGGGAGTTGTTCATGACCTGGACGAAAACAAAGAACGCAGCCGATGAGACCGGCAGGAGATACAGGTCATGCTCAAAACACTCTTGGTGGGCGCGATTCTCGCGTGTGCGATCACTGGCGTATCACAGACCGCTTGCTCCAACATGACTCTTGGACAAAATGGAGCTCTCAACGGGTTCGTGCCTTCGCCGAACGATGCATGGCACCAGGACATTAGCACTGCGCCGATCGATCCTCAATCGGCAAAAATTATTGCCACCGCCGGGGACCTCGGCGGGGCGAAACTGCATCCGGACTTCGGGTCTGTGGCGAACGGGAATTACGGGATTCCATATACCGTGGTGGACTCCGCAGCTACGCCGAGCGTACCGGTAGCGATCCAGCTCTATCCAAGCGACAGCGACATTGCGGTTTATCCGGTTCCGTCCAATCTGCCGATCGAAGGCTCTCCGGGGCAGTGCCCCACGGACGGTAATGACCGTCACGCTATCATCGTCGACCGCAATCAGTGCGTGGCATACGAGTTGTACCAGGCGGCACATTGCAGCGCAGGCTGGTCGGCTTCCTCGTCGGCGATATGGGACTTTACAAAGACGGAGTCGCGGCCCTATGGGCTGACGTCGGTGGACGCTGCCGGACTCTCGGTCTTCGAGGGCCTGATTCGCTATGACGAAATCGTGGCTGGCGTCATCAACCATGCGATCCGGTTTACCGCGCAGCATACCAAGGACAATGCCAATAACGGTCTGTTTGTCGTGCCCGCAACCCACGCGGCCGGTAACAACTGGAGTACGGACAACATCATGGGGATGAGGATTCGCTTGCAAGCGAGCTTCGACATCTCCAAGTATTCGGCCACGAACCAGATCATCCTGCGCGCGATGAAGCAGTACGGGATGATCCTGGCGGACAACGGATCGAACCTGTTTTTCCAGGGGACACCGGACGCCCGATGGAACGACAGCGATCTGAGCGCGCTGAAAGTGATTCCAGCAACGGCGTTTGAGGTGGTACACATGGGAACGGCCTACGACGCGCAGACCGCGCCGAAAGGCACTCTGCCGGTCATCAGCAGCTTTACCGCGTCCGCTTCGACTATCCCGGCGGGTTCCAGCGTGACGCTTACCCCGGTCATTTCCGGTGGAACTTATAGCTACATCGACAAGGTGGGTTTCGTTCGCGGCGCAGTAACGGTGACTCCGTCGGTAACAACGACCTACTTGCTGACGACACGCAATTCGTTCGGGACGGCGACGAAGTCGGTGACAGTGACCGTGACGGCGGGTCAGATCACGCCGACGCTGACTTTCGCTGCGATCGCGGGGCAAACCTACGGGGCAGCTCCGTTCGCAGTGAGTGCGACCTCGGCCTCGACCGGCACTGTAACCTACACGGTGGTGAGCGGCCCGGCTACGGTGGCCGGCAACACGGTGACAATCAACGGCGTGGGGACCGTTTCGGTGCAGGCATCTCAGGCAGCGGCTGGCAGCTACACGGCGGCAACGGCTACGACCAGCTTTACGGTGGTGGCGGCCTCGCCCAGCCTGGCGTTCGTGACCATTCCGAGTCAGGTTCAGGGTGGACCGTCGATCACGGTATCGACAACGACAAACTCCGGGGGAAGCATCAGCTACTCGGTGGTGAGCGGACCGGCAACGATTGCGGGGAACGTCGTGACCACGACCGGAACCGGAACGGCGACGCTACAGGCCACTCAGGCGGCGGCGGGGAACTATACCTCGGCGACGGCTACCACCACGTTCAGCGTAACGGCTGCGGCGGCCACTGCACCAACGATCGCGTTTGCGGCCATCGCGAACCAGATACAGGGTGCGGCTCCCTTTGCTGTCGCGGCAACCAGCAACTCGACGGGCGCGATCCTCTACTCGGTGGTGAGCGGACCGGCGAGCATCTCCGGCAATGTTGTTACGGTAACGGGCGTGGGAACCGTGACGCTGCTGGCCTCGCAGGCTGCTGCTGGAGCGTTCACGGCCGGAACCGCCACAACCAGCTTTAGCGTAACGGCACCGGCCGCCGTCGCTCCTACCCTGGCATTTGCCGGTATTGGCAGCAAGGTACAGGGCGCGGCACCGTTCACGGTGTCCGCAACCAGCAACTCGACCGGCGCGATTTCCTACTCCTTGCTGAGTGGGCCGGCAACGGTCGCGGGGAATGTCGTAACGGTGACGGGTGTTGGCACAGTGACCTTGTTGGCCTCGCAGGCGGCGGCGGGCAACTACACGGCTGGAACCACAACGACGAGCTTCAGCGTCACCGCAGCCGTGGCGACGCAGCTGGCGTTCGTTCCTATTCCCAATCAGGTATTCGGAGTTGCACCGTTCCAGGTAAGCGCGGTTTCGCCATCCCCGGGAGCTATCACTTACTCGGTTACCGGCGGTTCGGCAACCATGTCGGGCAACACTGTATCGATCCAGGGCGCGCAATTGATCACGCTACAGGCCACCCAGGTTGCCTCAGGGACTTATCCGGCCGCTCTGGTTACTACAACGTTCCTGGTGACGCCCGCAGTGCCGAATCTGGTTTTTGTTCCGGTTGCGAGCGCAAGTCTGGCCAACGGATCCTTCAAGGTGAGCGCCAGTTCGGCCTCGTGGGGCACCGTAACGTACACCATTGTTAGTGGACCGGCGACTATCGTCTACGGACGCACTATCGTTCCGTCCGCGACGGGTGTGGTGACGATCATGGCCAGCCAGCCCGCGGCAGGCAACTACAGCTCCGCTACCGCAATGATGGCGGTTACGATTCTCCCGTAAGCCGCGTCTTACAGAGTTAAGAGGAGCTTCCGGGCTGCATAGGTTCCGGAAGCTCGCTGGTCTATCGACCTGCGCTCGCCCTCTTGATTTGTGGCGAGATTGCTTCAATACCCAGGCGGTTGAAACTGCACGTCACCCAAAGCAACATCACAACAACGACGGCAAGAATCTGCCGTGTCATTGGATACTCCCCGCGTTCGCGTAGCCATGATGGCGCTGCCACAACGAGCCGGTGGAAAGGAACCTGATTTGCCTTTTCGACTGCCCATGCAGGCTGCCATTTTCGCCTTAGTCAGCGCCACTTTGCCCTTTCCCCAAAGCGCAGTCTCCGGCCAGACTTTTTATGCAGATGCTGGGGTGTCTTCCAGCCGCGCGACGGACGTACCCGAGGCCAAACTGACCACAGGTGGAAGGCCGGACGTGACGGTTCCTGTCCGTCCATTTTCTGCGCTGGGCCTTGCCTTTTCCGTCGGAACGGGAGGACTGGGCGGGCAGGTGGCGACACCGCTTTCGCGCCGCACCAGCCTCCGGGCCGGGGCGAGCTTCTTTTCGTACGACAGCGCCACCTACACCAATGACGGCATCGACTACAACGGCACACTCAAGCTCCGTTCGGCGGAAGCTCTGTTGGACTGGTTTCCGTGGGGAGGATCGTTCCGTCTCAGCCCGGGCGTTCAGTTGTACAACGGTCTTAACGCCACTGGAAAGCTGGCGGTGCCCGCAGGGCAGAGCTTCAGATTGAACGGCGTAAGCTACGTCAGCAGCACCGTCGATCCGGTGACGGGCGATGGCCGCCTCACCACCCGCGCGGCCGCGCCGATGTTTACGCTGGGCTGGGGAAACCTCGTTTCCAGACGCGGCCATTGGAGCGTCCCTATAGAACTGGGCTTTGTCTATCAAGGTGTGCCGAGAGTCTCGCTGGCGCTGGCCGGGTCGGCATGCGACTCCACGGGCGCCTTCTGCCGTGGCATTTCTTCCGATCCGACGATCCAGTCCAATGTTGCCGCGCAGCAGAAAATTGTCAGTGACGACGCCGCGCGATACTTTCGCTTCTATCCGGTGGTTTCGATCGGCATCGGGTACAAGTTTTAGGGTGTAGACAAAGCAAAGAGCCTTGCCGCTCGATTGCGTGGCAAGGCTCTTCCGCTTCTGTGCAGTGTCCTAGAGGAACAGCGGCGCGAGCACCAGGGTGATGGTCGCGAGCAGCTTGATCAGCACATGAAGCGACGGGCCGGCGGTGTCCTTGAAGGGATCGCCTACGGTATCGCCGACCACGGCCGCCTTGTGCGCGTCGGACTTCTTGCCGCCGTACTGGCCGGTTTCGATCCACTTCTTGGCGTTGTCCCAGGCGCCGCCGCCGTTGTTCATCAGCATGGCCAGCAATACGCCAGAGATGGTTCCGACCATCAGCAGACCGGCGACCGCAGACGCTCCGGCAAGGTTGACAGGCACGCCGTTGATGGACGGAACGGAGTTCGCGAGCATGCCGTTACCGGTGCCGTAGCTGGGACTGAGGTGACGGAAGATCAACCCAACCGCGACGGGAAGCCCAACCGCCAGGATGCCGGGAAGCACCATTTCCTTCAGAGCCGCCCCGGTTACGATGCTGACGCAGCGCGCGTAGTCGGGTTTGGATGTGCCAGCCATGATGCCGGGGTTCTCGCGAAACTGATCGCGAACGTCCTTGACCACCATTTGAGCTGTCCGGCCGACTGCTTTGATAGCGAGCGAAGAGAACAGGTAGGTGAGCATGGCGCCGAGAAGCGCGCCGACAAAGACGGGAATCTCTGCGAGGTTGATGTTGGTGAACGACCAGCCGGCGGGCATGAAGCCACCGGGGACGTTGACCTTGTCAGCAACGATTGTCTTGACCTGCTCGAGATAAGCAGAGAACAGCAGGAAGGCGGCGAGCGACGCCGAACCGACGGCGTAGCCCTTGGTGAGCGCCTTGGTGGTGTTGCCGGCGGAATCGAGTTTGTCGGTCTTGTCGCGAACCGAGTCCGGCTGATTGGACATCTCGATGATGCCGCCGGCGTTGTCCGTGATGGGGCCGAACGTGTCCATGGCCAGAATGTACGCCGCGCAGGAGAGCATGCCCATAGTCGCAATGGCTGTGCCGTAGATGCCCTTGGCGTAGTTCGAAATGCCAGCTACGTCACCGAGACCGCGAACGCCGCAGTAATAGCTGGAAAGCAGGGCAGCGGAGATAACGAGGACCGGCAGGGCGGGTGTTTCCATGCCGACAGCCAGGCCGCTGATGATGTTGGTTGCAGGGCCGGTCAGCGACGCCTCGGCAATCGACTGCACCGGGCGGTAACGGCTCTCGGTGTAGTACTGGGTGATCCAGACGAACAGGAACGCCGTGATCAGACCGATGACTCCGCAGGAGAGCAGCCAGATGGGCTGCACGCCGGGGCCGTTCAACATGGTGTACACCGCGCCCGCGAAGCCCAGCAGAGCCAGCGCGGACGTGACGTAGAAGCCGCGGTTCAAGGCGCTCATCGGGTCTTCGGTGTCGTTGGTCTTGACGATGGCGACACCGATGATCGAAGCGATCAGGTTGATGGCATGCACGATGAGCGGGAACAAGATGCCCTTGATGCCGAAGACGGGGTAGAGCGCCGCACCCAGGATCATAGCACCGACGTTCTCGGCGGCAGTTGACTCGAAGATGTCCGCGCCGCGGCCAGCGCAGTCGCCGACGTTGTCGCCGACGAGATCGGCGATGACGGCCGGGTTGCGGGGATCGTCTTCGGGGATACCGGCTTCAACCTTACCGACCAGGTCAGCGCCGACGTCGGCGGCCTTGGTGTAGATGCCTCCACCAAGCTGTGCAAACAGGGCAACCAGCGATGCGCCGAAGCCGAATCCGACCAGGCGGTACGGGACTTCCTGCGGGTGGTTGAGGCCACCGAAGAAGAGAAAGAGCGCGCCCACTCCGATAAGCGAGAGCGCAATCACGACCAGGCCGGTGACGGCACCGCCACGCAACGCGGTCTGAAGGGCGGCGTTGAGCGATGACCGCGCCGCAGACGCTGTCCGGATGTTTGCGCGGATGGAAACGTACATGCCGGTGAAGCCGGCGAGACCGGAGCAGACGGCTCCCACCAGGAACGCGATGACCGTTTCTACGGCATAAGGCGCGGTGCGGGGAGAGAGCTTGTAGCCGCCAAACACAACGATGGCGAGCACCACGGCAAGGATGCCGATCGTCCGGTACTGGCGTGCGAGAAAGGCCTCGGCGCCTTCGCGAATGGCGTCGGAAATGACTCGCATTTCAGCGGTGCCGGTGTCGGCAGAAAGCACTGCACGGGCGAGCACAAGAGCGGCGACGAGCGCCATCACACCCACTCCGAGTGCGATCCAGAGCCAGATGGCGTCGTTTCCATGCGCAGTGGCGTTGTTGGTAGGGGAGAGGTCCTGAAAGCTGAGTGACAATGCGGCTACTGCGCCAAGGTGCATGAAAGGCGTTCCTCCTGAGTTGAGTCCTGCGTTGGTGTGCAGCGTTGCAGAGGATCTCCGGAACGTACGGAGGCGAAAGCATCGTGCATTTCTTAATCTGCTGAACTGGCGAATTAGAGCATACGCTCATGGAGCGGTCAATGGGAGCGCATGCCGCGTCTGGTGGGGAATCGGAACGAAGTGGGCCCCTGGGTGTAAGGTACTCGTGAAGAGTTTGGCGGTCTTTGATCTTAGTCGAATACAGAAAGAATCAAGGCACGGCCTGCCGCGACGAGAGCGTCTGGCTGCGGTTTGTACAGGTGAAAAGGATTCATGGCGCAGCGCAGATATCAGGAAGTGGCAACGCGCATTTCGCGCTATGTAGCCGAGCATGGGTTGACGGTAGGGGCGCGGTTGCCAGGGGAGATCGACCTGGCGAAAGCGTGCGGCGTCAGTCGGCCGACCATCCGCGAAGCGATGGTGGCGCTCGAGATAGCTGGCGAACTGGAGATACGGAGCGGGTCTGGAGCGTATGTGCGCGAGGCCGTCAATCCGATGGCGCTGGTGCTGGACTCCGGCCCAGGCCCTTTCGAGCTGCTGCGCGCGCGGATCCTGATCGAAGGCGAAATCTCCGCTGACGCGGCGCTTCATGCTTCGACCACGGACCTCGCAAAAATCGAAAAGTGTCTGCAGCAGAATCGCAAGCTGGTGGAGGCGAAGCAGAACGCCCAGGTGTGCGACCGGCAGTTCCATGTGACGATTGCGGAGTCAGCCAAGAACAGCGTCCTGGCGAGCATTGTGGATGGTTTGTGGGCAGGAATCTTTGCCCCGATGTACCACCGTCTCAGTCAGCGCGCAGGTCTAGACCGTCATCAGGCCGAAGCGCTGGTGGACCATGAGGCGATCTTTGCAGCGATTGCCGAACGCAATCCGGTGGAAGCGCGGCGCGCCATGCGGCGTCACCTGCAGCACGTGGAAGAGCATTTGACGAGCGACGACGGCATGGCGGGGGCACGCGGCACCGTGTCACTCGAACCGGAGAGTGCGGATCTCGCGTAGACCACGCACCGAGTTGCCCAGGTACACCGCTTTGGCTGTGGCAATATCGTCCAGTCGCAGGATCGCCTCGCGACACTTGCCGGCTTCGAGCAGGCTCTGGCGCAACACGCCCGGAAGCACACCGCACGTCCTGGCAGGCGTGAGCAACTCACCTTCAATCTGGACGAAGAGAGTGCTGATGGCGGCTTCCGCGAACTCGTCTCGTTCATTGAGAAAAAGGACCTCGTCGAAGCCGTCGTCCCGAGCGCGCGCAAACTCGCGGTCGTAGAGCGTCCTGCGCGTGGTTTTGTGTTGCAGCCAGGCGTCGGTAGAAAGCAGACGGCGGGCAGCGATGCGGACGCTCAGGCTTTCGCTGGTGCGGTCCAACGCCGCTGTTGCGGTGCTCACGGCGCCGTCGGCCGCGAGCAGCAGCCGGACGCGGGATGGAGCGCGGAGTTGTGCAGCGACGGCTTCGAGTGCGCGGCGCACGGTTCGCGAGTCACAAGCAAACCCCAGTGCTGCCGCCGACCTGGTGAGGCGAGCGAAATGAAGAGGCAGCAGAGTGTACTGCGTTCCATCCCAAAGCAGGGTTTCGATCAGCTGCGGCCCTTCTGCAGCGGTGTTCAGAAAGGATGCCTTGAGCAGGCACTCGGCATACTCGGCGCCTGCGGTGGAGTCGGCGACGAGGCCTCCACCGACCCCCATGCTGACGCGCTCGTCCCGGATGGTCAAAGTGCGGATAGGCACGCTGAAGCACATGCTTCCGCCAGGTGCCGAGAAGCCGATGGCCCCCGTGTACACCCCGCGCGGTGCCGATTCGAGCCCCCGGATGATCTCCATGGTGCGGCGTTTGGGCGCGCCGGTTATAGAGCCGCTGGGGAAGAGCGCTCGCAGAATACCCGAGGCACCGACATCGGCGCGAAGATAGCCGGATACCCGCGACGTCATCTGAAAAAGTGTGGGGTAGGTCTCGATGCGAAACAGATCGTCGGTGCGAACGGAGCCGGCCTCGCAGATACGACCGATGTCATTGCGCAGCAGATCGACGATCATGACGTGCTCGGCGCGGTTCTTTTCGTCTTGAGCGAGCCATTCGCGTCTCTCGTGGTCGCTTACCGAATCGCCCCCGCGAGTGGCGGTGCCCTTCATGGGACGAGTGCTTATCTGACGGCCGTCGACGCGCAAAAAGAGTTCTGGGGAAAAAGACAGGGTCAGGCCGGAGTCGAAGTTCACGATCGCGGCAAAGTCCACTGGCTGCGCTTCTATCAGCGCCTCGTACAGTGCGAGCGGCGAGCCGAGCAGGCCGGCCTCAACGCGCGTCGTAAGGTTCACCTGGTAGGTGTCGCCGGCGATCAGCAAAGCCTGAACCGACGCAAAGTTCTCGTCGTACGTTTCACGCGTGATCTGGATTTCAGGCGCAGTGAGCAGCGGGCCTGAGCTCAGTGCGAAGCGCTGGCCGTTGGGTGACGCATCTGCTCCGCTGACGCGTCCGGTGTGGTGATCAAAACGTAGCGGTTCGCGATAGAGTCCGAACGCAGCCAGCGGTTGTGGCGTGTGCGCCATGCCATGCAGGACGTACCCGGCCTCGTAGTGCAGGCACCCGGCCGCGTAGAGCCCTTCGCGTGCGGCGGTTTCCAGCTCTTGCAGGAGAAGGTCAAGCTCCTCAGCGGAATTTGCACGCAGCAGTTTTTCGGGCGTGGTAAAAAGCAGGCTGGTATGGTCCTCGCCCAGACCTCCTGCCGTTTCAAGCAGAACGGAACCGGCGTTCTGTAACGCCTGCGCGCGCCAATGCGGGGGCAGAGGATACCAGGCAGGCCGCGCTCCCAATACCGCTTCCATGGGCCGCGTCTACTTCGCGAACATCTGGGTGAGGTCGGCGAAGGCCTTGAACTCGAGCGCGTTGCCAGCGGGGTCCAGGAAGAACATGGTGGACTGCTCACCCACCTCGCCCGCGAAGCGGGTATAGGGCTCAATGACGAAGCTGATTCCAGCTGCGCGAACGCGGTTCGCCAGCCGCTGCCAGTCCTCAGGGGTGAGCACGACGCCGAAGTGCGGAACGGGGACGGCATGGCCATCGACCGGATTGGCGTGGCCATTAGCGCTGTCCGCCGCCTTCGGTTTGTGATGCGCAACGATTTGATGGCCGAAGAAGTCGAAGTCGATCCACTGCTCGGAGCTCCGGCCTTCCGGGCAGCCAAGCACGTTGCCGTAGAAGTTGCGAGCCGCGGCAAGGTCGTCGACAGGAAATGCGATGTGAAAGGGACGGAGGGCTGACACGGATTCGAACCTCGAAGGCAAATTGCTGAGATGTCGATGATAACCGCGACGGGTCCAGGTCTGCGAGCCCGCACCACGAACGGTGCCGGCATCCCCCGAAGTGGTGATTGTGCGGCCTGATCCCGGCTGTAAGCCTGTAAAGCAGGGAAACCCTGTTTGCAGGAAGGTTTTGTTCATAAGTCCGTAAGGGCAATGGAGGGCAACCTCCGCCCCTGGGCTTGTGTTGACTCGAATGCTGTCCCTGACGCAGTACCCCGGCCATGAGCTCTTGCACCTGGCACATCGGAGTGGAGGAAGCTTGGCTCACCAAATTATTCTGGCCGATTCACAGGTCATCTTTCGTACCGGAGCCGCACGTGTACTGGCCCGGGAAGATGATTTCACCGTGGCCGTGCAGTGCGCGGACGTCGAACGTCTGAAAGAAGCGGTCGACAGCCAGCGGCGTTCCATCGTCATCTTCCCGACAAGCTTCACCTCTGACCTTTCGGCGTTGCTTCAGTTCGTCGAACACGCTGGCAGCAAGAGTGTCCTCATTCTCGAGCACGGCGCGCACCTGGACGAAGACATAGCCGGACAGGCCAACGGCGTGGTGCTCCGATCGGTCGGCGGGCGGCAACTCGTGGAATGTCTGAGACTCGTCGCAGCCGGGGAGCGCTCCGTGCAACGGCCTGAGCCGAGGAGAGTGGCCCAGATAGACAAGGTTGGCGCCCGCGTGCTCAACCGGCTGACGCCTCGAGAACTGCAGATTGTCGCGCTGGTCACCAGCGGTGCCAAGAATCGCGACATCGCCGAGCAGCTCGGCACCAAGGAGCAGGTCGTCAAGAATTATCTGCGCACGATCTACGACAAAACCGGGGTCTCTGATCGCCTGGAATTGACGATCTTTACCCAGCACCATCGAACGCTGGCCGACGCCGCTCTGCGTGCCCGGCAGGAGCTCGCCGCAGCATAAGCATGGCAGTTACAGGCCCATGCGCTGTTCCTGCTCCTCGACCTCGGGGGAGACGACGCCAAGTTTTTCCGCAACCGACTTGGCCTGCGTGAAGAGCGTAAGGTAGTCCGGCCCGCCCGCCTTCGAGTCGGTGCCGCTCATGTTGAAGCCGCCGAACGGGTGAGCTCCCACCATCGCTCCCGTGCATTTTCGATTGAGGTACAGGTTGCCGACGTGGAACTCGTCGCGCGCTCGGTTCAGCCTGTCCCGCGAACTGGAGTAGATGGCGCCAGTCAGTCCATATTCTGTGTCATTGGCGATCGCGAGTGCGTGGTCGAAACTTTCGGACTTGATGACCGCAAGCACTGGACCGAAGATTTCCTCCTGCGCGAGACGTGCCGTGGGAGCGACATCCGCGAAGACCGTAGGAGCGATATAGTAGCCGGCATCGGCGTTTGCAATGGGCGATCCACCGGTAAGCAGGCGGCCTTCCATTTTGCCAACCTCTATGTAGTTAAGAACGCGCTTGTACGCGACCTCGTTGATGACCGGGCCGCCATAGAAGTTTTCCGCCGGGTCGCCGGAGGCAATGGCGGCCACGCGTTCCGCCAGCCTGTCGCAAAAAACGTCGTAGAGACCAGCGTCCACAATGACGCGCGAGCAGGCAGAGCATTTCTGTCCGCTGAATCCAAAGGCGGAAACAGCCACGCCTTCGACCGCTGCGTCGAGGTCCGCGTCGTCCGCGACGATGATGCAGTCCTTTCCGCCGAGCTCGAGCACCGTCCGCTTGATGAAGCGCTGACTGGGCTGCGTACGCGCGGCGCGTTCATGAATCTCCAGTCCCACTTTCTTCGAACCCGTGAAGGCGATAAGCCGGACCTGCGGATGTTCGACAAGGGCGCGCCCAACCTCGGGACCACCCTGGAGCAGGTTCAGCACACCGTCAGGAAGTCCGGCTTCCTCCATGAGCGCAACGAAACGAGCGGCGATCGTTGGGGCATCTGGAGATGGCTTCAACACAACCGTGTTGCCGCAGACAATGGAGGCGGTCGTCATGCCAGCCATGATCGCAAACGGAAAGTTCCACGGGGGAATGACGGCGCTGACGCCCAGCGGAAGGTAGCGCATCTGGTTGCGCTCGCCCGGTAATTGAATCGGCGTGGTCGAGGCTGCGAGGCGTAACGCTTCGCGCGCGTAGAACTCGAGGAAGTCGATGCACTCGCCAACGTCGGCGTCGGCTTCGGCCCAGTTCTTGCCGACCTCCAGCGTGAGCCATGCGCAGAACTCCAGGTGCCGTTCTCGAATCATCGCGGCGGCCCGAAGCAGCACATCTACGCGGTCTTTGGCCGGCGTCCGCGCCCAGCTTGTGAAGGCAATCTGCGCGGCTTCCACCGCAAGCTTCGCGAGCTCCTCGGTGGCTTCCGGATGCGTGCCGATGACCTGCGACGGTCGGGCGGGGTTGGTTGAGTGGAAGCTAACGGAGGAGCGCACGTGCTGCCCGCCGATGACCAGGTCGTATTGGCGACCCAGCTCGGCGGAAACGCGCTCCAGCGCAGCGAGCATATCGCGCTTGACAGTGGAATCGTTGAAGTCGGTGAACGGTTCGTTCGTGAAGGCAGGAAGTGGGCTGTGCACGGTAACCTCTATCGCTGGACTACGTGGTGAGTTGTTCGGTGGACTCGGACATTTGCGCGGTCCGATCAAGCTTGTCCCAACTGAACGGCTTGCCGTCGATGGCGCGCTTAATCGTGCGGATCAGCACCCACGAAAAGAGCTGACGATAGGTGAAGCGCTGAATCCAGATGTGGACCAGTAGCCAGGCATCGCCTTTGCTGGCTGGGTGTTTTCGTTCGAGCAGAAACGCCAGCGCAGAAGCGGCGAAGTCGATGGCGAGGAAGGCGAGGAAGAAGGTGAGCAATTTGTACAGGTTGGCGGGGTCGGTGGTGTCCGGGTGGAAGTGCTTGTCGATGAAGTAATGGATAACGCCGAACACAAACATCAAATCGATGAGCGGCGACACCAGAGGCAGGAGTATTTGAAAAATGAGTATGTTGGGCAGCGCGAACAGGCCCATGGCGCGGTGCCGGCGGATCGCGGCTTTGTGCTTGTAGATGGCTTGCAGAATGCCGAACGACCACCGGAAGCGCTGCCGGGCAAGCCCATTGGCATCCACAGGAGCTTCGGTGAAGGCCAGCGCCTGGTCTTCGTAAATGACAGAGTACCCTTGCTCGAGCAGGTTCATCGTAAGGTCGGCGTCCTCGGCGACCGTGTCGGGATGGTATCCGCCTCCGGCCTTTACGGCCGCCGTGCGCCATGCGCCGATGGCCCCCGGGACGACCATGACCACGTCGAACAGATCCAGCGCGCGCCTCTCGAAGTTCTGGCTGGTGATGTATTCGAGCGCCTGCCACCGGGTCCAGAGATTCACCCGGTTACCGACCTTGGCATTGCCCGCAACTGCCCCGATAGCGGGATTTGCGAAGTGGCACACCAGCCGAGACACTGCATCGTGCGCGATGACGCCATCGGCGTCAATGCCGATGTAGATCTCCTCATCCATCTGCGTCAACGCATAGTTCAGCGCTTCGGCTTTGCCGCCGTTCGGTTTGGTGAGCACGGTCAGACGGCCCGAAGCGATATCCGCGGGATAGGTTTCTGTGGCGATCTTGTAGGTGTCGTCCGTCGAGCCATCGTCGATCACGATGATGCGAGTGTTCTTGTAGTTCGACATCATTACGGACCGAATGGTGCGTGCGATGACCTTCGCCTCGTTATAAGCCGGTATAAGAATGGCAACGCGAGGCTGAAAGTCTGCGGTCGCGAAGTTGCGCCGCCTTCGAAATCGATCGATCGTGGCACAAAGGCCAATGATGATGAGGCGCGCACTCATCAGAAAGTCGCCGACAAAAAACACACCGATGACGAAATGATTGAAGAAGCCGAACAGGAAAAAGGCGACCGAATCGATGTTTGCGTAGTACTTCTGGCGCTGTGAAAGCGGCGGCATCACCTGGTCGCGCGTCTGGCCGATGAGCGTGGACACTGGGACAATTTCGTAACCGCGCGCGCGCAGCTCGTCGATCAACAGCGGTAGTGCCGCGATGGTAGGCGAGCGGTCGCCGCCGCCGTCGTGCATCAGTATGACCGAGCCGCGCGTCCAGCTCTTTGTGCTCATCTGATCGAACTGCCCGAACACCGCGTCCACGATTTCACGCGGCGTCTTGCGAGGATGTTCATCCCAGTCTGACGTGTCGATCTTGTTGCCCACGATCACGTAGCCGAGATGCTGGATATGGTCAATGGGAGCGGCCTGGTCATTGGTATCAGGCTCCTGATCGATCGAGTACGGTGGACGAAAATAGACCGGACTGACGCCCAGCTTAGCCGCAAACAATCGTTCCGTCAGATTCAGTTGCAGGTCAACCTGGGTGGTGGAAATTTCGCTGATGTCGGGATGCGTAAAGGTGTGATTGCCGACTTCATGGCCTTCACGGAAGACGCGCTGCATGATTCCGATGTTGTCCTGCGCCACTGCGCCGATCATGAAGAAGGTAGCCTTCACCCCCTTCGCTTTCAGCACGTCGAGGATTTTCGGTGTCCACGCGGGATCCGGCCCATCGTCGAAAGTGATAGCGATCTGGCGCGGATGAAAGCCGTATTGCGCCACGGTGTAGCTGAGCGGATAAGAGTCCATCGTCTCCGCGATGACGCTGAGGTATTGCGACGGAATCGTGTTGTCATCATCCATCTGCAGCGTGCGATGCCCGGACTGGGGACGGCGCGTGACCCGCAGGATGTCGCCATCTCCTTCGGTGTCCACATCCTGGCCGGGAGCCACGGTGGCGAGATCCTTCTGCGGGTCGGACTTCAGCGGCGACTCCCAGATCTTCCACAGCGAATCGTCTTCCTGCCCCAGTCTCCAGAGCGCAAACGTCTGCAGCCCAAGCGCGCGGGCGACCCGCATCTGGTTCAGTACGGTGACGGCATCAAGGAACCAGACCTGGTGCCGAACCTTTGCGTCGATGTCGTCATACGCAAAATGCGGGTTTAACGAACTCGGGTCGAGCTCGATGCCAGCCTCGGAGTCGGATGCGGCCTGCCACGCCTCCTGCGTCGAAACATTGCTCGCGCTGAAAACTTCAAGAGGAGCTGCAGGCTGCGCCGGGGCGACCTTTCGGCCCTTCCGCACCGGTGGCGGGGGAGGTGGCAGCGCCGTGGTCCAGTCGTAACCGTAACTGCCGATGCCGCAGATGATTTTCTCGCGCGAAACCACCTTCAGCACGTTGCGCAGATTGTCCGCGAACCAGTCCTGTCCAGCCACAGGACCGGGATCGCTGGCCGACTGGTGCTGATCGTAATTCATCAGAATGATGCCATCGGTGTGGTCGGCTAGAAACTTCAGGTCGAAGCCCGGATCGCTCACCGGGACATTAATGTACAAGCGCAGATTGCGAGGGTGAAAGTCCGCATACAGCGATTGAATCAGTGCTCTGTAGCCCGCCTGAGCTTCCGGAGCAATGCCCAGAAAATCAAGCGTAAGACCGCGGTAACGGGTATTGGCGGAAAGGAAAGTATCGATCTGTTGTTGGAACCGGGCGCGCGCGTCGGGATTGGAAAGGAATACGCCGACAGAAGGATCGAAGAGGCTACGCGAGGGGTCATAGTTGTTGACCATCGGAAAGATTTCCGTATCCTGCCGCGCGGCCGAGATGACGCGAACGACCTTGTTCTGTTGGTCGACCCCATGCACGCCGCCATTGTCGACGACAGCAAACGGAACGTTGTCGGCGGTATAGGCAGTCAAATTGCCGTTGGGCGCGATGACGTGCAGCCACTCTGGAAAGAGCAGGTCGATCTGCTTCACATGCTGCTTGAGGGCGGCGTAGCTGGCGGGGTCATTATCCGTGTAAAACGCCGCTCGAAGACCCTCATTGGCGTTGAGGACCACATCGGAAGGTTTGAGGTCGGTCTTGCGATGCGCGGATCGATTCAGCTTCCCCTTGGGGTTCTGCTCATTGAGCGGAGGATTCGAAAGGGCGCGGTACTTCTTCTCCGTCGAGCGGAGGTCCAGGCCGCGCATGGGCTTCATGCGCATCAGGCCGAAGATAAACAGAATGCCGATCAGCGCTCCCGCGAGCGCAAGAGAGTCCGTGACGCGCCGCAGCCGCTTCCATCGTTTGCGCTGCGGATCGAAGAAAACCTGATTTTTCATGGACAAGACTTCATCGCCATCGTATTAAGACCCGGAGTTGGCGTCAATCTATGTCGCATTTGGATGGTTGTGCACGGCAGTTACGGGCCGACTACGGTGGTATGTGAACCTTTTTTCAGCTCAAAAAAGGCGGTATCGATCTTGCCGTTAAGCTTGATGTGCGAGTAGGTCGAAGTGCGACGGTCACGCGAAGGCGTTTCGAAGATCTGCTTGAGGCTCACGCCGCGCTGGGGATCGACCCAAATAACGACATGCGAGAAGGAGTTGCGAACGTTGGGATCCTTGCTCACGAGGTCTAGCTTTTCGGTTTTCACCGGTTGCCCCGCATCGGTGAGCGTCTCGGTACCCAGGTCCGTGATCGTCCAGGCCCGCGCGAGGTCCTTGCCGCTGCCGCCGAACCCAAGGGTCAGGAATGTTTCGAGCTGCGCCTGGCTGGAACTGGGCTTGATCACCCGAATCTGGTCGACGTGCGGGTCCAGCATGCGCAGGACGCCGTCCTTGAATTCCAGAACCTTGTCCTTGCCCTGGCCGTTGGCGGCCATCACCACCGCCCCCATCTGCGTGCCGCTGGCTTTGCGTTCAAAGTAAATGGAACCGGTTTGGTTCGTGGTGTCTTTGACGACCGCCTCATAGTAGTCCTGCGAGAAGTCGGCCCGCGCGCTGGTGAAGCGCTGGCTGGCAATGTCCATCTGTGCAAGCACGGCGGCGAGGTGCGCGTCCGCAACCTGGGTCCACGCAGGCGCGAGGGCAATGGCGAAGAATGCGGCGAAGATCGCACTTGTACGACGAATGTTTCTCACTACGGTTGCTCCTCAGGAGCACAGGGCTCAACTAGGTTAGATGGTGTTTGCGGCGGATTGTTGCGTTTGCCCGATTAACAGGCGCTGCTCCCCTAGCGGCGCACAGTCGCTTCCCAGGCAATCACATTGCCTTTCGCGTCGCGCACGGGTTCCGTGTGTTCGAGAGTCACCTCGCCGGATATGGGCTCGATCACGCGCAGCAGTGCATTGTCCCGGTCGGTTTCGGTGGACGCACCACCGAGGTCCTCAGCGCGCACTTCGTAGGTGAAGACACGACCCTTTTCACTGCTGCTCTTGACCAGCACCTCGCTCGACCGAAGTGGAATTGCAGCGACGGGGCGGTCGTGAAAGTCGATAAAGTGCGGCGCGACGAAGATGAAGAGCAGGATGGCGGTCACCATGACGTCATATTGGATACTGCCGCGCTCGTAGGCCCAGAAGATGTAGCTTTTCAGTAGCCGCATCACAGTTCGCGCCCCATACTCTGCTTCCGTATGACGGTGTCTCCGCCCATGTACGGCTGGAGCACGGCCGGAATCCGAACCGAACCGTCGGCTTGCTGATAGTTCTCAAGGATCGCCAGATAGGTGCGCCCCACCGCCAGTCCGGAACCGTTCAGCGTATGCACATATTCCGATTTCTTCGCGCCTGCCGGCTTGTAACGGATATTGGCGCGGCGAGCCTGGAAGCTCTCGAAGTTGGAGCACGAGGAGATTTCGCGATAGGTCTGCTGCCCCGGCACCCAGACTTCAAGGTCGTACGTCTTTGCGGCAGCAAATCCCATGTCCCCAGTACACAACAACATGCGCCGGTAGGGAAGCCCAAGCTCTTCGAGCACAGCTTCCGCATGCGTCGTAAGGCGCTCGTGCTCGGCATAGGAGTTTTCAGGGCTGGCAAACTTGACCAGCTCGACCTTCTGAAACTGGTGTTGACGGATCATGCCGCGAACATCCTTGCCGTACGATCCTGCCTCGGAGCGGAAACACGGCGTGTACGCGCAAAAAGAGATCGTTTCGGTGAGGTCGATCGTCTCATCGCGAAAGATGTTGGTCACTGGCACCTCTGCGGTGGGGATCAGCCAGTGGTCGTTCTCCTGCCGCTCCCCGGGCACATAGACGCCCCTGTCATCGCAATGGAAGAGGTCTTCGGCGAACTTCGGCAACTGCCCGGTCCCGAACAGCGATTTCGAGTTCACCATATACGGCGGCAGCACCTCCACATAGCCATGCTGTCTGGTGTGGAGGTCAAGCATGAAGTTGGCCAGCGCCCGCTCCAGCCGGGCTCCCGCACCGAAGTGGAGAACGAATCGCGACCCGGAGATCTTTGCCGCCCGCGCAAAGTCCAGCATGCCGAGGTGTTCGCCAATCTCCCAGTGAGGTTTCGGCGCGAAGTCGAACTGTGGCGGCTCGCCCCAGGTCTTTACGCAGACGTTGTCGTGCTCGGATTTGCCGACAGGGACACTATCGTGAGGCAGGTTGGGGAGCCCTTCCAGCAACTCCCGCAGTTTGGCGTCGGCCGAAGCCGCGGTCGCTTCCAGGTGCTCTTCCTGGAACTTGAGCGACGTGCTCTGAGCATCGAGTAGGTGAACATCCTCGCCCGCGCGTTTGCGGCGGCCAAACTCCTGAGAGAGCGCGTTGCGCGTCGCCTTCAGCGTTTCGACCTCCGTAATCGCAGCCCGGCGCTCGTTATCGAGCGCTGCAAAGCCCGCCAGAACCGAGATGTCTGCGCCACGTGCGCGCAGTTTTTCTTCCACCAGCGGGAGGTTCCCCCGCACAAAAGCCAGATCGAGCATACTTCCTCATTCTAGCTTGGCAGGCCGTTCGAACGCATAGAATCCAGGGTATGAGCGATGTGAAACAGATCAGGCGTGCCCTGCTTTCGGTAACGGACAAGACGGGGTTGGTGGAGTTTGCGGGGGTGCTCGCGGGGTTCGGAGTCGAACTCGTGTCGACCGGCGGCACCGCCAGGATATTGCGGGAGGCGGGCCTGACCGTACTCGACATCTCCGACCTGACCGGCTTCCCCGAGATGCTGGACGGCCGAGTCAAAACCCTGCACCCCAACGTACACGGCGGACTTCTCTACAAGCGCGGCGACACGGAGCATGTCAGGGCCGTGGCGGAGCAGGGTATCGCCCCAATCGACTTGGTCGTGGTCAACCTCTACGCCTTCGAGAAGACAGCGGCCCGCCCGGGAGTGGAGTTCGCCGAGATCGTCGAGAACATAGACATCGGTGGCCCTTCCATGCTGCGCTCTGCGGCCAAGAACTTTGAGGATGTAGCTGTGGTGTCCAGCCCGTCCGACTATCCCGCCCTGACAGCAGAGTTGCGAGCCAATGCAGGAGGTCTCAGCCGCGAGACGCGCTGGCGGCTCGCGCGTCAGGCCTTTGCGACCACCGCCGCCTACGACTCCGCCATTGCGTCCACCCTGGAGGCCCGCGCCGCCGGGGACGCGGTGGAGGCCGACCAGATGCCGGAGACCCTGCGCATCGTTGCCAGGCGATCCGCAACGCTGCGTTACGGCGAAAATCCGCACCAGCGCGCGGCGGTATACATCGATGGCTCCGGCACGGGCATCGCCGGCGCCGAGCAGCTCCAGGGCAAGGAACTGAGCTACAACAATCTCGTAGATCTCGACGCCTGTTGGGCGCTGGTGTCGGAGTTCGCTACCTGTGCCGTGGCCATCATCAAGCACACCAACCCCTGCGGTGTAGCCACCGGAACGACGCCGCTCGAAGCCTATCAACGCGCGCTCGAAGCCGATCCCGTGTCGGCTTTCGGCGGCGTGATCGGCGTCAACCGCACCGTAGACGGCGACGCGGCGGCGGAGATTGCAAAGCTGTTTGTCGAGGCAATCGTAGCTCCTGACTTCACGAAGGAAGCCCTTACTGCGTTCGCCGCGAAGAAGAATCTGCGTGTCGTGAAGATCCAATCCGCGCCTCCAGCGACATTGCTCAAGCAGGTCTCGGGTGGATATCTGATCCAGGATGCAGACGCGCTCAACGCAACCCGGGACAGCCTGAAAATCGTGACGACAAGACCGCCGAGCGAGGACGAGATTTCCGCGCTTCTGTTCTCGTGGACGGTCTGCAAGCATGTGAAGTCGAACGCCATTGTTTACGCGCGTTCGAACCAGGGTTTCGGTCAGACGGTCGGCATCGGCGCCGGGCAGATGAGCCGAGTCGACGCCGCGCGCTTCGGCGCCATGAAAGCAGCGCTCCCGCTCATTGGAACGGTGGCCGCCTCAGACGCCTTCTTTCCATTCCCTGACGGGTTGGAGACGGTCGCCGCAGCCGGTGCAACCGCGATCATTCAGCCGGGCGGCTCGGTGCGGGACGCCGAGGTGATCGCCGCAGCTGACAGGCTGGGAATCGCCATGGTCTTTACGGGCGTGCGGCATTTCCGGCACGGTTGAGGAGGCGGGTAAAGCACGGTCGCATCCAATGGCGTGGCATGGCCGTCTAACAACGAGGGATAGTCGACAAAGCGATTTAGCGATAGACTGCCGCAAAAGGGAAAAAGGAATCGTTCTATGACCCGAAGGCTCCACTCTGGTGTACTCCATATTTCAGCAGTCACACTCCTTCTTCCCGCAATGGCCTGCGCCGGTGCCGCTTCCGCGCAGGCTCCGGTTCTGCACGAGCGAACGCCTCCACCCCCGGCGACTATCGGCGACGCCGTAAAGGGCCGCAGCAATGCGTACTTTCACTATGGCCTGGCGCGCATGTATGAAGATCTCGCGACCTCCAGCGGACGGCAGGACTACGCCACGCAGGCGATTGAGGAATACAAGCTTGCCCTGACCATCGACCCGGACTCGCGCATGTTGCAGGACGGCATGGCTGATCTGTTCTTCCGCCTCGGCCGCATTCGCGAGGCTGTTTCGGCTGCACAGGACCAGGTCGGCCGCCATGCTGACGACGCCAAAGCGCATCAACTGTTGGGGCGGATTTACCTGCGATCCCTGGGAGACGCGCAAGGTCCGCAATCGGCCGAGATGCTGAAGCTGGCGCTCAAGGAGTACGAAACCATTGCGCGGCTGAAGCCCGACGACCTTGAAACCCATTTGCTGCTAGGTCAGCTGTACGGCCTCAATCATGACTCGGCGCTGGCCGAAAAGCAGTTCAAAGAAGCCCAGAGGATCGACGGCACGTCCGAGGAGGTAGTCCTCAACATGGCTCGGCTTTATACCGAGCAGGGCCAGCTGGACAAGGCTGTCAAGACGCTCACCGACGTTGCCCAGGACGACCGCAGTGCGCGTATGGAATTCGCGCTGGCAGGCATTTACGACACCCAGAAGAAACCTAAGGAAGCTGCCGCCGCTTACCAACGATCGCTCGACCTTGAGCCCGACAACGCTGACGCAAAGCGTGGCCTGGCCGCGGCCCTGAGCATGAACGGCGATGTGAACGCCGCTGGCAAGGTGTATCAGGAGCTCGTAAAAACCGACCCCCAGGACGCACAGTCGCTGATTCGCGCGGCGGGCGTCCAGCGTCAGGAAGGTCATTACGAAGAGGCGCTCGCCACGCTCAAAAAGGCGAAGGCGATCGTCACGGACAACCCGGAGTTGAGTTACAACGAAGCTCTTACTCTCGATGCGCTTGGCCGCTACGACGAAGCGACGGCGACCTTGCGATCCGTGCTTACGTCCACCGCTCACCCGGACGGCAAGTACAGCGAGGCGGAAGCCGGCAACCGCGCCATTTTTCTCGATCGCATTGCCATCATCTATCGCGAACAGGGAAAGACAACGGAAGCGATTGCGGCCTACAAAGAGCTTGCTCTGCTGGGCGATAACGCCTTGCGTGCCGCCGAGGGCGAGGTGGATGCCTTTCGCGACGCGCATCAGTATGACGCGGCCACCACGTCGGCTGCGGCGATTGCCAGGGCGCTGCCGAAGAGTCACGAAGCTCAACTCATGTACGCTCGGCAACTGGCAGCTACCGGTAAGCTGGACGAAGCCATTCGGCTGGCCGAAAAGCAGTTGACCGGCACCGGGGACGACCGAGAAGTCTTCTACACCATCGCCGATATGGACATAGATGGCCGGCGGTGGAAGGAAGCCGCTGCCCACCTCGACAAGGCCGAAGTGCTCAGCACCAAGCCCGACGAAAAGGTCATTCTGTACTTTTATCGCGGCCGTCTGGCGGACCGGCAAAAACTCTTCGAACAGGCCGAGACCGAGTTTCGCAAGGCGTTGGCGATTGCGCCTGAGAGCGATGCCATTCAGAACTACCTCGGCTACATGTTGGCCGAGCGTGGCGTCAAGCTCCCTGAGGCAATCGACATGTTGCGCAAGGTTGTGCAGCGCGATCCACAGAATGGCGCGTACCTCGATTCGCTCGGCTGGGCGTACTTCAAGTCCGGGCAATACGCACTCGCCGAAGACAACCTGCGCAAGGCGGTGGCTCGCTCCGGCTCCGACGCCGCGGTCCGCGACCACCTCGGCGAAGTGTACGAGAAGACGGGCAAGCTGAAGCTGGCCGCACAGGAGTGGCAGCGGTCGCTCGCGCTCTATGCAACCTCGCTGCCGGCAGACGCCGATCCCGCTGATGTCACCCACGTGGAGCGCAAGCTGGAAGGCGCCCGCGTTCGACTGGCGCACAGTGCCGCCCCCGCGAAGTAGTCGGCTACACTGCCAGCTATGACGCATTCGCTGCGCTTTTGTGGAGTGTTTGGCGCGGAGGAAGAAGCTCTCGCGGGCCGCGCTTTCCCTGCTCCTCCCGGCGACGGTCGCAGTCCTTTCGAGCGCGACCGCGATCGCATCGTCCAGTCGCGCGCCTTTCGGCGCCTCGCGGGTAAGACGCAGGTCTTTACCAGCCGCGCGTCCGACCACTTCCGCAGCCGTCTCACGCACACCATCGAAGTAGCCCAAGTCGCGCGGCAGGTGGCCTCCGCGCTCGGTCTCAACGTAGACCTGGCCGAGACGCTCGCCCTGGTCCACGACATTGGCCATCCACCCTTCGGCCACGCCGGCGAGCGTGCCCTTGATGAGTGCCTGAAGCGCCACGGCCTCCGTTTTGACCACAACCTGCACGCCCTGCGTATCGTAGAGCGCTTCGAACAACGTTACGCCGGACACCGCGGCCTGAACCTCACACTCGGCGCTCGCGAAGGCATCATCAAGCACTCGCGTGACTACAAGGGCGCGGAACATCCCGAGCTTGCCGAGTATTTTCTGGGCCTCCGGCCACCACTGGAAGCGCAGATCATCGACTTGGCCGATGAGATTGCCTACCTCACGGCCGATCTCGACGACGGTGTAGAGTCCGGCCTGCTAGAAATCCGCCACGTGCGCGACCACGTGGGCATCCTGCGGAGCAGCTTCGCCAACGTGCAGCAGGCCCATCCCGGCGCGGAGGAAAAGTACATCTTCCACGATGCGCTGCAGGCCATGCAGAAGTCCCTGGTGCTGGACCTGATCCGTACCACGGCGGACAATGTTGCTCAGGCAGGGGTGCAGACGCTTCTACAAGTGCGCGAAGCAGACCGGCGCATGGCCGAGTTCTCTCCGCAGGCCGAGGCCCAGAGGCTGGAGGAAAAACGATACCTCTACGACACCCTGTACACCTGTCCTGAGCTCGACCGGGAGCATCGCAAAGCGGGGGAAGTGGTGGCCGAGTTGTTCGAGTTCTGGATTCATGAGCCAGAGGAATTGCCGGAGGCCTACTTCGCGGAGATTGAAAGCGAAGGCCTGGCGCGCGTTGTAGCCGACTACATCGCGGGCATGACGGACAACTTCATCCTGCTTCAGTACGCCAACTTCCGCCGCCGTGTTAGGTCCGGTCTCGCGCCCTTGCCAACACCCACACAGCAGCACGGTCTTTGACAGCGCGGTTCGCAACCGCTACCCTAAAAGAGAGTGCTGCGATGGTCTTTCGCCGCTCCCAGCGTCCCCGTCGTCCAGCGGTTAGGACACCGCCCTTTCACGGCGGTAACACGGGTTCGAATCCCGTCGGGGACGCCAAATCCTTTCCAACTGTTTGCAACCGTGGCGATGGATGTCCAAGCTTCCTGTTTTCACTGGGCCCCCGTTCCACCGTGCTTCGTCCCGGATTTGTTTGCGCAATTGTAGTGGTGCCCGACCGTGTAGTGGATGTAGCGTTGCCAAGCAATTCAGACGCGCGTAAGCTCAAGAGTCGACCTATGGTTCACCAAAGGTTGAGTATTCAGACTGGATGCCGGTGCCTCTCACCACGTTTCGTTACCGAATTTTGATTGTTGATGATGAAGCCGCCCTGCGCGACGTGGGCAAGCTGCTGCTCGAAGCACAGGGATACGAAGTTCTGTGTGCAGAGGATGGCTTTGAGGGTTTAGCTGCCTTGAAGCAGGCTCTGCCAGATCTGATCATCTCCGATCTGCAAATGCCGAACATGAATGGATTCGAATTTCTATCCGTTGTGCGTCGGCGTTTCCCGATTATCCCCGTAATCGTCATATCAGGTGAGTTTTCAGGGCTGTCGGTGCCGGACAGTGTCCTTGCAGACGCTTTCTTTCAGAAGGGCGACTACAAGATTCCCGAGTTGTTCGCGCGCATCTGTAACCTGGTTCACGAGCTCCCTACTCGACCCAAGGTGGGAAAGCCAAATCAGGCCGCGGTGTGGGTGACGAACAACAAGGGGACGATAGCGGTAACCTGCTCTGAGTGCCTGCGTACTTTCCCGGTAACCGGCGTATCAAAAGGCGTAAACAAAGCGGAATGCGACTTCTGCTCCTGCATCGTTCAATTCGAAATCATCGGGCAGAACTCAGCCCAGAATGTAACAGCGTCCGCCGTGTCCGTTTGACTTGGAAGGCACGCCATCTGGCGCGACCGCTTTCTCATCGCTCACCACGTCCCACGAAGCGGCTCGTATCGCTTTGCCCGCCCTTTCACCAACGGGAAACTCCGCTTTCGAATCCCGTCGGGGACGCTAATTGGACGCTAAATAGACAATCACTCTACGGCACGTTCACATCGGCTTCCCCCACGTTCCATCCCCGCAACAGGACATGGGAACCGGACGATCCCAGCGCGGTGGGATAGCGCAGCGTGATCGTTTTCGTTTCACCCGGCAGCACGGTCACATAATTGTCAGAATAGTAGGAAGGCAGGATGCGTTCGCCTCCCCGGCGCGTGAGCGTTGCCTTGGCTTCGAGCGCCGGCACGCTGCCCTGATTGCTAAGCTGCAAGTCGATCACTGTCTCGGAGCCGTCCCGCCGCGACCGGGCCGTCGCAGTCAGGCGCGCAGACTTCAAGCCGTTCAGTCTGCGGTACTCCGTTTCATCGCCAGCGAGCCAGTACGTGTTTTCTGACAGCACCTCGCCCGCCGCGTTCTTCATCGTCAACTTCACCAGCACCACACCTTCGCTCGCAAACAGCGGACCCAGCGGCAACGTAAAGCTTGGAAGCGCGCTGTTGGCGTGCAAATCCATCGCTGCATCCTGGGTAAACAGCGTCACGTTGCCAAGCGACAGGACCGCTGCATGAAGACTTACGCGCCCAGCCTCCTCGCGCGTGGTGTTGATCGCGGCGACGGCGAACGTGCCCAGGTCCAGCTGAATATGAAATGGCTCGCAGGCCTTTTTGACCCCGTAGTAGCTGGCGTTGGTGTCGAAGTCCGAGCTGAAGATCTGCCACATGTTGCTCGGCCACGCCGGCTGCGTCATCCATAGAAGTCTCCCGCTGTTCGGCTGCCAAAGGTGTTGATTGAAGCCTTCGAAGATCGCGCGATGATCCACGTAATTGAACATCTGCGCCTTGCGTTCAAAGTCCTTCAGGTCCGTGCCGGCGCCGAGTTGCCGATCGAGGGCGTCAAGGAATGGGTGAATGTCACCGTTCCCCGACCAGTGCCAATCGTGGTACGCCCATGCGTCGCTCATCGGCCACTGATCTTCGCGTGCGATGGTCGTCTGCAGGTTCTCGAGCGTCGCAAGGGAGGCCGTGCCGAGCTCCACGGAAAATCCCTTGTCGATGGTGTAGTACGTCGCCGGCGTTTGATATGAGTACGGTCCACTGTTGCGCAGGTTCACGCGGTTGGAACTCGGCGTGTAGTACCGCGTGCCATCCTCTTCGTGCAGCAGGTCGATCAACCCCTGGTTCAGCAGAGGCTGCGGGACGCCCTCATTCCTTCCGCACCACATCACAATCGACGGATGGTTGCGAAATCGGCGCACAGTATCTCGCGCGTTGTCGAGGAACAGCGGAATATCCTGCGCTTCTGTGTTGTAATCCTGGGTCGACTCCCAGAAGTCGTTCCACACCATCAACCCGTATTCGTCGGCCAGCTGGTAGAACATCTCCTCCGTGTTCTGTCCCATCCAGTTGCGGATGATGTTCAGGTGCGCCTCCCGATGCAGGCGGAAGTAAGGCTCCAGGTGTTCGCGGCCCACGCGCTTGCGCGAATCGTCCATGCCCCAGTTGCCGCCGCGCGCGGCGATGCGTACACCGTTCACCTTCAATACCAGGTCGGTCAGCCCGTCGTCGTTCGGCAGCGCTTTCACTGCCGCCGAAGTCTCTCCCTCTGAGGTCAACGACGCCGCGGCGAACTCAGCCTGCCGTCGCAGCATGCTCTCATGCCGAACGTCCACTACCTGCTGGTTCAGACGGTGAGCCTCTGTGGGCGAGACCTCCACCCTGCGCAGCCGTCCCTTGCTGTCGAACAGGCTTAGCTCGTAGGTGACCTCGCGAATGCCAAAGGTCGACTCGCGATGATCGGACTCGCCCGCTCCAGCGGAAACGCTTACGCGCAGCCGATAAAGCTCCGGAGAGCCATAGCCGTTCGGCCACCATAGCCTTGGCTTGGTGATATGAAGCTGGGGAAAATCCTTCTCTTCCAGTTTCACGATCGACCGGCCAACCGGCAGCAGAGTCTGTTTTCGCACCTCCACACCTTCGAACTGTGCGCGTACCTCAGCCTGCGTTGGCTTATCGCTATCGTTCCACACCGGAACAGTGATCTCGACGTCGGCGGAGGTTGTATCTGGCAGTGCAAGCCGCGTGATCACCTGCGCATCGCCCAGGCGCAGATCGTCCCTTGCGATCAACCTCACGTCCTGCCAGATCCCGGTGTTGCGATCGCGTATCGCCGGAATCCAGTCCCACCCTTCGGTGGCTGAGAAGGTGGGACCGTCCATCACCATCGCCCCGCCGTTTTCACCCGGCCCACCCTCAAGCGACTGCTCCTGCGGTATACCCGGATGCGGCGGCGGAGAAACGCGCACTGCCAGAGCGTTGTTGCCGTCGCGACGAAGGGCAGCCGTCACGTCGAATCTACCGCGCACAAAGGCTCCCTTCAAGCCGCCCAGCCGCGCTCCGTTCAGCCACACCTCAGCCGCATAGTTGATGCCTTCGAATACAAGCTCCATGTGCTTCGCGGGCGTTCTGGGTGAGGCGAACTCCACCCGATACCAGTAATCCTGTCGCGCCAGCGACTCGGGGATGCTCATGTTGTTCAAGCCAATGTCGGGGTCTGGATAAAGACCGCGGTCCACCATCGTCGTCAACACGGTGCCGGGTATGGTCGCCCGCATCCAGTCTTTGTGGGCAAATCCGGGAGCGGACAACTCGGCCGGGGAAGCATGTACGGCCGGCGCACTGGCCAGGAACCAGTTTTCTGCGATCGCCCACGCATTTCCGCTTTCCTGTCGCAAGGCGGAATGGGCCAGTGGTAAGAGCGGCTTTGCCATGCCCTTTGCGGGCGCAGCCCTGCTTACCGGCAACAGGGAAGGGTCCTGCTGCCCGGTGTACCCAGCCTGCCCGCGGACCTGTACCGGCCAGGCCGGGGAGGCCTCGTCAAAACGCAGCAGGGCAGTGTCCGGCGCGTGCTCTGCCGGTGGTCTCGCGGTCGCTGCGTCGTGTGCGCCGGGGTCCAGCTTCAAGCCCGCAACGTACCCGCCAAAATGGGCATAGCCTTCGCGTGCGAGCTGTCGGGCCTCATCATCCGCCGGCGCTACCAGCAGCTCCGCTGCCAGCTTTCCCATCGCCATCTCACCCTCAGCCACAAGCTTCCCGTCCGCGTACAACCGCGCCTTTGGACCATCGACGCTGGCCGCCAGCAAGTGCCAGACTCCCGGCGCCAAAGCGTTCTGCGCCGAGATCGTCAAGCCGCGACCGACTCGCAAAACAGGACGACCGTCCCGCAGTCCCAGAAACCGCGAATCCTGCTGCTCCGGATTGCCGAGCCCCGCGATCAGCGTGGAACGCTCGCCCTCCGGGTCCATCCGAAACCACAGCGACAAGGTGTACTCCGCTTCCGGAAGAAGCATGCGACTCGCCGCCGGGACTGCACGCTTGAACTCTGCGCCGCCTTCCAGCGCGTGTACGTTGAACGGTCCAACGATCTGCTCGACGAATTGCGGAGCCGCACCCGCATACCCGCGGGGGTCCTGCGCGGACGCGAAAGCCGGAAGCCAGCAGAGAAGCGTACAAAATGTCATAACCTGCCGCGCGCGGCTCTTGCCGGTCTGCCTGATCTTCATCGATTTCTCCTCTACGCTCCGTCCACACTCCGCCGCGCGCCGCGTCCACACAATGGCACAGCTGCGAGACGATCATCAGTCTAACCGGTGGCCCGGGAGCTCTCGCCACGTCTTACCGTCGCCCACTTCGCCAAAGCCGCGAACATCGAACAATGACGGCCAGCCCGCCTGAAACCGCAAAAGTGACGGCCAGCCCCATGGGCCGGCCGCCTTCCCATCGACTCTTACTTACCGGGTCGAGTGCGCAAAGCTGTCTGCTGCAACGTTCATCTCCGCAGGCGTTGCCGCGTGCGTCAGGAAAAGTACGCGGTGGCGAAACGTAGCGTCCTTCCCCTTGTCGATCGTGAAGTCCAGCGCAGGCGCTTTCGGATCGAAGACGTGCTGCCCCAAGGGGTTGGCTGCGAACAGACCGTAGCCTCGCGCGTGCCAGTACGTCGGCGCGTTCGGATTCGAGGGATGGTCAAGGATTGCGATCGTCACGCTCTGCCCTTCGGGGTTGTGCCCCGTCAACATGCACCAGCGGCCGCGCGTAGACCACGCAGCATCGCCAGTCTTGCCTTCGCTGGTCGTGTACAGTCCGGTCGCCCCTGCCCCCGACGCCCCCTCCACCTTTGTCTGTTTCCCGTTCGCGTCCGTGAAGATGCCGCCCTTTTCGTTAGGCGACTCCAGCCATCGCGCGACGCGGATGCCGAGCAGACCTTCCTTATCATCGTGGAACACGGCCTTGTCCAGCGCATGCAGGGTCACGACCTCGTCGATGCTGCGCGCCTTGCCGCGCCGCTCAAAAATATAGTGCGTGGTCTGCCGCAGGATGGGATCGCCTTTGCCCGTCACCCAGACACTCTCAGTAACCAGCTCGCCGCGGTCCCGCCCGCTCTTCACCGACACGATGTTCTTCTGTTCAATCGACCCCATCTTTTCCCGGTTTTCAGCCGGAATCGCGTCGGAGTTGTTCCAGAAGTCGAACCCATTCACGTTGCCGTAGTTGAACCACATACCCGCATGATGAGGATGGTCCTGGCGTTCGCCGGGACGCGGCGCCAGAGGATACCCCCGCGACACCTCGATCTGTCCATCGGCGATCAGCGGGTACAGCACGGGCTTCTTGAGCGTCGTCGGCCACACATACGAAGTGAACGGCTGGCCGTCGATCGTCACATCCACCCGCCGCTCGGCTTCATGGGGAGTCACCTGCACTCCCGACGAAGCCTTCGCGGCGGCAAACGCTGTACCGGTGCACAGCAGAAGCAGGGAACTGGCCGCCCACCGCGGCACTCGGCTAAGCATGTTTCGCGCCCCCGACGATCAGTTGCTGCGTCTTGTCGTCGAACGTGACTCGCTGGCCGCTCTGCATCGCCGCGATCGTCATGCACAGCGCAAGCGAGTGGCTATAACCCGCCTCAATGCTCGCATTCGGCGTTTTCCGCGAGCGCACGCACTCCATCCAGTTCAGCATATTGGCGGACGTCTGCGGATCGGCCCCGGTGTTGGCGGACGTGCTCGCAGCCTCCACATTTTCACTCAATGCGAAGCTCTTCAGCTGGTTGGCGGGCATCTTCATCTCTGCGCCCGCCTTCGCCGTCAATCCACCGTCCGGAGTCACGCGCTGCTTGTCCATATCCAGCATGCCGGCGTTCGAGTAGTACAGCTCCTTTGTGCCTCCCGCCGAATTCGTCTGACGCGACGAATACACCACCTGGAAGCCCTTGCTCATATCGTCCAGCGGGCCGTAATCGAACACCGCCGTCAGGGTGTCCCAATTGCGACGCCCGTCGTGCCACTGGTAGATACCACCATTCGCCACCACGCTGCGCGGATGAGGAAAGCCGCTGAACCAGTGCACCGTGTCAATCTGGTGTACGAGCCACTGGTCCGGAATACCCGACGAATAAGGCGAGAACAGGCGGAACTCCAGGTACTTGCGCGCGTCGAACGGCTCATAAGGACGGTTCAGCAGATAGCGCTTCCAGTCCGTGTCCGCTTCCTTCAACAGCGGCACGACATCAGGCCGACGCCAGCGTCCGGGCTGGTTTACATTCCATGTCATCTCCACCATGTTGATGTCGCCGAACTGTCCCGACCGAATGTACTCATAAGCCTTTTGATAGCTGGGCGTACTGCGGCGCTGCGTTCCCACCTGGAACACCTTGCCGGTCTCCTTCACCGCCTTGCGAATCGCATGAGCATCCTCAATGGTATCGGCCAACGGCTTCTCGCAATACGCATCCCGGCCCGCGCGCACCGCTTGCACGCCATGCTGCGCGTGCTGGAAGTCGGCGGTCGCAATCAGCACCGCGTCGATGTCCTTGCGCGCGTACAGCTCTTCATTGTTGCGAGCTGTGGTGATGGTTGTGCCGCAGACCTTCTGCACGTACGCGACGCCTTCGTCGCGGCGGCGGCTCCAGATGTCAGACACGCCCGCGAACTCGAAGTTCATGGCCTTGGCATGCTGCTGAAAGGCCGGAATCAAGGCCTGCTTCATACGATCTCCGCAACCGACTATGCCGACTCGCACCCGTTCATTAGCGCCCACGATCGCCGCATAGCTGCTGGCGCTCCATGACGTTGCAGCAACGGCGGTCGCCGCTCCACTCAGTTTGCAAAAGTCTCGACGCGTAGTGACCTGGTTCTCCATGAATCCTCCCGATGGTGCGTTTCAAAAGCCAAAGCGATGAAAAGAAAACCGGCCGGATAAGGGAACTCCCGGCCGGCATAGGATTACGAATAGATTTAGAACGTAACGCGCCCACCAAACTGGATTTGCCGCGGCGGATATGCCCCATTCAGACGGCCGAACCCGGAGTTCGACGAATTATTGTCCAGCCCCGAGTAGTTGGTATGGTTCAAAGCGTTGAACGCATCCGCCTGGATTCGCAGTTTTACCTGCTCCCAAATCGCGAACGACTTCGACAGCGTAACGTCACCCTGCTGAAGCCCAGGCAGAATGACCCCTGCCACACCGCTGCTGCCAAGCAATCCCGCCGCAGCAGGGCTGAACGCCGGTTTACTCAGATACTGAGCCTGGTGTCCGGCGAGGCTGAAGCGGTCGCCCGATTGGAACGCCGAATCGTACTTGGTTCCTCCGTTGTAGTTCGCGCGCCGGGTGCCGAGCGTAGCCGCATTGCCTGTGATCGTCTGGTATGGTCCCGACTGAACGCGCACTACGCTTGTTATCTGGAAGCCGCCAATCGTTTCCCGCAGCAGAAGGTTATTGCGGAAGGTAGGCAGCTGATAAACCACCGTCGCCACAAAAGCATGGCGGCGATCGATTCCCAACTCACCGTAGTTATAGTTCAGGTCTTGCCAGTTTTCGAGCGTACTCCCGTTACTGGAAGAATCACCCAGCGACTTGCCGTACGTATAAGCGACGGTAGCTGTTACCGCACCGCGTCGCTTGGACAGATACACCTGCAAAGCGTTGTAGTTCGTGTTCGAGTCGCTGCGGTTCTGCGCGATGCTGGTAAATCCCTTGAACGGATTGTAAAAGTCCGACACGGCGCCTGCCGGTACCGCGGAAACAAGCGGAGCGTTGATGTTGGGCTGCCGAAGCAGGTGATGCCCCACATCGCCAACATAAGTGGTCTCCATCAGGATGCCCAGCGGCAGTTCGCGCTGAATGCCGAGGCTGTACTGGAACACGTAAGGGTTCTTGAGATTGGGATCGATGGCGCTGATACCAGCCTGCAGACCCGTATTGTTTGGCGTGCCTGCCGTGATGTTGCCCAGGTTCGCGCTGTTGAAAGCGACGTTTTGCAGGAAAGGCTGAATATTGACCTGGCTGAAGCCGACGTTACCTTCCGGCCGATAGTAGAAGCCGCCAAATCCACCGCGGATCGACGTCTTCTCGTTAGCAGCGTAGGCAAAGCCCACCCGTGGCCCGAACGCTCCATTCATCTTGTAAAGGCCCCGGCGCGCAAGCTGCGGAATCTGACCATACGCTGCCGTGTTGATATTCGGGATGCGGGCAATCTGATCCGCAGGAATCGGATCTGTCACGCGCACCAGCCCGTTGTAGGGATTGCCGCTTCCCGGAACTACCTTGCCGCCAGTCGTTACCGTGATGGCCTGCGACGGAATATAAGCTGCCGGGTCGAAGTTGCCGTAGTTGTTACCCTGCGCGTAAAGCGGCCGAATCACCTGGAAGCGCACGCCGAATTCGAGACTCAACTTGCGCGCAGCCTTCCACGTATCCTGGGCGAAAGCTTCAGGCTGGCTGAACCGAAAGTGTCCAACTGGATCGGCATTGGCTTCGGTGTAGCTGTTGAAGTTACCGATCAGAGCATCCGCAATCGCCAGGCCGGTGGAGTTCGTCGCCCCGTTGGGATTGAAGTTCACGCTGCCGTTGTAGTTCGGTCGTCCATTCTGATCGATACGATCGCGAATGAAGACAGCGCCAAACTTGATAAAGTGATTGCCTTTTACAATCGACAGGGTGTCTCCAGCCTGGATGTCGGTTGTCGGCGAATTGAGCGCGAAGTACGGGCCTGAGAAGCCGCTGAAGTTGCTGATTGAAACCGAGGGAATACCGT
Source organism: Terriglobales bacterium (assembly GCA_038230455.1). Taxonomy (GTDB): domain Bacteria; phylum Acidobacteriota; class Terriglobia; order Terriglobales; family Acidobacteriaceae; genus Granulicella. The sequence goes on from JBBRNF010000004.1 coordinate 223,387, forward strand.
CCGGGTACTGGCCTGAGTTCTGAAAGAGCTTGTTGTACTGAAAGCCGAATGTCGAACGTTTGTAGTTGATGCCGTAGGGCGGAATATGTTGCGACACGAAGCTGAAGTTGAACGTCGCCTGGTTGATGATGTTCGGGCGAATGTTCCAGGTTTCTGAAACCAGGTAGCTTTGGCCGGGACGATTGCGTGTCGTGGGCACAGTCGGCAAACCACCGCTTGAAAACGTTCCAAATGGATCGATAAGGCTGTTGTGATCACTGATCCAGCGGCCGAAGATATTGTTCCTGTCGTTGATCTTGTAGTCCAGACGAAACAACTCTTCATGAAAGTTCAGGGGGTTGGTCGGGGTCAGAATCAGGTTGCCGCTTGGCAGGGTTGTCGCGCCGGCCGGGGAATCGGTAAAAGCGCCCGTCTTGGAAAGCGTGCTGTAGACATTCGCAATCGCTTTACCGTCGGGTGTAATTAGCGCGGAGATATCGTTGTTCGGAATCAGGGTGGTCGTTCCCGGGAAGTGAAGCGGTGCAAGGCCCGCAAACTTTCCAGCCAGCATCGCCGAACTTGGGACCGACAGAGTAGAAGGCTGCTGTTGCTGACGCAGGCGTTTCACCTCTTCGCCAAAGAAGAAGAACAGGCGATCCTTGAAGATAGGTCCGCCCACGCCGCCGCCAAAGTCGTTGTACACAAGATGCGTCTTGAAGGGTGCAAAGAACGGCCGCGCGTCAAAATGGTTTGTCCGGTTGAACTCGAACACCGAGCCGTGAAACTTGTTGGTGCCGCTCTTGGTGACGATGTTGAACGCCGGTCCCGAGGTACGGCCAAACTCCGCCGAGAAGTTCGACGTTTCGATCTTGACTTCCTGGATGAAGTCCGCGCCCACGTTGTTGATCAAGCTGCCGTTGCTGCCCGAAACCTGGTTGAACGCGCCATCTACAGTCAGGTTGGCCGAGTCCGCGCGATTGCCATTGATCACCTGATTGTTCGAGTTGAGGCCTGTCGTAATCGCAAAGATGTCTGGATTCGTAACGACCGCGCCGGGCACCAGCGTCATTAACTGCGTATAGTTTCGGCCATTCAAAGGCAGGTTTTCCACCTGCGTTGTGTCGATCACGTGCGAAAGTTCGCCGTTCGTATTATTCAGCATCTCTCCCAATACGGCGGTCACTTCCACAGTCTCAGACGCGGCACCCACCTTGAGTTGAAAATCTGTCGTCAACTTCGAGTCCGCGCTGATCGTGACGCCGTTGCGGCGCTCGCCGCGAAACCCCTTGCCCAACGCCTCCACGCTATACTCCCCGATGGGCAGGTTAGGTGCCACAAAAAACCCGTTCTGATCGGTCGTGAAGGTGCGAATGTCCTGCGTCCCCAGATTGGTCACCTTGACGGTGGCGCCCGGCAGAGTCCCGCCACTCTGGTCCGTGAGGGTTCCGGTGATCTGGCCCTGCGAAGTCTGCGCTCGCGCTGTGGAAGACATGCCGATAACCAGCATCAAAAACAGCACCGCGAATGATTTAGTGAAAAGTTTGAACAAAAGAATCCTCCCGAAGAACTGCACTCCGCCCCGGAGTACGTCCCCGTAAAAATCAATTAAAGGCTGCTTATCCGGAGCGTGAGAACGGTACGCGCTGACTACTCACACTGTCAAGAGGTCTGACAGGTAGTCTCCTTCTCCGCCGCTGACTCGCGTCCCAATCCACCCGCCGCCTTGGATGCCCTGCGGAACGGAGCGCAGAAGCTCATTCCAATAGAGAAAGTGCACGGTTCAAATTCCCGATATTCCTGTATAGAAATTATTCCTTTACAAACATACCGCGCCGTGCCAATAATGGCGCGCATACCAAAGAATGCTCCCACAAGGGAGCGATCTGTCCGGGCAGCCGGTTTTCTGGAGGAGTACCGATATGCAGCAAACTTCGCGGTTAATGAATTGGAGCGCAAGGCTTCGTGGCACCTTCGCCTTCGCCGCTCTTGGCCTGGCCTGTGCCCTCGCCTCCGCGCAGATCGGTGGTACGGGTTCCATCCAGGGCGTGGTCTCTGACCCCACCGGCGCCGCCATACCCAATGCCACGGTGATCGCCACCAACGCTGGCACCGGGGCTGTCTCCAGGCAGACCACCTCTGGCGAAGGCTTCTATTCGCTCACCGCACTCACGGCCGGCAAGTACATCCTTACCGTATCCGCTACCGGTTTCGAAGGCCTCAACCAGCAGAACGTGCAGGTCGACGCTCTCACCGTTTCCACCGTGAACCCCGCTTTGAAAATCGGTTCCGCCAGCGACTCGGTCACCGTCACCGAAGCTCCGCCTATCCTTGAGACCTCTAACGCCACCCTTGGCTATGTCCAGCGCCAGGAGGAGTACAGCAACCTGCCCCTGGCCATGAACGCCGGTCCCCGAGACCCCACCGCCTTCGTGCAACTCGTACCCGGCGTCCAGGCGCTCAGCTCGCAGGCAGCGGGCAGTTCGTTCGCCTCCTTCAACGGCGGCCTTGGCTACCACAACGAGACCTATCTCGAAGGCATCCCGATGACCAGCGCCGGAACCCAGGGCGAAACCCGCGGCTTGGCTTACGGCATTTCGGTCGAGGCGATCGATCAGTTCCAGGTGCAGACCAACAACTCCCCGGCGATGTACCAGGGCCAGGGCGTCGAAAACTACACCATCAAATCCGGCACCAACCGCTTTCACGGTTCGGCTTATGAGTACTTTCGCAACACGGTCCTCGACGCCCGCGGCTACTTCCCAAGCGTGGCGCAGGGAAGACCCATTGAGAAGCAGAACCAGTTCGGCGGCAGTGTTGGCGGCTTCGTTATCCGAGACAAGCTGTTCTTCTTCGGCAACATCGACCGTTACACGTATCGATCCACCTCTCTGCCAACCAACCAGTCTGTTCCCAACTCCAACTTCGTCAACGGCGACTTCAGCCAGTTGATTGCCCCCGGGACCAACTGCAACGCCGGCATCTTCGCGGGCTGTATCTACGATCCGCTGACCACCACCTGCGTGGGCGGGGTCTGCACTCGCAGCGCATTTCCCGGCAACGTGATTCCGGTGGCACGTTTATCCCCGGTCTCGAAGTCGTTACAGTCTTATCTGCCCGCGGTCGCCGCTTCCGCAGGCTTCGGCAACAACTACACCACCATCATTCCTGTCGGGGTCAACGTCACCACCTACACCCTTCGTGCCGACTACAACATGAGCGCAAGGCAGCGCATGTACGTCGACTTTTCACGCGGCAAATACGTCACCGTCCCCTTCGCCGGCATTTCGGCCAACACCAGCGCTTTGCCGCTGCCGTACGCCGCAACCCGCATTGTTACCGAGCAGCCGACCAACGCGCAGATTCATCATGTCTACACCATTACGCCGCATCTCCTGAATCAGCTCAGCTACGGCTTCGCACGCCTGGAAGTACCCATCTCGAGCGCCACTTCCGCCGGTGCCTATCCAACCAAGGCTGGCCTGCAGGGTTTGCCTGCCGGGCAGGCTTCGACGGCATTTCCCACCATCAACTTCAGCGGCACCAACGCGCCGCAGAACTGGGCCGGCACCAACTCAATTTCCTTCAACGAAGTGGCCAACACCTATGTCGTCCAGAACAACGTGCAATGGACCACGGGTCGCCACTCCATCACCATGGGGGGGCAGTTTTCATGGCTGCAGGATAACCTGACCAGCCCCAACGAAGCCTCGACTGCCGCCTTCACCTTCAACGTCAACGAAACCGCCGGTTACAACGCCGGGGGCACGCTCCAGACCACCACCGGCAACGCCTATGCCAGCTATCTGCTGGGAGCGGTGGACGGCAGCTCCATTCAGGAAAACTCCATCAAGACCACCGGCGCGCGCTACAAGGATTTCGCAACCTACGTGCAGGATGACATCCGCGTTCTACCGAACCTCACCGTAAACGTTGGTCTGCGCTACGACATCTTCGGCGTCTTCCACGAAGCCAAGGACCGCACCTCCTTCCTGAATCTCACGCTCCCCAACCCCGCGCTCGGCGGATTTGCGGGTGCTCTGCAGTTCACAGGCAGCGGCACCGATAGTTGCAATTGCGGAACCCCGGTCAAGACGCATCACCTCTACTTTGGCCCGCGCATCGGCATCGCCTATTCGATTACGCCCAAAACTGTCATCCGCTCGGGCTTCGCCATTATGTACGCACACGGCGGTGCCGCTGGCGGTCGTGGCGGTGGTCGCAGCGGAACCAACCAGCTCGGCTACAACGCGCTGCCCACATTCAGTTCCACTGGCAACGGCGCTCCCGCCTTCTTCTGGACAGGAGGAAACACACTCCCCGCCGCCTACTCCACTCTCTACCAGGGCGGTCTGCCCGCTTACCAGAAGGCGCCCTTCTTCGACCCATCCCTCAACACCGCCTATTACACAACGACCACGAACGGCGTGACGAAGGCCGGGCCAACTTCCGGTGCGATCACGTACGCTGACCCGGACATCTCCGGTCGCGTGCCGGAGTACGCCAACTACAGCTTCGGCGTCGAGCAGGCCATCACCAACAGCTTCACGCTCGCGGTCGGCTACACCGGCAGCCAGGGACACTACCTGCCCACCACAATCGGCCGCAACCCTTCCGCAAACCAGATCGACCCGAAATATCTGGCCCTCGGCGCCGACCTCAACCTCGCCGCTACGACGGCCAACATCACCAAGGCCAACAACGACGCAACCGCGCTCGGTCTCGGTTCGCCCCTCAAGCTGCCTTACAACAATTTCGATACGGCCAACGGAAAAATTTTCCGCTTGCTCCTGCCGTTCCCCCAGTACACGGGTCTTGCAGATCTTTGGCCGGAGGTCGGAAACTCCAACTTCAACGCACTTCAGATCGTCGGGACCAAGCGGTCCGCCACCGGCCTCACGTTCCACTTTGGTTACACGTTTTCGAAGTCGCTGGACAACGTGGTTGGCTCCGCTCGCACCTCCTACAATCCCGCGCAGGAGTATTCGCTGGCTACTATCGATCGCAAGCATTTGCTCACCAGCTCCGCCGACTGGAAGCTGCCCTTCGGTGCCGGACGCCGCTTCGTGGCCAATGGCCCGGTGTCGCACATCGTAGGCGGTTTCGAGCTCTCGACGGTTTTCATCCTGTCGTCGGGCGCTCCACTTACCATCACCTCGACTTCGTGCAATACGTCGGCGCTTGGTACAGGCAGCTTTTGCGTGCCGAACCTGGCTCCCGGCTTCTCCGGTCCGGTCACCATCAACGGCGGCCTCAGTTCAGGGCAGGGAAACACGGCGACATCGCTGCACAACGTCACCTACATCAGCAAGGCGGCCTTCCAGACCGTGCCGAACTATACGTTCGGCAACGCGGCCCGTACAGCACCGTACGGCCTGCGTTCGCCCTACACCTGGAACCAAGATCTGAGCCTGCGGCGCACCTTTGGCATCTACGAAAGCCTGAAGCTGCAAATGGCCGTGTCCGCCTTCAACATCTACAACACCGTCAATTTCGGTGGCGTACAAACCAACTTTGATTCGAGCAGCTTTGGGACCGTGAGCAGTCAGGCCAACGCACCACGCAAACTCCAAGCCGAAGCCCGCCTGACCTTCTAAGCTTGCCCTCACGCAGCTTGCCCCATCCCGCTTCCAGTCGTGACTACTTGTCATCCGGAGTAGGCTTTGGGTCCGGTGTAAACCGTTTGCCCAGCTCCGGAGTCGACAGAATCTCTTCCGGCTTCGCTCCCACTGCCTTCTCCACCTCGACGCCGAACACATAGCTCGACCCAAACATGTTGCTCGTGAAGAACACCATCTTCTTGTCCGGCGAGAAACGCACATTCGGCTCCAGCCTGTAGTCATGGTGCGCCATGTTCACCAGGTGTTCGGAGTGAAACATTCCCGGACGCACAAAGTCCGGCCCATCCAGTCCGTCCTCATCGCGCCGCATTTCCGGCCGGAACAGCTCAATCCACGTGCCGTTGTGGGAGTGCGCCACCTGACCTGAATCGCCACCATCCCCCGCAAAAAGCGTCGCACCCTGCGTCAGGTTGAAGTGGATTGACCATTCATCGCGCTGCAGGTGATACGCCACGCGCCGCTTCGTCTGCAGGTTGTAACCCGCGACCCAGAAGTCTTCACCCTTCGGCGTCTGCCAGTCGTACCAGATCGTCTCTCCGTCGAGCCCCCAGAACTCATGCCCCGCAATCTCCATCAACATCGACCGCTTGTGCATGAGCTGGTTCTGCGATCCGTCCGTGCGAATGGTCCACAACCGGTCGACCTTGTGCCACGGACCCTCGTGGCAGTACATCAGCAACGTCGGGTCGGCAGGCGAGAACAGCAGGTGCCCGATCCAGTCCGTCGAGTGCAGCAGCACCTTCATCGCGCCCGTCTTCAAGTCCACCGTAAACAGCACGACAGGAATCCGCGCCGCCAGCCGCTTCTCCATCATCTGCGACTTGTCCGCCGCCTGCACCAGCGGTGCCGGCGCGGGCCGCCCGGAGCCGTCCGGAGCCGTGCGATTGCGCGCCAGGCTCGGATCGCGCCCCGCCGCTTCATCGCTCTCCGCAAACGATCCCGCACCCAGCGTCTCATCCGCGTTCACGGTAGAAATCCCCGCACGCGGCGGCAGTGTCGCGAGCTTGGTCGTCACGCCCGTCGCCAGGTCGGCTTTGTAGATCGTCGAAGCATTCGACGCCGCGTCGAACATCGAATAAAACACGCTGTTAGTCTTCTTGCCCACCACGATCGCATGCACGCCGCCGCGCGGCGAAATTGGAGCCCCCGCCACCGGCGCCGGATTGGCCACCAGCAGCCGAGTCTTCCTGGTCGCCAGCTCCAGCGTATGAATCCCATCGCCCGCCGTGTACACCATCCACCGCCCGTCCGGGGAGAAAGCGTTGTTGTTGAAGTAGAACCCCGACGAACGTTGCTCATCCGTCAGTCGGTAAATGCGGTGCCCCGTGTCTTTGTCCACCCACGTCCGCGGCAGATCCTGCTGTTGTGCAAGCGCCCCGCCGGTGCCTAAACCCAACGTGCATAAAGCCTGGCTTGTGATACGTAAACCGTGACGTCCAAACATGCTTCACTCCTGATCGGTTGTTATGCGGCAGGTGATATTGGAACGGGCAGGGTCGCGCCCGCGCCCCCTTAGTCGAGGTGAAAAACTTCTTCGAGCGGCTTCATTTCGTCGTCCGGATTCGCGTCGAGGTCCTCAAAAAACGGCGCCATTTCCTGCTGCCATTTCGCATTGATGCTCAGGCCGCGCATGGCCGACTTTGCACTCTCAAACTCTTCGCACACCAGGTACCCAACCAGCAGTCCGTCGCCGCGCAGAAAGAGCGTGTAGTCACGCCAGCCCGCCGCACACAGCGCTTCGGTCATCGCCGGCCACACCTTGCGATGCCGCTCGCGGTACTCCTCCAGGCGGTCCGGCCGCACCTTCAAGACAAAACAGATCCGTTGCACAGCAAGCTCCCTTGGCCCCGACGTCCGCTTCCGTTCTGTATGTACCGTCGCCCGAACTATAGGGGAGCGATTTAGTTGATGTCAATAGACAAATTATTTCTCTTTAGGGTTTCCAACCCCCCACCCGCTGCCGCATAATGACGTATTCGCCCGACCCACTCGCGCCGCGGCACGGAGACACCACTCGATGATCTGCAACCCCACAAACCGCTCCCTTCGCAAACAGCTCGCGGTTCTCGCCCTCATCACCGCGGCATCTGCGCCAGCATTCGCGCAGCAGGATTACTTCTCCGCCTGGCCCAAAGGCGTCTCACCCCAGGAAGTAGGCAAGCGTGTCGCGGACCATTTCATCCCCAGCCCTCATCAGTACACGCCCACCATTCATTACTCCGAGGTCGCCACCTGGTACGGCGCGCTCACCTTCGCACAGCTCACCAGGGATGACGCGCTGCGCACCCGGCTCATTCAAAAGTTCGAGCCCCTCATGCCCGGCGGCGCCGAAGCCGCACGCACGCCCCTGCGCCACCACGTCGACGACTCCATCTTCGGCGTCGTCCCCCTCGAGATCGCCATCCAGACCAAAGATCCGAAGTTCCTCGCCGAAGGCAGGCGCTGGGCTGATCGCCAGTGGGAAAACCCGCAGCCCGACGGCCTCTCCGCCGAGACGCGCTTCTGGATCGACGACATGTATATGCTCACCCTCCTGCAGCTCGAAGCCTTCCGCGCTACCGGCGACCGCACCTACCTCGACCGCGATGCAAAGGAAATGGTCGCCTACCTCGACCGCCTGCAGCAGCCCAACGGTCTGTTCTTTCACGCGCCGGACGTACCCTTCTTCTGGGGTCGCGGCGACGGCTGGGTCGCAGCCGGCATGGCGGAAATGCTGCGCAGCCTGCCCGCCGATCACCCGCAACGCGCCCGTATCCTCGAAGGCTATCGCAAGATGATGGCGTCACTGCTCAAGTTCCAGGGCAAGGATGGTATGTGGCGCGAGCTCATCGACGCTGACGACGCCTGGCCCGAGAGCTCCAGCTCCGCGATGTTCACCTTCGCCATGGTGACCGGCGTCAAGAACGGCTGGCTCGACGCCGCTACCTACGGCCCGGCCGCCCGCAGCGGCTGGATCGGCGTCGTCGGCTACATCGATCAGAACCAGGACATCACAAGCGTCTGCGAGGGCACGGGCAAACAGAACGATCGGGCCTACTATCTCGCCCGCCACCGTCGCACCGGAGACTTCCACGGACAAGCCCCCGTCCTCTGGGCCGCCTCCGCATTGCTTCGCTAACGAATCGGAAAGCCAGACGATCGATGCACCATCACATCGCTCCAACCCGAACCCTCACCCGGCGGGCCGCGCTCCAGACTGGCGGGCTGCTCTGCGCGCACGCGCTTTTCGCGTCGAGTCTCCGCGCGTCCGCTCCACCCCGCGTCTTCAACGTGCTCAAGTACGGCGCCATCGGCGACGGCGTCACGCTCGACAGCCCCGCCATCCAGCGCGCTATCGACGCCGCTGCGACCTCCGGCACGCGCTCGCAAGTCCTCGTGCCCCGCGGCAAGCGCTATCTCGTCGGCACGCTGCGCCTTAAGAGCAACATCGACTTCCACCTCGCCGACGACGCCCAGCTCTCCATCAGCACGCGCCGCGAAGATTATGGCGCCGCCCTCCCCACCGAAACTGACCCTGAGAAAGCCGCCGCCGTCCAGGATGCCGTCATCGTCGCCGACGGCGCCATCGGCCTGCGAATCTCCGGCACCGGCCGCATCGAAGGCCGCGCCCGCGAGTTCATGAGCGGCTACGACCAGGCCGGCGAGTGGTGGGTGCCCAAAGCCTGGCGTCCAAAGATGTTCGTCCTCACCGCCTGCCGCGATCTCGAAGTCCGCGACATCACCTTCGCCGAAGCCCCGTTCTGGGGTCTGCACATCCTCGGCTGCGAAGACGTCCTGGTCGACAACGTGAAAGTCCGCAACCTTCTTGACGTTCCAAACTGCGATGGCATCGACCCCGACCACTCCCGCCGCGTCGAAATCCGCAACTGCGACGTGGTAGCCGGCGATGACGCCATCGTCGTCAAGTGCAGCCGCCAGGCCAGGGACTACGGCCCGGCTTCGCACATCCACGTCCACGACTGTGTGCTCGAAACCCAGGACGCCGGCCTCAAGATCGGCACCGAGACCACCTCCGACATCCACGACATCGTCTTCGAACGCTGCCGCATCAAGACCAGCTCGCGTGGCCTCGGCATCCAGTTGCGCGACGAGGGCAGCGTCTACAACATCACCTTCCGCGACATCGAGCTGCACTCGCGCTTTTACTCCGCGCCATGGTGGGGACGCGGCGAGGCCATCTCCTTTACTGCCATCCCGCGCAAGCCCGGCTCCGCCATCGGGAAGCTGCACCACGTCGTCGTTGACAACGTCACCGGCACCGCCGAAAACAGCGTCCGCGTCTGCGGCAGCCCTCAGAGCCGCCCGCATGACATCACCCTGCGCAACATCGCGCTGCTCTTCGACAAGCGGTCCGCCTACCCCGGCGGCATTTTCGACAACCGCCCCACCAGCGTCACCACAGCGCTCGAGCCCCACAGCACGCCAGGCTTCAGCTTCGAGCACGCCGACGCCGTCACCCTCACAGACTGCAAAGTAAGCTGGGGCGAGAACCCGCCCGCGAGCTTCGGCTACGCCGTCGAAGCGCACGACACAACGGAGGTCAAGACCGAGCGCCTCACCGGCGGCCCGGCGCGCGCCACGCTAGGCAAGGGAGTTTCCATCTCATGAAGCTCTCGCTTGTATGCGCGCTCCTCGTCTGCACATTGCCCTGCGCTACGCGCGCCAAAGCTCAGGACCAGCCCAATGCCCCCTTTAAGGTCTTCCAGTTTCCCGCCGACAAAATTCCCCGCATCGATGGTGACGCGTCCGACTGGGCCATCGTCCCTGCAAGCTACATCATCCGCACAGACCAGTTGCACGACGACTCGCACCCCAACCGCAAACCAGACCCCAAGACTCTGGATGTCCAGGTAAAGGTCGGCTGGGTCAAAGGCCTCAATCGCCTGTATTTCCTCTACGAAGCCACGGACAACTTCTGGGACTTCGCCGACCCCGGCCTGCACAACGACACCTTCGAAATCGTTGTCGACGGCGATCTCTCCGGCGGCCCCCTTGTCCCCCGCTTCCGCCTCAATCCCGCTCAGAGCGAAGCCGATGCGCGCCAGGCGATGTACGGCGTCCACGCGCAGAACTACCACATCTTCACCCCCGCCGAGGGCAAGGACTGGGCTATGGAGTACGGCTGCCAACCCTGGATCAAACGCCTTCCCTGGGCCAACCACGCACAGTCCTATAACTTCAAGCACGGCCAGTCCGGCAAGTACACGCTCGAGTTCTGGATCACGCCCTTCGACTACGCCGGATGCTCGGGGCCCGAGCGCGCCGTCGAATCGAACCTCTTCGAAAACAAGACCATCGGCCTCTCCTGGGCCATCATCGATTACGACGGCGATACGAAAAGTGACGGCTTCTGGAACCTTTCCAGCGAGCACACCATGTACGGCATGGCGTCCTATCTGCGCGCCTTCCGCCTCATGCCGCTCGAACCCGAACTGCGCAAGCCGATCGCAGCCGCCTGGAGCTTCCTCGTACTCGACATGGACCGCCGCCTCGTCGCCTTCCAGGACGAATCCCAGGGCAGGATCACCAAATGGAGCTGGGACTTCGGCGACGGCACACAATCGACCGAGCAGTATCCCATGCACACCTACAAGGCCGCCGGCGACTACGTCGTCGTTCTCAACGTCGAGGGCCCGGCAGGGAAGTCGCGCTTCTCCAAAGTCTGGGACGTGGCCCTGCGCTAGAACCGCCTCTGGCAGTTATCAAGGGCCAGAGGCGACGCCCTCGGGCAGCAGTGGGCGAAAATGTATCGAGGCGGCGGAGTCAGCCCTGCCAGACTCCACAGAGGATTTGTAAGTTACAGATTCTAAACAGGCCGACATCTCCGACGGATCCGCCATGGCCCGACTTTTTAACCAAACTGACATCTAACTACTTCCACAAGTCCCGTAATGATTCACGCCGGTAAAACAATATGGATCGCAGGGAGCTTAATCCTGTTTAAAGAGCGTATGATGTCGCCAACCGGATTGGCTGCTGGATGTAATTGACCAATTTGGCTTGACGGAGCCGACCATGGACCTATGTAGAGTTTGTCTAAGCATTGTCCCACTCATTCTTACTTTTAACGTCGCAAAAGCGAACCAGATCACTGTCCTGGGAACGGCAAGTACTTATGGCGTTCTTGCAGCAAGCACCGTCACAAACACTGGTCCCACCGTCATTTCAGGGAATCTGGGTCTGTATCCCGGATCCTCTGTGACCGGCTTCCCTCCTGGGGTAGTCGTCAATGGCGTCCTGCACGTAGCGGATGCGAGCGCGAATCAGGCGATCGCAAATGCTCAGACTGGATATAACTATCTCTCAAGCCTGGCTCCCACCAGTGTACTCACCGGGCAAAATCTCGGCGGGCTCACTCTCGGTGCGGGCGTTTATTCCTTCAGTAGTTCTGCTGACCTCACGGGTAACCTCACGTTGGACTTTGCGGGCCTCAACAACACGGACATCGTGTTTCAGATTGGCAGTACGTTGACCACTGCATCGGGATCTATGATTACGGTCATCAATCCTGGTACAGGCAATAACGTCTACTACGTTGTCGGATCGTCGGCGACTCTGGGGACAACCAGTGTTTTCGCCGGAGACATTCTTGCCCTTACCAGTATCACTCTCGCGACCGGTGCAAGCAGTAGCTGCGGCAGTGTCATAGCGCTCAACGGCGCGGTGACTCTGGACACGAATACCGTTAACAATTGCTCCACAACTGGGAGCAACATAACGCCTCCTGGTGGAATTCCCAACCCGGTACCGGAGCCTGGAAGCCTTATGTTATTGGCTACCGGCCTGGTGAGCGGCGTTGGGCTCCTTCGAAGAAAGTAATTGGCCCTCCGTTTGATTGTGTGCCCGCCGTTCAGCTGGCGTGGGTGACATTCTGTCGTTGGATTGTCAGTGTCACGCAGAGCTGAACGGCTACGCACTCCTGAAGCAAATATAAGCATTTGTGCGCCAGACTTTTTCGTCCGGCGACTTGGGTCTTAAGACTACGGTTCCGCCCTCAGACTTCGGCCCACGACCGGGCTTCAGCCGTGCAGCGGTACCGCGTCTCATCCTAGGTCTCGCGCAGATGCTTCAGGCGATGGACGCAAAAAATACTTTTTGCTTCCCCCGTACGACCTTATTGCACCTCTATCGCGGAAACGATCGCGTCTCCTTTGATCGGCCTGAACTCAAGAATCACCATGCCATCCCTGGCAGTAACTTCGAAACGCTGTTGATGAGCGATCAGCGCACCTCCCGCGGCGGCTGCCACGTCGAGGTCGCTCACAACCTTCTTGCCGTTTGCGAGAACATTGAAAACGCGGTCGCCCGGATGGAGTTTAGGCTCCACGAATGTCAGGACTACGCTGTGCGGACCGTCAAGCGCGGGGATGCGGTAGCTGAAAGATCCAGCACGGTAGGTGGCAGCTACTTCCGGACTGCTGGTTCCGGCAATCGAAGCCGGAGCCGGAGCCCGTCCACGAGCGCCAGCCGGCCCCGTGATTGCCTCCGCCGTTCCGCCCTCGAAAAACGTATCCGATCCGAAGCGTTTTCCATCGCTTGCGCCTGCAACCAGAGCGCCGCAATCGATGTAGGTATCCTTTGCGGCGGCGTCGGAAAGATGCCACTGAACCTTGTCCTCCACGTCTCCCTTCGGGAAAGAGCCAGTGGCCACAATGCTATTCGTGCCCGGGCTTAGCGCCACGCCATTCCAAATGCAGATGCGACCCATGCAGGAGGGAAGCGTTCCTATCAGCTTTCCATTGACCTTCAGTGAGGTTTTCGACGCGTTGCTGTACACACGAACGTCTGCCACGCGGTAGGCTCGTTCACGGTAAAGGCTTGAGTTGATGTGCACGGTCGGGGTCGCCGTCCAGTTAGCTTTGTAAAAGTAGTATGGGTCTTTCTTATATTTATGGTCGAAGGTCACGATGCCCTTCGTGTTGACGTCCTGGGCATTTCCTTCACTCCGAACTGTAGTTCCGAAGTCGAAGGAGTTCCACAGGAACGTGCCCCACAGGTACGGTTTGCTACTCAGAGTGGCCCAGTTCTGTTCGTGAATGTAGGACTCGTATTCTTCGGCCTGAGGACGGTTGCGAGATTCCGGGCCACCCAGCGCATTGTCAGAGTGCAGCGAAACAGCGCCTCCGGCACCATACTCCGTTACTGCCTGCGGCTGTGTCGGACGAGTGCTGTGAAGTTTGTCCAAATGAGCGCCCAGGTCGGACGGCTTGTCGTAGTACCAGCCGTAGTAGCGGTTGGCTCCCGAGAGGTCCGTCACCGCACCTGTGATGGGGACGGCCGCGCCTGGTGCCGCCACCCTTGCCTCGCAGCACGTGGCAAGCGTCGTCGGTCTGCCGGGATCTAGTTCATGCGCGAGCTGGTTTAGCTCTTTCAACAACGGTAGCGGATCGGGCAAAGCCCCAGTCCCGTTCCCCAAAAACCCAGGTGGGCTGTTTCCGAAATCAACCTCATTGGCGATCGACCAGGTGATGACCGAAGGATGGTTAAAATCCTGCGCGATCTCCTCCCTTAGTTGCTGCCGGGCGTTCTCACGAAGCGCGGCCGTCGGCTCCACGTCGTTGCCCAACGTCCACTGGCTTACGAGCGGAATCTCATCCCAGACTACGAGTCCGTCCCGGTCCGCAAGGTCATGAATCGGCTGGCCATGCTGGTAGTGAGTCAGGCGTATGCCGGTCACCCCCATCTCCCGCATGGTCGCTTCGTCCGCCGCTACATCCGCCAGTTCCGACGCCCAGCCCTTCCCCTCGCGATCCTGATGGTAGCCCACGCCATGCACGGCCACATGCTTTCCGTTGAGAAACAGTCCAGTGTTCGGGTCGAACCGAACCTGCCGAATGCCGAACGGGATAGAGACGCGATCCACCACTTGGGATGGCTTATTGACCAGTTCCACCACCAGTCGGTACAGGTAAGGATCCTCCACCCCTTGCCAGAGATGCGGATGGGAGACAGCCACGTCCGCGGTCCGCTCGACCACACTCGCTGGCCCCACTGTGACGGTCTGCTCCCGCTGCCCCGCGACGTGACCCAGCGAGTCGACGAGCTTGATTCGGAGCGCAACAATGCCACTCTGCCCACTATCGTTGCGCACCCGTGCACGCACCTGCACCTGGGCTGCGGGAGACGCGATGGAAGTAGTCTTCGCGTAGACTCCGGAAGAGCCGTAGTCCATCAGATCAAGGTGCATCTTCCCGGTAAATACCAGGCTTACCGGACGATACAAACCGCCATGCACGAAGAAGTCTCCCGTAAGCGGCAACACATCGGCGGTCGAGCTTCCCAGCGCGGGTTTCGTGTTGTCCACCTTCACGGTCAGGGTGTTCGCTTGTCCGGGCTTCAGCGCTGCCGTGCTATCCAGCCGAAAGCGCGAGAAGCCTCCCTTGTGTGTGCCGAGCATCGTGCCGTTCAACCAGACGGTTGCAATGCGGCTCGCAGCGTCAAATTGCAGGAAGCTTTCCATGCCAGCCGTGTTCGCAGGCGGCGTAAAGACGAGCTTGTACCAGCCAACGCCCTGCGTCGTGACAACGTTCTGCGCGGTGTTGATGTGCGACGCCGGTGAGTCCTTGTAGTATCCCACCCGGTTCCAGGTGTGTGGCACGCTGACCGTCGCCCAGGTCGCATCCGGTTCAGTCTTCAGTTCCGTCGCAGATTCTGGACCCAGTTTAAAACGCCATCCATCGCGTAACGACATCTCGACGCGAGGATCGACAGCCGCGGAACCGCCAGGGCTGTTCATAGGAGACTTCTGCGCCTGAATCTCTACACCGATGGACGCGATGGACGCGATGGACGCGAGGCAGAGCACAAGCAGGCACGAAAGGCGGGGCATAGGCACACTCCTGCAAGCTTCCCTGCTTGCGTGTTGATTTGAAAAAACACAATTATAGTGATGACGTAAACCACTGTCGCCAAGTCGGCCAGGCAAGAACGGCGCTTCGAAGCGAATGACATTCCTGTTGTCTCAAAGTTCGATCTGGAAATCGCGGCGGTGAGTTCCAGTCCTTCGTGATCTTTCATCCATGCCTCGGATTCCTTTATCTCGCAAGAATCTCGTATTTGTAAGGTGGGCTAAGTCGGTACCCGTTCCCGACCACGCAGGCAGACAACAGCAGAAGAACAGATCCACCAAGAAACGTGCCGGTGATGGATGTGTGGTCAAGAAGATAGCCTCCAAGAGCACCTCCACACATGATGGCAAGTTGGATTGAGCCGATGAGCCATCCGCCGGCGCTCTCCGGCTCATCGCTGACCACCGGCGAAAGCCACGTAGACCAGGCGACCGGGATAGCGGAGTGGATGGTGCCCCAGGCAATCATCGCGAACGCAACGGACCAGAGAAAGTGCTGTGTCAGCAGCATCCAGAGCGTTGCACCGGCAAGCGCGACCGGCAGAATTCCCAGCAGCTTGGGCCAAACGAAGTGAGTGTCACAAATTGGACACAAAAAAATAAAGCCCCTCGCTAAAGGGGCTGTATTCATTGAACTTTTGTATGGTGGAGGCGGCGGGAGTCGAACCCGCGTCCGAAAAAACTTCCAACAGAGAGCTTTCATGCTTTTCCACGTTCATCTTTGTCTCGTCAGCGTTGCTTAGAACGGGCGAAGACGCAAAACCGACCAGCCTGATTGATCTCGTCTAGCCGTCCAGACGGAACAGCTTCGACCAGCCTACTGTGCGACGATCGGTATCCGCCCGTAGGCGAAGCAGAAGCGATCGGCTACCTAATTAATTAAGCAGCAAGCGCGAATTGAGGTTCGGCACTTATAGTTTTGTGAGCGATTACGGGTGTCCACACCCCGGCATGCCTCTCTGCCGCAAGCAATCCCGTCGAAGCCGTGACGCCCCCATCTGGAGCTGGCACCAACATTGCATTGGGCCCTGCAAAGAACTTCCCCAAGTATAACTCCTCAGCCCTCCAGCCCAAACTTCTCCACCACGCCGCCACGATCCGCTCCAGCGAAAGCCTCAGGCGAACGCCAGCAATACAGCTCCCGTCGCAATCAGCAGCCCGCCCGCGGCCTTCAACCACGTCAATTGTTCCCCTAAAAACAGCCACGCACAAACAATCACCAGCACCACGCTCAGCTTATCGATCGGTGCCACACTTGACGCGGGCCCCATCTGCAACGCGCGAAAATAGCACAGCCACGAAAGCCCCGTTGCGATTCCCGAAAGCACCAAGAACATCCAGCTCCGCCGCCCGATCATCGCTATCGCATGATGCTGTCCCAGACTCAACGCGATCGCCCACGCAAACGCGAATACCACCGTCGTCCGAATCGCGGTCGCCAGGTTCGAGTCGATCCCAGCAATCCCCACCTTCGCCAGCAGCGCGGTAGCCGCGGCAAACACCGCCGAGAGCAGGGCCCAGAACAGCCAGCTTCCCGTAGCCGCGACGTTCGCTGCCACTACAAAGCAGCCTTCTCGAGGTCGACCGTTGTCCACTCGCCGCGCTCAATCCCAGCCCGAATCTGTGCGGCCGTGCGGCCCTTCTTCGTCTGCCCGTACGCATACACCGCTTCCCTCATGCACGTCGAGCACTCTGCCCCATGCGTGCCCTCAAAGCAGCTATGCAGACTGTTGTGCCCCATCGCACGATCGCATCGGCAATAACAGGGCTGCTGATGCAGCACGCCTGGAATCTTCGCCGCCATCTTGTACGCCGTCACCTGGTACCCGTGCGAGAAACTCGGCCCCGCCAACTGCGCCCCGCTCATCACGGGCGGCAAAGCTTTTTTCGGGGCAGCCGCGTTGTAAGCCGGCACATCGTTTGCCGGATCGCTGAACTGCGCCGAAGCCCCTACTGCTACCAACACCACCGCCAGACATCCAATCAACCGTTTCATACATTCCAGTCTAAACTCGCCATTTAAAAAAAAGGCGGCATGAGCGGTCTTTTGCTCATGCCGGGAGGCCAGTGACGCAACTTGCGCTCAAGCAGAAGAACCGCTGGAGCAAACTTTCCGCAACCACATGTTGCAAGGAAGCGTAGAAGAAGAATACCACGAATGGGATTTCAGTCAACCCACAATCCTAAAAATAATATCCGCCCTCGTTCAAGCCAGCTCCCGGTTTAGTCGAACCGCCATTTCCGCGTCATTTTGCGTGATTCCGCCCGCATCGTGCGTCACCAGCCCCAGCTTCACCCGATTGTACCGTATATCGATATCGGGATGATGTCCTGCCTCTTCCGCAACCAGCGCCACCCGGCTCACGAATTCCACAGCCTTTAGAAAGTCCTCGAACACCCACTCCCGCACCAGCTTGCCGCTCTCAAGCTGCCACCCCGGAGCCTCCCTCAACGCCGCCCTGACCTCATCCTCGTCCAGTTTCTTCACCGCGCACCTCCGATCCCCAACCTTGAACACACCACAAACTAACAACCCTTCTGTTTCGCGACCCACCCAGGCTTGGTCACCTGCCGGCTGCGTCCCAGCGCCAGCGCACCCGCCTCCACATTCTCCGTGATGCAAGACCCCGCCGCCACATACGCTCCATCGCCCAGTGTCACGGGAGCCACCAGCGTAGAATCCGACCCTACGAACACCCCATCCCCAATGGTCGTCTGATGTTTATGCACCCCGTCGTAGTTGCAGGTAATCGCGCCCGCCCCAATATTGACCCCCGCCCCGATCACCGCATCCCCGATATAGCTCAGGTGGTTCGCCTTCGACCCCTTGCCCAGCTTCGCCTTCTTCGTCTCCACAAAGTTCCCCAGGTGTGCCTGCTCGCCGATATCGCTGCCCGGCCGCAGATGCGCATACGGCCCCAGCTTGGCTCCGTCACCGACAACCGCCTCGTCTAAAATGCACCCATTCCTTACCAGCACACGGTCTCCCAGCGCAGAGTTCTGCACCACCGAGTACGACCTTACCCGGCACTCCACCCCCACCCGAGTCGCGCCCAGGAGCTGCACATACGGCTCAATCGTCGTGTCCGCGCCCACTTCCACCTCGGCGTCAATCACACAGGTCTCGGGGCGAAAGATCGTCACACCCTGCGCCATCAGCCGCTTCGCCGTGTTCAACCGCATCGCCGCGTCCAGGTGCATCATCTCCGCAATCGTGTTCGCGCCCAGCACCTCGTCCACGCTGTCGCCCTGCACCGCGATCACGCGCTCCCCATCCGCCACCAGCATCGCCGCCACGTCGGTCAGGTAGAACTCGCCATGCGCGTTGTTGGTCGACAGGGAATCGAGGTGCGCAAACAGTGCCTCCGTCCGAAAGCAATAGATTCCCGAGTTGATCTCGGGCGCTCCCTGCTGCTCTGGAGTCAGGCTTTTCTGCTCAACGATCGCCGTCACCTCCACTGACCCCGGCGCCTTGCGCAGCACGCGGCCATAGCCCGTCGGATCATCCGGCACTGCCGTCAAAATCGTCATCGCCGCGCCTTCGCGCAGGTGCTCCTCGCACATCGCGCGAAGCGTCTCCGGTCGAATCAGCGGCACGTCGCCAGACAGCACCAGCAGATGCTCGGGCGCACTCTTACCCGTTGCTATAAAAAACGCCTTTACCTCTTGCAGGGCATGTCCGGTCCCGCGCTGCTCGGCCTGAACCACAAACTGCACGCCCGTCGCCGCCACCGCCTCCCGCACGCGCTCTGCTTCATGTCCCACCACGCAGTAGATCCGCTCGGCCGCAGCCACCGTCTTCGCCGCCGCGATCACGTGCAGCAACAGGGCCTTGCCGCCAATCTCATGCAGCACCTTGGGGCGTTTCGATTTCAGCCGCGTACCCTTGCCCGCCGCCATGATCACAATGCCAAATTCATTCATGTCCATACGCCCTCCATATTCTCACGCTTGCACCGGAGAGCCGCGCAAACCAGACACAAAGAGGGCGGCAGCCGAAGCCACCGCCCTCCGCCGTACCGGACCATCGGTTAGAAGAACAAACGCGCTCCAGCCTGAATATTGCGCGGGCTATACGCGAAGTTGCTGTTGGCTGAGTTCACATACCCAAACCCGCCCGTCGCCGTCTGCGGCTGATAGGTCAGGTTTCCCGATGCGGTGGTCGAGTTGGACGTTGCCGTAACGTTGTACGCCGTCTGTACCAGGCTCGTGATGTTCTGATAGTTCGCCACGTTGAACGCCTCCCCGATGAACTGGAGATTGAACCGCTCCATGATCTTGAAGTCCTTCTGGATGCGAAGGTCAACCACCAGGTCGCGCGGGTACGTATAGGTATTGCGCCCGACCGCCGGCACATACGAAACACCGAGTCCCGAAAGTCCGCTGCTTACCGCCTGCAGGCAACCCACCGCGGTACATGCCGCCGGAGCCGTCGAGCCGTTCACCAGCGCGCTGTACGGCAGGCCTGACTGCACCTGCACGGCAGGCTTGATCGACCAGCCATTGGTCGCCGCATCCACGTAGCGAATACCCTTCGTGCCCGGGACGTTGAAAATTGCCCAGCCCACGCCACGGTGACGCACGTTCAGGTACGAGTTCCCATAGTTGGACCGCGCGCTACCGTAAGGGTCGAAGAAGTTGTTGCTGCTGAATCCAGTCACCGACGTCTGGTTGTAGTCCAGCGCATGCGACCACGTGTAGTTGAAGTCCAGGCTCAAACGCTTGCCGGCCCGCTTTGTCACGCCGACCGTCGCTGCGTGGTAGTTCGCATTCACGTTGCTCAGACCCGCGTACACCGCACCGTAAGCCGGGTTCAGGTTGACGCTGCTGCTCGAACCGTTCCTCCGCTGCCCATACGCCTTCACCGGAATCACGGTGCCGCAGGAGAGCGGTCCGCACGTTCCGTCTATGCCCGGCTGCAACGTGTAGTTCACGGTATAGGCGTTGTTCGGGTCCACGTTCAGGTTCAGGCTGTTGGGCAACTCGCGTCCCAGTGCACCCAGGTAGCTGAGCGAAAGGATCGTCTCCCAACCCAGGTTCTGCTGCACCGCGAGATCGAACTGCTCGGTATACGGGTTCTGCAGACGCTTGTCGATGTACTGGATATCCGGCGTCTGTCCGGTGAAGTTGGCCGGAAGTTTCGGAAGCAGGGGAGCGCCCGCTGCCGTAGCCGAAGGTATGTTGTAGCTCAATTGTCCCGCCGAAGCCCCCGAGGCGAAACGCGCACCCAGAATGTTCACGTTCGGAATGCGTCCGTAGTACACGCCGAAGCCGCCCCGTACCACCGTTTTGCCCAGGCCAAATGGATCGTATGCAAATCCGACCCGTGGAGAAATGTTGTTCTTGTCGCTGATCGAGTTCGAACTCGGCGCAAAGCTCGATACCACCAGGTTTGCCTGCTGGCCGGGAATCGACTCATAGTCGTACCGTGCGCCAACGTTGACCGTCAGCCGCGGCGTCACCTTCCAGTCGTCCTGCACAAACACGCCGTAGTCCACGGTGGAAAGATCGAACGTCGTTCCGCCCACCGTCTGGTGGAAGAAACTGTAGCAACCCACCGGTTTGTACACGCCGCCTGTCACACTGCCGCAGCCGCCGCCCACGCCACTCAACGCATCCTGCGCAAAAGCCAGCACTGAAGTGTAGTTATATGTCCCGTTCGGCGAGAAGCCGGAGAAGCCCAGCGTATTTTGAAGATCGTAGTTATGCACGATGTCCACACCGAACTTCAGGCCGTGGCGACCGATCTGCGCCACCGCTGTGTCGCCAATCTGCCACTTGCGCTCATCCGGCAACGCCGGGCGGAACGCGTAGTACGGCTGTCCGGCAATAAAGCCCTGCGCTCCATTGTTGAGGTTCACCTGCGGTGTGTTGCCACCGAAGGTCAGATATTTGTTGACGAAGTTACCGTTCGGCAGCGCGCTCTCGTAATTAAGTTCGCGCCCATACTGGTAGCGAATCTCGTTGGTCAGGTTGGAAGAAATAATCGTGTCCAACTTGCCCACCAGGTAGTCGAGCTTCACGAAATCCTGCGCAAAGCCTTCCTTGCCATAGAACACATTGGCCTGCGTCTGCACGCCGCCCGGCGAATCCCACCGCAGCCGGTGATACAAAAAGCTGACCGTGTTCTTCGCGTTGATCTGGTAGTCCAGCTTAGGAGTATTGATGATCTGGAAACCGATGCGCGGCGTCGTGCCAAGGTCCGTGTTGGCCACCGCGATCAGGTTGTTGTAAGCGGCCGAAGCCTGCGTGCCCGTGGTTAAAGCGCCAGTGCCATTTTGAATGCTCGTCGCCAGCGTCGTCGCCTGTGCGCTGGTCAAAGGCGCATAGAAGCTGGCCGAAGCTGCCGAGCCCGTTCCGGGAAACACGCGCCGGAACTGGTCAAACGCGTAAAAGCCAAAGAGCTTGTCCTTGATCAGCGGTCCGCCAATACCAAACCCATACTGGTTGCGCTTGTCTTTGGGCTTGAAGAACACCTTGTTCGCCACGCCCGCCACCGGGTCATAAGCAATCGTCGTCGTGAACTGGTTCGACGCACTCCATTGCTGGTCGCGATGATAGAAGTACAGCTCCCCGTGAATCGCGTTGGTGCCGCTCTTGGTTACCGAATTGATCACGCCGCCCACCGCGCGGCCGTACTCCGCCGAGTACACACCCGTGTTCACCTGGAACTCGCGGATCGCAACCTGAGAAGTCGAGTAGCCCGCCCGCGTGCGTCCGCGCTCTTCGCCGTAGAACACCTGATTGTCGTCCGTGCCGTCGATCTGCACGTTATTCAGCTGCGGCTGAATGGCACGAAACGCGATCAGACCAAAGCCCTGAGAGTCATTCGTCACGCCCGGCGTCAGCAGCGTCAGCGACGACCAGCGGCGATTGTTGATCGGAATGTTCTCAATCTCTTCATTCGAAAGCTGCCCGCCGAACGATGGCGTGTCGAACTTCAGAACGGGGTTTTCTGCCGTCACTTCGATCGTCTGCGACCCGGCCGAACCGGCTGTCAGATGCGGGTTCACCTCCGTGACAACGCTCACCTGCACCGACACCTGGTTGGTCCGCGTCGGCGCAAATCCAGCCGCCTCCACCGTCACTGTGTAGGTGCCCGGAGCAAGCTGCGGAGCCTTGAAGAACCCGCTCTCGCCGGAGGTCAACGTGATGTCCGCGTTGGTCCCGTCGTTATGGATCTTCACGGTCGCGTTCGGCACAGCGGCCTCGGTGGCATCGAACACCGTTCCCGCAATCGCGCCCTGCGTGGTCGATTGTGCACCCGCCGCGCCGGCCGCCAGGAAAGCTACCGCGCAGGTCAGTGCCAGTTTTTGCATGTGTTTAAGCATCATTGGAGATCTCCTAAAGATTCGCGAGGCTCGCTCCATAAATCCAGACTTACTCGCAGGAGCGATACCACGCTTACATCTAAATCCGCTCTGCGTCCCGCATTCGGGCTCCCTCGCCGTGCCGGCGATGGGGTGCAGAAAGCTTGTCAGTGAGCGTTCAGTCTACCACTCCAACGCAGCGGCCCCACTCAGTTTTCCCGCGCAAAGCGGTGACAATCCCGCAAACATTTGCCGCCTGCCAGACAGGCCTGCCGCCTATCAGACAGACGACATCCTCGGCTGTCCGGACAGCCGGGTGAGGGAATCCGCGTTTGCTCTTGCCGGTGCTGATTCCACGCGAAACCTGGCCCGTAGCCATTCGCGGGCGCGGCCTGATCTCACCCCCGGCACAACCCCAGTAGCGCTGCTCCAAAGCGGTCCACTTTCTCCGCCGCCAGGCTTGGCACGGCGCGCAACTCGGGCAAAGACCCGGGCCGCGCCACCGCCAGACTTCGAACCACCGTATCGCTCAGCACAAAGAACGATGGCAACCCCGCCGCTGCAGCCTCTCCCCGCCGCCACTCCCGAATCTCCGCTTCCAGGCGCAGCTGCTCCGCCGTCAACTCCTCTGCAGCCATCGGCCTCACAACCACAGGCGCCGCCCGCCGCGGCACCTCCACCCTCTCCCCCACCGGCGTCTCGCGCGCTCGTCGAGACTCTTCCTTCACCTTCACCTTCGCCGCAGCCGAAACCGCAGCCGCAACCCCAATCCCAACCGCCGAGTCTGGAACCGCGCCGCCCCGCACTAACCCCACAATCGCCGCACCAAACTGTTCGACTTTTTGCGGTCCCATACCCTTCACGCGCTCCAGCTCACCTAAGGTGCGAGGCTGCGCCGCCGCCACCGCCAGCAGCGTCGCATCCGAAAGCACAAGGAACGCCGGCTTGCCCGACTCAGCCGCCAGGCCCTTCCGCCACGCCCGCAGCGACGCCTCAAGTCCGCGCTGCGCCGCATTTAGCTCCACCGCAACCGGTTTGTCCCGATTGCGAGTCCGAGCCTTCGACTTCGCCTCTTCCGGAGCTTCTTCCCGCAGCAGCACCGTGTCCATCGTCCGCTCGTCCGGTTCCCGTCCCTCAAACGTGATCGTAGCTTTTCGATACGTCACATCTCTGCCCTCCGGCGTCCGAAATGTCTCCCCGGCAACCGTCAGAAGCCCCGCACGCCCCAGCGCGTCGACCCACCCATCAAATTCCCTGCGATCCTTGGTCAGCGCCAGGTCCGTAAACAGCTTCCCCGTAGACCTGCCCGACCCTTCAATCGCCCTCAGTATCGCTCGCATGGCCCGCCGCTCACCCGTATCCGCCGATCGCGATACGCTTCCGCGCGCCTCCTCCGGACGGCACACATCGCACCGCCCGCAAGCGCCCGTCCGGTCCGTCGTATCCCCGAAGTGACGCACCAGCGCCCCCATCCGGCACTGCGCCGTCTCCGCGAACGCCACCATCCGATCGATCTGCTCCCGGCGAAACGCCACCTGCCGGTGGTAGCCCCTCTGCCACCCCTCCGACTCGTCGGCCGCTTTGACGTTGCCTCCGAAGTCCATCACCGCGCCGCCTTGACTGACCAGTTTTTCCAGTGACTTCGCAAACACGTCTTCAGGCATGCGTAAACGTCGATAAACCTGCTCAGAAGGCACGAAATCGCCATCTAAAACCGCACGAATTCGCGCCAGATCGTCCGCCGGAGGGTAGTCCCGCTCCAGGAAGAACTCATGCATTTTGCGGTCCTGAAAGCTGTGCAGAAGTACACTCCGGGACGGCAACCCATCGCGCCCCGCCCTCCCAATCTCCTGATAGAATCCTTCAACCGAAGAGGGAAGTGCGGCGTGGATCACGGTGCGAACATTGGCTTTATCGACACCCATCCCGAACGCAATCGTGGCCACCACCACATCCAGCTTTCCACTCAGAAACTCCCGCTGCACGCTCTCGCGCACCGTCGGCGGCAGCCCCGCATGGTACGCCGAGGCCGGAAACTGCCGGTTCAACTCGCCCGCAATCTCCTCCGCAGCCTTGCGCGAGGGAGCATACACAATCGCCGGCCTGGACTCCTTATCTTTCAATAACTTAGCAGTAAACGCCAACCGCTGCGGCTTCGAAAGCTCCACCACCTCCACTGCCAGATTCTCCCGCCGGAACCCCGTCACAAACACGGCGGCATCCCTTAACTGCAATTGTGCCAACACATCCGACCGCACAGCGGGCGTCGCGGTTGCCGTGAGCGCCACGATCGAAGCCGGCCGCAAAGCCGGCAGATGCTGCCCCAGCGTCCTGTAATCCGGCCGGAAGTCGTGTCCCCACTGCGAGATACAGTGCGCCTCATCGATCGCCACCAGCGTCGGCTTGCGCTTCGCCAGCATCTCAGGAAACCCCGGCACCCGCATCCGCTCCGGCGCGATAAACAAGAAGTCCAACATCCCGTCCAGATAGTCGCGACAAGCCTTGCGAGCATCATCCCTCGACAATCCGGAGTGAATTCGCGCCACCCGCAAACCCAGCGCCTCGAGCTTCCCGGCCTGGTCGTCCATCAGCGCGATCAGCGGCGAAATCACCAGCGCCGTTCCTCCCAGCGCCAGCGCAGGTAGCTGATAGCAAAGGCTTTTTCCAGCACCGGTCGGCATCACCAGAAGCACATCTCGACCCGCCGCCGCCGCCTCGCACACCGCCTGCTGATGCGGTCGAAACTCGCGATGCCCGAAGGTGCGATGCAGTATGCCGGAAAGGTCGGAAGTGGGAGCCATGCGAATCGCTAGTATGACATACGCTTCGCGCTTTGTTCGCCCGTACTACACACTGGCATCCACGACGGCACGAGGCGTCCCACGCCACCCTCCCACAATCGCTCCAATCAGCATTAAGTCAAAAAGTACGTACCCCGCCGTCACCCCGTAGATCGCAATCGAGCGCACCTCGAACACATACTCCTTCGCAAAGCTCGTCGCCACGAACCCCAGCCACAGCACCGCGCCGCACACAATCCCGCGCCGAATCGTCTGTGTGCCTGAAGCTTGTATGCAAATTGACAACACCGCCGCAGTCACGAACGAGCACAATAGTGCCGTCCCATACTGAACGGCTGGATTCATCCCGGAGGCCAGCAGCCACTCCTTTGTCCGCCCAATTCCAGCCAGCCACGGCGCCATAAAGTACGAAAACCACGCCGCCTCAAACAGAAATGAAACGATCATCGCCACCACAACCGCCGGCCAGTGAATACGAAAAGAGCTCACAGGAACCTCCAGTGGAGTTCTGTGCGCTCTTGTATCACGCCAGTCTGGTGCTGCCAACAGAAATCACACCGACATCAGTTTGCTCGGAGTGATCGGATAGTCCCGCACCCGCTTGCCGGTCGCGTTGTAGATGGCGTTCGCCACGGCGGCGGCAGCTCCCGTGATGCCAATCTCTCCAATACCTCGCGCGCCGAGCGAATTGAACTTCGTGTCCGCGATGTTCAACACCGTTACATCCAGCGTTCCGACGTCCAGGTTCACCGGGACATGGTACTCCGCCAAACTCTCGTTCACGGTCCGGCCATAGACCGGGTCGATCATCGCCTCCTCGTGCAGTGCGAACCCTATGCCCCACACAATGCCGCCCTGCAGCTGGTTGATGCCCGTCTTGTCGTTAAGCAGAGTGCCAATATCGTAAGTGGCCACTACCCGCCGTACCTGAACCATGTGCGAATCCTGATCCACCGCGACCTCCGCAAACACGGCACCCCACGACTGTGACGTATAGGCATCCCTATCCTCCGCTGGTTCCGCGGATCCATTCGCCTCGACCGGCTTGCCCCCGCCGCGCTCAATGATCTCCGCAAAGCTATCTGACTTTGCAGGGTTGGAATTGGATACCAGCCGCCCGCCCTTAGCTAGCATGTCCCCGGCCTTCAACCCGAAGAGCGGCGACGCACTCTGTGCGATCCCCAGTTCTGCAAGCTTCAGCCTCGCCTGGCCCGCCGCTTGCTTCACTGCCGGAGTTACTGACGCGGTCGATTGTGATCCACCCGACACCGGTGCCTTCGGCAGCAGCGAGTCCCCCAGTTTTGCTTCCACCATGGTCGGGTCCAGCCCCAGGGCGTCCGCGCAGGTTTGCGCCATCATCGTATACATGCCGGTGCCCAGGTCTTGGGTTCCCGACCCCACCCAGGCGCGGCCCCCGGGCAATATCCGCACGGTCGCCTGCGCCGCAGACCGATTCGCCGGATACGTAGCCGTCGCCATTCCATAGCCGATCAGCTTGTTACCCTCTTTCATCGATCCCGGCTGTGCGTTGCGCTTCGACCACCCAAACTTCTCCGCCGCTTGCGTGTAAGCCTGGCGAAGGTTTTTCGAAGTCCACGGGCGATCGTGGCTGGGATCCGTCTCCGCATAATTCGCAAGCCGCAGTTGCAGCGGGTCCATCTTCAGCTTCTCAGCCAGCTCGTCCATCGCAATCTCAAGTACGGCCGTCCCCGGAGCCTCACCCGGCGCGCGCATGAATGTCGCCACGCCAAGGTTCTGGTCCACCAGCTTCTCAGTAATCGAAATGGCTGGCGACTGGTAAAGATTCTTGGTCACGCCCGCCGAGTGCTCCGTAAAATCCTCCAGCACCGACGCATGCATCACCACGTCGTGCTGCATGGCGACCAGCTTGCCGTCGCTCGTTGCTCCCAGCTTGATCTTGTTTACGGTCGTAGGCCGCGCTCCTACCGGTCCGAACATCTGCTCGCGATCCAGAACCACCTTTACGGGCTTGCCGACCACTTTCGACGCCATCGCAGCCAGCGGACCATGCGACCAGAGTGAACCCTTCGATCCGAACCCGCCGCCGGTATATGGGCACTGAACCCGCACGTTGTCCAACGGAATCTGAAACAGCTTCGCGAGCGAAGTCTTCACTCCGGAGATGTACTGCGTGGCGTCGTACACACTCAGCTTGTCGCCATCCCACCAGGCAATCGTGGCGTGCGGCTCCATGGGATTGTGATTCTGAATCGGTGTGATGTAAGTCTGCTCGACCACCGCGCTGGCCTTGGCAAACCCGGCCGCAATATCTCCCCGATGGTTAGTGGGCGGCTCCTTGCCCGGCTGGTTGGGAAAACGTCCCTCCGCCAGATGCTTCATGAATTCCAGCCTGGCCGGCTCCAGGTTATAGCGAATCGTTAGCAGCGTCGCTCCATGGCGCGCCTCTGCCAGCGTCTTGGCCACGACTAACGCAATCGGCTGCCCGTTGTATCGCACATCCGCGTTCTGCAAAACGGTGATGTGACGCTTGCCCGGGGGCTGCGGCGGTCCTACCGGCAGCTTCGGCGCATTGAATGGCGTCAGGACGGCCACCACGCCCGACGACCGCTCGGCCGCTGTTCGGTCCATCGAAGCGATTGTTCCATTCGGGATCGTCGCCTGCACCACGTATCCGTACAGCAGGTCGCTCTTCGCAAAAGGCTCCTTGAACTCCCCCGCGTACTTCGCCTGTCCCGTCACCTTCGCGACGCCGTCATAGCGGTGCGCCAGTTGCTTCTGCGGATGGGTCTGCGTCTCTTCCTGCATCATGCTTGAACTCCTTTGGCCGCCAACGTCAATGCGCGCACAACACTCTGCTTCGCCCGTTCAATCTTGAAGTTGTTGTGCTCGTACCCTTTGGCTCCAGCCATGACGAGCTCCGCCGCCTTCCGGAAGGACTCCTGCCCAGCGTGTTGCCCAACCAGCGCCTTCTCCGCCGCCTCGACTCTCCAGGGCTTATGTGCCACGCCACCGAGCGCCAGGCCCGCGGACCTGATCGTGCCGCCCTCCAGCTCCAGCCCCGCCGCCACTGACACGACCGCAAACGCATACGATTGGCGATCTCTTACCTTCTGATACCAGGAGTTCTTCGCAAACTTCGCCGGCGGCAAGGTTACCGCTACGATCAATTCGCCCGGCCGCAGAGTCGTCTCCGCCGAAGGGTCTTTGCCAACGAGGCGATGAAACTCGCCGACGGCAATAGACCTCTTGCCCTTCGGCCCCACGACTTCCACCGTCGCCCCCAGCGCGTGCAGCGCCACGTTCATGTCAGACGGATTGATCGCGATGCAGGTATGGGGGGACTTTGCGCCCTCATCGGTTTGCCCAAGCACCGCATGCAGCCGTTGGTAGCCGTTGATTGCGGCGCATCCGCTCCCCGGTTCGCGCTTGTTGCAGGCCGGAAATGCCGTGTCCGTAAAGTAGTAGCAACGAGGCCGCTGCAGCAGGTTGCCACCGGTCGTCGCAAGATTTCGCAACTGCGCGCTCGCACCCGCCAGCAGCGCCTGCGACAAAAGGGGGTAGTTCTGTACGATTGTCGGGTTGTTCGCCAGATCGGAGTTCCGGACCGAAGCACCAATCCGCACTCCGCCGCCTGCCTCCTCGACCTTGTCCAGGCCGATGTGGTTCACATCCACCAGGGTCGCTGGGTGCTCCACGTTGTACTTCATCAGGTCGACGAGGTTTGTACCGCCGCCCAGAAACTTCGCTCCACGCGCCGCTCCGGCGCGCACGGCCTCATCGGGAGCTGATGCCCGTTGATACGCAAATGGATTCAAGCGGCACCTCCCGCACTGCCCTGCATGGTGAGGGCCCGCACCGCCGCGACGATATTCGGATACGCGCCGCATCGGCAAATATTGCCCGACATACGCTCCTTGATCTCGCGCTCGGTGATAGCCGGGTGGGATAGCGTTCCAGATTCGAAGCTCACCTGAGAAAGCTCCCCGCGCTTCACCTCGTCCACCAATGCCACCGCCGAGCAGATCTGGCCCGGCGTGCAGTATCCGCATTGAAATCCGTCATGCTCCAGAAACGCCGTCTGCGCCGCATGCATATGCTCCGGTGTGCCGAGCCCCTCGATCGTCGTGATCTCTGCGCCTTGCGCTGCCACGGCCAGCGTCAGGCATGAGTTCACGCGCCGTCCATCCAGCAGGACCGTACACGCGCCGCACTGCCCATGGTCGCAACCCTTTTTGCTTCCGGTCAGGTCCAGGTTCTCGCGCAGCAGATCCAGCAGCGTCGTACGCGTGTCGACCGAAAGCTGGCGCTTCTCCTTGTTGATCGACAGCGTTACACTCAGCATCTGCGGCGCCAGACTCCCGGCGCTGGCAGGCTCAGCCAGCGCGCGCGGCAACCCTGCGGCGATGCCAGCCGAGACCACACCGCTCGCCGCCAGAAAGCTTCGCCGGCTGATCTCACGCTCTAGTGGCGACACGGTGATCCCGTCTTCGAGATCGTCAACATCAGTACATGGACTCACGGAAACCTCACACTTTACAGTCAGATAAGGGTAGTACGAAAAGGCGCTCTCGCTGTGAAGGAAGATGGCGGCGATCACTCTTAGGATGCCCACCTGCTTTATAGCTTGCAAACATCAGGCTCGGCTTTCGACGAGGCGCACATCGCCGCCGAAACTTGAACCCTACAGCGGTCGTCTATGATGGTGCCATCTCCATTCGCCCGCCTCGGAGGCCCGCACGTTGATTCTCCCCCGCTCGAAATTCTGCGCCACCTCCCTCGTCCTCGCCGTCGCTTTCGCTGCTAACCTCGTCGCCTCCGCTCAGGACCCCCGCCCCAGCCGCTCGATGGAGCCGGCCGCCGAAGCCAGTGCCACCAAAGGCCTCGCGCCGAAGGACGATACGACTATCCCTATCCCGCCTGAAACCAAATCGGAGACCAAACACGATTGGACCGGCAGTCGCACCGTGCACTACACCGCCACAGCTGGCAATCTGCTCATCAAGGACGATAACGACAAGGCCAACGGCAGCATCTTCTACGTCGCGTACACCGAAGACGGCGCCGCCGCGAAAAACCGCCCCATCACTTTCCTCTACAACGGCGGCCCTGGCGCAGCGAGCATTTGGCTGCATATGGGCTCCGTTGGCCCCATTCGCGTCATCACCTCGAGCCCCGACGCCACCGGTCCGGCCCCCTTTGAGCGGGTGCAGAACCAGTACAGCCTCCTCGGCAAGTCCGACCTCGTGTTTGTCGATGCACCTCTCTGCGGCTTCTCCCGCGCCGTAGGCAAGGGAACCGCCAAGGACTTCGCCGGCGTGGATCAGGACGTCAAGGCCTTTGAGAAGTTCATCACCCGCTACATCACCGTCAACCAGCGCTGGGGCTCGCCCAAGTTCCTGTTCGGAGAAAGCTACGGCACGCCCCGTTCGGCCGCGCTCGTCGCCGCGCTTAATAACGACGGCATCCAGTTCAACGGTGTCGTTCTGCTCTCCTCCATCCTCAACTACTACATGCGCGCGCCCGGCTACGATCTCGAATCCACCACCTACCTGCCCAGCTTCGCGGCCATTGCCTGGCACTTCAACAAGGTGCCCCATACCGGCACGCTGCCTGACTTCGTGCAGCAGGCCCGCACGTTCTCGCGCGGTGCGTACGCCGAAGCGCTCCAGCAGGGCGACCAGCTGCCCGCCGCCGAGTACGACGCCATCGCGGCCAAGGTCTCTTCCTTCACCGGCCTCAGCCTCGCTTACGTCAAGGACTCCAAGCTCCGCATTTCGCCCACCCGTTTCCGCAAGGAGCTTATGCGTGGCGATGAAAAAATCCTGGGCCGCTACGACGCGCGCTTCGCTGGCTACGACGTCGACGCCGCCGGGGAAGCTCCCGGCTACGACCCGTCCGACACTGGCATCTCCGGCGTCTATGTAGGCGCTTTCCACGAGTACCTTACGTCGGAACTGAAGTACATGAGCACGGAGCCTTACTTCCTCTCCGGCCCTGGCCTCAACCAGGCCTGGGACTGGCACCACCGGCCATCGGGGAGTAACGGTGCCCGCGGCCCGCAGGACCAGCCCGACACCGTCATCGACCTCGCCGACGCCATGCGCAAGAATCCCAAGCTCCGCGTCTTCTCCGCCAACGGCTGGTTCGACCTCGCCACGCCGTTCTTTGGCACCGAGCACGACCTGGCGCAGATGCTGCTGCCCGAGCCCATCAAGTCAAACGTAGAGTTCGGCTACTACCCCGCCGGGCACATGGTCTACCTCAACGTTGACGCATTAAAGTCCATGCACGCCGACCTCGAACGCTTCTACGGCGAAGCCACCAAACACTAGCTGGTGCTTCCCGGCCCGGACACTCGGCTACCATGCCGCCGGTTCGGCTTGTCAGGAATCAGCTTGTCATCCCGCAGAGTGGGTTCTCGGTGTTGCTCGAGGTGACAGAAGCCACGGTCAGGGCACGGTCTATTGGTGCAGGCTAGGCGCGTTGCAGGGTGATTTCGGTGAGTTCGGGTGGGCAGTTGAAGCGGAAGGGAAGGCCGACCGTACCCACTCCGCGATTAACGTAGAGCTGCATGTTTGCGAAGCGGTAAAGACCGTCGATGTACTTTCTGCCCATGGGCGGAAGCACCAGCGGGCCGACGACGGGCAGGCGCACCTGGCCACCGTGGGTGTGCCCGGAGAGCATAAGGTCGATAAGCGGGAAGCGCGGGTGGCGGCGGACTTTGTCGGCGTAGTCCGGCTCGTGCGCGAGCAAAATGACGGGGGCCATGGGCTGCGCTGGAACGGTGGAAGTGAGGTACGGGACGCTGGTTCCGGGATCGTCGACGCCGCACAGCCAGATGCGATCGCTGCCGCGCTCGATCGCGGTGAAGCTGTTGACAAGGGTGGGGATGCCCTTGTGCGCGAGCTCGCGAACCACCATGGAGGCGTCAACGGTGACGTCATGGTTGCCAAGGATGGCGAAGCGTTGGGGGCAGCGAAGGTTGCTAAGGACGTCGGCGCAGACCGGCATCGCGCGGCGGGCTACGTCTTCCGAGCGCGGGCCGCGGCTAATAAAGTCTCCGGTAAGAACGACAAGATCGGGAGTCATGTGATTGGTCTCGCTTACGACGCGGCGCAGAAACCAGGGCTCGGTCCACTCGACCAGGTGCATGTCGCTGATCTGCGCGATCCGGAAACCGCGGAAGGCGTCGGGAAGATCGCGAATGAGAATGGTGCGGCGGACCACTTCCAGTTCGTGACGGCAATGAGTGCCGGCATATAGCCCGATGCCACCGGCAGCGAGCGCCGCCGACTGCAGGAAGGCCCGGCGCGTCAGGAGATGCCGTTCTGGGTGAGGATCACCAATCATCTTCTCCATGATACCGGGGTGGTGGGGAAGCGCTGCCCGGGGATCTGGACCGGGAACACTCGATTGGCAGGTGAAACGGGACACCTGCGCTTGCAAGATGGGTAGAATCAATAACGTGAACGAAGCTACACGGAGACGGCGGGCTGCGGAAGCAGCGCAGGGCATCGGGGCGGATGGTCTGCTTTTGACCCATGGACCCGACGTGCGTTATTTGAGCGGGTTCACCGGTTCCAATGGAGCACTGGCGCTGGTGGGGCGGCGGGCTGTCCTGTTCACGGACGGGCGGTATCGCACGCAGGCGCGGGAAGAGACGAACGGGCTGCGCGTCGTGATAGTGCCGGGATCCGCTGGGGTGGCAGCGGCGAAGTGGATGGCAGATCAGGGTATGGGGCGGTGCGGTTTCGATGCGACGCAGACGACCGTGGCGGGCTTGGCACGATTGCGCGCGGGTGTGCCGGGGAAGGTCCGGCGAAGCTTTTTTGCGGCGGCGGATGGACTGGTTGCGCGGTTGCGCGAGGTGAAGGACGCTGATGAGATTGCGCGGATGCGCAGAGCGGCGAAGGTGGGTTGCTCGCTATTTGAGTTGGTGCTGAAGCAGATGGCAACCGGTGTGCAGGAAATGGAAGTTGCGGCGCAACTGGAGCTTGCGGCGAGGCGCGCGGGCGCGGACGGGATGAGCTTCGAGACGATTGTGGCGAGCGGGAGGCGATCGGCGCTGCCGCATGGGCGCGCCACTAGGGCCAAGCTGCCGGCGCGGGGCTTCTGCACGCTGGATTTCGGGGTGCTGCTGGAAGGTTACTGCTCGGACATGACGCGGACCGTGCATCTGGGCAAACCGACTCGGCGCGAGCGCGACGTGTATCATCTGGTGCTTGATGCACAAGGGGCGGCAGTAGCAGCGGTCAAGCCCGGCGCAACGTGCGGAGAGGTCGACGAAGCTGCGCGGAGCGTGTTGCGGAAGGCGAAGCTGGACCAATTCTTTACGCACTCGACGGGACACGGAGTGGGCTTGGAGATTCACGAAGGGCCGCGCGTAGCGGCAAAGCAGACGCAGATATTGGAAGCTGGAATGGTGATTACGATCGAGCCGGGGGTGTATCTGCCGGGAGAGTTTGGCGTTCGGATCGAGGATATGGTGCTGGTGACGGCGACTGGTGGTGAGGTGTTGACGGCGGGTAGCACGAAGGAATTAGCAGAGATTTAGGGAATGTTGATGGAGGAGTGGAACAGATGGATGGGAACGAGTTGAACGAGCTTCGCGAGCTGGTGGAGTTTCTGAAGGCAAACGGGATCGCCGAGTTCGATATGGAGCGCAGCGACCTGAAGGTGCGCATCAAGTTTGCGGGCGAAGCTCCGGCGGCTGCTGGAGGACTGGATCTAGCGCAGCTGCAGAGACTGCTGGGTGCCCAGGCGAGCGCGCCTGCAGGTGCGCCTTTGCAGTCCATCGCGGCGGCAGCTAGTGCGCCCGTGGCGGCGGCTCCGGTCGAACCAAATGCAGGAGCGCATGTGGTCAAGTCTCCGATTGTAGGTACGTTTTATGACGCGGCGTCGCCGGGCTCGGAACCGTTCGTCAAGGTGGGCGATCGGGTAGAAGTTGGCACGGTACTTTGCATCGTTGAGGCTATGAAGTTGATGAACGAGATTGAAAGTGACGCCGCGGGTGAGATTGTAAGCATCATGTCGGTCGCGGGACAACCAGTGGAGTATGGACAGCCGTTGTTTGCGATCAAGTGAGTCACACGGTGAGTTGTGAAGTGAATCAGGCGGTCAACAGTTGGAGCTGTGCAGGTGGCCGGCGGAATGTCCATTGCAGCCCGGGCCTAAAGACCTGATTCACTCGCTTTTATCGCGGGCCAGGCCCGTTGCTACTCCGGTAGTACGCAGAGACCAGTCAGCATACCATCAGGAAGTTTCTTCCAGAGGACAGCAATAGATGATTCGGAAAGTATTGATTGCCAACCGCGGAGAGATTGCGCTGCGCGTGATCAGCGCGTGCAAGGAGATGGGCATCCGCACGGTCGCCGTCTACTCGGAGGCAGACCGCAACAGTCTGCATGTGCGCTTTGCGGATGAAGCCATTTGCATTGGGCCGCCGAAGTCGGCGGACTCATACCTGAATGTACCGGCGGTGATCTCGGCGGCGGAGATTGCGGGGGCGGACGCGATCCATCCGGGGTATGGGTTGCTGAGCGAGAATGCGAACTTCGCGGAGGTATGCCGGGCTTCGAACATCAAGTTCATCGGGCCGCCACCGGAGGTGACGCGCATGATGGGCGAGAAATCCACCGCACGGCAGACGATGAAGAAGGCGAAAGTGCCGATCCTGCCGGGGTCCGATGGAGTGATGGCCAGCGAAGGCGAGGCGCTGGAATGGGCCCGGACGGTGGGTTATCCGGTGATTCTGAAGGCCGTGGCAGGAGGTGGCGGACGCGGGATGCGCATTGTGCGGTCGAAGGAGGAGCTGCCGGGGATGTTCCAGGCAGCGTCAACTGAGGCGCTGAATGCGTTTTCGAACGGCGACCTGTACATGGAGAAGTTCATCGAGCGGCCGCGGCATATCGAGTTCCAGGTGCTCGCAGATGAGCACGGGAACGTGATGAGCCTCGGTGAACGGGAGTGCTCGATTCAGCGGCGGCACCAGAAGCTGATCGAAGAAGCGCCGAGCCTGCAGATTACGCCGAAGCAGCGTGAGGAGATGGGAAAGGTCATCAAGCGTGCGCTGAAGGATATCGGCTATTGGAACGCCGGGACGATCGAGTTCTTGATGGACGAGGACGGCTCGATCTACTTCATCGAAATGAATACGCGCATACAGGTGGAGCACTGCGTGACCGAGATGGTGACGGGCGTAGACCTGGTGAAGGCGCAGTTGCGGATTGCTGCCGGTGAGAAGCTCGCAGACATCGTGCCGGAGGTTCCGGCCATTGTGGGCCATGCGATCGAGTGCCGCATCAATGCGGAGCATCCGGAGAAGTTCACGCCGAGCCCGGGCAAGATTACGGTGTACAACGTTCCGGGCGGCAACGGGGTACGGGTGGACACGGCGCAGTATGCCGAGGGTGTGGTGCCGCAGTATTACGACTCGCTGATCGCGAAGCTGATCTGCCATGGCAAGGATCGCGAAGAGGCGATGAACAAGATGCAGCGGGCGCTGAGCCAGTTTGTCGTGCAGGGGATTCATACGACGATTCCGCTGCATGAGAAGATTTTCGCGGATGAAGAGTTTCGGTCGGGGCAGTTCGACACGAAGTTCATGGAACGCTTTCTGGAGCGGCAGAAAGAGTTCAAGAAGGCTGTCTAAGAGGAGCCCCCGGGCCATATGTTTCCGCTTCCGCGCCTGTACGCAATCGTTGACCGGGAAACGCTGGATGCGCGGCGGATTACCGTGGCGGACTATGCGCGGGAGCTGCAGGAGGCGGGCGTGACCCTGCTGCAGTATCGAGACAAGGCAGGCGGGCCAGGAGCGGTGCTGCGGGCTTGTGAGGAGATTGCAGCGGCGTTTGCCAGCGTCGACGCGACACTAATTTTGAACGATCGCGCGGACCTGGCTGCGTTGCTGGGGTGGGGTGTGCATCTGGGCCAGGGGGACTTGCCGGTTGCGGATGCGCGGCGGGTATTGGGGGGCGGTGAACGCACATTTCCTTCGGGAATGACAACAAAACAAGTGAGAAAAGTCGGTGTTTCGACTCACACTGAGGACCAGGTACGGGCGGCGGACGCAAGCGAAACGGATTACGTTGCTATCGGGCCGGTGTTTGGGACGCGGACGAAGCTGGATGCTGAGCCGCCGGTGGGGCTTGATGGCGTGCGACGGGCAAGGGCTTTGACGAAGAAGCAGCTGGTGGCGATAGGTGGAATCAACCGCGAGAACGCACGCAGTGTGATGGACGCCGGGGCGGATGCGGTCGCGGTGATTGGCGGATTGTTTGTGTCGGGGGAGAGCGTCGGGCGGGTCGCGAGAGACTTTCTTGAGCTTTTGCGATAGGGTTTGGGGAACGTGAATCCACAAAACCCTGGGCGAGAATCGGCATCGCGAAACGCAGATAACTCCGCGCTGGCGCGGGATGAAATTGGCGCGGGTACGGTCGCGAGCGCAACGCCGCACTTTGTGCAGGGCATGGGGCTGTTTTCGGCGACCGCCATCGTTGTCGGGTCGATGATCGGGTCAGGCATTTTCATTGTTTCGGCCGACATGAGCCGGACACTGGGCTCGCCCGCTCTGCTGATTGCCGCGTGGCTGGTAACGGCTGTTATGACCATTATTGGCGCGCTCAGCTATGGGGAACTGGCTGCGATGATGCCCAGGGCCGGAGGGCAGTATGTGTACCTGCGCGAGTCGCTGGGCCCGCTGTGGGGATTTTTATATGGGTGGACGCTGTTCCTCGTGATCCAGACGGGAACGATCGCTGCGGTGGGCGTGGCGTTTGGAAAGTTCCTGGGGGTGTTTTTCCCGGGTGTCAGCCAGACGAACTGGATCGTACACATCGGTTCTGGGAACATCGGGCTGAGCACGGCGAATCTGGCGGCGATTGCGATTATCACGCTGCTGACTTTCACGAATACGCTGGGCGTGAAGTTGGGCGCTGCCGTCCAGAACGTGTTCACGAGTGCCAAGGTGCTGGCTTTGGCGGCCGTCGTGATGGTGGGTCTGGTCGCAAAGAATGCCGTGGCCGTGGCGGCGAATTTTGGCGCTGGGTGGGAGAACTTCTGGGCAGGATCCGGCTTTGGGACGCTGCACCCGGTAACGCTGGGCTCGTTCTTTGGGATAGGCGGCGCGGCTGCCGGTAGCACAGCGCTCGTCGGCGCGCTGACAGTGGTTGCGGTGGTGCAGGTGGGGTCGCTGTTCTCGAGCGATGCGTGGAACAATGTGACGTTTACGGCAGGTGAGATTCGCGATCCAAAGCGCAATCTGCCGTTGTCGTTGGCCCTGGGGACAGGGCTGGTGCTGTTGCTGTATGTGCTGTGCAACTTCGTGTACCTGAGCGTGCTGCCGATGTCTGGCGTGGCGACGGCGGGGACAGTGACGGGGCGGGGCATCATGTTCGCGACGCAGGACCGTGTCGCTACAGCGGTGATGGAAACCGCGTTCGGCAGCGTGGGCGCGAAGTTCATGGCCGGAGCCATCCTCATTTCTACCTTCGGGTGCGTGAACGGGATGCTTCTGGCGGGGGCTCGCGTGTATTACGCCATGAGCCGCGATGGACTGTTCTTCAAGGCGGTAGGGAAGCTGGATGCCAAGACGGATGTGCCGACCAACTCGCTATGGATGCAGTGGGCCTGGACGTGCCTGCTGTGCCTGAGCGGTCGGTATGGCGACCTGCTGGACTACGTGATTTTTGCGGTGCTGGTGTTCTATGTGCTGACGATTGTGGGGCTGTTTGTGCTGCGCAGGACCCAGCCGGATGCGCCGCGGCCGTACAAGGCGTTTGGATATCCGGTTCTGCCCGGGCTGTACATCGTGATGGCAACGTGGATTTGTGGTGTACTGTTGCGATACAAACCTCAGTACACATGGCCGGGATTAATCCTGGTGTTGCTGGGTGTGCCGGTGTATTTTTTCTGGACTCGGGCGCAGGTCGGACGCGGGCAGGGACCCGGTAAAGAGCTTGGATAGGAAGTAAGGGAGACGGGACAGCGGATGGCGAATCTTTTTGCGAAGAAGTCGATGAACGTGCTGATGGCCGAGGCTGGCGCCGAGGGTGAAGGGACCTTGAAGCGGACGCTGGGGCCGTTTCAGCTGACGGCGCTGGGAGTGGGCGCGGTGATCGGCGCGGGAATTTTCGTGCTGTCGGGGCTCGGCGCGCATTATGCAGGACCGAGCCTGATGCTGTCGTTCGTGCTGTCGGGTCTGGGGTGCGCGTTTGCGGGGCTTTGCTACGCGGAGTTTGCAGCGATGATTCCGCTGGCAGGGTCGGCGTACACGTATGCCTATGCGACGCTGGGCGAGCTGGTGGCGTGGATCATCGGCTGGGACTTGACGCTCGAGTATGCGATGGGTGCGAGCACGGTGAGCTCGGGGTGGTCAAATCACTTCATTGAACTGATGCAGATCTTCCATATCAAGTTCCCGCTTTGGCTGGCGTACGACCACTGGACGGCGGTCAAGGTAGCGACCGAGAACATCTCTCGACAAGTGATAGCGCATGACTATTCGTCACTGGTGATTGGCTCGCAGGCCTACACTGACAAGCTGGAAGCGCTGATGAGCGCACCTTCGGCCGATGTTCTGACCCAGGCGCACGCATTGCTGGGCGCGCCGGTGATCTTCGGTCATGAGATTGGCCTCAACCTACCGGCGTTCTTCATCGCCCTTGTTGTCACCACCATCCTGGCGATCGGAATTCAGGAGTCGGCGAAGTTCAACTCGGTGATTGTGGTGATCAAGGTGGCGGTGGTGCTGTTCGTGCTGGGCCTGGGCTCGCACTTTGTGCATCCGGCGAACTGGGGCAGCACCTGGCATCAGTTTGCGCCGTTTGGGCTGGCGGGGATTGGGTCGGGTGCGGCGTATATCTTCTTTGCGTACATCGGGTTTGATGCCGTGTCGACGACGGCACAGGAAGCCAAGAATCCGCAGCGCGACCTGCCGATCGGGATTATTGTCTCGCTGGCGGTCTGCACGCTGTTGTACATCGGCGTGGCGGCGGTGCTGACAGGCATGGTGCCGTGGCAGCAGGTGAGTATCGAGGCGCCGATCGCGCGGGCGTTTCTTGACCGTGGGCTCCCATGGGCGAGCGACATCATTACAGCCGGTGCGCTGGCAGGGCTGACCAGCGTGATGCTGGTCATGCTTCTAGGCCAGACGCGAGTGCTCTATGCGATGGCGAACGATGGGCTGCTGCCCAAGAAGTTTTTCGCGGAGGTGCATCCGCGATTCCGCACACCGTTCAAGAACACATTTCTTGTGGGCTTCATTGCAGCCGTGGTGGGTGCGTTGACGCCGATCGATGACATTGGCAAGATGGTGAACATCGGTACGCTGCTGGCTTTTGTGATCGTATGCATCTCGATCATCATTCTGCGACGCACAGACCCCGATAAAGCAAGACCGTTCCGCACGCCGTGGGTGCCGCTGGTGCCCATTCTGGGCGTGCTGTTCAACGGCTACATGATGGTGAAGCTGGGCTGGTTGAACTGGGCGCGGTTGATTGTGTGGCTGGTGATCGGGCTGGTGGTGTACTTCACCTATGGCGTGAAAAACAGTCGCGTACAGCGTGGCAGGCTGCCGGGGGAAATCGAACGGTAGAGCAAAACTGAGCTGCGCAGAGAAGGGCCCGGCAGCGCTGCCGGGCCCTTCTCATTGGCGGGCTGCCTGCGGGCCGGGACTGACGCCCGATTCTGCTCTGTGGATGCGGACCGTTACCGTGGTTTCGATGTTGTTGGGATGTGGTGTTCTGGTGCGGGGGATGTGGGAGCTGGGGGGATTGTGGCGACGTTGACGGCGGACGGGTCGTCGCGGAGGCGAAGGAAGATGGTCGACGCTGTGACGTGGGGCACGTTGAGAGTGGAACCGGTGTAGCCGTCCGGCACGCTAATGGGATCTGTGAAGGTGGGGCTGGCCGAGACGGCCTGGAGCAGAAAAAGGTTCTGGCCGGTGAGCGTGCAGGACTGATCGACATCCGCAGGGCATTGAAGCTGCGTGAGCAACGGCAGGCGCACAAGTGTCGCGAGAGACAGCCAGTCGCTGGCGCGGGAGCTGGGTGTTTTTTCAGCGCCGCTCGATGGAACTTCTGCGGTGGTTGTGCCAGTGTCCGAAGAGCCAGCGGGAAAGACTGCGCGAATGTGCAGGGGACCGAAGGCGCTGGGACCGAAGGAACGCAGTGGATCGAGTGTGGCGACGATGGTGTGGGGGTCCTGCAAGATCAGCCCGCCGGACGGAGCGAGCGTCAGCACGGTGCGCAGCGTGCCGTCGAAGGTTTCAACTTCGACCCGGCCATTGCGGGGAAAATTCGATGCGGTCTTGAGGGTGAACGCGAGGTGCCGCGAGAGGGGAAGGTCGTCGGCGCTCGGCAGCGAGATGTTCGAGTCCGCGGGGGTCTCTACGGTCTTCTGCAGGAGGCTGACGACGGGGCGCGGAGCAGAAACTTCCACCCAGATGGTGAGGATTCGGCCATCGCGAAGGGCGACCCGGGCAGAGAGTTGGTCTCCGATCTTCGTGGGCGGCGCCGGAGCGCCCTGAGGAAGCGATAAACGCAGCGCGTCGGCTGCGACGCGATCGGCTGGGCTGCCGACTTCCAGCGGCGCAGGGCTAAAAACGAGGTCGCCGACAGTGACTGTGGCGATCTCAGTGAGGTTGGTCCCAGTGACAAGCAATGACTTGTCCGACGCGTGGAGATCGACACCAGCGATTTTCGCTGGCTCTGCAAAGGTGCGGGTAGAAAGGATGTCCGCCTTCGGCTGGCCGTATTGCTGGATGGACAGGCTGAGCTCGCCGGGTTTCATCTCGCGATCGATGGGCAGGGTTAGCTCGAGAGTGTTGGGCTCGGCGGCGGCCTTGAAGGGGACTGCGATTTCTGTCGAACCATTGGCCGGGCGGAACGTGATGGCGTGAACGCAGCCAGCCCCGGTGGAGGTGAGCAGAAGCTGGGCTGAGCGTCCAGCGATGATGTCTGGGGCGCCGCTCCCGGCTGAACTGACGACATGCCATCCGACTCCGGGCTCGAGCTGCAGGGGGACCGTGGGACCGGTAAACGGGTCGAAGCCCCAGCGGCCTTGAATGGTCCCCGTGAGCGTAACGGGACCGGAGGCTGGCGGAGTGGCCGGAACGGGAGGAGATTGTCGTTGCGGGCCAGCTGGTTTAGATCTGCCTGCTGCGGAGGTGGCAAGGGCGACTGGTTCGCGTAGAGGCGTTCGCCGGTCAGGGTGCTGCTGAACGATGAGTCCGCCCTGGAAGGCGTCGGGGGTGAGGCGGATGTCGGGCTCAGCCGGTGCGCCCGGTGGGGTGTTCAGGTGCAGGACGAGTTGGTGGGCAAAATCGGTGGAGAAGACCAGTGGCGCGCCTTCAATCGGAAGGACGACCGAAGGTTGGAGAAGGCACGCGACCTGTTTAGCGTCTGCGGTACGCAGCGGCGGGGGGACCGCGGTCCGGACGGCGGGCAGTCCTATGACAAGGACGGATTTGGGATTGTGAAAGGAGGGTGGGGTGTTGAGGCGAAGGTTCAGCGCCTCGCCCTGGGGAAAGGCAATGGCGGGGATGTACTGGTACTGCGCGGTGTGGAGGTTGCCAATGATTCGAACGAGATCCACGAGAGCGCCGACATAGGCGGAGTATTGACCCGCGCCGGCGAGGCCAGTGTAGCTGGCGGCGTTGATGAAGTCGGAGTTGGAGCCGCTGGAGAGTGCGGCGACAATAGTCTGTCCGTGGCCGTCGTCGAGCAGGGTCTGAGTACCGGTCTGGGTGAGGCACGTGAACTGGGTGTCGGGCGAGCGCCTGAAGCAATCGTCGTTGGGTTTGAGGGCCAGGGTACGAGCGAGCAGGGAAGAACGCTTTTGAAGTTCTCCGGCGTCGGAGGGGGGCACGCGACGAATGGAGGCCAGATACTTTTCAATCCGTGCCTGCTCGAAGCCGGCTTCGGCGAGGTCCTGCGAGGCGCGTACGAAGATTCCGGGGCGTCCGGTGACGGCAGAGCGCAGGGTAGAGAAGTCGCCGCCCGTTTCCGGGGCCAGCAGGAGGACGGCCTGCTGCGCTTCGGGGGGAACCGTGATGAACACCCCCTCTTCGCGGACTTTGCGATTCCAGGTCTCGATGCGGGTGAACCAGTCCGGCGGCGGCGGGTTAGTGGTCCCGCGCAGGAAGACGCAGACCAGGATGTAGCGCACGGACTGGCTGGCTGGTAGGTCGGGGTGAACCCAGAGCTTGTCGCCGGTCTGGAGGTTGGGCACCGAGGCGATGGGAAGCGTGTCCGCACCGCGCGTGACGCGGACGTCGATGCGCGGGCCGACAAGGTCGAAGCGGGCGTCGGCGGCCGCGCCGGTTTTGGAGCCAAGGGCGAGCAGAAGAAAGAGAGATAGCAGGCGGGGGCGCAGGGCCTTCGTCATGACTCTAGTTTAGATGCGCCGTGGGTAGGCGGCATCGCGAAGCCCGGGAAAACGGTCCCCTCGCTTGCAACTCGTCGAGCAATAAATGCTCGCTGGCGACCCGCCTGTGCTACAGAATGCTGGACGTAAAGTTCTAGCGTGCGTCGTGGATGCTGAGGGCGCGGTGGCTGGGGCCGTCGGAGGCGACAGAGCCGTCGCGGATGGAGATGATACGGTGGGCGAACTCTGCGATGTCTGGCTCGTGGGTGACGAGGATGATGGTGTTGCCCTTGGCGTGAAGGTCGTCGAACAGCGCCATGATTTCGACCGAAGTTTTGGAGTCGAGATTGCCGGTAGGCTCGTCGGCGAGGATGATACTGGGGCGGTTGACGAGAGCGCGGGCGATCGCGACGCGCTGCCGCTGGCCACCAGATAGCTCGTTGGGTTTGTGCATCATACGTTCGCCGAGGTTCACGCTGGTGAGCACCTCTTTGGCGCGCTCGAT
The DNA here is from genome assembly GCA_038230455.1 of Terriglobales bacterium. Taxonomy (GTDB): domain Bacteria; phylum Acidobacteriota; class Terriglobia; order Terriglobales; family Acidobacteriaceae; genus Granulicella. Next base: position 266,793 of record JBBRNF010000004.1, read on the forward strand.
GCGCTCGGCGGCGGGAGTGCCGTTGTAAATCAGGGGCAGCTCGACATTGTGCAGCGAAGTGGCGCGGGCCAGCAGGTTGAACGTCTGGAAGACGAAGCCTATTTCCTTGTTACGAATGCGGGCTAGCTCGTCATCGTTGAGTTCGGAGACGTCGTGCTCGTTAAGCCAGTACTTGCCTTTGGACGGTGAGTCGAGACAGCCGAGCAGGTTCATTAACGTGGATTTGCCGGAGCCGGAAGGGCCCATGATGGCGACGTACTCGTTGTGACGGATGCGGATGTCGACGCCGCGCAGTGCGTGGACTTCCTGGTCGCCCATCTCGTAGGTCTTCCAGAGATTATTGGTAACGATCACTTCGCCGGGGCGCGGACCGTCTACATTCGCGCCAATGCGATCCTCGAGCGGCGGTGCGGTGGTGGCCATAAAACTCCTTGATGCGACTGGCTAGGACTTGTCTTCGTCGTTGGTTTGAACGGAGTTGTCGCGCTTAACGGCAGTGCCGCTCTTCAGCGATCGCAACACCTTGTAGCGCCCGGTGACGATTTCGTCGGAGTCGGTGAGGCCATTAATGACTTCGATGTCTGTCGCGCCGGTGATGCCGGTGACGACGGGCACGAACTTTACACGCAGGCGGCCGCTGACGGTCTCCAGCCTGTAGACGCCCTGGGTAAGAACCGGCTTCCTGGTTGTCGACGCAGCAGTTGATGTGCCTGTCTTGCCGTTGTTGGCGAAGAGCGTTTGCTCGGCGGCAGCTTCGCGCTGCACCAGCGCCTGAATGGGGATGATGAGAGTGTTCGCTTTGTGCGCCGTTGTGATCTTGGCGGTGGTTGAAAGACCGGGGCGCAGGTCGGAGCCCGCGTCGTCGAGGGTAACGACGACCTTGAAGTCCTTGGCCTCTTCGGTACCAGTGGTGGACTGTGACGTAGCCACGCCAGTGGTGCGCAGCAGAGCCTGATCGCCGACTTCAGTGACGTGGCCTTTGTACACGCGACCGGGCAGGGCATCGACGGTGACGTCTACCGGCTGATTCATCGCCACGTTGACGATGTCTGTTTCATCGACTTTGACTTCGGCGGTCACGACGGACATGTCCGCGAGGGTCATCATGGTGGAGCCCTGCGCGTTCTGGATGCCGACGACCATGGTCTCGCCCTCGCGGACGGGAACGTTGGTGACGAGCGCGTCGAAGGGAGCGCGGCTGATGGTTTTATCGAGCGCGTCGAAGTTTGAGCGTTGATTCGCGATGGCTTGATTGACGTGGGCGCGTTGTGAGGAGGTCTGCGCCTGCGATTGAGCGAGGGCGGCCTGGCGCTGGGCAAGGGTAGCCGTTGCGACGTCGAAGGCTGCTTTCTTCGAGTCGAAATCCTGCTTGGCGATCAGCTTCGAGCTGTAGAGTTCCTGGGCGCGTCCGAAGTCAAGCCGCTTTTGCTCGAGGTCAGCGCGGGTCTGCAGAAGGTTGGCCTCTGCGGTCTTCTCGGCCGCGACGAAGGATGTTACGTCAGTTTTCGAACTGGTGATGTTGGCGTTCTGGGCGGCGACTGTAGCCTGCGGCTGAACATTCTCCACGGTTGCGAGGATGGTGCCGGCTTTCACGTGGTCACCCTCTTTGACGTAAAGGTGTGTGATTCTGCCGAAGGCGGTGGCACCGACGTTGACGTAGGTCTTGGGCTTGATCTGCCCGGTGCCGCTGACGATGGAGACCAGGTCCTGGCGCGTGGCTTTGGCGGTGGAGACGGCGAGAACGCTGGAACGTGCGTGCAGGATGGTACCGACTACAGCCCCGATCAGGACGGCGGCTATGAGGACGATGAGGAGGATCTTTTTAAGGCTCATTCCAGCTTTCTCAAATGGCGTAGTTCGATTAAGGAGCAGGATCGCCCGGCGATTGCCCGCATAGTTGTATACGACGAGGCATCCGGTTTGGTTCCAGCTGCATGCAGGTGCGCTCATGAGACGCGCGCGGACACAGTAAGGACGCAGGTTTTCCGATGACAGAATGATAGCAGCAACCCTGATTCAGAAACATGGAAAAGAGTTGCCCCGTCTATTGTGTCAGCGAACAATCGGGGAATAGAATGAAGGCGGATCCGAATCGCGTTTGTTCGGAACAGGAGTGCGGCCCATGCGTGTTTGTTCGTCGATTTCCGTTGCGTTGACTCTACTGCTTTGCAGCGGGTTTGGGGGGGCGCGGGTACACGCTCAGGACCCTTCGAACGGGGGCGTCGAAAAAAGCGCGCCAGTGGAAGAGCGTCCCGATCCTCTGAAGCGCCGTTTGAGCGACAGCGCGGAACGGAATCGGCGGAAGGCGTTGACCCACGAGCTTTCGCCGGAAGACAAGAAGTGGCTCGACGAGGACGTGGCGTGGATTATCACGGACGAAGAGCGGCAGGCTTTCAAGCATCTTGCGAATGAGGAAGAACGAGAGCAGTTTATCGAGCAGTTCTGGCTGCGACGAAACCCGAACCCGGATTCACCCGAGAACGAGTTCCGCGAGCAGCATTACCTGCGTATTGCCTATGCCAACGAGCACTTCGCGGCTGGAAAGCCGGGCTGGCGCACCGACCGCGGACACATTTATATCGCATTCGGCAAGCCCGATAATATCGATTCACACCCTTCAGGCGGCAACTACGACCGCCCCATGGAAGAGGGCGGCGGAAATACATCGACCTTTCCGTTCGAAGTGTGGCATTACCGCTACCTGCAGGGTGTAGGCGACAACATTGACATCGAGTTTGTCGATAGCTGCATGTGCGGCGACTTCCACGCGACCATTGACCGCTCGGAAAAGGATGCGCTGAAGCACACGCCGGGCGCTGGACAAACGCTGTATGAGTCCATGGGAAGGTCTACCAAGGCTGACCGCTTTTCGGGTGGCGGGCTGGAGCAGTTGGGGAATGGTCCTATGGCTTCGTCGCAACAGTCCAAGCAGTTTGATCGTCTGGACACGTTTGCCAAGATCTTCGCGCCGCCGCCAGTGAAATTTGCCGATCTCGATCAGTTTCTTTCGGCGAAGTCGACCATCCTGAAGGGACCACCGTTCCTGTTCGATGTGCGAACCGACTACGTGAAGTTGACTAACGATACGGTGATGGTGCCGCTGACGCTGCAGATTCGCAATCGTGACATGACCTTCAGCAATAAGGACGGCTATGCAACCGCCACGGTAAACATTCTCGGCCGCGTTTCGAACCTGAACCATCGTGCAGTTCAGACCTTTGAAGAGACGGTCAAGGTCGAAACTTCAAGCGATCTGCTCTCGCGTAAACAGAACGAGATGTCGGTGTACTGGAAGGCGCTGCCACTACGTCCGGGACTGTACAAAGTTGAAATTGCGATCAAGGACGTGAACAACCCGGAACACCTTGGCATCTGGAAGCGCAGCGTGAACGTGCCGAAGTACGACGACGATCGCCTGTCGGCTTCGTCATTGATCTTGGCTGACGTTATGGAGCGCGTTCCGTCCAAGGATGTAAGCCTGGGGAACTTCGTAATCGGGAACACCAAGATCCGGCCGCGTGTTCCCCCAACGGTTTCAACCCCGGTCACGTTTCATCGTGGACAGAATTTGAACTTCTGGATGCAGGTCTACAATCTCGGCATTGGAGAGAACAAGCAGAACAACGCTACGATCGAGTATCAGGTTCTCGACATGGCTACAAACAAACAGATCCTGGACACGATGGAGAGCGCGTCGAAGCTGAACCCTAACGCCGACCAGCTCACGCTGGAAAAAAGCATGCCGCTCGCCAGTTTGGAGCCAGGCAAGTATCAGGTAACGATCAAGGTCAACGACGGCAATTCGAAACAGGAGATTGCGCAGTCGGTTCCTTTCGTCGTCGTGCAGTAAGGCAGCGCCGGTCCTAAAGGAAGAAGGCTACGCGTACATAGGCGATAGCTGTTCCTGTCGGCGCACAATCTCGAGAGCGGTGAGCGCGCAGGTCGAATGAGGGCGCGGTAATGCGAAGCCGAAGCAACTTGTACACCATTCTGGCGCTGACGATCGTGTTGGCAAAGCCGGGTGTCTGCGCGCCACGCTTTGACTCGAGCGATGCGGCGCTGAGTGGTTCGGTGCGCGACGCGCACGGAGTGCCACAAATGGGCGCGCTCGTTCTGTTGCTAACGGCGGACGCAACGACTGTGGCGACGGCGTTCACTGACAATCACGGGCGCTACATAATCACTGCGGTGACTCCGGGGCGTTACCAACTGAAAGCGACGGCGGCGTTTTTTGTACCGGCATCGCGACCCAACGTGCGGCTCCAGGCCGGTGCCCAAGCCGTCGTGAACCTTACGATGAGCACGCTCTATGAAGCGGAGAATTGGCTTCCAGCGCAAAAGCGGAGTGCAAATGAACCCGCCGACGACTGGAAATGGACTTTGCGGTCGTCCGCGAATCGACCCTTGCTGAGACTTGTCGACGATGCAGACGGAAACGTGCTCGTATCGTCAAGCGCGGAACACTCGCGGCGCGCGACAACGCAGGCGCGGGTCAGCGTGACCAGCGGTGATGGCGGGTTCGGCGAGGGTGGTGTACACCAGGTATTAGTGCTGGATCGCACCATAGAAAATGGAGACGGCGCAATTTTACGGGCCGATATCGCTGGCTCGCGATCACCGTTTCCCGTGCTTCCTTCGGCCGAGGTGGTGGCCGGCTATGAGCGTCGATCGCCGACGGGTGGAAGTACGCGGCTGGTGACGAGCTTTCAATCCCATCCAGAGTTGACGGACGGCACGGCAACCGGCCTCCAGGTGATGCGGCTGGCGAGCACGCAGGAATTCAAGTTCGGCGACATGATGGTGATCGACGCCGGCTCGTTGTTAAAGGCCGAACACCTGCAAAGCGTGCGGTTTTCGGCGGAGCCATTCGTCCGGGTCAGTGTCAGACCGATGTCCGGCGTGATGGTGGAATACCGTTACGCGGCAGGCCGTGAGTTGCAAAGCTCTGAAGACCTGGATCGCCTGAAAACGCCGCTTCGCACGCTCACAGACGGATCGGGGCATCCTCTCAGCACCAAGGGCGGGCACCATGAAGTTTCCGTGAGCCGCAAGCTGGGCAGCCGGGTGCTACAGCTGTCGGCCTATACCGACCACTTGAACAATGTGGCGATCAGCGGTACCGGCGTGATGGATCGCACCGATCTTCACGATGCGGCCGTGATCGCGGATCCTACGACGGCTCGTTTTGCGATCAGTTCCGCAAATTACATGGCTCGCGGAGTGAGCGTATCGCTCGTTCAACCGCTTACGCCCTCCCTGGCAGCCTGGTTTGGATATGACGCGGGTACTGCTATTGTGAGCGAAATGGACGGAACGACTACTGTCTTCGCTGCGAAAAAAGGGCTATCCTCACGCAATAGTTATGCGGTCAGCGGCGCGCTTCGAGGTAAGATTCTGCGCACTGGAACAGCTGTGCGGGCTGAATATCGCTGGCAGCCAGAACGGACGCTGACGCAGGTGAACGCTTTCAATGTAGGCGACCAGGAGGCTTACCTTGGCGTTTACGTCCGGCAGCGTTTGTGGTTCGGCAAGTACCTGCCGGAGGGAATCGACGCCGTAATCGACGCGACGAACCTGTTGGCGCAGGGCTACCAGCCGGTGGTGGCGAGTGACGGGCGAGTGCTCTTTCTGGCGCAGGCGCCCCGAGCAATTCAAGGCGGATTCGCATTCAACTTCTGAGCTCTCGCATTCTTTAGTAACCGGGCAGGACGGTAGCCGGCGTGTATAGTCGGGCGAGTGCGCGCGTCCTCTTCACTCGGAGCAGACACGGGGAGGTGCAATGACATATCAGCTGTTGAACGCCCTGATCGCTGTGGCCGGCGTTCAGGTGGCTGCAGTGGGCGGAGCCTGGATGCTTCGCTCGCGCGAACGACTGCTGAAAAAGTATCTGCCGCACCTGCTGAGCCTCGCTGTCGGGGTTTTGTTGACGACGGCGTTGTTGGATCTGCTTCCTGAGGCCGTGACGCGCCTGGGGAACCGGCCGTTGACTTGGGGCCTTTTGACCGGGTCGGTTCTTGGTCTGTTTGCGGTGGAGCGAATGTTTTCGTCTCTCACCGGCAGCACCACCGAGCCGGAGGTTGGAGAGCTTGGCGTCGGCACCCATGTGCATCGGCACGAAGCTAACTGCGGCGAGCATAACAGCGCCAAGCCAATCAATCTGGTGCTGGCTGCGATGCTGCACAGCTTTGTCGATGGAACAGCGCTGGCGACGGCGTTTGTGGCGAGCCCGCGTCTTGGATGGTTGACCGCCGTGGCGATCGGGTTGCATGAGGTTCCGCATCGCATTGGCGACTTCGCCGTGCTGATCCACCTGGGCCAGACATCGCGGCGGGCTTTACAGTTAGCACTGTTCGCGGGGTTGCCCTCGCTATTGGGCGTCGTGCTCGTGATGCTTGTCGGGGCGGGACAAAGCCATGCCGTAGCGTACCTTTTGCCCATCAGCGCGGGGAGCTTCGTTTACATAGCCACGGTCAACCTGTTGCCGGAAATTCAGCAGGAATGCAAGATCGGGCGGGTGCTGTGGCAACTGGCGTGGTTGGCTCTCGGGGCAGTACTGGTGGCGGCGGTGGTTCGGTTTTCGGTTGGAGCCTAAACGCGCCAAGTTTCCAGGCTTATGACGTGGCGCGTTGACGCCAAGTGAGGCCGATAGGTGGGCAGTCGAGACTCAAGCGAACGATACAGAATATGTGTTATCAGACGTCCTTTAAGTGCCGCGCAATTCCGCGCATCGGGTCTATCCAGCCGATAGAGACCCAGTTGCGTCGTGATTGACCGTCGTTCATCGATCGTCAATCCACGTGAAGCGAGTTTTCGCGACCGAAATCGCTTCGTCGACGCTTGCGGCGTCCGGCCCGACACTGCGCTCCGATTCTGTTTCTATTTTTCTGCACCCGTCGGAGACTCGCGGCATCGGATAGGCGGAGACCATGATGCCAGAACAAAACAAGTCGCAAACCGCAAAGGTGGTTCGCTTTCACGAGCTGGGATCGGCCGATGTGTTGAAGTTGGAAGACCTTCCGCTGCCGCAACCGGGTCCCGGAGAGGTTCGTCTTCGTGTCAAGGCTATAGGGCTGAACCGCGCTGAAGTTATATTTCGCTTGGGTCGCTATTTTATGCAGCCGAAACTGCCGTCGCTACTTGGCTATGAGGCTTCTGGCGTAGTCGAAGCGGTGGGCGAAGGTGTCGACGAAGCTCTGGTTGGCCAGATCCGCTCTTCGGTTCCCTGCTTCCTGGCAGACGCGTACGGAACCTACGGCGAGGTGAGCATTCTGCCCGCGTACGCACTCGCTGCGTATCCCTCGAGTCTTTCCTTCGAGGAAGGCACCAGCATATGGATGCAATACCTGACGGCATACGGCGCGCTGGTCGCACAGGGTCACCTGGCGAAGGGAGACTTTGTGCTCATTACGGCCGCGTCTTCGTCAGTCGGTCTCGCCGCTATCGAGATCTGCAAGGCGGAGGGCGCGGTCTCCATTGCAGCAACGCGCACGCCGGAAAAGAAGGCGGAACTCCTGTCGTTCGGTGCAGACCACGTCATCGTTACGGACGAAGAGGATCTCGCTGCCCGGGTTATGGAGATTACGGGAGGCAAAGGCGCTCGCGTGATTTTCGATCCGGTCGCGGGGCCGGGTGTCGAGGCGCTGGCCAATGCTGCCGCCCCGTCGGGCATGCTCTTCCTCTATGGTGCTCTGAGCGCGGCGCCCACGCCCTACCCGCTGCGGGCGGCGATGTCCAAACATCTGACCATCAAGGCCTATACTTTGTTTGAGGTGGTCGCAGACAAGGCCTCGCGTGAAAAGGCCGAAAAATACGTGTTCGACCATCTCGCCGCCGGTGACTTCAAGCCTCGGATTGCGAAGACGTTTCCGCTGGCTGAGGTCGTGGCGGCACAGAAGTATATGGAGTCGAATCAGCAGTTTGGCAAGATTGTCGTCACGGTCTGAGGATGCACGGCAGGCCGCGAACTGCTGCCGGCAGATTTGATACACTCGGCACACTCTTGCTCTCCCGGAAATCTATGCGCGTCGTTCAGGCCGTTTTTGGGGTCTATCACCACTTCGAACTGGCCCGGGAGCTGGAACAGCGCGGCTTTTTGCAGAAGATTTACTCAACGTGGCCGTGGGCGCGGCTGAAACGTGAAGGTCTGCCGCACGGCAAGGTCCAAACGTTTCCGTGGATTCATACTCCGGAGTATCTTATGGCGCGCTATGGCGTCGACTGGACCTGGGCGAGCGATCACCTGGGCTATATGAACGCCCTCACCTTCGACCGCTGGACCGACAAGCGGTTGTCAGTCTCCCGCGCAGATTGCGATGCATTTATCGGTATTTCGGGCGCAGGATTGCTCACGGGCCGTCATGTGCAGGAGCGCGGCGGCGTGTTTATCTGCGACCGGGGCTCGACGCACCAGAGGTTTCAGGCGCAGATCGTGGCCGATGAGTGCCGGCGATGGGGAGTGCAGCGCCAGGTTTCGGACGAGCGGGATACGATTCGGGAAGAGAAAATTTACGCCCAGGCTGACGCCATCACCGTGCCGTCCAGCGCGGCAGTGCGGAGCTTCGTGGAGATGGGCGTGCCCGCAGAGAAGCTGCATAGGATTTCGTACGGTGTGCGGTTGGAGAAGTTTTACCCGGAAGGCGAACCGGCAGCCGGGCGATTCGATGTGATCTTTGCCGGGAGCGCAGGCCTCCGCAAGGGCGTGCCGTATTTGCTGGAGGCCTTCGCCCGCGTGCGCCACCCGCACAAGCGGCTGCGGATCGTGGGAGCGGTGCTGCCTGATTTGCGGCAGGTATTGCCGCGGCTGCCGCAGGAGCAAGTGGAGTTTGTGGGCTCCGTGTCGCAGGAGCGGTTGCGGGGGCTGATGAGCGAAAGCCATGTGCTGGTGCTGCCGAGCATCGAGGAGGGGCTGGCGCTGGTGCAGGCCCAGGCGATGGCTTGCGGTTGCCCGGTGCTATGCTCGACCAATACGGGTGGTGAAGACCTTTTCACCGATGGCGTGGAGGGCTTTGTCGTCCCAATTCGCGATTCTGACGCCTTGGCGAGACGAATGCAAGAGCTTGCCGATGATCCCGCGCGGCAGCAAAGAATGCGCGAGGCGGGGCTCCGAAGGGTGCAAAGTATTGGCGGATGGACGGAGTATGGCGATCGCTGGGAGCGGTTGCTTCTGCAGCTGACGGCTGTACGTGGCTAGAGTAGCCGCAGTCCGCCACCGACGAAGTGGACTACTTCGAGGCGGTCCGAGCTCTTCACGAGCGTGTTAGGCCAATCGGCGCGGCGGACGATGGCGCCATTCAATTCGACGGCGATGCGGTCGAGCTTAAGGTCCAGCGCGGTAAGAACGACGGGGAGCATCGACGGATCTGCGGTCGAAGCGAGGACGCGCGGACTTCCGTTGAGCTGGATGGAAAGATTCTCAGACATGGTTTTTAGCCTAGCAGGGCCGCTTGCCTTCTTCCGCGACGCCCGTTCTGTCTAGCGTGGTTCGAGAGGCCAGAGCAGGTTGAGTGGGCCCCGGCCTTTGCCCAGTCCCGGAGCGCGGCGAAGGGCTTCGCTCACGTACGACTTTGCGGCGGTCACCGCCGCGACCGGGCTGTCGCCCAGCACAAGGCGGGATAGTACGGCGGAGGAGAACGCGCAGCCTGTGCCGTGGGTGGACGATGTGTCGATGTGGACGCCTTCAAAACCGTGAATCTCGCCGGTTGGGGTCAGGAGAAGGTCTGTTGGGGTCTGATAGTCGCCTGCGGTGGCGACGATGTGCAGGTGAGGATGGAGGCGGGCAAGTTTGCGGAGCGCAGGTTCGAGATCGGCGGCGAGCTTGACCTGGCGGCCGGATAGAACGGCAAGCTCGGCGCTGTTAGGGGTGATCCAATCGACCAGGGGCAGGAGCTCGGACTGCAAGCAGGCCAGACCTTCCGCGCTGAGCAGGCTGGCTCCGGAACTGGAACGCAGAATCGGATCAAGGACGACGGGAACGCGGGCGCTGCGACTCGCCTGAAGGAAAGACGCGACGGCCTGCACTGCGGCTGCCGTGGCGAGCATGCCGATTTTGATACCGGCAGCTGGCAGGTCAGCGTGGAGGTGGGCTAGCGTCTGCGGAATCAGGTCTGCGACGGGCTCAACGAAGGCGACGCCCTGCGTGGATTGGACCGTGAGTGCCGTGATGCAGCAGGTGCCGTAAAGACGGTGGGCGGAGAAGGTTTGGAGGTCGGCCGTAACACCCGCACCAGACGAGGGATCTAACCCTGCAATGGTCAGCACCACCGGGGGACGAGCGATGGGAAGATTGGAATCGAGGAGGGTACCGGAATGCAACGCTTCCCTCTCTACCAGTCGTCTTAAGACAGTGAAAAACTACGGGGCTATTTTGGCGAAACCGGCTGGTCAATAGATAACACAACAGGGCTCTTTTTTCAATAGTAAAATCGACATAAACAGCTTCAGAATGTTTGACTTAGGGTTTCCAATTTGGGGACAATAGAAAGTATGAACACAAACGTGCAGAACCCCAGCATCGCCCGAAAATCCACGGCGTGCAAATGGGGACTCGGGCTGATGGTGCTGGCTATGGGAGTGACAGGTGTGGCCGCGGCCAGCGCCGGACCCGAAGCTGCGTCCGCTGCGTCCAATGACGTTTCGACAGCCTCGACTTCGGTGAAGCGCTCTCGCTTCGGTATTCAGTTCGGCCGGGCTTCCTGGTATGGCGGCAAGTTCAATGGTCGCCGGACCGCGTCCGGCGAGAAGTTTGACATGAATGCACTGACCTGCGCGCATCGCAGCCTTCCTCTGGGTAGCTGGGTCCGCGTCACCAACCTGACGAACCGGAAGGCAGTTTTTCTGCGCGTCAACGATCGTGGACCGGTGCCCCAGAGTGTTCTGCTCGACCTTTCGTACGCCGCCGCTCGCAAGTTGGGTATTGGCGGGCTGGCAAAGGTGAAGGTGGAGCCGATTCGACCGGACGATCCGGCCATGACGAACGCGCTTGTCGCGGACTTTCAGCCTGCTCCGCGATTGCTACAGATCGATTGGACCCCGACAGGAGTTCCGCGCCTCCCGTGGCAGATAGCGCATCGCTAAGACTGTAAGGGACTCTGCGGGCTGGCGTGGGTGATGCGAAGGTCGCTCACGCGCAGCGCCAGGGATTTTGCTCCTCCACCGCCTTTGAGGAATTCGCCGAGCGCCAGCCGTTCAACCTGGAATCCCTGATTTCGCAGGCGGTACGTCAGCTCGTCGCTGATGTTCCCGGTAAAGATCGTTTTTCCCACGTTCAGGGCCGAGCAGGCGAGCTGGGTAGCATCCTGCTCGGTGATGGCGAGGCGCTTGTCGGCGTTGAAATGGGTCTCGATGGAAGCGAGAGACGCAGCGTCAAAGGCTTCCGGATAGTAGAGCAGATGGCCGCCAGAGAGCGGGGCGAAACACGTGTCCAGATGATAGAAGCGCGGGTCGACCAGGTGCAGCGAGTGGACAGGGACATGCCACGCGTCGGCCACATGGCGATGAGAGGAGCGGCAGGTGCGGACGCCGTGCCCCGCCCACAACTCGGTTCCCTCGGCATTGAAAAGTATGTCGCCTTCGCCTTCGAAGGCGGTTTCGCGAGGTGTATTCCAGAGCAGAAAGCCATGCTGCTCCATCCATGCGCGGAGATGCCGGGTTTCCTCGCGGCGCTGGCCGTGGCTGAAGCTGGAAAGCGCGGCTAGGCCATGCTGCACGAGGGCGCCATGGGCCAGAAAGACCAGGTCCGGACAGCCCTGTTCCGGGTGAAGAAGACGTACGTCGGCCACGGTCTGAAGCGCGGCGTAAAGAGAATTCCACTGCGCAAAGGCCTGGTCGCGGGAGGAGCGGTGCAGATTGCTGGCCATCCAGGGGTTGATGGCGTAATCCACTCCATACCACTGCGGTGGACACATAAGGAACGTTGGACGAGTGTAGTGGGGCGAAGCGGCAAAGGCTTGAGACGGCGAAACGATCATGCCGGTTGCGGTGAAACTGGTAGCCATAAAACAGGATCCTGCTTTCCGTCGAAGAGTCTGCCTATCGAAAGGTGGACTCGTCAAGTGGGAAAGGTATTACTTTCGTTTCCTGCCCCAGTTTTCTTTATCGGTGGGGGCGCGTGATTCCATGAGAAAGGCTACGCCTCCGTGCTGGCGGCCAAATGCAAAGAAGCCCGCCGGATAAGGCGGACTTCTGGGGAGTGCGGAACTGGAGCTAGAGTTTTTCGAAGAAGTCGCAGGCAGAGCAGGAGATGTACACTCCGCCCGGTACGTTGCGTTCGCGATCTTTGACGCGCTTTACAATGCGAGTGGGTTTCGAGCACTTCGGACAATCCGTGCTCTTCTGCGTATCCATGACCTTTTGGCGGTCGCCGGTCTTGGCAATCTTTGCCATTGCTTTGTATCTCCCTGATGCGGAATGTGTGGCTGCCCGCTGGTTACGCCTGCCTCAAGTCTTCTGCATGATGCTCTCTTGCTGTGTCGCTGGATGAGTACGCGGCGGGCATCGGAAGATCAGAGGATCAGGAGAACCAGAATATCGGCGTCGATCGACGGGTCAGGCGCTGCTCAATTTTACATCAAGCGGGCATCGCTAGCTTAGATCGGCTTTGGGAAAAGGGGAAACTCGGTTCAAGGAATTTTTGTGGGAACGAACCCCCGTGCAGGTTAGATGGATATAGACTCGTGATGTTCCGTACAGGCTATGAAGGTGCAAGCAGACCGCGAGGCGCTTTAACGAGGGTCTATCACTGACCTCCGGCCCGCTTGCCGGTCGCTCAACGGTTGTAGGTTCACCATGTTGCGTCACGACAGTTCACCGGAGATCTCAAGCGCCGTGCAGCAGCGCGCGCACGGCATTGCCGGGTTTGCGACGGAACTCAGTGACACTCAAAAAATCGATGAGGGCGGGCAAGAGGAATACCGGTATCAGGGCCGGCGCCTTAGAGTCGCGGTCATCACGCAATATTTTCCGACCTCAGAGCAGCCATGGGCGGGCCAGACGGCCTACCAGACTCTGCGCGTCCTGGCCAACCGGTGCGAAGTTCACGTGTTTTACCCGGAGGCGGTCTATCCCCCGCTGCTGACACCGCCCAGCAGCCGTCGCGGGCCGCTGGACTTTACCTGGAGCCCGCCCGGCGTGGAGACGACGTACATTAGCTATCCAGCCCTTCCAGTGATTTCGCGTCATTTGAACGGATTCTCGATGGCCCGCCGTGTGTTGCCCTATGTCAGGCAGTTTGCGCCCGATATTGTGTTGAGTTACACCGTATATCCAGACGGGTATGCCGCCGTTCGCGTGGCACGGAAGCTGGGAATTCCTTCGGTGATTACTGCAATCGGGTCGGACCTGAACCGAATACCCGACGCGATATGCAAGATGCTGACGCAAAAGGCGTTGAGTCAGGCGACCTTTGTAAGCACCGTCAGTCATGACTTATGCAAAACGGCCAGAACCATGGGCGCGGACACCACCCACTCCGCGGCCAACCTGAACGGCTGCAGCACCTCTACTTTTTATCCACGCGACATGCAGAAGTCCAGGCGTGCGCTGGGGATCGATCCGCAGGGCGATGTGATCGTCTTTGTCGGCCGGCTGGACGTTCGCAAGGGGCTTCTGGAGCTGATCGAAGCTGTGGCGCAGTTACTGCCTACGCGCCCATCGCTGCGCTGTTACATCGTGGGCGGGGGCGCGGATCACGCGCTGCTGAAAGCAGCCATCGAGAGGGCCGGCATCTCTGAGGCTATCGCCCTGGTGCCCTCGGCGCCCACGCATAAGATTGCGTTATGGATGTCGGCGGCAAGCCTTGTGGCGTTGCCGAGCTACAACGAAGGTTGTCCCAATGTCGTGATCGAGAGCCTGGCTTCCGGCCGCCCCGTCGTCGCCACACGCGTGGGCGGGATCCCGGAGTTGATGGATGAGAAGAGCGGCCGACTGGTCCTGATTAAGGATGTCCCTGCGTTGAAGCAGGCCCTGGACGAAGTCTTGAGCCAGAGTTGGAATGCCCAGGAAATTGCCGCTGCACATTGCAGGGACTGGACGAACGTAGCCGATGAGCTGTATCGGACGCTGCTGAAAACACTAGTAGAAGTCAGAGCGTAGAGGCGCGATTTCCTCGTGTCTGACTACAGGGACATTGCTCCATCCCCCTGCCAGTGAGAGGGCGTTCGGCTAACGGGTGGCTTGCCTGCATCGGGAATCAAGACCGGACCCATGCCGGTGGGTGCCGCAGAGCCCTCGCCAGGTTTGCGCAGGCTGGGGGCTGTGGAAGCGCGCTTGCCTTCCTCGTTGGGCTGCGCGTCGCCCGAGGCGATAATGTGAGTGTTTTCCGCCAGCGCTGGATTGCCAACCGTGTTCTGTTCGAAGACCTGAACTGGCTTGCCAAGTTCAGCGATTTCCAGCCGGACGACGCGGTCCGCGCGGAATCGAACGAACTGAATCGGCTGTGGCACTTCGCCGTATATCCACTCTTCAAAACGCGGGCTGTTGTCGTCGGCGGAGTCGGTGTGTTCGCGATTTTTCGATTTCGGCGCGCCAACTGCGGCCAGAACCATGCGCTTGGTCATTCCGACGAGTACTTCATGTGCAGCGACTGCTTCCCGGATTTTGGGTGGAAGTGTGTCGGCGTACGCTTCTTCGCTGGTTTTAGCGTGGAAATCCACCAGGGGATCCAGCAGGGCTTTGACCTCCGCACCGCTGATCTCAGGGAGGCCGCCCTCGAAGATCAGAGTGATGCGGCAGCCAGTGGCCGTGGGTCCCTGCTGGGCGATCTGGTTATCGTTGATCTGAATGTGGGAGAGGAAGCGGTGCTTGGCGTAGGGGCCACCGTTGAAGTCGAGGATGATGCGGTCCGGCTTGAACTCGACCGCAGTGACGGCGACGCGCTCTCCGGGGGCAGCGGACTGGCCGCGCTTGTAGAGCATCCGGCGGTAGTCGTCGTCGCGAGGGCTCATATTGCCGTTGGCGAGAAGCTCGATGCCTGCTCCAAGAGGCAGGCCGCGGTGCGCGAAACCCTGCTCGGAGACGAGGTTTTGCAGTAGCTCGCGGCGGCCACGCTCGGTTAATCTCGTGTCGGGCAGAGGTAGATGGGTGGGGTGGAAATCGGTTACGGCGTCGTCGGTGGCAGTCTTCATTCCGACAACGAATACCTGCGCCTCCGCCACGGCGGCGGTCAGACAGCAGAGTGCTGCAAGCGGTAGGATTCGCAGTATGCGCGGGCCCATGTCATCACCTCGGCGATGAAGAGATTCTGCGCTTTTTGGGTATGAATCGCAACCTGTCGGCTAGCGATCCTCCGGGGTGGAGCGCAGATGGGCGTCGATAGCGGGCAAGGTGGAGGGCGTGTCCGGCGTGCTGGAAAGAATCTGAACCAGTGGCGCGGATGCGGTAGCGGCTTGCTCTATCCGGGTGTGCTCGGCTGGCGGGGCGACGTCCATGGGATAACCGGCAGGGAAGATGACTGGATGCGTATGAGCCCAGGCCAATTCCCGTGTCAGAGCGTAAAGAATGGCCATGCCAGCCAGCAAAACGACGGCTGTGGCAAGGGCTCCCTCTGGGCCATTTCCTCCGCCTGTAAGCCATGCAGGACCGTGGGCTACCGTGTCAACCACTCCGTCGTATCGGAGGCCTGCCAGGGGGAGGCCGAAAAGCACGCCGATCGAAGCGCTCCAGGCGAAATGCAGCCCCCAGGGCAACCACAGCGCATGGGTGCGGAACCAGGCCAGCGAGAATAGCAGGCTCATCAGGAAGGCAACCAGCACGCTGAGCCGGGTGGATTCAGGGTGGAACGATGCGACCGTCGCGTAGAGGCACGACATAAGGAGCGTCGCCAGTGTGGGGCTTGTCGCGCGTATGAGGCGAGCGAACAAGTACCCACGGAAGACAGCCTCTTGTGCGAGCGTAAGGAGGAGCAGGGTAAGCAGAGACACCAGACTAAGTCCGGCCGCGCGTGGCAGCAGCCAGAAGGCCGGGTGCAGGGCACGCGCGAAGAACATGGGCAAAACCGCGACGACCGCCAGGCCCCAACCAATCGCCGCTCCCAGGGACCACTCGCCACCTGCGCCCTGACGCGCCGGAAGAGCGTTCACTTGGCGCAAACTGGCGTTGCGAATGGCGAGCCAATGGATCGCCGAGAAACCGGTCAGCAGAAGAAAAACGAGAAAGGCGGCAGACAATGGCGGCTGGTAAGCGTCCGATCCAAACTGCGTTGCGAGCCCCGCTCCAGCGTGGGCGGCAGCGGAACGGGCCGCAATGACCCACAGAGCGCCCGCAAGGAACAAGGCAAACTCGATCGATCGAGGCAAAGAACGCGGTGCGTCGGCTGTCGATGGGTTCGGTTGAGACAGATGCTGCTCCTTGATCGGGCTTGGAAGATGCCTGGGCGCAGGTGCGACAGCGCCTACAGGGCCTGAATGTTTGGGGCGAGGCTGTAAAACTGGGCGATATTGCGGAACTTGTTGTAGCGCTCAGCGAGCAACACATCGATGGGAAGTGCTCTGAGCGCGTTTAAATTCCTGACGAGACTCTGGTTGACGAGCGCGAAGGCGTGTTCGGCGTCCGCCTGGGTGCCGCCGGGCGGCTCGGACACGACTTCGTCCACGCAGCCAAGTTTGTGCACGTCAGTCGAGGTGTAGCGGAGCGCGGTTGCGGCCTGCTGCTTTTTGGCAGCGTCTTTCCACATGATGCTGGCGCAGCCTTCCGGCGAGATGACGGAATAGATCGCGTTCTCGAGCATTAAAACTCGGTCGGCCACTGCCAGAGCGAGCGCGCCCCCGGAACCGCCCTCACCGGTGATGGTCGCGATGGTGGGAACGCGCAGCCGCGACATTTCTAAAAGGTTGCGGGCGATGGCTTCGCCTTGTCCGCGCTCTTCGGCCCCCAGGCCGGGATTGGCTCCGGCCAGGTCGATGAAAGTGAAGATGGGGTGGCCGAACTTTTCGGCAATCTTCATCGCGCGCAGGGCCTTGCGATAGCCCTCAGGGTCCGGCGAGCCGAACTTGCGCGCAACGCGCTCCTTGAGGGTACGGCCTTTTAGATTGCCGACGACGAGGACCGGCTCACCCTGGAAGCGGGCCATGCCAGCCGTCATGGCGGCGTCGTCGCCGAACTGGCGGTCGCCGTGGATCTCGCTGAAATCGGTGAACAGTGCCTCGATGTAGTCCATGGGATAGGGGCGCTGCGGGTGTCGCGCCATCTCGGTCTTGATCCAGGCCTCGGAGGGCGGTGGGGCCGGTGCTTCTGCGGGCTTCTGCTGAGGAGTCTCTGGCATTTCGGTTCCCTGTCGATTGTATGCGATAAGAATCGCCCCCGGTGCGGCTTGGGGTTGGTGTACAACCGGAGGATGATGAGAACGTTCTCTGTTGCGATGCTCATGCTGGTAGTGGCGGCCGCCGGTAAGCCAGTCTCATCCAAACACCGTTCCGCCTCGAACGGCTTGGAGGGCTGGACGCTGAACTACATCGTGCCGGAGCACGGCGATAATGACCACTATCCCAGGACGCTGGTCATTAGCCGCAAGGGGCGAATCGTCCGGCGCATCCATTGCAGCGCCTTCATTTGGAGATGGACGTTCTTGGACGGCGGAAAGCAGATCGCGTACGAGTGCTCCCCGTTTCACTTTGGGGAGGTGTATGTACTCGAAGACTCGGTGAGCGGAAAGCAGCTTGAAAGTTACGAAGAGCCGGAGCAACCTGAAACGCGCAGGCCGGACTGGATGGATGACCTCGACAAAGCTCCCGATTGGTCTTAGGATGTGCGGTAAGGTGAGCTCTCTCGCTAGTTGACGACCTGCACTGCGCCTCGCCCCACCAGCGCCTCGACGTTCTCGATGAACAGCACATCAGCGGCTACGCCGATTCCCTGCGGCTCGAGCACGGCGCAGAACGCTCCGGGTTCCTCGAGGTTGAGCATGATCTTGCCCGAGCCGGGGGCGGCTAGAAAGACAGCGCGGAGCTTTTCGAGCAGCGCGGCGTCCTGGCTGTGGAGCGGGACCTTGATGCGGAGCGCCTCGGGAAGCCGGATCTTGACGTCTTCGAGCGCTTGAATGGACGAGATGGAAAGCTTGGGAGCGGAGTCCTCTTCACCGCGCAGCGATCCACGGATGACAACAGGCACATCGATCTTGAGCTTTTCGGCGAGCTTCTCGTATGACGCAGGAAAGGCGATTAGCTCGATCTTGCCGACGGTGTCTTCCAGGCAGGCCTGGGCGTACATCTCGCCGGAGCGCTTGGACTTCGCCACCTTCAGGCCGGTGATAACGCCTGCGATGGAGATCTCGTTCTGCGGCTCGGCCTTGCCGCGGTTGAAGACGACCGGTTCCGGCTTCATCTCGCACGCGGTCGCAGTGTCGACAACCTTCATGTTGCGGAGCTTCTCGCGGTACTTGTCGAGAGGATGGCCCGACACGAAGAAGCCGAGAACATCTTTCTCATTCTGCAGGCGGGTGTGCTCGTCCCAGTCGGGCGCGGTGGGCAGGGCTTCTTCTCTCTGCGAGGTCGCTGGGCCTTCGTCAAAGATGCCGAAGAGACCATGCTGCCCGGCGGCAGCATCGCGCTGCGACTTCTGAGCGCGCTCCATCGCTTTGTCGAGCGCGGCAAAAATCCGAGCACGGGGGCCGAACGAGTCCAGTGCGCCAGCCTTGCAAAGCGATTCAAGGACACGCTTGTTGAGCAGACGGAGATCTACTTTGTCGCAGAACTCCCACAGTGAAGCGAAGCCAGACTTCCCTGCTGCCTGGAGCGCGGTGCGGGCGGCGACGACGGACTCGATGGCGTTATTGCCCACGTTCTTGATGGCCCCCATGCCGAAGCGGATGCTGTCACCGGTGGGTGTGAAGGACGCGGCAGAAGTCTGGACGTCGGGCGGAGCAACGGTGATGCCGAGTTCGCGGCACTCGCTGATGTACTTGACTACGTTCTCGGGCTTCGAGGTTTCGGACGTGAGCAGCGCCGCCATGAACTCGACGGGAAAGTGAGTCTTCAGCCAGGCCGTGTGGTAGGCAAGCAGCGAATAAGCAGCGGAGTGCGACTTGTTGAAGCCGTAGCCGGCGAATTTCGCCATCTGGTCGAAGATTTCGCCCGCAGCGGCCTTGGGGAACTTGCGCTCGGCCGCCCCGGCGAGAAAGATTTCGCGTTGTTTCTCCATTTCGGCGGCGTCTTTCTTACCCATCGCACGGCGCAACAGATCGGCACCGCCGAGCGAGTAGCCGCCGATGACGTTCGAGATCTGCATGACCTGTTCCTGGTAGACCATGACGCCAAGTGTCTCTTTCAGCAGGGGTTCCAGCTCGGGCAGCGTGTACTCGACCTCGCGCCGGCCCCACTTGCGCTCGATGAAGTCATCGATCATGCCCATGGGACCGGGGCGATAAAGGGCGTTGAGGGCGGTAAGATGTTCAATCGAATCGGGTTTGTAGCGACGCAGAACGTCGCGCATGCCGCCCGACTCAAACTGGAAAACGCCGCTGGTGAGGGCCTTGTGGAAAACCTTCTCGAAGACGACATGATCATCGAGTGGGATGGTGGTCATGTCGACCGTTTTGCCTTGATTGGACAGAATCAGCTTTAGGCAGTCGTCGATGACGGTTAGGGTCGTCAGGCCGAGAAAGTCCATCTTCAGCAGCCCCATCTTCTCAACCGCTTTCATGTCATAGCTGGTGACAATAGCCTCATCTTTTGTGCGGGTTACAGGAACTAGCTCTGTAAGCGGTTGAGGTGCGATGACTACGCCCGCAGCGTGAACACCCGCTCCGCGGATCAAGCCTTCTAGGCGGAGGGCGGTGTCGACAACCTCGCGGACCTTGGCGTCTGTGTCGTAGGCGGCGGCTAGTGGCGGCGAGTCTTTGAGGGCCTGCGCGATCGTGATGCCGATGGTCGCTGGAATGAGTTTGGCGATGCGATCGACTTCACCGTAGGGCATGTCTAGAGCGCGGCCGACGTCCTTGATCGCCGCTTTGGCAGCCATGGTATTGAAGGTGATGATCTGTGCGACCTGATCGTTGCCGTACTTACGTCGAACATATTCAATGACTTCGCCGCGACGGTTCATGCAGAAGTCGATGTCTATATCGGGCATGGAGACGCGTTCGGGGTTGAGGAAGCGCTCGAAGAGGAGGTCGTTCTGCAGGGGGTCTATGTCGGTGATGCCGAGGACGAAGGCGACGAGAGAGCCGGCTGCGGAGCCTCGGCCGGGGCCTACGGGGATGTTTTGCTCCCTCGCGTAACGGATGAAGTCCCAGACGATCATGAAGTAGCCAGGGAACTTCATGGCCTTGATGCAGTCGATTTCGCGGCTGAGACGGGCTTCGTAGTCGGCCAGGGATTTGCGCAAATTGCCGCTGTTTTCGAGGTGCCGGACGGTGGTTTCGCGGCGATGCTGCCAGCCTTCGCGGCAGACCTGCTCAAAGTAGGTGGCGAGGGTCTGGCCGGGGGGTACGTCAAAGGCTGGGAAGGGGTCGTCGACCTGGCGCATTTCGAGCTGGCAGCGCTCGGGAAATTGCATTGTGCCGCTGATAACACTGGGGTTATCGGGGAAAAGGCGCGACATCTCGTCGGCGGTTTTGATGTAAAACTCCTGCGTATCGAACTTGAAACGCCTGGGGTCGTTCATGCTGGCGGCGGTCTGGACGCAGAGCAGAATCTCGTGGGCGCGGGAGTCGTCGTTGGCGATATAGTGCGAATCGTTGGTGGCAATTAGAGGTATATTGAGGTCTTTTTCGAGCCTAAACATGGCTTCTGTGACCTTTTTATCGGGCTCTAAACCGTGGTCCTGAATTTCGAGGAAGTAGTTCCCTCGCCCGAACATTTCTTCATAGAAGCCGGCGGCGTTTTTGGCGGCTTCGTAGTTGTCGGCCATGAGGTGCTGCGAGACCTCGCCGGCCAGACAGCCGGAAAAACCGATGAGCCCGCGGGTGTGCCGGGCGAGGAAGTTTTTCGAGACGCGCGGCTTCTTGTAGAAGCCGTGGAGGGCGGCTTCGCTGGTGAGGCGGATAAGGTTGCGGTAGCCCTCCTCGTTTTCGGCGAGGACGAGCATGTGGTTGTACTTGGAGTCGGGGTCGGCGAACTCGCGGCGGTGGTCCTCTTCCTTGCAGACGTAGAGCTCGCAACCGAGGATGGGGTGGAGGCTCTTCTTCTTCATGGCGTCGAAGAAGTGGACGGCGCCGTAGATGTTGCCGTGGTCGGTCATGGCGGCCGAGGTCTGGCCGATTTTTTGAAGGTGTTTGGCGAGCTTGTCGACGTCGCAGGCACCGTCGAGCAGGGAGTAATCGGTGTGGAGATGAAGATGGGTAAATTCTGCCGCCATCCTGCTAGTTTACTGCTTGGTTAAGAGAGGCGGCACTGAGGAAAAGGCGTCCGGAACGTCCGCATATCCCGGCCTGGGTCGCGCTGCGATCGACCAGTCGATTCGGGCTGCTTTGGGGAATGACTGCGCACCTGAAGACGACGGGAAGGCAGTTCAGATTCAGTTTTTAAACGCTGTCAGGACTATGTACGCGTTCAGCAGAGCCAGGGAGAACGCGGGGATGGCTGCGTAGAGAGGGTCTCGTATTTTGAAGCGCGTGATCACGGCGTACGTCATCATCAGCAGAAGGCCACCGGCAGAAAAAGCGAGGAGTGGCCGGAACCAGTATCCGGCGACGATGCCGAGTGCACCTGCGATCTGCAAACCGCCCGTGAGCTGTCGTAACTGAGGCACTCTGTAGCGGTCAAACTCCTGCCGCATTCTTCTGGAAAAGAAGCAACCGATGCCGTAAGAGCCGAAAGACAAAGCGGATACTATCCGCGCGATCTGAACTATAGGCATGATTGACACTTGAGATATTGTAGACTAGCGACTCTCGCAAAATGCGTTTGTCAGGGCTCTGCCCGTGGTGGGGACTATGCATACGATACAAGTGATTCTGCAATGCGCGGTGGCTCTAGGGCTCCTCAATGTCTGGCTGCTGCGGGCCAGTCGGGGGACATCGTATCGCGGGGGCGATGCAAACAATATGCGTGAAGAATTTGCCGCGTATGGTCTGCCGCCGTTTGCGATGTACGTGGTGGGAGCGCTGAAAGTGGGGGCTGCGATCTGCCTGTTAGCGGGCATCTGGTATCCCGCGCTGGTATTTCCGGCAGCCCTGCTGGTTGCACTGCTGATGGTTGGTGCGGTGGCAATGCATGTGAAGATCCACGATCCTGCTCAAAGATCGCTGCCAGCGCTGATTCTGCTGGTGCTTTGCGTCGCGATCTGCATTCTTGCCCGTCGCTGAGCACGGCGCGGACCGGAGGCAGAGTCTAGGAGACCTTCTGTTCCCGGAGCCTTCGTAACACTTCCATGCCTCCCTGAGCGATGGGTTCCCCATGGCCTACGCCAACGATCTCGATGTCGCCGACGTCGGACAGTTTGCCCACTGACCTTACGTTCTCGCGCATGTCCATGGTGAGGCCTGCCCACCCGGCCTCCACTCTCGGCCAGGTCACCATCACATCCCCGACAAACAGAGCCTTCTTCTCGGGCCAGTAGAACGAGAGGCAGCCCGGTGTGTGGCCGGGTGTGGAGAGGATGGTCAGCGGTCCTACTTTGTCGCCTTCCTTCATCGCTTGATCGACAATGCAAGGTGCATGCCCGTCGATCCCGATGGCCAGACCAAACTGGAGCTTGTAAGCGGCCAGCGGAGCTTTCGGCCAAATGGATACCTTCGTGGCCTTGCGCTGCCCCTCGATGATGCCGATCTCCCACTCATGCGCATACACCCGGGCTCCGGATTGCCGCTTGAGTTCAGCAATGCCGCCGATATGCGATCGATGGGCGTGGGTGGCGATGATGTGCTTGAGATACGACGGCTGGTGGCCCATGGCCGCGATCTCCGCCAGGATCATTTTGGCGTCGGTGTCGAACAACGCGTCGATCAGGGTGATTCCGGTTCCGTCGTCGAGCAGGAAGGCGTGGACGTGACCGCCTTTTTCCTGGCTTAGATAGTGAATGCCGTCGGTCAACTTCATGGGTTGCCTCCATCGATCGCAGAGATGAACTCCTTGCGGAGCGGCGGGTCCAGGCGTTCCTGTTGTCCGCGAAGGGACCCACAGATCGACTGGCACTGCGCCTGGGCCCAATGCGTTATTGACTGAGACTGCTTCGTTTACCGGAGGATCATATACCCATGACGGGTTGCTTGGGCGCGAAATGCAGGATTCGGAATGCCAGGCGTTGGGACGTGTGAATCAGGATTGGGTGTCTCGGACAGTGAAGGGTACGCAGTCTCTCCAGGGCACTCGTCCGAGAAATTGACTGCACGGACAAGTGGTGGGAACGGCGTTTCCCGTTACCAATTCTGAACAACGAACTAGGTCGACACTCAAACAGCTGAGCCATCCATATAATCCTTTCGAGATGAGCCGCCGTCTTGATACAGCCGCGCGTTGGGGTCTTGTGCTGGCAACCGTGGCAACAACCACGTTCGCAGTGTTCATCCTGCTCATGGGCCTTATGTTATGGCCGGACCGCTCTTTAGTCGCAGCGCTCACGGCTCGACACTTCGCTCCTCGTGCCACAATCCAATTCGCACACCTATTCGATTTCTTTCTTGCAATTCTGATTTGGATCGTCCCATCGGCGTCCGCTATTGCTTTTGCAATGCGTAAATCTCAGCGCAGCGCTTTCGATCTGGCCGTGTCAATTTCGGTCCTGCTGTTCGGGATCGGTTGCTTTTTCCTGGGCAGACGCGACCATTCTGGATGGATCGAGAGCATAGCAATTATTGCCAGCACTGCGGTGCTAAGTGCTGTAATCTTCTCGTTCGTTAGATCGAATCTTTCTCGTTGCGTGACGTTCGTCAACGTAGTTTGCGTCCTGCTACTCTTTGGCCCGTCAATGGTTTCGTTATCTCGTAGAGTGGGAGCAGGACCGAACCCGAAAGAGCTGTGGTCCAGCAGGCTCCAGCAAATTCAATGGCAGGAGATGAATACTGGTTCTGAGTATGCGGCGACACGACAGGTAGCTTTCGTAGGTGATCGTGTCGTCGTTGTCTTCAATGCCGGCTTCGCACAATCCCAGCCATCCAAAGACAAGTGGCCTTTGTCCACGTATCGATTAGTATCTTTAGATCGAAAAACCGGTGCGAAGCTCAAGGAGACAACTATTGCTGGCAGTTGGGGCTCGATGCCATACATCTACCCCACACAAGAAGGCTTTCTCGATGTGCAGAGCAATCCTCCGCTCACCCTCAACCCAGATTTAGTGCCGGTCTCAGATTCATCCGGGACTGCGCAAACGGACCGCAGGACAACCCGAGAACGCGTAGAGTGCGGAGCTGCCAACTGCGAACCAATCAGACACAGCCTAGGAAAGAACACCCTCCAACTGCGACAGGAGCATTTTCAAGTTGTCGATAGTACTGGACACGTTCTTAGTGGTGGCAAGTTGAGAGACAGGGGTACCTTCGCGGGCGCAAGCGCCGACGGCAGACGCTTCGCCATCGAGTCCAGCTACACAGAGGGCGACCCAGACTTTGTAGTCTACGAGTACTTCACGATCTACGACGCTGAGAATGGGAATGTGGCCTCAACCATTCACATGAGTGATCTTCCCGCGCGACAGTCTTGGTCGGCGCTGTCGCCCGACGGTCGATACTTCGTTGCAGGGAATCCAAACAAACTGACACTGTACGAACTGCCCTAGGCTGCTCCGCCCACATTAGTCCTCATAAGTCGGCCTACGTTGAGTAGTCGCGAGGCGAGACAAGCAGCCTCGTTGGACAATCGATGCTTGGAGCGGGCCTGTGTCCGAGATGACGACAAGTCCTCACAGCGAAAAAAGGAACGTGGCCTAAGAACAATCAGCAGTGTTCCCTTCCTCGATCACACAAGTTTTCTCATGAGCAGACCGAGGCCGAAACGGGTCTCGGTGGTTCCTATCACGTGGAAGTCACATGCTTCATAGAATTCCTCGGCGTGGGGATTGCCGATGACGCAGAGCGTCGCTGATCCTTGGGTGCGGGTGCGGTCTCGGGGTTGGGAAATTCGCGACAGGCGGGCTTTATAACGCTGGCCTTCAGCGCGCTCGCGATACCGAGGTAGCCTACCTGGGCCGTTGGCCCAGGCTAAGATAACTCGCGCCTTCAGCGCGAATGGCGGGCTGGTGATGCAGAGGGCAGCCGATCTTTGGGTCCGGGCGGTCTCGGGGTTGGGAAATTCGCGACAGGCGGGCATTATAACGCTGGCCTTCAGCCCGCTCGCGATACCGAGGTAGCCTACCTGGGCCGTTGGCCCAGGCTAAGATAACTCGCGCCTTCAGCGCGAATGGCGGGCTGCTGGCGTGGGGATTGCCGATGACGCAGAGCGTCGCTGATCCTTGGGTGCGGGCGCGGTCTCGTGGTCGGGAATTCGCGACAGATGGGCTTTATAACGCTGGCCTTCAGCCCGCTAGCGAGCCTGAGGTAGCCTACCTGGGCCATTGGCCCAGGCTAAGATAACTCGCGCCTTCAGCGCGAAAGGTCTACCGGCACAGGCTAATATCGATCTTGCCGTTAGCTCGAACGGCGTGTTGCTTGCACAGGGATTGCCGATGTCGCAGAGGGCCGCCGATCCGGGTTGTGGGCGCGGTCTTGGGTTAGGAATTCGCGGCATGGCGGGCTTTATGACGCTGGCCTTCAGAGGCTGCAGAAGAAACGACTTGCCGCTCTGAAGTATTCCCTCAGTGGCTGAATCCACGTTCACAATAGGTAGATTTTGTGCGAGCTAAAGTTCGTATCCTTCAAGTCGACTTTTTCAGCGGCCTCTGGAGTCTGGTACGGCGCGGAAAGCATTGAATTGCTGCGGCTGCGTGGAGGCGAACAGGGTTACACTTACCGCGTCGGTGATGTGTCCATGATCACGTCATCGAGTGGAGGTCTTACGATATGCAAGATCCGACGAACCCCGAGAGCGGGTGGCAGCAGGTGCCCGGTACACCGCAGGACGCTTCTGGCTCGGGTGTGCCGCCGAGTGGGGCGGGATACCCGCCGCCGAATGTGCCGCCAACGCAGGGAGGCTATCCGCCTCCGGGGTATGCGGCTCCGGCGACTGGGCTGACTCCCAATGCCGCCGCCGCGATTGCGTATCTGACCTGCATCCCGGCGATTATTTTCCTGCTGGTGGAACCTTATAAGCGTAGTCCGCTGGTGCGGTTCCATTCCATTCAGAGCATTGCCTTGAGCGTGCTGTGGGTGCTGGTGTGGATCGTGCTGGGGGTGTTGTTTACACCGCTGTTCCTGGTGGGAACGTGGGGGACAATCAGTCTGATCAGCCAGATTGTGAAGCTGGCGTTCTTCATTGCGTGGTTAATTGCGATCATTCAGGCGAGCCAGGGCAAGTGGTTCAAGCTGCCGCTGATTGGGGACTTCTCGTTGAAGCAGGCGCAGAAGTGATTGCGTATGGGGGAAGGCTGATGGAGCGGTGCAAACGCGGATTCCCTGCGGGAATGACAAAAAGAATTACAAACAAATAGACAAACAAGATGACAGACAAAAGGACTAACTGCCGCTTTCAGGACATCGAAATCTGAAGCAGGATGCAGGTGATGTTGTCCGAGCCGCCGCGCTGCTTGGCCGTGTCGATGAGGGTGTGGATGCGGGCTTCGAGGCCGGCGCGGTCGTTGTGTCCGTTGGCGGCGCCGAGGCGCGCGATCTCCGTGTCGGAGATGTGGCGCGTGAGGCCGTCGGAGGTGAGCAGCAGGACGTCGCCGTCTTCGAGCGTGAGGTCGCTGAGGTCTGGCAGCATGTCGTGGCCGACGCCGACGGCCCGGGTGATGACCGATTGCATCGGAGACTGGTCGGCGACGGCTTGCGTCATAAGGCCGAGGCGGACCTGCTCCTGAAGGTAGGAGTGGTCGACGGTGAGCTGGGTGCAGTGGCCGTTGCGGACGAGGTAAGCGCGGCTGTCGCCGACGTTGACCAGGTGGAGCAGGCGGTCTTCAAAGCAGGCGCCAACGAGCGTGGACCCCATGCCGCGGAGGGTGGGGTCGGTGTGTGCGCGGGCGAGGACGGCGGAGTTGGCGCCCATGGCGGCGTCGAATAGAGCGCGGGAGCAGGAAGTGTTGCGCGCGCGGAAGGTGTCGAGGAAGGCGTCGACCGCGATGCGGCTGGCGACCTCTCCGCCGGCGGCTCCGCCCATGCCGTCGCAGACCACGTAGACGTGAGCGTTTGCCGCGATACCGAAGCTGTCTTGATTATTTTTACGGACGCAGCCGATGTCGCTTTGGGCCGCCGCGGTGATGGATACTGCCAAGTGCGTCTCCCCGTCAGCGAGCTCTGGATCTTCGCGGCAAGTCGGTGAAGTTACCTCAAACAGTATAGACAAAGCCGGGGTCTTAGGGGACTACGGGAAGATGCCGTACTTGGCTGCCAAAAACTTCTGTAACGTGGGCGGCGCGGTGGCGGCGAGTTCCTGCCAGCTGAGCAGCGCCATGCGGCTGCGAAGATCGAAGCTGAGCACCGCACGGAGGACGCTGAACCAGATTTCCTGGAGGTCGGTACGGCGGCCGTCACAGAGCAGGAGGAAGCGGTTTCCGGTGGCCTCGGCGGCCAGCACACCGCGGATGAGCTGGTAGCCGCGAATGGTGCTGCCGGAGCGAGGGAGCTCGTCGAGGTCGAAGACTTCGTGGATGCGCTGGTAGCGCAGCATGCGGCTCAGCGAGGCGGTCTGGAAGCCGGATTCGGTGAGCTTGGCTTCGACGAGCAGGTCGCCGAGGGTCATGTCGATCTCAGTACGGTCGACCTCGCCGTTGTGCATGGCGAGATGGGCGCGGACACCGAAGGCGGGGCGGAGGTTAGGGGTGAGGCCGAGCAGCGCGCAGAGCGGTGGGCGGGCCAGCAGGCGTGGGTAGCAGAAGATGTTCATCAACAGGGCGTCGGAGCTGGCGCAGCAGTCGAGCTCACGGCGGGTGCGGTCGTTCGACCGGGGGACGCGGGCGCTGGCGGTGTAGGTCTTGGCGAGGCGCTGGCGCCAGTGGGGGTCGGCGACGATGCGGCGGTAGGAGGCGGCGAGGAAGTTGCCGTGGCTGCCGGTATCGTCTTCCGCGTAGATGACGCTGGGGACCGTGCCATAGGTGGTTTCGTGGGCGAGGCCCTGCGCGTGCAGGAGGTTCCTTGCGCTGAGCTCGCGCCGGAGGGAGGCGGCGGAATGGGTAGGGTGGCGCAAGCGACTCCATCATAAGCGAACAAGAGGCGAATCCACAGAGGACCAGGAGCCTGCACCGGTAGGATCAGTGTTCATGCGTATCGTCTCGCTACAGCCCTCGATCACGTTGACCCTGGCGGCGCTGGGTCAGCTGGAAAAGCTGTGCGGGCTGACGAAGTATTGCGTGGAAGCCATGCCTGCCCTGTCAGAGTTGGGCCTGCCCGTGCTGCACGATTCGTGGACGGCCAATACAGCGGAAATTGCAGCGTGCGAGCCTACGCTGGTGATGGCTTCTGTTCCCTACCGGATGGAATCTCTGGCGGCCATCCTGAAAGCGGGCTTGCCGGTTCTGGCAATGGCACCGCAAA
Organism: Terriglobales bacterium; assembly: GCA_038230455.1. GTDB lineage: Bacteria > Acidobacteriota > Terriglobia > Terriglobales > Acidobacteriaceae > Granulicella. The sequence continues at coordinate 295,279 of JBBRNF010000004.1, forward strand.
CGCTGGCCGACGTCTGGGCGGATATTCGACTGCTGGCCGCGTTGACAGGGGCGGTGGAGGCTGGCGAGGTGCTGGTCGGGGCTTGCGAGCAGGCGTTGGAGGAGAGCCGGTTGGCAGTTGCAGGGCGGGGCCGAAAGACGGTGTATTGCGAAGAGTGGGGCAAGCCGCTGATCCGGTCGCAAACCTGGGTAGCGGAGCTGGTTGCAGCTGCCGGTGGGCAGTTTCTGGGTGAGCCGGGAGCGCACACCACGGCGGACGAGGTGGCTGCGAGCGACCCGGACGTCATACTTTTTGCCTGGTGCGGAGCTGGGGACCGCGTGCCCTTGGCGCGAGTGGTGGCGCAACGCCAATGGGAGTCGCTGCGGGCGGTCCGGGACGGTCAGGTTTTTTGTGTGAAGGATGAGCTTCTGAATACACCGGCACATACCCTGATGGAGGGGCTCTGCTGCCTCGGAGCGGCGTTGCATCCGGCGGTCTTCCCCGCTCACGCGGGATTGGTGCGGCTGGGGTAAAGGGTCAGAGGCAAGGCGCGATTGGACGGGTCCTGAGGCCGGTCTGGAATCAGGTGCGGCTGATGCCGAGGCGGGCGAGAATACCGTTTTACACGACGGGCCAGGCTTTGCTTTCGGGGTCGACGAGGTCGAAGTGGTGCGCGCCGGGGATGCGCAGCACTTCGACCTCGGCGGCGATAGTCGATCGACCCGGTGGCAACGCCTTGTGACTTGAGGGCGGCGCAGACATGCCCGCCGTAGCTGCGATGGACGCCCGGCTCCAAACAGCCTCCGTGCAGAAAGACAGCGACGGGAAGGCGCTCGCCGAGTCTTGTCGGGGGAAGACTCAGGTCTCCGAACTGCAGGGGGCCGGGGCCGTAGGGGAGGCGGTGGTCGGGTGGCGGAGGGGCACGACGCAGGATGTCCATCTCAGCCTCTGCACGAATCTGTGCGCAGGATGCGGCTACTTTTGTTGAGATGCGGCTGGAGCGGATGGTGTAGCTCGATCGGGTGGCAGGGTGTAGATGACTTCGCCAGCGCGAGTGTAGTGGAGCTCTTCGCGGGCCTGATGCTCGATGGCTCCAGGGTCCGTCTGCAGTCGTTCCACGTGGCCGCGGAGGCGCTCGTTTTCACGCTGCAGGTCGCGTGTCTGGGCTTGCAGAGACTGAGCATTCTGGCGCTTATGCTCGTAGGCGGTAAGACCGTTGCGGCCGAAAACGACGTGATATCCCATGGCGACCGCCAGGGCCGCGGCGACCACCGTGGCGGCTTTGCGGCGCAAACCGTAGACACGAGTGCGCACAGTGCCGAGTGCGGCAAAAAGGCGCGGGACGAATTTGCGGGTTGGCGTAGCGCGCATCGAGGTTCCCTACAAAGTATGGCAGGGTGTGGGGCTTGATCTGGCGCAGGTTCGGTCGGGGGAATCAGCCTGTGTACTGCTTTTTCACTCACGGGACAGGGCGGTGTACGCACAGGGGGCAGTAATGGCTTTGTTATGCTTGTCAGGCACCGATGCGCACTCTTTTTATCATCGCGATCGTCGCTTTGCTGGCAATGCTGTGGGCGGCTTTTTCGATTGCGAGATATGTGCGAGGGGCGCGCAAGCGGCGGCGAGAAGCAGCGGAGCCACTGAAGCGGACTGACCTGTAGGCGGACTGACCTGTAAACGGCTACCGTGCTGTGGAGTTTGAGTTTTGAAAAGGAAATGAAGATGCAGACAGCGACACGAATCAATTCCGGCGCGATCTCGGCGGATGGTTTCGCGCAATCCCTTCCCGGCAAGGTGGTGCTGGCTTTCGCCGCGTCTCTGCTGGTGGCCGCAGCGGCGCGGGTGTCGATTCCGCTCTGGTTTACGCCGGTGCCGTTGACGCTGCAACCGCTGGCGGTCTTGTGCGTCGGGCTGGCCTTGGGCCCGCTGACGGGGTTTGTGGCGATGTTGGCGTACCTGGCCGAAGGTGCGATGGGTTTGCCGGTGTTCAGCCCTGCGGGCCCGGGCGGTGTGGCGCAGCTGCTGGGGCCGACGGGCGGTTTTCTGATGGCGTATCCGGTGGTTGCGTTTCTGGCGGGCGGAGTGACGCGGCGCTTGGTTGCCCTGCCCCGCTTTGTGGCGGCGGCGGTGGGGTGTACGGCGGCAGTGTTTGTTCTGTTCGCGTGTGGCGCGGGGTGGTTCATGAACTATTCGCACGCGTCCGCATCTTATGTCTGGATCGCGGCGGTTGCGCCGTTTCTACCCGGCGAGGCGGTCAAGGTGGTCATCGCCGCGGGGCTTTACAGTTCCCTTGCCCGCGCGAGGCGCGGCTAGACTTCCATTTTCACGGACTTTATGTGCGAGCGTGGCTCGTAGTTTTCTCACCCAGCACGCATGATTTTTTTGTAGAAGGACACTATGACCACTGCAGCAACTGACGGACGTATCATCCGCATCGCGCATAGCCCCGACTCCGACGATGCTTTCATGTTTTACGGGCTGGCCACCAACAAGGTGCGGGTTCCGGGATATGTGTTTCAACACACCCTGACCGACATTGAGACTCTGAATCACAAGGCGATGAACGATCAGTTCTACGACGTGACCGCGATCAGCTTCCATGCCTACCCCTATGTGCAGGATAACTACACGCTGATGGCGTGCGGCGGGTCGGTGGGCGATGGCTACGGGCCGATGATCGTGGCGGCGCGCAAGTACACGCTGGATGAAGTAAAGAAGCTGCGCATCGCCGTGCCGGGAACCATGACGACGGCTTACCTGGCGCTGAAGTTGTTCGCCCCGGACGTCGAGACGGTCACGGTGGACTTCGACAAGATCATACCGGCGGTGCTTGCCGGGGAGTTCGACGCCGGGCTGATCATCCATGAGGGCCAGTTGACGTACGCCAAGGATGGCCTGGTGAAGATCGTGGACTTTGGCGCATGGTGGCGCGATCTGACGGGTTTGCCTCTGCCCCTGGGAGGCAATGCGATTCGGCGCTCTCTGGGTGGCGATGTGCAGTTGATTACGACCAACGCGCTGCGCGACAGCATTCAACATGCGCTCGACCATCGCGAAGCGGCGCTCGAATACGCGATGCAGTTTGCACGCGATCTTGACCCTGCGCTGGCGAATCGCTTCGTCGGCATGTATGTGAATGAGCGCACGATCAACTATGGCGACGATGGCCGCGAGGCGATCCGAAAGCTCCTGGATATGGGCTACGAGCGCGGGATCATACCGCACAAAGCGCAGGTGGACTTCGTCGGATAGAGGCATCTGGGGCGCGGTGCGGGGCGACGATCAGGTGGCCGTATCGTGCTACACTAGCCTTCGTGCGAGCAGTTCTTCGTCGCACGGAGATTGCGGACGAAACTGTTCGCGCCGTCCCTCCCCGGGGCGGTACTCAAGGCCTGGACGCGTAGCTCAGCTGGTAGAGCATTCGACTCTTAATCGACTGGTCGTAGGTTCGATCCCTACCGCGTCCACCATTCTCTTTCTGATCCGCTTATTTTATTGACCAACGGAGCTGGCGCTTCGACGGCGCAACCGTCAGCCGCATACCAATTCACTGATGCGCGATGCCACGAATTCGGCTGGTAAATACGGCGCGGATGGAGCCTGAAGCTCCTAACGCGCTCTATGGCTTACGAGGAGGCTCTGTTCGCCACGATTCAGCCTCGCTTAAGGAAATATCGGCTAAGCTGTGACAGTATGTGGAGATTTCCCAAGGCTTTCCCGGTTGCGGTCGTGCTGCGCTGCGCTCCGCTTCTGTTGATTTCGATGACTCCGAGCCTGGGCGGTCAGGCGCGGGCCACAGCTGCTCCGACTGCGGCGCTAACCCTCGAGGAGGTTCTGAGCCGCGCACAGGCGAATGAGCCCGCCTTTGCCGCAGCCAGTGCGGAGAGTCGCGCACTGCGGCTGGAGCAGAAGGACGCGCGCGCTGCGCTGTTGCCTACGGCGATTTATCACAATCAGGTGCTCTATACGCAGGCTAACGGCGCCGCCAACCGGATTGGCCAGTTCGCCAACGAGCCCGCTCCCATCTTTATCGCGAACAATGCGGTCCGGGAGTACGCCAGCCAGGCTGTCCTGAACGAAACGCTCGGCCTGGCGCAGGTTGGTGCGATTCGTCTGGCTGACGCGAACGCCGCGCGCGCCGCCGCTGAGCTGGAGGTCGCCCGGCGCGGTTTGGTCGCGACCGTGGTCAATCTGTTTTACTCGGTGGGCGCGGGCAGCGGCAAGGTGACGGTCGCCGAGCGCGCGCTGGCGGAGGCGGAGCACTTCCTTGAAATCGCGCAGAAGCGTGAGGCGGCGCGTGAGTCGGCGCATGCCGACGTGCTCAAGGCGCAACTGCAGCAGCAGCAGCGTCAGCGCGAACTGGAAGAAGTGAAGCTTGCCGCGCAAAAGGCGCGCATCGAGCTGGGTGTGCTCCTCTTCCCTGACCCCGGCACGCCGTACGATCTGGCCACCACCGCCGCGCCTGCGATGCTGCCGGATCGAACTACCGTCGAAGGAGCCGCTCGGACCAACAATCCCGCACTGCGCAGCGCGCTGGCGGATGTGCGCCTGTCGGAGGCCACCACCTACGCCGCCCGCGCGGCGCTGCTGCCGGATCTGAGCCTCAACGTGACTTACGGCATCGATGCGCCGCAGTTTGCGAAGCGAGGCCCGGACAACGCCAAGAATCTCGGCTACGCCGCCAGCGCCACCCTCGACATTCCCATCTGGGACTGGCTCACAACGGAGCGCAAAATCAAGGAAAGCCGCCTGCGCCAGACGGCGGCGAAGATCGCGCTGACCTCCGTGCAGCGCCGCCTGCTGGCCAACCTGGCCGAGTTTTACGCGGAAGCGGCGACCGCTCAACGGCAGCTGGCTTCGCTCGACTTGAGCGTCACCGATGCCCGCGAAAGCCTTCGCCTGACCAACCTCCGCTACACCGACGGCGAGAGCACGGTGCTCGAAGTGGCCGACGCGCAGAACACTTTAATAACCGCCGAAAACGCGCAGATCGACGGGCGAACGCGCTATGAACTGGCGCTGGCAGAACTCCAAACTCTCACGGGGAGACTCTAAGCAATGGCAGATCGCCTTGTGACGCAAAAGCAAGCCACGCGAACCAGTCTGATTGCAACAGTGCTTCTGGCTGCGGCTTTGCTGCCGCAGAGCGGTTGCAAGAAGAAGGAAGAGGAGGCGCCGGAGGTAGCGGTTGCGGTTCAGGCGCAACATCCCATGCGCGGTGCGATCTCGGAAGAAGTCAATGCCGATGCCGTGCTGGCCCCGCTCGCACAGGCGGCAATGGCCTCCCGCATCAGCTCGCCTATTCGCGCCGAATACGTGCAGCGCGGTGCACATGTTCGCAAAGGCCAACTGCTGGTTACGCTCGAAGACCGCGATCTGCAGGGGTCCGCGCTGGACTCACGAGGTGCGGTGGCCTCCGCCGAGGCGGCCTATGCGACCGCGACTCGCGCCACGATCCCCGAGGCGGTGCAGAAAGCGGAACTCGACGTGGCCCAGGCGAAAAGCAGCCGCGACGTTGCTGCGCGCACCTCCGACGAACGCAAGCGGCTCTTCCAGCAGGGTGCGCTTTCCGGCCGCGACGCCGACACAGCCTACGCCGCCGCGGTGCAGGCGCAGGTAGCGTACGACGTGGCGGTAAAACACGCGGAGTCGGTCCGCGGGGTGACGCAGAACTCTGACGCGAAGGCGGCCCAGGGACAGCTCAGCTCCGCCAAGGGACGCAACCTCAGTGCGGAAGCGCAGGTGAGCTATGCCAACCTGCGCAGCCCTATCGACGGCGTCGTAACCGAACGGCCACTTTTCCCCGGTGAAATGGCCAACGCCGGAACCACCGTGCTGACCGTGATGGACACATCGTCTCTGCTGGCCAAGCTGCATATCGCTCAGGCCAGCGCACAGAAGCTCAAGCTCAATGGCCATGCGGAGATTCACGTTGCCGGTGTGGACGATCCGGTGGACGCGACGGTTTCCTTTATCAGCCCGGCACTCGATCCGGGATCGACGACGGTGGAGGTGTGGTTGAAGCTGGCGAACGCGAAAGGCAGCTTCAAGGTGGGAACACCTGTCCATGCGGAGATGCAAGGTGTGACGGTCGAAGACGCCCTGCAGATTCCGGCTGGGGCACTGCTTCCTGCGACAGACGGCGGGACCAGCGTGATGGTGATCGATGCGGACGGCAAGGCGAAAAAACGTACCGTGAAAGTAGGAATCCGGACACCGGAAAAAGTGCAGATCACGAGCGGTCTTGCCGAGACCGATAACGTCATCACGGACGGCGGCTACGGGCTGGACGATGGCACGAAGGTGACGGTTGGGGCAGCCAAGGCCGGCGGCGAGGAAAAGAACTGATGGGCAGCCCGGCTTCGACTTCAGATCCTCAGGAGACCCCGGCGGCGGCTACGTTCTGGCTGGCGCGATCGGTGCGTACGATTATCTTTTTCGCCGTGGCGCTGACGGCAGCGGGTATTTACGCGTACTTCAAAGTACCGATCGCGGTGTTTCCAGAGACCGATTTTCCACGCGTCGTGATTGGCATCGAGAACGGTGTGATGCCGGTCGAGCAGATGCAGGTGACGATCACCAAACCTGTCGAAGACGCTGTGAACAGCGTACCGGGGCTGACCACCGTGCGTTCGACCACCAGCCGCGGATCGGCCGAAGTAAGCCTGTTCTTCGACTGGTCGAATGACATGTTCCGGACGCTGCAACTGGTCGACGCCGCGCTGAGCAAGGTCCAGCAGACGCTACCCGCTACGGCGAAGCTCACGACCAACCGTCTCACCTTTGCAACGTTTCCGATCCTTGGCTACAGCCTCACGTCCGACACGCTTTCGCAGACAGCGCTTTGGGAAATTGCGACGTATGACCTGAAGCCGCCGTTGAACCGCGTCAACGGCGTCAGTATCGTGACCGTGCAGGGTGGAGAAGTGCCAGAGTTTCACGTCGTCCCGAATCTGGCCAAGATGCAGGCGGCGAGCGTGACGATCCTCGACCTTACCAACTCCATTCAAAGCTCCAACATCATCGACTCACCGGGTCTGTACGAGCAGAACCATCAGCTTGTGCTGGCGCTGGTGGGGGCGCAGGCCCACGACACGGACGGCCTCAAGCAGCTCACAGTCAAGACCACCGCAGGTGGCGCGCCGGTGCGCGTGAGCGATGTGGCGGATGTGGTGCCCGCGACGCAGCCGCACTACACGGTAGTGACGGCGAACGGGAAGCCAGCCGTACTGCTCACTCTCACACGCCAACCCAGCAGCAACACTGTCGGCGTGGCCGATGGCGTGGCCGCTGAGGTGGAAGCGCTGCGCGCCAAGCTGCCGCCCGGTGTGAAGCTTACGCCGTTCTACGACCAGTCACAGATCGTACGGGAAAGCATCCGCAGCGTGCGGGATGCGATCGTGATTGGCCTGGTGCTGGCTTGCGTTGTGCTGTTTCTGTTCCTGCACGACTGGCGCTCTTCGCTGATCGCGGGGCTGGTGATTCCGGTTACGGTAGCGGTGACGGTACTGGTCATGTGGGTGATCGGGGAGAGCTTTAACCTGATGACCCTGGGCGGTCTGGCCGCAGCGATCGGGCTGGTGATCGACGATGCGATCGTGGTGGTCGAAAACATTGTGTTGCACCGCGACTCGGGCGAAGGGCCGGTGGAAGCCATACGCAAGGCGTTGCACGAGATTTCGCGCCCGCTGATCGGATCGACGATTACGCCGGTGGTGGTGTTTCTGCCTCTGATAGCCGTGACCGGGGTGACGGGCAGCTTCTTCCGCGCGCTCGCCATCACCATGACCGTTTCGCTGTTGACGTCGTTACTTCTGGCCGTAAGCTGGACGCCGGCGCTTGCGCTGCTGCTCTTGAAGGCGCCTCGCGAGACGGCCGTTGCGGAAGTCACTCCGGCCGCCGAGGCGGATGCCCACGCGGCTGCCCACCCCAAGCCAGGGCGCTTTCTGGGCCGCATACTGGGCTGGCACCGGAGCGCGCTGGACTGGTCGCTGACGAGGCCCGTGTGGCTGGGCGTGGTTTGCCTGCTGCTGGTTTGCGGAGCGTACTTCACCTACAGCTCGCTCGGCTCCGACCTGCTGCCGGAGATGGATGAGGGTGGATTCATCATCGATTATGTGATGCCCGCCGGCAGCTCCCTTGCTTCCACCAATCGCGTGCTGGATCACATCGAACAGATTCTGCACGACACGGCGGAGGTGGACAGTACCAGCCGCCGCACCGGACTGCAAATGGGGCTGGCCGCAGTCACCGAAGCCAACTCCGGGGACTTTACGGTGCGTTTGAAGAACGACCGCAGCCGCGCAATCGATGAGGTGATCGCGGATATTCGCGGGCGGATCGCTCGCAGCGAGCCGGAGATCGCGGTCGAGTTTCCGCAGGTGCTGCAGGATGTGATCGACGATCTGTCCAATGCGCCGCAACCGATCCAGATCAAGCTCTTTGCGCCCGATCCCGCGCTGCTGAATGAAATCGCGCCACGCGTTGGGGACGTGATCAAAAAGATCCCCGGTGTGGTGGATGTCGAAAATGGCATCGACAACACGCTGAGCGGACCAGCATCCGACTTCGCCGTTGATCCCGGTCTGGCCGCTCGTTTCGGCTTCACGCCCATGGAAGTTGCTGAAGACGCGACTTCCATTCTGGATGGCGTGACCGTGAATGACCCGGTGATTGCGAATGGGCGACCGTACACGGTGCGCGTGCGGCTGGGCGACGAGTCGCGGCTATCGCTCGAGACGATCCGCGACACGGTGTTCAACAGCGCGACAGGCCACACCGCATCGCTTGGTTCCATGGCGGACATGACACAGCTTCCGCCTCAGAATGAAATTCGCCGCGAAAACCTGCAGCGGCTGGCGGTTGTGACCGCGCGCCTGGAGGGCTCGGATCTCGGCACCGCGATCAAGAAAGTGCAGGCGCAGGTCACGGCCATGCACCTGCCCGCCAGTGTGCGGATCGAGTATGGCGGCACCTACCAGGAGCAGCAAAAGTCCTTTGCCGACCTGCTGCGCGTTCTTCTGCTGGCGCTGGTGCTGGTATTCGGCGTTCTGCTGACAGAGTTCCGCAACTTCGCTGCGCCTTTCGCCATTCTCACTTCGTCGATACTGTCGATCGCGGGCGTCGTGTTCGCGCTTTTGATCACAGGCAAGAGCTTCAACGTGGCGTCGTTCATGGGTCTCATCATGGTGATCGGCATTGTCGCCAAGAATGGAATTCTTCTGCTGGACGCCGACGAGCGCTTCCGCGCCGAAGGCGTCAACGCGCTCGATGCAATGCGGATGGCGGCCCAGCGGCGCCTGCGACCTATCCTGATGACGGCACTTGCAGCCGTTACCGGCATGCTTCCGCTGGCACTCGCTCTGGGCGCGGGTTCCGAGATGCTGCAACCACTCGCCATCGCTGTGATCGGGGGCGTGGCGGTATCCATGTTCCTGAGCCTGATCGTGACACCGGTGATCTACTATCTGCTCACCCGGCACCACGCGCCAGAGAAGCAAAGCGCCTGATGCCCACGACACAGAAAAACGGCCCGCCAACATGCGGGCCGTTCCTTGTTGACGATATCCCCGGCCGGATACAGTGAGCAGCAGACCAGCGGCCCACGGCTCTCTCGGTTTGACAACCGCTTCCGCCTGATTACCGCTGCCGCCTGATTACCGCCGGCTATTTGCGGCCAACCACCACCACCGTGAAAGTGTCCGGCACGATGGTTGGGCGCGGATGCGGAACCGCCGCCGTTGCTGCGGGTGCCGCGCCGTATTCCGCCGTGATCAGGTACAAGCGATCCGTGCTTTCGTCGTAAGACATGGTCCGGGCTCCCTTGGCTGTCTTTACGGTCTGGATGGTCTTGAAGCCGTGCGCTGTGTCGACGACGCTGAGCGTGCCATCCCCGTTGGAGCTGAAAGCGAGCTCATCCTTGGCGTTGTAACCGGCAGCGTCAGGGTCTTCTCCGATGTCGGCTGAGGCGATCTGCTTGCCCGCTTTCGTGTCCACGACCGCCATCTTCTTGCCGTCACACACCGCGAACACGCGCTCATGTTCGTGATCGATGGCAAGGCCCGAGGGTGACTCGCATCCGGTCAGCGGCCACGTTCCGGTCATCTTCTTTTCCTTGGCATCGAGGGCCACAATGCTGTTTTTATCTTCAATGTTGACGAATATATTGCCCTTGCCATCCGGCTGCGGAAACTCCGGCTTGCCTGGGAGAGCAATGGTCGCGACAACGGTGTTGCTGGCTGGGTCGATGACCGTCACGTTCTTGCTGCGTCCATTGAACGCCCACACCGTGTTGGTCACAGGCTCGAACGTGATGCCGTCGGGATTGGTTCCAGCGGGCACCGTCGCAATGGTCGCAAACGTGGTGCGATCGAACACCACAACCGCGTTGCCTGCACCGTCGCTGGCGTAGCCCACCTTGCCATCCGGGTTCAATGCGACACCGTGCGTGCTCTTCATTCCCGTGACCGCGCCCACGCTCTTGCCGGTGGTCGTGTCCACCACTTCGACCCGAGGCCCGTGGGTGATGTACAGCAGGTGCGCGGCGGGGTCAGCCAGGAGGTAGTCCCAGCCGCCCGTCCCGCCTACTTTCCAGTGATCCAAAACCTGGTAGGGCTGCTGCTGAGCAAACCCCGCGGTCGCCGAAGCAACGAGCAAGGCACCACCGCACATTGAAACGAGATGTTTCCGAAAGAGTTGCATAAGTCTCCTTTGCCTCGCGCCTGTCCAGCGACAGAAGGCAGAGCTCCAGTGTCACCGCGCGAAGTTAAACCAGACTGAAGGATACCGAAGCCACCGTCTCGATGCCGGGTGCGCTTTTCATCCAAATTTTACCTTTGGCCGCGCGCACGATGGATTCGCAGATGGCCAGCCCCAGACCTGCGCCGCCCGTGTCTCGGCTGCGCGAAGGGTCTTCGCGAAAGAAGCGTTCGAAGATGTGAGGCAGGGCTTCCGGGGCAATGCCTGCTCCGGTATCCCGCACGGACAGCAGCGCCGCGCCGTCCGCTCGCTTCACTTGAATCTGAACGGTCGATCGCGCCGCACTGTGCTGGACTGCGTTCACCACCAGGTTCCCGATCAGCACATCGGCCTCCTCGGGCGAAAGTCGTACGCGTGCGCCCGTGTCGGCGTCGAGCGTCAGACCCACCGACCGTGCTTCGGCAAACGGAGCGAGCTTGTTCAGCGTGCTGCGCGCAGCTTCTCCCAGATCGATCTGCATCGCCTCCCGCTCGCCCTGCTGCTCCATCCGGGCCAGCGTCAACATGCGGGAGACCAGATCCTCTACGCGCTCATTGTCCCGCAGCAGGCGGTCCAGCCCGGTCGCGTATTCCTCCGCAGAGCGCGGCCGCATGGTGAGCACCTGGATGGTCGAGCGCACGACCGCAACCGAGGTCTTCAGCTCATGAGCGGCATCGCTGACGAAGCGCCGTTCCTTATCGAATGCCTGCCGCACGCTGTCCATGGCGGTCGAGAGCGTTCGCGCCAGCGGTGCCAGCTCGCTCACCCGCAACGCCGCCCCCGGGGCCTCAAAGTGCAAGGCGCTGGTGGAAAGGCCGGACGCCTGTGCCGCCAACTCCTCAATCGGGCGCAGCTCCCGCCGAAGCAGAACGACCAGCAAGGCCGCGGTGAGTGCCAGCAAACCGAGGCTGATGAGCATGTAGAACTTCGCCGCGACCAACACCTGGCGCCAAAGGCGGGCGCGCGGCGCCGCGTAGACGATGGTGACCGGACGCCGCAGACCTACGCCACCGGTCTCGGCGCGGTCGATCACGCGCATACCGTTTCGCTCCAGGACGCGGTACGCCCCGAGGCCGGAGGCGCGTGTGGAGAAGCCTTTCTGCCGTCGCTCGATCAACTCCGCGGGAGCGTCCTTCGACGCCCCGAGGAGCCTTCCGCCCAGGTTGTACACCGCATAGACATCGCTTCCGGGCAGACGCAGTTCTGTGGGGTCGATGGTCACGTTGTCCGCTGGGTCTTCGGCGTCCTGAATGGCCCCGAGCAGCGAATCCGAGCGTCCCTGCAGCATCTCGTCGAAGGCGTGCAGCCGCGCCACACGCTCATGCCACAGGGCGGTGCCCGCAAACGCGAGCGCGCACAGCAGTTCAGCAGTCAGGACAATCAACATGGTGCGCCGGATTAGCGAGTGTGGCTTCACCGCAGGGCGCGTCATAGCGAAGTCTCCGCGCTGAGTCGATAGCCGCGACCGCGCAAGGTCTCAAGCACGGCCACATCCGTGGTCAAGCGCAGCTTCCTGCGCAGGTTCGATACATGCGCTTCGATGACGTTCGAGTGATGCTCCCAGGTGAAGTCGTAGAGGTGCTCCAGGAGCTCGCGCTTGGAAACAATGACGCGCGGTCTGTGCATGAGGTATTCGAGGATGCGGTACTCGGTAGGCGAGAGATCGACCGCCTCCGCGCCGCTTGTGACCGTCTGCTCCGCCGTATTGAGGCGAAGGACTCCGAAGCAGAGGACCGCCTGCGCCGCGCCTTTGCCACGCCGGATGAGGGCGCGGACCCGTGCGATAAGCTCGCCCAGGTCGAACGGCTTGGTCATGTAATCGTCCGCACCCCGGTTGAGCAGATCGATGGTCGTGTATTTATCGCTGACGGCGGTGAGCACCAGCACGGGTGTGGCGTTATGCGCGGAGCGTAGCCGGCTCACGACATCCGGGCCGCTGAGCTTTGGGATCATCAGGTCCAGCACCACCAGGTCGTAGTTGCGAGTGCCGCAGAGAAACAATGCTTCCTGCCCGTCCGCGGTCAGATCGACGGCGTAACCGGGCCCATCGCGCAGGGCTGTCGCGATGTTGTCTGCCAACCGGGGCTCGTCTTCCACAATCAATACCCGCATCCCGTAACCTTACGTGAAAAGCACGCGACCTTCCACGCTTCGACTCCGAGGGATCAGGATGCGAGTCCAAGCACCGCGGTAATTGAGATGCAAGTCTGGGTGGCGGGACGCTTAGTTTCTTGGAGACTAAAAAATGGGGTTGTTCATAAAATAATGGTTAGCTCAGTTCTTCGCAGGCACGCTGTTGTGTGCAGCGGGGAGTAAATAATTACGCAAAACGGTGAGTTCGATACGCTCGAAAATGGTTGGTCATTGTTTTGCCGGCCGAATCTTAAAGCCAACCAGGCCATGTGACGATGTGATCTCTGCATCGAAGGTCTGCAGTAGGTCGTTCGAAGTACCTGCCTAATACAAGAAACTGAGGAGATCGAATGTCGACCACACGTTTTGAAACCACACTTCACGCAATCAAGCAGGGCGCCAAGGCTTTCACAGTAGAAAAAGCTGTGAGCAATGTTGAAGGCTGGGAGGAATATCTTTCCAAGCATGATCATGAGGGCGTCAAGCGGGTCACCACCGATTTGGGGAAGCTGAAGAAGCTTCTGCAGGCCCCCCAACTGGATGGAGAAGCAATCAAGGCCATTCTTCATAAGCTGGGCAAAGAAACAATAGCAGTTGCCGGCAATGAAGACACGGCCAACGCCAAGCATATTAAAGAGTTAGGATCAGCTCTAAGCACCGCTGCCTAGATCGAGTCAGGAGGCCGCGTTCGCGGCCTCCTGATCGGCGTGCATTATCCGCGTAAAGATGCTCAATAGATTTAATAATGCCTGGTTTCGCGAAAGTCTAAGTGGCCTCTGCAATCTGACCGGTCAGCAACTTGGGTTGTCAGACCAGCGCAAGCTTGGTGGAGCAAAAAACTGCGGGCCGATTGTTGCGTTGTTTCCTTGTTGCCCTGCCGTGCAGATCGCTGAAAGAGGAAGTGGGAGGACGCAGTCTACCGGCAACTGCTCGCAGTCGCCCCGCTGGTGTCTTTGCAGTTGGAGTTGGGCGTGGGCGGGATCGCGCGTCTGTGCGCCTGATCCCGACGCTCTACTGGCGGACCCTCGACGACCGGGCCCTCCACGACCGGACCCTCCACTGCACTGAAATACCCTGTAAGATAAGGAACGCGGGGTGGAAATCATTCTGCCGCGTCCCCGATTTTCGCTGGCAAAGTGCGGTTTGCGAGCGTGTGGTAGATTCTGAAAGTTGCTCCGCGCGAGCATAGGGAGAGATGGCCGAGTGGCTGAAGGCGCACGCTTGGAAAGCGTGTTTACCGCAAGGTAACGTGGGTTCGAATCCCACTCTCTCCGCCATGTTATTGATTGCAGAGGACTTATATTTGGAGGTCGACCTGAAATGTAGTTATTGCGCCAAACGTTGGATACACGAAGGTGTAAATGACGCGGGAGAAATGACGATTCTCCAAGAGATTTCTGGTTCGGGCGCATTCTCTCCAAAAGCTCGGATCAGAGATAAAGCGGGCTTTCATGCGCACGGAATCGGACTTCTCGCTGGACTCCGATCAGATGCCGAGACGGCATTCGGACAGTGTGGAATCGTCGCCCGGCGGTGCCCGTAAAAAGGAATACTCCAGTTCGAGACACTTTCCGACCGCCAACTCATTGATTACACAGTACTTATAGATTCAGTTAAGCTCAGAACGGCGTTTTATGCGGAAAATTGAGTATGAGTAGATGTGACAGACCTAGTGCCACCAGAGAATTCACGGATGTCCTAGAGGCTTGGATTTCAGAGGCATCCTCTCCGAAAGCTCGGATCTCTGCGCCGGTCGTGGCGCGTCCTTCTCGATGACTCTGCCGGAGAGCCCGTCTTCATCGAAGTCAAGACTACGAATCAAAGAGTCGAAACACCCTTCTTCATAACTCAGGGCTAACTTATGGTCGCAGATAGGGTCGGCGGAGAAATCCCTGCGTTATCGCCTTTCAAATTTGCATCCGACCCTAAGGTGTATGTCCTCAGAGGCCACTATGCGAGAAGCTAAGTCTCACTCCTCGTTCCTATGTCGGCACCCCCGTTTAGTAGTCCGCTGTAATCAGAGCCAGTTCGCCAAGCGTAACGACTTCAGAAAGGCCTACGCTCAGAGCTACATCGCTATGGTGTTCCGGGCGTCGCAGAAGCAAACACCGACGTAATTGCTTTGTCTGGCGTCACAATCACCGGCCACCAGAAAGGCAAATCTCGCCACCCATCCGCCTCCTTCCCGTTCTGACGGAGGAGCATCAGGACGGGGATCTGAGTTGCATGAAGGCGCGCCATGTCAGTTTGCTGCTTTGTATCGGGTGCGTTGGAGAATCGACCTTCTTCTCTATACCGACGAACGTTTCGATCTCTCGCCGTGAGAAGGAGTGTTTTGCCTTGATGCTCCGCATCAAGGCTTGTTCGCGACAAGTGTTCGAGAGCAGCAATGTGGGCCTCGCGCTCGTCCTCTCCGTCTATTTCAAACTCAAGCAAGGAGTATGCGGAGGTAAGCAAGTCCAACGCGGACTCAACAGGGATATAGAGCGGCGCGGTCGCGCTATCCCCTAATTGCTCGATGAGGCAGTCCAGACTCTGCAAAGTCTTCGCGCCGTTTGTCTTTGAGATGGTTTGAAATCCAACCGGCAGCAGGCGCCGGCCAGGTCTGATGCTAACGATCTGAGAGAACATGAGCTTGTTCGGAGAACACGACACCACACGATTTGCGGGGTCTTTCTGGATGAAATACACGCCCCGCTCGTGCGCGCCACTTTCGAAAGCGTCACGAAGCGCTGCGTCAAACCCATGAATGTTCCGCATGATCTGGTAGACGTTCTGCGGTGCGTAAAAGCGCGTAACGGCAAGCTGATTCATCGACCGCGCTCCGTACATTCGGGAATGCTGGAGAACCGTGTCTTGCTGGAATTTCTTCGGATTTCGGCCATAATAAAAGCCAATGAGATTGTTGATCGTGATGCCACGATCAAGGATCTGCCCCCCAATAAAGAGGTTGTAGGGAGTGCGAAGTTTGAGCTGGCCGTCCTGATCGAGCAACTGCTCGATGTCGCCTTCGGAGTTGACCTTGGTGATCATCAGCTGGCCGCCGGTCAAGGCGGCTGCAAGCTCGGTCTTCACCTCCGCAAGGCTAGGGAGTGGACTTCCCTCAAGGTTCACTGACCTCTTCAGATCAGAGTATGAGCGATGCAGCTATGAGCGCCGGTGCAAAACTAGGCCACAGTGCGCCGCGCGAGCGGTGCGCTCTGGCGGAGTAAAAGTAGGCCACCGCCGGATCTTGGATCATGAGTTGTCGCCTGGATGGCGACGGTTCATGAGACACCGGAGGGATGTT
>JBBRNF010000005.1:0-310692 GCA_038230455.1 Terriglobales bacterium
AGCGAACTTCTTCGCTCTCGGCGGCCACTCGCTTCTGGCCACGCAAGTGGTCTCACGCATCCGCCGCACCTTCGAGGTTGAGCTTCCGCTGCGCGCATTATTTGAGACGCCCACCGTCGCCGGACTGGCTGCCGCTATCGAAGAAATCACCGCGAGCAGCCGCACTTCGACTGCGGCCGCGCTCCGCCCGGCGGACCGTGGCCGCCCGATCCCGCTTTCCTTTGCGCAGCAGCGGCTCTGGTTCCTCCAGCAACTGGACCCTGGCAGCTCGATGTACAACGTCACTCCCAGGTGGCGCCTACGCGGCTCTTTGGATCACATCGCACTGACCGGCGCGCTCGACGAAATAGTGGCCCGGCACGAAGTCTTTCGGACAACCTATGTCACGCAGGGGGCTAGCCCCGTGCAGGTCATCGCAGCTCCAGCCTCCTGCCCGCTGACGATTGATGACCTGAGCATGCTGGCACCGAACGAGCGGGAATCAAGGGCGCGCCTGCTGGTGGGCCTCGAAGCGCGAATGCCGCTCGATCTTGAGCACGGGCCGCTCTTTCGCGCGCGTCTCATCAAGCTCGACGATGACGATCATGTGCTCGTGCTCAGCACACACCACATCGCCACTGACGGATGGTCGGCGGGTATTTTGCGCCGCGAGTTCTCCGTGTTGTACTCAGCCTTCGCGTCCGGGCGCCCCTCCCCTCTGGCTCCTCTTCCGCTGCAATACGCCGACTACGCTGTTTGGCAGCGAACCCACGTCGAAGGCGAAGCGCTCGAAACGCAGCTTGCCTACTGGAAGGAAAATCTTCGCGATGCTCCTCCCTCCGTCGAGCTGCCCACCGACCGGCCCCGGCCAGCAATACAGACTTTCCAAGGAGCACGGTGTTCGCTCGAACTTAGCCAGGAAGTACTGGGGTCGCTGAAGAGGCTCGGCCACCAAGAGGGCGTCACCCTTTTCATGACCCTCCTGTCCGCCTTCAGCGTGCTGCTTTCGCGATACTCCGGCCAAGAGGACATTGTTATTGGAACAGCCATTGCCGGACGCACGCACAGTGACACCGAAGGCATGATCGGCCTGTTCGTAAACACGCTCGCCCTGCGCGCCAGGGTAGGCGACCACATCTCCTTCCGCGACCTGCTCGCCCAGGTACGCGAAACCACCGTAAACGCCTACGCAAATCAGGACGTGCCGTTCGAGCGCCTGGTGGAAGAGATCAATCCGATCCGCGACAGCAGCCGCAGCCCCCTCTATCAAGTCATGCTGGTGCTACAGAACGCACCGTCAGACAAGGGCTTAGTCGCAGGACTCGAGATCTCGGGTTTCGCAACTACCACCGAAACTTCGCAGATGGACTTGCTGCTCAACCTGTCCGAGCATGCGCGTGGTCTCACGGCGACCTTCAATTACAACACCGACCTCTTTGACGCCGCCTCCATGGAGCGCATGCTGGGCCACTTCCGCGTGTTGCTGGAAAGCATTGTTGAAAGCGCCGCCCAGAACCCAGCCACCCCCGCGCACGACCTGCCCCTGCTCACCGCCGGCGAGCTTCAGCAACTCTGGAGCGGCGGAGCTGGCGAGCCGGTCATGAGCCCGGAAGCCTGCCTGCATGGCTTCTTCGAACGTCAGGCAGAACGCTCGCCAAACGCGTTGGCCTGCGTCGCAGGCACTTCGCGGCTGGCATACGCGCAACTGAACACAAGAGCTAACCAGGTCGCGCACTATCTACAGGCTCGTGGCGCGGGGCCGGACGTTCCCGTCGCCATCTACTGCGAGCGCAACCTGAACCTGTTGGTGGGCATCCTTGGCATCCTGAAGTCCGGTAGCGCGTATGTGCCGCTCGATCCCATGTACCCCAGCGAGCGCATCGAACACATCGTTGAGGCCGCGCATTCCACCGTGGTCCTCACCCAGTCTTCGCTCGCCGATCAGCTCCCCGCATCCGCTGGAGAGCGCATCCTGCTCGACGCGGATTGGGACAGCATCGCCCTGCAACCTGCCAACAATCCAAATGCGCGGACAACCTCCTCGAGCCTCGCCTATGTGCTGTTTACCTCCGGCTCCACCGGCAGGCCCAAAGGCGTGGCGCTCGAACACCGCTCGGCCACCACCTTTGTCGCGTGGGCCCGTACCGTCTATACCGCCGACGAGCTCGCAGGCGTGCTATTCTCCACCTCCGTCTGCTTCGACCTGTCGGTCTTCGAAATCTTCGTCACCCTCAGCAGCGGCGGGGCCGTCGTTGTAGCCGAAAACGCCCTGTACCTGCCCACCCTCGAGGCCCGCGATGAGGTAACGCTTATCAATACGGTGCCATCCGCCATCGCCGAGCTGGTGCGCTCGGGCGGCGTGCCCGACAGCGTCAGAACCGTCAACCTGGCTGGTGAAGCCCTGCGCGACGATCTGGTAGAGCAAATCTACGCCAAAACTCATGTCATCCAGGTCTACAACCTTTATGGACCGACCGAGGACACTACCTACTCCACCTTTACTCCGGTACTGCGCGGAACCACGGTTACCATCGGCGTCCCCATCGCGAATACGCAGGCCTACGTCCTCGATCGCCAGCGCCGTATGCAGCCCGTCGGCGTACCCGGCGAACTCTACCTGGCCGGTGACGGTCTGGCCCGCGGCTACTACGGCCAACCCGACCGGACCGCGGAATGCTTCGTGCCCAACTCTTTCAGTACCGCGCCCGATGCCCGCATGTATCGGACCGGCGACCTCTGCCGGTGGGCCACGGACGGGCATCTCCACTACATGGGTCGGCTGGATAACCAGGTCAAGCTCCGTGGCTTCCGCATCGAACTGGGTGAGATAGAAGTTGCGCTTGGCGAGCAGCCCGATGTGATCGAATCGGCGGTCGTGGTTCGGGAGGATGTGCCGGGCGACAAGCGACTCGTTGCCTACATCTCCGCCACGTCCCCCCTCGACCACGAAGCCCTTCGCGTCCGTCTGCGTAGCACCCTGCCCGAGTACATGGTTCCCGCAGCCTTCGTTCAGCTCGACAGGCTGCCGCTTACGCCCAATGGAAAACTCGATCGCGGCAAGCTCCCTGCGCCCCTTGTCGCCGAGCCAGGAACTACCGGCGATCTACCCAGTACCCGGATCGAAATCCTTCTAGCCGAAATCTGGTCGGACATCCTTAGGGTGCCCTGTGTGCGCCGAGGAGACGATTTCTTCGCGCTCGGCGGTCATTCGCTTCTGGCGACCCAGATGGTGTCTCGTGTGCGGCAGCACTTTTTGGTCGTCATCCCGCTTGTGGCCATCTTTGCGCACACGACGCTCGAGGCTTTCGCCCGACTTCTGGAAGCGGTGCAGCCGGCGGATTCCGGCTCCGCTCTTGTGCCGATTTCAACTGCCAACCGCCCATCGCGGCTGCCGTTATCCTTTGGCCAGCAGCGCTTCTGGTTCTTCGATC
The DNA here is from genome assembly GCA_038230455.1 of Terriglobales bacterium. Classification (GTDB taxonomy): domain Bacteria; phylum Acidobacteriota; class Terriglobia; order Terriglobales; family Acidobacteriaceae; genus Granulicella. Next base: position 3,411 of record JBBRNF010000005.1, read on the forward strand.
AGTTGGAGCCCGGCAGTTCGATGTACAACGTCGCGTTCAAATGGCGGCTGCGGGGCGCGCTGGACCGCAGGGCCTTGACGGACGCTCTGGCAGAGATTGTCTCTCGCCATGAGGTGTTACGTACCACCTATGTGATGGACCACGGGGCACCCGCTCAGGTGGTGGCGCCGCCCGGACCTTGCTCGTTTACCGTCGACGACCTGACCACTCTGCCGGAGTATGAACGCGAGTCGCAGGCGCGCCGCGTCGCCAGCGTAGAGGCGCACCTGCCGTTCGATCTACAGCACGGTCCGATGTTCCGGGCCCGTCTTGTCAAGCTTGCCGACGAGGACCATGTACTGGTGCTCAGCACGCATCACATCGCGATCGATGGCTGGTCGTCCGGTATCCTTCGCCGCGAGTTCTGCGCTCTGTATGCGGCTTACTCGGCCGCCCAGCCTTCGCCGCTGCCGCCCCTTCCCCTGCAATACGTCGATTACGCTTTGTGGCAGCGAACCCATCTCGAAGGCCCCTCGCTCGACGCCCAACTGGCTTACTGGAAGGAGCACCTGCGTGACGCTCCGCCTTCGATCGACCTGCCCACCGATCGCACGAGGCCCATAATTCAGACCTTTCGCGGAGCACGGTGCTCCATCGATCTTTCGCTCGATCTTCTGGAGCGGCTCAAGACGTTAGGCCAGGGCGAGGGCGCGACTCTTTTTATGACGTTGCTGTCCGCGTTCTATGTCTTGCTGTCGCGCTATTCCGGGCAGGAAGACATCGTCGTCGGCACGGCCATTGCCGGCCGTACCCACAGCGACACCGAGAGCCTGATCGGTCTGTTCGTGAATACGCTGGCCCTGCGGGCGAAGGTCGGCGACCGGATAACCTTCCGCGATCTGCTCGCCCAGGTGCGCCGAACAACGGTGGAAGCCTATGCCCGCCAGGATGTGCCGTTTGAACGGCTCGTCGAAGCCATTAACCCGGTTCGGGATAGCAGCCGCAGCCCGCTCTATCAAGTTATGCTCGTCCTGCAGAACACACCTTCAGACAAGGGCGCAGTCGCAGGACTCGAGATCTCCGGTTTCGGCACTACCACCGATACTTCGCAGATGGACTTGCTGCTCAACCTGTCCGAGCATCCGCGTGGTCTCACGGCAACGTTTAATTACAACACTGATCTCTTCAACGCCAGCACGATGGAACGCATGCTGGACCACTTCCGCGTGTTGCTCGAAGGAGTTGCTGAAACAGCTACAGATAGCGAAGATCGACCAGCGCACGACCTTCCTCTGCTCACCGCTGTAGAACTCGAACGGCTGTGGGGTGGTGGTGCGTCCACCCCGGTCAAGAATCCGGCAACAACGCTGCATAAGCTTTTCGAGCTGCAGGTAATGCGCTCGCCTAACGCTCTCGCCTGCATATGCGGTTCCGCGAAGCTGACCTATGCACAGTTGAACGCGCGCGCCAACCAGGTCGCCCACTATCTGCAGGGTCGGGGCGCGGGGCCGGACGTGCCCGTCGCCATCTACTGTGAGCGCAATCTTGACCTGCTCGTCGGCGTACTTGGCATTCTGAAGTCCGGCAGTGCCTACGTTCCACTCGATCCCATGTACCCCAGAGAGCGCATCGAGTGCATTCTGGAGGATGCACACGCCGCGGTCGTACTGACACAAACCGCTCTTGCCGATCAGCTTCCCTCCGGTGCCGGCGAACGGATCCTGCTCGATGCCGACCGAGGCGTCCTCGACCAGCAGGCCGTAGGCAACCCGAACGCACAGACCTCTGAGTCGAACCTCGCTTACGTGCTCTTCACCTCCGGTTCTACTGGAAGGCCAAAAGGAGTGGCGATCGAGCATCGCTCCGCGACCACGTTCGTTACATGGGCGCGAACCGTCTACACCGCCGACGAGCTTTCCGGGGTGCTGTTCTCGACGTCTGTTTGTTTTGACCTGTCGGTCTTTGAGATCTTCGTCACTCTCAGCAGCGGGGGCGCAATCGTAGTGGTAGAAAACGCTCTATATTTGCCGAGTGTCGAAGCCCGCAGCCAGGTCACGCTCATCAACACGGTCCCATCCGCGATCGCCGAGCTGGTGCGCTCGGGCGGCGTGCCCGACAGCGTCAGAACCGTCAATCTGGCCGGCGAGGCATTGCGCGACGACCTGGTAGAACAGATCTATCTCAAGAGTCACGTCACGCAGGTTTATAACCTCTACGGTCCCACCGAAGACACGACCTACTCAACTTTCACGCCGGTTTCCCGCGGGGTTCCCGTGACGATTGGGACGCCCATCGCAAATACTCAGGCCTTCGTTCTAGACCGCCAGCGCAGATTGCAGCCGGATGGCGTACCCGGTGAGCTTTACCTTGCGGGCGACGGCCTGGCGCGCGGCTACTTTGGCCAACCCGAGCGCACCGCCGAGCGCTTCGTCCCGAACCCATTTGTCTCGGAGCCCGACGCCCGGATGTACCGCACCGGAGACCTTTGCCGATGGACTGAGGACGGCCAATTGCAGTACCTGGGCCGACTTGACAATCAAGTCAAGGTTCGCGGATTCCGCATTGAACTCGGAGAAATTGAAGTGGCGCTTGCGGCTCTGCCCGGCGTGACTGAAGCCACGGTGATCGTGCGAGAAGACACTATCGGCGATCCACGGATCGTTGCCTATATTGTGTCTTCAGAATCGCTGGATGCGCCGAGTCTGCGCCTCAGTTTGAAAGCGAAGCTGCCCGACTACATGGTGCCCGCAGCCTTCGTTCAACTCGACAGCCTGCCCCTTACGCCGAACGGAAAGCTCGATCGGAGCAAGCTTCCCGCACCTCTGGTCGTTTCCGCGAGCAACACCGCCGGTCACCTGCCTAGCGTGCGCATGGAGGTCCTCCTTGCCGAAATCTGGAAAGAGGTTCTCGGCATCGATACCGTGCACCTCGAAGACGACTTCTTTGCTCTCGGCGGACACTCGCTCATGGCTGCTGCCATGATCGCCAACCTGAGCGATTCGCTCGGCTATCGCGTCCGGCTCTCTTCGCTGTTCGAGTCGCCAACGCTGGGCGCACTCGCCCACGCGGCCGATTTGCAGGGCCGGCAGCACGATCGCATAAAGACCGTTGTTCCGATACGCCGTTCCGGAACGAAGCCGCCGATTTTCTGTGTCTCCCGCCCCAACGTCAACGCGCTCGGGTTTGTGTTCCTTTCGCGTACCATCTCATCCGAAATACCCGTCTACGGTTTGCAATCCAACATGGACAACGACGGCATGCTCGTACCCTTTACGCAGCAGGAGTACGAAGATAAAGCCCGCGAGTATATCGAAGCCATGCGCGAGGTCCAACCGGAAGGCCCGTACTTCCTGGCCGGCTACTGCGAAGGCGCACATATCGCTTTTGAAATGGCGCGCCAACTGGAGATGTCTGGCCTTGAGGTTGGGAAGCTGTTCATTCTGGACGTCTGGCCCGTTGAAAATACGATTGGTCGCACGAGGTTTCGTTTGCGAAACTACGCGAAAGTCCTGGACAGATTCCTCAAGACGACGAATCGCGAACGACTTGCGATGATTTCGCGCAAGTGGTACGGCCTGCCAGCGGTCCCGCCCACCCGTGCGGAGGTCAATGGACGCGTGTTGCGCGATGCCCTGTACATTCTGGAACACCGGAAGGGTCTGACGACCATCGCGGCGGAACGCTATTGGCCCGGCAAGGATTTCAAGCCAACCATCTATAACGGCGACATCGTCGTCTTCCGCCTGGATCGTCAACCGTTCCAGCGTATTCGGGATAAAACGCTCGGCTGGGCTTCGCGGATCACCGGCAAGGTGCAGCTCATCCGTGTACCCGGCGAGCATGAACTCATCCTGCGGGATCCCGGCGTCAGCGCCGTCGCGCGGGGTATGGAAGCCGAAATGAATAAGTATCTGGCGAAGATGGGCGACGCCGTAAGCTAACGGGTCAGCAATGCGCCCGCAGTATGCTCCACCTGCCACCGGTGCGGCAGAACGAAGACGCCGCTGTACGGAGCCTTGCCGGTGCCGTAGTAATCGCTTTCCAGGACGCTGAGCATGAAAGCGTCTGCAACGGCGTCCTTCCGCTCCTGCCCAAAGTCGACAAAAAGGAATACAAAATACTCACCGGGCACCATGGTCAAGCTCGGAATATCGCAGGTCACTACCGACTCACCCGAAAGCACGTCGTAGTCGACGTGGGGGTCGAACGACGAGTACAGTGTCAACACGCGTTGACCGAAGAGGCTGTTGAAGCCAATCCCCAGACGGAAGTTTGGCACCACCTCCGGGAGCTTCAAATGCAGCTTTAACTTCAGTTGTGCGCCGACGCGGACCGCCCGCGGCGCTCTTTCACCATCGTTGCTGAACAGCTCCACTTTTTGCAGCATGGCCGTATGCTCGGGCTTTCGTGTCGGAGCTTCTGACAGGTCGACTTCATGGCCAATTCCATCGCTGAAATTGTGCGCGTTCGCAAGGTACTGCCCAACCGCGAGCTTCACGTCGCCGTCGAAGATCACCTGCCCCTGCTTGAGGACAATGCCGCGCTGGCAAAGATTCTCGACCGCCGCCATATTGTGTGAAACGAACAGCACCGTACGTCCGGTCTTGCTCACTTCGCTCATCTTGCCCAGGCATTTTTTCTGGAAGGCCATGTCGCCGACGGCGAGTACTTCGTCCACGATCAGGATCTCCGGTTGCAAGTGTGCCGCCACCGCGAACCCCAATCTCACGCTCATGCCGCTGGAGTAGTGCTTGACCGGCGTATCGAGGAATTTATCGATCTCCGCAAACGCCACAATTTCGTCAAATTTTGCCTTAATCTCCGCTTTTCGCATCCCCAGAACCGCGCCGTTGAGGAAGATATTCTCCCTCCCGGTTAACTCCGGATGAAATCCCGTTCCCACTTCGAGCAGACTCGCCATCCGCCCACGCAACCGCACACTACCTTCGGTGGGGTCGGTAATGCGGGAAAGTATCTTGAGCAGTGTGCTCTTGCCCGCACCATTCGCCCCGATGATGCCGACGATCTCGCCCGCGCCTACCTCGAAGTTGATGTCTTTCAGAGCCCAGAAGTGGCTCTCCGACACTTTTTTGGGCTCCGTTCGCTTGCTAAATGGAGACGTCACCGCACGCATCATTAGCTCCCGCAGCGTCGCGGTGTGGCGCACCGAGTGCCCCAGACGGTACTGCTTGGAAAGACTTTTGACTTCAATCATCGGCGGCATCAGATCACGTCCGCAAACTGGCGTTCCATGCGCCGGAAGATATACAGCCCAGACACGAACACGACGACGCTGACCGCGAGCGAAAGTCCCATTACGCCCCACGATGCCGGGCTCCCGAGCAACGCATAGCGAAACCCGATGACCATGCCCGCCATGGGATTCAGGCCCATAAGCAAGATCCATTTCTGCGGCACGAGCCGAATCGGATAGATGACCGGAGTCACAAAAATCCCCATTTGAACCAAAAACGGGACAACATACTTTACATCGCGAAAGCTTACGTTGAGAGCCGACAGCATCATGCCCAATCCGGCCGCCGAAAATAACGATCCCGCGATGAAAAGCGGCAAAAACAGGGCATGGATCGATAAGGGCACGTGATAATAGAGCATCAAAACGCCCAGCAGCGCCAGGCTGAGCACCAGATCCAGAAGCATGGCGCCAATGGTTCCAAGAGGAATAAATATCCTCGGGAAATAAACCTTCTTTACCATCTGCTGGTTGGCGATGAGACTGTTGCTGGACTGCGACAGCGCATTCGAAAAAAAAGTCCACGCGGAAAGCCCGGCAAATGCGAACACGGCATACGGCACCTGGGGGTCACCCTTCACACCCGCCAGGCGATGGAAGACGAACGTAAAAACGAACATAGCCATAAGCGGCTGCAGCACCGCCCATACGCCGCCCAGCAGCGTCTGCCGATAACGAATCTTGATGTCGCGCCACATCAGAAAACCCAACAGTTCGCGCTGCATATACACCTCGCGAAAATCGATGGGTTGCCAGCCTCTGCGTGGCCGTATCTCCAACTGAAAACCAGGGTTCATCGAGCTTCCGTGCGCATATAGATTTTCCGGACAGGCTGTTGGGACTGGGTGTATAGGCCATCATACCGCCTTATCACCCGCCCGAGCCATCGAGGCTCCAGCGCACAATGACCTTAGCTTGCTCAGCTCAGGCCATGTTGGATTGCTTGGATCAGTGGGAGCTTATGGAGAGAACGTTCCCGTCCAGGTCCTTGAACCAGGCAACAGAGTTACCGGCCGGCGTAACCCAAACCCCAAGCTCCTTGTCCGGGACCCACGGATATTTCTCCGTCTCTACACCCCGCTCGCTCAGCCAATGGGCGACTGCGCGGACGTCTTCGACCTCCCAGCCCAGGATCGTCGCTTGCGAGGGCGTAAATGACATTTTGACGATGCGCACGTTATGGCCGCCGACCTTTACCACCATCGCAAACTGGTCGAGGCTCACGAAGTCAAAACCCAGCTTGCCTTCATAGAAGGCGCGCGCCCGGTCATAGTCCGAGGTGGGAACAAAACCCATCATCTTTCCAGCTTCAAGCATGTTTCCCTCCTTTGGGGATGGGCGGACGCAGCCGGTGTTCGACGGCCCGCTGGCCAACTTCTTTACAATGGAATTCTATGCCTGAGATCGAAAGCAATGAAACGCCGCGCGCGGAAGCGACACGCTACAACCCCGCTGAGATTGAGCCGCGTTGGCAGGCCCGCTGGGATGCCGACCCAGCGCTCTACGCCGCCGAGCCTCACTCCACCGGCAAGCCCAAGTTTTACTGCCTGGAGATGCTGCCCTATCCGAGCGGGCAGCTGCACGTTGGCCATGTGCGCAACTACGCCATCGGCGATGCTCTGGCACGTTTCATGTGGATGCGTGGCTACAACGTGCTGCACCCCATGGGTTGGGACGCGTTCGGCCTGCCGGCGGAAAACGCCGCCCTCAAGAACAACGTGCCACCACGCGAGTGGACGTTCCAGAACATCGCTGCAATGAAGCAACAGTTCGCTCGACTGGGCATGGCGTTCGACTGGTCGAATGAAGTGACAACCTGCCTTCCGGACTATTACCGATGGAACCAGTGGTTCTTCGTCAAGATGTTCGAGGCTGGTCTCGCGTACCGGAAAAAGAGCAAGGTCAACTGGTGTCCGAGCTGCGCGACAGTGCTGGCGAACGAGCAAGTAGTGGCTGGCTGCTGCTGGCGGCATGAGAACACCCTGGTCGAACAGCGCGACCTGACGCAGTGGTTCCTGCGCATTACAAAGTATGCGGACGAATTGCTGGATGGGCTCAACACCATGCCCGGCTGGCCAGAAAAAGTGCGCACCATGCAGCGCAACTGGATTGGCCGCAGCGAAGGAGCGCATCTTGATTTTCACGTTGCCGGGGAGGCGGATACTCCGGCCATCACGGTCTTCACCACCCGCGTCGATACGATCTTCGGCGCAACGTCCATCCAGCTTGCGCCCGAGCATCCGCTGGTCAAACAGTGGGCTTTGACAGATACATCACTGGCGACCGCCGTCGACGAAATGATCGCCCAGCAGAAGGCTGCGCGAGAAACCGCTGACCTTGGCAACATTGACAAACACGGCGTTTCCACCGGCAAACAGGCGGTGAACCCCTTCAACGGCGAGATGCTCCCGATCTGGGTAGCGAACTACATACTCGCCGACTACGGCACCGGCGCCATCATGAGCGTGCCTGGCCACGACGAGCGCGACTTCGAGTTCGCGCAAAAGTACGGCCTGCCAATCAAGCGCGTCGTTGCGCCAAATCTCGACACCAACGACCTGCAACTCCCCTACACCGGCGAAGATGAGGCCGTGCTTGTCGACTCCGGCGAGTGGACGGGCGAGGCCTCGCTCGAAGCGCAGGAGAAGATGGCGCGGTACGCTGAGCAGCAGGGCTTCGGGAAGCGGACGACTACTTACCGCCTTAAAGACTGGGGTGTCAGCCGCCAGCGCTACTGGGGCACACCGATTCCGATGATTCATTGTCCCAACGACGGTATCGTCGCGGTGCCGTTGGATCAACTCCCCGTTTTGTTGCCGGAGAAGATCGAGATCACGCAGGAGGGGGGCAGTCCGCTCTCGAAGGTGCCGGAGTTCGTTAACGTACTGTGCCCCAGGTGTGGCGGGCCCGCGCGCCGCGAGACCGACACTATGGACACGTTTGTCGACTCGAGCTGGTACTTTTACCGCTACACGGATGCACACAACGATAACGCGCCGTTCGACAGCGCGAAGGCCAACTACTGGTTTCCCATCGATCAATACATTGGCGGGGTCGAGCATGCGATTCTGCACCTCATCTACTCGCGTTTCTGGACTAAAGTCATGCGCGACTTCGGGCTCATCGCGAACAGCGAACCTGCGACGCGCCTCTTCACGCAGGGCATGGTCATCAAAGACGGTGCGAAGATGTCGAAGTCCAAGGGCAACGTCGTCTCACCGGACGCGATGATTGAGAAGTACGGTGTCGATGCGACGCGCATGTACTCTCTGTTCGCCGCACCACCAGACCGCGATCTCGACTGGCAAGAAGAAGGTCTGGCGGGAATCAGCCGCTTCCTTTCCCGTGTATATCGCCTCACGACAAAGTTTGCGCCGGCGATTCGTGCCTTGGGGGCGCAGGTGCAGGGCGATGAGATAGCGCCGGTTGAGTTCGCTGGCCGAACGCCGGTCGATGCAGACTTACTGCGGCTGCTGCACCAGACGATAGCGAAGATCACGGCAGACTTCAGCGGACGCTGGCACTTCAACACCAGCATTGCCGCCATCATGATTCTTGCGAACGAAGTTGGCGCGCACGAAGCGGCCATCGATCGCGGAGAAGTGAACCCTGCGACGATGGCCGAAGTCTTCCGCTCCTTGACGCTGCTGCTCGCGCCGTTCGCGCCGTTTCTGGCGGCCGAGTTGTGGCAACAGATAGGCGGCGAAGGCGTTCTCTTCCGCCAACCGTGGCCCGTCGCCGATGAGAATCTGGCGCGCGAGAACGAAATAGAAATTCCGGTGCAGGTGAACGGCAAACTCGTTACCGTGCTCAAGGTCCTGGCAGATGCAGACGAGGAGGCGCTCAAAGCCACGGCGCTGTCAGACGAAAAAGTCGCTTCGCGCATCGCTGGTAAGACGATCGTGAAGGTGATCGTCGTCAAAGGCAAGCTGGTCAACCTGGTGGCTAGGTGAAGCAGGAAAAAGCAACGCAGGGCGCGCCTCTTCGCGGGACTCAGTCGTTCGTCTATGTCATGGCGGAAATTTGGCGCAGGCCGTCGCTCACAGCGCTCGAAGTGCTTTGGCGCTGGGTGGCGGGCGTTCCCATCCTGTGGCTGGTGGCGTCGCGCGGCAGGCAGGTCTGGTTGGCGGCCACGGGTGGCACGGGGGACGCTGCGCAAGTGCACCTGGCCCACTTCACACTGATGGATCCTATGGTCGCTGCCATGCGTCTCGCCGAAGCGAGTAGCGTGCTGCTTCCGCTCGTGCTGCACACGGCGTGCTGGTTGGTGCCGTTAGTTTTGGCCTTCTGGGTAGTCGTCTCGACCTTCGGACGGATGGCCGTTCTTCGCCGGCTCGATCCTGCGCTGAAACCGAAAGCGTCGGTACTGATGCTGCTGGGCGCAATCCGGGTGGCTGCCGTGACCGCAGCGATCATACTGTGGTTGGCCGTGTTGATCTGGTGCGGGCGCACGGCTGTTGTCGCGCCGATGACGGCGGGCGCCGAGCCAAACCTGGTGCTCTATTTTGCTCTGATCATCACGGCGACGCTGTTGTTCTTCGTCGCCTGGGCCGCGGTGAGCTGGGTCGTTTCGATCGCGCCTTTGTTGTCTGTCTTGCACGGGCTGGTTGCCACTGCCAGTCTTCGCGCCGCACTACGACTCGGGGCGTTGCGCGGGAAGCTGATCGAAATCAATCTGGTCATGGGAATCGTGAAGATCGCACTGCTTGTGCTCGCGATGGTCTTCTCGGCCACGCCGCTGCCGTTCCAGACCTACACCACCGACGGCTTCCTGTGGAGTTGGTGGGCTGGCGTCGCGCTCTTTTACCTGCTCACTTCCGATCTCTTCCATGTGGTTCGGGTGGCGGCCTGCCTGGCGCTTTCGCGCTCCATGGCAGAAAACTGAAGGCCTGAAATTTTTCATCCCACGCAACGGCCAACTTGCATCGTACTTACGAAAGCCTGATGAAGTTCAGTCCTGGAGGAAAGCACGATGTCATTCGGAATTTATACCGTTGGAACCTTGATCCTGATCGCTGGCGTGATTTACATAGCCCACCTCGTACATATGCCCACCAAGTGGATCGTGGCCTGCGTTCTGTTGCTGCTCGGAGGCGGCATCATGGGCGGCGTTTCCAGCACGCGGCAGAAGGATTCGAACTAACGCAGAAGCGCATTAGACTGGGTGTGTGGACACTTCAGCCCTGACGCCCGCCAGTTCGACCATCGTCATTCTCGACTTCGGTTCGCAGTACACCCAGCTGATCGCGCGGCGCATACGCGAGTTCAACGTTTTTTCTGTCGTGCTGCCTTGCACGGTGCCGCTCGAAAAAGTTCTAGAACTGAAGCCCGCAGGTATCGTGCTCTCAGGCGGGCCGTCGAGTGTGTACGACGCCTCAGCTCCAAGCGCTGACCCGGCCATCCTCGCTTCCCGCCTCCCGATCCTCGGCATCTGCTACGGCTTGCAGTTCATGACACATCACCTGGGTGGCAAAGTCGTTCCGGCTGCCGCGCGTGAGTACGGCCACGCGGAAGTCGAGCTTGTGGGGACGACCGCGCTCTTTCATGGCTTGCCTGAGACCTTGCAGGTGTGGATGTCGCACGGCGACCATGCGGAAACGCTTGCTCCGGGTTTCCGTGTCACTGCACGCACCGCAAACGCCGTTGCGGGGATTGCGAACGAGTCGCGCCGCATGTGGGCTGTGCAATTTCATCCTGAAGTGGCCCACACCAAGCAGGGCATGGAGCTGCTAAGAAATTTCGCGGTCGACATCTGCGGAGCCAGGCAGGACTGGACGCCTGCGCATTTCATCGAGAGTACCGTCGCCAGGATCCGCGAGCAGGTTGGGGAAACCGGGCATGCCATCTGCGGCCTTTCCGGAGGAGTGGATTCGAGCGTAGCGGCCGTGCTGGTGGCGCGTGCTATCGGCGATCGCCTGACTTGCATCTTCGTCAACAACGGCGTGCTGCGTAAAGATGAGTTCGCCAAAGTGCAGACCACCATGCGCGACGAGCTCGGCCTTCATGTCGTCGCGGTGGATTCGAGCGAGCGGTTCCTGCGAAAGCTGGCTGGTGTGACGGACCCCGAGCAAAAGCGCAAGTCAATTGGCAACGAGTTCATCGCGGTTTTCGACGACGAAGCCAAACGTATTTTCGATGCGGAAAAATCCGCAGGCGAGGAGATCGCCTGGCTGGTCCAGGGCACGCTATATCCGGACGTGATCGAATCGGTGAGTGTTCACGGGCCTTCGCACGTCATCAAGAGCCACCATAACGTCGGTGGCCTGCCCGCGGACATGAAGCTCAAACTCATCGAGCCGCTTCGCGATCTGTTCAAGGACGAGGTGCGCCGCATTGGACGAGATCTTGGCATGCCGGAAGAAATCATTGAACGCCAGCCGTTCCCCGGGCCTGGCCTGGCGGTCCGCATCCTCGGCGAAGTCACGCCGGAGCGCGTCGCGATTCTCCAGGAAGCGGATGAAATCTGCGTCGCCGAGATCAAGCGCGCCGGACTGTATCGCAAGGTCTGGCAGAGCTTCGCTGTCCTGCTCCCTGTCAAGACCGTGGGTGTGATGGGCGACCAGAGGACGTATGCATATACCTGCGCCATCCGCGCAGTGGAGTCCGAGGACGGCATGACGGCGGACTGGGCCGCGCTACCCTACGACGTCCTGCGCGCCATCTCCAGCCGCATCGTCTCCGAGGTGCGAGGCATCAACCGCGTGGTCTACGACATTACGTCAAAACCGCCGGGAACGATTGAGTGGGAGTAATTTTCGGTCCCCTCTTATGCGTGAATACGTTTGCCGAAGATGGCCGTGCCGATCCGCACGCACGTCGAGCCTTCTTCAATGGCGACGCGAAAGTCGTTCGACATACCCATTGAAAGCTGCGTGACGCTGGGAAATCGAACGGCGTGCTCGTCGCGCAGGGCACGCAGCTGCTGGAAATAGGGCCGCGCCGTTTCCGCGTCTTCGTCCCAGGGTGGAACGGTCATCAGCCCTTGAGCTTCGATGTGCGGCAGCAGCGAAAGAGCATCGAGCAGCGCACCAAGGTCCGCGGGCGCCAGGCCGTGCTTGGACTCCTCATGCGAGAGCTTGACTTCAATCAGCACGGGGAGCATCTTGCCCAGCGTCGCGGCGGCTGCGTTCAGCCGCTCGGCTGTCTTCAGCGAATCGAGCGTGTCGACGGCATGAAAAATCTCAGCGGCCTTGGTCGTCTTGTTATTCTGCAGCGGCCCGATGAGGTGCAGCTCGATACCCGCGAGTCCGCTGACTGCCGCGAACTTCGCCTGCATCTCCTGTACGCGGTTTTCGCCAAACAGCCGCTGGCCTGCGGAGTGGGCTTCGACAATCGCCTCCGCCGGATGCACCTTGGAGACCGCCATCAACGCAACATCGGAGGGCGACCGACCCGCACCGGCACAGGCCTCCGCCACTTCGTTTCGCACCCGTTCGAGATTCTCAGCGATGGACATACAGGTTTCAGTCTAGCGGGTCTGGCCTATGATGCAGCCTGCGCGATACACTGCGCGCATGCATTTTCGTTCGTTGATCGTTCCCACCCTCCTGCTCTGCCCGCTATTCGCTCTTGCACAAAGCCCTGCGCCAACGGTAGCGGAAGCCCGCTCGTTCCTGGATAGCGCGAACGCCGATCTACTGAAGTTGAGCGTCCGCTCCGCGCATGCCGACTGGGTGGCGTCGACACACATCACGGAAGACACAGAGTTTGTGAGCGCGCTGCTGAATGAGCAAGGCGAGACGCGCACACTGGAGCTCGTCGCGCAGTCGCATCGCTTCGACAAGCTTCAGCTTCCCGCCGGTCTCCGCCGCCAGATGCACCTGTTGCAGGTGAACGCTCCCGCCGCGCCCAGCGATCCGAAACTGCTGGCCGAAGGCACCACGCTGGCCTCGCAACTGACCGGGATGTATGGCAAAGGCAAGTACTGCCCGCCGGCCGAAAGCCCTCGAGGAGGTGCATCAGCGGACAGGCCTTCTGCATGCATGGGCATTGACGAGGTCTCGAACATCATGGCCAAGTCGCAGGATCCGGACGAGCTGAAGCGACTGTGGATCGGCTGGCACGCCATTGGCGCGCCCATGCGCGAGAAGTATGCGCGGGCGATCGAGCTCCAGAATGTCGGCGCGCGCGAGCTTGGCTACAAAGACACTGGCGAACTTTGGCGTGCCGGTTACGACATGACGCCCGCGGAGTTTTCAACCGAAGTCGACCGCACCTGGACGCAGCTGGAGCCGCTATATCGGGAATTGCACACCTACGTTCGACATAAGCTGATCGCCAAGTATGGCGCAGCGGCGGAGCGCAAGGACGGCATGATCCCCGCACATCTGCTGGGCAACATGTGGGCGCAGGAGTGGGGCAATGTCTACGACATAGTGGCACCTACCGACCCGAAGCTTACGGGATTCAAGATGTATGACCTCGAGGCGGCTCTGCATGGACAGATCTCCGCGAACGATCCGATCGTCGGGCGCCGCTACATCCGCGCCCCCGATAAGAACTCCGACGAGGCGCACGAAGTCGATCTGGCTGCCGCGAAAGACATGGTCAAGTACGGCGAGAACTTCTTCGTCTCGCTCGGTTTCCCCAAGCTGCCAGAGACCTTCTGGCAGCGGTCGCAGTTTGTACATCCGCGCGATGCCGAAGTCGTGTGCCACGCCAGCGCGTGGGACGTGGACAGTGTGGACGATCTGCGCGTCAAGATGTGCATTCAGGTCAACGCCGACTACTTCACGACCGTGCATCACGAGCTAGGCCACAACTTCTATCAACGGGCCTACAACCAGCAGCCGTTCCTCTTCCGCAACGGTGCCAACGACGGTTTCCACGAGGCGATCGGCGACTCGATCGCGCTGGCCATCACGCCTGAGTACCTCAAACGGCTGAAGCTGATCGACACAGTGCCCCCGGCCGAGGCGGACATCCCGCTGCAACTCCGCACCGCGCTCGACAAGATTGCATTCCTGCCCTTCGCGCTCGCGCTCGACAAGTGGCGCTGGCAGGTTTTCTCGGGCGAGATCAAGCCCGCCGACTACAACAAGGCATGGTGGGCTCTGCGGGCCAAGTACCAGGGCGTAGCGCCGCCGGTCGCGCGGACCGAGATGGACTTTGATCCCGGCGCCAAGAACCATATCCCGACCAACGTTCCCTATGCCCGCTACTTTCTCGCGCGGATTTACCAGTTTCAGTTCTACAAGGCGATGTGCGACGCCAGCGGTTACAAAGGTCCGTTGAACCGTTGCACCTTCTACGGCTCGAAGCCCGCTGGCGCGAAGTTGGCGAAGATGCTCGAAGCGGGACAATCGCAACCCTGGCAAGGGACGTTGAAGGACATGACAGGCGAAGACCATCTTGACGCGCAGCCGATGCTGGATTACTTCGCGCCTCTATATGCGTGGTTGAAAGCTCAAAACGCTGCGGCGAAGTAGAAGAACGCGCCTGGACATTGCCTATTTTTCTCCGTGTCAAGAAACGCGCCGACCGTTCTTTTGGAATTGGGCGCTGCCCCGCTTTTAGACGGATTGGGAGGTGTCCCCCCCATGCCGACATTCCGGCTTGCGAAAGCAGGTGACGAGGTCGCTGTCCGGTTCTTTACCGACCCATCTCTTCCAGATACTTCTCTACCTCGAGTGCCGCCATGCACCCCGTACCTGCGGCCGTAATCGCCTGCCGGTAGCGGCGGTCCTGCACGTCGCCGCAGGCATAGACGCCGTGCATCTGCACACCCTGCTGCGTTACGAAGACATTGTGTTCCGTAGTTATATACCCGTCGCCGTCGAGGTCGATCTGGCCTTTGAACATGGTTGCGTTTGGCTCGTGGCCGATGCCGAGGAACATGAACTGCACCGGTAACTCCCAGCGCTCACCAGTTCTCTTGTTGTAGAGTTTCAGGCCGCGCACGTCCTTTTCCTCGACTCCCAGAACCTCCTCCACCAGCGTGTTGTGCAGGAAGTTAATCTGCGGATGCGCGATCGCGCGCTCGAGCATGATGCGGCTGGCGCGGAAGTCCTCGCTGCGATTGATGATCGTCACCTTGCTGGCGAAGCGCGTCAGAAACAGCGCTTCCTCCATCGCGGAGTCACCGCCGCCGATGACGGCAATCTCCTTGCCCGACGCAAAGAAGCCGTCGCAGGTCGCGCACGAGCTTACCCCGAAGCCTATCAGCGCCTGTTCGCTCGGCAACCCGAGCCATCGGGCCGACGCGCCCGAAGCAATGATCAGCGACCGCGTGCGGATCACTTCCTTGCCCAGCGTAAGCTCGATCGGAGACTTCATCAGATCCACCGAAGAGAGGTGCGCCATGCGCAGCTCGGCGCCGAAGCGGGTCGCCTGTTTCTTCATGTTTTCAATGAGTTCCGGGCCCTGAACGCCCTCTGGCCAGCCGGGAAAGTTCTCGACCAGGGTGGTGATTGAAAGCTGACCGCCGGGTTCGTGGCCTTCCAGTACCAAGGGCTTCAGGTTCGAGCGCGCGGCATAGATGGCGGCCGTGAGTCCGGCGCAACCGGAGCCCAGGATCACGGTGTCGCGGACGGTATCACGTAGTTCGCTAGAGTCAGACATATCCGTTTGATTGTACCTATCGCGAAAGGGTTCAACGGGTTGCGGGGGTAACATGAAGGTATGGCTGATCTGGTTCTTGTCTATGGTTTACGGCTGCTTCCGGCCGATGAGGTGGCGGGCGTGAACCCCGCGCCAATTGCGCTGAAGAACGGCAACGATGCACAGGTTACGATGCACATTCTGGAGGGCAGCCGGGAGCAAATTGAGTCGCAATTACGTCACAGTATCGACGCTTTTTTTGACTTTTATCCGGAAATTTGACGGTTTAGCGGCCATCTCCGCACGGAGATGAGCGCTGTCTCGAAACCGGACACCACAGGCTCCGACTCTGCGCTCGACGAAAGTCTGTGCAGGAGTGCCGGATGTCCTTTTCTGCAACAAACTGCCTCTGCCTGTGTGTCGCGTTTTTGTGTATCAGGCTGGCCTCGGCACAAGCCTCCCCGGACGCTTCGATCCCCGCAGCCCTGCGCAGCCTGAGCGATCGGGCCGGCGCGGTGTTTGCAGGCGAAGTAACCGCGATCCGTCCGCTCGGGGGGGTCGTCGAGGTTGAGTTTCGGGTCGATCAGACGCTCCAGGGCACGCCTAACGCAACGATCGTCTTACGCGAGTGGGGCGGTCTGTGGGCTGCCGGCGAGCGGCGGTACTGGATTGGCGAGCGCGCCGTGGTGTTTCTCCATCCGCTCGGCAAGAGCGGCCTGAGTTCCTCGGTCGACGGCATGGAAGGGGTGCTCCCGCTGGCGGCCGATGCCGCGCAAGATGCGGCGCAAGATCCGGCGCAGAAAGCGGCGTTGACGGTGGATGTGCAGCGTCTCCGAACGCGCGTGCTCCGTGCCGTGGGCGAGCCCATGGTTGCTTCCACCGGGCGGATGTCGCTCGATGAGATTGGGGCCGCCGTCCGGGCCGAGGGCGGGGGCTCCGCTTTGCCGCCGATTGTGGCCAAACCTCCGGCACAGCCGACGCCGGGTCCAGTTCGCGAGCCGCTTCCAGTCCATGGGGCCCCGGTCACGGCCGTGCCCTTTGAGCCGGTCGACGACGACCCTCCACCAGAAAGGAACTTGCCTGCCCGGCGGCCCATTCGCAAATCAAAGCGTGTTTCGAGGCCCGCCGATGCCAATTTCTAGAGTTTCTCGTTCTGTGGGAACCCTGGTTCTGGTTCTGTTCGCCGCGTCGCCTGCCCAGGCGGGTGGCCCACGCTGGCATACCGGCCTGCCGTTCTACACCAATCCGGATGCCGCGCCGGTGGTGTTCTTCACGACCGCTCCGCTTTACTTCACAGACCCCGGTCCCCTGAGCGCGAACGTCTCGCATGCGCAGGCCGACGCGATGGTTGCCGCTGCGGCGGCTACCTGGAACGTCCCTACCTCTCGCCTGACGCTTGCACAGGGCGGCACGCTGGCGGAGCATGTCTCGGGCGCAAACACCTACTTCGACGGCAACAACGTGGTATTCCCGGACGATGTCAAGCTGGCCAACTATCACGCCATCCCCATCCCCATTATTTACGACACGGACGGCAGCGTGATCGACACACTGCTTGGCTCGGGCGCCAGCAACCCCGCCGGTTGCCGCCAGAATGGCGTGGTCGAAAGTGTCGACGGGCTCGACCCGGCTGGGACCATCGACCACGCCATCATCCTTCTGAATGGCCGCTGTGTAGGCTCTACGCCGGACCAGTTGACGCAGATGCAGTACCAGCTGATGCGCACGTTTGGGCGGGTGATCGGTGTCGCCTGGTCGCAGCTGAATGACGTACTGTTCACCGGTGTCCGGGCGCCTTTGGCGGTCGAGATGAACAACTGGCCGGTGATGCACCCGATCGACGTGCTCTGTGGACCTTATACCTTCAAGTGCATGGCGCAGCCGTTTGTGCTGCGGCCTGACGATCTCAGCGCACTTGCCGAGATGTATACCGTCGATGCCGGCAACATCACGCCGGAAAAGACGCTTACCAACGCCGGGGCCCTGAATCTGTTTGGCTACATCAGCTTTCCGACAGGGCAGGGAATGGACGGCGTCAACGTCGTGCTCACGCGTCGTATCGCGTTCTCGCCCCTGGACCAGTACGAGGTGATTTCCGGCGTTACCGGCAGCACGTTCCAGCAATTTTCGGGCAATCCGGTCGCGGGTGCGGCAGCCGGCCCGGCGCAAAGTTCGGGCGCCACCAACGACTGGCGGCAGGGCCTGTACATCATGCAGCGCGTTCCGATAGAGGGTCCAGTGGGCTGGGAGTCGCTGTACGCAACCACCGAACCGATCAACCCGCTGTACAGCGGCGCCTACGCCATTGGCCCTTACCTTGGTGCGCCGCCGGCGATGTCCGGCGCCCCCGTCACGGCATACGACGGACTAGAGGCCCCGGGTCGCATTGTCGCCATGAACGCAACTGTGACCAGCGCACCGAACCTTTGCAATCCCGGACTGGATGGCGTCGAAAACGCCCCGGTCGCACCCGATCCGACGGGCTGGTGGACGGGCCTGCTGTGCGCCAACTGGCACTCGGCGTGGATCACCCACACCCCGCTGGCAGGACACAGTTGGACGCTTGAAATGACGGCGCTCGACGAGAATGGCATCGCCTCTGACCGCAAGGCGCGTCTGCTGCTGGGTGTGTGGAATGCGGCCGACCCTATGGGGACGCAGCCAACGGTGGCCGCCACGGCCGCACCTTTTAACGCGCTTGCCGCAGGCATGACGCAGCTTCGGATGAGCGCGGCATCGACCACGCAAAGCTACCGCATCGCGATCGCGGACGATCGTGGTCACGGGCGTCCCGACTTTACCTACAAGGCCCGGCTCCTGTATGCCGACACCGTCTCGCCCGTGCAGCTGGGCGTCAGCGGTGGGCGCATCACTGTGACCGGGCAGGGCTTTCGCGCGGGTAACGTTGTGAAGGTCAATGGTGTGGTCGCTCCGGTAATCAGTTGGAGCGCCACACAGATCGTCGCCACTGCCCCGAATATGCGCGCCGCGGGAATGTCCACGACGGGCTTTGCGGATGTCGACGTGATCGACGCCAGCACCCATGGCAGCACCACCATACAGACCGCCCTGAGCTACGACGGTGCAGGGGGGAACTCCATCGTGCTGGTCTCCGCTCCTGGACAGGTGCAGACCGGAACGCCCTCGAGCGTCGCGTTCGCCGTTCGCGTGCTGTCGACCGATGGCGTTACACCGGCACCGGGTGCGGCGGTGCAGATAAGTGTGCCTGGGGGTGCGGGGATCTTCACCGCGTGCGGCGCCGCTACCTGCCTGCTTACTACCGATGCGAACGGTGATGCCCAAAGCTACCTGAACGCCAACGCGCCGGGGCTGATCACCATGACGGCCACGGAACAGACGGGCTTTGCCTCCGTGCAGGCGACGGCCAACGCCACCGCACTCCTGCGCGTGGTTACCTCGGTCAACGCGCTCCGTTATCTGGCGCCGGGCGTTCCTGCCAGCTTCAGCGCGGCTGTGCAGGCGCTCCAAAATGGCTTCGCGGCTCCTGCTCAGTCAGTAAGCTGGAGCACCTCCACCGGTCTTTCGCTGGCCGCTGGCGTTACCTGGACCGATGGGGGCGGCATCGCGGCGGCTACCGTGTCGACAGTGGGGCTTGGCGCAGGAACACAGGCCACTGTGCAGGGCTGCGCCTGGATCAACGTTTGTGCCGACAGCATGATCTTCGGCGTCGATCCTGCGGAATGGAGGGTTGTCGTCGTGAGCGGAGCGGGACAAAGCGCCCAGGCCGGGACGGTGCTGGCGCCGGTGCTGTTGCGAATCGTCGACTCCGGCGGGCATCCGGTGGAAGCCGCGCCGGTGACCCTCTACCAGACAGTGGATGCGTGGCAAGGTGTGTGCCCAGCGCAAGGACGGTGCGCCGCTGCGCCGGTGCTGGCGGTGTCACAAAAGACGATGACCACCGATGCGGCGGGCCAGGTCTCCGTTACGCCGCTGGAGATTGCGGGAGTCGCTTCGGTGGTCAACATCGTTGTGGTGAGTGGGACAAACGGGTTCACGTCGCTTTCGCTGACGAAGACTCCGTAGGAGTGACAAGCAGCGTTAGACAGGCTCGACCGGCACGATGCCATCCCATGCCATGCGGCGGCGGATGGATGCGATCCCGAAGGAGGCGATGTAAACGTAGCAGATCGCGGGGATTATGAACGCCCTCTGCAGGCTGAGGTGGTCGGCAAGCCTGCCCGTCGCCAGGGGAATCAAGGCTCCGCCGACGATGGCTGCAATCAGGAGGCTGGAGCCCTTGCTGGTCAAAGGGCCGAGGTCCTGGATGCCCAGCGTAAAGATCGATGGGAACATGATGGAGTTGAAGAAGCCGACGAACAACAAGGACCACATGGCGACATGGCCATGGGTGAAGATGGACGTCAGCACGAGCAGACAAGCGCAGATGGCGGCGGTGCCGAGCACTGGACCGGTGCGAACGCGCGCCAGCACCCACGACCCGATGAAGCGCCCCACCATCGCGCCGCCCCAGTAGACCATCAGGAAGTTGGCGGCGACCGAATCTTTAAGGCCAGCAATCTGGGGTAGCCCCATGTAGTTGACCAGGAAGCTGCCGATGGCAACCTCTGCGCCTACATAGGTGAAGATACCGGCCGCGCCAGCCAACAGCCAGGGTTGATGCCAGATTCCCTGAGGTTTTTCGAGCGCTTCGGCAAACGCGCCGGGACGGAAGTCCTGCGTCATATCGGAGGAAGTGATGTGGCTGCGCAACCGGATCATGGCCAGGGCAATCGCCAGCAGAACCAGCATGAGCGTAATGCCGATGTACGGCAGTCGCACGGTGGAGGCCTGGGCCTCGCGGTAGGCCTGCTGGGCTACGGCAGACATGCTATGCATCCGCTCGGGCGTGACCTGAGTTGTGCCGCCAAGAATCAAAAGGCCGCCCAGAAACGGGGCGATGAACGTGCCAACCGAGTTGAAAGCCTGCGCCAGGTTCAAGCGGCTGGACGCGGTTGCAACCGGGCCGATGACCGTTACGTAGGGATTGACGGCCACCTGCACGGTGGTCATGCCTGCGGCGAGAATGATGAGCGCGGTCAGAAAGACGGGGAAGCTGGCCAGGTACGCCGCGGGAAGGAAGGTAGCCGCCCCTGCCGCCATGACGAGAAGGCCCACGACCATGGCGCGCTTGTAGCCCAGCCACTCCACGATGCGCCCGCCCGAATACGAAAAGACAAAGTAGGACGAGAAGAAGGCGAACTGCACGAGAATGGCTTCGGTGTAGTTCAGCTCGAAAATGGACTTCAAATGCGGAATGATGACGTCGTTCAGACAGGTAAGGAATCCCACCATAAAGAACAACGCGGTCGCAACCGACATCGCGCGGGTGTCCGTTCGGACCTGATAGTTGTCGCCGATGCCGGGCGCGGTGATGTTCTGTACAGGAACGGCCAAGTAAGTTCTCCTCGCGGGATTGTCGCCAGCCGACGGTGCGGCAAGCCTACCTAGCATACAGCGGGCGGTGGGTTGCTGGTTCGGGGTCGCGCGTCAGGGTGGTCGGTTGTGTTGCGCGTCTGGGTCTTCCGGTCTGGGTAGCCGGTTGTGTCGTTCCGTATGCAGTCGAGCCGATCCGGGGCGGCGGAGACCTGCCGCCTGGGCCGATCCCTCGACGGCAAGCGAGAAGCTGCAAGCCGGAAGCTACAGCCCTTCCTCTTCCTCCATCCCATACTCCTTCAGCTTGCGGTAGAGCGTCGTCTTGCCGATGCCGAGCAGCTTGGCTGCCATCAGCTTGTCGCCCTTGAGTTGCCGGATGGTGTTGCGAATGGCCTGCTTTTCCATCTCGGCAATCGACAAGACCTGGGGGCCGTCTACGGGCATGTCGGCCATACGCGCCGCAGTGGCCGCACGCTCGCGGTGCATCTGGTAGTCCTGCAGCTGCGTTGGAAAGTCACCCATGTGCAGCACTGGACCACTGGAGAGCGCGCAGGCCCGTTCGATGGCATGCTCCAGTTCGCGAACGTTGCCGGGCCAGTCGTAGTCCGCCATCATCCGCAGAGCGTCGTCGCCGAAGGTGTAGGGCAGGCCGTTTTCCTGGCTCATGCGGTGGATCGTGCTGGCGGCGAGCAGGGGGATGTCGGCCTTGCGATCGCGCAGCGCGGGTATCCGCACGTTGACGACGTTAAGCCGAAAGAAAAGATCCTTGCGGAAGCGGCCCTGCTCCACCATCTGCATGAGGTCGCGATTGGTTGCGGCCAGAATACGTGCGGCGATGGGCACGGCCTGCGTGGCACCGACGGGTCGAACCTCCTTTTCCTGGAGGGCACGCAAGAGCTTGGCCTGAAGGTCGAGCGGAAGCTCGCCGATCTCATCCAGAAAGACCGTGCCGCCCTCTGCCGCGACCAGCAGCCCGTCCTTGGAGCGGTTCGCACCCGTGAACGCTCCTTTCACGTAGCCGAACAGTTCGCTTTCGATCAGGGTTGGCACCAGCGAACCGCAATCCACCGGGATGAAGGGCTTGTCGGCATTGTTGCCGTTGGAATGGATAGAACGCGCGACGACTTCCTTTCCGGTTCCGGATTCGCCCAGGATCAGCACCGGATGGGTGGTGAACGCGACCTTGGACAGGATGCGATAAAGCTTCTCCATTTCCGGGGTGCGGCCGATCAGGGTGCCCATGCCTTCGTCGGTGCGCAGACGCTCCCGCAGTGCGCGCGCCTCCATGTCGAAGTGGCGCCGCTGCGTTGAGCGCTCCAGCACGCTGACCAGCTCTTCGAGCGCAAAGGGCTTGGTGAGATAGTCGTTGGCCCCGTTGCGCATCGCTTGCACGGCGGACGTCACGGTGGCGAACGCCGTCATCACCACGACCGCGGTCTCCGGGTACTTCTGCTTCACTTCTTCCAGCAGCATCGAACCGCCGCCCCCAGGCAGCTTCATGTCCAGCAGCAAGAGGTCCACCGGATAGCGCCGCATGTGCGCGCGTGCCGACGGCACCGAGTCGGCAACATGAGTCTGCAAACCCATTCCCGAAGCTATCTCCGCGCAGGCATTTCTGACCGACGCGTCGTCGTCCACAATCAGCAGCTGCAGACTGGCGTTTCGCGGGGTGGTGCCCGGGAGGGCGCCGGAAAATGCGGCGGCTGTTGTCGGGGCAGAGGACCGCCCGGCGCCAAAGGCAGAAGGCAGCGGGTGGGGGCGCGGGTTGGAAGCGATCTTGGTGCTCAGCATGATGAAGGGGTCCTTTGGATGGAAGGTTGGATGGCCAGAAGCAAACGGGTGGGATGAAAACGATAGAGACGTTCTGGCTCAGAACGGCTGCGGCGTACTCCACTGCGCGGCCGACGGTGGCGGCAGCACGGCTATCGGCTTGGCTGCGCGCCTGAGGCGGGGGCGACTCCGCGGCAGCGCGCGCAGATCGCTTTCTTCGGGCGGCTGGGCAATTGTGCGCAGGGCCGGGTCCTGAACCGGCCAGTCGATCTGAATGGTCGTCCCGCGGCGGGGGGTTATCGTCACTTTGAGCGTTCCGCCGGTCGAGCGCACGAGTTCGTTGACGACGCGGTGTCCGATGCCGGAGACCGCCTTGGGCGCCAGCGGAGCGGGATTCAGGAATGCGGCCACGGTCGCGTCCGTCATGCCCGGGCCGTTGTCCATGACGGAAAGCCGCAGATGGTCCTTTCCGCCGCACAGCGCGATGTGAATTTGCCCTCCCACGGCCTGGCCTTCCGCATCTCTGGCGCCATGCGAGCGCAAGACGGTGGCCGCATTGCGGGTCAGGTTGACAATGATCCGCTCCAGCACTTCCGCTTCGAAGGGCAACATGGGAAGCCCGGCGGCACAGGCCGTCGACACGGTGGCATCGGGCTCGGTCAGGAAGCGGAGAAGAGGCGCGAACTGCCGCATGATGCCGGCGGGATCGACTGCGCCAGAGCTGTCGGACGGGCTGAGGAGCGCGGCCTGCTCTGCTGGCTCCACCTGCTCTGCTTGCTCCACCTGCTCTGCTTGCTCCACCTGCTCTGCTTGCTCCACCTGCTCGACTTGTCCTACGAGGAGCTGTTCAATGAGGGAACCGCTGCGCTGGGCGAGCAGGCGAAGCTCGCGCGCATAGTGACGATGGCGAGACTGCAAGACGCCGGGCATGTCCAGCAGGTCGCAGTAGAGGCCCAGTGCTCCGAGGAGATTGCGTGCATCGTGCGCCAGACCGCGGCCTTGCGCGACAGTGATGACAGAAAGGGGTGCGTTTACATCCCGTGTGGCTGAAGAACTCAGCTGGTGTGCCTGCATGGGGTCGAACTCCGAATTGTTGGGGTAACCGCGCTA
Source organism: Terriglobales bacterium (assembly GCA_038230455.1). GTDB lineage: Bacteria > Acidobacteriota > Terriglobia > Terriglobales > Acidobacteriaceae > Granulicella. Next base: position 27,457 of record JBBRNF010000005.1, read on the forward strand.
CGAATGCCAAACCTTGTATCACGTTGCGTGCCAAAGTGCTTAAATGCCCATATTTGTTCATTAAAACGACCCAATGCCGTTTTGGCATCCCGCTTTGGCAACCTGGTTGCAGAAGCGGGAATTCCAAAGTGGGCACTGATCAGCGGCGAAAAGTAGCTATGTGTTTGATTAGGGGACGATAGCACACTTTCCCAAAACGGGCGGTTTTCCCAAAACGGAATCGCAGAAGGCCTTCGAACGGAAGTGCTGCGCAGCTTCCTATAATGGACTCATGACAACTGACATACCTTTGCCAGAAGCGGACGAACTGTTTCGCAGCGGCGGCCGCTCCGCCGATCAGGGCCGGGTCCTGAAGCTGACTTCCGGTTTTGTGCAGACTGCCGAGGGGTCGGTGCTGATCGAGGTTGGACATACACGGGTGCTGTGTAATGCGACGATCGACAACGGTGTTCCCGGCTGGATGCGCAACTCCGGCCGGGGTTGGGTGACGGCGGAGTACGGCATGCTGCCGCGCGCTACGCTGACACGAACGGCGCGGGAGTCCGAACGCGGCAAGATAGGCGGCCGTACGCACGAGATTCAGCGGCTGATCGGCCGGAGCCTGCGCTCGGTTGTGGACATGAAGCTGCTGGGCGAGCGCACCGTCATTCTCGATTGCGACGTGCTGCAGGCCGACGGCGGCACTCGCACGGCCGCGATCACCGGGGCCTGCACCGCGCTGGCGCTGGCGCTTAACAAACTGGTTGAGGCCGGCACGCTGAAGGTATCGCCTCTGAAGCAGATGGTAGCGGCGACCTCGGTCGGCGTTGTCGACGGGCGGGTGCTTCTCGATCTGGCTTACGAAGAAGATTCGCGGGCGGAGGTGGACATGAACGTGGTGATGACCGCCGACGGAGGCCTGGTCGAAACACAGGCTACGGCGGAGAAGGGCACCTACACTCGCGCGCAGCTCGATGAGATGCTGGACGTGGCGGAGCGGGGCATCCGCGCTCTGCTGGCGGCGCAGCTGGTTTGTCTGGAAGCGGGGAAGTGATGACGTTGATCAAGCGATGGATCGCGGTAGCTGCTCTTATCACCCTTGGAACGGGGGCAGGAATCGCGCAGAAGCAGCGTTATTCGGACTCACACCGCCCCGATCCTCTCGAGTTTCCACTGACGGTGCATGTATCGCACGCACGCGTAACCGGCCTAGGAACGGCAGGCGTGCTGCACATCGACACGGTGATCGACGGCAAGAAGGTGGAGATGGAAACGAGCGCGTCCGGCCTGCTGCACGTGGGTGACTATCGTGCGCGGATCGTGACCTCGGACGAGAAGAAGTCCGGGTGGTTCAGCCGCAGCTACGAACTCCTCTTTACGGATGGAACCCATGTCGTCTTCACTGAGGTAGCGGAGTCGGAGTGACGATTGCGAAGGGCGTATTCTCAAAGCCTGTTCTCAGGGGGAGGATGAGCGATGCAATGCAAGCATTTTGACAAACTGGAGCCGGTCAAGGCCTCGTCCACGCGGGGCTGCGAGGAGTGCCTGAAGCTGGGCGATACCTGGGTGCATCTGCGCGAGTGCCTGGCCTGCGGCAACGTGGGCTGCTGCGACTCATCGAAGAACACGCACGCCACCAGACACTTCCGCTCAAGCCATCATCCGGTGATGCGCTCGATAGAGCCTGGCGAGAGCTGGGGCTGGTGCTATGTCGATGAAGTTATGGTGGACCTCGGTGATGAGGCATGAAGATCGATCACATACAGGATCGGCTGGAAGTGAGCGATGCCAGGCTCCAGGGCTCGAGCTTCGAGCGGGTGAACCTGTCGGACTCGAGGATCCACGATGTGAACCTGGGCAATGTTGACGTTGATAACGTCAATCTCGCGGGTTCGCGGTGGAACAACGTAAACCTGTCGGGGCTGCGGGTCACGGATGCGAACCTTTCGCATGCGTCGATCCGCAAGAGCTGCACGCATGGAATGACGATCGACGGGATTGCGATTGAAGACCTGATGGCGGCTTATCAAGCGGCGCAACAGAAGGCGTGAGGTTGCACATCTCGCTGCACTGTTATTCTGACGTCGTAGCTCCAGGAGGATGGATACATGGCAGAGGAAGCGGTTCATATTACGGTGCGGCCCAACGGGCCTCTGCGGGTCGAAGGCCACATTATTTTGAAGGACGCTGACGGCAAAGAGTGGGACCTGACCGGCAAGCCTGCGGTCAGTCTGTGTCGCTGCGGTTTGAGCGAAAAGCGGCCCTTTTGCGACGGCTCACACGCTCGCCAGAATTGGCAGTGCATGGCCAGCCCGGGAAATCTTACGGGCCAGTAATCGGCTTCCACAGACGAACTCGCCGAGATACCAGCAGCGCGCGGCGATCCTCGTTGGAGGGGGTCCGCGCGCTTTGTTATGGTTGGTGAAAGTAATCCATGCACGACAGGAGCGTAAAGGGTGAACTGTAAGCTGACGACGGTCATTGCGGCAGGCATAGTTTGGTGCGCGGCCGCTTCCATGCGGGGCCAGGCCCCGGCGGTCACATCCCCCGCACCTGTCGCTCCCATGACGGCAGCGCAGACCGCACAGCGAGCGCGTTTGGCGGAGGCGCTCCAGTCGTATCATGGCCCCGAGTACGTTCGCTCGGAAGTGATGGTGCCGGTACGCGATGGCATCAGCCTGCACACCGTCATCGTGCGTCCGGTGGACAGCGAGAAAACGGGCGCTCCGCTGCCTTTCCTGATGCAACGCACGCCCTACGGCGTGGACGGCGCGTCGATCAACGGGGCCAAGCTCGGCAAGCCGGAGCTCGCGACCAGCGGTTACATCTTCGTTTACCAGGACATTCGGGGGCGGTACGGGTCCGGCGGCCAGTTCGTGATGAACCGCCCAATCGTCAAACACACGGCGAAGACCGACGTCGACGAGATCACGGACACCCGCGACAGCATCGACTGGCTGCTCAAGAATGTGGCCAACAACAGCGGCAAGGTGGGCGTGCTGGGCGTCAGCTATCCGGGGTTCCTCGCGATCATGGCCGGCATCGATGCGCACCCTGCGGTGAAAGCCATCAGTCCGCAGGCACCGATGACCAACATCTGGCTGGGCGACGATTTCTTCCATAATGGCGCGTTCCGCCAGACCTACGGCTTTGATTACGTGCAGCAGCTTGAGGCGCAGAAGACAGACGCCCGCGTGGACGCCAAGGGCGATCAGTTCGACTTTTTTCTCGAGCACGTCAACTTTGCGGGAGCAGCCGCAGCTGCGGGCATAACCGACTTGCCCACGGCAAAAGCTTTCCTTTCGCAGCCCAGCTACACGAAGTTCTGGCAGGACATGGCGGTCGAGACGCACCTTTCGAAGCCTGAAGTTCCGACGCTGGAGGTGGGCGGGTACTTCGACCAGGAAGATATGTGGGGGACGCAGGCCGAATACGCGGTGCTGCGTTCGCATGAGCCCGCGAATGATCCGCTGCACAAGGTGTTCATGGTGCTCGGTCCGTGGAACCATGGCGGGTGGGGTCGCGGCACAGGCACGGATCTGGCCAGCGATTACGGCAAGGTCAGCTACGGCTCAGACATCGGCAACTACTATCGCAAGACGTTCGAAGCGCCCTTTTTCGAGTTTTATCTGAAGGGCAAGACGGGGTTCGACCTTGCTGACACGGCCAGCTTCCGCACCGGCGAGAATGCCTGGCATCGCTACGAAGTGTGGCCGCCAAAAGCCGGCTTCCACGCCACGCGAGCGTACCTGGCGCCTGAGAAGGTCATCACGTTCACATCGCCAAACGGTGCCTACGACGTGAAGGCAGCGGCGTACGTGGCCGATCCCTCCGATCCCGTTCCTTACCGGCATCGCCCGGTGCAGTCGACCTACGGCGAAGGTTCGAAGTGGAGGACGTGGCTGGTGGAAGACCAGCAGTTCGTCTCGGGCCGCAAAGATCTTGCAAACTTCTCGACGCCAGTGCTCACTGACGACATGACCGTCACTGGCGATGTGGTGGCCGATCTGTTTGCGGCGACTACCGGCACGGATGCAGACTGGGTCGTCAAACTGATCGATGTTTACCCGGAAAGCGAAGGGGGCTACCAGCTTATGGTGGCCGACGAGATCCTGCGCGGGCGGTATCGCAAGAGCTTTACCGCGCCCGAACCGGTCAAACCGGGCGAGATTGCCGAGTACAAGTGGAGTTTGCATGGCGTCGACCACACCTTCCTGAAGGGCCACCGCCTGATGGTGGAGGTGCAGTCGAGCTGGTTTCCGCTCTACGACCGTAATCCGCAGACCTACGTCGAAAACATGATGAACGCACCGGCGGACGCCTACAAAGCGCAGACGGTCAGCGTTTACGGGTCGGCGAAGTACCCGTCGCATATCGACCTGCCTGTGACCGACGACAGTAAACTCCCATAGATACGGACGGCCGCGAACGGATGGCGGCCAGTGGTCGCTGCGCCGGCAGGGGATGACGCCTGCCGCCTTTTCTCCTTTTTGCAGGTGCGGCAGCTATTGCCGCGTCGATTGAGCGAGAATAGAGACAGCACGCATCGAGAGAAACTTTTGGACGGCTCAATCGTATTCAAAGAGAGCTCTCTCGACGCGGTACGCGGCCCGTTCGGGTTTTGCGGTCGAAGTGAGGACAAAGGAATATGGCAAATACAGCATTCAAGCGGGCATGGAAGCACGCTCTCGCCATTGCAATCGGCCTGACCGGTTTCGCGTCCGCGCAAACTGCCGCTCCTCGCGTCAGCGGAACGGTGAAGGCGACCACGGCCCAGAGCCTCACCGTGCTGAACGCGAGCGGCCAGGAAGTTGCTGTGGCTGTATCCGATACCGCCAAGCTGCTGCAGGTGGCACCGGGAAGCAAGGACCTGAAGTCGGCCACGCCTGTGGCTCTGGTGGACATCCTTGCTGGCGACAAAGTGATCGTTACCGGAACTGACGGCGACGCTGCCGGTGCGCTGCACGCTACCCGCGTCATCGTGATGAAGTCGGCGGACATTGCGCAGACGCACGCCGCCGAAGAGGCCGCCTGGCAAAAGGGCGGAGGCGGATTAGTCAAGTCGGTGGATCCGGCCGGAGCTATTGTGGTCGCCAGCGGCGCGAAGATGCTGACAATACAGACGACGCCGACTACGAAACTGCGCCGCTACTCCGGCGACTCCATTCGTTTTGAAGATGCTACTCCGAGCCAGTTTTCCGAGATCAAGGCAGGCGACCAGGTGCGGGTTCGCGGCGCCCGCTCAGAAGATGGAACATCGATCCAGGCTGACGAGATCGTCACGGGGGCGTTCCGCAATTTTTCGGGCATCCTCGCTTCGGTCGACAACACGGCTGGAACGGTAACGCTGAAAGATCTCGCGACCAAGAAAACGATCACCGTCAAAGTTACGGCGAATAGCGATATTCGCCACATTCCGGTTGAAATGGCCACACGGTTTGCGTCGCGCACGGCTGCCACCGCGACCACGGCCGCTCCCGGTACGGCTCCTGCAGGTACAACTGCTCCGGGTACTCGTTCGCCTGGTGCAGGAGCAGCCTCTGCTGGAGGCCCGCCTAGTGGGGCTGCCCGGCCTGGCGCGGAGGGCGCCGGCGCTGGGAGTGCAGGCGCAGGTCAAGGCGGCAGCGCTCGCGCCGGCATGGACCTTTCCCAGATGCTTTCCCGTCTGCCCAAGCAGGCTGTGACCGACTTGAAAACCGGCGACGCGGTCATGATCGTGGCTACGGAGCCCTCCTCCGAAGGTGCCCAACCGACCGCGGTTACGGTGCTTGCGGGCGTAGAGCCGATTCTGCAGGCATCGCCGAAGGGCGAGATGGTGCTAACGCCGTGGGGCGTCGGCGGCGGTGCACCAGACGCCGGCGGCGGCGGCGGTCAATAATTGTCAAATTTTGGCTTATTCCTTTTGCCGTGAGCGGCAAACGGGACAGGTCCTCCGAGTTGCTGTTCTGCTGCACTGCTGGAAACCCGAGGAGCGTGGATGTCACTGTTCAATATGCGATTGTTGTGGGTAAAATTCAGGGCCCTGAAAAGCTGCATCACCACTTTGGCCGCGGTGCTGGTTGTGCTCTCGATGCCGTATGGCGTGTCCGCACAGACGGCGACCGGCATACTCCGCGGCACGGTTTCCGACCCCGATACCGCGATCATCCCCGGAGCGCAGATCACGCTGGCCCCGACATCGGGTTCCCCCGTGCTGGGGAAATCCGCCAGCGACGGCACCTTCCGCATCGTTGCGCCTGCGGGTACGTATGTTGTCACCGTGTCTATGCCGGGGTTTGCCACTTACAGCAAGGCTGGGGTCAAGATCGGATCCGGTCAAAGCGTTGCTCTTGACGCTCGGCTGATTGTTGGCGAAGAAACCCAGATTATCAACGTCACCAGCGACGCCACCACGGTTGGCGTTGACTCCGACGCTAACGCCAGCTCTACGGTCATCAAGGGCAAGGACCTGGACGCGCTTTCGGATGATCCCGACGAACTTTCGAGCGAGCTTTCCGCGTTGGCTGGACCGGCTGCCGGGCCGAATGGCGGCCAGATCTACGTCGACGGCTTTACTGGCGGCCAGCTTCCGCCCAAGTCGTCCATTCGGGAAATCCGGATCAACCAGAATCCGTTCTCCGCGCAGTACGATCGGCTTGGCTATGGCCGCGTTGAAGTCTTCACGAAACCCGGAACGGACAAGTTCCACGGTTCGCTCAGCACACAAGGCAACACAGGGGCGTTCAATACATCGACGCCGTTTCTAGGCTCGACCAACAATCAGCCTGGCTACTACACGTTCTTTCTGCTGGGCAACGTGACCGGCCCGCTGACCAAGACCTCGTCGTTCAGCGTTGGCGGGTCACGGCGGACGATCAATCAGAACGCGATTATCAATCCAACCGGCTTTTACGCTACTTCAGCGACCTCGACAACGCTGTGCGCTCCGGGCCAGGTGGGGTGCGCGAGCTATCCGTTCCCGGCGTCCGCCCGCGCTCTGCTGCAGCCGCAGCTTCGCCAGGACATTACGCCCCGGCTCGATTTCGCTCTAGGTTCGAAAAATGTGCTCACGACCCGCTACCAGTACGAGGGCGACAGCAACACCAATGGCGGTATCGGCACGAACAGGCTTCCCACCGCCGGCTTTAACTCCAGCAGCGCCGAGCACACAATACAAGTGTCCGATACGCAGACGGTCAGTCCGCGAGTGGTGAACGAGAGCCGCTTTGAGTATCAGAGAGAGAACTCCGACGAGACTGCGCTCTCGAACGCGCCGTCGCTGAATGTACAGGGAGTGTTCAATGGCGGGGGCAGCAGTGCGCAGAACTCGCATAACGTGCGCACGCACATCGAGGTTCAGAACTACACTTCTTTCGCGGCGGCCAAACACTTCCTTCGTTTCGGCGGACGCCTGCGGACGACCAACGAATCCCTGACTTCGAACTCCGGCTCGAATGGTTCCTTTACATACAGCTATCTGCTCGACCCATGTACGGACCCCGGGCTGACCAACAAACCCGCGACCTGCGTGAACACGACTGTGCCGTGCTCTACAGCCAACATCTCAGCCAATCCGACGGCCAACGGAGCAACGTACTTCTCTTCCTACGAGTGCGCGCTGACGGCGGGCTATGGACCGAGCCAGGTGCGGCTCACGACGATCAACACGCCTACCGTTTCGGCGCGGCAAACGGACCTTGGGGTGTACGCGGAGGACGACTGGAAGCTGCGATCGAACCTGACTCTAAGCATGGGCTTGCGGTTTGAAGCGCAGAACGCCATCAATAGCTCGCATGACTTTGCTCCGCGAGTGTCGGTTGCGTACGGCGTGCCGCGCGGCGACGGCAAGTCTCCGATCACGGTGCTACGGGGCGGGTTCGGTATTTTTTATGACCGCTTCGGCCTCGGCGACCTCCTTACGGTGCAACAGTACGCGGCCAGCGGACCAGCGCAGTCGCAGGCCACGGTGAGCAGTCCCGGTGTGGCGTGCCAGCCGGGGTCCATCACGGCCTGCTTTACGGGAACGGGAACGTCAAGTTCTCTGCGAACCATTTATTCGCTTGCGCCAAACCTGCGCAGCGCTTACACCATGCAGGGTGCCATCGGTATGGACCAGCAGATTGGCCGGATAGGCACGATATCAGTCAACTATCTGACTGCACGCGGCAACCACGAATACCTGACGAGGCTGAACAGGACCGCTGCGAATGGAAACACGCCAGGGGCTTATAACTACCAACTGAACTCCGCCGCCGTTTTCAACCAGCAGCAGCTTCTGGTCAATGCCAACCTGCGCACGCGCACGGTCACGCTTTTCGGGTTCTATGCTTTCGGTGTGGGCAACTCGAATAGCAGCGGCTCGGGTTTCATTCCCACCAGCAACGATCCGCGGGTCGATTATGGTCGCGCGTCTTTCAATAATCGGCACTTCAGCGTTTCCGGCGCGACTTGGACAGCCCCTTTCAAGATAACGGTCAGTCCATTCCTGATCATCCGTTCCGGTATTGTGTACAACGTCACCACCGGCACAGACATCAACGGCGACTCGATTTTCAACGAGCGGCCCGCTTTCAAGTCCGGTGTCGCGGCGAACTGTTCCAGCGCCAACACGTTCGATGCGAACCCTAGTACTTCCTACACCGAGATTCCTATCAACTACTGCACTGGTCCCACCAACGTAAGCGCGAATCTGCGCGTAGGGCGCGCCTTTGGGTTTGGCCCCAAGATTGAGCGCGCCAACGGCGCCGCTTCGGGCGGCGGTCCGGGCGGGCCTCGCGGCATGCCCGGTTTTGGGGGAGGCGGCGGAGGTCGTGGCGGTGGCGGTCCGTTTGGCGGCGGCGGTGCCAGCACGGGTCGGCGGTACACCTTGAACCTGGGCGCGCAGGCTATGAATATCTTCAACATCGTGCCCTATTTGCCGCCTATCAGCACCTTGTCCAACGCGCAGTTCGGGCGCTACACGTCGCTGGCCGGCCGGCCTTTCAGCTCCAGCAATGCGGTGCGCACCGTTACGTTGCAGGCCACGCTGAATTTTTGAGAAAACGCCTACCAGAATGACGCAGGGGCCACCAGAATATGGTGGCCCCTGACTTTACTGTTGCGGGTATCGGCCTTACGGACGGGACGGCTTGAAGTTCTTCTTCAGCGTTTGCCAGCACTCGTAATACTCGTGCTGCAGTTGTGCCGTGTCCATGGCGAACTTCGTGGGGCGGCAGGCGAAGCGTGTTTCGAACATAAAGGCCAGTGTTCCGTCGAGTTTGACGGGTTTGAGGTCTGCTGCGCTGGCGCGTGCGAAGGTTTCGGCGTCGGGTCCGTGGCCGGACATGCAGTTGTGCAGGCTGGCACCGCCGGGCACGAAGCCTTCGGCCTTGGCGTCGTACTCTCCCTGGACTAAACCCATGAATTCATTCATGAAGTTGCGATGAAACCAGGGTGGCCGGAAGGTGTGTTCCGCCACGATCCAGCGGGGCGGGAAGAGCGCGAAGTCCACGTTTGCGGTACCGGGAAGCTCGCTCGGAGAGGTCAAAACGGTGTAAATGCTGGGGTCGGGATGGTCAAAAGAGACCGAGTTAATACAGTTAAAGTGGCTTAAATCATACTTATACGGTGCATAGTTTCCGTGCCAGGCTACAACGTCGAGGGGTGAGTGGTCGAAGTCGGTGGTCCAGAGATTGCCGAGGAACTTGGCGACCACTTCGAACTTGCCACCGTCGCGGTCGTCGAAGGCGGCTACGGGGGTGAGGAAGTCGCGGGTGTTTGCGAGGCCGTTGGCGCCAATCGGGCCGAGGTCGGGGAGGCGCAGCGGTTGGCCGAAGTTCTCGAGGACATAGCCGCGCGCGGCGTCATCGGCCAGTTCGACGCGGAACTTGATGCCGCGGGGAATGACGGCGATCTCTCCGTTGCCAATGGAGAGGATTCCGAGCTCGGTATGGAGCTTGAGGGCACCGAGTTGCGGCACAAAGAGCAGCTCGCCATCGGCCGAGTAAAAGAAACGGTCGGTCATACTCTGGTTGGCGGCGTAGAGGTGGATTGCCACGCCGGTGTGCATGGACAAGTCGCCATTACCGGCCAGGGTGGTGAGCCCGTCGAGGAAGTCGGTGGGGGCGGCTGGCAGGGGGATGGGATCCCAGCGCAGTTGGGATGGCGTTGTCTCGATTTCGTCGAAGGGCGTCGATCGGACCATGCGGTTATCCGCGCGGCGGAACGGGGGATGCATGACCGATGGCCGGATGCGATAGGTCCATGTGCGGCGGTTCAAGTGCCGCGGCGCGGCAAAGGACGATCCGCTGAGTTGTTCAGTGTAGAGGCCGAGGGGCGCTATCTGGGGTGCGTTCTGGCCGACGGGTAGCGCGCCCGGCTCGGCTTCGGTGGCGAACTCGTTCCCGAAGCCGGACTGGTAGCCGGGATGGTGGACGGGAAGCATTGCATCTTTGACCCCAACCATAAAGAAACTCCTGGACGAGCTTTGTGACAGCTGCTCGACGGGTAAGGGTAGCTCATCTGAGGCACGACAAGCGAAGGCGAGGCCGGACAAGCGAAGGCGCGAACGAGGATGGCGAGCAGGTAGTTAGGTAATCTACGAATAAGTTACGATGTGCAGGAGTTAACACGCGAAAGGCGGTACTTCAGGGGCATTAAATTAGTGTCACCAACAAGAAATTTGGCCTTACAAAACAAGCGTAAAAAGGGGGAAATATGTTCGCTGAAGTCCCAAATCGGGTGTTTACTCGCCTTATAACGATTACCCAAAAGTGGTAGCGATCGCAATATTCGTGCTATTGGGCCCCGCGCTGACCTCTACCACAGGGACCCGAAGGAGATGGACAAATGAAATCTTTTCTCATCCGCGCAGCGTTTTTCGGTGGTTTGCTTTCTCCTCTGGCAGCCAGTGCCACGCCTATCACCGGAAGCGACTCTATCGCTCTCTTCGATGTGAGGGCAATGCCGTCTGGTGCACCGCTATATCCAATTTCCGGAATTTCCAGTTTGTCCTTCACGTTTGGCATTACGAGCGGGACGGGGTCAGGAAACTTCGCGGCAATACCGTTAGGCTCAGTGGTCCTGCCGGCGACGTTTTATCCAGCGGGTCTGAACGGGGGCAACGGAAGCACAGCGTTCTCCTTCACGATTCTTGGCTATGGAACGTTCACTGAAACCGGCAATCCTCAGATTCTGGCAAATACGACCACCGGCAGCTCGACGGGCGTGGAGTTTTATCTGCCGGGCACGTTCGTTCCGAGTGGGGCGCTTTCCGGTTTCAGTGCGAACTCCGCGTCGTTCGACGTGAGTTTCACGCAAACGGGGGCAAGCTACTCGGGTAGTGGCACATTCGATGCATCCGCCGTGTCTCCGGAGCCTTCGACGATGGCGCTGCTTGGCACCGCCATGTTGGCAGGTGCTCTCAGCTTCCGGAAAAGACTGTTCGCCTGAACCTTTATTTCCCCAATCCGCGCCAATGGCTGTTGCAGGCCATTGGCGCGGAGTTGCGTGCGGGAGGGTGCTGTCGAGAGGGTAAAGTCGCGCTCGCACTTCCTGGGCGCGCTCTCGCTTGTCGTCCTCGGGGCGCAGGTGTCTCCGCAGCCCTCTGATGTCTACGCGGCTGAACGCCTACACGCCTACGCATTGCCTGGTCACATACGCTTGTTTGAATGGCTGGTGAGGGCCGCGACGCTCTGGCACGGGCTGTGGCGGAGCCTTCCACCGTGGCTGTGCTGGGCACCGCCGCCATGTTGGCTGGCGCTCGCTTGCAAAAACGAGCCGTCTGAGTAAGGCGAGCTGATCCACGCAGGCGGCTTAGCCGATGGGTCGACGTCTACGTGCGCCCAGGTATCCCGCCGCAACCGTACGCTGGAATCCGTGTATCAGCTCTCTTCTATTTGGCTCTGCTAAATTTTGGCTCAGTTTTATTCCGAAACCAGCAGCGGTGTCTGCCAGCCGATTGACGCAGCCTGTGGATGAGCGTACTTTCGCAACTAGCCGCCCAGCATACGTCTCCTTGAAGTGCTTCCAGTAGGAAGCATGGCCGCGCGAGATTCTATACTCTGCCGCAAGGAGGGTGATCGATGAATACTCGGCTGGTGTGTTTCGGTCACGATGAGATGCTGCTGGTGACGCGCAAGTTGATCCTGGACAAGCTGACGCGCGTGGAAGTAGTGAGCAACTTTGACGCATTGACTCTACTGGTGGGGAACGGCTCTCTTGATCTGGTCGTCCTGTGCCACACGCTTAAGCCGGAAGAACGCGAGAGAGCGATCAAGCTTTTGGCGCAGCGCTCTCCAAGTACGAAGATCGTATGTCTGGTCCCGGTTACCGACACTCTGTACGGCGACATACCTGAGCATGTGTGTACTGCGACCAGCGGTTCTGCTGAAAATTTGCACCGAACGGTCAAGAAGCTTTTGGGGCTGTCGAGCGTCCCTGTAGCGGTTCAGCTGCTGCCCTAAATTTGATTGATCGGCAGTGAGACGCGGAAAGTGGTACCGCTTCTACCTTGCCTAACGCTGCTTCGAGCCGCAATCCGGCCCTGATGGCCTTCCACAATTGACTTGGAGACAGCTAGTCCGAGGCCTGTCCCTTGCTCTTTCTTGGTAGTGAAGAAGGGCTCGAATACTTTGAGCAGGAACTTATCCGGGATACCATGGCCATCGTCTGCGACCAGCACATGCAGAGCTTTCTCCCGTCTGCGGATTCTCAGACACAGGGTTCCCTGTTCCGGGAGAGCGTCGAGAGCGTTTCCGACCAGGTTTATTAGAACCTGAAGCATCTCGCCCGGGTGCACTTCGATGACCGCGTTCGAATCCAGATCGTTGACCAGGTGTATGCCTTTCGCGCTGATCTTTCGTTCGTGTACCCGCAAGGCAGATTCCGCCACGGTGACTAAATCCACGCTCGACCTTACGTTCGGAGCCTTATGAAAGCCCAGTGTCTGTTTCGCGATCCGAATCACGTTCGCGAGTTCTCCGTCCAGAAGCGCGGAATAATTTCGCACCTTCTCAGCGTCTTTGGCCTCACGTTGAATGAGGTAGTTGAGATTGGAGATAGCTTCCAGCGGGTTATTGATTTCATGCATAATCGCAGCCGAAAACTGGCCGGCTGCCGCTCTGGTCTCACTGTCCCGCAACGACTGTTGCCAGTCCTGCCAAAGCCCTTCTTTGGTCGCTCTCCGGCTCATGCCAGTCCCTTCTCCTCGTGTCTTCCCGGCACAATGCGGGCGCGACCGACAATTCTGCCTGGAGGGCGTACCCTTTCACGACTTGCCAAGTACTTCCGTCCAATTCTGTGACACGCGACTGCGCTGATCCGCGACTGCGTCGAGTACTGACGTGTGGGATGCCAAATGCGGTCGAAAGGCTGTTTAAGCCGGGTCTCACGGGCCTTGCAACCGTGTTGCACCTCCGCATCGGCGTCGAGGGGTGAATATGTTCTTCAACGGCATGGGCTGGGTAACAACTCTGGAAAGCGTATTGACAAGGGCTCGGGGTAGCGCATTCCTTTGACGCGTGATCTCCGATGTGTTGTGACGCTGAGACATGCGAAGGGGTGACCGTGCTCCCCTTTGCAAAAACCTTAAAGCCCTGTGAACAGAGACTTCCACGCGGCGAACGTCAAAAAACAAACATTGACACGAACGGACAACTTTCCCCGAATTGAGGGCGTCTACACTCGTATTGCCATGACCCAAAAGTGGTAGCTGACCGCCCCCTTTGTGCTATGTGCAATACGGCCAAGTTGTGCTGTCACATCAAGGAGTGCCTCAAATGAAAAACTTGTTTCTTCGGGCCGCCCTTATCGGGGCAATGCTCATACCTTCTGTCCTCCACGCTACGCCGCTCACTGGGCAATTTTCCGTTGGCGGTACAGTCACTCCTACTTCCACTACCCTAACTTTCCTGCCCGGTACCATTGCCGTTGGGTATGGAACGCAGACCGGTAGCTTCATGTCGATCCTTACGGACGGCGAGTTCGCGACTGCCGGAACGCCCGTTATCGTGTACAGCCCGACCTATCCGGGAGGTGCATTTGTCGACTTCACAAACCTGGACATCAGCATATTGAGCATCTCCGCCCAGCAGATGGGGGTATTCACGTTGTTTACCGGGAATGCGCTCTTTACGTCTCCTGGATACACCAACACGTACGGAACATTCTCTTTCAGCACACAAGGCACTGGCCCGGTCACGTTTTCCGCGACCGGATTGGCGACTGCACCGACACCCGAACCGGCCAGCCTGGTTCTGATGGGCACGGCAGCGCTTGCAGGTGTGGGTTTGTTGAGAAAGAAGTTCGCGGTATAACACTCCCCCGAGGGGTCAGCATGGAGTTCGTCGGGCGTTGGTACCTGTCATTGCGGAAGGACTGACGCCCCCGGGACTGCAGGCCGGACGGGGTAGAACGACGCGAAGCACGATGCCGGATCCAGAACGTGGGCGCTATTGCCGACGGAAGAGTGTATGCCCAGAGTGCAGTTGACCTCTGGGCTTTGTTACGTGCAGCTTCAGCGTTTATTTTGCGCCGTTTGTGGATCGACTGAAGTCGCTGGCTACGGATCGCGTCCCTGAGGCCGGGAGCGGACCGCGCTTTGCGGCAACGGGTGGATGAGCGGGGGCGGACTTACGCGCGTCCGGAGCCAAGGGAGCAACCGCTACCTGTTGGGCTACCACAACGGTCTTTGCATTCATAAATTCGCGCATGCCGCAGGCGCCCAGTTCGCGCCCGTAGCCAGAGCGTTTGGTACCGCCAAATGGCAGGCGAGGATCGCTGGCGACGGGGGTGTTGAGGAATACGCCGCCGCATTCGAGCTCCTCGATGAAGCGGTGGGTTTCGTGGAGGTCATTGGTCCAGGCACTCGCGCCGAGGCCGAATGGCGTGTCGTTGGCAAACGCGATGGCGTCGTCGACGGAGTGGACCCTGAACAACAGCGCCAGGGGGCCGAAGGTTTCCTGGCGGCAAACTGGCGCGTCCCTTTGGACGCCTGCGATGACTCCGGGGGCGAAGTAGTTGCCGTCGCCTACCAGACGATCGGCGCCGGAAAGGATGCGACCGCCGGCGGCGGTTGCTGCCTGCACCTGAGCCAGCAAATTGTTGAGGGTGGGGCGGGTAGCCAATGGGCCTATGTCGGTGGATGGGTGCATGGGGTCGCCGACCTGGAGAGCACGCATGCCGGCGACAAACGCCTCCTCGAAGCGGTCATAGATTTCGTCGTGGATGAGGAAGCGCTTGGCCGCAATGCAGGACTGGCCGTTGTTGATGGAGCGGGCCTGCACGGCGTTGGCGACGGCGAGGTCGAAGTCCGCGGAGGGCATGACGAGGAATGGGTCAGAGCCGCCTAGCTCGAGCACGGTCTTCTTGATGAGCCAACCGGCCTGGGCTGCGACGGCCCTTCCGGCTGCCTCGGAGCCGGTGACGGTGACTGCGGCGACGCGGTCATCGGCGAGCACATGCTCGACCTGCGAGGCTTCTATGAGGAGAGTCTGAAAGGCTCCGCGGGGAAATCCGGCGCGGCGGACGAGGGCTTCGATGGCGAGCGCGCACTGCGGCACGTTGGGCGCATGTTTGAGCAGGCAAACGTTGCCGGCCATCAAGGCGGGAGCGAGGAACCGGAACACCTGCCAGAGCGGGAAGTTCCATGGCATGACCGCGAGAACGACGCCGAGCGGCTGCCAGCGTACATAGCTTTGTGAGTGCTCGGTGGCGACGGTCTCATCGTGGAGGATGCGTGCGGCGTTGCTGGCATAGTAGCGGCAGGCGAGCGCGCACTTGTTCACTTCCAGTCGTGACGATGCCAGGGTCTTGCCCATTTCGAGAGTCATCATCGCTGCCAGATCGTCGCGATCACTTTCGAGCAGATCTGCGAGGCGGCTCATCCAGAATGCCCGCTGTGGAACCTGCTCGTGCGGGTAGGTTCGCGCCGTCTGGGCAGAAAGCGCAAGCCTGCTTTCGAGGACTTCCGGGGTGAGGGGGGCGAATCTGCGGAGCAGCTCACCGGTGGCGGGATTTCGGGATTCGATGGGCATCGGTTGGGTGGTGGGTTTCGGGTTGCTGGCGAAGTGGATGTAGCAAATTTTAGCGCGCGCCTTCTACGCTCACCTGGAGATGGCCTGTGCCTGGGGCTTGTGCCCCAGGCTAGTTTATCCTGCGCCTGCCGCGCGAGAAGCGGCGCGTGATGGTGTGGACGGCTGGCGGTCTGCTGTGCTCTCGTTCAGGCGTACATGCCGCGCTGCTTGGTGGTGTAGGCTACGCGGTCTATAGCCAGCATGTAGGCGGCGGTGCGGTTGTTGACGGAGTGCGCGACGGCGTATTGCATGACGTCGTCGAAGCTGTCGATCATGATGCGTTCGAGGCGCTGGTTGACTTCGGACTCGGTCCAGAAATAGCCCATGCGGTCCTGCACCCACTCGAAGTAGCTGGCGGTGACGCCGCCGGCGTTGGCGAGGATGTCGGGGATGATGAAGACGCGCTTGTCGGAGAGGATTTCGTCGGCGATGGTGGTGGTTGGCCCGTTGGCGCCTTCGCAGATGATTTTTGCGCGGATGCGTTCGGCGTTGCGGCTGGTGATGACGTTTTCGGTTGCCGCGGGGATCAGGATTTCGCAGGGACGCTCGAGCAGGTCGTCTTTGTCGGCGGGCTCGGCTTCACGGAAGCCGTGGATGGTTCCGTTGCGGGCCTTGTACTGGAGGAGCTCTTCGATGTCGATGCCGTTGGGGTTGAAGAGCGCGCCGTCGTATTCGCCGATACCGATGATGGTGTAGCCCTTGTCCCACATGAGCTTGGCGGTGTTGGAGCCGACGTTGCCGAAGCCCTGCACGATGACGCGTGTGCCCTGGAGGGACATGCCGAGGTGTTTGACGGCCTGGTCGCAGACGATGCTGACGCCGCGGCCGGTGGCTTCGCGGCGGCCGCGGGAGCCGCCCATGTTGATGGGCTTGCCGGTGACGACCGATGTAACGGTCTGGCGCATGTGCATGGAGTAGGTGTCCATGATCCAGGCCATGGTTTGTTCGTTGGTGTTCATGTCGGGCGCGGGTACGTCTTTTTCGGGTCCGATGAACTCGATCAACTCCGCGGTGTAGCGGCGGGTCATGCGCTCGAGTTCGCCCTGCGACATTTTTTTGGGGTCGCAGATAACGCCGCCCTTGGCTCCGCCGAATGGGATGTTGACGACGGCGCACTTCCAGGTCATCCAGCTGGCGAGGGCGCGAACTTCATCGAGGGAGACGTCGGGGGCGTAGCGGATGCCGCCCTTGCCGGGGCCGCGGGCCATCGAGTGTTGTACGCGATAGCCGGTGAAGACTTCGATGGAACCGTCGTCCATGCCGACGGGAATGTGGACGATGATTTCGCGGGACGGGTAGCGCAGGACCTTCCAGATGCCGGCGTCCAGGTTGAGGCGTTGGGCGGCATCGTCAAATCGTGCTGCTTGTGCTTCCCAAGGGTTTGTTTCCTGCTCGAGCGTGAGCGTGGTCATGCCAGTTCTTTTCCTCTCAGTTGCTGGTATCAGCGACTCTGCGGCCATCGCGCTTGTCCCTCCAGAATGTTGAGTGCTCAAGAACTCTGAAGACAGCATAGTCCCCTTTTGTGGGACCCTTCGGTTGGCCAGGCCGGTCTGTGACCAAACCCGCCGAGTATAGGCCGTGCCCTTCAACAGAAGCAAGGCTTGTGACCCATTCCGGCTACCACATATGTGCAGGTAAATCCAGTCTTTAGGTCTGGCTTGTTGCACCCCGGCTGTGCTAGTGCGGGGTGTAGATGCAGCAGTGGCCGATGTATGCTCGGTGACAGCACAATGGCCTCTCAATCCATTACCATTCCGGCGCTCCGCGAGTTCCATAAGCTGGCGCGTATGCACAGCCTTGTCCCGGTTTATCGGACGATTGCCGCTGATCTTGAGACGCCGGTTTCGGCGTTCCTGCGCGTGGCGGCCAAGGAGCCCGAAGCGTTCCTGCTGGAATCCGTGGAGGGCGGCGAGCATGTGGGGCGGTATACGTTCATCGGCATTCGCCCGTACAAGCGGATGATTGCGCGCAACGGCAAAGTGACGCTGCAGCAGGGCCGGTCGCAAAGGACGATTACGGCGGATATTTTTGCGGAGCTAAAGGCTGCGCTCGAGGGCGAGACGCCGGCGCGGCTGCCGGGACTGCCGCCGTTCACGGCGGGTGCGGTGGGTTTCTTTGCCTATGACGTTGTCCGCCGGATCGAGACGCTGCCGGAGACGGCGGCGGATGAGTTGGAGGTCCCGGATGCTTACCTGATGTTCTTTGATGAAGTGCTGGCGTTCGATCATGTGAAGAAGGCGATCCACATCATCATCACCGTGGGCACGCGAGGGGCTGCGGACGCGGCTGGCTATAAGGATGCGCTGAAGCGGCTGGATCGGCTGGCGCGCAAACTGTATGCGTCCGTGCCGAAGACTCCGGCGCGCAAGGTAGCGGGGGCGCTGGTGCTGAAGCCGCGGACGAAGGCGGCGGATTTTCTGCGGGCGGTGGACAAGACGAAGGAGTACATCGCGGCTGGAGACGTTTTTCAGTGCGTGCTGTCGCAGCGTTTCGACTGCAAGCCGGGTGTGGATGCGTTCGAGATCTATCGCTCGCTGCGAATTGTGAACCCGTCGCCGTATATGTACTTTTTGCGGTTCGGGCTGGCGCCGTTGCTGTCGGCGCGCGGCGGAGCGAAAGGCAAGGCTGCTCGCGAGTGCCACATTGTGGGGTCGTCTCCAGAGCTTCTGGTCCGCGTTCACGATGCCCGGGTGGAGTATCGGCCTATCGCCGGGACGCGCCCGAGGGGCGAGGATGAGGCCGCCGATCGCGCGTTCGAAGACGACCTGCGGGCGGACGCGAAGGAGGTCGCGGAGCACATCATGCTGGTCGATCTGGGGCGCAACGATGTGGGCCGGGTGAGCGAGTTTGGCAGCGTGCAGGTGAAGGACCTGATGTTTGTCGAGCGCTACTCGCATGTGATGCACCTGGTGTCGCGCATCGAGGGAACACTGAAGCCGGAGCTGGCGCCGATCGATGCGTTTCGCGCGTGTTTTCCGGCAGGCACGCTTTCGGGTGCGCCGAAGATTCGGGCGATGGAGATTATCGAAGAGATGGAACCTGCGCGCCGGGGCGTGTATGGCGGCAGCGTTTTCTATGCGGATTTCTCTGGGAACCTGGACTCGTGTATTGCGATCCGGACATTGTTTATGGATGGGGAAAAGGGGTACATACAGGCTGGAGCGGGGATTGTGGCTGACTCGGTTCCGCAGAAGGAGTTTGAAGAGTGCGGGAATAAAGCCAAGGCCGTAGTGCGGGCGATTGAGCGGGCACGTCGCGGATAGAATAGTCGCATGGTCTTCGTTCTCGACAACTACGACAGCTTCACGTACAACCTGGTGCAATACATGGGGGAACTGGGCGCGGAGGTGGTGGTGCGGCGTAACGATGAGGTGACGCCGGAAGAGGTTGTCGCGATGGGGCCTGAGCGGATTCTGCTTTCGCCCGGACCTTGTACGCCGCAGGACGCGGGGATTCTGGTGCCGCTGATTCAGTATCTTGCGGTGCAGAAAAAGCAGATTCCTGTGCTTGGGGTGTGCCTTGGTCACCAGGCGATCGGGGCGGCGTTTGGCGGCGACGTGATTCGGGCGGACAAGCTGATGCACGGCAAGACCAGCGTCGTTGAGCACGATGGGCGGACGATTTTTCGTAATATTCCGCAGCCCATGATCTGCACGCGGTATCACTCGCTGATAGTTGCGGAAGGAACGTTTCCGGCGGCGCTCGAGATTTCGGCGCGGGTGGCGGGCGAGTCGACGATCATGGCGCTGCGGCATCGCACGCTGCCGATGGAAGGCGTGCAGTTTCATCCGGAGAGCGTGCTGACGGACCACGGCAAGCAGTTGATTGCGAACTTTTTGAAGCAGTAGGCCGGGGCTACACTGGACAGCATGAAGCGCAAGCTCTTGTGTGTGGCGATGGCCGGTGGAGTCGCGCTGCACGGACAGCAGGCGCAGAAGGCTATGGGCTCCATTGCTACGGCAGATGCGCAGCTTTCCGGTGGGCTGGAAGTGAATGCGCAGCGTGCTCGCCTGCTGAGCAATGCCAGCGTGACGGCGTTCGACCGGACCGCGAAAATCGACCTGGAGCGGGGTGGAGCGGTGCAGGTTTGCGCGAGCAGCGCGTTTCATCTGCTGCGCAGCGGCACGGGCGATGCGCTGCTGTTTGCGCTGGACCGCGGTGCGATGGAGATTCGTTCAGTGTCGCGCTTGCAGGATGCCATCCTAACGCCGGACCTGCGCTTTACGATGCTGACGCCGGGGCCGCTCGATCTGCGCATGCGCGTGACGCGGGAAGGCGACACGTGTGTGGAGAACCGGGGCGATATGGCTCCGGTGCTGCAGATTGCGGAGGCGTTCGGGAGTGCGACGTATCACCTGGCGCCGAACCAGCATGTGCTGTTTGAACATGGCAGCCTGCGCGAAGTGGTGGACCGGGAGAGTTCCAACTGCGGCTGCCCGGTGGTTGCGCCGGTGATGGTGGCGAGCGGCGCGGCGAACGGGACTGCGGTTGAGTCGCCGCAACAGGCGGCTGCGCTGAATCCGTTTCCAGCGGTGCAAAGTGCGGACCTGACGCCGGTCGCGACACCGCTTCCGGCGACGCCCGCAGCCAGTGCGGCAATGACGTATGGGACAGCACCGGAGGCGGCGAGCCCGGCACCGGCGGTCGAGATGGCTCCTGCGGTGGCGGCGCCGGCGCCTTCGAAGGCGCCGGTGTCTTCGGCGGCTGAAGTCGCCACGGAACCGCCAGCGTCTCCTCCGGGAGCGCGTGATCTGGCGCATCGCATTGGCAGGTTCTTCAAGCGGTTGTTTGGCGGTCGCTAGGGGCGACCTGCTGCGCGGTACAATCGTAGGGTTGGGCTGCGCGCACGTTGCTGCGCCCCTGTCCGCATATTCCACACCGAAATTCAGGAGCTTTTATGGCGATTCCCGCCACCCAGATGCGCCCCGGCATGATCATCAAGCACAAGGACGACCTTCATCTCGTCTTCTCCGTAGAGCATCGCACGCCCGGCAATCTGCGCGCGTTTATCCAGGCCAAGCTGCGCAATATCCGCACGGGCGGCATGTTTACGGAACGGTTCCGGTCGCCCGATCCGATCGAACGCGTCCACGTTGACTCCGTGAAGATGGAGTATCTGTATAACGATGGCGATGACTACTACTTCATGGACCAGGAGACGTTCGAGCAGACCAACCTGAAGCGCGAGACGCTGGGCGACGCGGTGGACTACCTGACGCCGAACCTGCTGATTGAGGTTTCGAGCCACGACGGCAAGCCGGTGGGCATCGAGTTGCCGACGTCGGTCGAGATGACCGTGATTCAAACCGAGCCTGGAATTAAATCCGCAACCGCGAGTTCGGTGACGAAGCCGGCTAAGACGGAGACGGGACTCGTGGTGCAGGTTCCGCCGTTCATCAATGAAGGCGAAAAGATCCGGGTTGATACTGCGGAAGGCGCATACATGAGCCGGGCGTAGCTCGTGCTCGTGGGTTGACTGCCAGCTTGTAGAAACTGGATGTTGTTGCGAGGCTCAACACCGTATGGTGGTGCATTTTCTGATTCGCGGGCGTGTGCAGGGCGTTGGTTTCCGGTGGTTCGTTCATCGTGAGGCTGCCGAGCTGGGCCTTCATGGCTGGGTTCGCAACACGGACTCCGGCGACGTCGAAGCTGTGGCCCGGGGCGATGCCGAATCGCTGGACGATTTGCGCAGGGAACTGCATAAAGGCTCTCGCGGCAGCCGCGTGGATGCCGTGATTGAACACGAACTGGCCGAGAGTGAAGCCGCTGCGCTCGGTCCCTTTCAGATTGAAGGAGCCTGGTAAACACCGATGTCGAAGATGATCAATTGCGAGCCGTTGAAACAGCTTATCCGTACCGTTCCGGAGTTTCCCAAGCCGGGAATCCTGTTTTACGACATTACGACGCTGCTGAAGGACAAGACCGGTTTTGCGCAGCTTATCGACGCGTTTGCGGCGTATTACATTGGCAAGGACATTGACCTGGTGGTGGGGATCGAAGCGCGCGGCTTTATTTTTGGACCTGCGCTGGCGTATCGCCTGAACGCCGGGTTTGTGCCTGTGCGCAAGCCGAAGAAACTGCCCGCTCCGACAGCAAAAGTGAACTACGACCTGGAGTACGGCACGGACTCGCTGGAAATTCATCTGGATGCGATCAAGCCGGGTCAGAAGGTGATCGTTGTCGATGATCTGTTGGCGACCGGCGGAACGATGCAGGCGACAGTGCAACTGGTGGAGAAATTGGGTGGGGAGATTGTGGGGTTGGGGTTTGCGATTGAACTGGATTTTCTGAAGGGCCGGAACAAGTTTACGGACTTCGATGTGTTTAGCCTGTTGCATTATGAGGACTAAGTGGTGATACGAATCCTTCTTTTTTATGTCGCGTCTTTTCTCTGTCCCGTATTGGCCTTTGCGCAGGAGAACGAAACGCCGAAGGATCCGGTCTCCAACCCCGCTCAGAAAAAGCTACAACAGTGGCAACAAGCGAACGCACTTGAGACGGATGATTCGGCGCCTTACTACCTCAGACTGAACCTTGAAATCTTTGACTTAGAGGGGAAGTCTCTAGAAAAGGGCACCCTGGAACGCTGGGCGGCCCCGTCGTGCGACGACAGTCATTTCCAGTCCGAGTATTCAACGGTCGCCTACAGATCGCTCTCAGCTGATCACCAGAAACTCTTATCTCGTCGACTTCTTGCTCGGAAAAATCCTAAGGCCGGTTCCGACCATTAAGCTATTGCCAACATTCAAGCTGGTTGAATTGAATCGAAAATTTGGTCAGATCTCACTCCCTTGTGTAACGACGGGCAGTAATTTGCCTATTCTCGGCGGTTCGAACTTCCTGGTTTGCGCCGACCCTGCAAATGAAGCCATTCGACTCGATCTCGACGCAGGAGCGACCACTATTCGAAACAAAGAAGCCAAGTTTCGCGGCAAACCGCTTTCCTTGGAGTTGACAATCTCCTATGGGCCTTTAAAGGCGATCACCGGCTCCATTGCAGAACTCAGAGGAATTAAACCGGATGACAGCCATCTGCCTTTTCCAGAAGGACATGACGCGCCAACCGAGCACGTCACGCTCTCAAGCGGAGTTGCTGCCGGCATGAAGGTTGGGGGTAAACCTCCTTCGTACCCCGCGTCAGCGAGAGATGGCCACATTCAAGGCACGGTTGTCGTTGCCGCTATCTTGTCAAAGCAGGGCACGCTCGATTCCCTGACAGTTATCGCGAGTCCCGATCCAAGTCTATCCTCAGCAGCGTTAGTAGCATTGAAAACATGGACGTATAAGCCCTATCTAGTCAACGGGAGCCCCACTGACGTTGACACGCAGATCATCATAAAGTTTAACTTACGTGGCAATTAAAAACGAAACTGCAGTAGGCGAGCTTTCACACTAATGTCGCTTGCATCTACCTATCTCAGGAGTTTCCATGAAATCATTCGGTTACGCTGCTCAAGACAAGACCTCGCCCCTTGCTCCCTTTCACTTCGATCGTCGCGAGCCGGGACCCAATGACGTGGTCCTCGCGATCGATTACTGCGGCATCTGTCATTCCGACATTCACCAGGCGCGCGGGGAGTGGGGCCGCGGGCTGTTTCCCATGGTTCCGGGCCACGAGATTGTGGGGCGGGTGACGGCTGTTGGCAGCGCCGTGACACGGTTCAAGGTGGGCGATCCGGCTGCGGTGGGGGTGATCGTGCAGAGCTGTCTCGAATGCGACCACTGCAAGATGGACCTTGAGAACTATTGCCGGAAGGGCGCTGTCGATACCTACAACGCGACGACGTACGAGGGCGAACGCACGCAGGGCGGCTACGCGGACAACATCGTTACGCCCGAGCACTTCGTACACGTGCTTTCGCCGAAGCTGGACCCGGCAGGGGCAGCGCCGTTGCTGTGCGCCGGGATAACGACTTACTCGCCGCTGCGGCACTGGGACGTGGGGCCGGGCAAGAAGGTCGGCGTCGTGGGGCTGGGCGGGCTGGGGCATATGGCGCTCAAGTTTGCACACTCGTTCGGCGCGCACGTTGTGCAGTTCACGACGTCTGAGGGCAAGATCGAAGACGCGAAAAAGCTGGGCGCCGACGAGGTGGTGATCAGCAAGGACGCCGCAGCGATGGCGAAGCATAATGGTAGCTTCGACTTCATTCTGGATTGCGTCTCTGCCGAGCACGACATGAACGCCTACCTGAACCTGCTGAAGCTGGACGCTACGCTCTGCCTGGTGGGACTGCCGGAGGTGCCGCTCAGCATTCAACCGTTTGCCGTGCTGGCGAACCGTCGCAGGTTGGCGGGATCGGGCATTGGAGGCATGAAGGAGACGCAGGAGATGCTGGATTACTGCGCTGAAAAGGGTATTGTTTCGGAGGTCGAAGTCACGTCGTTCGACAAGGTCAACGAGGCCTACGAACGCGTGATCAAGGGTGACGTGAAGTACCGGTTCGTGCTGGATATGAAGACGCTTCCGGTTTAAGCGCGGGCAGTTTGGGCTGTTCTCCGGGGCCAGGGCGCTTTTGCAGGGGCCTGCTTGCTGCGGTAGAACAGCCTGGTGCGCGGGGTCAGAGACTTTGTGCGGGAAGCTCCGTGATGCGCAGGGAGTCGGTTGGGGCAAGGTAGCTTTTTCGCCGCAACCAGTCTTCCATGGCGGTGCGGAAGCGATCGAGGGGAACGCGGTGGCCGGCTTCCATGAGGCCGTCTTCTATCGGCAGCGTATCGTCGAAGACGGCGTCGTTGGTGAAGTTGCGCATGGCAAAGCTGTCGAGGCCTTTGATGGGGCACGGCCTTCGGTCGCCGGTGGGCGCAACGATTTCAATCTGCAGTCTGCGCTGAAACATGGCTGGATCGGTTCTCCTGATGGGTGTCGTGGACACCGAAGCGCAGATTCGTTCGGGGAGGACACCAAGAAAGCAAGTGGCTACTGGACCTGACTGAGGGTGGCTTAGACGAACTGCACGAACATGGGTGTGTCGGCGGGTATGGTTTGGACGGGGCCGGAGAGTTTACCCGTTCGCGGATTCTGCGCGAAGACGGTGACGGTGGAGGAGCCCTGATTGGCGCACAGCAGCCAGCGGCCGGTGGGATCGAAGGCGATGTGGCGCGGGATGGTGCCGCCGCAGGAAATGCGCTGCTGCTGACTGAGCAGACCGTTGGTGTGGGCGATGGAAAAGACGGTGAGGATGTTGGAATGCGCGCCGCGGGTGCAGGTGGTGAGGAACCTGCCGTTCGGCGAGACTAGGATTTCGCAGCCCGTATCGCCGTCTGGTTCCTGGCCTGGCGCGAGCGTGGAGACGGCGGTGCCGTTCTGACGGCGCAGATGTGACTTGCCGGTGAGGACCGCCCAGTCGAAGAGTTCGACGGTGCAGTCGAGCTCATGGATGACGTAGAGCCAGCCGCCGTTGGGGTGGAAGGCGAGATGTCGCGGACCGGAGCCGGGGCGGGCTGCCACGCGCTCGGATGGACCCAAGGGGTTGGCTGCGCCCGGCTGGATGGCGAAGGTGTGAAGGCTGTCGGTGCCGAGGTCGCAGCCGAGCACGAAGTCGTTGGTTGGCACGAGCGTCATGCAATGGGGATGCGATGCGGTCTGGCGGTCGGGGTTCGGACCAAGCGGGCCGCATGCTGCGGGGGTCTTGTGGCAGTCGAGCGCGCCGGTGCCGGGCAGGAGCGCGCCGTCCGGGCCGAGGGGAAGCGCGGAGAAGCTGCCGCCGCTGTAGTTTGCGGCGAAAAGGCTGCGCCCGGTCGCGTCGAGCGAGACGAAACATGGGCCGTCGCCGAGGGCGCTCTGCTTTTCAGCGAAGGTCAGGCTGCCGGTTGCGCGGTCGAGGTGGAAGGAGGAGATGGTGGCCTGTGCTCCTGCTCCGGAGTTGACCGAGTAGAGGCGGGGCAGCGTGGGATGGAGCGCGAAGAAGTCGGGGCGCTCGGCGGCGACTGCCAGGTCCGGCTTGCCCAGGTTGCCGGTAGTGGGGTTCCAGGAGCAGCGTGAGATTCCGGGGCCCTTGTCGGTGCCGAGTAGAACCCACTTCGGTGCGGATGCTGGCTGAGCGAAAGAGTGCATGGCGAGGGGCAAAGCTGCGGAGGATGCGACGAATGTCCGGCGGGTGAGGGTGCGCTTCATGCGGCTAAATGGTTTCCGCGGCGGTGTGGGGTTCGCCGGGAAGTTTGAAGTCCAACTCGCCTGGGTGTGCGTCTTCATTAATGACCGGCAGGCTGGGCAGGAAGTCGGTGCGGCCGGCCTCCTTGACGACGGCGGCGGCGCTTTCGAGGACTTCGTCGACGGTCATCGTATACATCTCGCGGCCATTGTCGTAGCCGGATTCGATGGCCAGCTTGAGGTAGCGACCGGCGATCTGGGCGGCCAGATAGTCAGTGATGACCTTGCCGTTGCGCTTCTTCTGCTCGATCCACGCGGTGTTGGGCATGGCGATCCAGAGCGAGCGGCCGTTGACGTCAAAGCGAATGTCGGTGGCGTCGGCATGGCGGGTGGCGATGGCAACGACCGTGGCTTTCCATACACAATGCAGGGGCTCGGCGGTCCAGCGGTCGTTGGCTACGAAATCTTCATACATGGCTTCAGACTAGACCGCTCGAAGAGGGCGAAGCAAGTGCCGCGAGATTGCGGGCAGGATATTCTGGATGCATGATGAAAACTCAGACGCAAACCACGATGGCCTTTGTTGCATTTCTGCTGCTTGGCACAAAGTTGCTCTGCGGGCAGGCGAGTGCTGCGGCCAAGCCTGCGCCCGACGTTCTGGTGTTCGTCAACGGCGACACGCTGAGCGGCACGCTGCTGCGGGGAGTGGGCAAGAGCGTGGTCTTCAAGAGCGAGATGGCGGGGGAGATTACGGTTCCACTGGAGAAGATCAAGGAGCTTCGCTCTACGGGCAGCTTTGCCGTGCTGCGCAACGACGTTCCGGTGACGCGCGCCGCGGTGCAGACGGGGCCGCTGATTTACTCCGACAAGAACATCACCATTGCGAGCCCGGGAGTGACGCCTGTCACCGTCCCGGCCGCGGAAGTGGGGTATTTGATCGACAAGACGACGTACGACCGCGAGCTGAGCCGCAGGGCTGGGCCGCTGACCGGTTGGAACGGTTCGATCCTGGGCGGGGCGACGCTGGTGCGGTCGACGACCAATGACAATACCTTCACGGCAGGAATTTCCTTGTACCGTGCCATACCGGCGGTTCCGTATCTGCCCGCGCGCAATCGCACTACGGTGAACGTGCAGGAAACGTATGGGAAGCAGACCTCGCCGGGATTTTTGACTGGTGTGGCGCCCAACCCGGTGACTGGGATCATTCCTGCGGTTGTCATCAAGACGAACGTCTTTCACGCGGATGCGGAGCGTGATGAGTACTTTTCGCCGCGCTTCTATGTGCTGGCGCAGAGCTCTTTCGATCACAATTATGCGCAGGGACTGGATCTACAGGCTACGTATGGCATCGGTGTTGGGTGGACCCCGTTCAAGACGGCGAATCAGCAGCTCGATGTGAAGGCGGACGTGCATTACGAGACTCAGAAGTTCTTTTCGCTGCTTGCGGGGACCCCCGCGCAGGCGACCCAAAACCTGATCGGGTCCACGTTTGCGGAAGCGTATCGCTGGAACTTGCCGCGAAAGCTGGTGTTCACGGAATCGGCGAACGTGCTTCCGGCGTGGAACAATCTGGATGCTTACTCGGCAAACGCAAGCGCTGCGCTCACCATGCCGTTGTTCCGGCGTCTGAGTCTGCAGTTCTCGACGACGGATAACTTCCTCAACAATCCGGCGCCGTTGTTCAAGAAGAACAGCTACCAGTTTGTGACTGGCCTTACTTACAATCTGCGTTAGGGCAGCGTCGATTGCGCGGGCAAGGGATGTTCTAATGGAGTGTTGGCTGAAACGCGGAGCACAAGACGCGGACACGTTGGGAGTACGGATTTGACGGGCAGGAGCATGAAGTTGACGTTTGGCATGGGAACGCGCGCTACGAGGTGGTTGGCAGCAGGGTTGGCTTCGCTGGCGCTGGCTGGCGGTTTGAATGCGCAGCAACCGAAGCGGCGGGCGCGGCGAGAGTCCAATGCGGCGCGGCAAGCGCGCATCGACCGGACGACGGCGGAGACATACGCTCATCGCTATGAGGTCTTCGGGGGCGGCGGTTACATGCGGTTCCGCAGCGGCGAGTTCACGAAGAAGAACAACGAAGTGACATGGGCGGCCAACGCCAGCTATTTCTTTACGCCGAGGATAGCCGTCGTGGCCGACGCGCGTGGAATGTTTGGCAACGCGAACGCGCTGATCAACAACATCTATGGCGTTTACCATCCGCAGATCAACGAGTACACGTTTATGGGGGGCGGCAGCTATCGCTTCTACGCGAAAGAGAAGACCGCGCTCAGCGTACAGGTGCTGGGCGGCATAGGCTGGGGCATCTTCTCGGGCGGGTCAAAGGCTATCACTTCGACGCAGCTCGGTATCTGGCCGGACGCCTTCAAGCCGGCGTTTTCGGTGGGCGTGAGCGGTGACTATAACTTTTATCCGAACCTGGCGTTTCGGGTAACGCCGACGTATGTTGGAACGACGTTCGGCGGCAAGCTACAGAATAATCCTGGTGTGAATGCGGGTATCGTCTACCGGTTTGGCAAGCAGTAGATCGCGGGATGAGGGGTTCAAACAGCGGCAGGCTTCGGCCTGCCGTTGTGGCGTTTGAAGTGCGTGGTGGTGGATGCGGTGCGCCATGCGGTGCTGGATGCGGTGTTGGATGCGGTGCTGGATCAGGATGCGCGCTTCTGGAACTCGGCGCGAAATTGCTGGATCAGGGCGTGAACGACGGCTGGCCAGCGCATGTCCGGTTGTCCGGAGAAGGTGTCCGACCACACCAGCGTGCTGCGTGGGCCGTTGGGACCGGGCGCGTAGACGCTCAAGGTGGCGAGGGCATATCCGGCCGGACCGACGTGGACGCCTTCGGTATCTACCGGGGTCAGGGCGAACGTCAGGTCGGCGGGCTGTCCGGGCTGCGCGACCGCCTTGCCGAGCTCACCTGCAAGCGTTTCCAACTGTGCGCGTCCGTTGCGGTCTCTGGGGCTCATATCGATGGAGACGGTCCTCGCATCCGTGAGCGCGCGTTGAAAGAGCACGCGGCTGCAGGTGTAGATATTGCCGTTCAGAGTGCAGCCTGGGGCGGTCGATGGGGCCTGGGCAGAGCCTATGCGCGGCAGGGCGCCGAGCAGAAGCAGCGACGCGAGGATCGGGAGGTTGGAAGGAATGAGGTTCATGGGTGTTTGTTCTCCATTCGTGGCGCATCGCCCGGGTCTTAGAATAAGAGATGCCGCTGGGCCGTGCCGTGCCGTATACAGGCCGTGCCGTATAGAGAAGGAAGACGGCGAGATCGGAAGAGGCAGGGAATGGTTGAGGTCAAGCAAGACGATCTTATCGAGAGCGTGCGGGCAGCGCTGCAGTACATCAGCTTCTACCATCCGGTGGACTATATCGAAAACCTGGCTCGCGCTTATGACATGGAGCAGTCGGCCGCCGCCAAGGACGCGATGAAGCAGATCCTGGTGAACTCGCGGATGTGCGCCGAGGGACATCGCCCTATCTGCCAGGACACCGGGATTGTCACGATATTTATTAAACTCGGCCTGGAGTGCCACCTTGTCAACGCGGAGGGTGGCCCGGCCACGATGTCCCTGCAACGCATGTGCGACGAGGGCGTGCGGCGGGCGTGGCTTGATCCGGATAACAAGCTGCGGGGCAGCATCCTTGCCGATCCGGCGTTTTCGCGGGTGAATACGAAGGACAATACGCCGTGCGTTGTCGAGGTTTCGCTGGTTCCGGGTGCGCTGGTCGACGTGACGGTGGCGGCAAAGGGCGGCGGCAGTGAAGCTAAGTCAAAGTTCGTGATGCTGAACCCGTCGGATTCGATCGTGGACTGGGTGCTGAAGACGGTGCCTACGATGGGTGCTGGCTGGTGCCCGCCGGGCATGTTGGGCATCGGCATTGGCGGCACGGCGGAAAAAGCTATGCTGCTGGCCAAGCAGGCGCTGATGGAAGACATCGACATGCAGGAGTTGAAGGCTCGCGGACCGCAAACCAATGTTGAGAAGCTCCGTGTTGCGTTGTATGACGGGGTGAACGCGCTGGGGATCGGCGCGCAGGGGCTGGGTGGTCTGACGACCGTGCTGGATATCAAGATTCTGGAGTGGCCTACCCATGCGGCGAACCTGCCGGTGGCGATGATTCCCAATTGCGCGGCGACTCGCCATGCGCACTTTGTGATGGATGGCAGCGGGCCTGTGTATCTGGATCCGCCGTCGCTCGAGAGCTGGCCGAAGCTTACGTACGACGTGCACGGCGCGCGCCGCGTGAACCTGGACATGGTGACGAGGGAAGAGGTGAAGACCTGGGCCCCGGGTGAGGTGCTGCTGCTGAGCGGGAAGCTGCTCACCGGCCGGGACGCCGCGCACAAGCGCATGACGGATATGCTGAGCCGCGGCGAGAAGCTGCCTGTGGACTTTCGCGGCAGGTTCCTCTACTACGTCGGTCCGGTGGATGCTGTGCGCGACGAGGTGGTCGGCCCGGCTGGCCCCACTACGGCCACTCGGATGGACAAGTTCACGCGCCAGATGTTGGAAGAAACTGGGCTGCTCGGGATGATTGGCAAGGCCGAGCGCGGGGTTGCGGCGATCGACGCGATTCGTGACAATGAAGCGGTTTATCTGATGGCCGTGGGAGGGGCGGCGTACCTGGTCTCGAAGGCTATCAAGCGGTCTCGCCTGCTGGCGTTTGAAGACCTTGGTATGGAGGCGATCTACGAATTCGAAGTTGTGGATATGCCAGTCACGGTGGCAGTCGATACCAAGGGTACCAGCGTCCATATCACCGGCCCGGCTGAGTGGAAGGAGCGCATCGCGCACAGCATGGACGTGGGCGGGGTGGCTATTCTGGGGCAGTGAGGGAATTATGAATGCCGTCCTAGCAAGACACGATCGGTCGGACGTGCTTCGGACTTGTTAAAGACGCGGCGCAGATAACATCTGGCAGGGGCGCTGGAACGCCTGGCGATTGATCCACGAAAAGTACGCGGCCAAACAGCGACCGCGATGTCATGGGTAACGGGACAATGAAACCGGGAACGTTCCAATTCTCCCGGGTTTTTTCGCCTGGTTATCCCGAATTACTATTTATTCCTGTTTGTTTTGTGGACTACTCCTGAGCGAACCTCGGCATCCGAAGGGGTGTAGCGCTGTTTCGCGGCACCCGCGGAATCGGGCGCAAGAACAACAAGGAGAACCACATGCACGGACTTGGAAGAAGGTTGACGGCGACTCTGCCGCTGTTGATGCTGCTTGGAATTCGATCGGCGAAGGCGCAGGAGCCCAACCCGACATCGGTCGCGCCTGGAGCGCGGTCTGCGAACGTCGTACAGGAAGGCCCGAACGGCATTTTTATTTACCACGTCAAGGTGGTTCAGCGGGAGTTGGATGCGGTGAACTATCTGAACCGCAGCGGCTCGACGCACATCGGTTTTCAGGGAACGGAGCTTTTACCCGGGGCGCGCGGCGATGGCAAAGTCGATCCGCAAACCGGCAAGATGCGGATCCAGGTGAAGTTTGACGGCCTGACCCCAGCGAACGGCTTTGGCCCGGAGTATCTGACGTATGTCCTGTGGGCTATATCGGTGGATGGCCGGCCTCAGAATCTCGGGGAACTCGAACTGGACGGCAATAAGGCGTCGCTCGATGTGAGCTCGGGGTTTCAGTCGTTTGGCATGATCGTAACGGCTGAGCCTTACTACGCCGTCACGCAGCCGAGCGATGTGGTGGTGCTCAAGAATGTATTCTCTGACCGCACCCAGGGCGTGCTGCAGCAGGTGAACGTGCATTATTCCCTGCTGCCACGCGGACTCTATGCAAACACCGCAGGCGCGCGTTCGAACGCAGACCCGATCACGAATCGCGAGCACATTCCGCTGGCTCTTTATGAAGCTCACAACGCTCAGCGGATCGCGCTGGCTACTGGCGCCGACAAGTATGCGGCGGACATTATGGCGCAGGTTGCAATCGACCTGAAGAACGCGGATGATCTGCAGTCCAACAAGCGCCGAGACGTGAAGATGATTTTCACCTATGCCCGGTCGGCGACTCAGCGGTCGGAAGACGCGCGCATCGTCACTCTGCGCAAGCAGGCAGCGGAGCGCGATCGCATGAACGTTGAGGCGAAGGAGCGTGCGCAGGCTGATGCAGCCGCTTCGCAGGCAGCGGCTGCGGCTTCGCAGGTTGCGGCGGCGAATTCGCAGGCAGAAGCCGATCGTGCGGCCGCGGACAAGGCGAGGGCCGATGCTGACCGGGCACGCGCAGAAGCCGACGCGGCGAACGCTCGCGCGCAGGCTGCCGAGGCCAACCGTAACGCGCAGAAGAGCAGCGAGGACGCCAATGCGGTTCGAGAAAAGCTGCGTGCGCAGTTGAACTCGGTTCTCGCGACGAGCGAAAGCGCGCGGGGGTTGATCGTGAATATGAGTGATGTGCTGTTTGACACCGGCAAGTACACTCTGAAGCCCGGGACGCAGGTTTCGCTGGCCAAGGTGGCGACGATCCTGCAGCTTTATCCCGGCCTGAAAGTTCAGGTCGAAGGCTATACGGACTCGGTCGGTAGCGAAGAGTACAACCAGAAGCTGAGCGAGAACCGCGCTAACGCAGTCGATCAGTTCCTGGTGCAGAATGGCGTTCCCGCAAGCAATGTAACCGCTGCGGGATACGGCGAAAATAAGCCGGTGGCGGACAACAGTACGGCAGCCGGGCGGCAGCAGAACCGCCGCGTCAACATGGTTGTGTCTGGTGATGCGATTGGCGTTCAGCAGAGCGGCCCACAGTAAACCAGCAGATGCAGACCGAAGGGCCGCGATCGTCGCGGCCCTTTTCTGCTGCGCTCGTGATGAAATGGGAGTATAGGTGCAGGAGGTCGTGTGGGAGCTTCGCTGAAGGGTAAGACCGTTTTCGTGACCGGGGCCAGTTCCGGTATTGGTGCCGCGACGGCGATGGAGTTTGCGCGTCATGGCGCGCGCCTGCTGCTGTGCGCGCGGCGGATCGATCGTCTGGAGCAGCTGAAACCTGAGTTGCTGGAAGCGGGAGCAGCCGAGGTGTTTTGTTTCGAGCTGGATGTCCAGAGCCGGGGCGCGGTTGAAAGCGGCCTGAATGGCTTGCCGGAGACCTGGAGCAGTGTCGATGTTCTGGTGAACAACGCGGGCCTGAGCCGCGGTCTCAGCAAGCTATGGGAGGACGATCCGCAGAACTGGGAAGAGATGATCGACACCAACATCAAAGGCCTGCTGTACGTGACGAGGGCCGTGGTGCCGGGGATGGTGCAGCGTGGCAGCGGGCACGTGATCAACCTGGGCTCGGTGGCCGGCCACATGACGTATGCGAACGGGGCCGTGTATTGCGCGAGCAAAGCGGCTGAAAAGTCCATTTCCGAAGGGCTGAAGCTGGATTTGATGGGGACGCCTGTCCGGGTGACCAGCGTCGATGCGGGCATGGTCGAGACGGAGTTCAGTGTGGTGCGGTTTCGTGGAGACGAGGAGCGGGCGGCCAGGATTTACGAGAACATCACACCGCTGCAAGCGGAAGATGTTGCGGATGCGGTGGTGTGGGCAGCGACGCGTCCCGCGCATGTGAACATTCACACTGTTCTGATGACCACTATCGATCAGGGGAACTCGGTCACGTTCCATCGTCGTACGTGAGGGTTATTACAGGCTTTGGGTGGCTGTCAACTGAATCCTGACCGTGGCGCAGTCTGCCGGGAGGGCGATCGTGGCGCGCTGCGCCGGCTTGATCCCCAGAGGGCTGTCGGCTAGAGCTTGATGAGCATGCCGAGCTGCTGGAGTTCGCGCTCGATGTCTGCCAGCGCGAGCTCGAGTGCGGAGCGGCGGTGGGGGCTGGAGGTTCGCTCGGAGAGCACACGCTCGCGCTGCATTTCGAGTTCCTGCAAACGGCGCTTGCGGCTCGCTTCGTTGAGCGCAGCGGCCTGATCGGCTGCCGGCTTGAATGGTTTTGCGGAGGCCGCTTCTGCCTGCTGTTCTTCGACGCTCTTCGATTCCCAGCCTTTTGACATAGTGGTATTTTACGCTCGCTACAACGACGCACAAGCAATTTCGGGACGGCTCGCTGGGACTCTTATAATGGAGTCTGGGTGAGGCGCACTTGGCAGACAGTGGGAATGCAATCGTTGAGGTTCGCGGGCTGCGCAAGGTTTACCCGGGCAAGCCGCCGGTCACAGCGGTGGACGGGATCGATCTGAGCGTGCGGGATGGCGAGATTTACGGGCTGCTCGGTCCTAACGGTGCGGGCAAGACAACGACGATTTCCATTGCCACGACGCGGGCGATTGCGACCGCCGGCGTGGTGCAGATTGCGGGTATCGATGTGGTGCAGAGCCCTGCCCTGGCGCGCCGCTCGATCGGTGTGGTGCCGCAGTACAACACGTTGGATCGGGCTTGTACGGTGGAGGAAAATATTCAGTTCCACTGCTTATTTTTCGGCATGTCGCGGCTGGACGCGCGAACTCGCACTGCGGCGCTGCTGGATCAGTTTCGGCTTTCCGACAAGGCCAAGGCCTATCCGGCCGCGTTGAGCGGCGGGCTGGCGCAGCGTCTGCAGATCGCCCGGGCCATTGCTCACCGGCCCAAGGTGCTGTTTCTGGATGAGCCCAGTGCGGGGCTCGATCCGCAAAGCCGGATTGCCATGTGGGAGGCGGTGAGCAATCTTCGCGCGGAGGGCATCACGGTGGTTCTGACGACGCACTACATGGAAGAGGCGGACGAACTTTGCGATCGCGTGGCGATCATCGATCACGGCAAGATCCTGGTCGAGGACACACCCTCGGCGTTGAAGGCTGGAGTGGGCGGAGAGAAGATTGTGGAGCTGAAGCTGGCCTCGCCGGACCTTGCCGGGCAACTTGCGGGACGCCTGAACGCCGTGGCCGGGGTGACCGGCGTGGAGTCCACACCGCAGGGAATCCGCGTGCTGGCACGGTCCGAGGATGGCATTATCGAGCGCATCGTGACAGCGTCGGCGGGGTTCGGCGTTCGCGATCTGGCCACCACCGAGCCGACGCTTGAGACCGTGTTCATCAAGATGACCGGAAGAGATTTGCGAGAGTAATTTTGCGAGAGCAGGAGAGCATCATGGCAGACCAGGCGATCCATCTACCGACGTACCATGTGGCGGTTGTCAGCAAGCGCGTGAGCTATACGCGAGCTTTCGCCGGGCTGATGCTGCGAGATCTTTATGTGCTTCGTCGCGAGATTGGTCCGTTCGTCATACGGGTCTGCATGAATCCTCTGCTGTTTCTGTTTGTGTTTACGTACATCATGCCGCACATGTCAGGCAATGCGCTGAATCCGACGGCGCAGATGGCGACGGGGGCGGGCGCCAACTTTTCTACGGTCCTGCTTCCTGGCTTGATGGCGGTAGCGATCATGTTTTCGGGTATCGCGGCGGTGGCGCTGCCGTTGGCGCAGGAGTTTGGCGTGACGCGCGAGATCGACGACCGCGTGATGTGTCCGTTGCCGATTGAAGCTGTGGCGATTGAGAAGATCGTCTTCAGTGCGCTGCAGAGTCTGGTGGCTGCGGTTGTGGTGTTTCCGCTGGCGTACTACGTTCCAAGCACGCCGGTGTACGCGCATGTGACGAGCTGGTGGTTTCTGCTGGTAGTGCTGGTGCTTGCGAGCTTGCTCTCGGGCGCGCTCGGCCTTACGATCGGGACGGCGGTGAATCCCAAGCAGATTGGTCTGATCTTCGGCGTGGTGGTGATGCCGATCACGTTTCTGGGATGTGTTTACTATCCCTGGGCGGCGCTGGACAAGATCAAATGGCTGCAAACTGGCGTGCTGTTGAACCCGATTGTGTACATGAGCGAGGGCCTGCGCGCATCGCTGACGCCGTCGCTTCAGCACATGAACGAAGCGGCGATCCTGGGCATGTTGTGTCTTTTCCTGGTGCTGCTGACGTGGCTGGGTCTCAGAGGATTTCGGCGTCGGGTTCTCAGCTGACGTTCTGACACGCGTCGTTTGGCGAGGGGCTTGAGGTTTGCGCCCGTGAAGACTGGGCTCGCCCCGTATGCGCAAGTCTTATGGAGATAGGCTATGCTGGCTGCGGCAACCGGGGGAGTCCTCCGGGTGTCGCGGGGGGACCATGGGATACGTGGGAAAGTTCGGTTGCGTCGCCGTCATGCTGGTTTGCGCGGCGCAGAGTTACGCTCAACTGGAGGGTACCAAGGCTGAGGTGCAGAAACGTCAGCATCCGGTGGCGTCGGTGCAGGACAAGGAGTCTGCGGCCCAGAAGAACGAGCGGATGGCATGGTGGCGGGAAGCTCGGTTCGGGATGTTCATTCACTGGGGGTTGTACTCGATTCCCGCGGGAAGGTGGGATGGGAAGGCGATTCCGGGTATT
Organism: Terriglobales bacterium; assembly: GCA_038230455.1. GTDB lineage: Bacteria > Acidobacteriota > Terriglobia > Terriglobales > Acidobacteriaceae > Granulicella. The sequence goes on from JBBRNF010000005.1 coordinate 63,891, forward strand.
GGCGAATGGATCATGAACAATGCGTCCATACCGGTGGCTGACTACAAGGGTCTGGCAAAACAGTTCAACCCGCAGGCCTTCAGTGCGCGTGAAATTGTGGGGCTGGCGAAGGCCGCAGGGATGAAGTACATCGTCATTACGGCCAAGCATCATGACGGCTTTGCGATGTTCGATTCGAAGGCGGATGCCTTCAACATTGTGCGGGCGACGCCGTTTCAGCGCGATCCGCTGCGGGAGCTTGCGGAGGAGTGCCGCAAACAGGGTCTACGGCTAGGTTTCTACTACTCGCAGGCACAGGACTGGACGGCGCCGGGTGGGACGGCGATCCATCGCGGGGACCATGACCCGGTGACGAATCACTGGGACAAGGCGCAGGACGGCGATTTCGACGCGTACCTGCACAACAAGGCGATTCCGCAAGTGAAGGAGTTGCTGGAGAACTACAAAGAGTTTCCGGTGGTGGTGTGGTTCGACACGCCGACGAAGATGATGACGCCGGCGCGCTCGGCAGAGTTCGTGGCGCTGCTGAACCACTATCCGAACCTGGTCTGGAATAACCGTTTGGGCGGGACGTACGAGGGCGACACGGAGACGCCGGAACAGTACATTCCGCCGCAGGGCTTTCCGGGGCGCGACTGGGAGTCGTGCATGACGATGAACGATACGTGGGGGTTCAAGAGCGACGATACGAACTTCAAGTCGACGGAGACGCTGATCCGTAACCTGGTGGATATTGCGAGCAAGGGCGGGAATTATCTGTTGAACATCGGGCCCGACAGTAGCGGCCGGGTACCCGGACCGGAGGCAGAGCGCCTGCGGCAGATGGGCCAGTGGCTGAGCGTGAATGGAGAGGCGATCCACGGCACGCAGCCGACGCTGTTCGGCGCGGAGGCGGGGGCGTTCAGCGCGACCGAGAAGGACAAGAACGGCAAGCCAAAGTTCGTGCCTGCGTGGAACTGGCGATCGACGACGACGGCGTCGAAGGTGTACGTCGAGTTGTTCACCTGGCCTGGAGCGGCGTTCCATGTGGACAAGATGCCGCGGAAGGTGACGGCAGCGTACCTGCTGGCGGACAAGTCGCAGCAGCGGTTGAAGGTAACGCAGACCGGCGGGGGGCTAGAGGTGGAGTTGCCTGCGAAGGCGCTCGATCCGATTGCAACGGTGCTGGTGCTCGAAACGAACTGACGGGGGGCGGAAACCGTGCGGTGCGGGGGAGGTGATATGTTGGGTGGGCGAATTTGTACGTGGTTCGCCGTTAAGCCCGGGAACAAAATTCTTGCAGCGGAAATCAGGACGCGATGAACGAAACGTATTTTGAGGCGAGGAAGACGCAATCAGGGGTAGTATCGCGGCGCAGCTTTGTTGCCGGGGCGGCGGCGCTGACGGTGCTGCATAAGGTGGCGTTTGCGGCGGCGATCAAAGCGCCGTTCCACCTGGCCGTGCTTACCGATGAGATCAGCCCGGACTTCGACCACGCCTGCAGTGTGGCTGCAAACGACTTCAAGATGGATTTTGTAGAGGTGCGGTCGGCATGGGGCAAGGGGCCGGCGCAGCTCGATACGAAAGAAATCGATGACATGCGCAAGATTCTGGCGAAGTACAAGTTGCGCGTCAGCGACATTGGAAGCCCGTTGTTCAAGGTAGACTTCCGGGGCGCGCCGCTGTCCAAGGAGTCGCCGAAGAACGCTTCGCCCGATGCTTTCGACAAGCAGGATGAGGTGCTGGAACGGTCGATGGCGCTTGCGAAGTCGCTGGGGACCGACCGGGTGCGAGGCTTCGACTACTGGCGGTTGGAAGACCAGGCGCCGTACCGCGAGGCGATGAATCAGAAATTGCGCGGAGCTTCCGAGCGGCTGGCGAAGGAAGGGCTGATGTTTGTGCTGGAAAATGAGATGGCCTGCAACACAGCGACCGGCGCGGAGGCTGCCAAGGTGCTGGCGGCGGTGAAGAATCCTAACTTCCTGCTGAATTGGGATGCAGGCAACGCGGTGGCGGGTGGAGAGATGGATACGCTCGCGGCGTACCACAATTTGCCCAAGGGGCGCATTGGCCACGTGCACTGCAAGAACGCAGTCGTGACCGATGGCAAGTCGAAGTGGTCGCCGGTGGATATCGGCGTGGTGGATTGGAAGGCAATGTTTCTGGCGTTGAAACGCGATGGGTATGCCCACGCGGTGAGCCTGGAGACGCACTGGCACGGCGGCGGGACGCCGGAAGAGTCGACGCGGATCAGCTTCGGCGGGATGAAGAAGGAGTTGGTGGCGGCGGGCTGCATGCAGGCCTGAGCGGTCGCGAGCCGGGCCGGTGGGATGTTGGAGCCATCGTGGATGACGCGGGCCTTCAGCCCACAACGACGGCAACGGCGGTGTCTGGCACGTTGCCGCTCCGTTGCGGCGCTACTTCGTCAGCTTCAGGAAGATGGCCGAGTGGCGGGGTAGGGTGGGCTTGTAGCTGGCGTCGAGTGCGGCAATGGTCTGGTTGGTCCAGAGGTCGAGCGCGTGCGGTGGGCGGCTGAAGCTCATCTGCTTGAGCGGGAGGGCGACGCCGCGCAGCGGGCTGGGGTCTTCGCCGGTGTTGAAGATGGCGACGGCTGTGCTGCCGTCCGCCAGGGGGCGCGACCAGATCTGGATGGGGCCTTCCGCGAAGACGCGCTCGCCCTGATGACCGGCGGGGTCCTGGTTGATGGCAATGACCTGCTTGTTCATAAGGATGGAAGCGACTTCGGGCGTCATGGCGGTGAGATTGTTGCCGGCGAGGAGAGGGGCGGCCAGCATGGCCCACAGCGTCATGTGGAAGCGGTTCTCGTCGGCTGTAAGTTTGCCGTTGCCGACCTCGAGCATGTCGGGGTCGTTCCAGTGTCCGGGTCCGGCGAACTTCGAGAGGCCCGCCTGGTTGAGGCCGATAAGGGCCATCGAACCGAAGTTCGCGCTGATGTCGCCGGTGGTGCGCCAAAGGTTCGCGCCGACTTCAGGGCCCCAGTCCCAGACTGCGTCGAAGCCGTATTGGCAAAGGCTATAGACCATGGGGCGACCGGTCTTGAGGATGGCCTGGTGCATGAGCAGGTAGGCGTCGCGCATCATCTTGTTGCGCAGGGCGGGATCGTTGGGGGCTTTCTCCATCTGCAGCTTGCGGAAGCCGCAGAGGTCGTATTTGAGGTAATCGATGCCCCAGTCGGCATAGGTCTTTGCGTCCTGCTCTTCATGGCCGAGGGAACCGGCAAAGTGTGCGCAGGTTTCGTCGCCGGGCGAGGAGTAAATGCCGAGCTTCAGGCCTTTGGAGTGAACGTAGTCGGCCAGGGCCTTCATGTCGGGAAACTTCTCGTTGGTGTGGATGATGCCTTGCGCGTTGCGCTTGCCTTCCCAGGTGTCGTCGATGTTGACGTAGACATAGCCGGCGTCGCGCATGCCGGTGGAGACGAGCAGGTCGGCGGTGTCGCGGATGTCCTTGTCGGTGACGCGGCCGGCGAAGAAGTTCCAGGAGTTCCAGCCCATGGGCGGCGTGGCGGCGAGCCTGGGGGCGGGGGTCTGGGCAGAGAGACCTAACGCCGCGGCGAACAGAAGGGTGAGCGAGGCTACCGTAAATTTCAAGGCGATTCCTTTAGGCGAAGTTTTACATCGACAGCATACATTCTCGAGCGGCCCGTGTGCGCCTGGCTAGGCCTGAGCCGTTTGCTGGAGGCGAAGGATAAGGAACTCGGCGGGGCGCAACGGCGCGAAACCTATTTCGATGTTGACGATGCCGGCACTGACTTCCTCCGGGGTCATAGTGTCGGGACCACACCTGACGAAGAATGCCTGTGCGGGGGTCAAGCCCTGAAAGGCGCCCTGCCGAAAGAGTTGATGCAGGAAGGCCTCGACGTTGAGACGGACCTGCGCCCACAGCGGCTCTCCGTTGACCTCAAAGGTGATCCATTGCGTTCCGCGCGATATGCTTTCGGCCACAAAGAGGGCTGTGCGCCGCACAGAAACGAACTTCCATTCGCTGGCTTCGGCGTCCGCGCCTGCGAGTGTTCGAGCACCCCAGAGCAGCAGGGGCTTGCCCGGGAAACTGCGAAAGCAGTTCAGGCCAAGCGAGTTGAGTTCGCTGTTCCCGGCATCGTCGAGCAGATGGGCTAAAGCCTGCACACCCTTGAGTGGTACCTGGAGGCCGGCGGGAGCCTTCCAGACGCCGCGCTCGGAATCTGACGTCGCGTAGATGCCGGCGACGATACCGGAGGGCGCGAACTCTCGCTGTGCGCCGCCGATTGCGGCGTCCGGGGCGATCAGCCGGGGGAAGAAAGCCGCACCGTTTGGACCGTTGACGCCGAGCCCGGTGGAGATCCATGCGCTGGCCGTGGGAACGTTGTTGACTTCGGGCGGAGGATCGACCAGCAGGAAGGCGCGACGCTGCTCGCAAAACGCCAGGGCCGCAGAATAAATGGCGGTTGGGTCGACTGTGGCGTCGAGGGTACCGGGGTCGCCCGCCGTGGCACGGGCAGCGTCAGGGAGGCATAGCAGATTGAAGATGTCGACTTGCGCGAGCGCGAAGAGGCCGGTGGATAGAGCGGGGTCTCCGATGAGGTCGGCCGTAGCCCAGGTTAGCGTCCGCACGACGTACGCCGCGGTGCCACCGTTCTCGAAGAAGTGTTCTACCGAATATCCGACTTCGCTGAGGGTGGTGAGTGGACCGAAGATTCGGATGTAGTCGACGAAGCTGGCAATCCTCTGCGGTTGATTCTGGGGGCCGGTGGGGGTGAACCCGACGAAGGCCGCTATCGAGGTTTCAACCCCTGCGATGGTGTGGTCCATGGGCGCGCTCCTTCTCAGCCTTGCGTGTCATGCAACTTTGGAGGCGGCGAAAGCCTCCTGCCGGATGGTGCGCAGCGCAGGCAGGACGTCGCCCAGTGCGGCGGGTTCGGCGTTGGCGGAGCCCAGGGCGAAGTAGGACTTGCGGAAAAGTTGGAAGAGCTTTTCGGCGCGGGCGACTTCGACGGGCTCAGGCGTGTAGGTGACGAAGGGTGGGCAAAGCGCGTCCTGCGCTTGTTCGACTGAGGTAAATTCGCCTGCAGCGAGGAAGGCGAAGATGACCGAGCCGAGGCTGGTGACGTCGCCGGTGGTGACGAGCACGGGTTTGTTGAGCACGTTGGCGTAGACCTGGTTGAGCGCGGCGTTACGCTGCGGGATGCCGCCGCCGTTGATGACGCGGCGGATAACGGTGCCGTTGGCTTCCATGCGTTCAAGGATGACGCGGGTGTGCATGGCCGTGCCTTCGACCGCGGCGAAAAACTCGTCAGCTGCGGTGTGGGTGAGCGTCCAGCCAAAGGTGACGCCGCCCAGCGCGGGGTTGACGAGCACGGTGCGATCGCCGTTGTCCCAGGTCAGGCGCAGCAGACCGGTTTGCCCTGCGACGAAGTTGGCGGTGGCCTCGGAAAGCTCGCGGACGGTGGCTTTCGCGCGTGTGGCGATGGCCTGGAAAATGTCTCCGACTGCGGAAAGACCGGCCTCGACTCCGACCTGATCCGGGTAGACGGAGCCGGGGACGACACCGCAGACGCCGGGTATCAGGTTCTGCTTGTCCGTGATGCCGATGATGCAGGTGGAAGTCCCGATGACGTTTACCACGTCGCCGAGGCGGATGTTTGCGCCTACGGCGTCCCAGTGGGCGTCAAAGGCGCCGGTGGGGATTGGGATACCGGGGGCGAGGCCGAGTTTGGCGGCCCACTCCGCGCTGAGGGTACCGGCGATCTTGTCGGAGGTGGCATAGCGACCGGCCATTTTCGCGCGGACGCCGGCGAGGAGGGGATCGACGCTGACGAGGAAGTCTTCGGGGGGGAGGCCGCCCCAGCGCTCATTCCACATCCATTTGTGTCCCATGGCGCAGATGCTGCGGGGCAGGTCGGCTGGGTCGGTTATGCCGCAGAGCGTGGCGGCGACCATGTCGCAATGCTCGAGCGCGGTGACGAAGTCGTTGCGGCGGGCGGGATTGTGACGCAACCAGTGCAGGAGCTTGGACCAGCCCCACTCGGAGGAGTACACGCCGCCGCACCAGTCAATGCCTTCGAAGCCCTGGCCGCCATTCCAGGCGTGGGCTGCGGCGGTGATTTCGCCTGCTTCCCTGGCGGCGCGGTGGTCGCACCAGAGGTAATAGTCGTCGAGCGGGACGAGGTCCTGGCCGACGATGATGACGCTGGAACCGGTTGTATCGAGGGCGAGCGCGCGGATGGCTGTGCCGTCGACACCGCTGATCCGCAGGGCTTTCTGCATCGCGTCGGCCAGGGCGTTCATCTGATCGTCATGCCTTTGCGTTGCGAAATCAGGGTCGTGCGGGGAGCGGAGCAACGGATAGTCCGACGTGGCGCGACCGAGCACGCCGCGGCGGCGATCGAAGATTGAGATTCGAACACTCAGCGTTCCGAAGTCGGCTCCTGCGACAATACTCACGTTACCCTCCACGGCACACGCCGTTTGCATTCCTGAGATGGCATGATACTTCTCTGACGTGCAACAGCTAAGATACCTGCACGACGCAAGCAACGCACCCTTCACTTGTAAGAAAGACGAGGAACGACCATGAATCTAAGCAAAGTCTCAGCTGTAGCAGTTCTTGCTCTCTCAATGATTTCTGCTGGCGCCCACGCACAGAAGGCGACATGGACCATCGATTCCGCGCACTCCAGTGTGAGCTTCCAGATTCGCCATCTGGGCGTGAGCAACGTCCATGGGTCGCTGACGGGGGTCAAGGGTACGGTTGACTACGACTCGACGGATCCGACCAAGTCGTCGGTTGCGGCGACGATCGATGCTGCGACCGTGAATACGAACAACGACGGGCGCGACAAACATCTGAAGTCGCCGGATTTTTTCGATGTGGAAAAGAATCCGACGATCAGCTTCAAGTCGACCTCGGTTACGAAGTCAGGCGGCAAGATGCAGTTGACGGGGGATCTTACGCTGAATGGTGTGACCAAGCCGATTACGCTGGATCTCGATGGACCGGCAACACCGATGACGCAGCGCGGCAAGCTGGTAAGCGGCTTTACGGCCACCGGAACGCTGAAGCGGGCTGATTACAACTTCGGGTCAAAGTACACCGCGCCGATGCTCGGCGACGATGTCAAGCTGACCATCGAGCTTGAGATTAACAAGCCTGCTTAGGTTGCTGTTTTTACTGCTGGAGAATGGGAGCCGCTGCTATGCGGCTCCTATTTTCGTTAGGCGTAGTCTGCGGCGTGCGTCTGGTCAGCGGGTTCTGCTGACTGCAGGGCGCGCATGGCGAGGGTGAGCGCCGCGCTTACGGCGAGGTTTAGCAGCAGAGCGGGGACGGCGGCGTACATCGCGTAGGTCTGGCCGAAGAGGTGCAGCGGATAAACGGAACTTTTGAGACCCAGGGATGCGGCCATCCAGGTACCCCAGGTCATACCGGCGGCCCAGCCGGCGAGCAGCGCCCATGGGCGCATCCAGCGGGAGAACACGCCAAGTACGACAGCGGGGAAAAGCTGTGTGGTCCAGATGCCACCGAGCAGTTGCAATTCGATGGCGTAGGTGGCGGGCAGCCTGAGGACGAAAGCGAGCGCGCCGAATTTCACGGCGAGGCTGACGATCTTTGCGGTGGTCGATTCCGCGCGGTCGGAGAGTTTCGTGTGGCGGAACTCGCCCAGGAGGTTGCGGGTGAAAAGGTTGGCCGCGGCGATGGACATGATGGCGGCGGGGACCAGAGCGCCTACCGCGACGGCGGCGAGGCAGAAGCCCGCGAACCACTCCGGGAACATTTTGAGGAAGAGCAGCGGCACGGCGGCGTTCCTGTCTGGTGCGACGACGCCGGCGGCGAGAGCGACGTAGCCGAGCAGGGCGACGAGCCCGAGCAGGAAGCTGTAGGCGGGCAGCAGGGCGGCGTTGCGGCGGATGACGTTGGCGTCTTTGGCGCTGAGGACGGCGGTCGCGGTATGCGGATAGAGCGTGAGCGCGATGGCGCTGCCGATGGCAAGGGTCGAGTAGCCGAGGAACTGTGACGGCTTGAGGAAGATGCTTGCGGCGGGCGTGTGTGTAGCAAGCGCCTGATTGGCTAGCTCGAAGACGCGGGCGTAGCCGCCTAGCTTCAGCGGCAGAAGGATGAGCGCGGCGATGACCATGATGTAGAGCATTACGTCCTTGACAATGGCGATGATGGCTGGCGCGCGGAGGCCACTCGAATAGGTGTAGACGGCGAGGATGATGAAGGCGACGATCAGCGGGATTTCACCCTTAAGGCCGATGGCTTCGAGGACCACGCGCATGCCTACGAGCTGCAGCGCGATGTAGGGCATCAGCGCGATGATGCCGGTGATGGCGACGGCGACGGCCAGCCAGCGGTTGCCGTAGCGGCCGCGCACGAAGTCGGCGAGGGTGACGTAGCCATGGCGGTGGCAGACGCTCCACAGGCGGGGCAGGACGACCATCATGTAGGGGTAGGCGAGGACGGCGTAGGGGACGGCGAAGAAGCCGAACGCTCCGCTGCCGTAGAGGAGCGCGGGGACGGCGATGACGGTGTAGGCGGTGTAGAGATCGCCACCGAGCAGGAACCAGGTGATCCAGGTGCCGAAGCTGCGGCCAGCGAGTCCCCACTCCTCAAGGGAATGCATTCCGCCGATCGGGCGGCGCCAGCGTGCGGCCCAGAAGCCCGCTACTGTAACGAGCAGGAAGATGCAGCAGAAAATGAGGAGTGCGGTGGTGTGTAGGGTCATCAGGTAATGCTGGCCATGGTAGCAGGCGAAAGCCTGCGCGAGGCTAGCGGATGCCGGGACCGGACTCGTTCCACTCGTAGACAACGACGCCGAGGTCGCCGAGGGTTTTCATGGCGGCTTCGGCGGTGCGGCGGACTTCGGGACGGCCGCCGGTGGGAATCTTGTGGGCTTCCTCGAGCGCGGCCACGCGGCCATAGGGCCAGGCGTTATGGGGGATGGCGCGAAGAGCTTCGCCCAGCTGATCGAGCGACACGTTGAGGTCCTGGCGGCGGGCGTTGGCAGGACGCATGAGACCGCCGACGCCGTAGCTGGTGGGGTTGGCGTCAGCGACCATGACGTGCAGCGTGACCATTCCGGCCTGGACGGTCATGTAGGGGTTCTCCCATGCGTCGAGCGAATGTACGGCAAGGTATCGGGTCTTGGACGGTGGCGGGATGAGCTCGAGCTCCTGGCGCTCGGCTTCAACCTGTTCGCGGACGTGAGCGCTGGCGGTTCCGCCGGAGAGAGAGGGCAGAGAGGCGGTTCCACGGCAACCAGAGACGAGGCAGAGCAGAAGAAGAGTAGGGGAAAGGAAGCGCAGGTTCACCTCTACAGGATAGCAAGTGAATGTGTCTCGCAGGTTATCGCCCCGTCCATTTTGGAGGCCGCTTCTCGAGGAAGGCGGTGAGGCCTTCCTGCTTGTCCACGGTGCCGCAAAGTCGGCCGAAGATGTGGGCTTCGGCCAACAGACCGGTCTCGATGGAGGCGCCGTGCTCGACGGCTTCGAGGATGCCCTCGATGGCCAGGGGGGCCATGGCGGCGATGGTGGCGGCGATGGCGTGGGCCCGTGGCATGAGGTCGGCGGCGGGAACCACTTCCTGGATGAGGCCAAGGGTAAGGGCGTCGGCGGCCGGGATGACGGCAGCGGTGAGCATCATACGCAGGGCTGCGCCGCGGCCGACGAGGCGAACGAGACGCTGGGTGCCTCCGTAGCCGGGAATGAGGCCGAGCCTGGCCTCGGGCAGCCCGAAGCGGGCGGTTTCACTGGCGAGGCGCAGGGTGCAAGCCATGGCGAGCTCGCAGCCGCCGCCGAGCGCGACACCATTGACGCAGGCGATGACCGGCTTGCGGCAGAGCTCGATCTGTCGGAAGACCTGCTGGCCTCGGTCGGAAACGGCGCGACCGGACTTGGTGTCGGTGTCGACCAGGCCGCGGATGTCGGCGCCGGCAGCGAAGGCGCGGTCGCCTGCGCCCGTGAGCAGAATGACGCGGACTGCGGGGTCCGCGTCGAGGAGGTGGAAGACAGCTTCCAGGTCGTCGAACATCCGGGCGTTGAGTGCGTGGAGAACGTCGGGACGGTTGAGCGTGATGGTGGCGACAGCACCCTGGACGTCGCAGAGGAGAGTTTCGTAGGTCATGGTTGCCCCTTGTCCGTCGCTGGTTATGGCGTGCGATGCGGACGATACAATCGTACCTATGATCAAGGGAATGACACTGGTTGCGCCGGTGGATTCGGGCGATACCTTCGACAAGCTGGGCAGCCTGTTTCAGGCGCTGGGCTTTGAAGCTGGCAAGGGCTGGAGCGACGATGCGGGACGAGGTGCGGCGTTTCTGGCACCAGTGGGGAACCTGGAGATTGTGACTGGCCGCGCGCCCGCGGTGCCGCCGGTGCTGGTGGAAGTAACGCAGCTGGATGCGGTGCACGCGTCGGTGCGACAGTGGCTGGTGGCGAATGTGCGGACGGAAGAGATTGCGGCCGCGCTGAGCGAGGTGGAGTCTACGCACTGGAACTCGCGGCTGTTCAGGGTGACGTTGGCGCCGGATCTTCAGCTTGGCTTCTGGGAGTCGGAGAACGTGCTGCATGGCAGGCCGGTCGCGGTGGAAGGCGATCTTTCGGCGGCGGGACGGAAGTTTGCCATCGTGGTCGCGCGCTGGAATGCGGTGATAACGGACAGGCTTCTGCAGGGCTCGCTGGACGCGCTGATGCGGAGCGGATGCGCGCAGGGTGACGTCGAGATTGTGCGGGTTCCGGGCGCGTGGGAGATACCGAGCGCGGCGCGTTCGCTGGCGGAGAGCAGGCGCTTTGCGGCGATCATCACTCTGGGGGTTTTGCTGCGTGGGGAGACGGCGCACTATGAGGCTATTTACAACGAGGTGGCGCGTGGGATCGGGCAGTCGCAGCAGGAGACGGGCGTGCCGCATGCGTTTGGCGTGCTGACGTGCGAGACGCTGGAGCAAGCGCTCGACCGAGCCGGTTTGAAGGCAGGCAACAAGGGGTTTGAAGCGGCGGTCGCGGCGATCGAGATGGCTTCCATACAGGAGAAACTGGCAGGTAAATACTGATGGGCACTCGCCGTAAATCACGCGAACTTGCGATGCAGATGCTATTTCAGGGCGATCTGGGGAAACAGAAGCCTGACGAGGTAGAGCGGCTTTTCTGGGATGCGCGCGACGATGTGGATGAAGAGACGCGCGGGTTTGCCGACGACCTGCATCGCGTCGCGACAACGCGCGAGGAAGAGATCCATGCGCTGATTGAAAAGTTTGCGCAGAACTGGCGGGTGGAGCGGATGCCGGTGGTGGACCGCAACCTGTTGCGGACGGCGGTGGCCGAGATGCTGGAGTACCCGAAGACTCCGGGACCAGTGGTGATCAACGAAACCCTGGAAGTGGCGCGGCGGTATGCGGCGCCGGAGTCGATACACTTTTTGAACGGCGTGCTGGATGCTATCGCCCGGCACTTGCTGGCGGAGCGATTGAAGCTGTAGCTGATTCTTCTTGCCCCGATTTGCACCAAGTCTCGAACGGATTGCTTAGGCACGAATGCCCGGCGGGTTGCCGGGCATTCGTTTGTCCGAAGCTGGTCGCACGGTTACTTGAATCTGCTCCCTGGGTCGCCTTACCGGGGATAAGGGTTGGCCTGTGGGGAGATGTTCTAGGAGGTGGCTCGTTTCGGGCGCTGGACGAGCAGGTCAGGCACGGCGTTGTTTCCGTTTACGTCGGGCAACTTGGGGGCGATGACGCTGGTGTCGGTAGCGGAGGTGCCGCTGACGGTGATGAGGTGAACCTGATTGTCGCCAGAAGTGCCGGTAAAGAACGTTTTGTTGTCGGTGCTGAAGACGCCAGATACGGGCGCTATGGCACCGCTCGAAAGCGGAACGTTGCTTACGGTTCCCGTGGCGGGGACGTAGAGGGGGAGAAGGCCGCTGGTGCCGTTGTAGGTTATGAAGGCCAGGGCCGAGTCGCTGGCGGGCAGGACAGCGGTGATCGAACTGGCGGCGATGCCCGTGAGGGGATGAACCGTGGAAGAGGTGTTGAAGACGATGGGCGATGTTGCGGTGGTGCAGGCGAGGGCGGGTTGCGTGGACCCGGCCTGCGGGAAGCTGAGGGCGATGTCGTTGATGGCTGGCGCCGGCGTAACCGTGGCTCCCAGGATGTGCAGGCCATCATTGGTGGCGGCGACCCGGTCCGATTTCGCGGCGGTGTCATTGGCTACCGGGTAGTACACGTTGGTGGTGGTGGGCGGATTGCCGCTGCCGTTGACGGTGGTGGATGGGCAGTAGCTACGGCCTTCGGTGATGGGGTTGGCCGTGGCGAAGAAAGCGCCGACGCTGGGCACGGTAACGGCTACGTCGATGTACTGGCTCGCCGTGGGTGTGGTGTACCACCCAGTGAAGGAGGAATGCACGATCAACTGATTGTTCGCGCCGGCGACGTAGACGGTCTGGCTGTCGGGCGTCCACTGGGCGCGTATTCCAACGCCGCCTGTGGTGCTGACCACGGAGCCGCCAGCGACCAGTGAAATGGTCTGGCGTGCCGGGTCCGTGACGACCAGGGTCGTGCCATCGGGCGAGACAGCGAGCACCGTGCCGGGGATCGAGAGATTGGTGCCGGTGACCGAGTTATTGGACGCGTTGACGGTCATCAATGCGGTCGTACTGCCGAGATAGATGGTGCTGCCGTCCTGGGTAATGACCATCGAATTAGGCGTGTAGGGAAGCTTGACCAGGGAACCGGGCTGATTGGTGGAGAAGTCGACGGGGAAGATGTACTGCGATTGCGTGCTCCCGACGTAAAGCACCGATGCATTGTTGCCGGGGGTTGTGACCTGAACGCCGTTTGAGGTAACGGGCTTGCCGTTTCCGTTGAGACCAATCTGGCTGAAGGGCGCCGGATTGCAGGTGGGAGGCTGGCAGACGGCAGTGATGGTTGCCGCTCCGGGGAAGGCGGGATTCACGAGGCCTCCACCGGCCTGGGTGGTGGAGGGCGTGGTGGAGTTGAAGGTCAGGTTAAGGCCGGTAAGGGTGACGTTGTTCGTATCCTTCACGATGGCGTTCAGGGTCTGGGTGTTGTTCACGTTGACCGAGACGCTGTTGGAGGTCTGACCGGGAACCGAGAGCGTAATCGAGGCTGGCGGGCAGGTGGAGAAGAAGCCGGCTGCGCCGCCCGAGCCTGAGTTCGAGACCGTGGCGGTGACGATTGTGGAGCCGGGCTGGTTAGCGGTGGCTACGCCGTTCTGGTCCACGTTGAAGATGGAGGAGTTTTGTGCGGAATATTGGAGATGGCCAACCTGGCAGGTGATGTTGTCGGCCGGATTGGTGGTGCCGTTTTTGTAGACGCGGGCCGTGATCTGCGCGCTGACGCCTTGCGAAAGACAGGCACCGGCCGGGTTGTAGGGGGGCGCGACGGTGACGGCGCCGGTGCTGATGGGGCAGCAGTTGGAGGCCTGGTCGGCGGTGGTGGAGTTAAGGTTGGCGGGACAGCTTCCCTGCGGGGTTGGAGCGCCGATGACGATGCTGGTGACGGTCTGGTGGACGTACACAGGGATGGCATTGCTGACCGCACCGTTTGCTGTAGCCGTGACGTAAGCGACCGTGGTGGCGGGAGGATTCGCGGGCGCGGTGCAAACTGTGTAGTCGGGGATACCGCCGCCGGTGAAGCGGTTGAAGGTTCCGCCGCAGACCTGCCCGGAGCTGGGGTTGATGTCTGCGAAGGTGAGGTCGGTGCTGGCGTACGTGAAGCGGTTGACAGAGACCGCATTGCCTTTGCAATCGACCGCGCTGGCGCTGAGGCTGTTGCCGATCTGGCCGAAGTCAATGGACTCGCCGAAGACGGCGAAGTTGGGTGAGAGCGTGATGCTCTTGACCTGTCCGATGACCGGGCCGGAGCCCTGGCCGTTGCAATACTGGACGGCCGTTTTCTGACCGCAACCGATGAGAGATGCACCGAAAGGCACCGTAAAAAAGAGCAGAACCGCTAAACTGACAAACCGCCGCATCGAACCTCCCCGTCCAACCGGAACTCAAGCTGAACGGTCTAACCGCAAACTCTGAAGTGCCGAACCCTAGTGTAGAAGGTGGCCGGAACAATGGGCAAATGGCCTCGCTCTGTAATGGCTCCGGATTAGACGTACGAAGGGGTGGGAAGTGAGGGAGAAGAGGTGTGGGGGGACAAAGGGTGGGGCCGGGTTGAGGGCTGATGGACTGGATCTCGGGTAAGGCGCGAAGTGCGGTTACCTCAGGGTGGGCTATCTCGCGGCTTCGGGGCGAAAAGCGCGCCAGTCAAGGCAGGCGGTGGCGGCGATGGCCAACCAGTAGGCCGCGATGTTCCGCGGAGAGAAGAGGCGCCCCAGGATCAACTTGCCGGCGAGCGTCAGGCGGAAGGCATCGAGCGCGGGGGTGTGGAAAAGGCGGCTGAGTTCGACGAGCAGGGCGACGGTTGCGGCGGCGAGGGCTATTGCGCGGGGCGGGCGGGACGGGGCGAGGGCCGCGACGATCCAGTAGACCATCGCAGCCCACAGGGCGGAACCGCCGTACTTCCAAAGAGATACGGGCAGGTGGAGCGGGGCCATTCTCCAAGCGATGCCGACGGGAATGAGGGCGAGCGCGAGGAGGCAGGCTAAGGTCCGGCGGCCCACTTTAGCTAAGGTCCGGCGGCCCACTTTATTGGCTGGAGGGCATGTTGTCGGCGAACCACTTGACGGTGCGCTCGTTGCGGTCCTTGATGTGGGCGGGGTCGCGGAAGCCGTGGCCTTCGTTGGGGTAGATGACGAGCTGGGTTTTGACGCCCTGGTCGCGGAGGGCGTGCCACATCTCGAAGCTCTGGGGGGCGGGGCACTCGCCGTCGCGGTCGCCGACGATGATGAGCATGGGGGTCTTAGCCTTCTTGATGAACTCGATGGCGGAGGATTTGGCGTAGACGGCGGGGTCGTCGTAGACGGTGGCGCCGAAGAACGGGACCATCCACTGGTCGATGGAGTTTTCTCCGTAGTAGGACTGCCAATTGGAGATGCCCGCGCCGGCTACAATGGCGGCGAAACGGTTGGTGCGGGTGGGCGCGAACATTGACATGAAACCGCCGTAGCTCCAGCCGGTGAGACCGAGGCGCTTGTCGTCGACAGAGACCTTTTTCTCGATGGCAGTGATGCCGGCGAGGATGTCGTCCAGGTCGCCGTAGCCGAAGTCCTTGCGGTTGGCGGCGGTGAACTTTTCACCCTGACCGAAGCTGCCGCGGGGGTTGGGTTGGAACTCGAAGTAGCCGAGGTCTGACCAGTTGCTGCTGCCGAAGCGGGCGCCTACGGAGGCCGAGGGGCCACCGTGAACGCTGACGATCATGGGGTACTTCCGTTTCGCGTCGTAATCCTTGGGGTAGGTTAGCCAGCCCTGCGCCTGGAGGCCCTGGTTTTCCCACTCTATGGACTCGGTGCGGGCGGTGGATCTGGGGGCGGCGTCGTTCAGGTGGGTGAGCTGTTTTTCGCCGGTCGCGCTCGAGAGAAGGAAGATTTCAGGGGGCTGCCCGATACCGGATTTGACGTAGGCGATGGTGTCGCCGTTGGCGCGTGAGTAAGCGACGGCGTTCTTGATGGGGCCGCCGCCGAGGGTGACCATGCCGGCATCGAATTCGCCTTCGGCGAGGAGGGAGTGGTTGTCGGCGTCCCAGTCGACGACGAGGTTGTGGCCGCGGCGGTCTTCGATGAAGCCGATGGTGTTGTTGCGGGTCCAGACCTCGTAGGTGGGCGTGCCGTCGATGTTGGGGGTGACGTTGACAGGTGTGCCGCCGGTGGCGGGGATGACCCAAACGTCGCCGCCGGTGGAGCCCTGGTCGGACATGAGACCGCCGATGAAGGCGATGCGCTTGCCGTCGGGAGAGTAGCGGGGGACGGCGATCTGGAGGCCGTGGAGGGGGCCGGGGATGGTGTGGGGATCGAGGAGGATGCGGGGCTGACCGGCGGGGGTGCCGGTGGCGATGGAGGCGGAAAAGAGCCTGGCAACCCACCACGTGTTTTCGCCCGGCGGGTTCGCGGCGATAAAGGAGATTTCCTTGCTGGAGGGAGCCCAGTCGAACTCGTAGACATGGAGGTTGGCGGGGGTGAGCCATGAGCCGGTTCCGTCGGCGACATTTACGCCATAGACGCGCTGGATTTCGACGCCGTCCTCGCCGATGACGCCGGCCCAGGGCTTCATGGCGTCGAGTGCGCCGGCGGAGCGGGTGGCGTTTTCGACGAAGAGGAAGGCGATGGATTTGCCGTCGGGCGACCAGGCGGCCTGTTTGAAGAGCCCGGTGAGGTGCGTGAGTTGCTTGCTTTCTCCGGTCGCTTTCGACCAGAGGAAGATCTGGGCCTGCGCGGGCTTGGCGGCTTCGCCGGTGCAGGTGGAGGTGTAGGCGAGTTGGGTGCCGTCGGGCGACCAGACGGGCGAGCTGTTGGAGCAGTTAGTGGAGCCGTTTGGGGCGACGATTTTCTCTTTGGCGGGGTCGGGGTTGGCTACGTCGGTGAGGTGGAGCTGCGCGCCTTCGCGGCCGCCGAGGGTCCATGCGATGGTGGTTGCGTCCGGGGAAATGGCGACTCCGCCGGGATTTTTGATGCGACTGTCGCCACCGCGCTGTGCGGCGAGGGCGAGAGGGAAAACGCAAAGCAGGGCGGCGATTGCACGGATTGAGTGCAAAAGGGCGGGTCGCGCAGGAATCTTCATGCCAGAAAGCCTAGCATGCGGCAATTTGGGGCTGATTGTCTTGACTCCGCTAATCGGGTTTGGTAGTTTAAAAGGGTTCCGCGAGTATCCGGAACGCGCTGTTACGAACCAAGGCGCAAGTGACGGGTGGCGGTATGCGCTCGCGCTATACTGGATACAATAGATTCACCGCAGGGCATCCCGGAGACATGAAGGGGAGGCTGGCAGTCTGCGGCTGGCAGTGCAGTTTGACGCCTATCTAATCGCGCCTGCGCCACCCTCCTTCCGGTTTCGACCGGGTCCCATAAGGATGGGCTATGCGGGCCGGAACAGCGAAACGGAGTTGGGCAGTTGAACAGGCTTTCGAGCCGGTTCAAGGAACTCGGCCACCGTCGACTGTTATTCGCCTTTGAAGTGCTTGTGGTATACGCAGTCAGCCGTACGGCCGCGTGCAGGATTCAGAACTTCGCCGAAGCGCAATGGGGAGATTCCCGAGCGTGCTTCGCCTTTTGCGCGTCCGGACAGGACCTGTAAGAGCAGAGCGACAGGCGCTGCCCTGCACCGAGCCCGAATAAGGAATTCGGGATTACCGAAAGGGAGTTTCACAGTGCCTACGTTTCATCAGCTCGTCAAGCAGGGCCGGACGCCGACCCGCTACAAGACCGCATCGCCCGCCCTGCAGGGTTCGCCCCAGCGCCGTGGCGTTTGCACCCGCGTTTACACGCAGACTCCCAAAAAGCCGAACTCGGCGCTGCGCAAGGTCGCTCGCGTTCGCCTGACGAATGGAATTGAAGTGACGACGTACATTCCGGGCATCGGGCACAACCTGCAGGAGCACTCGATTGTGCTGATCCGCGGTGGCCGTGTGAAGGACCTGCCGGGTGTTCGCTATCACGTGGTTCGCGGCACGCTGGATTCGGTTGGCGTGGCCAATCGTAAACAGAGCCGCTCGAAGTACGGCGCGAAGAGGCCGAAGGCTTCGACGAAGTAACGGCAAGGATTGGTTTTTCCCGCGGGGAGAGTGACTGCGAGGCGCAGATTCCCTGCGGGAATGACATCAAGAAGAGCAACAGCAACGACAACCGCAGTACCCAAGTCCAGCACGTGAGAAGTCACCGGGCTGGAGGAAGAAGAAGAGAATGCCACGTAAAGGTTTTATTGCGAAGCGCGAAGTTCCGGCCGACCCGATCTATCAGTCGACCCTGGTTACGAAGTTTGTCAATAGCATGATGTGGGGCGGCAAGAAGTCCACCGCGCAGGGCATCTTCTATGAGGCGATGACGAATCTTGAAGCGAAGGGCGGCGGAGACGACGCGCTGAAGCTGTTCAAGAAGGCTGTCGAGAACGTGAAGCCGATGCTGGAAGTGAAGTCCCGCCGTGTCGGTGGAGCGAACTACCAGGTGCCGATCGAAGTGAACCCGGAGCGCCGCACGTCGCTTGCGATCCGCTGGCTGGTGACGTATGGCCGGGCTCGTGGAGAGAAGGGCATGGTCGACAAGTTGACGGCTGAACTGCTCGATGCGGCGAACGGCCGTGGCGCCGCGATGAAGAAGAAGGAAGATGTTCATCGTATGGCGGAAGCGAACAAGGCGTTCGCTCACTACCGCTGGTAGTTGGGAGTTGTCAGTTCTTGCCTGTTCGCAAGAACTGCTTTAACTAACAACGTAGAAATAAGAGCTCTGAACAACGCGAGTTCGCTCGCACAGAAAGTAAGGACACCGTGGCACGCACAGTACCTCTGGCAAAATGCCGCAATATCGGCATCATGGCTCACATCGACGCCGGCAAGACGACGACGACCGAGCGCATTCTCTTCTATACGGGCATCACGCACCGTATTGGCGAGGTGCACGAGGGCACGGCGACCATGGATTGGATGGAGCAGGAGCAGGAGCGCGGCATTACGATTACGTCCGCCGCGACCACGTGCACCTGGAAGAATATCCGCATCAACATCATCGATACGCCAGGCCACGTGGACTTCACGGCTGAAGTCGAGCGTTCTCTGCGCGTGCTTGATGGCGCAGTTGCGTGCTTTGACGCGGTCGCCGGCGTGCAGCCTCAGTCAGAGACCGTGTGGCGTCAGGCTGACAAGTATAAGGTTCCCCGGGTCTGCTTTATCAACAAGATGGACAAGGCTGGAGCGGATGCCGTTTATGCGACCTCGACGATCGTGGATCGCCTGGGTGCGCGTGCGATTCCGATCAACATCCAGATTGGCGCGGAAGCGAAGTTTGCCGGTGTGGTTGACCTGGTGACGATGAAGGCGATCCTGTGGCATGACGAGACGATGGGCGCGGAATACTCGATTGAAGATATTCCGGCAAGCCTGCTCGACACTGCGAAGATCGCTCGGAACGTGCTGATTGAAGCGGTGGCCGACTCCGACGACGTGATCATGAATCACTTTCTCGAAGGCACGGAGCCGACCGAGGATGAGCTAAAGGCAGGTATCCGCAAGGCGACTATCGCGATGAACATTTTTCCGGTGCTGTGCGGTTCTTCGTTCAAGAACAAGGGTGTACAGACCCTGCTCGACGCGGTAGTGGATTATCTGCCGAGCCCGCTCGACATTCCTCCCATGATCGGCCACAACCCCGACAACATGGAAGAGGAGATCATTCGCAAGGCAGCTGATAACGAACCTCTTTCGGCGCTGGGTTTCAAGATCATGACCGACCCGTTCGTCGGGCAGTTGATCTTCATCCGCATCTACTCCGGTGTGCTGAAGACCGGCGACACGACGCTGAACCCACGCACGGGCAAGACCGAGCGCATCGGGCGTCTGTTGAAGATGCACGCCAACAAGCGCGAAGAGATCACCGAAATCATGGCGGGCGATATCTGTGCTGCCGTCGGTCTGAAGAACCTGGTGACCGGCGACACGATCTGTTCGGCCAAGGATCCGATCGTGCTGGAATCGATCGACTTTCCGAAGCCGGTGATCGAGGTTGCGGTCGAGCCGAAGACCAAGGCTGACCAGGAGAAGATGGGCGTTGCGCTGGCGAAGTTGGCGCAGGAAGATCCCACGTTCAACGTGCGCACGGACATTGATTCCGGCCAGACGATCATCGCCGGGATGGGTGAACTGCACCTTGAAATCATCGTCGACCGCATGATGCGCGAGTACAAGGTCGAGGCGAACGTCGGCAAGCCGCAGGTGAACTATCGCGAGACGATCCGCGGAAATGCGGAGGCGGAAGGCAAATACATTCGCCAGACGGGTGGCTCGGGTAACTACGGCCACGCGAAGATCCGTGTATCGCCGAACGAGCCGGGCAAGGGTTACGAGTTTTCGAACGATACCAAGGGTGGAACAATCCCGAAGGAATACATCAAGCCGATCGACCAGGGCATACAGGAAGCCATGCAGGGCGGCGTTCTCGCCGGCTACGAAATGGTGGACGTCAAGGTGAGCCTGTACGACGGCAGCTACCACGATGTCGATTCGAATGAAATGGCGTTCAAGATTGCCGGTTCGATGGCGTTCAAGGAAGCCGCGCGGAAGGCCAAGCCTGTGCTGCTCGAGCCCGTGATGGCGGTTGAAGTCACGGTGCCCGAGGATTATATGGGAACGATCATCGGCGATTTGAACTCTCGCCGAGGCCGGATTGAAGGTATGGAAATGGTGGGCAACACGCAGGCGATTCGTGCCAGCGTGCCGCTATCCACGATGTTCGGTTATGCCACGCACATGCGCGGGGCTACGCAGGGACGCGCCAACTACTCGATGCAGTTCAAGCAGTACGAGGAGGCTCCTCGCTCGGTTTCGGAAGAGATCATCGCCAAGGTGCAGGGCAAGGATTCGAAATAAGAGGCTTTCGGTAAAGAAGGTTTTGTTCTTCTATTTTGCAGCAAGTAAGCCGCGCGCTGGAGCCGGGAAGTAACCGGCGCGCGCACAACGCAGGGCAAGTTTTGAAACACGCGAACCACGGAGAAGATCATGGCGAAGGAAAAGTTTGATCGCAGTAAGCCCCACGTAAACATCGGAACGATTGGTCATATCGATCATGGCAAGACGACCCTGACCGCGGCCATCACCAAGGTCCTGTCCAAGCACAACCCGAAGAACACGTTCCGCTCGTTCGACACGATCGACAACGCTCCGGAAGAGCGCGAGCGCGGCATCACGATCTCGACCTCGCACGTAGAGTACGAGACGCCGAACCGCCACTACGCGCACGTCGACTGCCCGGGCCACGCCGATTACATCAAGAACATGATCACCGGCGCTGCCCAGATGGACGGAGCGATCCTGGTTGTGGCCGCGACCGACGGTCCGATGCCCCAGACCAAGGAGCACGTTCTGCTTGCTCGCCAGGTTGGCGTACCGTACATCGTCGTGTTCCTTAACAAGTGCGATGCCGTCGAAGACGAAGAGCTGATCGAGCTGGTGGAGATGGAAGTTCGCGAACTCCTGTCGAAGTACGACTACCCGGGCGACGACACACCGATTATCCGTGGTTCCGCTCTGGGCGCGCTGAACGGCGAAGCCCAGTGGGAAGCGAAGATCGACGAGTTGATGGAAGCTGTCGACAAGTACATTCCGCAGCCGGCCCGCATGGTCGACCTTCCGTTCCTGATGCCGATCGAAGACATTTTCTCGATCTCGGGTCGCGGCACGGTGGTCACGGGTCGTATTGAGCGTGGCAAGATCAAGGTTGGCGAGGCTTGCTCGATCGTCGGTTTCCGCGATACGCAGGCGACGGTCTGCACCGGCGTTGAAATGTTCAAGAAGCAGCTCGATGAGGGTCTGGCCGGCGATAACGCGGGTCTTCTGCTCCGCGGTATCGCGAAGGAAGACGTGGAGCGCGGGATGGTTCTTGCAAAGCCGGGATCGATCACGCCGCACACCGAGTTCAAGGGTGAGATCTACGTCCTGAGCAAGGAAGAGGGCGGACGCCACACCCCGTTCTTCAACGGCTATCGCCCCCAGTTCTACTTCCGTACCACGGACGTGACGGGATCGGCCAAGCTGCCTGAAGGCACGGAGATGGTGATGCCGGGCGACAACATCCAGCTGGAGATCACGCTGCACACACCGGTTGCGATGGAGAAGGGCCTCCGCTTCGCGATTCGCGAAGGTGGACGCACCGTCGGCGCCGGCACGATCAGCGAGATCCTCAAGTAGTTCGAAAGAAACGAGGGCTGCCGGGTGGCCTAGATTCACGACCTCCGGCAGCCACTCCAAACGTTCTTTGAAGAAAAGAGATACGACATGGCAGGACAACAGAGAATTCGCATTCGCCTGAAGGCGTATGACTATCGCGTGCTGGATACATCGACCGGCGAAATCGTAGAGACAGCCAAGCGCACGGGTGCGCAGGTTGCGGGACCGATTCCGCTCCCGACGATGAAGAACAAGTACTGCGTTCTGCGTTCGCCCCACGTGGATAAGAAGTCTCGCGAGGCGTTCGAGATCCGCACGCATAAGCGTTTGATCGATATTCTCGAGCCGACGCAGCAGACTGTGGACGCGCTGATGAAGCTCGACCTTCCGGCCGGTGTCGACGTAGAGATCAAGACGGTAACGAAGTAAGGCTCGCTGGCCTGGTGACGTAGATCCCCTTCGGGGATGACAACCAGAAAGCAAGTGCAGGGACGAAGCTAACACCTACAGTGCTCGCTCACCGAGCATGATGAGGAAAGGGAAATAGATGTCAGTGACAGGAATTCTCGGCAAGAAGATTGGTATGACCCAGGTGTTCGACGCTGCAGGTGCGGTTCACCCCGTGACTGTGCTCAAGGTCGGACCGTGCGTCATTACGCAGCTCAAAACGCTCAAGACCGACGGATACGATGCCGCGCAGATTGGCCTGGTTGAGTTCGTCAAAGCGTCGAAGATTAACAAGGCGATGACGGGCCACTTTGCGAAGAGTGATGCACCGCCGGTGCGCGAGATTCGCGAAGTACAGCTGGAGTCGGTTACGGGCGCTGAGGGCGACGCGAACGTGAAGGCGGGAGACCGCATCACGGTTGAGATTTTCAACGAAACGAAGTTTGTAGACGTGATTGGGAACAGCAAGGGCCGCGGGTTCGCGGGTGTTATCCGTCGCCACGGTTTCGGCGGTGGTCCCAAGTCGCACGGTCACATGTTCCAGGTCCAGGGCTCGATTGGCGCGTCTTCCTTTCCTTCGCGTGTATTTCCGGGCCAACGCATGCCGGGCCACATGGGAACGGGACAAGTAACGGTTCGCAATCTGCGCATCCGGGCAATTGACGCGGAAGACAACCTTCTGCTGGTGGAAGGTGCGGTACCGGGGGCGCGTGATGGTTACGTGCTGGTCTCGAAGGCGAAGGCGCCACCGAGAGAGCGTCGTGGGTTTGCAGGCGCGGCGACCAAGGACGCTTTGAAGGCCTCCAAGAAGGCTGCACCGAAGAAGAAGTAGTCCTGTGCGGACGGCGGGAGGTGCCTGAGGGTGCTTTCCGCCGGAAGCCGGGAACGAATATGGAATTATCCTCTGCTCGGAGAACAGACCGGTCAAAGCAGACGAACAAATCAAGGCATGGCGCATCGATGCCATGCACAGAAAGAAGTAGAGATGGCAAACGTAAATGTAGTGAATCTCTCGGGGGCCAAGGTTGGCGAGTTCGAACTCGACGATCTGTTTGCCGGAGAAGTCAATGAAGCTCTGCTTTGGGAAGCGGTGAAGCACTACCGTGCATCGCTTCGCCAGGGGACTGCGGCGACCAAGAACCGCAAGAAGGTTTCGGGCGCAGGCCGCAAGCTTTGGAAGCAGAAGGGAACGGGGCGCGCTCGTGTCGGTTCGATTCGCACACCGCTCTGGCGTGGCGGCGGAACGGTCCACGGGCCTCAACCGCGCAGCTATGACTATCAGTTCCCACGCAAGAAGTTGCTGGGCGCGCTGCGTTCGGCGCTTTCTTCGAAGCTTGCTGCTGGCAAGCTGACCATTGTCGAGAACTTTGACGTCGCTGAAGGCAAGACCAAACTCTTCCGGACTGCTCTCAATGCGCTTGATGCGAAGAAGACCACGCTGCTGGTGGAGTCGTCGCAACAGCTTTCCGAGAAGCTTTATCTTGGGTCGCGCAATCTTTCGGGCGTAGAGCTTGTGCTTTCGTCTGAGGTTCACCCTTACGATTTGTTGAAGTACGAGCATGCCGTGTTCTCGAAGGCGGCGTTTGAAACGCTGCAGGAGACGTTGAAGAAGTCTGTTTCGAAGCGTTCGCATGCCGAGAAGGAGGCTGCATAATGTCAACCGTTTATCAAGTTATCCGCCGTCCGCTGATTACGGAGAAGGCTCTCCAGACGCGCGAAGTTGAAGGCTCGCTGGTGTTTGAAGTTGCCGCCGGCGCCACCAAGACCGAGGTGAAGCAGGCTGTCGAGCTGCTGTTCAAGGTGAAGGTCGCTGCCGTTCGTACAGCGAGCGTTGTCGGCAAAGAGCGCCGCCGGGGTAAGTACTCCGGCTATCTTCCGGACTGGAAGAAGGCGTATGTCCGTCTCAAGGCCGGAGAGAAAGTTCCGGACTTCGCTGCAGAGATCTAGTTATGAGTTGACAGTTCCCAGTTGTCAGTGAGTGCCTTGCCCGCTGGCTTTACTGACAACTTAGAACGAACAACTAAGTACCCTAAGTACCACGTATCGCGCTGTAGTTAGCAAGTCAATCAGCGCGGCAAAGGAATCAGTACCATGCCGATTAAATCATTCCGTCCGATTACGCCGACCCTTCGCTTCCAGACGAAGCTGGTCAACGACGACATTACGACCGACAGGCCGCATAAGCCGCTGCTCGGTGTGAAGCCGCGCACCGGCGGTCGTAACAACATGGGCAAGCTCTCGATCCGCCACCAGGGCGGCGGGCATAAACAGAAGCTTCGCCTCATCGACTTCAAGCGCGACAAGTATGGGATTCCCGCTACTGTCGCTACCATCGAGTACGATCCGAATCGCAGCTCGCGCATTGCGCTGGTGAACTATGCGGACGGCGAGAAGCGGTACATCATTCAGCCCATCGGGCTGAAGGTGGGTATGAAGATCATGAGCGGGCCTGACGCCGATATTCTGGTTGGAAACGCGTTGCCCCTGAAGAATATTCCCACGGGTACGATCGTTCACAACATCGAGTTGCGTCCCGGTAAGGGCGCGCAGATGGCACGCTCGGCTGGTGCGCAGGTAAATCTGATTGCGAAGGAAGGCGATTATGCGCTGTTGAAGTTGCCTTCGGGCGAGACACGCAAGGTGTTGGTGGAGTGCATGGCGACGATCGGTCAGGTCGGGAATACAGACCACGAGAACGTGACCATCGGCAAAGCCGGCGCGAACCGCTGGCGTGGAATTCGCCCCGCCAATCGTGGTGTTTCGATGAACCCTGTCGACCATCCGCACGGTGGTGGTGAAGGCAAGACTTCGGGTGGCCGCCACCCGGTCACACCGTGGGGCCAGCCGACACGGGGTTACAAGACTCGCAATAACAAGCGCACGGACGTGTTTATTGTTCAGCGCCGGAACAAGGGTAAGTAGTTCAAGAGAGCAGCGCCCGGAGGAGCACTTAGAAGTAAGTGACGCAAGGGCAAAACCAAGTCTCAGCACTCTTCCTGAGATTCGTCGTACCGAGCACAGGCAACACGGAGTTATATCTATATGGCACGCTCTACAAAGAAGGGCCCTTTCATCGACGCCCACCTAATGGTGAAGGTCGACGGCATGAACGCAGCGAATGAGAAGAAGGTGATTCGCACCTGGTCTCGGCGGTCCACGATTCACCCGGACATGGTCGGGCACACGATCGCGGTGCACAACGGACGCAAGTTTATCCCCGTGTACTGCACCGAGAACATGGTTGGACACAAGCTCGGTGAGTTCTCGGCAACGCGCACCTTCAAGGGTCACTCGGCGAAGTCCGGCGACACGGCAAAGGCCAAGTAAGGAAATTTAGAAGAAGGCGTTTGGTTAGGGGCCTTCAGGAAGAAACTAATCATGGCTAAGTCAGTAGCTCCAGCAACTCCCGAATTTCGCGCCGAGGCCAAGTTCCAGCGCGGCAGCCCGCAGAAGGCCAAGCTTGTGCTTGACCTGATCAAGGGCAAGCGCATTGAAGCGGCGATCAACATTGTTTCGTTCACCAACAAGCGGTGGTCGCCTGTGGTCGAAAAGGTTCTTCGTTCGGCGGTCCAGAACGCGGTCTATGTCTCCGGCGAAAAGGGTCTCGACCTCGATGTCGATAACCTGTACGTCAAGACGGCAATCGCGAACGAAGGTCCTCGGATGAAGCGCATCCGCCCTGCTCCAATGGGCCGTGCGTTCCGTTATCAGCGCCGCATTTCTCACATCATCGTGACGGTGGCGGAGAAGAAGTCTGCGGTTGTTTCGGGCGAGTCGACCTCCGCTCCAGCGAAGTCTGCTGGCAAGAAGACGGCGGCGAAGAAGTCTCCGGCGAAGAAGAGCGCGGCCAAGAAGTCTGCGGCTAAGAAGTCTGAGACCAAGAAGACGGCCGCCAAGTAGACGCAAGTTTTGTTCACGCAGTAGGAAACAGGTATAGCCTCACCGGCTCAACCGGCAGGCTGCAAAGGTTGAAGGGAAAAATATGGGACAGAAAGTCCATCCTTACGGATTTCGCCTCGGTATCAACAAGCCGTGGAAGTCGCGCTGGTTTGTGGAGCGCGGCTATGACAAGCTCCTGGTCGAGGACGTCAAGCTGAAGGCTGAGCTTCGCGAGAAGTTGAAGGCTGCCGGTGTATCGTCGGTCGAAGTGGAACGCCCAGGCAACAAGCTGCGCCTGATCATCCGCACTGCGCGTCCGGGTATCATCATCGGCCGCAAGGGCGCGGAGATTGACAAGCTGAAGGCCGACATTCAGAAGCGCACGTCTCGCGAAGTCTTCATCGACATTCTCGAAGTGAACAAGCCGGAGCTGGATGCTCAGCTGGTTTCCGAGAGCATTGCGCTGCAGCTCGAGAAGCGCGTGAGCTTCCGTCGTGCGATGCGTAAGAGCGTGGACTCGGCGCTGCGCTTTGGCTGCAAGGGTATCAAGGTCCGCGTTTCAGGTCGCCTGAACGGCAACGAGATTGCGCGGTCGGAATGGTATCTTCAGGGTCGCCTTCCGCTGCACACGTTGCGGGCAGATATCGACTACGGTTTCTCCGAGGCGCACACGACGTTCGGGATTATCGGCGTCAAGACCTGGGTGTACCGCGGCGATATCTACGAGCAGAAGAAGCGTCGGGATGTAGTTCCGGTGACTACGGGCGCGTTCTAAGCGAATAGATCGGCTGGATGCAGGTCAGGACTGAGAGTGCGCTGATACGCATGTTCTGAGCTCCGGGCCTGCTACGGCTCTTCGAGCAGGATACGGTGGCGTTGCCATCGAATCTCTGCTAAACTTACTAAGTTTGGCCCTGAGTCTGCGCCCTGCTTTCGGGCTTGTGTGCAGAGACCCTGGTCAGCGTTCTTCTCGCCGGCAGCACAGCCCGAGGTTTTCGCTTCAGTCCGCCTCCATCAGGCTTTCCAAAGGAACCACTATGCTTTTGCCCAAGAAAGTTAAGTACCGCAAGCAGCAGCGCGGCCGCATGTGCGGCAAGGCGTGGCGCGGCTCCGATATTTCGTTCGGCGATTACGGCCTCAAGGTGCTGGAGTGCGGTTACATCACCGATCGCCAGATCGAAGCGTCTCGAATCGCGATGACACGTTTCATCAAGCGAGGCGGCAAGGTGTGGCTGCGTTTGTTCCCGGACAAGCCGATCACGAAGAAGCCGGCCGAAACCCGTATGGGTAAGGGCAAGGGTGCGCCGGATCATTGGGTCGCGGTCGTTCGACCAGGCAAGATCCTGTTCGAGATGGAAGGCGTACCTGTGGAGCTCGCCAAGGAAGCGATGCGTCTGGCCGCTCACAAGCTGCCGCTCAGGACTGTCTTCGTCGTTCGCCCCGGCCTCAAGACCGAAGTGGCTGCCAAGTAAAGAAGAATCAGCGAAGTGCTTTTTGTGCTTCGAATAAAGGATTTGATATGGAACTCGACAAGATTCGCAATCTCTCGGACGATGAGTTGAAGACGCAGGAAGCTCAGGCTGCCGAGCAGATCTTCCGCATTCGTTTTGCCAAGAGCCTTGGCAAACAGGATGGGGTGAAGAACCTTCGCTCGCTCAAGCTCGACATCGCCCGCATCAAGACCATCGCGCGGGAACGCAAGATCGCCGCGCCAGCAGGAAAGGAATAACTCATGGCCGATAACACACCTACCACGACTCCGGCCGAGCAGACCGCTCCCGCTGCAACCGCGCCGACAACTTCCAAGCGCAACGAAAAGGTCGGTCTGGTCGTTTCGACCAAGATGGCCAAGACGATCGTTGTCGAGACCGAGATGCGGAAGGCGCACCCCAAGTACAAGCGCGTGCTGAAGTCGAACAAGAAGTTCTACGCGCATGACGAGCAGAACTCGGCGCGGGTGGGGGATATGGTTCGCATTCGCGAGTCGCGTCCGCTGTCCAAGCTGAAGCGCTGGACTCTGGAAGAGATCATCCGCCGCTCGTCGTTGTCGCAGGTTGCGGACGAGAAGCCCAAGGCTGTCGCTGCAAAATAGCTGCATTCAATTTTTGCCAGGAGATTCACATGTCAGTTCAAATGCGGTCCATCCTTTCTGTCGCCGACAACTCCGGCGCACGCAAGCTCCAGGTGATCCTTCCCCTGGGCGGCGGTCTGGGCAAGAAAGCTCACCTCGGCGACGTTGTAACGGCAGCGGTCAAGGAGTCTTCCCCCGACGGCACAGTGAAAAAGGGCAAGGTTGTGAAGGCTGTCATCGTTCGTCTTCGCAAGGAAGCGCGCCGCCGCGATGGCACGTACATTCGGTTCGACGAGAATGCGGCAGTGGTGATCAACGACTCCAACGAGCCGGTGGGTACCCGTGTTTTCGGTCCGGTGGCCCGCGAGTTGCGTGAGAAGAAATTCCTGAAGATTGTTTCGCTCGCTCCAGAAGTGATCTAGATGCTCGTTTTGAGTGCGTTGTGAGTGTGGGACTAAGCAGTAGCAACCGGATACCGACTCTGTATCGTCGAGGCCCGCAGTGACTTCAAGCCGCTCGGGAATGGAGAGATGCAATGCCTAGCAAGTTCAAACCGGCACTGACCGGCAAGAAGACGAAGCTGAAGATCAAGAAGGGCGACCAAGTCCTGGTCATTGCCGGCAAGAGCAAGGGCACGAAGGGCCGCGTGCTTCGGATTATCACGGCGAAGAACCGCGTGCTGGTGGAAGGCGCGCAGATGATCAAAAAGCATGTGAAGCCGAACCAGCAAAAGGGTGTTCAGGGCGGAATTATCGAGCAGGAAGCAACGATCCACATCTCGAACGTGATGGTGCTTGACTCGGAAGGTAACAAGACTCGCGTTGGCTATCAGATTGATGGCGAGAAGAAGACACGCATCGCGCGCTCGAACGGCGTAACGATTGCGGAGAAGGTAACAAAGTAGCTGTTGGAAGATTGAAACGCTGTTAGAAGATTGAAACTGAGCACCCCACGAACCGGATCACGGAACACCACCGCCCGAAACCGTGGAGAAAGAGAACATAATGGCAGCCCGTCTAAAAGAGAAGTATCACAGCGAAATCAAGCAAGGCCTGCAAAAGGAACTTGGCCTGAATAATCCGATGGCCGTTCCGGCGCTCGACAAGATCGTGATCAACATGGGTCTGGGCGAAGCGACGCAGAACGTGAAGATCATGGACCCGCTGCTCGCCGATCTGGGCGCGATTGCCGGGCAGAAGCCCGTGATTACGAAGGCCAAGAAGTCGATCGCGGCGTTCAAGCTGCGCGAAGGTATGCCGATCGGTGCGATGGTTACGCTGCGCGGCGAGGCGATGTACGAGTTTCTGGATCGCCTGATCTCGATCGCGCTGCCA
The DNA here is from genome assembly GCA_038230455.1 of Terriglobales bacterium. Taxonomy (GTDB): domain Bacteria; phylum Acidobacteriota; class Terriglobia; order Terriglobales; family Acidobacteriaceae; genus Granulicella. The sequence goes on from JBBRNF010000005.1 coordinate 93,358, forward strand.
CGCGTGCGTGACTTCCGCGGCGTTTCTTCAAAGTCATTCGACGGCCGCGGCAACTATACGCTCGGCCTGCGCGACCAGCTGATTTTCGCTGAGATCGACTATGCGAAGGTCGACAAGATTAAGGGCATGAACGTCACAATCGTCACAACGGCGAAGGACGACAACAGCGCCCGCGAGCTGCTGAAGGCGTTTGGCATGCCGTTCCGCCAAGGCGCGTAAGAGCGATAAGCAATTTCTCAAGCCTTCGCGACGGACGACGACGGTTTGAGTAAGTTTGACCCAGGATAGAGAGAACAAAATGGCCACTACAGCAAAGCGCGTCAAAGATGCAAGAGTACCGAAGTTCAAGTCCCGCCAGCACAACCGCTGCCAGCTCTGCGGCCGCCCGCGCGCTTTTTTGCGCAAGTTCGGCGTCTGCCGTTTGTGCTTCCGCAGCCTAGCACTCAAGGGCGAGATTCCTGGCGTCGTCAAGTCCAGCTGGTAAGCAGGTAGTACCGCAATCGCTTCCATCCGAAAGAGACACCGGGCGCATGCTCGCTTAGTCTTTCGAATGTTGAACGAGGCTCCAGTCTCGGCCCTTCGACCAAGGGTGATACCAAAGTAAGGCGCGACACGTTTTGAGCCTGATGTTTGAGCTGCAGGACGAACGGCCACAACCATTCCCGCAGGTTCTCCCGGCTGATCAGCCTGGAGCGAACGGGGGATGAAAGGACAACGATGAATCTTACCGATCCAGTTGCAGATTTTCTGACGCGCATCCGCAACGCTCACCGCGCGAAGCACCAGAAGCTCGACGCCCCCGCTTCCAAACTGAAGTCCGAGATCGCCCGCATCCTCAAGGAAGAGGGCTACATCGCGAACTACAAGCCTGCCGAAGAGAATGGCATGAAGGTGATTCGGGTGTATTTGAAGTACGGCCCGAACAACGAGCCGGTGATCCGCGACCTCAAGCGCATTTCGCGTCCGGGCTGCCGCGTGTATCTGGGCAAGGACGAGATTCGGCGGGTTCAGGGCGGCCTAGGTATTTCGATCATGACGACACCGAAGGGTGTGATGACCGGACGTCAGGCTCGCCGCCAAAACGTTGGCGGAGAGATTCTTGCTGAAGTCTGGTAAGGGCGGCTGAGTCAAGGAACCGCTGACACAGGCAACACAGCGAATAGTTACCAGCGCGTCGAGCTCCCAGTGCGTCGCTGAAAGTGGAAGGGGCTTTGGCCCTGAGGAAGGGCGGGTGACCGCCGGCTGCAGTGGAACTCGGCAATCGCGAGGGACTCGCAAGCCAAAAAGGATTGGAAGCATGTCACGTATCGGAAGAAAGCCCATCACTATCCCCGCGGGCGTGAAGTACACGGTTAACGGGAATGTAGCGACCGTGGAAGGCCCCAAGGGTAAGGTCAACGCGCTGATCCCGGAAGGCATCACGCTTTCGCAGAAAGACGGCGTCCTCACGGTTGAGCGTCCGGACGACAAGCACGCTGCCGTTCACGGACTGGCGCGCGCACTCGTGTTCAACGCGGTCGAAGGTGTCACCAATGGCTGGAAGAAGGAACTCGACGTGGTCGGCATCGGCTACCGTGTCGAGCTCAAGGGCAAGGATATGGTCGTGTTCACGCTCGGCTATTCGCACCCTATCGAGTTTCCTCTGCCTACGGGCATCGATGTGACGATTGATCCGAAGCAGACGCACGTTACTGTTTCCGGAATCGATCGCCAGAAGGTCGGACAGATTGCCGCCGACATGCGCTCTTTGCGCAAGCCGGATCCTTACAAGAACAAGGGTGTTCGCTACTCCGACGAGAAGCTGAAGAAGAAGGTCGGAAAGACCGGCGCCAAGTAAAAAGCAGGGGTCAGGGCAGGGAGATTCGTCAGAACTTCCTCGGTCCTGATCCCTCATCCACCGCAGTACCGAACGTCGTCAGAGGCTGGCGACGCTGCTAGGAAAGGTAGAAAGTTATGATCAATCTTCGTAAACGTAATGACATTCGCCAGCGGGTGCACGATCGCATCCGTGCCAAGATGGCTGGCACCGCCGAGCGTCCGCGGCTCAACGTGTACCGCTCGCTGAACCACATCTACACGCAGTTGATCGACGACGCGAACGGCGTCACGATTGCGTCGGCGTCCACTGTGACGGCAAAAGGCACTGAGCGGAAGGCCGGCGGCAACATCGCGGCGGCGAGGGAAGTTGGCACGCTCATTGCTGAGCGTGGCAAGGAGAAGGGCATCAAGAAGGTGGTCTTCGATCGCGGCGGCTACCTGTATCACGGCCGCATCAAGGCCCTGGCGGACGCGGCTCGCGAGGCCGGTCTCGACTTTTAACTACCAACCCACAATCAACCGCAAGAGTTGAAAACCTCCGGACCGGCGTGCCGGGGAATATACAAAGGAAAACACGATGGCAATGAAACCAAGACTCGACGGCAATCGCATGAACCTCAAGGATGAGGTTGTGAGCATTAACCGCGTGACCAAGGTGGTCAAGGGCGGTAAGAACATGTCATTCGCTGCGCTCGTGATCGTTGGCGATCCAGCGGAAGGCGTGGTTGGCTACGGATCAGGCAAAGCGAAGGAAGTTCCCCAGGCCATTCGCAAGGGAATTGAGTCGGCCAAGAAGAACCTGATTCGCGTGCACCTGACCGAGACCTCGATTCCTCATCAGGTGTTGGGCGGCTTCGGCGCTGGTTCGGTACTGTTGAAGCCGGCTCCGGAAGGAACGGGCATCATCGCGGGCAAAACGGTGCGCGCTGTGATGACGGCGGCAGGCATTCAGAATGTGCTGACCAAGTCGCTCGGTTCGGCGAACCCGCACAACGTGATCAAGGCGACTTTTGACGCGCTTTCGCAGTTGCGCGACAAGGCCGAGGTTGCTGCTCTGCGTGGCAAGTCGGTAGACGAACTCTAAAGAAACGGGGATTAGAGATTAGGGATCAGGGATTAGAAAAGACGCCCTGAACCGAAGCTCAATCTGGAGAAGGACTATGGCAAGCGAAAACAAGATCAAGCTTCAATACTTCCGCTCGAAGATCTGTACCCCGGTCAAGCACAAGCTCGTGATCAAGGGCCTGGGCTTCACGCGCTTGAACCAGATCGTCGAACGCGAAGATACACCCTCGATTCGTGGCATGGTGAAGAAAGTTCCTCACCTTGTCCGTTTCGTCGACTAATTTCGAACTACATGCGAGTCGGCTCGCCTTCTGAACGAAGACGCCGGCGTTAGCGAGGAAATCCATGGCACTGAATCTCAGCAATCTCCGGGCCCCTAAAAAGGCGAATGAAAACAAGAAGCGTGTCGGCCGCGGTATGGGTTCCGGCATGGGTAAGACGTCGACGCGTGGTCACAAGGGCCAGGGTTCCCGCTCGGGTTCGTCCCTGATGCGCGGTTTCGAGGGCGGCCAGATGCCCCTTCACCGTCGGCTGCCAAAGCGCGGCTTTACGAACATCTTCCGCGTCGAGTACACGGTACTTGGTCTGGATCGAATCTCGGAGTTGAACGAGCCGGAACTGACCATCGACAAGCTTCTTTCCCTGGGGCTGCTGAAGAAGCGGAACGGGCTGATCAAGGTGCTGGCGAACGGCGAGATTACCTCTGCTGTGACCGTGCATGCGCACAAGTTTTCGAAGGCGGCAGCGGAGAAGATCGCCGCGGCGGGCGGCAAGGCGATCGTGATCGGCGCGCCTGCGGACGCGGAAGCTGCTCCCACAGCGTAGGTTTGTCCGGGGAAACCGGGTCCCATCAGGGTTCCGGTCTTCTCCGGCTGAATCGATCTAAGTGTGCGATGCGAGTGCCTGCCGGATGATGTGGCGGCCGCCGCGCACAACATCCTTTGAAGCGCGTAAAATAAGCGGTAAGAATCCCAGCAGAGTTTTCGTCCCAGGCCTAGGCCGCGCGACTTCTGCTTGAAGGCCTCCACACTGATGCTCGAGAAATTCGCCAATATCTTCCGCATTCCCGATCTGCGTAAGCGGATCTTCTTCACTCTTGGTCTGCTCGCTGTTTATCGCGTTGGCGCACACATCCCCACGCCTGGTATTGACGCCGCGCAGCTCGCGCAGTTCTTCAATCAGAACGCCGGTTCCGCGCTGGGGCTGCTCGACCTGTTCAACGGCGGCAATACGCGCAAGTTGACGGTGTTCGCGCTGGGCATCATGCCGTATATCACCGCGTCGATCATCTTCCAGCTGCTTACCGTCATCTATGAACCGCTGGCGAAGTTGCAGAAGGAAGGCGAGTTGGGCCGCCGCAAGATTACCCAATGGACGCGCTATGTGACGGTGCTGCTGGCAATTGTGCAGGCGTTCTTCATCGGGCTGACGTTGACCAACACAGCGGCCGGGCAGTCGATGGTCACAATGTCGAAGGCTGCGTTTCTGCCTCTCTGCATTATCACGCTGACGTGCGGCACGGCTTTTATCATGTGGCTGGGCGAACAGATTACGGAGCGCGGCATTGGTAATGGCATGTCGCTGATCATCTTTACAGGCATTGTTGTCGGTTTGCCACGCGGTATTTTTGATCTTTGGGAGAAAGCCCGTACGGGCGCATGGGGCGGTTTTACGCCTATCGCGATTGCTATGCTGATTGTGATGATGATCGCGGTGGTTGCGTTCATTATCTTTGTGGAGCGCTCGGAGCGGCGCATCCCGGTGCAGTATGCCAAGCGCATGGTGGGCCGTCGCGCGGTGGAAGGCCAGTCGACGCATTTGCCGCTCAAAGTGAACTCCGGCGGCGTGATGCCGGTGATCTTCGCCAGCTCCATTCTTTCTGCGCCGCTTTTGTTGCAAGGCATCAGCCTGTTCGGCTCGGGGCCTTTGCGGGACACAAAGTATGCGGGGCCGATTTTCCGGGCACTTGCGCCGGCCGAGCCCTGGTATGTGTTGCTGTACATCGCCGCGATTGTCTTCTTCGCGTACTTCTACATCTCGATCGTGTTTCGACCGGATGATATTGCCGACAATATGCGCAAGTACGGAGGCTTTATTCCCGGCATTCGCCCCGGCAAGCGCACGTCGGACTTCATCAACGACGTTCTGACGCGTATTACGCTGGTCGGCGCGGCCTACCTGATTGTGATCTCAATCATTCCGATGTTCCTGATCTCCGGCATCCACTTCAACCATATCTGGTTGATTGGAGGGGTTTTCGACCGTCTGCCGTCGTGGACGACCAACGGTCTGGGTCTCAACTTTTACTTCGGTGGAACATCTCTTCTTATTGTGGTTGGTGTGGCAATGGATACGGTGAACCAGATTGAATCGCAGCTGATTATGCGCCACTATGACGGCTTCTCGCCGAAGTCGGGTCGCATCAAGGGCCGTAAGAGCTGGTAACGAGCAACACAAGAGTTGATGGAACAAACGGGTGTCCCACGTCCGGATTTCAAGGGCGTGGGTTTCCGCGTAATTAAGTCGTAGCAAAACGTATGCCTCAACCTCTTCCCAATGCGAGTGATTTTCTCCCCGGCCCTTTGCTCCTGCTAGGTGCGCCCGGCGTGGGTAAGGGAACGCAGGCACAGTTGCTGATGGGGGAGTTTGGTATCCCGCAGATCTCGACGGGTGACCTGCTGCGCCAGCATCGGCGCGACCACACGCCCCTTGGGATGCTGGCAGACAGCCTGATGAGCAAGGGCGAGTTCGTTCCGGATGACCTGGTGAATCAGATGGTTGCCGCCCGCCTGGCGGAGCCTGACACGGAGCATGGGTACATCCTGGACGGTTTTCCGCGTACGCTCATCCAGGCGGAGTGGCTGGATAGCCAGTTGGTGGCGTACATGCTGCCGGTGGTGGCGGTGTCGATCAACGTGGGCGAGGATGTGCTTCTCAAGCGCATCACGGGTCGTTTTACGTGTCCTGTCTGCTCCAGCATTTACAACATGTATTCGAATCCGCCGCGGGTGGACCACATCTGTGACATTGAAGGCGCGAAGCTCGAACAGCGCAAGGACGATACGGAGCCGGTCTTTCAGGAGCGCATGAAAGCCTTTCGGGACAAGACGTCGGCGGTGATTGAATATTACCGTTCCCACGGCGGCCGTTTTGCGGAAGTGGACGGAGATCGGGCCGTTGAAGAGGTGACGCACGGCATCCGGAAGGCGCTCCTCGGGCTACGTCACCATCCCGATCTTTAGACTTCGTAGTGGATCCTTTGTTTCTGCCCATGGCTATTCTGATTAAATCCGCGGCTGAAATCGAACGCATGCGCACGTCGGGCATCGCGCTTCGCAAAGTGCACGATGCCGTGACGGCGGTCGTGCGGGCGGGCGCGACGACTATGGATCTCGAGCGAGTTGCGGTCGCCAAGATGGCAGAGATTGGGGCGAAGTCTGCGTTCAAGGGATATCACGACTATCCGGCGGTGCTTTGCACTTCGGTGAACCATGAAGTGATCCACGGCATTCCGAGCGACCGGCGGACGTTGAAATCCGGGGACATCGTTTCGGTCGATTGCGGTGTGATCGTGGACGGCTACTACTCGGATTGTGCGGTGACGCACGCCGTGGGCGAGATCAGCCCAGCGGTGGCCAAGCTGTTGCGGGTGACGGAGGCTTCGCTGTATGCCGCAATCGACAAGGCGCGGGTTGGCGGGCGGCTGTTCGACATCTCGAATGCGGTGCAGGTAATTTGTGAGCGCGAAGGCTACGGTATCGTGCGGGAGTTCGTGGGGCATGGTATCGGCAAGAGCATGCATGAAGATCCGCAGCTTCCGAACTTTGGACCGGCGGGCAAGGGCCCTCGCTTGAAGGCTGGCATGGTGCTGGCGATCGAGCCGATGATCAACGCTGGGACGGCGGACGTGAAGGTGCTGGAGGACGGATGGACAGCCGTCACGACCGACGGCAGCATAAGCGCGCACTTTGAGCATACGGTGGCGATTACCAAGGACGGGCCGGTGATTCTGACCCGGTAACTGGCTTGTACGGAACGTTTTATTGGGGTATGCTTATAGGTGGTGCGTGTACCTCCGCCGTCTTGAAGTCGCCTCGGGGCGAAAAGACACAGAAGCCCACGAAACAGTTGTCAGAGCGAGAGAGCGGGCCCGAAACGGCCCATTCGAGGAGATTGTTTGTCGAAGGAAGATGCAATTGAAGCAATGGCGGTGGTCGTCGAGATCCTGCCCAACGCGCTGTTCAAGGTCGAGCTCGAGAACAAGCATCAGGTACTCGCGCACGTCTCCGGTCGCATGCGCAAGAACTTCATTCGCATTCTTACCGGAGATCGCGTTGCTATCGAGCTCAGCCCTTACGATCTGAATCGCGGACGCATCGTTTACCGCTACAAGTAGAAGCAGTTGTCGGTTGTGAGTTGTTGGCGCTCGATCAGAGTGTTCTTTCCCAACAACGCGCAAGCCATAAACAAGAACTGGAGTTTTGATGAAAGTCCGCGCGTCAGTAAAGCCGATTTGCGACAAGTGCAAGGTGATTCACCGCAAGGGAATCGTCCGCGTCATTTGCGAGAACGCCAAGCATAAGCAGCGTCAGGGCTAAGTTCGCTTAGCTTTTCCACGGCCCCACCGGGCGAGTTCGCCGAAGTCAAGGCGTGCGATGAACCTGGAGGAGACAAGAGCCATCAGCAGTCTGATAGCCCATGTCAGCCGTATAACTTTTCACCCGTGGCCTTCAGTATTGCTGAAGCCCCCAACCGAAAGGCATACCCATGGCCCGTATCGCTGGCGTCGACCTGCCCGGAAACAAGCAGGTTCGCATCGCCCTCACATACATTTACGGCATCGGCGATCCCCGCGCGCTCAAGATTCTTGAGAAGGCCGGCATCGATCCGCTTGTCAAGATGGGCACCCTCGATGAGGATTCGCTCAACAAGATTCGTCAGGTGATTGAAGCGGAAGGCGGCATTGAAGGCGACCTCCGCAAGGAAATCTCGCTCAACATCAAGCGCCTGATCGAGATTCAGTCTTACCGTGGACTTCGTCACCGCCGTTCGCTTCCCGTCCGCGGTCAGCGCACCCACACCAACGCTCGTACTCGCAAGGGTCCTCGCAAGGGAACTGTTGCCGGTAAGAAGAAAGTGACCAAGTAAGCCATGGCTAAGACACAGAACAAGACAGCCGGCGCTGCGAAGGTCGGCAAGAACAAGAAGTTCAAGAAGCGCGAACGCAAGAACGTTCCATTCGGTCTCGTGTTCATCCAGGCGACGTTCAACAATACGATCGTTACGATCACCGACCAGCAGGGCAATACGCTCAGCTGGAAGTCGTCCGGTTCGCTTGGCTTCCGCGGCTCCCGCAAGGGAACCCCGTTTGCGGCGCAGCAGGCGGCGGTGAATGCAGCTAATGCTGCTCGCGACCACGGTGTGCGTGCGGTTGATGTTCGCGTATCGGGCCCGGGCTCCGGGCGTGAGTCCGCAATTCGTGCACTCGCCTCCGCGGGTATCGATGTTCGTTCGATTCGTGACGTTACGCCGATGCCGCACAACGGCTGCCGTCCGCCGAAGCGCCGCAGGGTCTGATTATGGGTTCGTCCAGATGGTTTGGTGAAGCGGATTCGATGCGCCGAACCATCTGGGCAAGTGTTCTCTATTTCTTCCTGTTCTCAAGCTTTGCTTGGTTCAGGCGCTTTGCACTAGAGGACTACATCCTCGGGTTAGTCGCCTACGGTTTGACGGTTTTGATCATCCCGCCGAAGAAGATTAGCTCTAACACGCACCTGGATCGCGAAGAAGAGCCCAAGGGCTTGTAAAGCGATCGACATCCGAACTAGGAGATTCAGCTAATGGCACGTTATACAGGACCCGTTTGCCGCCTTTGCCGCCGCGACGGAACAAAGCTTTTCCTTAAGGGACCGAAGTGCTTCACCGACAAATGCCCCGTCGAGAAGCGCAACTTTCCTCCCGGCCAGCACGGCCAGTCCAAGAAGATCAAGAAGGTGGTCGGTTACGGTCTGCAGCTTCGCGAGAAGCAGAAAGCCAAGCGCATCTACTTCACGCTGGAGACGCAGTTCCGCGCCTACTACGAGAAGGCTGCGAACAAGACCGGCGTCACCGGCGAACTGCTGCTCCAACAGCTCGAGACGCGCCTCGACAACGTCTGCTATCGGCTTGGCTTCGCGCTTTCGCGCCGCCAGTCGCGCCAGTTGGTTCGTCACGGCCATGTTCAGGTCAACGGCCGCAAGGTAAATATTCCTTCGTTCCAGTGCAAGGTTGGCGATGAGATCGCGATCCGCGAAGGTTCGAAGGAACTGGTACTGCTTGCGACCGCACGCGACTTCGTTTCCGGACAGACACGGGTGCAGTGGATTGAAGTTGCCAGCGACAATCTCTCGGGCAAGATCACCGCTCTGCCGAAGCGCGAGGATGTGAACCTCCCCGTGAACGAGCAGTTGATCGTCGAACTTTACTCGAAGTAAGTCACACATCTGGGTGGCCCGCTCGTGCAAGGGTTTTCTTGCATGAGTGGGTTCGCTCCAGACCTCCGCACCACAACCGTCGTACCCACAGCCCCGCAAAATGCTTCGCGGCGGCGTGGAAGAAAGGACCACCCATGCTTTGGAGAGGTTTCCAGAAGCCCAAGCGTCTTGCTGTTGAGCAGGACACACTGACCCCCAGTTTTGGCAAGTTCAGCGCCCAGCCTTTTGAGCGCGGCTTCGGCACAACGATCGGCAATGCGCTGCGTCGCACGCTGCTTTCGTCGATTGAAGGCGCTGCTGTTACAGCCGTCAAGATTGAAGGCGTGCTTCACGAGTTCCAGTCGATAACGGGAGTTGTTGAAGACGCGACCGACATCATTTTGAATTTGAAGCAGATTCCGTTCAAGCTGAACGGCGAAGGCCCCAAGGCGCTCTATCTGCGCGGGGATGCCGCGGGCGTTGTGCTTTCGGGTGCCATCGAAGCCGACGGCGACGTTGAGATCCTCGATCCGAATGTATACATCTGCACCATTTCCGAAGGCGGCCGCATCGACATGGAGATGCGTTTGAAGCGTGGCCGCGGCTACGTTTCGGCGGACAAGAACTTCGACGCCGACCTCGGCATCGGCTTTATTCCTGTCGATTCGGTCCACTCGCCGGTTCGTAAAGTCAACTACATCGTTGAAGCTGCGCGTCTGGGTCAGATCACCGACTACGACAAGCTCTCGCTCGAAATCTGGACCAACGGAACGATCCTGCCGGCCGACGCGCTGGGTCTCTCCGCCAAGCTGCTCAAGGACCACATGACCATCTTCATCAACTTTGAAGAGGAAATGGAAGCCGGCGGAAGCGATGGCTTTGACGGCCCGATGATCCGCAACGAGAACCTGAACCGTTCGGTCGAGGAGCTTGAGCTTTCTGTTCGCAGCTACAACTGCCTGAAGAATGCCAACATCGCGACCATCGGGGAGCTGATTCAGAAGACCGAAGCGGAGATGTTGAAGACCAAGAACTTCGGCCGCAAGTCGTTGAATGAGATCAAAGAGATTCTCGCGCAGATGGGACTCTCGCTCGGCATGAAGATCGACGAGCAAGGCAATCCAGTACCGGGACCGACGTCTATCCTTCCCGCCCAGACTCTCGCCGCCAGCTACAACTTTGACGACGAAGACGAGGACGATGAGGACGAGGATCTCGATCTGCCTGAAGAGCCTGAGAACTTCTAAGGTTAGCTGACCACGTAACAGAAAAATGCAAGATGCTGAAGTGCAGCGGAGGAGTCACTTCCTTCGCTGCCCCAGCAGACACCGCACCACCTGAAATCCGGTCGACAGCTGAAGCTGGACCGAAGGAGATACATCATGCGTCATCGTAATGGCGGCTTCAAGCTTGGCCGCAACACCAGTCATCGTCGCGCGCTGCTGCGCAACCTCGTCACATCCATTATCCTGAACGACCGCGTTCACACCACCATTACGAAGGCCAAGGCAACGCGCCCGATCGTCGAGAAGATGATCACGCTCGGCAAAAACGGTAGCGTACATTGCCGCCGCCAGGCGTTGGCGTACTTGATGACTCCGGAGTCGGTCGACCGTCTGTTTGCGACGGTTGCGCCCCGGTATGCCACCCGTCCGGGCGGCTACTCGCGCATCGTTCGCACGGGAGTCCGCAAGGGCGACGCTTCTGAAATGGCGTACATCGAGCTTTTGGGCGCCGAGCAGGAGCTCTCCGAGAAGGCTGCCAAGCGGGAAGAGAACCGCACCAAGAAGCGTGAAGAGTTACAGAAGCAATTGGAAGAGCGTGGCCCGGGCGAAGACTCGGATCCTTCCGCAACCGCATAGAGTCTGTATTGGCAACGACGAAGGCGCGCCTGTTATGGCGCGCCTTTGCTGTTCCGGCAGACCCTTACTTCTGAAGCTGGCTCCAACGAACGAAGCGGTCGCGACCATTGGTCTTTGCTCCGTAGAGTGCGGCGTCGGCATTCGCAACCAGTTGCGAACTCGTGATGTCGCGTGACGACTGCGCGACGCCGATGCTGATCGTTATCGGCTGATGTGGCCAATCGGTCCGCCGCACGGCCGTGAGTAAACGTGCGGCGAGCCCGGCGGCTTCTTCTTCCGAAGTGTTAGGCATAAGGACCGCGAGTTCCTCGCCGCCGTAGCGCGCAGCGATTTCGTTGCCGCGCACCTCGCGGCGCAGCAGATTACCCATCTGCATCAGGATCTGGTCGCCGTCCTGGTGACCGAAGGTGTCGTTCCTATGCTTGAAGGAATCGATATCCAGCATCAGCAATGCCAGGGTTCTGCCCCGTCTGGTGGCGGTAAGTTCGGCGGCAAGCCGTTCGTCGAGAACGCGCCGGTTACCCAGGCCGGTGAGCGGATCGGTGACGACAAGCTCCTTCAACAAGGCGTTTGCCGACTGCAACTCAGCCTGGGTGCGATGAAGGGCTGCTTCTTTGGCGGTTTCTTCGGTCACGTCCACGGCGATACCGCCCAGCAGTGTGGTTCCGCGCGAACTTATGCAGGGAAACTTGTACGACCGCCAGTGAGTCATGTTTCCGGTCTTATCGGGCACTTGCTCGTAGACAACGTGCAACCGTCCGGCGAGCAGGACTCCGATGTCAGTATTGCGGAGCGCCTGCGCCTGGTCTTCCGGCCAGATTTCAAAGTCATTCTTGCCGATCCAGGCCGTTGAGGAAATGCCGAAGCGCTCTGCGAGCTTCTGGCTGTAGAAAACCAGCTTGCCATCGCCATCCTTCATGAAGCTAACGAAGGGGCTGTTGTCCATGAACACGCGGAAGCGCTCTTCGCTGGCGCGCAGCTCAGTTCTTGATTTCTCAGCCTGCTTCAGGGCGTCATGCAGCTGTCTCCTCTGGAGTCTCAGCTCCATGCGTGCATTGATTTGATGAGCGAGCACGCCCAACATATTCCGTTGCAGTTGGGTCAGAGTGCGCGGCTTCCGATCGATAACGCACAACGTGCCGACCGGGAGGCCTTCGGGGCTCGATATGGGGATGCCGGCGTAGAAACGAATGTGCGGGTCGCCCGTCACCATTGGATTGTTCGAGAAGCGCGGATCGTTTGCCGCATCCTCCACCACCAGCAGGTCGGTCTGCAGAATGGTGTGGGAGCAGAAGGCGATTTTACGCGCCGTTTCGACCGCATCCAGACCAACGGAAGCCTTGAACCACTGGCGCCGTTCGTCCAACAGGGTCAGGAGACTGATCGGCACCTCGCAGATTGCCGCGGCTGTCTGCACCAGCTCGTCGAACTCCGGCTCGGCTGCCGTATCGATCAGTTCGAGCCGCTGTAAGGCCAGCAGACGTTCGTTCTCGTTCTCGGGCACGGCAGCCAGCATTCCATCTTCTCCGCAGGGGGTTGCGACTTCAGAATACGTGCCCGTTCAGCCTCGATATGCTCTTAGACGCATCCTGAGCTAAACTCGCAGTACACATCTATCAAACCGCTGACAAGAGCCTGGCCCCGTATGCCCATCGTTGAACTTCAAACTATCCGCAAAGTCTACGACACGAAAGTTGCCGTAGAAGGTCTTACGCTGACCATCGAGCCTGGAACCATGTTCGGCCTTCTTGGCCCTAATGGCTCTGGCAAAACCACATCTATTCGCATGATGATCGGCATGACCGTTCCCGATTCGGGATCAGTTCGTCTTTTCGACAAGCCATTCGAACGCCCTTCGCTGAACCGCGTGGGCTACCTGCCGGAAGAGCGTGGACTGTACAAGAAGATGAAAGTTATCGATCAGCTGGTGTTTCTTGGACAGCTCCATGGACTGGACGAGGCTACGGCGCGCTCGCGGTCGATTGCATGGTCCAAGCGCCTGGAGATTTTCGAGTCGATTGACAAGAAAACCGAAGAGCTGTCGAAAGGCATGCAGCAAAAAATCCAGTTTATCGCCGCTCTGCTGCATGAGCCCGATTTGATCATCATGGACGAGCCGTTCTCGGGCCTCGACCCGGTGAACGCGACGCTGCTCGAAGACACGCTGGTGGAGCTCCGAAAGCAGGGCAAGGCCATTCTTTTTTCCACTCATCGCATGGACCAGGTGGAAAAGCTGTGCGACTCCATCGCTCTCATTTCACGGGGCAAGCTACTGCTTTCGGGGTCGATGCGCGAGATCAAATCGCAGTACCCGCGCAATCGCGTCCAGATGTTGTTTGAGGGCAGCGACGCGTTCCTGCAACACGAGGGGGTGGCTGAATCGCGCTGCTACGCGGGCCTGGCAGAAATCAAACTCCGCGATGCGGCGGATGCCCAGCAGTTGCTGGCTGCGGCGATTGCTGCCGGAACCCAGGTGCTGGGCTTCCAGATCATGGAGCCCACGCTTGAGGAGATCTTTATCGAGAACGTCCGCGCCAGCTTCGGCGACGCCGACGCGGGAGGCAAAGTCGATGCATAACGTCTGGCTTATCGCGCGCCGCGAGTATATCGAGCGCATTCGCACCAAGGGTTTCCTGATCGCGACGATTCTGATTCCCACCCTGATGGGCGGCGGCATCTTTGGTACGGCGGCGATGGCGCGGCACAGCAAGACCTCGTCGCATATCGCGATTGTGGCCAGCACACCGCAGCCCGCGCAGGACCTGGCCAATGACTTGAAGCACGGGAAAGACAGCGACATGACGGTCGACATTGTGGCGCCGTCTGCCGCGGAGCTGACCGCGCTTGACAAGGATGTACGGAACAAGCAGCTGGACGGATATCTGGTTATCTCCAAACCGGCCGACGGTTCAACGCGGCCAACGTTCGACTTTACGCCGCGCTCTTCGGCCGATATTGCCACCAGTTCGGCTATCCGGGATGCGCTGCAGACAGTGCTGGCGCGCGAATACCTCGGCAATCACGGGGTCAGCACGGCAGACGCGGATCAACTTCTGGGGCCGGTCACGGTGAACATCATCGAAGCCGGCGGCCATCGCGTGAACTCGCGCAACTCGTTTTTTGTGGCCTATACGCTGTTCTTTTTGATGTATATGGTCGTTCTGATCTATGGCATGAATGTGGCGCGGTCCATCATCGAGGAAAAGACGTCGCGGATATTCGAGGTGCTGCTTGCGACCATCAAGCCGGACGAGCTGCTAGCGGGAAAGATCATTGGCGTAGGGGCTGTGGGGCTTACACAGGTGGGCGTCTGGATGGCGGCCGCGGCGTTGCTCGTGGCGAGTTCGGGCGGGGCTGGTGGAGTTTCGATTACATCCACCCAGGTCGTGTTTTTCATCGTCTACTTCACGTTGGGATATGCACTTTACTCCAGCGTGGCAGCCGCGCTGGGGGCGATGACCAACTCCGAGCAGGAGTTACAGCAGCTGAATATGTTTCTTATGCTGCCTCTGTTCTTCTGCATGTTGATGTTGCCTCTGCTTATCACCAATCCGAGTTCGCCGGTGGCGCGCATCGTGTCGCAGATTCCTTTCTGCGCTCCGTTGCTGATGAACTTCCGTATCTCACTGGCGATGCCTCAACCCTGGGAGATTACGCTTTCGATCGTGCTGATCATTGCAACGATCTTTGCTACGCTCTGGCTTTCGGCGCGCATCTATCGGGTCGGCATACTGATGTATGGCAAAAAACCCACCTTACCTGAAATTATGCGTTGGCTGAAGTACAGCTAACGTTGCATACTCAAGTACGAACACAACCTTCACAAGGAATCTGCGCCTGTTTTCGCTTTCGGGCGTCGTTCGTGCGTACATGCATTGAGGATCTGGACTCAGCGGGACATTTTGCGGGGAATGAATGCACTTAGATCTGGAAGAAACCGATGCTCAAGCTACACCTTTTCGAGCCCAAGTCTGCATTATCGGTGCCGGGGTGGCCGGAAACTCGCTCGCTCATCGTCTCACTGCTGCCGGAATCAAGGTCGCGCTGCTCGAAGCCGGGGGACGCAACCCCGAGGAGCGCAGCCAAAGCATCTATAACGCCCGCATGGCGCGCCTGACGCACAATGGGACGCACGAAGGGCGGTTCCGGGTGCTGGGCGGCTCTTCCACCCGCTGGGGTGGGCAGTTGCTGCCGTATGCGGCTGAAGTGCTGCAACCTTCGCCATCCATGCCGTCCTTCGGCTGGCCGATTTCTGTCGACGAGATTGATCCCTTCTACCCGGACGCACAGAAGTTGGTCGACGCAGACGAGTATCCGTTTGACGCCACGCCGTTTTTGGAGGCCTTCGGGCGTCCCATTCCGCCGCTGCTTAGTCAGGTTCCCGAACTGCGCGCGCGTTTTTCCAAGTGCGCTCCGTTCTCGCGTCGCAACTTGGGGACGACGGTGGGCAAGGCGCTCGAAGAAGGAAACTCCGCGACGCTGTATCTGCACGCCAACCTCACGGAGCTTCTGCTGTCTCCGGGCGGCGAGCGGGTCGAAGCCGCGCTGGTGCGCAACTATGCGGGCACGACGTTCCGATTTGAAGCCGATCATTTTGTGCTCGCTACCGGAACGATCGAGACGTCACGGCTGTTACTCGCCTCGCGGAGCGTAAACCCCAAGGGCGTGGGTAACACGCACGATCAGGTCGGCCGCTACTTTCACGACCATATCAACCTGCCGGCCGCGACGCTGACCGGCCCGGCGCGGAAGTTGTTCATGGAGTCCTTCGGACCCTTTCTTTTCCGGCGCACCGCGCATACGGTCAAATTCGAGGCGTCTCCGGAGTTGCGCGAGCGCCTGAACCTGCTGTCGGTGATGATGCACTTCATCATCGACGAGCCTGAGGACTCGGGCGTCGGCGTTGCCCGTTCGCTGCTGCGGTCGATTCAGCGGCGCGACGTCAAGGAAGCGATTTTTCGCAATCTGCCCAAAGTTCCGGGGGCGTTTGTCGATCTCAGCAAGCTGGCGTATACGGCCAAATTCAAGAAGCGACGTCATGCGTCGTCCGGCGCGACCGTCGATCTATGCATTGATTCCGAGCAGCTGCCGCAGGCTGACACGCGCATCCGGCTGGATGAGGAGCTGGACCACCTCGGCATGCCGAAGACCGTCGTCGACTGGACCGTTTCGCAGCATGATCTGAAGACGCTTCGCACCTTTGCCCGCTTTTTGCGCGAACGATTCCATGCACTTTCGATCCAGGGCATTGAGTGGCGGCCGGAGATCTTCGATGAGTCGGCCGAAATCACGGGCATCACCGACACCTATCATCCGATGGGTGGTTGCCGCATGGGAATTGATCCGCGGGAAAGCGTGGTGGATTCGAACCTGACGGTGCACGGGATCCCGAATCTGTCGCTGGCGACGGCCGCCGTGTATCCGGCGGGCGGCAGCTCCAATCCCAGCCTGACCATTATCGCCCTTTCCCTTCGGCTGGCGGACCGGCTGGCTGCGCAGCTCAATCGATGAGCGGTGTCAGCTTGACGTTATCGGGCCGGCCCTCAGCATCCGGTCGCGCATGAGCGCCAACTCCTCTGGACTGAACCCGCAGGCATCGACGGCGCTCACATTGGCCGCGATGTGCCGGGGGTCCATCATGGAGAGCACGAGCGCGTCTGCGCCGACCAGCGCCATTCCAAAGATCGCTTCGGTAAGCATGGGCCAATCACCGGCGCGCAGCTTTTCACGCAAGGAAAGCGGCAGAAGGTGATCGCTTGCCATCGATGCCAGCACAGCCGCAGTGTGCGCGACCCGTGCTCCGCTTCCGAAGGGATGGTTGGCGATGAGGTGCATTCCGGGCGCGCTCTGACCTTCGAGACCAGCGACCACCGGATCGAAAGGATTCGCCCCGTACTGGATGGCGGTCAGCACTGGCGGTGCGGATGGCAGAGCTTCCGAGACGGTGGCTGCCTGCCCATACAAGCCGGCCCGCAGGATTTTCCCACTCTGCACCAGAGCTTCGAGTCCGAGCATCACGTCATCCCGCTGCACTACCTCTGCGGGGGCATCGTGCAGAAACAACACGTCAAGGTAGTCTGTGCGTAGTTGCCGCAGACTTTCGTGGACCGCTGCTGTGAGGCCCGCGCCGGAAAATTCTCCCGATACTGGCTGGCTCGCGCCGCCTCCTCGATTCAAAGCGCTGCGAACGCCCGGCACCTGCAGCACTGCGCGCATAACGGGCAGCGCCATCCGCTTGAGTGCGCTTTGCCGCTGAGGTGGCAACCCATACTTGGTCGCGATGACCGCCTGCTGTCTCTTGCCTTGAAGGAACTCCCCGAGCACGGCTTCGGCCTCGCCGAAGCCGTAACTCCTAGCGGTGTCGAACAACGTAATACCGTTGTCCCAGGCTGCGTTCATGGCGAACAGCGAGGCCCGCCGCCCTACTCGCCCAAGCACGGACCCGCACCCGAACCCCAGCGCCGAACTCTGCATTCTGCCAACCGTACTCTGCCGCATGGACTCCATCCTATCCTGCACATACACTCGAATAGGTGCGTCTCTACAGCTTCAAGCAACGTGTGATTCTTGCCATCGTGCCACCAGTGGCGGCGCTGTTGATCCGTCTGCTTGGCGCGACGCTGCGCTACCGCGATGTCAACGCGCCCGGCGTTCCGGTCGGCATAGACATTCCCGGCCCGGTCGTGTTTGCTTTCTGGCATCGGACGCTACTGGTGTGTGCGCATCGGTTTCGCAATCGTGGCATCGCGATCCTAATCTCGCCATCGTTCGATGGCGAACTGATTGCGCGCACCGTCCAGCGGCTGGGCTTCTTCCCCAGGCGCGGTTCCACTTCGCGAGGAGGAGCTACGGGCTTGCGCCGAATGGCTCAGGCGTACGAAGAGGGCCATCGCTGCGCCATTACGGCGGACGGCCCGCGCGGTCCTTCGATGCTTGCCAAACCCGGCGTCGTGCAAATGGCCGAGTTGACCGGGGCCACCTGGATCGGCGCCTACTATGCATTGCCGGATCGGGCGTGGCAACTTCGCTCGTGGGACCGCTTCCTGATCCCGAAGCCCTTCTCTACGGTTACCTTTACCTGGCCGCCCCACACGCCGCCGAAGCTGCCGGAGGTACAGAGGGCGCTGGATGAAGCGGTATCGATGGCAACCGGACCATCGTCTCGCCTTTCTACCTCGGCTGCTGTCAGGGCATAAGTTCTTCTGGCTATGCTTGTCTCCGACTTCCATTTCGATCTGTCTGAAGACCTCATCGCGCAGCATCCGCCGGCTGAGCGGGGGTCGAGCCGGATGCTTCAGCTTGACCGCGCGACGGGGACTTACATCGATCGTGTGTTCACGGAACTGCCGCAGCTCCTTCAGCCGGGTGACCTGCTGGTGCTGAACGATTCGCGCGTGCTGCGGGCGCGGCTGTTCGCGACACGCGGAGGTCTCGCGACGCAGCGCAGCTCTCCTTCGCCTACCGGGCAGATCGAAGTGCTGCTGACTCAGCCGCTGGCTGACCATCCAGGGCACAACGACTGGTCGGCCCTCGTCCGGCCTGCGAAAAAAGTGCAGGCTGGTGAAACTCTCCATTTCCACAACCAAGGTGCGAACTCCGAGCCCGGCCTCACTGCCACGGTCCTTTCGACAGGCTGTTTCGGCGAGCGCACCCTTCGCTTTGCTCCAACTGGTGATTTTCACGCGACCCTCGAGCGTATCGGCAGCCTGCCGTTGCCGCCCTACATTCGTCGTGACAAGGAGCAGCCCAATACCCCGGAAGATCGCGATCGCTACCAGACGGTTTATTCGCGTGAGCGCGGTTCGGCGGCGGCACCGACGGCAGGGCTTCACTTCACGCCGGAGATTCTAGAGCAGCTTAGGTGCCGAGGAGTCGAAATCGCATATGTCACGCTGCACGTTGGGCTGGGAACTTTTCAGCCTGTTCGCGCGGAACGCACTGAAGACATACGCCTGCACGCCGAGCGCTACACGCTCTCGCCAGAGACGGCGGCAGCCATCACTAGGGCGTGCAACGAAGGTCGCCGGATTGTGGCGGCGGGGACGACGACGACGCGGACGCTCGAACATATCGCGATGGAGGCTGAGCGCGCCGGGCGGTCGATCGCCGCGCACTCCGGGGAGACGTCGATCTTTCTCTCTCCGGGCCATCGATTTCGTCTGGTGCAGGGCCTGCTCACCAATTTCCACTTGCCCCAATCGACGCTGCTCATGCTGGTGTCGGCATTCGCGGGCCGGGAGGCAGTTCTGCGTGCCTACGCCCACGCCGTTGAGGCCCGCTACCGCTTCTTCAGCTACGGCGACTGTATGCTGATCCTTTAGGCGTTGCCTTCGCTCATGCCGCTGACCTGCGGAAACGCTTTTGCTTCGTGACGCCGCATCCAAAGATATGCCCATGCCGAAACAATCCGACAAGCCGCCGATCTACCTGCTGGACTCCATGGCCTTCATCTTCCGGGCCTACCACGCCATGCAGCGCTCACGCCCTATGACGACGCGCACCGGCATTCCCACCGCCGCGACGTATGTGTTCGTCAACATGATCAACAAGCTGCGCAAGGATTTCTCTCCGCTCTATCTCGCGGCGGTCTACGATGTGGGCGCGCCGGTGCATCGGAACGAACTAGCGTCCCAGCTCAAAGACGTGCAGAAGTTCAATATCAAGACCCAGCAGTTTGAAAGCACGGAGTACGGCGGCTACAAGGCCAACAGGGTCGAAACGCCGCCCGACCTGATCCAGCAGCACCCGTATATCCGTCGCGCTCTCGAGGCGTTCCGTATTCCCATTCTGTACTACGAGGGGTACGAAGCCGATGACGTGATCGGTACCCTTTCCTGCCAACTATCCGCGCTGGGCCACCATGTCTTCGTCGTTTCTTCTGACAAGGACATGATGCAGCTCGTCAACGAGAATGTCAGCATTCTGAACCCCACGAAGGACAACCTGATCCTCGATCCAGCGGGCGTGGAAGGCGTTCTCGGCGTTCCGCCCGAGCGCGTGATCGACGTGATGGCGCTGCGTGGCGATGCCATCGACAACATACCCGGCGCTCCGGGCATCGGCGACAAAGGCTCGGTCGAACTGATCCAGACCTTCGGCACCGTCGAAGCGACGCTTGACCGTGCGGATGAAGTCAAGAAGAAGACCTACCGCGAGTCGCTCCAGAATAATCGCGAAAACATTTTGCTTTCTAAGGAGCTGGTCACTATTCATACCGGTGTGCCGATCGAGTTCTCACTCGATGCTATGCGGACGCAGCCAGTGGACAACGCGGCCTGCCGGGCCTTATTCACCGAGCTTGAGTTTACGACGATGCTCAAGGAGCTCGCGCCGGATGTTCAAGCGACGAAGTCCACGTACAACAACCGCGCGACGGCGGCGGACCTGGCTTCGATGCTTGCATCGATGGGCAGCGCCGCGTCGCCCGGGCTATCCATTGCGCTCTTCGAACCAGCCACAGTACTCGCAGCCGAGGTCCAGGCCGACGCAGCCGATCCGGACGCCAACCCGGACATTGAAACGGAACCGGAGCCCGCCCCCGCCCAATCCATGTCTTTGTTCGGAGAACCCGAAGTACCGCCATCGTCTGATACTCACTTCGTGGAAGCTGATCCATCACCTGACCCTGCTTGCCGCCTGGGATTAGCGGCGTCGCCCGCTCACGCTATCGAGGTAGCGCTGGACACTCCGGGACTCCGCGAAGCGCTTGAGGACCCTGCCGTCCCCAAGCTTGTCCATAACTTCAAAGCCGTTCTTCGCGCCCTTGAACCGCACGGCGTTACACTCGCCGGAAACATCACCGACGTCATGCTGCAGAGCTATCTCCTCAATCCCACCCATGGATCGCACACCCTCATTGATATCGCCGCGCGCAGCACCTCGCTGGCGCTTCTGCATCAGCCAACGAAGGAGAACCCCAGCGACCCGTTGCGACTGTCCGAAGCCGCCGCTGCCGTGGCGCGTCTGGCAGACACGCTGACCGTACAGCTCGCGGAGCCTGCCGCGACCTATATTGTCCCGAAGGACGATCCTTCGCTCGGCGGCGCGGCGACTCGCGAGATGCTATTTCCCGATAGAGCAAATAGAGACGAGTCAAAAACGACAAGCAAACAGGCCGACTCGTCGAGGGAAGCAATTTCGGACTCCTTGAACGAGCACAGCTCGCTCACCGACGTCTACACGCATCTTGATCTTCCGCTGGTTCCGGTCCTGCTTCGGATGGAGCAGAACGGTGTGCGGGTTGACTCGGCCCTTTTACGCGAAATGTCTTCGCGTCTAGCGGTCACGATTGACGATCTGGCTGAGCGTATCTATGCCTCTTCAGGCCACAAGTTCAACATCAACTCGCCCAAGCAGCTGGGGGATGTGCTGTTCAACAGGATGGGGCTTCCCCAACCCATCAAGTATGGCAAGGGTAAGGTCATCTCCACGGCGCAGGACATTCTTGAAGGGCTGGCGGCGGAGCACGAAGTTCCGGCGTGGGTGCTTGAGCATCGTCAGCTGCAGAAGCTGAAGGGGACTTATCTTGACGCGCTGCCGCTGCTGGCCGACGCGAATGGCCGCATCCACACGACGTTCAACCAGGTGGGCACCGCGACTGGCCGCCTGAGCTCCACCAATCCGAATCTGCAGAACATCCCGATCCGCACGGCGGTGGGACGCGAAATCCGCGCGGCGTTTGTTGCAGCGCCGGGAAACCGGCTGATGTCAGCCGACTACTCGCAGATAGAGCTGCGCCTGATGGCGCACTTCTCGCAGGATCCGCTTCTGCTGGACGCGTACCGCACCGGCAAGGACATTCACACGCTGACCGCGGCGGAGGTCTTCGAAGTCGACCCGGAAACGATGGACAAGGAGACGCGCGCGCGGGCCAAGGCAGTCAACTTCGGCATCGTGTACGGCATCTCTCCGTTCGGTCTGGCGGCGCAGCTCGGCATCGATCAGAAGGTCGCGAAGGCCTACATCGAGAAATACTTCGATCGCTACAAGGGTGTGGCCACGTTCATCGCGCGCACACTTGACATTGTTCGCCGCGACCAGGCGGTCAGGACGGCGTTTGGCCGCAGCCGGCCAATTCCGGATATCCACTCGCGCAATCCCAACCAGCGTGGTTTCGCCGAGCGCACAGCCGTGAACACACCGCTGCAGGGTACAGCTGCCGACCTGATCAAGATTGCGATGCTGCGCATCGACAGCGAGATCCGCCGCCGTGGATTGCGTTCCCTGATGACGCTTCAGGTTCACGATGAACTGCTCTTCGACGTGGTTCCCGAGGAGGCCGAAGAGATGCAGCAACTCGTGAAAAAAGAGATGGAGTCCGCGGCAACGTTCAGCATCCCGATTATTGCGGACGTGGGTCTTGGGGATAACTGGCGCGATATCAAGTAGGGCCGGCCGGACAAAAGACTCGCAGCGATTCGCCATGCCGCGCTGGCGAAGAGGCGCCATCGCCACACACTCGCAGAAACTTACAGCAGCGTCACCCCCGCTTGCGTCCGTCGCATAGCGCGGTTAACCGCTATACACTAGGCCACTATGCGGCCACCAATACTTGCTCTATTTGCATTGCTGTCCTTCTGTAGTTGCGCCTCGCTTCAGGCGCAGAACACTCCTGACCTGAAAGGGTTCGTAACCGAGCCGGGCACGCCGCTGGTTTTCGAAGTGAATGGCGTGCATGTTACCTGCTCGTCGAGCACTATTGTGAAGGCTGCCAGTAGCGTGGCGATCTCCGGCGGCCAGTGCCCGCAGCGTATCTACGGGGAACAGCTGGCGATCTACGGCAAGTTGGAGAAGAAATCGAACAGCATGGCTGCCACTGAGATCGACGTGCTGGACAGTCTGCGGGACAGCGTCGACGGCTTCGCAGTGATCGACAGAGTGCTCGCGCCGACGGTACTGCGCGCCGACGGCTTCGCGCTGCAGTCTACGGCCGCGACGCAGGTGCAATGGAAGCTGCCACTGACCGCGACGAGCACGCCTGCCGTCAGCCAGTGGGTGGAGTATCACGGCAAGTTCGGCGAGAAGGGCGCGGTCATCGTATCTTCGTTGACCTATCACGCATCCGAATTCACCCCTCGGGAAGAGAAGCTGCGCGGTAAAAACGAGTTCGACCCGAAAGCGGTGACGGATGAAGACAAGCAGGGATTTGGCAGCAAACTCATCAAGGGCACCGACTATAAGCGCATTCCCGCCGTACACGATGTTGTGCAGCAGGAACGTTTAGATCGCATCGGGCGACGCCTCACTCCTGCGTATCAGCGCGAACTATCTGACACGGACCCCGAAAAACTCAGCTTTCGTTTCCAGCTTGTGGACAGCAAGTGGAGCGCTACAGCGCTGCCGAGCGGCATCATCCTTGTGGCTGCTAAGGTTCCAGCGCGACTCAATGACGACGAACTTGCCGCGGTGCCGGCTCAGAGTATGGTCGTGGCGCTGAAGAAGCAGACCTTTCGCTTCATCCCGAAAGACCATGCTTTGACGGCCACCAACCTTGCGGGCACGGCGGCTGACTTTTTTGTTCCTTTCCTCGGTCTGGCGACGTCTCTTGGCACGGGCGTGGCGGGCTCCAAAATGGAACGGCAGTTGGAAGAACAGTGCGGGCGTATGAGCATGGTTCTCCTGAACGATGCAGGATTCGACCTTCGCCAAGCACCCATCGCCTGGTGGCGCCTGTCTACCAAACAAGCGGACTTTATGAAGAAGCAGCCACCTCAACATTCAGCCTATCTTTTCAAAGTGCTTGCGACGATGTGGAACCCAGACTCGCCGCTTACAGCACGCCCGTTGGCAGATACATCGACCCCTCGACAGGCGCAATCGGTAACGTCGCGGGGTGCTAAGTAGGTCCGCCGCGGCGGGTGATAATCTCATCGCAACCTTCTGATGGAGCTCCGATGCACTTGCGCCGTGCCCTTGCCACTTTTGTCTGCGCCATACCATTCAGCATAGCCGCCCAGGTTCCGCAACTTCCCATGCAAGGGCCAAAGCAGGCAGCTGCCACCCCCATACCAGTGCCTGCGCCCAATCCAGCTACCCCCGCAGCCCTGACGCGCGAGGACGTTACGGCGTTCTTCGATGGCTTTCTACCTCTGCAGCTGCAGCGCGATGATGTTGCCGGTGCCACGATCTCCATCACGCAGAATGGACAGCCGCTGCTGCTGAAAGGGTACGGCTACGCGGACTGGAAAAAGAGGACGCCGGTTGATCCGGTCACGACGACTTTCCGTCCGGGCTCCATTTCCAAGCTGTTTGTCTACGTGTCCATGATGCAGCTGGTTGAGCAGGGGAAGCTCTCGCTGGATGCTGACGTGAATCAGTACCTCGACTTCAAGATCGAGCCTGGGCCAAACGGCATTGGCAACGCGTCCATCACGCTGCGACATCTTGCCACGCATACAGCGGGCTTTGAGGAAGAACTGCACGACATTGGATCTGACAAGTCCGGCAAGCTGCCGGTTTCGATTCGAGATTTTCTCATTCGCAACCAGCCCCATCGTTTCTCCGCTCCGGGCAAAGCGCTGGCTTACTCCAACTACGGCATTACGCTGATCGGCTACATTGTGCAGCGCGCGTCCGGCGAGCCGTTCCCCGACTACGTGCAGCGCCACATCTTCGCGCCGTTGGGCATGACGCACTCAACATTCGTACAGCCGCTTCCAGCGGGTTTTGCGCGCTCGCTTGGCTATAACAACACCTCGAAGCCGGACCTTGGCTTTGAGGGTTTCACGGAAGCACCTGCGGGCGGTCTGTCGTCGACCGCAGCGGACATGGCGATCTTCGGCCAGATGCTGCTGGCGAACGGAACCCTGAATGGTCAGCAGATTCTGCAGCCTACGTCGGTGGCGACCTTGTTTACGCCTCAATTTTCACCTGCGCCGGGGATTGCCCCGTGGTGTCTTGGCTTTTATACAGAACGCCGTAACAATTTCACCTTCATTGGCCACGGCGGCGACCTTATCGGCTTCCACTCGCAGTTTTGGGTGGAACCGACGCACCAACTCACGTTCTTTATCAGCTACAACTCGGCAAAGGCGCAGGGTGACGCCCGTGAGGAAGTGTTTCGCGCGTTCGTCGATCGCTATCTTCCCGGCGCACCCATGCCACACCCGGCCTACCTGAAGCTCAAGGCCGCAGACCTGGCTCCATATACCGGTGATTACGCAACGTCGCGCAGATCCGACAGCACGAAATTCCGCTTGTTTAACCTGGGAACTCGCGAGGTCGAGGCGACTAAAGATGGCGAGCTGACCATCTCGACAGCGAAGGATTTCCGCCAGCAGCCGATCAAGTACCGTCCCATCGGCAACGATTCGTTTTACGCGGAGGAGTCGCAAAGCACGCTGCACTTCGAGCGTGACGGCCGCGGTCGCATCACGGGTTATGCCAGCCCCGGCCATTCGGATCGCCTGCCCTGGCTGTTGGGATCGAATGTCTTTCCGGCAATTCTCATCGCCGCGTTTGCGACGGTTCTCCTGGTCTGCCTGGCGCCTCTGGTGCGGCTCTACCGCCGTGGGTTCCATCGGCGGCGGGCAACGGTGGCTCCTCAGCCTGGAACACGCTGGATGACCTTACCTTTGCAACTTGCCTGCTGGTTCGTTGTGCTCGTCGCGGTACAGCTCCTTCTGCTTGCGATGCCGCTCAACAGCTTTACAAACTTCTACCAGCTGGGCCATCTTGACCGTGGCTTCCTGCTGCAGAACATCCTGACGGTGCTGGCGCTGCTGGCAATACTAGGCGGAATCGTAAGCGGGCTGCGCACCCTGCGGCAACCGCTTCGAGCTATTACCCGGTTGAAGTTCGCTCTTGTGACCCTGGCGTGTGTTTACTTTGCCTGGTTCGCCTTGTTCTTCCACTTCATCGGCAACGCACACCGGTATTAGCGACCGGAGCTAAGCGCCAAGCTCCGTCCGGATGGCGCCGGCGATTGCCTCGGCGTGGCGGGTCATCGCCTCTTCGCTTTCGGCTTCGATCATCACGCGTGCCAGAGCTTCGGTGCCGGAGTAGCGAATCACGACACGACCTGAATCGCGCAATTCTTCCTCCGCCGCCCGGATGAGGCTGACAACGGCGGGAAAGCCCTCCAGCGGCTTCTTTTCGCGCACCCTAACGTTCAAGATGACCTGCGGGAAGTTCTGGAGATCGGCGATCAGTTCGCCCAACGTCTTGCCGCTGCGATGGACGACGTCCAGCACCAGCAGTGCGGTCAGCAGGCCGTCGCCGGTGGTCGCCAGGGCAGGGAACAGGATGTGTCCGGACTGCTCGCCGCCCAGCGCAGCGCCAGACTTCCGCATCTCTTCGAGGACATACTTGTCACCTACGGGCGCACGCAGCATGCAGATGCCGGACCGCTTGAACGCGGCTTCGAGGCCCATGTTCGACATGGTGGTCGCAACCACCGTGTCGCCCGCAAGCTCGCCGCGGGCTTGCAGGTCCCTCGCGCAGGCAAGCAGCACGGCGTCGCCGTTGACGACGTTGCCGTGCTCGTCGGCGAACAGGGCGCGATCGGCATCGCCGTCGAAGGTCATACCCATCGACGCTCGGAGCCGCCTGACTTCCGCCGCGACCGTTTTCGGGTGCATCGCTCCGCAGTTGTCGTTGATGTTGCGACCGTCGGGGGAGGCGTGCGTGACCTCCACCGTCCCCTTCAGCCCCGCGAACAGTTCCGGCGCCACCGCGCTCGCTGCGCCGTTTGCACAGTCGATGACGACCGAGCGGTTGTCGAGTGAAATGCCGGGTACGGCGTCCAGCAGGAAGCGCACATACTCTGCTCGATACGCTTCATTCACCTCCGGCAGGATGGGATCGTCGGGAGCGTCATGGCCGTCGTCGAGCACATGCTCAATGCCGCGTTCGATCTCCAGTTCGACCGCATCGGCCAACTTGAAGCCGTCGCCGCCAAAGATCTTGATGCCGTTATCGCGCCACGGATTGTGCGAAGCGGAAATCACTACACCCGCCTGAAATCCATGCTTACGAGCGAGGAACGCTATGGCGGGGGTCGTAATCACACCGGCGCTTTCGACGCCCGCTGCTCCGCCGGCGCGAAGACCGGCAGCCAGGGTCGCGGCTATCCACGGCCCGCTTTCGCGGGTGTCCATTCCCATGACCACGCGGGGCTGGTGGCCGAGCGACCGCGCGAGCGCTACACCTACCGCAAACACGGTTCGTTTATCCAGTGGGGCCTCACCCGCAACCGCACGAATTCCATCCGTCCCAAACATCTTCCGCATCAGAAAATCCTCTGAACCTCTCTTATGATGCTATCGAAGATTCGGCCCTCGCAGCGCCGCAGTGACACCCAGGTTGTAGGATGCGTTCAATCGGTCGCGGTGACCGTGGCCCGCAGGCTGCCACGCGCCAGGCGCGCCGTGATCTCTTCGCCCGAAGAGGCGTCCGTGGCCGTGCGCAGGAGTTTCCCGTCCGGCCCATACACCAGCGCATACCCGCGTTCGAGCACGCGCAGCGGACTCAAGGCTTCGGCACGACCCCAAGCGCGTTCCACACGTTCTGCCCGCGTTGCTGTCACGGCGACACCCGCACGCTCCAGCCGCCCGCGCAGCAGCTCAAGACGGCGGCTCTTCGCGGCCAGCTTTACGGCTACGTTCTGCCGCTGCAGGCGGGCCTCGAGCTTCCCGAGTCTTGCCGCTCGCACCTGTAAGACCTGGCTAATACCCGACTGCGCACGAAATTCCAGCTCATCCACTCGTTGCGCCCTGCGGCCCACGGCGTCGCGCACCCGCCGTAGTACGACCTCCGCGCTCAAACGCGAAAGCCGCTGCCGCGCTTGCAGCAAATCAAAGCTGCCCGCACGCCGGAGACGTTCTCCTAACCGAGCGACACGTTCCTCGACCCGATGCTGCGCGGCTGTCACCAGTTCGGCCGCGGCGGAGGGCGTAGGCGCGCAGACGTCTGCTGCCGCATCGGCGATGGTGGTGTCTGTTGCGTGTCCGATCCCTGCGAGCACCGGAACCCTGCAGCCGGCGATGGCCCGCGCAACGCCCTCGTCGTCGAACCCGTGCAGGTCTTCCCAGCTGCCGCCGCCCCGCGCCACAATAACCACGTCCGCACGGTTTGGGTGCGCGGAAAACCAGCGCACTCCCGCGGCGATCTCTCCTGCGCAGCGCGGCCCCTGTACCGCAGCCGGATAAACTAACAAATTCACTGCGGCGTGGCGCCGCTTACAGACCTTGACGATGTCGCGCAATGCCGCACCATGCAGGCTGGTGACCACGCCAATGCACCGCGGAAACGCAGGCAGAGGCCGCTTGTTATCGAACAGACCCTGGCGCTTCAGCCGGGCTTTAAGTTCCTGCACCGCAGCTAATTGCGCGCCGATGCCTGCCAGCTCCATCGTTTCCGCGATCAGCTGCATCTGGCCGCGGCTTTCGTAGACGCTGACCTGGCCGCGCAGGCGCACCGCATCACCATCTTTTGGGCGAAAGCGTACCAGCGTCAGCTCGCGCCGGAACATCACAACCGATAACTGCGCCGCGCCGTCCTTGAGCGTGAAGTAGCTGTGGCCGCTCGCCGCGGGCCGCCAGTTCGAGATTTCCCCTTCAACCGCGATCCGCTCGTACCGGCTCTCAATCAAACCTCGGACTTCGCGCACCAGCGCAGCGACTGTCCACACTTTCGCAGGATCGGTACTTGGCTTGTCCGCAGCTGGCGCGTCCGGGCGGGTTTGGGGCTCCGGGACAGCTCGCAGCGTCGACGTGGTCGGCAGAACGCGTGTTTCCAGGACATCGAAAAGGCCGGGCATCGCCGATGCTCGCCTGCGGGCAGATTTTCGTTTGAGGAACATGTCCGCTGCGGATGGAACGTCGCCGGATTCTGCCATCGTGTTCCGAGTCTAAACCCGAGCGCGAGGCAGTGGCACTAAGCGGTCTTCAACAGGAGCGCGCCGCATTCGCGCAGCAGCTCTTCCGGCCGGCAGGGTTTGCTCAAGACGCTTACAGGGCGGCGCATCGTCCGGGATTGCTCGCCTACCTTGTCGAAGTTCGTCGAGTAAGCGGTGAGCATAAGGATGCGGCAGTCCGGCAGCTCACGATCGATTTTTGCGATCATTTCCAAGCCCGTCGTCTCCGGCATGGTGACATCACACAACAGGAGTTCGGGATCATAGGTACGGGCTCGTTCGAGACCTTCGGCAGCCGAGTAGCACGCTTCGGCTTCAAACCCATTTGCCTTGAAGATCAGGCTGAGAGTGTCGGCTACAAGCTTGTCGTCATCGACGACCAGAACTCGCTGTTTCATGGATTTACCTCGGGCCGGCAGATCGTGTCACGTTCAGAAGGACTACAGCGCAGCTCACGTTTCCTAGGTCACAGGAAGGAGTATCGCCGCAGGGACAAACGACTCTATGCAAAAGCATAGAACAATTGACGGAGGCTAGACAAGCATCGCTTCTCCTGGATGGGTGGCGCTGTACAAGAGCCCGGGATTGAAGAAGGATTTACAGTCTTCTACATGGCAAACGTGAGCGCTTTTATGGCCGGCCTGACCTTTCTGGCGGTGGTCCTTCTGGATGCTTTCCAGACCATCATTCTTCCACGCCGTCCCGCCGGTCGCCTGCGTATCACGCGGTTGTTCTTCCTGGCCACCTGGATCCCGTGGCGCACCGCAACCGGGTGGCTGCCCTCGCGCCGCCTGCGAGAGCAGGGCTACAGCATCTACGGGCCGCTTTCGCTGCTGTTGTTGATTGGCCTCTGGGCGCTGCTGCTGGTGCTTGCCTTTGGCCTGATTTTTTATGGGATCGGAGCACCGTTCAGCGACGCGCTTCATCCGGTCTCCTGGCTGGGACGCTTCCGTGACTGCCTGTACGTCAGCGGCACTACCTTGTTTACGCTCGGCCTGGGGGATGTCACTCCGTCCAATCACGTGGCACGTTCGCTGATCGTGGCGGAGGCAGGCGTGGGTCTCGGGTTTGTCGCGCTGGTGATCGGGTATGTTCCAGTGCTTTATACCGCGTTTTCGCGCCGGGAGGTTACGGTCGCGCTGCTCGACGGCCGCGCGGGTTCTCCGCCTGCGGCCGGGGAGTTGCTGTTTCGGCACAGCTTCCACGGCGGGCATGAAGCCATGGTGAAGCTGCTCGACGAGTGGGAGCGCTGGTCGGCCGAAATGCTTGAGTCGCACATCTCGTACCCCATCCTTTGCTACTACCGGTCGCAGCACGACAATCAGTCCTGGCTGTCGGCGATTACGGCGATCCTCGACACCTGTGCGCTGCTGATCACAACTATCGAAGGTCCCAGCACCCGCCAGGCGCAGTTGACGTTCGCCATGGCGCGCCACGCCCTGGTGGATCTGGGCCACGTCTTTCACCGCGAACCGCAGGAGAAGCTTTACCGCGACTCGCCGCCCGACAGGCTGTCGGATGCGACGTACGGCCGGCTTTGCGAGTCACTCGCGCCCACTGGCCTTTCGCTCTGCGCGGCCGCCGACACGCGGCAACGCCTGAACGCGATCAGGCTGCTCTATGAGCCGCACGCCCAGGCCATGGCCGACTATCTCTGTATGGACCTCCCGGAGTGGATGCCGCCTCAAAAAGATCCGGCCCGCAAACCGGACCAGTGGACGACCGTCTCCAGGCTGCGCACCCCGAACGCTGCATTTTCCGAGCACATCAGTGCACAGTCCACAGCTTCGAGACTGGATGAAGATAGCAGTCATTAGAGAGTGCGGGGCACGGAACGGCTGCGAGCCAACGGGTTGCTTCCAGTGCAGCGGCCAGCCGCAAAGGATGGGTAGTATCTAGGGCTTGAAGCCGCCGCCCTCGTGCGCCCCGGTGCGAAGGTCGACTGTGAACGCGACCTCGCGGTCCGTTTGCATATTCCATCCTTCGCCATGCAATTTGCCGTCGAGGATTTGGCCCAGGCGAACGCCTTCCCAACTCAGCCGGTCGGTCTGCCACAGCAGACCCGCAGCCCCGATCGCAGCCACAGCGTGGAATCCAGCCAGCAGGATTATCCCGTGCTCCAAAACGGAAGCGCTCTCGGTGATCGGCCGCAGAGGAAGATGCACGCAGGTCTCCGGCTTGGTCGTATCGACGAGGTAAGCGTAGCCTCCGGCCAGGGCGAGCAGGTCATCCGGCGCGGGGCACGCGAACACTCCACTGGGTAGGGACGGGTCGCGGAACCCCAGGGCGCAGGTGGCCAGAAACGTGCCTCCAGTCCGAGGCCGCACCAGGAGCTGCAATGCACCGCGCTCCATGGCTTCTTCTTCTCCAGGCACACGGAGGGGGTACACAAACTGGCGCGCGGGCGCGATCATCGGTGGCGCGGTGAGCACCTCCGCTGTCCAGCTGGAAGGAAAGTCTTTCATGAGCGAAAGTGCTCCCATCCCGAGGGTTTCAAGGCGGTGCGCCTGCCATTTGCGTCGATCAGCAGAACCTTTGGCCGTCTCGGCGTATGCGCGACGATGCGCCCGATGCGCGTGACCGCTACGCCACCCAGCCTGCGCGGTACGCGTGCGGAGGGTGGGGCCGTGAACAGGAGTTCGTAGTCTTCGCCGCCATGGAGCGCCTCTGGAAGCCGGTCTGGGGCCTGCAGCGCGCCGGCCCACGCGCGCAGTGGCAGCGCGCCTGCCTCTACCTCCGCCGCAACATGGGAGGCCTTGCAAAGATGGAGCAGATCGGTGGAGAGACCATCGCTCAGATCGATGCAGGCCGTAGCCAGCCTGCGCCGCAGAAGCGCCCGCCCTGCGGCCAGTCGAGGATCGGGGAACAAGTGAGGGTGGGTACCATCCGCCTGAGCGGAGGCAAAACGACCCGGTGAGGCCTGTATACCCGCGAGCTCGGCCGCGGCTCCGCCCAACGATCCCGTGCAATACAGAAGATCTCCAGGACGCGCTCCGCTCCGCCGGAGGGCGCATCCGGAGGGGGCTGCGCCAAGCAACACGATATCGGCGATGATTGCGTCCCCCGGTGCCTCTGCCGTGTCGCCCCCGGCGAGGGGGACCCCGTACTGACTGGCCAGCGCCAGAAGCCCATCGAGAAACCCGTCCACCCATGGCTGATCGACAGCAACGGCCCGCGGCAGCGCCAGCGAAAGGAATGCCGCTACCGGTCGCGCTCCCATGGCGGCGATGTCGCTTAATCCCCTAGCCAGTGCGCGATGTCCGATGGACGCCGCTGGATGCCAGTCGCGCCGGAAGTGGCGGCCCTCCAGCGAAAGATCGGTCGTCACGACCATCTCCTCGCCAGCGCGGACCTTCAGGATCGCGCAGTCGTCGCCAATCGCCAGTCGGACCTCCGCACTGCGGCCGCGCGCGCGCCGTCGTATGTGCTCAATCAAAGCGAGTTCGCTGCCTGCACTGGAGGTCTGGCGAACTTTTTTTCGCGCTTTTTTGCGTGACGGCATGGTTTCAGGATATGCCAGCGGTTGCCCCGGCCCGCAGCGTCCCGTAAACTAGAGAGATTGCGGTCGTGTGTGCGGTTTTCACCGTTCGCGATCTGCCAGAGGGGTGACTTCCTCCCCCCGCCGAGCTGCCAACGCAGCCGCACAGAGTACCGCACGGACCGCTTGTCTATGAGCTCAAGAAAACGTTCCATTGTCTACGTTACGAAAGATGAAACAGGCACGGTTGACCGGGTCTCCATCCCCATGCGCTACGTTTACGTCTTCGTAGCGGCCGCAATTACCGGTATGTTCACTATCGCCGGCCTGGCTGGATCGTACAGCCGGATGCTCGTCAAGACTGAGCGAATGAACAAGCTGCGTCAAGACCTGGCCATTACCCGCACCGACTACGCCCACCTTGAAAAGAAAGAGCATGAAAAAGACGTTCAGGCTGCCAGTCTGGGCTCCCTTGCCACAGAAGTTTCCGCGATTTACGGTCTGACCGCCGGCAAGCTGAGCTTTGTGCACGGACATGCCGTCAAGAAGGCGGCCGATTTGAAGGCTCCGCTGAAGGACGAGAGCGCGGGGTTTACTACCGACAGCTACTACCACTCGATCGACACGTTCTACGCTCTACGCGACACTGCGACCGAGGGTCTGCTCCGCCAGACGCTGGACAGCAGCACGGCCAGTCGTAGTGCTCTGTCGGACTTTGCCGGCGTATATGACGTGGGCTCTAACATGCCGGACATGTGGCCTATTCTCGGCCCCATCAACAGCGGTTTTGGGCAACGCGAAGACCCCGTGCTCGGCATGGGAGTGGGCGAGTTCCATAAGGGCGTCGACATTGGCTCGCCGGACGGCACGCCGGTGCACGCGCCCGCGTCAGGCCGGGTGCTGATGGCGGGTACGGTGAGCGGATACGGTCGAGAAATCGAAGTCGACCATGGTAATGGCATCCTTACCTTGTACGGCCATTTGCAAGGATTCAACGTGGTTGCCGGACAGAACGTGGTCAAGGGCCAGGTGATTGGATACGTTGGGCATAGCGGCAAGACGACCGGGTCCCATCTGCACTACGAAGTCCAGGTACACAACAACGCGGTGAACCCCCATAAGTACCTGCGCAGCACGATGGCGCAACTGGGGGGCACGGGCTTCCCGGGATAGTGGCGTAGCAGTGCCAACCGGATCGACGGGCGACGTCAAAGTGTTCGTGCCTCGAACAGTAGTTTGCGTGCGTTGAACGGTACTTGCTGTGAGCGGGCACCCTTTTGACGGGTCCTAAATAGCGCGATTGTTTGCAAAAGTTCTAAATCATCCTGACAAAAAATAGTCTATGGTCAGTACAGCGACGGGCAACTTCTTGAAACGCCGCAAAGGTTGTTCCCTGTAGGTGAGTTGCGTAATTCCCGCGCTTTTGCGAGAGCATGATTGGCGCCGTGTGAGCAGACGTTCGAGCAATCTGTGATCTGAAAGTGCAAACGCGATAGTTTCGCGACTGGAGAAACATGCTAAACAATCACCATAACCTGCTGGTCTCCCTGACCACCAACATGAAAGAAATGGAAACCGAACTTCGGGCCCACTCTATCGTGTTGGAGGCGCTGACCGAGGGCGTCATCGAGCCCTCCCAGATGGGCGAGGCGCTGTTATGGGCGCGGAATTCCAGTTCCATGCTGGAATTCATGCGCAAGAAGTACATTCCGTTGGAAGAGCTTTGCGCCAGCAATCCTGCTGCTTCCTCGGCTGCGTCTCCGGCTTTTCAGTTCGTCAAACGTTCTTCCTACTCGCACTAGCCTCCAGACCAAATTCCAGGTGTTGCGCAGTATGAGGGGCGACGGCCTGCGCCTCCTCGCCACTCGAAACCTGGCCCTATGTGACCGAAAACGAGCCTCCCCTGATTGACACATATCGCATATTGCGATATACATATTGCAGATAGCGATATGAAACTTTCGGATAAACTTCGGTACCTGCGTGAGGTCGAAGGCAGCCTTCGCGGTTTGGGCCGGGCGATGACGCAGCAGGAGCTGCTTCGTGCGATCCACGCGGAGATGGGACAGCCGCTCTCACAGAGCTACCTTTCGCAGATCGAGTCCGGCGCGCGCCCACACCTCACCAACACAACGCGCCTGCTGCTGGCGAAGTTCTTCAAGGTTCACCCGGGATACCTGGTGGATGACCCGGACGGCTACCACGCCGAGCTGCTTTCGGATATCCGTCTCGAGGACAAGCTCGACCTGTGGCTGATTGGCGGGGCCGAGCGTTTTCGGCGTGATCCCGAACTGCGCCGAGCGCTGCTCGCGGCAGCCAAGCACAGCGACTCGCGCCGCTGCCTGTTGCTTCTCGAAAGCATTCTCGAAACACCAGCGCTGGCCGAGAGGCTGCTGGAGTTGTTGCGGCCGGGAGCGGGGACAATGTGCGCCGCTGTTCAGCCACCGCAACTTCTGGCCAAGCAGCCGGCCCATGCGCCCGCAAAAATTTCAAAGGTTTCCAAAGGAGCGAAGTGATGCACGCCCTCGATTCGAACTCGGTTTATCTCACATGTTTCGGCATCGGCCTGGTGCTGAGTGTGCTCGCGTTCGTGACCGGGTTCGGTCACTTCCACATCGGCCATATCCACTTAGGCCGCGGCCACGGTCTCAGCGCAAAAGCCACGCACCTGGCCTCACCCTTCAACGGCTTCACGCTCATGGCGTTCCTGTGCTGGTTTGGCGGAACGGGGTATCTGCTGCATCGCTACAGCATCTTCATCGCTCCGCTGGTGCTCGGTTTCTCCCTGCTGAGCGGTCTGGCAGGGGGAGGGTTGGTCTTCTGGTTCATGGCACGCGTGTTGCTGCCCATGGAAAAGACGCTGGAGCCTTCGGACACCGATATGACGGGCGTAATTGGCCGCCTCAGTGGCGGCATCCCGGTCAGAGGCATGGGCGAGATCATCTTTTCGCAGAATGGTTCGCGTCGCGCCGTAGCCGTTCGCTCGGACGATGGGATAGCCATTGAGCGCGGCACGGAAGTGATCGTGATGCGCTACCAGCGCGGGATCGCCTATGTGCGCCGATGGGATTCTTTTGAGCATGGCCTGTTGTCGGGCGATGCCGCCGAGCAGCCAAGGAGGCGCGACCCGATGGCCAAGGATTAGGCGTCGCCGGCAACCGCCCGCAGAACTTTCAACGCCGGCGCCAAGGCGTTCGTGAGCAACATTTTTAGTAAGAGGCACGAAAGGGAAATATGCCAAACGTAAGTATCATTCTGATCGGATTCGGGGTCCTTGTCATCCTCATGATCCTGGTCTCGATGGCCCGGATGTACCGCAAAGCCGGGCCCAACGAAGCGCTCATCATTTACGGCTCCGGTGGACCGAAGGTAATCAAAGGCCACGGCGTTGTCGTGTTTCCGGTGGTCCAGAGCTGCAAAGAACTGTCTCTTGAGCTGATGAGCTTCGACGTTGCGCCGCAGCAGGACCTCTACACCAAGCAGGGTGTTGCGGTGACTGTCGAAGCGGTTGCGCAGATCAAGGTCCGCTCTGATAACGAATCGATCCTGACCGCAGCGGAGCAGTTTCTTTCGAAGACTCCGCCGCAGCGCGAAGGCCTCATCCGTCTGGTGATGGAAGGCCATCTACGTGGCATCATCGGGCAGCTGACGGTGGAGCAACTTGTGAAGGAACCGGAGAATGTCGGCGAGCGCATGCGCGCCACCTGCGCCGAGGACATGTCGAAGATGGGCCTTGAGGTAATCAGCTTCACGATCAAGGAAGTCCGCGACAAGAACGAGTACATCACGAACATGGGGCGTCCTGACATTGCCCGTATCAAGCGCGATGCCGAGATTGCGACGGCGGAAGCCGAGCGCGATACGGCCATCCGCCGTGCGATTGCCCTGCGCGAATCGGCGGTTGCGAAGGCTGCCGCCGACCAGGAACGGGTGCTCGCCGAGACGATGTCGCTGGGTAAGCAGGCCGAGGCGCAGCGCGACCTGGACATCCAGAAAGCACAATTCACTGAGCAGTCCCGCAAGCAGGAAGCGACGGCCGACAAGTCCTACGAACTGCAGACCAACGTCATGCAGCAGCAGGTGATCGCGGCGCAGGTGAAGGTGCAGCAGGTTGAGAAGGAAGCGCAGGTGAAGGTGCAGGAGGCCGAGATCCAGCGCAACGAGAAGGAACTGATCGCCACCGTGCTCAAAAAGTCGGAGATAGAGGCGCAGCGCATCGGCAACATGGCGAATGCGGAGAAGGCGCGGACCATCGCTGAAGCGGAAGGCCGCGCGCAGGCTATCCGCACAGAGGGTGAAGCCGAGGCGTCGATCATCTTTCAGAAGGGCGAGGCTGAAGCCAAGGCGATGAACGTCAAGGCCGCCGCGTACCAGGAGTGGTCGCAAGCCGCGGTAGTGGACAAGCTCATCACCAACATGGCGGACATCGTTCGCGCGATGGCGGAGCCGCTGAACAACATCGACAAGATCACGATCGTTTCGACCGGCGACGGGAAGAGCGTTGGAGCGAGCAAGCTGACCGGTGAGATGACGCAGATCGCGGCCCAGGTTCCCGCACTATTTGAAGCATTGAGCGGGATGAAGATGAGCGACCTGATGTCGAACGTGAAGGAGATGGTAGCGCGACCTAACGGCAGCGCTCAGGCGCCGCCGGTGATCGAGGCCGGGAAGAATGGCACGGGTAGTTAGGGTAGAGGTCGAGCCAATCCGGGGCCGAAGCCCCTCGATGCAGCGTTGGATTCAGGGGTCGGAAGGCCCCTGATTCCTCCCGCAAAACAAGGTACCGCTTTCCGATGAAATCCGCGGAACACCCGCGGAACGAGAGTATGCAGTTCATCGAAGGCAATTAACCGAAGCAGCGAAGGAGGCACACTATGTCTTTGATGGAACGAGTCGCCACATTGTTACGCGCGAACGTGAACGATCTGATCGATCGCGCGGAAGACCCCGAAAAGATGCTGAAGCAGTTGGTGCTCGACATGGAGAACCAGTTGCTGCAAGTGAAAACACAGGTAGCGATCGCGATTGCGGACCAGCATCTGCTGGAAAAGAGGCGTGACGAACACCAGGGTACTGCCGACGACTGGCAGCGCAAGGCGGAGCTTGCGGTGCAGAAACAGCAGGACGAGCTGGCGCGGCAGGCGCTCGAGCGCAGCCTAAGCCATCGGCAGATGGGCGAAGGGTTTGCGCGACAGCTATCCGAACAGAAGGTGGAAGCCGAAGCGCTGCGGGCGACGTACGCAAAGCTACAGGGCAAGTTGAAGGAGACCGAGAGCCAGTGCGAAATGTTGGTCGCCCAACATCGCCGGGCGCGAATGGTTGGAAAGGCGACGGAGGCGCGGAACGCAGCCGAAGGCAGCACGGTTTCGCGGACGTCTCCGCTGAGGCGCTTCAAGGCGCGGATTCAAAACGTGGAAGCGGTGAACCACGCCGGCAAGTCGATGCTCGAGGGCGACACGCTGGACGACCAGTTCACGGTGCTCGAACGCAATGAGCAGGTGGAGAGGTTGTTGGGTGAGCTGAAGGAGAAGCAGGGCAGGATGCTCGAAGCCGGATAGGTTTGTAGACGTCTATTGATGGCAGGAGCGGTCTCCAGAGCGGCGCTGAAGCGATTGTAAGGAGTCGGATGCGCCGTGGAGATTCTTTACACATGTCTCTAGCCCACTGCCGCGTGGAGCCCAGCTTCCCTGGGCCCGCCCAAGCTAAAACAGAGCGCTGCTTCAACACGCAGAACGAAAACTGTCGGCGCGTCGGCAGCGGTTAGCGCTTCTGCAAGGTTGAGTCTGCTGAATCGCCGAGCGGTCATCGGCGCAGGTCGCGGGTGAGTGCGGTTGCGGCGTACAGCAGCCAGGCGAGGACAGCGGCCAGCAATCCGCTCGCTGTGCGAGCCACCGGCCAGAGACGAACTGCCGCTATGGCGCCCACGGCCGCGGTCACAAGAGCGCCAGCGAGCCCGATGGCCTCGTTGCTCAGGCCGATGGTGTACAGCGGATAGACGAGGCAGAGCAAAGCCAGAGCGTCGATCCAACGCACTGGATTGGAGCGCCAACGCACTGGATTGGAGCGCCAACGCACTGAATTGGAGCGGGCGGAGTGCAGGAATCGGCTGTGAACGATGAGCCAGCGGGCCACCGCCATCCCCGCGAAGAGCAGCATCCAGATAGTCCCGACGACCCAGCCGGGCGGAAGCATGGGGTTGTTGGATCGCGCGCCCTGCCAGCCCAGGCCGAAGATGATGCCGTTCATCGCCAGCGGCGCGCCAACATACAGCGCGAGGTTGCCAACCAGGGTTGACGGCCGCAGGGTCATGGCATTGTGGTTAGCTTATGCGCCTCCGAAGCGAGCCGCGCAAAGGAGTTCTGCGACCACGCTTCGTGGGTGCTCCAGCGTACATCACCGCGCTTGTCGACCAGGAGAACGTAGGCTGCATCAGGGGCGTCTTTGGTGAAGCCCGCCGCCTGCTTCCAGGCACCTTCATCCTGGGTAAGGGGGAGGAAGTTCGGCTGCAGGACTTCCGGCACCTTTTTGCGGATGCTGCGAATGACCAGCCCGCGCACGAAGCCCGGGACCGATGCCAGCATGGCCATGTCGTAGAAGCCAATGTTGCTGGCAGCAAGACCGCTGCGCACCTGCCGCTCCCACGGTGTGGTCTGGTTTGCGGAGTTCTGCGAGAAGCCGACAATCAGTATTGTCGCATCGCGCAGGTCACGGGGGAACTCGACGGCGTGCCCGTCGAGGGCGGTGGCCCGGGCGGCGGGAATCGCCTCCGCGTGTGCGGAGACGGTGAGAGCAAACGTCAGCAGTATGGCGCAATATTTCATTTGATGAGTGAACCTGGGGCGTTGCTTGCGGTCGCCTGACCGAGTGAGAGCGCGGTTGCGTTTGTGGGACGTCTCATGCGGGTCGCGGACGACGTTATTGAGATCAGGTAGCGCCCCTCGGCGGCGAAAGCGGTATTCCGCTGCTATTCCGGTTTATTTTCCCGCATAGCTCACGTGCCAGACGCTCTTGGTGCCATCGTCGGTGACGAACATGCTGCCGTCTTTGGCGATGGTGACACCCACGGGCCGACCCCAGACCTTGCCATCGTCGGTGACGAAGCCTGTGAGGAAGTCTTCGTACTCGCCAGTCGCCTTGCCGGCCTTCATCGGGACACGCACGACCTCGTAGCCGGAGCGGTCGGAGCGGTTCCAGGAGCCGTGCTCGGCGGCGAAACCGTCTCCGCGGAATTCGGCGGGGAACTGCCCTCCGTTGCCTGGGTAGAAGGTCATCTGGAGGGAAGCAAAGTGCGGGTTGACGAGGACGTCAGGGGTGCGCACTTTGGCCTTCAGTTCGGGGTGTTTGCCTTCGTGGCGCGGGTCCTGGTGCCCGCCCATGTAGAACCAGGGCCAGCCGAAAAAGCTGTCCTCAGGGACGCTGGTGATGTAGTCGGGGACAAGGTTGTTGCCGAGGCCATCGCGCTCGTTGGTGGAGCACCAGAGCAGACCGGTGACGGGGTTGATGGCTTCTCCAACGCAATTGCGGATGCCGCTGGCGTATACCTTTTCGAACTTGCCCTCAGGCGTGAACTCAAGGACATCCGCGCGGTGCATCTCGTTGGGATGTGTGTCGCTGTCGTCCACGTTAGAGCCTGAGCCAACCGAAACGAGCATGTGCTTGCCGTCAGCGGTGAAGACTACGTCGCGTGTCCAGTGACCACCACCGCGAAGCTGGGCAAAGCCTGGAAGCTGAGCCACTACCGTCTCCGGTGCACCGGTTGCGGCCATGTCACCCGACTTGTAAGGGAAACGGACCACGGACGCAGTGTTGCCGACGTAAATCCATTTCGGGTTAGGGCCGGCGGGGTAGAAGGCGATGCCGAAGGGCAGGTTGAGGCCGGTGGCGAAGGCGGTCATCTGCTGGACCTTCCCGTCTGCGCCGACCCCGCGCAGAACCCACAGCTTGTCGCCGTGAGAGTCTGCGATAAAAAGGTCGCCGTTGGGCGCGGTGCGGATGAGGCGAGGCTCCTTGAAGCCTTCTGCATACAGAGTGACTTTGAAGCCCGCAGGGGCTTGTGGCCAGGCGCCCTCTGGACGGGGCACTACACGGGCACCGTTGTCGACAGATTCAGAGGGGTTTGGCTCGGGCAGATCTGCGACGGTGAGGTGGCGGCGAACGCCGGGCTTCTCCGTGGTGTAGTCGGTGAAGGCGGCTTTGCCTGTGAGTACGGTTTTTTGCGCGCGCGCGGCAGAAACGGCGAAGGGAAGGGAAGCGGCGAGCAGGCAGGCGGTGAGCTTGTGCATGAAACTCCTCGGGGATACGGCTGACTGGATTTTACTTCTGGGCTGCGGGAATCGCGACCGGCGGTGTTTGCGGGGCTGGCGGTGGAGAGTTTGCGGCGGTGGCCAGGGATTTGATTTCGTCGGTGGTTGCGGTTGCGGTCAAGACAGCGCGCTCTTTACGCTGCGCGACTTCAACGGATGCTACTAATGCTCTCATGGCCTGTGCGCCGGCGGTTTGCGCAGGCTGCGCGCTTTCGATGCCACGAAGGATGTTGACGAGCGTTGTCATGCTTTCGACGGTGCGTCGGGCGGCGTCATCGGTGGGCGCAATCTCCTCGATTTTGAGATGCACGGAACCGCTGTAGCGCAGGCTGGCGACGAGGTCTGTGTCTTCGCCCAAGGGCAGGTCAAGCCCGAGCACGGAGATGCGGCCGTTTTCCGCGAAGGGCAGGCCGATGTGGCCGATGGCCCAGGCCTGTGAGAGCAAGGGCACCTCGCGGTAGCGCGCGGCGAGCAACGACGATCCGGGCGTCCAAAGAGCGGAAGCGCCGTGGCGGTCGAGCATGGAGTGGATTTGCTCGGGCGTGGGCATGTTGGAGGCGGCGATGGTGTCGTAGCCAAGTTGCGCGATGCGCAACTGGCGACCTTCGATGGGGATAGTGAAGATATCGTGCCCGGCGTAATTTTCACGCGAGCTGGCGATGCTGGCGAGGTAGCGTTCGAGCTTCATGCCGTCGAAGCGGCCTTCGAGGACTTCCGAGTATGCGACGGGGCCGTTGGGCCCGTGAGGATCGGCCATGCGGTGGAGGGCAAAAGCGGCGGAGTCGAGATCGCGCTCGGGGACAATGCCGGTGGCGTCGATGAAGTGCTGGTAGTCGGCGCTGCGGATGACGGGGGACGCGTCGAAGTGGGTGGCGGAGCGGACGGTCTTGAGGTGGACGAAGACGATGGCGTCGGACTCGGGTAGCAGCCGCGCGGCTTCCGGCGGCGAGCTCTTGCGCAGGACCAGCACGACCGTGAGGGCGGCGAGCACCGCAAGGGCGATCCAGAGCGACCTATGACTTCGTTTTCGCATCATTTCTTCGGCTATTCCGCTCCCCAACTGCTCGTTTTCCGGCAATTCAGCTATTCGACGATCGCAAACGTATAGACCTTGTTGACGGTAATGCCTGGCGGAAGGACGCCATACTCGCCCTTCAGGATGTCGGCGGGCACGCGGAACGTGTACATCTGGGGAGCGATACGCGTGGGTTCGTACTCGACTTCGTCGCGGTCGGCACCGCTCTTGGAGTGAATGATACCGCCGGTGGTGGCGCGGAATTCGCGTCCGTCGCTTTTCTGGCGGAAGCGGATGAAGTCGTATTCGGCGGCATCGACGCCGGAAGGGGCAAAGATGAGGACGTCGACGGCGCCGGCGAGATGGAGCGGAGAGTGCGGTCCGTTGACGTAGCCGTTGAGGTCCTGCTTGATGATGCCGTAG
Organism: Terriglobales bacterium; assembly: GCA_038230455.1. GTDB lineage: Bacteria > Acidobacteriota > Terriglobia > Terriglobales > Acidobacteriaceae > Granulicella. The sequence continues at coordinate 135,628 of JBBRNF010000005.1, forward strand.
GTGAGGGTGCTTTTGATAAAGCCGCCGGACTTCTGGACAGCCTTTTCGGTTTTGAGGGGCAGCCAGATGCCCTTGGTGTTCTTGTAATAGACGCCGTTCTCGTAGAGCTTCTGCGGAGTGGGGCCGGGCACGATGCCGACGACCTGCTCGGCCTCCGGTACGGCCTCGTTGCGGTGAACGGTGCCGAGCTCCCGGCGGGGCGTGAAGCCGGCGGTTTTGGACTGCATGGCGGCGATCACAGGCTGCGAAACCCCGGACTGCTTAAGGGCAATGAGCTCATCGGGGCCGACGTCAAAGTGGCAAGGGCGAGCCTCGATGGTCTGGAGAATGATGGTGTCGTCGAGTCCGGCCTTGGCCATGCGGAGAATGGTTTCGTTGGTGACGGCGGGCTTGGCAGCGGTGGTATCGGCGCTGGGCTGCAGTGGGCCTTCGTCGACTGCTTGCGCACGCAGGGCACCGGTGCAGAGAGACAGGAGGAGCAGCGGAAGGAGCCAGCGTTGACAGCCGGCAGGGTACGCGCGCTGGGCAGCCTTCATGGGGGAAATCCTACCACCCCCAGACTGGGGTGAGCACCGGGCTGCGGGGCGGAAGCATTGGAGTCGAGGAGGGTAGGTGTTCATCGCTGCAGCGTAGGACGTTTAAAATCGGCAGACGCATACAGGCCAGAGGGACGGCGGGCATCTTTGCTGTACTGTTCTGCTGTGATAAAGTTGAGTCTGCGTGGGGTTGTGCAAGCAGCCGACGCGTGTTTGCTTTCGCAATGCGGGCTGGCGTAGCTCAGCTGGTAGAGCACCTGATTTGTAATCAGGCGGTCGGGGGTTCAAATCCCTTCGCCAGCTCCAGTTTCTTCCCGGTTTGTGAAAAGGTTTGGAGTTTGGTTGTAACTGCTTGTTGTCCCATCCTGCAGTGTCCACCAGAGAAGCCGAAGAGGGTTGGCCCGCGGAGTTTTGCGAGCCTGTTCCGTTTGGTTTCGGGCATGGTTGCGGGGTAGCGAGCAGGTAAAATGCACAGGTGGCCGAGTGGTTAATGGCAGCAGACTGTAAATCTGCCGCGTTATGCGCTACGGAGGTTCGAATCCTCCCCTGTGCACCATTTTTCGAAGTAGCAGCGGTGAATTACATGGGTGACGACACACGATCACTCAATCCGGCGGCCAGCAAGAGTCGCATGTTTGTTGCGCTGGCTGTTCTCGTTGTGCTGGCTTTGTTGTGCTGGTTTACGATTGACGAGTCTTCGGTGCTTCACGTTCAGGGGTATTCCAGCCGGTTCGTGTCGTATGATGGGCGTGATGTACAGCTTCGCTGGATTCCGATGTTGTTTCTCGGGCTGTTCGCGTTTCGAGTCGTGATTGCGCATATGCGAGCGCGGCTTGAGGTAACACCCTCGCAAGAGGTTTGAAGATTGGCTGATGTAGCTCAGTGGTAGAGCACTCCCTTGGTAAGGGAGAGGTCATGGGTTCAAGCCCCATCATCAGCTCCAGAATTTTTGCCCGGCAATGGTTCGGCGCTTATGCGGGAGTAACTCAGTGGTAGAGTCACAGCCTTCCAAGCTGTTGGTCGCGGGTCCGATTCCCGTCTCCCGCTCCATTTCTTCGCACGTCCCTAAGGCAGGTCTTTAGAATGGCGCAACATACTCCCTCGGCGAACTCCGCCCATCCGATTGACCGTTCCGCCGCGTTGTACGAGCGCGTTCCGATGGTGATCGGGGATCAGCATACCTTCAGCCAGGTCAAAAGCGCCGTCGAGTCTTCCTTTGCGGCCAGCAACGTTACCAGCTTTCTGAAGTCCGTTCAGCGTGCCGCGCTGCGGATTCGCGACTTTGAAGCGGTGCTGCAGGCCGGCAAGATGGGCGCGCAGACTGCGGCGCTGTACGCGCGGCTGGCCAATGGCGACCAGGGGCAGATACGCGAGTTCTATCTCGCTTCCCTAGAGCAGATTGACCTCGCGTTGCGGGATAAGTTCTTCAAGCTTTACGCCTACTACTAAAAACCTTAGTCAAGATCATCCGCGTATGGGCGGCTCTCTGGATCTCCAATCCGAGACCGGCTCCGCAGCCTGTATTCTGACGGCTGCTATCCACCTGCAGCTCGATGAGGTTTCGCGATGAAGTGGTTTGGGTGCGTTATCGGTCTGCTGATGGCGACCGTTGTGGGAGTGCCTGCACAGACTCGGGTGGCCGGTTATGTCGATCCGACGATCGGCTCGCGGGGTCCGGGGCACGTGTTCACAGGGCCATCGATGCCTTTCGGCATGATGAAGCCGGGGCCTGATGTGGGCCGCAACGATACGAATCCAGGCTGGGCTGCGGAGGGCGAGGTGAACGGCTTCTCGCAGACACATGTCAGCGGCACGGGCGGCGGCGCAAAGTATGGCAACATCCTGGTGCAGCCGATAACGGGAGAGTTCTCGCCGGACGTAAATATCAGTTCGCCTCGGACAAAAGAACTTCAGCAGCTTGGGCGATATCGCGTTCATCTGGACCGCTTCGGAGTCGATGTGGACCTGACGTCATCCGAGCGAGCTGCGATCTACACCTTCGACTATCACGGAGGAGCGTCACCTGGGCTTGTGATCGATGTGCAGCATTGCCTGAGCTCTTCTGCGCGGAACGGGGAAGACCAGCGCACCATCGGCTCTGCGGTGGAGATCGTTTCAGCCCACGAGTTCCAGGGTTCTACCACTGTGGAAGGTGGCTGGAACAAACAGGTGCGACCCTACACCGTTTACTTTGCGGCGATGACCGATGCCGATGCGCAGAGCTATGGGACCGTTCGCGGTACACAGTCAGCGCGAAGCGGTCGCGTGTCGCGCGCAGTCGGCGGCGAGCGGAACCTGGCCTGGCTGCAGTTTCCAAAGGAATCTGAACGCGTCCATTTCAAGATTGGCATTTCTTTCGTGAGCGTGGCGCAGGCCCGCTCGAATCTGCTGCGGGAAATTCCTCTCTTCGACAGCGAACAGGTTCATCGGGACGCGATTGCGGCCTGGAACAGGGGTCTGGGCAAGCTCACATTTGAGGGTGCCAGCGACGAGCAGATGACCATGCTGTACACCGCGCTGTACCACACGATGCTGATGCCGGTGGACCGCACCGGGGAGAATCCTTTGTGGCCATCAACCGAGCCGTACTATGACGACTTCTATGCCATCTGGGATACGTACCGCACCTCCAGTCCGCTGCTGACGTTGGTGGCTCCAGCGCGAGTATCCGGAATGCTGCAGTCGTTGCTGGACACGTATGAGCACGATGGCTGGCTGCCGGATGCGCGCACTGGCAACAGCAACGGGCGTACCCAGGGCGGAAGTAATGCCGAAATCATGCTGGCCGATGCTGCCTCGAAAGACTTACCAGGAATCGATTGGCAGCGCGCGCTGAAAGCTGCGGTACACGATGCGGAAGACACCCCTCGCGACCAGTTGATGCAGGGGCGCGGCGGCGTGGAAGAGTGGAAGACGCTGGGCTACGTCAGCGTCGAGGGTGTGGACCGGTCCGGCTCCAAGCAGATGGAGTATGCGGCGGACGACTACGCAGTTGCGGTGCTTGCCGCCAAGACCGGGAACGCCACGCTCAGGAAAAAGTACCTGCTTCGTTCCGGACAATGGGAGAAGCTCTGGAATCCAGATCTGGCAGACGGGGGATTTCGCGGATTCATCCAGCCGCGTCACCGCGACGGCACATGGTATGAGCCTTTCACCGCGCTCTCGTCCTGCACGTGGGGTGGCGACACGTTCTACGAAGGAAACTCCTGGACGTACTCGTTTTTCGTGCCGCAGGACGAGCGTGCGGTGATGGAAAAGATGGGCGGAGCGGATGCCTTTGTGCGCAGGCTGGACGCTTTCTTCGCCGTGCCGGGGCGGTATGACGTGGGCAATGAGCCGGGCTTTCTGGACCCTTACCTTTACCTTTGGGCCGGTCGGCAGGACAGGACAGCGGCTACTATCAGCCACCTTCTTCGCCAGAACTTCCGGCCGACACCGGCCGGCCTGCCGGGCAACGACGATTCTGGCGCGATGTCGGCGTGGTGGCTGCTGGGCATGCTGGGTTTCTATCCCAATGCCGGGCAGGATGTGTACCTGATCGGGAGCCCGCAGATCCCGGTGAGCCGGATCACGCTGGGCAATGGCAAACAATTTACCGTACGCGCGGAGGGTTTGAGCGAACGCAATCTATACATAGCTTCCGCGACCTTGAACGGCGCACCGCTGCATCGGGGATGGTTTCGCCATCGTGAGCTGATGCAGGGCGGTACGTTGTTGCTGCGGATGACCGACCATGCCGTGCACTGGGACGATGGGGAACCGCCGCCGTCCGTTTCCCCTCGATAAGTCAAGCTGTGCTTCGGCGCGATCCTTTGGTCGACGCTCAAGTGCAGCGCCGTTTTTCTTTGGTATGGTGATCACGCCGGCTGAACGTAAGCGTTCTCGAACTGAGCGAGGTCTCTACGCAGCAGCGGCTCATGTTCTGGTTTGAGAGAGGGATTTCTACGTGCGATTGCGCTCAGGGGTTGTTGTCATCATGTTGTGCGGTGCTGGAGTTCTGGCGGCGCAAGGGCTTGCGCATCGTCCGCCCGCAGTTCCGCTTGCAGCCAACGACCCGTACTTCAGCCTGTGGTCGATGGGGGACAGGCTTACCGATGGACCGGTGAAGCATTGGTCCGAAGCCACGCAGCCGATGACGGGGCTGGCGCGGATCGACGGCCAAAACTATCGCTGGATGGGAGGAGAACTTCGGGGTCCAGAGAAGGTCCCGGTGATGGAGCAGACGGCCGTCGAGGTGACGCCGCTGCACACGCGCTACCGGTTTACGGGGGGCGGCGTGGCGATGAAGGTGACGTTCTTTACGGCAGCGTTTCCGGGCGATCTGGATGTGTTGTCGAGACCGGTGACGTACCTGTCATGGAGCGTGGCTTCGACCGATGGCGCGGCGCATAAGGTTTCGCTACTGCTGGATGTGGACCCGCAGATTGCGGTGAACAGTAACGGCCAGATGGTGACGTGGGGACGGCTGGGCACTGGCAACGGGACTGTACTGCGGTTGGGGTCGCGCGATCAGGACGTTGTGCATCAGAGCGGGGACCGCATACGGATCGATTGGGGCTACTTCAATCTGATGGTCCCAGACGGTTTGCCGGTGCGGACAGAGCTTTCCCTGGAGGCGCGTTCGCACTTTCTGCGGGGCGGCCAGCTTTCCGGAGTTGACGACTTCGAGATGCCGGTGGCGGCACGTAGTTCCGGCAAGTCGGCGGCGCACCTTGCAGTCGAGATGCCGCTGGGCGACGTGAAGAATAGTCCGGTGGAACGGCATGTGCTGCTGGCCTATACGCAGGGCTTCGGGATTGAATACCTGGGTCGAAAGCTGCGCGACTACTGGCAGCGCAACGGCATGACCGAGACTGCCATGCTGGCTGCGGCGGAGCGCGAGTTTCCGGCGTTGGAGGCCCGTGGGGTCGCATTCGATGCGGCGGTTTCGAGCGATATGGAGAGGGTGGGTGGACCCGAATATGCATACCTGACGGCGCTGCTGTTTCGGCAGACGCTGGCGGCGCACAAGCTGGTGGCCGATGTGGATGGCGAGCCCATGCTGTTTTCCAAAGAGAATGACAGCAACGGCTGCATCGATACGGTGGACGTGACGTACCCGTCGTCACCGTTCTTTCTGCTGTTCAACCCCAAACTGCTGCAGGCGCAACTGGAACCACTGATGCGCTATGCTGCCATGCCGCGCTGGCGTTTCCCGTTTGCGCCGCATGATCTGGGGACGTACCCGCTGGCCAACGGACAGGTGTATGGCGGCGGCGAGTCGACGGAAGAGAACCAAATGCCGGTGGAGGAAAGTGGCAACCTGCTGCTGATGATTGCCGCGCTTGAGCGCAGCGAAGGGAATTGGGACTTTGCGCGGAAGTACATGCCGCAACTGACCAAGTGGGCGGCGTATCTCGAAGCGAAAGGGCTGGATCCGGAGAACCAGTTGAGCACGGATGACTTCTCCGGACACCTGGCGCACAACGCCAATCTTTCGATCAAAGCGATCGAAGCGCTAGGGGCGTTCGCAGAGATCGCGAAAGGCGTCGGAGAAACGAAATTGGCGGACCACTACGGGACGCTGGCACACCGTCTGCCCGCGCAGTGGGAGTCGATGGCGCGTGAGGGCGACCATTACAAGCTGGCTTTTGATCAACCGGGGACGTGGAGCCAGAAATACAACCTGGTGTGGGATAGGGTGCTCGACCTGCGGCTGTTTTCGCCGGCCGTGATGCAGACGGAGTGGAAGTTTTATACCCAGCACCTGCAGCCGTATGGGTTGCCGCTCGATAGCCGCAAGGACATCACGAAGCTCGATTGGCAGGTGTGGACGGCGGCGCTGGCGGAGAATCCGGCGGACTTCCGCGAGCTCATGCATCGGCTGGTGGTCTGGACCGATGTGACGCCGTCGCGAGTACCGACCACGGACTTCTATGCGACGGTGAGCGGGCGGCAGCAGCAGTTTCAGGCGCGGTCGGTGGTCGGTGGGGTGTTCATCAAGGCGCTGCTGGATCCGGTGGTGGTTGCGCATTGGAAGGCGCAGGTTGGGACGAAGCCGTAGGACAACGCCTTGAGGGCGGGAGCGCGAGGGGAGCGGCAGGCTGCTGTCCTCCCGGGCGTTCTTCCAGGGCTGAAGCCCTTCGGCGAGAAGCCCGTATGCAGAGGCCTGAAGGCCCCCTGCTCCCGGCGGTCGAGCAAGCCTGCGCACCCTTTAGTGCAGGTGCCTTCAATGCGAATCTGCCTGACAGGTAGAATTCAGGGGAGTTTGGGAGAGTGATTTGGGAGCTACTGAATGTGTCTTGACGCTGGGTAGGACGGTTGGGTGCGTTCTGGTGGCGGTTGGGCTGTTGCCAGGGGGTGCTTCGGCGCAGGGCCGGGTGGATGTGCTGACCCAGCACAACGACAACGCGCGGACCGGTGTGAACTTACAGGAGACCGTGCTGTCGCCGGGGAACGTGAATCGTTTGCAGTTCGGCATGTTGTTCAAGCGCGGGGTCGACGATCAGATTTACACGCAGCCGTTGGTCGTGACCGGGGTGAACGTTGGGGGAGGAACGCGCGACCTTGTGTATGTAACGACGGTGAATAACAGCGTGTATGCGTTCGACGCGAACGATGCCGAGGCCACGGTGCCGGTATGGCATGTGAACTTTGGGACGCCGGCCAATCTGCACAGCACGGACTTCGGTTGTCTGGATATCAACGGGCAGATGGGCATTATCGGAACGCCTGTGATCGACAAGGCGCGCGGGGTGCTGTACGTGGTGGCACTGACGCGGGCGGGGGCTGCGGCGGGGCCGCGGACGGGGTTCACGCAGCGACTTCATGCGCTCGACCTGGCGACGGGGGCGGACCTGCCGGAGAGTCCGGTGACGATCACGGCGGCGGACTTTAACCCGTTGATGCAGAATCAGCGGCCGGCCCTGCTGCTGGCGAACGACACCGTGTACGTGGGCTACGCTTCGCATTGCGACCGGGAGCCGTATCACGGGTTTTTGATGGCGTACGACGCGAAGACGCTGACGCAAAACGGGCTTCTGAACACATCTCCCACGGGGACCGAGGCGAGCATATGGCAGTCCGGGCAGGGGCCGGCTGCGGACGAGCAGGGTAACGTCTATGTCGTGACGGGGAATGGCAGCTGGGATGGGGTGCAGAATTTCAGCGAGAGCTTTCTGAAGCTGTCGCCGGCCCTGAAGCTGCTGGACTGGTTCACGCCGAGCGATCATGAGGCGCTGGACAAGAGCGATACGGATCTGAACTCCTCCGGCGCGACTTTGATTCCGGGAACGCACCTGGTACTGGGCGGCGGCAAGGCTGGCGTGCTGTACACGTTGGACGCCCGGAAGTTCGGGCACCTGGGCGACGAACATGCGATACAGCATTTTCAGGCGACGAAATCGCACCTGCACAGCCTGGTGTACTGGCAGAGCGCAAAGGCTGGAAACCTGCTGTACGTGTGGGGACAGCGGGACAAGGCGAAGGTCTATCGGCTCGAAGGCGACAAGTTGACGGAAGCTCCGGCGATGATGCGGGATGTCCCGAACGAAGGGCATCCAGGTGCGATGTTGTCGCTTTCGGCGAATGGCAACAAGGACGGCATTTTGTGGGCGGCAATTCATGCGACCGGGGACTCATGGCATGAGTCGCGGCCGGGCGTGCTGCATGCGTACGACGCGGATGATATTCGGCATGAGCTTTGGAACTCGCTGGAGATGCCGTTGCGGGATGATTGCGGTGAGTACTCGAAGATGGCTCCGCCGACGGTTGCGAATGGCAAGGTGTACCTGGCGAGCTTTGGGACGGAGAACGTGGGGACCGGACAGTTCTGTGTTTATTCGCTGCTGCCGAGGCGGGGTGCGGCGCGGCTGACGGCGCCGGTCGACGTGAAGGCGGAGGCCGCGAAGGGAAGTCTGACTTTGACGTGGACCGCAGTGTCCGGTGCGACGATGTATCGGGTACAGCGAAAGAGCACCCTCGAACCGCAGGCGAAGACGATCGCGTTTGGATTGACGACGCCGAGCTTTATCGAGGCTGCACCGGAGCGCGGTGAGTCGGCGGAGTACACCGTGACTGCGGTGGGGCCGGACGGCTCGGGTGCCGCGTCCGCTCCAGTTTCGTTTACATCGCCGAAGCGTAAACCGATGGACGATTGAGGAGGTTGGCTGGAGGGCCGGTCATCTTAGCAGCGCCGGGTCGCGCTGCGCGGTGCGGCCGATCAGTTCGCCGAAGAGGGTGTTGGCCCAGGCAAACCAGGCACGGGTGAAGACGGCTGAGTCGTTCTTGTTGTAGGACTCGTGCATGAAGCCGGTGGCTGCTGCGGAGGCTTTCAGCATCTGGATGGCGTGGCGGATCTCCGCGCTGGAATTGCTGGTGAGAGCGTAGATGATTTGCGACATTGGCCAGATGCTGTCGCGGCCAATGTGGGGTCCGCCAATGCCTTCTCCCGCGCTGCCCTGAAAGAACCAGGGGTTCTGCCGACTCCAGATGAAGTTGCGGGTACGAGCGTAGAGGGCTGCATCGGGGGAGCTTTCGAGGTACGGCAAGCTCAGCAGGCTGGGCGCGTTGGCGTCGTCCATCAGGACCTGTCCGCCGTAACCGTCCAGCTCGTATGCCCAGATGGTGCCTGCCGGGGTCGCGACGGTGGCGTACTGGCGCAGGGCGGCCTGGACTTCGTCGGCGAGCGCCGACGCTTCGGTTGCCATCGGTGCGTCGTGGAGGATACCGCTCGCCATGGCTGCAACCTGCCTGAGAGACGTGATGGCGAACAGATTCGCGGGGACAAGGAAGGAAAAGATACAGGCATCGTCCGACGGGCGAAAGCAGGAGGCTATGAGACCTATGGGATTGACCGGGTTGCCGATGCCGTTGACGAGGGTGTCCGTCGGCTGCGCGGATGAGCGCTGGAAGCGGTACGGACCGGGGCCATCCTTCCGCTGCTGGACGCGCATCGTTTTGAGGACGCTCTGCATGGCGAGCTTCCATGCGGCGTCGAAGGGGCGGGTGTCGCCCGTGGCCCTCCAGTAGCCGTGGGCGAGGCGAATGGGGTAGCAGAGGGAGTCGAGTTCGTACTTGCGCTCGCCGACTCCTGGCTTCATGTCGGTCTGGTCTTTGACACTCCATTCGAGTGGAGCGTCGTTGAGGTCGGCCATGAAGCAGTTGGCGTAGGTGTCGATCAGCAGGCAGCGCGTCTGGCGCCGTATGACACCCTCGAGTAAGGCGCGGAGGGGAGCGTCTTTGGCGGCCAGGGGCAGATACGGCCAAACCTGGGCGGAAGAATCGCGCAGCCACATGGCGGGGATGTCGCCGGTGATGACGGCCGTATCGGGCTTGCGTTCGAAGGTGCCGGGCTGCACCGTGGTGTCGAGCGTGTTGGGAAAGCAGTTGGTGAAGATAGACGCCAGGACGGGGTCCGCGATGTGCTGGCGGGTGGCTACGATAAAGTCCTCGACCGCCTGGCTCCGAAATTTGCGGTTTGCAAGCGGCGGCCGCCGAGACGCGACTTCGCCGGGGACTTGCGCCAACAGAGCAGCCGGAGCAAAGGCGAGGGCAGTGGCTCCGCAGGAGAGCCCCGCTGCCTGCTGCATGAACGACCTTCTGGTGCGGGTGTGCGCGCGCTCCTGGTTGCTACCGGTGTTCAAGGTTCTCCTTCAACCGACAGGTGGTTATGCTGACGGGTGCTTCAGTATCTGAGCCAAAGCGTGCATGCGGGACGCGTCGGCAGATGTTTTGGCGGCGTTGGCGCTGTCTTCGATCGAGGTCGCTATATCTTTCAGCTTCGCGAGATCGCCGGAGCCCATGTGCGAGCTTTCGGCGCTGGCGATGGCGGAACGAAGGGCGGCGGTCTTGTCGGCGGGCAGGGCTTCGGAGCGAGACAGCTGGTCAAGGTAGGCCTTGGCGACGATCAGTTCGGAGGGCCATACAATCTGCTGCTGGTTCTGAACATTGAGCTCCTGCATGTGAACGCGGTTGGCGGCGTCAATTTCGTTTTGCGTGAGGAACTTGCTGGGCGTGAGGCGGAACACGTCCAGGCCGCGGGCGATCTCCGAGCCGTAGATGTAGCCGTTGTACCAGTAGGACGACCAGTCACCGCCGAGAATGAGCTGCTTGGGGTCGATGGAGCCGCGGTCGAAGTAGGCGATCTCAAAAGGGTGCGCGGCGTCTGTGAAGTCCATGACGGAGATTCCACCCTGATACCAGGATTGCACTTCAATGTCGCGACCGGGGACGGGGACGAGGGAGCCGTTGTGCGCCACGCAGTTTTCGGTTTCCTTCTGGGCGGCGGGAATCTTGTAGTAGCCCGCGAGCGAGAGCTTGTTTTCCTTCAGATTGAAGATGGCGTCAGCACCCCAATTTTTCGGGTCGGTTGGCCGGCAGCGCGGCTGCATGCCTCCGCCCCACTCGTCGGTGAATACGACCTTGCTGCCGTCGTTCGAGAACGAGGCCGAGTGCCAATAGGAGTAGTTGGGATCGTTGACGGCGTCGACGCGTACAGGATGGACGGGGTCTTTGATGTCGAGCAGGATGCCGTTGCCGGAGCACGCGCCCGCAGCCAGACCAATTGCGGAGTAGGCGGTGATGTCGTGGCACTGGTTGGTATCGGAGGGCTTCTCCGCGCCCTTGTCATGGCTGCCACCATTGTTCAGGCCGTTGAGCGCTCCGGAACGAGCGTCGACGAACACACGCGGGCTGTTGATGACCTTTGCGTCCTGCGGAGCTGCGATGGGAACCTTAATGACGTCGATGCGGAAGAGCGAGGTGTTCTTGTCCTTGTCGGGGGTCTCGTTGGAGCAGCCGGCAAGCTCTTCCGACTGGCGCACGAACGAGGTCCCGGACACATAGATGTAGACGTTGGCTTTGTCCGTGGGGTCCAGCACGAGGGTGTGAGTATGCGACCCGCGGCAGGTCTGCACGGCGGCGACCTGCTTGGGGGCGCGGATGTCCGAGATATCGAAGATGCGCACGCCGCGGAACCGGGCCGCGTCGGCGGCGGGGATGCGGGGGTCTTTCTCGTGGCCCTTCTCGGGCGGCGGCATGGGGGCGAAGCCTTCCACGCCGCAATCGAGGCGGCCGTTGGGCATCTCAACCGACATGAAGAGCAGGTTGCCGTAGACGGAGACATCGCCTTGGCCGCCGGGACACACAAGGGAGGTGAGCAGAGTGGTCTTCGCGGGGTTGGCGATGTCATAGATGTTGACGCCGTAGAAGTTGCCCTGGAAGAGATGGGTTCCCTGGAAGGCAAAGTCTGAGTTGGCGAAGGCGAGTTGTGCGACGACCAGCCTCATAGGCTTGGGCATCTTGGAGTCGGCGGGGACGCCAAGTGTGGCGAGGGTCTTTTGCACGGCAGGGTCGTCTGGCGAGGTTGCGGAAAGCTGAAAGGCGTCGGGCTTCTTGATGAGCGTGAGATGCTCGAGGCCCATGGCGGCCTCGCCAGCGTCATACATGCCGGGCTTGAGGGTGTAGCGCGGATCTTTGCTGTCGGACTGGGCGTCCAGGGCGCTGGCGCAGGAAAGGCAAAAAGTCGCGGCGAGCAGAGCGGACGTGAAGCGGGAAGCGAGGATGTGCATGGCGTTAGCGTTTCTCCTGAGCTGGGTTTGGGGCGATGGGATGAAGCATGTCCTGCATGATTTTGATTTCCGCGCGCTGGGTGTTGTCCACGTCGGTAGCGAAGTTGAAAAGATCGGCGTCCTGGCCGGCGCCGGAGGTTTCGAAAAGGTCTTTGACCATAATGAGCGCGCCGCCGTGATGCTGCATCATGCCGGCGAGGAAGAGCCGGTCGAATTGCGCGCCGTGCGCCTGGCGGAGGGCGGCCATTTGCGGCGGAGTCAACATGCCGGGCATGGAGGGCATGGCGTTGCCGGTCATATCCATGTCGGGCATGCCGGGCATGGACATGGAGGTGGGCTCCTGGCGGGACTCCAGCCACGAGCGCATGAACTTCATCTCGTCGGTTTGGGACAGGCTGATCCGCTCTCCGAGCGAACGCACGGCAACGTTCTGAGTATGTGAGGGGATCAGCGCTGTCATTTCGACGGCCTGCCCGTGGTGCATGATCATGCCCTGCATGAAGCTGGTGTCCGCGGGGGAGTGCGGCGGCGCTGTAGCGTAGGTCTTGGGCGGCAGGGTCCTGGAAGGCGAGCCCGGAGCACCGGGTTGCACGATAACGGGCGCGGGTTGCTGGGCGTGAGAGGGATGCAGACCAGGGTGCGAAACGGCGAGCAAAGACAGGCACAGAAAAAGCGGCGACGGCTTGAGGAGAGTCAACGTGGATTGCGGAGCGTAGCCGAACATTGGAATGCTCTCCACGCTATCACGCTTCGTCGATTGTTCCGGCACCCATCAGGATCAACGAACGCTGCGCGAACGGCGAGTACAACAGTAGCGTCATCGCGGCCAGCGCCAGGCCAGCGTTGATGTGGTGCAACAGAAGGAACGGCGCGAGGGACCAAAGACCGTCGAGCGGAAGCAGGAACCACCAGAGCCTGCTGAACTTTTCGCGGGTACGGGGCGCGTGGAAAAGGACCGCGCAGATCAGGAAAGTGCGGACCGGAATCAAGAGTGAGGCAGTGACGAGCATGGTTGTGAAGGCGAGATTCGCCAGCGGCAGAGGAGACAACAGGTCGCTGATTTCGCCAAGGTTTGCAAGCGCACCGATGTAGAAGGCGGCGTACATAATTTGGAGCAGAACGAACAGGGTCTGGACGATGGCGTGGGAGCTCTTGGGCAGATCTTCGGGGCTGGAGAGGAAGCGGGCGGGAAGCGGAACGCGCGCCGGCGGGTTGGGACCTGGTCCGGGCTCCGTGGGCGGTGCGGGCAGGTTGGCGTCCGGTTCGTCTTCGGGGAGCAAGACGCGCTCGACGGGGGCAACAAAACGGTAGCCGCGGCGAGCCAGCGTTTCGACGAAGCGGGGGTTGCTGGCCTTGTCGCCGAGGGCTTCGCGCAGACGATTTACGGCGGAGTTGACGCCATGTTCGTAGTCGACGAAGGTACCCTCAGGCCAGAGCTCGAGGCAGATCTCTTCGCGGGTCAGCATTTCGCCGGGGCGCTCCAGCAGCAGGGTAAGAACCTGGAAGGGTTGGGAGTGGAGCTTGACGCGAGCGCCATTGCGGCGCAGCTCGCCCGTGGTCGAGTCGGCTTCGAATACGCCGAAGCGGTAACGGCGGACTGGCTTTAAAGCGGGCATTGGACGTTCAGTGTACAGAATGAGCGGCGGGTTGGGGTCCTCGTCCGGCCGTGAGCACTTATTGCAAGTCTCCTGCTTGCATCAACTTGCGCCGTGAGAAACAAGTTTGAGCGGGTGAGGTCGATTGCATTGCGTTGTACCGCTTGTGGGCGCATGTTTCAGGGCATGAAGCGACATGTGCTCGACCCTGTTCGAAGCGTATCCCTGGTGTGGCTCCTGTTGTGTGTGCTGAAAGGAACGCGGCTGTTGGCGGAGCCGCTGCCCGCTGCCGTTTCCGCGTTCGAGGCGTATGCGGCGAGCGTGGAGTTGAGGCTGATCCATCAACACCAGTCGACTACGGGATTTCTTTCGCGAGACGGGGGAGACGGCAACGTGCGTGGGGGCGAGCCGGTCATCGAGCGGGTTGGCCCTGCGACTGGGGAATTAGTTGGAGCTCTGCTGCACCATTGGCGCGGGACAGCCTTCGCTCCCGGCGCCCGGGCCGGGGACTTTGAACGGCTGATGCGGGAGTTCAGCGCTTACCCGCAGCACTTTTCGCCGCAGGTGGTGTCGGCGACGGCGACTGTGCAAAGTCACGAAAGAGTGCAGGCCGTTCTGCGCATTCGTCAGCGGCATGTCATCACCGTCGTGATGGACACTGCGTACGACGTACAGTTCGGCCAGCTGGATCTACAGCATGGGTACAGCGTTTCCCGCAGCACGCGCATGACGGAGATTGAAGCAGCAGGCACCGCAGCAGAGCGGGCGCTGGGGCCCGGCGAAGAGCACGGATTTCTCTGGCGCATGAACACGTACTGGAGCTACGAAGAGCGGGATGGCGGCTTGTATGTGCAGATCGAGTCTGTGTCACTGTCGCGCTCCATTCCGCGCGGTCTGGGATGGGTCATCAGGCCTTACGTCGAGAGCATACCGCGCGAGTCGCTGGAGTTTACGTTACGCTCCGCGTGCCGCGCGCTTGGTAAGTAGGCAACCGCATCAGCAATCGAAAGGACAGACTCATGGAGACCCACGTTGTATTGACTCGCAACCCGGCAGCTTTTCTGCCCGCGCAGCGCATGAACCAGGCGCTCACGGCCTCGATCGAAAAACGCGCTTTGCAATGGATGGCAGCGCACGCTCCGGGATGGCTGACTTCCGATCAGCTGACCATACTGGGATTTAGTGCGCAGATTGGAGCGGGTGTCAGCTATGCGCTGGCTCGTCATCACCGGTCTGCGATTTGGATGGTGATCGTCTGCGTGATCTTCAACTGGGTTGGGGACAGCCTGGATGGGACACTGGCTCGCGTACGCTGCCAGCAGCGGCCCCGGTACGGCTTTTATGTCGATCATGTGGTCGACGTCTTCGGAGCCGTGGCGCTGATGGCTGGGCTGGGTCTTTCGGGCTTTGTGCATTGGCAAACGTCGGCTGCCATCCTGGTCGGGTTCCTGCTACTCGCCTGCGAGAGCTATCTGGCGACCTATACGCTGTCGCGCTTTGAACTATCGCAGGGCCTGTTTGGGCCGACGGAGCTTCGCATATTGCTTGTCATCGGAAATCTCGCGCTGTTGCGGAGTCCTTATGTGACGATCTTCGGCCACCGCTGTTTGCTGTTCGATGTCAGCGGTGTCATAGCGGCGGTGTGCATGGTGGCTCTGGTGGTGCAGGTTGCCGTGCGCCACACGGTGCAGCTTCATCGCGAGGAGCCATTGCCATGAAGCGATGGTATGTCTGGTTGAAGTTCAACCTTGTGGGCGCGATGGGTGTAGCGGTGCAACTTGGTTCGCTCGCGTTGTTCAACCGAATATTGCGAGGGCACTATTTGTTGGCGTCGGTCGCGGCCATTGAGCTGACCCTGATGCACAACTTTATGTGGCACCTGCGCTACACCTGGCGCGACCGCCGAGGGACCGCTTCGTCGTGGGCGCAGTGCGTACGCTTTCATCTTTCGAACGGACTGGTCTCGATGTGCGGCAACCTTTTGTTGATGCGGCTGCTGGTGCAGAACGCGCATGTGCCGGTGCTTGCTGCGAATGGGGTGGCGATTCTCTGCTGCTCGTTGGCGAACTTTATGCTGAGCGACCGATGGGCCTTTGCCCAGGGAGTTTTGATTGAGTCTCAATCATCCCTCCGGGGCTGAAGCCCTTCGAAGGAGGGCCCGTCTTCAGGAGCCTGATGGCCCCTGCTCGCTCCAATAGGAGTCGGCCTGCATCGTTGATAAGAAATTGGCTGTTCTCGCCGGTAAGGGGAGCCGGCGCGATGAAGGCGCGGTTGCATGGAAACTATTCTGTGACGCCGAACAGCTGCGCCATCTCTTCGTGCAGGAAGCCGCGGCCGGGCTTGTAGGGCTGCACCCATTTGCCGTCGATGACGAACTGCGGGATGGCGCGCTTGCCGACGTTCTGCATGAGGGCGTCGACGGCGCCCGGTGTCGTTTCGATGTTGATCTCGGTGTATTCGATGGCGTGCTTGTTCAGGAAGCGCTTGGCTTCGCGACAATCGCGGCACCAGTCGGCGGAGTAGACGAGGAGACCCATACCTCTATTTTCGCCGATTGCGGCGCGGATTGCACGCCGAGGGCTGGCACAATGACTGGAGTGCCTCCTGAACCGTCCGTTCCAGCAAGTCTTGTACGCCGATGGGCGCCCTGCATCAGCATGTTGCTGCTGTCGTTGCTGAGCTATGCCGACCGAAGCGTGCTAGCGATCCTGAGCCCGACGATACTGGCAGACCTGCACATAACGGCGACGCAGTATGGGTACGCCGTGCTCGTTTTCAGCGTTTGCTACATGGCGGCCAACCCGCTGTGGGGCTATTGGGTCGACCGGCGGGGCGTATGGGGGACGGTGCTATTGGCTGTGGTGCTTTGGTCGCTTGCTTCGGGGAGTCATGCGCTCATGTTGGGCCTTGGAGGCATGTGCCTGGCTCGAGGCGTGCTGGGTTTCGGAGAGGGCGCAACGTTTCCTGCAGGGCTGGCGGTCGTGACGGAGACCCTGCCGGAGGACCGGCGCGGGTTCGGTCTGGGGCTGGCGTTCAGCGGCGGGTCGCTCGGTGCGGTGCTCGCGCCGCTGTTGATTACACCGGTAGCGTTGCGGTTCGGTTGGCGAGCCGCGTTCTTCCTCACCGCGCTGTTGGGGCTGGTGTGGATTGGGATCTGGGTCTGGCTGCGTGCGAGCAGCGTCTACGCGCCGCAGGCTGCTCCGTTGCGGCTCCCGCGAGCCAGTGTTGGGCGCTGGAATCGCAACCTGGTGGCGACCGCAGCTGCCTATGGGTTGGGTGCGGCACCACTGGCGTTTGGGCTTTATGCAGCGCCGTTGTATTTGTCGCGCGTGTTGCATGTCTCGCAAGCGCAGCTGGGACACTTACTGTGGATACCGCCGGCGGGTTGGGAGGCTGGTTTCCTGTTCTGGGGATGGGTTTCAGACCGGAGGCGGGGGCGCGGAGCCGGGCGACCGGGAGAGTTGTTTGCAGCCTTCTGCGTGGCGGGATTTGTGGTGGCGTTGGCACCGCTGGCGGCGCAGACGGCGTATCCGGTGCTCGCGACTACGGCGATCTTTTTCACGGAGATGTTTATCGCCGGGGGCTTCATCGTTCTGGCACTGGCCGATGGAGCGACCGCGCAGCGCAAGGAGAACTCTGGCTTTCTAGCCGGGGTTTCGATCTCCTGCTGGGCGCTGGTGACGGGGACGGTGACGCCGGTGCTTGGACACTTCTTCGATCAGCGCCAGTATGTGCGTGGTTTCTGGCTGGTGGCGTTGCTACCGGTGCTTGGGACGATCTTGTGGAGCGTTCTGCGATGTGATCCGGCGGCTACTGTTCGTGATAGTTCCGCATAAGGCCGCCATCCATCACGTAGGTGGATCCGGTGATATAGCCGGCCTCCTCTGACGACAGATAGGCGACCAGGCCGGCGACTTCCTCGGCTGTCCCCATGCGTCCGAGGGGTATGTTGCGGAGCAGGGGGTCGAGTCTGGCAGGATCGTTCATCATGGCCTGATTGATGGGCGTAGAGATCGCGCCGGGAGCCACGTTGTTCACGGTGATGCCAAGCGGCCCAAGCTCGACTGCAAGGTCGCGCATCAGCATGCGGATGCCGCCTTTAGACGCACAGTAGGTGGCGAAGTGCGGGAAGACCATGTCTTCATGGACAGAGGAAATATTAATGACGCGGCCGGGCTTCTTCGCGTCTCGAAGCCTGCGCACGAAGGCTTGTGTGAGGAAGAATGGGCCTTTGAGGTTGACGGCAAGAACGGCGTCGTAGTCGGCTTCGGGCGTGTCCCAGAAGTCGGAGCCCTTCTCGATGCCTGCGTTGTTGACAAGAATGTCGCAGCCGCCGAGTTGCTGCCAGGCCTGGTCGATCAGGTTCTGCGTGTCGGCAATTTTGCTCACGTCCGCCTGCACGATGATGGACCTGGCGCCGGCAGCGGGTGCCATCTTCTTCTGGGTTTCTTTCGCCCCTTCGGGGTGTCCGCGGTAATCGATCACGACGGCCGCACCTTCGTTGGCGAGCCGGACGGCGATCGCCTGACCGATGCCGGAGGACGATCCGGTAACAACAGCGACTTTTCCTTGAAGACCGGGCATTGCCCCTCCTAGATCATTCTGCGGCGCTTACTTCGCCGCGGCTTTCTTTGCCGCTTCACGAGCTGATATCGAAGTCTGCCTCTGTCATCACGTCTGATGCGGAGTTGGCGGCCGTGGTTTCCGCGGCGCGCCGTTTGCGAAAAAACATCGTGAGCATGGCTCCGCATTCGTCCGCCAGAACGCCTTCGACCACCTCAACGCGATGGTTGAGGGCGGGGTGATTGATGATTGTCAGGACCGAGCCGCAGGCCCCTGCCTTGGGGTCGCGGGCAGCATAGACGAGGCGCGTAAAACGCGCATGAAGAATCGCTCCCGCGCACATGGCGCAGGGTTCGAGCGTGCAGTATAGAGTGCAACCGGTCAGCCGGTAGTTCTGAAGCACCAGGCCGGCGGCGCGCAGGGCGACGATCTCCGCGTGTGCTGTGGGGTCGCTGGTGCGGAGCACGTGGTTGTTGCCCCGTCCGATGACCTGCCCCGCGGGCGAGACTACGATGGCGCCGACAGGGACTTCGCCCGCGGCTTCGGCAGCACGCGCCTCGGCGATGGCAGCGCGCATAAACTGGACGTCTTGGGTGTGATCCGGCATCGCTCTTGAGCTTATCGCACCGAAAACTGTGGCCAGAAAAGCCTGCCAGGGGGGTTCTCCGTTCTCATTCGTGTTGTATAAAGACTCGCAGGAGGAAGCTTGCATGATTGCGATACTCTCACTGACATTTTTGATCGGGGTCGTAGCGGGGCTGCGCGCGATGATGCCGCTGGCGGTGGTGTCGTGGGGTGCGCGGCTGGGCGCAGTGCCACTGGGCGGAACGCACCTCGCCTGGTTGGGGAATGCTGTCACGCCGTGGATTTTCAGTCTGCTTGCCGTGGGTGAACTGGTGAACGACAAGTTGCCCGCGACCCCCAGTCGCAAGGTGCCGCCGCAGTTCATCGCGCGTGTGGTGAGCGGCGCTTTTGCCGGTGCGGCGATTGGGCTGTCGAAGGACAGCGTGTGGGCGGGATTGATCGCGGGGGCGCTTGGTGCGGTGGCTGGAACACTGGGTGGAGCGGCGATGCGCGGCAAGCTGGCAAGCATCTTCGGCAAAGATCTGCCCGCGGCGCTCACCGAAGATTTGATTGCCATTCTGCTGGGCATCGCGGTGGTGTCGCAGCTCGGATGAACCATGCAGCCGAAAGCTTTGACGCCATCATCGTAGGCGCGGGACAGGCAGGCCCCGCGCTCGCAGGCAAGCTGACCGAAGCTGGCTGGACGGTGGGCTTCGTCGAGCGAAAGCTGTTTGGCGGGACCTGTGTGAACGTCGGTTGTACGCCGACCAAGACACTGATTGCAAACGCCCATGCGGCGCATCTGGCGCGGCGCGCAAAGGATTTTGGTGTGCTGGGTGTGCTCGGCGAAGGCGGCGTAACGATGGACATGCGCGCTGCGAAAGCTCGCAAGGACGCGGTCGTGGCCAAGTCACGCGACGGCATCGAGACCTGGTTGCGAGCCATGAAGGGCTGTACGGTGTTCATGGGCACCGCGCGGTTCGAAGGCCCGGGCTTGATGCGGGTCGGGGACAAGCTGATAGCGGCTAAAAAGATATTCCTTAACGTAGGCGCCCGGCCGTCCGTGCCAGAGGCTTTGGGAGCGGACAAGGTGAAGCATCTGACCAGCTCGACGATCCTCGACCTGGAAGAGCTGCCAGAGCATCTACTGGTGGTCGGCGGCAGCTACATTGGGCTGGAGTTCGCGCAGATGTACCGGCGGTTTGGGGCGAAGGTGACCGTCGTGGAGCGAGGGCCGCGAATTATCGTCCGTCAGGACGAGGAGTTCTCGAGGGCGGTGCAGGAAGTGCTCGAAGCCGAGGGCATCCAGTTTCGACTGGACTCCGAGTGCATTCGCCTGGAGAAGGACGGCGAACGCGTGCGGATCCATATGGAGTGCAAAGACGGCGATCCAAGCGTCTCAGGCTCTCATGTACTGCTGGCGATCGGCCGCGACCCGAACACCGATGATCTGGGCCTGGAGACGGTTGGGGTGAAGGTCGATAAGCGCGGGTACATCGAAGTCAATGATGCTCTGGAGACGTCATGCGAAGGCATCTGGGCGATCGGCGATTGCAACGGCAAGGGCGCCTTCACCCATACTTCCTACAACGATTTCGAAATCGTGGCGGCGAATCTTCTGACCGAAGAACGGCGCAAAGTGAGCGAACGTATCACCTGCTACGCGCTGTTTACAGACCCGCCGCTGGCGCACGTGGGCATGACGGAAGATGCGGTGCGCAAGACGGGCAGACCGGCGCTGGTGGGCGTGCGGCCTATGACGAAGGTAGGCCGCGCGGTCGAGAAGGCGGAGACATTCGGCATGATGAAGGTGCTGGTCGATGCGGCATCGCGGAGGATTCTAGGCGCGACCATTCTTGGCGTGGGCGGTGATGAAGCGATTCACTCGATTCAAGCTGCGATGTATGCGCAACAGACGGCCGACTTCATGACGCACTCGATGTACATCCATCCAACTGTGGCGGAGTTGATACCGACGGTCTTTGGTGAGTTGAAGCCGCTGGTTTAGGTGGGCTCCTGCTGTGCCATGCAATGGAGCGCGCCAAGGCCCCAGATGAAGTCGGTGCAGTGGATGCCTGTGATGGTGCGGTCAGGGAAGCAGTCGGCGACGGTGTTGAGGGCAATGCGGTCGTTGGGGTCATTGAAGGTAGGGACGAGGACCAGTGAATTGGCGATGTAGAAGTTCGCGTAGCTTGCCGGCAGGCGCTGACCTTCGAAGGTGACTGGCGCGGGCATGGGTAAGGTGCGAATCTCGAATGGCTTTCCGGCGAGAGTGCGGGCGGCGTGCAGGCGCTCGAGATTTTCGGCGAGCGGCAGATGATTCTCGTCGGCCGTGTTCGGCTCGAGGGCGGTCAGTATGGTGTTCTCGGCGACGAAGCGGGTAATGTCGTCCACGTGTCCATGGGTGTCGTCGCCGGCACAGCCGCGGTTCAGCCAGATGGTCTGGTCTATGCCCAGGTAGTCGTGGAAGGCCTGCTCCAGCTGTTGTTTGGAGACGCCCGGATTGCGCTGCTGGACCGTACTCAGAAGACACTCTTCGGTCGTCAGCAGGCAGCCCGCGCCGTTGGTATCGATACTTCCGCCTTCGAGAACCAGGCGGTGGTCGCCCGCGTGCGGCTGGAAGCTCGGCATGTCATAGAGCTTGGCAACCTGCGAGGGAATGAGGTCGTCGTTGAGGTGGTTCGGGTATTTAGCCCAGGCGTTGAATTTCCAGTCTGTGACGGCGGTATGGCCTGCTCGGTTTTTGATGAAGATAGGCCCGGAGTCGCGCAGCCAGACGCGGTCTGTGCGCCATGTGTGGAAATGGAGGCGCGCGAGGTTCGCGCCCTGACGCCGGAGCATGTTGGTGGCGCGCTGTTCGGCAATCAGGTTGTTGACCAGGATGTGAACGTCTTCAACCTGTGAAAGGTGGCGGACGATTTCGCAATAGACCCAGGGAATGGGCTGAAACTTGTTTGGCCAGTCCTCGGGGTTATGGGGCCAGGCGATCCAGGTGGCCGCGTGGGGCGCCCACTCGGCGGGCATACGGTAGTTCTGCTGGTAGGGTGTGCTCACCCATCTATTCTATGGCGCACGCACGTTGTATAAATCGCGCGGAGGGAGGACTGCTCTCGTTGCACGTTGAGCCACCGCGAAGAAGCGCCCAGGGAGTGGAGGCCAGGGAGTGGTAAAGTGCAGCTAACCCGCTGTTATTTGTCCCCTGTTCAAAATAATCTCTGTCGCCGAGGTTTCAGGATGAGTTGTCGTCAAGGGTCGCGTCTGCTGACCGTGTTGTTGGTTGTCGTCTCCGCCGCGAGCGGCCAAAGCGCGTACAAGCCGCAGAAGGGCACAGAGATCCTGTGGGATAAGTGGGGCGTGCCGCATGTTTTTGCGAAGAGCGTGCCGGACATGTTTTACAGCTACGGTTGGGCGCAGGCGGAGGCGCACGGCGAGTTATTGATGCATGCCATGGGCAACTCGCGGGGGCGCGCCGCGGAATACTTCGGTGCGGGCGATCACGATAAGAATGTGAAGAACGACCGGTGGGTGTGGATGAATGAAATTCCCGCGCGGTCGGCGGTATGGCTCAAGCAGCAGACGCCCGAGTTTCGCCGCTATCTTGATGCCTTCGCGGCAGGTGTGAACGCGTATGGGGCCAAGCACCCGGAAGCGCTGAGCGAGGAGTCGCGACAGGTGCTTCCGCTGACGGCTCTGGACCTGCTGGAGCGCGAACAGCTTTTCATCAATTTTCAATTCGTGGCGTCGTCGCGCCTGATGGATGTTGCGGCAACGGCACGCGCGAGTGTGGATGCGCCACTCACATCGCCGTTCGATGTTCGCAGCGAGGACATGCAGGACGGCTCGAACGGATGGGCCATCGCGCCGTCTCACACAGTGGACGGCAAGGCGATGCTACTGATGAATCCGCACCTGGCGTGGGCCGGGGAGCAGAGCTACTTCGAGGCGCAGCTGACTGCTCCCGGCGTGAACTTGTATGGTGCGACGCAGCCGGGGCTACCGGTGATGCGGTTTGTCTTCACCGACCAGCTTGCGATCACGAACACCGTCAACACCAACAACGGCGCCTTGCAATACCTGATCAAGGAAACAGACGGCGGTTACCTCTTTGATGGCAAGGTGCTGCCGTATGCGAAATCGCAGTACACGCTGAAGGTGCGGCAACCGGATGGCAGTTTCCGGCAGGAGGCCATAGAAGTTCTCAAAACCGTGCATGGGCCTGTCGTGCGGCGGGAAGCGAACGGTCCTGTGGCGTTGCTTGTGGCTGGGCTCGACAAGCCGTTTCTGCTGGAACAGGTTTGGAAGATGGGCACGGCCAGGAACTTTACTGAGTATCAGGCGCAGCTCAAGCGGTTGCAGATTCCGATGTACAACATCCTCTATGCCGACCGCGACGGGCATATTGAGTATCTCTTCAACGCCAACGTGCCGGTGCGGGGCGAGGGCGATTTTGCGATGTGGCAGAAGCCGGTGGACGGCAGCACGTCGCGGCTGCTGCCTACGCGATCGTTGACATACGAGCAGTTGCCGAAGCTGATCGACCCGCCGAACGGCTATGTCCAAAACTCCAACGAGCCGCCGTGGGATGCGGCGTGGCCCACGATGCTGCACGCAAGCGATTTTCCGGCCTACCTGTCCCCCACGTTCGGGCTGTTTCGATCCGACCGCGCACTGCGAATGTTGAGCGAGGACAGCAAGTTCACGTACGACATGCTGCTGCAGAAAAAGCTTTCGACGCGTATGGAGTTTGCTGACCGCATACTGCCGAATCTAATGGACGCTGCTGAAAAGTATGGAACGGCGCGGGCCAAGCAGGCGGCAGCCGTGCTGCGTGCCTGGGACCGGCAGGCGGAAGCCGATAGCCGTGGTGCACTGCTGTTCTACACCTGGGCCCAGCGGTTTGTGAATCCCTCGGTAACCCTGAACGGCGCGACGGCGCAGCGAAACTTCGCGGTGCCTTACGACGTCAATCAGCCGTTGACGACGCCCTCTGGTCTCAAGGATGCGAAAGCGGCTGCGGCGATGCTCGATGCTGCGGCAGGTGAGACGGTCGCGCTCTATGGCGCGTTGGATACACCCTGGGGCAAAGTGATGCGGCTGCAGTTAAACGGCCAGAGCGGCGGTGATATAGCAGCGGTGCGCGGACCAGCTATAAACGGCGTCAACCTTCCGGGGAACGGCGGGTATGGCAATCTGGGCATCTTCCGGGTGGTGACCTACGGGCCGCAGCTGGAGGGCGTTAAGACGCCGATTCATGGCGACGGGTTCACGCTGGCCGTAGAGTTTTCGACGCCAATGAAGGTGAAGACGCTGGTGTCGTACGGAGACTCGTCGCAGCCGGGCTCGTCGCATCATACTGACCAATTGCCGCTTTTCCACGATAAGCAATGGCGTGATGTGTGGCGGACACGCAAAGAGGTTGAGGCGCACCTGGAGAAGCGGGAAAGCTTCTAGTCAAGAAATCTGCTTGTGATGCCGCCGTAAGCATCGATACGGCGGTCGCGCAGGAAGGGCCAGTGCTGGCGGGTGATTTCGACTTCGGCGGAGTTAAGGTCGGCGTAGAGGATCTCTTCCTGGTCGTGCGATGCCTTGGCGATAATGCGTCCGAAGGGGTCGGCAATGAAAGAGCCACCCCAGAACTCGAGACCGTGGTCCGGTGTGTGCTCGCCGGGGCCGGGCATAAGTCTGCCTTCGTGCTCTACATCGCCGTACTCGTGACCGACGCGATTGACGGCGCAGACGAAGACCCCGTTGGCGATGGCGTGCGCGCGCTGGATGGTTTGCCAGGCGTCATACTGGCGCTCGCCAAATTCGGCCTTCTCGCTGGGGTGCCAGCCGATGGCGGTGGGGAAGAAGAGCGTTTCGGCACCTTTCAGCGCGGTTACGCGGGCGCCTTCGGGGTACCACTGGTCCCAGCAGACCAGCGTGCCGATTGGACCGGCCGAAGTCTTTTGAGCCTGGAAGCCGAGATCGCCGGGGGTGAAGTAGAACTTCTCGTAATAGAGCGGATCGTCCGGGATATGCATCTTGCGGTAGATAGCCGCGACGTTATCGAGTGCGGTCGAAGCGTAGTCGAGAATGGCGGCGGTGTTGTGGTAAAGGCCGGGGGCGCGGCGCTCGAACAGGCTGGCGATCACGACGAGCTTATGCTCGCGGACCACTTCAGCAAGCGCCGCTGTCGAGGGGCCGGGGATGGACTCGGCTATCGAGAACAGAGCGTGATCTTCGCGCTGGCAGAAATACTGGGCACGGAAGAGTTCGGGGAGGCATACGAGCTTTGCACCCCCGAGAGCGGCTTCGCGAAGGCGGGCGACGGCCTTGTCGAGATTGGATTGGGTGTCCGGGGAGCAGGACATCTGGATGAGAGCTACGCGGGTGATGTTATCGGGCATGTCGGTCCTCCTGTCGCGGTGACTGCATCTCGAGATTTCCGAGCCAATGTTTCAATGCCTCTGCCGATAGTGAAATCGAGACAGGAATAGCGCGGCTTGGCAGGCGACCGATCCAGCGTTCGCCGCACCTCTGCGCGAAGTTTCGGGTAGCCGCTAACGGTCAAACAAAAAGGCCGCCAAGCAACGGCGGCTCTTTTCGGAGCGTTTTGCGAGAACTACTTGTCGTCGAACAACAGGATGGCGGCGGCGATGGTGGTGGTCCAGTGGCCGTTCTTGGCGCCGACGGCAGACTGCGTGACGTTGGCGGTGCGAACGATCTTGTTCGAGATGCGGTAGATTTCCTTCTTCTCGTCCCAGCTTTTGTCCGGATCGAAGTCCACGTCGAGGGTGGTGGCCAGCATTTCTGCGGCGAGTTCCTCGGCATAGTCGCCGGCCTGGTCTTCGGTCTCGCCGAAGCTGTGGTGCTCGGAGAGGTAGCCGTAAGTGGTTTTGTCGGTCGGGATGGCGACGCCGATCGAAGAGACGACTAGACGGTGCGCTTCACGCGTGGAGTTTTCAGCGACAACGGCGAAGACCACTTCGCCGGCGTTCAGAAACTTGAGGCCCTCTTTACGGGGGATCAGTTTGCAGTGAGGCGGAAAGATCGAAGAGACGCGCACCAGATTCTGCGCAGCTATGCCTGCATCGCGCAGTGCCATTTCAAAGGAGGTCAGACGCTCCTTGTGTTTGCCGACGCCCTTGGTGAAAAAAAGGCGCGTAGGAACCATATTCATGCCCAATGTCTGAAACCCTCCAGGTGGATAGCCGAGTCGGCTGAGAACGGCCACAAGACGATGTGGCCCCGTCTAAAATTATCTCACGCAGGAGCCAGCGATCCCAACGCTGTTGGCGCGAGAGGGCTAGATTTAACAAAGCTCGGTGTGGGTAGCACACCGGACTTTGACAAGCCGACCGCACAGGGAACGGAGAGTAGAGCCAGCACCAGTAATTGCCGGAGAAGGGTGCGCGCGATTCGGTCTTGAGCCGCCGTGCGCTGTGAATATGGTGTTTGACGGCCGGTTTCTGGTAAGTTTATGACTGGAAACCCATACAGATAAGCCTTAAAAGCCAGCATCTTCCGCACCCATCAAATCCATCCCCCAGGCAGCGTCAGTTGCCATCAGTCAGGAGCGCCATGTCGAGTGAATTTCGCAATTTTCTGGAACTTTCTTACGAAGAGCTGGAAGAGCTGAATCTAAAGGCCAAAGACCAGCGGAGAAAGCGTGTGTCGGCTGACGTGATCCGCGAAGAGCGTTTGCAGTACCTGAATGACACCCCCGGCATCAAGGCCGTGACAGTAGTGTTCTCGGACCTCGAAGGCCGGTTGCACATGCTCGACTACGACAAGAAGTTTCTGGTCAAGAGCTACGACAATTTGACGTTCG
This sequence comes from Terriglobales bacterium, assembly GCA_038230455.1. Classification (GTDB taxonomy): domain Bacteria; phylum Acidobacteriota; class Terriglobia; order Terriglobales; family Acidobacteriaceae; genus Granulicella. The sequence goes on from JBBRNF010000005.1 coordinate 162,248, forward strand.
ATGGATCGTCCATTCGCGGATTCACGGCGCAGCGCGAAAGTGACCTGCGGCTGGGGCTCGACTGGAGCGCGTTCTACTGGACGCCGGCTGACGTTTTCGGGGCAGGCAAGGTGCTGGTGTTTGGCGAGGTGATCGACAAGAACGGCGAGCATTACGCTGGCGATCTGCGCGGTGTGCTGAAGAACTTTTCAAACGAGATGTTTGAAAGTAATGGGTACACATTGAACGCGGCCAATGAGATTGAGGGGTTTCTGTTCGAAGGCATCGACGCGGAGCGGACCTTCCATGAGAGCGGCAGCTTCGAGTACGTGAACAAGGGCGGGTATTATCACTCGCTGCCAGGCGATCCGTTGCGCGAGTTCATCGATACGGTGTCGGAAGTGCAGCGCGCGATGGGCTTCGAGAACGAGAAAGACCACCCGGAGGTGGCACCCTCGCAGTTCGAGATCAATTACAGCTATGGCGAGGTAGTGGCGGCGGCCGACCAGATCCAGCTTTATAAGCTGATTTGTCGCCAGGTTGCGACGCAGATGGGCATGACGGCAAGCTTTCTGCCGAAGCCGGTGACCGGCGTCAACGGCAGCGGCATGCACACCAATGTTTCGATTACGAACAAGGCGGGCAAGAACCTCTTCTGGGACCCGAACGGGCAGGAAAAGGTGTCGAAAATGGCGTGGCAGTTTGTGGACCGCATATTGACGCACGGGAACGATATCTGCCTACTGCTGAATGCGAGCGTGAATGCATATCGAAGGCTGGATCCCCACTTTGAAGCGCCGAACCAGATCAAAGCGTCGGCAACGGATCGCGGCTCGATGGTGCGAATTCCGATCGGCAATGAGAAGTCTGCGCGCGTAGAGGTCCGTTCGGTTGGTCCCGACGCTAATCCGTATATGGTGCTTTACTCGGTGTTCAAGAGCGGCCTGCACGGCGACACGGCGAAGATCAAGAACCTGCGGCAGGCAGAGCGGTATCTCCCGGACAACATCTACACGGCGCTGGAAGATTTTCGGGGCGCAGAGTGGACGACTACGCTTCTCGGCGAGGATGTGAAGAACCGGTACGCCGACCTGAAGCAAGCTTCCGCCGACCGATGCGCGCGGCTTTTGGGAACCATCGTCAAGCCCGCGGAGGTTCAATTCCACCACGATGTGTATAACCAGCTGCTCTGGGGTCAGTTTTAGACAGCTGCACTCTTTTTGCGGGATGCCCCGGCCGATGGCCGGGGCATTTCTGTTGTGCTCGCTATTTGAAGGCCCCAGACACTGGGGTAGCCATGCACGCTGCTTGGATGTTAGCGTTTTGTGCATTCGAAAAGGCAGGAGCGTGACCATCCATGCAGCAGAGCTACAACGGACTCCCGGTGCCAACAGATGGGCGGGCGATTCAGTATGCGGACGGCAAGTACATCGTGCCGGACAACCCCATCATTCCGTTTATCGAGGGAGATGGGACGGGACGGGATATCTGGCGCGCCTCGCAACGCGTGTTTGAGTCGGCGGTGGAGAAGGCCTATGGCGGCAAGCGAGTCGTGCGATGGTACGAGGTGCTTGCGGGCGAGAAGAGCTATCGCAAAACTCAGGACTGGTTGCCCGACGACACCGTAAAAGCAACGGTAGACTTTCGCGTTTCCATTAAGGGTCCACTTACAACGCCGGTCGGTGGCGGGATTCGCAGCCTGAATGTGGCGTTGCGTCAGCTGATGGATCTTTATCAGTGCATCCGGCCGGTGAAGTATTACAGCGGTGTGCCCAGTCCGGTGAAGCATCCGGAAAAGCTGGACGTTGTGATCTTTCGCGAGAACACGGAAGACATCTACGCCGGCATCGAGTTCCGCGAGGGAACGCCGGAAGCGGCGAAGTTCATATCCTTTGTGAACGACGACATGTTGAAAGGCAGCAAAAAGAAGATTCGGCTGGACTCCGGTGTGGGTGTGAAGCCGATCTCGATCACCGGATCAAAGCGGCTTGTGCGTGCGGCGATAGCGTATGCGATCAAGAACGAGCGCAAGACCGTAACGCTGGTGCACAAGGGGAACATTCAGAAGTTTACGGAAGGCGCGTTCCGCGAGTGGGGATACGAAGTCGCGACGGAGGAGTTTCGAGAGCACGTAATTACCGAGCGCGAGAGCTGGATTCTCGGGAACCTCGACGACAATCCGAACCTGACGCCGGAAGAAAACGCCGCGCTCGTGGAGCCGGGCGTCGAGTTTGCGGCGAAGGAGTTCGGCGAGGGCATCGTGCAGGAGGTGAAGGACGTCGTGGCGAGTATTGGAGCGACCCATGGCGCAGGAAAGTGGCAGAGCAAAATTATGGTCAACGATCGAATTGCCGACTCGATCTTTCAGCAGATCATCATCCGGCCCAGCGACTATAGCGTGCTGGCCACCACGAACTTGAACGGCGATTACATTTCCGACGCAGCCGCGGCCCAGGTGGGCGGCCTGGGTATCGCGCCCGGCGCGAACATTGGGGATGGCTTTGCGGTGTTTGAAGCCACGCATGGAACGGCGCCCAAATATGCGGACAAGGATGTCATCAATCCAGGTTCGGTGATCCTCTCGGGCGTGATGCTATTCGATTTTCTGGGCTGGACCGAGGCGGCGCGGCTGATCGAAAGCTCCATGGAAAAGACGATACTGCAGAAGTTTGTGACGTATGACTTCGAACGGCAGATGCAGGGCGCGACCAAGGCGAAGACGAGTGAATTTGCGGACCGGATGATTGAAAATATGGGGTGAGTTGCCGCGCGTTAGCGAAACAGCAACGGATCGATATGGCATAGGCCCGTGAACGCGTCCCCACCCGTCAATCGGCCACGCACGGCTGTTTCGATTGGCACGCCGCGTAGTCACTTTCGGGTTTCGCTTTCCGCCGGTATTCAAGACCTCGCTGAGCCGGGCGTTTCCTACTGCACCGTGCGCTGTTCGCACGTCCGAGGCGCTTTCGTCCGTCGCCAAGTATCATGGAAGGCGTCTCGTAACGCCTATTTCGAAGGAACTCAAAAGCAATGCGTAAGAAGGTCACTATCGTGGGTGCCGGCAATGTCGGCGCTACTGCCGCTCACTGGATCGCCGCGAAAGAGCTTGCGGATGTTGTGTTGATCGACGTCATTGAGGGCGTGCCACAGGGTAAAGCGCTCGACCTGCTGCAGGCCATGCCGGTCGAGAAGCGCGACGTGGCGATAACGGGGACCAACGACTATGCCGACACGGCAAACTCCGACATCGTGGTGATCACGGCGGGTATAGCGCGCAAGCCGGGGATGAGCCGCGACGACCTGCTGCATACAAATTTCGGCATCATGTCGCAGGTAGTGGAGAAGGCCGTCGCGGCATCTCCGGATGCGATTTTTATCATCGTGTCGAACCCGTTGGACGCGATGGCGCAGACCGCTTTCAAGAAGGCGGGATTGCCGCGTGAGCGTGTGATTGGCATGGCGGGCGTACTGGACTCGGCGCGCTTCCGGACATTCATCGCTGAGGAATTGCAGGTGTCGGTGGAGAACGTGACGGCCTTCGTTCTGGGCGGCCACGGCGATACGATGGTGCCGCTGTCGCGCTACTCGACGATGGCGGGGATCCCGATAACGGAGCTGATTGCGCCCGACCGCCTGAAGGAACTGGAGTCGCGCACGGCCAATGGCGGCGCGGAGATCGTGAAGCACCTGAAGACCGGCTCCGCGTACTACGCGCCTTCGGCTGCGGCGGTGGAGATGGTCGAAGCGATCCTGAAAGACAAGAAAAAAATCCTGCCGTGCGCGGCGTATCTGCAGGGCGAGTACGGCATCCACGGGCTGTATGTCGGTGTTCCCTGCAAGCTGGGAGCGAAGGGTCTGGAGCAGATTATCGAGATCAAGCTGACGCCCGAAGAGCAGGCCGCGCTGAACAAAAGTGCGGATTCGGTGCGCGAACTTTGTACCGTCATCGGCGTGGCGTAGCGATATGACCGAGGGCGCGCGCGGTGTGGACCATTGGCAGGAAGGTCCCACCGCCAGCCGCCCGACGTATCTTCTGATCCAGGTGCTGCGCGCGGTGGCCGCACTGATGGTGGTGGCGCATCACGCGACAATTATGCTTTGGCAACGCAACGGCCTGCCGATTGGCAACTGGATTCAAGGCGCGGCGGGCGTCGATATTTTCTTCGTTATCAGTGGCTTCGTGATGACGATTTCGGCAGTTCCGCTTCGCGGGACAGCGCACCCGGCAAGGACGTTTCTGGCGCGCCGTATAGAGCGCATAGTTCCTCTCTACTGGCTGGTGACGGCGGCGAAGGTTCTTGTCCTGGTGGCTGTGCCGACTCTGGCTGTGAATGCGCTCGGCGGACCGGGGCACGTAGTTGCGTCGTTCCTGTTCTGGCCGAGCTTGAGTCCGCAGAATACTGTGGAGCCGGTGGTGGTGGTGGGCTGGACGCTCAACTTCGAGGTGATGTTTTACGCGCTGTTTGCGGTTGCACTGGCATTTCGCGGGTCGGTGTTGAAGGTTCTGGCGCCTATCCTGCTGGCGATCGGGTTGTTGCGCCTTGTGGTTCAGCCGAGCGTTGGTTTTCCTCTTGGGTGGTACGAGAACACGCTGGTTCTGGAGTTTCTGAGCGGCATTTTGCTAGCGAGTTTCCTGCCGTGGGTGAGGAAGCTTCCGGCAACCCTTGCAGTTCTCTTGGTGCTATGTGGTTTTTATTTTCTGACCAGCATGGTGTGGCCTAACTTTTCTTTCTGGCGCGGCCTCGGGTGGGGCCTTCCTGCCACCGCGATCGTCTGCGGGGCGATCGCGCTGGAGCGACGGTTGGGCCGCCAAATGCCTCGATGGGGGCTGGCCCTGGGGGACGCGTCGTACTCCATCTATCTGGTCCATGGATTCGCCCTGCCGGCAGCAGGTCTGATTTTGCAGTCGCTCGGTGCCGGGAGCCATGCGATCTGGCTGGGGATGATTCTGTCGGTGGCTCTGTCGACGCTGTTCGGGCTGCTTGTGTACCGCTGGGTGGAACTGCCAATCATGCACTGGTTTAAAGGGCGGCGAAGGACAGCTATCCCCGCTGTGGCCTAGGCAGAAGCCCTCCGCAGAGTCGCGGAGGGCCAGTGATTCGAACGACGAGTGATTCTACGGACGTAAGTTACGACTTTTCGATGGTGACGCTTTCGAGCACGACTGGGGTTTTGGGGCGGTCCATGCCATCTCGAGGTACGCTGCTGATCTTCTCGACCACGTCATAGCCTTCTGTCACTTCGCCGAAGATGGTGTGCTTGCCGGTGAGCCAGCTGGTATCGGTAACGGTAATGAAGAATTGTGAACCGTTGGTGTTGGGGCCGGAATTTGCCATGGCCAGCTTGCCGGGCTTCTTGAAGTCGTGGGGCGAGCCTTTGGTTTCGTCGGCGAACTTGTACCCTGGGCCACCCATGCCGGTGCCTTCCGGGTCTCCTGCCTGGATCATGAACTGCGGAATCACGCGGTGGAAGATGGTGCCGTCATACAGATTGGCACCCTTCTTGCTGCGGCTGGTCCAGTCTTTGCTGCCCTCGGCGAGGCCGATGAAGTTGGCGACGGTTTCCGGTGCGTCCTGGTCGAACAGCTTGCAAACGATGGTGCCTTGAGAAGTCTTGAAGGTTGCGGTGGACATTCGTGGATCTCCTTGCGAGTGGGGCTGTTTTAGCAGCGTTGGGAGGGGAAAGCGGACCCTTCGCCTGCGGCGAAGGATGACAAAAGTATGACCGCAGGAAAAGCTATTGTGGCGGCGCGCTGCGTGGGACGCTGACCGGCGACTGGCCCTCGGGGACGACATTTTGTGGTCCGGGGGGAACAGGTGGCATCGCCTGGCCTTCCTTTACGATGGTGATTTTGTTGATGACGACAGGCGTGATCGGTTTGTCGGACCCGTTGCGCTCGACCCGGGCGATTGCGCTGACGAGGGTGATCGTATGCTCGTCGCATTGACCGAAGATGCTGTATTTGCCGTCCAGTTGTGGCACGGCCTGCTCGGTGATGAAGAACTGCGTTCCGTTGGTGTTGGGGCCGGCGTTGGCCATGGCGAGACGGCCGGGTACGTCGAAAACCAGGCCCGGGGTCGTTTCGTTGTCGAAGAAGTAGCCTGCATCTCCAGAGCCGTCGCCGACCCGGTCGCCCCCCTGGATCATAAAGTTTGGAATGACGCGGTGGAACGTCGTGCCGGCGTAGTAGCTCTTGCCGGAAACTTTCTTCTGGGTAGTAGGGTCGGTCCAAGGTTTAGTGCCTTCTGCGAGGCTGATGAAGTTGGCCGTGGCTACCGGCGATTGCGCGCTGAAGAGCTTGCAGGCGAGGCGGCCCATGGACGTATCGATGACGGCAGTGGGGCCGGTGGGGGTGGGCGCCTGAGGCAGCTGCGGAGTGGCGCTGGGCGCATCCGGCAGAGGCGCGGGCGCCGGAGTCTGCGCTGCGCTGATTGCGGAGCCAAGGAACAGGCTGGAGACAAGGATGCGAAAGTTCACGATTCGAAACACTCTCCGGGTATAAGGCTATCGCAATCGCAGCCTGGAGCAAAACGCACACGGCCTTACAGAAGGCGCCGCACCATGTTGCGGGACAACTCGAGAGCGCCGCCGTAGACGATGTGGGCAGCCCAGTGCTCGAGTTGCGAACTAGCGGGTGTTTCGGTCGGAGGCGGCGCAAGGTGGAAGGCGGGTACGGCCACCTCATCGCCCCCCAGGAAAAGCAGCGTGCCGAACGCAGTTCCGGAGCCGGTGGTGATGGTGGGAAAGAACTCGGCCGCGGCGGAGTAGCAGACGCCCATGAGCGTGCCGAAGGTGTAGTGGACGGCCTGTCCAGCGAACTTGAGATCTTCCCTGGGGATAGACCTGCCGGCGGTTTCGGCTATCTTGCGTGCGACCTTGTCCGTTGAACCTTCGCTCTGCTGCTCTTTGATCTGCTTTTGCGCCTGCTCATTGGCGATCAACCAGGGCGACTCGCCGTCGGCCAGCTTCTTCCTTTTCTCGGCGGCCTTGTGGGCTGATGCTAGAACGCACAAAAACTGGTCCATAACCAGCGTCGCGGCAATGCCTGCGGTGAGACCGGTGATGAGGCCTTTGGCGAGTGAGGGGCGTGTGCTCATAGTCGGCTTCTCCTGTTATCTTAAGATGCCGCCTGGAACGTAACGGCGTCGAGGAAAGTAAACGGAGGAAGTGAGTATGGCGAAGCAGGCAATCTGGGTGATGTTGAAGGCCAAGGCTGGCAAAGAGGCGGACGTGGAAGCGTTTCTGAAGCAGGGCGCGGCGATGTCCAATGACGAGCCACAGACCGTGACGTGGTACGGCGTAAAGATGGGGCCGGGAATGTACGGTGTGTTCGACACGTTCGACGATGAGGCAGGCCGTGACGCCCACATGAACGGCGCGATCGCCAAGGCGCTGATGGCGAATGCTTCAGAGCTGTTCTCGAACGATCTCAAGATTGAGAATATGGAAATCCTGGCGAGCAAGTAGTAGCTGGAGCGCTGCAACTCTTGCTACTCCCTGCTGGACTCGGCTTGCACGTCGGCAAACACGCGCAGCAAATTTCCGCCGAGAATCTTCTTTATCTGCTCGGCCGAATAGCCCCTCGCCACAAAGTTTGTGGTGATCTTCGGCAGGTCGGCGGCGCTGCGGATGCCGTCCGGTAGCAGAGCAAAACCGTCGAAGTCGGTGCCGATGCCAACGTGGTCGATGCCAGCGACCTTCGCGACGTGGTCGAAGTGGTCGATCAGTGAAGAGAGCGGCGCGAGGGGCAGCGTGGCCTGCATGTGCTCGGCGTAGAAGGCACGGTCGACGGCGAGGGGAACGCCGTAAGGCACAGGCTCGCCGCGCTGAACGAAGGGAGCAGAGGCGGCTGCATAGAGCGGGTCGCGCTGCGCCAGCGTCGCGGCCCAGGTGGCTCGCCAGTGATCGTCGATGAAAGCGGGGTAAAAGTTCACCATGACGACCCCGTTGTTGGTGGCGATGGCGCGGAGTTGCTCGTCGGTCAGGTTGCGCGGTGAGTCGGTGAGCGCTCGGGCGCTGGAGTGCGAGGCGATGATGGGAGCATGGGTGGTCTGGAGGACGTCCCAGAACGTCTTATCGGAGACGTGCGAAACGTCGACCATCATGCCCAGTCGGTTCATCTCGCGCACGACGCTGCGACCGAAGAGCGTGAGACCGTTGTGGTGTGTGACATCGGGGTCATCGAGATCGCCTGAGCTGTCGGCCCACTCGTTAGAGTTCGACCAGGTGAGGGTCATGTAGCGGACGCCGAGCTGATGGTAGAGGCGAAGCAGGCCGAGGTCGGCCTCGATGGAATGGCCTCCTTCGATGCCGATCAGCGCGGCGAACTGGCCGGCCGTGTGGGCTTCGACGATGTCTGCCGGGGTGAGGCACAAGCGCATGAAATCGGGATGTTTGCGGACCTGCTCGAGGACGGAGTCGATGAGTTGCAGGGTGCGGAAAGCGTAGCGGCCTCGCCATTGCACGGGCTCAGCCCAGGCAGCAAAGAATTCTGCGGCCAGGCTCCCGGCGCGGGCGGACTCGAGATTTAACATGCCTTCGCCGAGCGGGTCAGAGAAGTTCCACCCGTCGTCCACGAAGCGCTGGGGGGTGTCGGCATGGGTGTCGATGACGAGAGCGGATTGATGCAAGGCGATCGGGTCGAGAGATGGGGTCATGGAGGCCGCTTGCTGAAATGGTAGCAAAGCTCGCAGGCAACGCCGGACAGCTGGGCGGCTGTCTCATACGTCGAGGTGATGTATGAACAACACAGACGGGTCAAGCAATCTGAATCTGAATTCCACCAAGAGCGCTGTTCGGCCTTCGCACGAGGCGATCGAGTCGGACGGCACAGAAAGTCAGCTCGATAAGGACGCGATGGAGTCGGCCAAGCGCGCGCAGAAGCGACTTCACAACAATGAGGAGACTACGCCGGGAAATACGATTTTTTCGAAGTAAAAGCGGCGAGGAACTTGGTTTCAGCGCCAGAGCAAAGCCCCGCCTCAAGCGGGGCTTTGCTCGTGCTTATCTGAAGCCGCCCGGCGCTTACAAGGCAGCGGCGCCGGCTTCGGCTATGGCGTGATCCTGCTTGCCGGACCCGCCGCTGATGCCGAGACCGCCGACGACCTTGCCGTCCCGCTTAAGGGGGACGCCACCGGCAAAGATCATCACCTTGCCGCCGTTGGAGGCATGGATGCCGAAGAACTGATCGTCGGGCTGCGAGTTTTCGCCAAGCGCCTTCGTTTCGATGTCGAACGCGCGCGAAGTCCAGGCCTTATTGATGGCGATGTTGATGGATCCCAGCCAGGCATTGGGCATTCGTTCGAAGGCGAGCAGGTTGCCGCCTTCGTCCACGACCGCTATGTTCATGGGTTGGCCCATCTTCTGGGCGAGCTCCGTAGCCGCCGCGATGATGCGGCGAGCGTCTGTAATCTGCAGCATGTGTTGTCTCCTTGTTGCCGGGTACGCGGCGAATATGACGTTGGATGCTTGGAGTTGGGGATCGAACTTTAAAGAAGATCGAACTGCGGCCGCGGCGACGATGTGTGCCGCGGGTTTCGTAAGGGAGACAGAGGGTCTACTTCAGCAGCCGCCGAGTTCCATCCGTAAGTGTCATAACGCCAGTGGGCGCGCCCGGCGACAAGCTCCACGATGGTATAGCCCTCGGGCGTTCCCCAGCGCGATCCTTTCCACCAGTTGCCGCTGACCGCTCCGCTTGTGATGTAGGGCGTATTGCGCCAGTAGACGGTCTCATTGACGTGCGTATGGCCTTGGAGCACTGCGATCACGTTGTGCGCTTCAAAGAGGGGAAGTACGTCGTAGGAGTTGTCTACGAGGAAGTAGTTGTGTTTCTTCCCGGCGACGCGGTCGTCGGGCTTGTACTGTCCGATAGCGCTGACCAGGGGGATGTGCGAAACAACGACGACGGGCGTACCGGCAGCAAGGGCGGCCAGATCGGCTGCAAGCCACGTGAGTTGCGCGGTGTCCACTCGGCCCTCGAACTCGCCGTCCGGCGTGATTCCGACCGAGTCGAGAATGATGAAGTGATAGCCTTTGCGGTCGAAGGAGTAGAAGGTCTTCGAGTTGTACTGCTGCTCGAATGCCTTCTTGCCGTAGAGCGGGTCCGTGGCGGGAATTGCGGCGGCCGGCGCGGTGCCAAAGACGTCGTGGTTGCCCAGCGTGTGGTGGACAGGGATGCCGTCCAGCGCATGCTCGGTACGACGGTACAGGTCGAGCAGCAACATGGCACGCTCACGAGGAACGGCGTTGATATCGAAGCAGTGGTCGCCGCCCTGGATGCAGAAGTCAGGCTTCAACTCAACGATGCGGCGCATGGCCTGGGCGGTGCCGTCGGCGGCCCGCAACTCGGGCTGGGTGTGCGTGTCAGTGAAGAAGACAAATCGCAGGTTGCCGGGCTTGGCTGTCTCGGCGGCGGCGGGCAGGGCAGACGCGGCTGCGGCGGCAGCAGAGAAGGACAGGAAATTTCGGCGATCAAGGCGCATGGGACGATGCTACAGCTTGGGGCTGCAAAGAACCGATGTCGAACCATCCGGCGTGGGGCAATCTGCAGGCCAACAAAAAGCGGCGTCCCTTTCGAGGACGCCGCTTCGATCTGAAGTGCGGGGAGGTTAGCTGGGCATCAATACGGTATCGATGACGTGGATTACGCCGTTCGACTGCATGACATCGGCGGTGGTAACCATCGCAGAGCCGCCCTTTTCGTCGGTGATCTTGATTCCCGAACCCTCCATGGTGAAGGTGAGCTTACCGCTCTCTACGGTCGCCACCGAGTAGGTTCCGCCGCCCTTCTTGATCAGCTTGACGAGGTCCTTCGAGGTGATCTTGCCGGGGACGACGTGGTAGGTCAGGATCTTGGTAAGCGTGGCCTTGTTCTCAGGCTGTACGAGCGTATCGACAGTGCCCGCAGGCAGCTTGGCGAAGGCGTCGTCGGTCGGAGCGAATACGGTGAAGGGGCCCGCGCTGTTTAGCGTGTCGACCAGGCCGGCAGCCTTGACGGCAGCGACGAGCGTCTTGTGAATCGGCGAGTTGACCGCATTGGCAACGATGGTCTTGTTGGCAAACATCGGCGCGCCGCCAACGTCCGGGTTCTTCTGCGCCATGGCGGACATCGACGTGATAGCGAGCGCTGCGCCGGCCATCAGTGTAAGCAGTGACTTCTTCATTTTTCTTTCTCCCTTACGAAATACTCTTCTTCGGCCCGACCGCAATACTCCCAACTACCGCTGGTCGCACAATGTAGTAACGAGTCGAGGTAGAAACTGGATTGCGCGAACGTGTGTGTAGATGCACAGGGATACTCAACGAACGGACAATCTTCGAAACGGGAACAGACGGAAGTGACCCGACGGTACGTAGCGGTTGGGTTGTTGATGGGAAGCACAAGCAGGGGACTGAGGGCGCGCTTGGATGGCGTTGACAAAGCGCGCTGGGAACCGTCAACTGAGTGCAGCAGGGCCGCGCCATGATTGAAACATCCGAGGAAAAGGGTCACGAAATGCAGCCGGCTGTTGAGCCAGCGCCGAACAGTGCACCGCCGGAGGGAAAGGCTGGTCGCGCACGCGGCCTGCTCGCCATCGCTGTGTTCAAGCTGGCAAAGGCCGCTTTCTTCCTGGCACTCGGCTTGGGCGCACTCCACCTGGTGCACAAGAACCTGGGGGACGTACTTCTAAAGATCGCGATGCTCCTCCACCGCGACCCGGAAGGCCGGTTCGTTTCGATGCTGCAGGACAAGGCGGACCTGATCAGCGGACGCCAACTCCGCACGGTCAGCGGGCTTTCCATTCTTTATGCTTGCGTATCCCTGACTGAGGGTATCGGGCTGTGGCTGGAGCAGACCTGGGCCGAGTACTTGACGCTCATCCTCACCACCTGCGCCCTTCCATGGGAGCTCTTTGAGTTGTTCAAGCATGGGAATGCCATGCGCGCAGGGCTCCTGTTGGTGAACCTGGCTGTGCTGGCATATCTGCTGTGGTTCATAAGGTGGCACCGACAGCAGGTGCGGCGTGCGGAGTAAAGCCAGGATAAGGAGTTAGCGACTTTCGCTTTATATTCGCTAACAGAAGCAAAGATGCCGTGGCAAGTAAGCGGTATGACACGACTCCCAGCGGTTAACACAAGATGTAGTGTTGTCGGTAGAGCTACCCACAAGCCGCTGGTTTTTCCACATTTCGCGTGGAAAACAAGGCTCCCAATACCAATTTAGGGCTTTACATCAACGCCTTTACGGGTCAGTCTGGTGGTGCGGGGTGGTCTGAAGTGGTCAAAAAGGGCTAAAGTAACGCAGTCAAGTCAGGAATCTGCCCTGATTCTACCGTCGCAAAGAGTTTGAACCTAATACCTGTCTGGGTTCGGCTGGAGTTGAAGATGTTTCGCGGAAATCATCCAGCACGCGTCGACGAGAAGGGTCGGTTGAAGGTCCCGGCTGACTTCAAAGGACTGCTGCTGGGCGGGCCGGATGAGAGACAGGTGTTCTACATCACCAGCAAGGATGGCAAGCGCGCCGAGATCTGGCCGTTGAAAGCGTGGGAAGAGGTAGAAGCGCGGTTAGCCACTATCCCCAACCTGAACCCGGCGAAGCAGAAATTTCTTGATGTAACGAGTTACTACGGCCAGATGGCAGAGATGGACAACCAGGGACGTCTACTGATTCCCCAAGTGCTGCGGGAGTCGGCCAAGGTTGGTAGCAGGGAAGCGGCGGACGTTGTGGTCTTCGGGAAGCAGACGTATCTCGAAGTGGCGAACCGCGAAATGTTTGAGGCAGAGCTCAGTGCGGCTCCGCTGAGTGTGGAAGACCAGGCTGCCCTCGCCGGGCTTGGGTTGTAAGAGGAAGTGAGTCCCCCAGGGGACGCATGTGAGGCGGATGCGATGGAGAGGCCGCAACATGTACCGGTTCTTTTGGAAGAGAGTTTGAATTACCTGAATGTGCGTGCAGGCGGCGTGATTGTGGATGCGACGCTGGGGCTTGGAGGCCACTCGGCTGCGATCGCGAGACGGCTGGGCGGGGCAGGCAAGCTGATCTGCTTCGATCGCGACGCAGAAGCGATGGCGAAAGCGCAGGCAAGGCTGGCAGTAGTGGCCGAGGAGCTTGGAGAGGACATGCCGGATGTGCGGTATGTGCAGAAAGAGTTCTCGCAAGCTATGAACGAGATCGCTCCGGGCAGCCTGGATGGTTTGCTGGCCGACTTTGGAGTGAGCAGCCTGCAGCTGGATGAGGCGCACAGAGGATTTAGTTTTCGGGCCGACGGGCCGCTGGACATGCGTATGGATACGCGCAGCGGAGAAACGGCCGAACAGGTGGTAAATCAGGAAAACGAGGAGGTACTCGCGGACCTGATTTACGAATTCGGAGAGGAAAGGAGGTCGCGGAGAATCGCCAGAGCCATTGTGCGGGCGCGGCCGATTAGCACAACAGCGGAACTTGCTCGCGTGATAACGGCCGTCGCCCCATCAATGAAAGGCGACAAGATTCATCCCGCAACCCGCACCTTTCAAGCGCTTCGAATTCGAGTGAATGATGAGCTGGGAGAGATTCAATCGCTGCTGAAAAGCGCGGGGTCTCTGCTGAAGCCGGGCGGGCGAGTGGCATTGATCAGCTTCCACTCGCTGGAGGACCGGCTGGTCAAGGATGCGTTTCGGGACCAGGCAAAGCTGGGCTTGCTGGAAGTCTTGACCAAGAAGCCGATCGTGGCGAGTGAGCAGGAGTCCCTGAGGAATCCGCGATCGCGCAGCGCAAAGATGCGCGCAGCGCAGAAAGTTTAGAAGTCTCTCTTTGAGATCGGGCCGGGGTTGTCCTGCCGTGCTTTCTGGCGAAAGACACCCACGTACGAAAAAGTCCCTTCCCCCTATCAGCAACCTCGGCCCGGGTTGTTCTTAGGATCAGAGATCGGGGACTGAAGTCGCAAGCAGACCGTTTTTGGAGGCAGTAATGGCGACGATGGCATTGGCGGGGCAGGAGATGGAGCGGATGCACTCGCGGCAGCCGGCACATGGCCGTGCGGCGGGCGTTGCAGCGCGCAATCGACATGTGTACGAGCAGCAGCGCTCGCGCCGCCGCGGGCCTACCCCTGAAATGTTTTTCGCCAAGCACATCGACAACACACGCATCGTCAAGGCGGATGACCCTGAGCGCCGCCGCGAAATGCGTCGCTTTTCGGTCGCGATGGTGTTCTTCTTCGCGTTCACGATGGTGTATGTCTGGCAGCACCTGGCGTCGATCGAGGTGGGCTATTCAGTGGAATCGCAGAAGCAGCAGGTAGAACAATTGCGCGAGGTCAACCGCAAGCTCCGTTTGACGGAGGCGCAGTTGAGCGAGCCTGCCCGCATCGATCACATTGCAAAACAACTGGGCCTGGATTCGCCCACTCCCGGCCAGGTGGTTCGACCGGACGGTTCTGGAACCGGCGCAGCTGTGCTGGCGCAGGCGCAGGTTCAAGGAATCGGTCTGCGGGACTGATAAAAATCCGAAGAGGTTGAAGTGATGAAGAAGGCGCCACGTCAGACGTTGACCGCATCCATTCGACGGGCACGCTTCGTCTGGGTGGCGTGTCTCTTTTGCCTTTGGATGGGCGCGATTGTGTTCAAGCTGGGCTGGCTGCAGATTGTGCGCCACGGTGACTTCGTGGAGCGCGCGGCGCGGCAGCAGCAACGGACGTTCGAAGTCGCTCCTCGGCGCGGCGTAGTCTACGACCGCAATCTACGCGAACTGGCGATGACCGTCCATGCTGAGAGCGTCTACGCCGTGCCGATCGAGCTGGGCGAGAATCGTGCGCAAGCAGCGGCGTTGCTGGCGCGTATCGTACATACCGACGAGCTTGACCATTTCACCACCGAGCATCAAATGCTCGCACGCTTCAATGCGCCAAAAAGCTTTGCCTGGGTCGCGAGGAAACTCGACCCGGTGATTGCGGCGCGTGTGCGCGAGCTGAACTTGAAGGGCGTTTACCTGACCGACGAGGACAAGCGCTTTTATCCGAACGGCAATCTTGCCGCGCATGTACTAGGCTATGTCGGCACGGAAGATACGGGGCTCGGCGGGCTGGAGCTGAACTTCGATTCAGAGTTGCATGGGACGCCCGGACACAGGCTCACGGCAGTCGATGCGAAGCATCATGTGATGGGTTCGGACGAGCAGCAGCCGATGGCGGGCGAGAACCTGGTGCTGTCCATCGATGCCAATATCCAGTACATCGCGGAGCGCGCGCTAGACGCGCAGGTCGCGAAGGTGAAGGCGCGTCACGGCACCATCGTGGTGCAGGATCCGCACACGGGGCAGATTCTGGCGCTCGCGGTATCTCCTCGCTTTAACCCCAATGATTCGCGCCACCTTGACGCGGAATCGCTGATCAATCTGGCCGTGAGCAACGTGTATGAGCCGGGATCGACGTTCAAGCTGGTTGCTTACTCCGCCGCGATCGACGCGGCGGGTGTCGAACCGACGGACATTGTGGATTGCCAGGGCGGCGCCATGACCATGTATGGGCGCACGCTGCACGATGACAAGGCCGACCACTTCGGGCGGGTGACGGTGCAGTATGCGTTGGAGCATTCGAGCGATGTCGGCGCGGCGAAGATGGCACTCAAGGTAGGTGCGAACAAGTTCTACGACTACATCAAGGGCTATGGTTTCGGAGAGCGCTCTGGAGTGGAGCTACCCAGCGAAACGCGCGGACTGCTGCAAAAGCCGCGTAAATGGGGCGCTACGAGCATTCTCTCGATCGCCATTGGGCAGGAAGTGGCGGTGACTCCGGTGCAACTGGTGACGATGGTTTCGACCATTGCGAACGGCGGCGTATACATCGCGCCGCACGTGCTGCTGGAGTCCACCGACGAGATGAAGGGCGACCCGCGGTTGAAGCCTGCGGCGTTCCATCCGACGTATCAGCTTCCAGCGACGCTGCCGGAGGGATCGCATCGCGTGATCAAGGAACTCACCGCAGCGAAGATGCGCGCAATCATGCAAGGCATCGTAACCGAAGGCACCGGCAAGGGCGCGCAGTTGAATGGCTACAGCGCCGGCGGCAAGACCGGTACGGCGAACAAGATCGACCCGGCGACGCACACGTACTCGCATACGAAGCTGGTGGCCAGCTTCGCGGGGTTCGCGCCCGTGAGCTCGCCTGCGATATCGATTGCTGTGGTGATTGACACTCCGACGGTCGGCACGGGTTATGGCGGAACGGTGTCGGCACCCGTGTTTCAGGATGTCGCGCAGCAGGTTCTGGAGTACCTCGGCGTACCTCACGATCAGCCCCTAAAGACGAAAAAAGAGATGCTGGCGGTCGCGAGCGCCAAAGAGCATGACGACACACCCGCGGACAATGGCGCGGACCTGACGGCAATGTTCGATGAGGTCAATAGCTTGCCAGCTGACGATCCTCTGCGCCAGCCGGCGAACTCCGCCGCGATGGCTGCGAACGTGCAGGCAGACAGTGCGGCCGAGGAAATGCGCGCACACGAGACCGCGCTGGCCGAGGCCAGGCCGCGCAGCGGGGTGAAGCTGCTATCGGAGAAGGTGCTGGCAAAGTTCCATGCCAGCGGAAACACAAACTCGGCCATGCCCGATGCGGCAAACGACATGCGTCCACTGAGCGCCCCCAGAATTCAGCCGGCGGTGGAACAGCGCGGTACGCATGAGGTGCTTGTGGATCCAGACCAACGGGTGGCGGTACCAGAGTTTATTGGCGATGGGCTGCGGACCGTGGTGCAAATGGCGAGCGCAGCAGGATTGCGTGTGCAGCCAGTGGGCAGCGGCCTTGCACGCGAGCAGGTGCCGGTAGCGGGGACGATTGTGCCGCTGGGCACGGAGATTGTTGTGCGTTTCACACGATAGGCAGCATAACTTCAGAATTGCTTAGAACGCTAAGGATCGCCGGTATGCAATGGATCGATATGCTGGCAAACGTGAATGTGCTCGCTTCGAACGCTAGCCGCCCCGTCGAAATTAGTGGGGTCCATTACGATTCACGGCGCGTGCAATCGGGCGAAGTCTTCGTTGCAATGGGCGGAGAGTCCACCGACGGGAATCAGCATATCGAGTACGCGATAGCGAATGGCGCGGCGGCGGTGGTGACGGATTCTCGCAAGGCGTTCGAGCATTTGAGCAGTTCGGAGTTTCCGTCGGCGCTGGTGGCGCATGGACGCCGGGCACTGGCCGAGGTGAGTTCCGCTGTGTTTGGGCGACCACAGGACAAGCTGAACATCAGCGCGGTCACCGGCACCAACGGAAAGACCACGACAGCGTTTCTGCTGGAGCAGATGCTGACGAGCGCGGGGCGGAAGTGCGTGCTGGTGGGCACTATCGAAACGCACATTGGGGGCGACGTGCGCGCGAGCGAGCACACGACGCCGGAGTCCCGCGATCTGCTGGCGTTGTTCGCCGAAGGTGTAGCCGCGGGCTGCACGGAAGTGGTGATGGAGATGAGTTCGCATGCGCTTGAGCAGGAGCGCGTGTGGGGGATACCGGTGGATGTTGCGATGTTCACGAATTTAACGCAGGATCATTTGGATTATCACGGCACGATGGAGAAGTACGCGGAGGCGAAGGCGCGGATGTTTCGAGGGGTTGGTGCGCCCGCGCCGCGTATTGCGGTAATCAATGCCGACGACCCCGCGGCGCTGCAGATGGTGGCGGCGACAGTTGATGACGCGGTCGTAACATATGGGATCGACGCGGGGGCGTGGCGTGCGAAGAGTGTCGCTCTTCGGGCGGGTGGAACGTACTTTGTGCTACAGACACCGCTTGGCGAATTCGAGATGCGGTCTCCGCTGACGGGCCGGGTGAATGTGTACAACCTGCTGGCGGCGGTGTGCGCTGCGTCTGCACGCGGGCTAAGGATGTCGCAAATTGTAAGTGCGACGGAAGCGTTGCGTCAGGTCCCGGGGCGTTTTGAAGTCGTGCTAGGTTCGCGCGCAGCGGGGTTCACGGTAGTCGTCGATTATGCGCATACGGAGGACGCATTGATCAACCTGATTGGGCTTGGACGTGGGCTCGTGCAGGATGATGGCGGCCGCGTTATCACGATGTTCGGCTGCGGCGGCGAACGTGATGTGACGAAGCGCCCGAAGATGGGCCGCGTGGCTGGAGAGAACAGTGATCTCGTCGTGGTAACGAGCGACAATCCGCGCAGGGAAGATCCTCGGGCGATCATCGACCAGATCCTCGAAGGCATGCGCGACACGAGTGCGGCGCTTGTGGTGGAACAGGATCGGCGAGCGGCGATTGAGGTGGCAATTCGCGCCGCCCGGCCTGGGGACATCGTTCTACTAGCCGGCAAGGGGCATGAGAAGGTGCAGATTTTTGCTGAGGGCGGAGTGCCTTTCGATGACGTTGCTGAGGCCGCTCGCGTGTTGCGCATCCTATTCAGTGAGGAAACACGATGACGCTGACGCTGGGACAGATCGCCGACTGGATTCATGCGGAAGGAGAGTTCGATTCGGCGAACGAAGCGGTTGGGTATTCGATCGACTCGCGTACGGTGGGCGCGGGTGAGTTGTTTTTTGCGGTGAAGGGTGAGCGCGCAGACGGGCATGATTATGTCGAGGCGGCGATTGCGAACGGCGCAATTGCGGCGGTCGTCAGTATGCGTTGGCTCGCGCCAGCGGAGTTTGACGAATGCAGGCTCCTGCGCGTGCCAGACGATTGTGAGGACTGCGTTCTCGATGCCATGCAGAAGCTCGCGCATTGCGTGCGGCTTGTGTGGGGAGGGCGCGTGATCGGCGTAACCGGCTCGGCCGGGAAGACGACCACCAAGGAGTTCGTCGCGCAAGTGCTGAGCACGCGGTTTCGCGTTCTGAAGAGTGAAGGCAACTTGAATAATCATTTCGGTCTACCGCTCCAGTTGTTGCGGCTGGAGCGCGAGCATGTGGTAGCGGTGATCGAAATGGGTATGAATCACGCGGGGGAGATTCGTGCGCTTGCCAGGATCGCGGCACCCAACTGGGCCGTGGTATCCAACGTGGGGCCCGTACATCTGGAGCATTTTCCGGACGGTATCGTCGGCATAGCGCGAGCAAAGTATGAGTTGGTGGAGGCTTTGCCGCCGGACGGGGTGGCAGTATTGAACGGCGACGACGATCGCGTGGCAGCGTTTGGGCGCGGGCTCGGGCAGCGTGCGGTTTTCTATGGGACGCGCACGAAGGTGAATGTTCGGGCGGAGCACATTGTGGAAGCGGGGCTCGACGGCTCGCGGTTTACGGTAGTCGCGGGCGAGCAGCGGCAGGACCTGGCCTTGCGGCTGATGGGGCGGCACAATGTGCTGAATGCGCTGGCGGCTGTGGCGGTGGGTTTGCGCAGCGGGATGGCGCTTGACGCATGTTGCGGGGCGCTTGAAGCAATGCGGCCGACGGGCAAGCGGGGCGAGATCGTCGCGTTCCACGGCGCGCGTATTGTGGACGATTCGTATAACTCAAATCCGAAGGCGCTGGACGCGATGGTCGGGGCGCTGATGGGTGCCGAAGCCAAGCGTCGCATCGTGGTTGCAGGCGAGATGCTGGAGCTTGGCGAGGAGGCCGCGGCGCTCCATGCGAAATGCGGCGAGACAATCGCGCGGGCGGGCGTCGATGTTGTGCTGGGCGTGCGCGGTCTGGCGGCGTCACTGGTGGTCGCGGCACGTGCCGGGGGCACGCGCGCGGAGTTTGTCGAGACGCCGGAGGAAGCGGGCGAGTGGCTCCGCAAGAACCTCCGTGAGGGCGACGTGGTATTGCTCAAAGCCTCGCGCGGCGTGCAGTTGGAGCGCGCGCTTGCGGCTCTGAAAATCTGAGTAAGATTAGGGTGAAGTGAGGACGATCGTTGCTCTATTGGCTGCTCTACCAGAAGCTATATCAGTACTTTCACTTCTTCCGGATCTTCCGGTATGTGACGTTTCGGTGCGTATTCGCGAGCCTGACGGCGCTGCTGATCGGGCTCCTGATCGGGCCGTTTGTGATTGAGCGGCTGCGCCAGTTTCAGATTGGACAATACATTCGCGAAGAAGGTCCGGAGAGCCATCAGAAGAAGGGCGGGACGCCGACCATGGGCGGCGTGCTCATTTGTATTTCGATCGTTGTGCCCACGCTGTTGTGGAGTGATCTGTCGAACTCGTTTGTGTGGTTGGTGGTTTGTTCTACTCTGGCGTTTGGAGCGATCGGTTTTGCGGACGACTACATTAAGGTGCTGCATAAGCGGAACCTCGGGCTGACGTCGAAGCAGAAGCTGGCATTGCAATTTCTGGTAAGCGGCCTGGTGGCGGTGGCGCTGGTTGTGCTGCGCCAGCAGGGCACCTATTCGACGCGGCTGATGGTGCCGTTCCTGAAGGGCTACCGGCCGAACCTTATCCTCGACAGCCTGCTGCACTATCCGCACCTCTGGCCGTTGGCATTCGCACCGTTTGTGATTTTTGTGATGCTGGTGATTACTTTTTCGAGCAACGCCGTAAACCTTACGGACGGGCTCGACGGGTTGGCGATCGGATGTACGATCATTGCCGCGGGCGCGCTGACTGTGCTGACGTACGTGAGTGGGCACTCGGTGTTTTCCGATTACCTCGAGCTGCAGCGCATGCCCGCGGTGAGTGAACTGACGGTGTTCTGTGGAGCGATGGTAGGGGCCAGCATCGGCTTCCTCTGGTACAACGCACACCCGGCCGAAATTTTCATGGGCGACGTGGGCTCGCTTGCGCTGGGCGGCGCGATTGCCACCGTGGCTGTGGTGATCAAGCAGGAATTGCTGCTGCCGTTCATTGGCGGTGTGTTTATTCTTGAGGCCGTGAGTGTGATCCTGCAGGTTGGAAGCTACAAGCTGAGGGGCGGGAAGAGAATCTTCAAGATGGCACCACTACACCATCACTTTGAGTTGAGTGGATGGTCGGAGTCAAAGGTGATTACGCGGTTCTGGATTCTGGCGCTGGTGTTCGCTTTGTTTGCGCTGACGACGTTGAAGCTGAGATAAGAAAGATGTTCGTATTAGAGAGTAGAGATTCATACTGCATGGATGTTGCTGCTAAGCGCGTGCTGGTAGTTGGCCTGGGCAAGAGCGGGCTTGCGGCTGCGCGTTTCCTGAAGGAACGTGGCGCGCGGGTAACAGTGAGCGATGCGCGTCCGGCCACGTTGATTGCGGAGCTCCCGGGACTTGTGTCCGAAGGCATTGCAGTAGAGGCTGGCAGCCATGGATTGCTGACGTTTCGGCGGCAGGATTTGATTGTAGTGAGTCCGGGTGTGCCGATGTCTACGCCTGAGTTGAGGCAGGTTCGCGCGTTTGGGATGCCGATCATTGGCGAGCTGGAGCTCGGCTGGCGCTTTCTGCAAGGCGAGGTGGTGGCGATCACGGGGTCGAATGGGAAGACGACGACGACTACGTTGATGGGTGACATCTTCAAGCAGGATGGGCGGCCTACCTTGGTGGCTGGCAACATCGGGCGGCCGGTCACGGCAATGGTCGCAGACAGCACATCGGAAACCTGGAGCGTATTGGAAGTTTCGAGCTTCCAGCTAGAGACCATCGTTGAATTCCGGCCGCGTATTGCGCTCGTGCTGAATATTACGCCTGACCATCTGGATCGGCACGGGACATTTGAAGCGTACGCGGCGGCGAAGGCGCGGATCACGGAGCGGCAGACGGCTGAAGACTTCCTGGTGTTGAATGCCGAGGATAAGAACACCCAGTTGGTAGCGGCGCATACGAAGGCGCAGATTTTCTGGTTCAGTCCGCGACGGCAGGTGAAGCAGGGCGCATTCGTGCATGGCGAGAGCATCTTCTTTCGCGGGCAGGAAGGTGCGCAGCCGGAGGCGGTGATGCCAGTCGCAGAAATCGCACTGGCCGGCGCGCATAACCTGGAGAATGTGCTGGCGGCGGTATGTGCGGCTCGCCTGGCAGGGGTTTCGAACGTGGTGATACGTCAGGCGGTGGCTGGCTTCAAGGCGGTTGAGCACCGGTTGGAGTTCGTGCGCGAAGTGGATGGCGTGCGCTATTTCAACGACTCAAAGGCCACGAATGTGGATGCGACGATGAAGGCGGTGGAATCGTTTGCCGGGGGAATCCACCTGATCCTCGGCGGCAAGGACAAGGACTCGGACTACAAAACAATGCAGGGGCTGCTTGTGCAACGGGTTAAGACGGTTATCACAATTGGTTCCGCCGCGGAAAAGATTGAGCGTCAACTCGCGGATGTGGTGAACGCCGGTATCTTGAAGATAGAGCGAGCGGAAACGCTCGAGCGAGCGGTTGCATTCGCACGGCAGGTTGCCGTGGGCGGCGATACAGTTTTGCTGGCCCCGGCCTGCGCAAGTTTCGATCAGTTTGACAGTTACGAACATCGTGGCAGGGTGTTCAAGTTGCTGGTCGGCGGTTTGTAGAAGTTCGGCTTAAGGTCCGGCGGGCGAAGCGGTTCTGGAAAGGGCGAAGCGGGTTGGTAAATGGCAAAGCGCGTTGGCGTAGATAAGTGGCTGTTTGGGACGGTGCTGTTGCTGGCATTGTTCGGGCTCGTGATGGTGTTTTCCGCGTCGGCGGTGATGGCCAAGGCCACTGCTGGGTCTTCGTATGCGTTCGTCTCGAAGCAGGCGGTCTGGGTGTTGCTGGGCATGATCGCACTGTTCGCGCTGATGCGGGTGGACTACCGAAAATACAACAACCCCAAGTTGATCTTTCCGTTGCTGGCCGTGACTTGCCTTTTACTGATGGCGGTGTTCGTCATGGGCGGGATGAACGGAGCTCATCGCTGGATACGGCTCGCCGGCACGACGCTGCAACCGTCGGAGATGGCCAAGCCGGTGATCGTGCTCTTTCTGGCATGGTTTCTGCAAACGCGCATGCACTCCATCGACGACGCCAAAGGAACGCTGCTGCGGGCCGTGCTGCCGCCGCTGGTTTTCATTGGCCTGATCCTCAAAGAGCCTGACCTGGGCACGGCCATGGTGTGCGCGGCGGTGCTGTTCGCGATGCTGTATCTCGCGGGCATGCATTGGAAGTGGTTCTTGATGGCCATCGCCTGCGCGACCCCGTTGATGTATTACATGCTGTTCCGGGTGCCGTTTCGGCGCGCTCGAATGATGGTATTCCTGCACCCGGAAGCTGACCCCAAGGGGGCGGGTTTCCACATTATGCAGTCGTTGATTGCCGTGAGCACGGGGGGCATTCGGGGCCTGGGATTGATGGAAGGCCGGCAGAAATTGTTCTACCTGCCGGAACCGCATACGGACTTCATCTTCGCGAACATCTGCGAAGAGCTTGGCCTGATTGGGGCTGTGGTCATTGTCGCGCTTTTCTGTGTGCTGGGCTACCGTGGGCTGCGTGCGGCGTTCCTTTCGACCGACCCATTTGCGCGCTTCCTGGCGTTCGGGCTGACGACGACGGTCCTGGTGCAGGCCTTTTTCAACATGAGCGTAGTGATCGCGCTGCTGCCGACGAAAGGTATTCCGCTGCCGTTCATTTCCTCGGGAGGAACGAGCGTGTTCGTCATGTTGGCGAGTATGGGCGTACTGCTGAATGTGACGCGCGAGATTGTTTAGTGCGAATGAAGAGTGAGAGTGAATAGCGCAAAGGCGCTGCGGGTAATGATCGCCGGGGGTGGGACTGGCGGACATGTGATTCCGGCGCTGGCGATAGGGCGCGAGTTGCGTGACCATCATGCGGCGGAGGTGCGGTTCGTGGGGACCGCGAAAGGGTTGGAGACAAAGCTTGTGCCCGAGGCGGGGTTCCGGCTGGAGCTGGTGCGGTCGGGGCAGCTCAAGAATGTAAGCCTGATGACCCGCACGAGGACCATGTTCGATCTGCCGCTGGGCATCCTTCACTGCGTGCAGCTGCTGCGTGAGTTCAAGCCGCAGGTGGTCGTCGGCGTCGGTGGCTATGCGAGCGGGCCGGCGATGGTGGCGGCGCTTCTGCTGCGCGTACCGACGGTGGCCTATGAACCGAACGCGGTTCCGGGCCTGGCGAATCGGCTGATCGGCAAGCGGGTGAGCGCGGCGGCGGTAAACTTCGCAAAGACCACCACATTCTTCCGCAATGCAACCGTGACCGGTGTACCCGTACGTCCGGAAATCTTTACCATCTCGCCGCGGCCGGCTGGCCTGGCGCCAAGGCTGCTGGTGACTGCAGGCAGTCAGGGTGCCCGGGTGTTCAACGAGACGCTGCCGTCTATCGCGGTCCGGCTGCTGGAAGCGGTGCCGGGCTTGTCTATTGTGCATCAAGCGGGGCCGCGGCATGTCGACGCGACGATCTCCGCCTACGCCGTGGCGGGAGCGGACCAGACGCGCTGTGAAGTAAAGGCATTTCTAACCGATATGCCCGCCCAGTACGCGGCTTGCGACCTGGTACTGGCGCGTTCCGGCAGTACGGTGGCGGAGTTGGCGGCGGCGGGGAAGCCCTCGCTGCTAGTGCCGTTTCCTCAAGCGGCGGACGACCATCAGCGCAAGAACGCTGAGGTGTTTGCGGATGCCGGTGCGGCGGTGATGATTTTGCAGCCGCACCTTACGCCAGAAGGTCTGTTGCAGGAGTTGACGCGCTTGCTGATGAACCACGCGGTGCTTGCGGAGATGGGCGCAAGTGCCCGAAAACTGGCGCATCCAGGCGCATTGGAGAAGATTGCGGCGATGGTTCTGTCCTTGGCTGTATAAGCGTGGCAGCACAAATAAAGGGCTGAGGAAGTTGTCCTCAGCCCTTTATTTGTCCTTTATCTTCAGCAAGGCAGTAGCTTAGCGCCGTCCGCCGCCGCCATGTGACCCGCCACCACCGCCGCCGTTGCCACCGTGGAAACCGCCTCCACCCTGGAAGCCGCCTCCGCTGGGCGCGCTGGGACGGCTTTGGTTGAAGCCGCCACTCGATCCGCCGTTGGGCGCAGAGGAGTTACGATTGCCTCCATAGGACTGTGCGGAGGCTCCGCCGCGCATGCCCCCGAAGTTCTGGTTGCCGCCGTAATTTTGGTTCATTCCAGAATAAGGGCGCTGCTGCGGCGTTGCTGGAGACGCGCCATAGCGATTGCCGTTAAAGCCTCCCTGTGTGGTGCCGCTGTAGCCCTGCTGTCCGCCGAAGCCACGCTGCTGGTCTTGTTGGCGGTTTGCGCCCTGCTGCCCACTGAATCCGCGCTGCTGGTTCTGATCGCCACGGTTTTCAAAGCCGCGATTGGCAGTGAAGCCGCCTCGCCCGGCATCCGAACTACGATTGCCTTCAAAGCCGCGATTGGCATTGGGGTTGCGGTTGCCTTCAAAGCCGCGATTGGCGTTGGGGTTGCGATTGCCTTCAAAACCGCGGTTTCCCTCATAGCCGCGGTTTCCCTCAAAGCTACGGTTGCCCTCATAGCTACGGTTGCCTTCAAAGCTACGGTTGCCACGGTTACCCTCAAAGCCTCGCCCGTTGATGCTTGAGCCGCGGTCGCCCCCATGACGCCCGATGTACTCGATCGGTGGGTGACCATTGAAAGCCGGGCCTCCAGGTCGTCCGTTGAAGCCGTTGTAACGCCGCTCGTAGAATTCGCCGCGGAAGCCTCCGCCGAAGTGGTTGTACGCGCGGTTGTAGTAAAAGCGGTTCCCGCCCCAGTATCCGCCATAGAAACCGGTGCCGAAGTACCCAAATCCGTAGTTAATGCCGCCGTAGTAACCGACGGTCGAACCCCAATACCCAGCGTTGTAAAAGTAGCTGTTTCCGCCATAACCCCACCAACCGGGCGTCCAGAGCGCGCCGACGTAAGGTGGTTCCACCCAGGCGCCGTCGACCCAGAAGTAGCCGGAGCCCTCGTCCCACGCCCAGTAACCGGGCGTCCATATATAGCCGTCGCCCGGGATGGGGGGCTGATCGTATTCAGGTATGGCGGGCGGCGCGGTGTTTACAGAAATCTCTGCATAAACCTGCGCGTGGGTAACCGCAGGAATCGCTAAGAGTGCGCCGGCCATCGTGCCGGTCGCGAGGAGTCTGCGGAGCGTAAACTTCATCATGTTTCAACCTTGCCCGGCCGTTCTTCGGTGACCGCGGCCCTTTTGCGGATACGAGAACGGCGAAGCGAAAATTCCAGCCCGGCACCGATGGCCCTGGTCTGGCTCCCACAGAATGGAACACATAGTAGGCCTGTTTAGTTGCGGTGCGCTAGTGGTTGGCTGATTGGGTCGTCGAATTCCGGGGTCCGGTGAACAAAATCTTTGGACAGATCACATGGACGCCGGACTTGGTGTCCACCAGTTGCGTGATATCGACGTCGCAGGCGGTTGAGACAAGCGCGTAAGCGTCGTCGCGGGAAATGTGTGGAAAGTCGGGATTCTGCTCGGAAAGGAAGGTAATCATGTTTCGGACCGCCATCTCGGTAGCCGCCTTCAGATCTTCATGGAAACCCATTGCGATATAGGTGGTGGGCGTTTCGGCGCGCGGCCAAAGCAGCCGCTGGCGCGTGGCTTCGCCCTTATGGACGATGAATTGGAAGGTGCCGGTCAAAAAGGTTTCGAGTGCGGTAATGTCGACCTCCCCGTTGCCCTGTCCCGCATGGCCGTCGCCAGCTTCAAACAGGCCGCCGGAGGCATGTACAGGGTAGAAGATGACCGTGCCGGCGGTGAGTTCCTTGTTATCCATATTGCCTCCATGCATCCAGGGTGGAGCGGAGTTCCACTTGCCTGCAGACTCTGGCGGCGCGACGCCCATGGACCCGAAAAACGGATGCAGGGGAATGGTAATGCCGGGACCGAAGTTGGCGACCAGCTTGGTGCGGTCGAGCGGGATGATCTTGCTGCGGCCATACGGAAAGTCGTCGGGCAGGAAGCCGCGGCCGGCGCCAAAGCCGTTGCAGGCGAAATCTGTGTCAATCTGCACCTTCAGCACGCGCACTTCCAGCACGTCGCCCGGCTCGGCTTCGGCTACGGCGACTGGGCCTGTGAGTATGTGTCCTCCGGGGCCGCGCTCAGCGGCGGGGACTTTCTCGTACAAATCACCCAGCCAGGCCGGTATCGCGGCGGGGGCCACGCCCTGCGCGGTCAGTCGCGCGGGCGGCCCACAGGTGGAGGCGGTCTGCATAATGACGGTGTCTCCGCTATGGACCGTGAGCGCCGGTTTGGCATGCGCGGAGTAGAAGCCCCACGCCACGGTGGAGGGCGTGGCCATCAAGGTGTGCGTGGTCTGGGCAGACATCGACATGGAAAGCAGAGACGCAACGGCGAGGAAACAGGCAGGGCGCAGGGTCATACGTCTGTATAGCATGAGGGGCGGACGCAGATCGGAGTGCGCGGCGACAGAGTGACCGCGGAGAAATGCACAGGGGAGAAGGATTTGCAGCGGTGAGAATATGGCAGGGATGAACATACCGGAACACATGATGTTTGCGTCGTCGCAGCGAGTACACTTTATCGGGATCGGCGGCATCGGAATGAGCGGGATCGCCGAAGTGCTGCTCACGATGGGCTATTCGGTTTCCGGGTCGGACCTGCGCGAGTCGGCGACGACGGAGCGGCTGGAGCGGCTAGGTGCCGTCATTTATTTAGGCCATGCGGGTGACAACGTCGTGGCTAGCGACGTTATCGTGACTAGTTCGGCGGTGCCGGCCAGCAATCCTGAAGTGATGGAGGCGCGCAACCGGCGAATTCCCGTGATACAGCGGGCGGAGATGCTGGCCGAGCTGATGCGGCTCAAGTACGGCATTGCCATCGCCGGCATGCACGGCAAGACGACGACGACCAGCATGATTGCCGCGGTACTGGCCGGTGGCGGGCTCGACCCGACCGTCGTTGTCGGTGGGCGTGTGGACGCTATGGGATCGAATGCGCGGCTGGGCAGCTCGCAATATCTGGTGGCCGAAGCCGACGAGAGCGACCGGTCCTTTCTGAAGCTGCCGCCGATCCTCGCGGTGGTCACCAACCTCGACCGCGAGCACATGGACACTTATCGAGACATGGCGGATGTGGAGAAGGCGTTCCTGGAGTTCATGGACAAAGTACCGTTTTACGGCGCCGTTACGGCTTGCCTCGACAATCCCATGCTTCGGGCGATTCTGCCGAAGGTGAAGCGGCGCCTCTACACCTACGGCGAAAGCGCCGGCGCGGACTTTCAGTTGCAGATGCGGGCGCGGCCGGCGGACTGCCATGCGGAGTTTGAAGTCAGCCTCCATGGGCTGCTGCTTGGACCATTTCGCTTGCATGTTCCGGGACGGCACAACGTACTGAACGCCACTGCGGCTGTGGCCGTCGGACTCCAACTTGGCATGGCGCCGGTCGAAATCGCGGCGGGACTGGCGACGTTTCGCGGCGTCGATCGGCGCTTTCAGATTAAAGGCAAGGTGCGCGGCGTCACGGTCGTGGACGACTACGGCCATCATCCAACCGAGGTACGAGCGACATTGAACGCGGCACGGGAATGCGGTTTCGGGCGGGTCCTGGTGCTGTTTCAGCCTCATCGCTATACACGGACGCGGGATTCGCTGGCGGAATTTACGGAAGCGTTTGCGGACGCGGATTTTGTCGCGGTGCTGGATATCTACGCCGCAAGCGAGGAGCCCATAGCGGGCGTCAGCGGAGAAATGCTGGCCCGAAACCTGCGGGGAACGCGGGCAGAGTACGCGGGGTCTATGCAGGCAGGCGTGGACCGCCTGATAGCAGAGGCGCGTGAGGACGACCTCATACTTACGCTGGGCGCCGGTAACGTGTCGCAGGCCACGCCGATGTTGCTGGAAGCGTTACAGATCGAAGCGTAGCCGCTAGGGAACGTGATGCCCGCCGTTCGCGGCCACAGCCTCGAACAACAGTGCGCGGATGGCATCGGCTCCCTGCGCGACAGCGCTCGCGATGACGCCATTGGCCGCCACAAGAACGGCAGAAGGCGTACCCCATGCTTGATAAGCGTCGGCGACCTCACGCTCCTTCTGCAGCACGACGGATGCGGGCGAAAAATCCGCCAGCTTGGCTCGATTGTCTTCTGCGGTGCCTTCGCTGACGATCACTACCTCCAGTCCCGCGGGTCGCAGCTGCGCCCACTCGGCCGCCTCGTTGGAGAGCGCATTGCAAGGGCCGCACTGAGGGTTCATGAAGAGCAGCATCACCGGACTCCGCGAAGCAGTGAGGCTTGCCAGCGTGGTGGGCTCACCGTTCAGAGCTTCGGCGGAAAACTCCGGCGCTGGCGACCCGACCGAGAGGCCAAGGGCGGTCTGCTCTGCCGTCTTGTAGGCTGACGAACCGATGGCAGTCTCGATCCGATCCAGACGCTCGAGCATACGGCCCTGCTGCTGCACAATCTCGCGATTGAGGATGAGTTGAACGAGCAGCACGAGGAGGATCCCGGTCGCCGCCAGTCCCAGGGGCGTGGACGCGCGAGCCACTGCCAGTGCGAGGCTTCCGAAGTCGAGACCGGGGCCGCGAAGAATGACGATCAGAGCGAACGCGGCGAGCAAAACGTTGCGCAAGATGGTGAACCGGCCGATAGGCGCAGAGCCGATCTGACCGAAACAGTTGCAGTCGGGCTTGCGGCCCTTCGCCAGGTTGTAGCCGATGCCGAGGATGAAGATCAGGAGAAGCACGAGCGCGGCAACCGCTCCCACCTTTCCTGTCGCCACCGGCAACAGGCAGGCTGCGGTAAGCAGTTCAGTGATGGGGAGCAGGAGTGCAAAAGACCGCGATAGCCGGTCGGGTACGCCGAACTCGACCAAGGTGCGCCGGGTGCCGGCGAGGTCCCGCAGTTTATTGATACCTGCGACACCGAACGTCAGCAGTAGAACGAACCGAAACACTGCAGACAGCATGTTCATAGTCGTGATGACGATCTCCGCATTTCTTGACCGCTAATGGATGGGGCTGTTGGCGCTGCAGATTAACGTGCCGTTGGACGGGATGCAGAAGTTCTGCCCAGTGCCGCAGCAAACGCCGCCGCAGCAGGTGGGCGAGGATGCTCCGCAGCAGACTCCGATGGGGACGCCGTTGGGGCCATTGGATTGACAGGGGTGCAAGCCGAACCTGATTTGCATCGGCGTGCAGCTGAAGCACGACCCGTTGCTGCACACTTGATCGCGCGCGCAGCACGCGCCGCCGCAAGCCTGCGCCTGGGGACAGCAGCTATTGTTGACGCAGGCATGGCCGCAGCACTGACCGTTACAGCAGGTAGCAAACGGCGCGCAGCACTGGCCGTTGCAGGAGACCAGTGGCGCAGGACAGCCATTGTTGCATCCTCCGACGGGCACACACGTATCGCCACAGCAAATTTGCCCCGGCGGGCAGCACATCGCACCGCAACTGACCGCGCCGTTCGGGCAGGCACAAGTGCCATCGGAACCGCAATCTTTGATGTCCGGGCCGCAGCAGACATTGTTGCAAACCACCATGCTCGCGGGGCAGCACAGGTCGCCGCGGAAGCAGTTGTCGCCTTTGCCGCAGGAAACGAAAGGGCTGCCGCAGGGGACCGGATCGCAACCTCCGCCGGGGGCCTGGCACACACCCCAGCAGCCAAGCAGAATCAGGTCGTAGGAAGCGATAGCTGCTGCGATAGCGAGGGGAGAAAGGTAGGTTTCCCAATCTTCCAATCCGGAATGCTGAAGTGCAAAGTCCCCACAGTTGTTCCAGCAATCGGTGCAGCCGGGGGCGTCAAACGTGCCGCCAGGCTGGTACCAGCCGATGCCGGGGTCGCTGCTGTCGAGCGCGCCGGCCTTACGGTTTGTAAGATGGGTCGGCCCGTGCAGAATCGGGTTTGCAGGAACCGTGACGCACGTCGAAAGTCTTCCGCGCACCTGTTTGGCGAGTGCATTCACGGTGGACCGCATTCCCGCCGGAGCGCTCAGAACCGGAGCGGGACGGTGGTCAAGGAACTCCGTTGTGGGAATCTGTTTCGCATTGACAGTGCTCAGAACGGCGCGGCCATCGACGGTGCCCCTAAAGGCCTTGCCGTCTACGGAGGTCACACGAACGGTGCGCGCACCCGTTACCAGCGGACCATAATCGATGGCAGCGGTACTCGACCCGCCCGGTAGCGAGGTCGCGGTAACGTTGAGGAAGGTTTGGCCGTTGCGGTCAATCGAAAGCGTGTCCTGCAAGGATTTGGTCACTGTGTCGTACGCAATCGCGCGCCGGTAGGTGACTCCATTGGAAACCACTTGCACGCTCTGCCGCACGGTACTGCCCGTCATCGTACGTTTGCAGGTGCTTGTAGGAAGAAAGCGGGGAGGCTGAGGGGCGTCTCCCAGAATTGGTGGACCAATTGGCGGTCTGCCTGGCTGGCGGCCCGTCTGGAGGCCAAACTGTGCGTGCGCCACGGGCGGGGAGTCCAATAGCGCGACGGCCGTACCGGAAAAGGCGCCGATGAGAAAGTTACGCCGGGCTAAGGTTTCGGGCTGGGCCTTGCTGGCGCCCTGACAAAGACGATCAAACCAATGACTCATGGATGCTCCGGTCGCACTGCAATGTGGAATGCGCAGAGGCCCGACAGCACCGTTCTGTGACGTTCCGTGAGGAGTGGACCGCAACGCCACCGAAGATAACGCATGGGCTGGGTGAACGCAACCTTTTTCGATTGTGGCGAAATCAGACCGTGAGTTCCTGAGCGTGTACCTCCGAAAACTTCCTCCTGCGTACCGCTCACAGCGCGGTTATAGTGGGGGCTGGCGGTTCTTCGCGGCCTTGCTCGGGCTTGCGGATAAAAATGAAGTCGTCCTCAAAGCGTGGCTCAGCGGTGCTTACGGCGCCGGAAGAGAGGTACGCCTCTGGCGTTGAAGAGGCGCGCGAAGCGCCTTGGGCGGCGTCCAGCGCTGCCGTGCGCGAGCCTGCGCCCGCCGGTGCGCTACACCGCGCACACGCAAGTGACTATGCTCCCGTCGAAGATGACAGCGATGATGTGCCGTATGTTTCGGCTCAAAGCCAGGTGCGCTTCCGGGTGCGCGGTATGTTGCGGAGCAAGGTTGGCCGCATTGTGCTGGCAAGCATGTCCCTCTTCCTGATCTGCTCTCTCACCATCGCAGCCCTGGCGGCGCGCAATTACTTGCTGCACGATTCCCGCTTCGTCGTCACTTCGACTGCCGAAATTGAGACCGTCGGCATTACGCGCCTGACGCGGCTTCAACTTTTGAGTGTGTTCGGAGAAGACCTGGGGCGCAACGTTTTTCGTATTCCACTCTCGCAGCGCCGCGCCGATGCGGAGCGCCTGCCCTGGGTGCAGCATGCGACCGTGATGCGGCTGCTGCCGAACAAGTTACGCGTGTCCGTAGTAGAGCGCACGCCGGTTGCCTTCGTGCGCCAGGGAACACACATCGGGCTGGTCGACGGCAACGGCGTGCTGCTGGATATGCCGTCGAATGCGGCAGGTGACCCGCACTATTCCTTCCCGGTATTGACTGGGCTTTTGGCCGAAGATCCGCTGCCGGCGCGTCGCGCGCGCGTAGAGATCTACCGCCGCTTCATGCAGGAACTCGAGAGCGCGGGGCCAAAGGTGACTGATACGTTCAGCGAGGTAGATGTCTCGAACCCGGAAGACGTGAAGGCGCTGATTTCCAGCGGAGAAACCGACATTATGGTTCATTTCGGAGACGAGAACTTCCTCGAACGGTACAGGCACTTTGAGGAGCATCTTCCCGAGTGGAAGCAGCAATACCCCAGACTGGCATCGGCGGACATGCGTTATGACCGGCAGGTTGTGCTTGATACCGGGGCTCCCAACGGCGCCCCCACGAAGGCCTCTCCGGCAGCGCCCGCGGTTGAGGAACATGCAGCCGCATCGCCTCTTCCGCTGAAACCTGCGCCCGTCGCAGCGAGGTCGATGGTGGAAGCAAGTCCAAACGCTGTCGCGAAGCATAACCCGACTGTTCGCCCAGTCAGCACCGCAGCGGGCAGGACCAGCGCGTCCAACGCGAAAATGTTTGCGGCCCTGGCCGCGGCCAGCAGGCAACAAAAAGCAGCAATTTCCGGGCAGGAGCCGCGGTGAATCCGCTATGAATCCAAAGACCGAAAACCTGATTACCGTACTGGACGCCGGCAGCAGCAAAATCTGCGTGCTGGTGGCCGAGCTTGCGGACGGCGTTCTGCGCTATCGAGGCCACGGCATCGAGCCATCGAAAGGCATGCGCCGCGGCGTGATTTCAAACCTTGGGCCGGCCGGCGATGCCATCAACAAAGCCGCTATGGAGGCCGAAAAGAAGGCCAAAGCGCCCATTGAGACCACCGTCGTTGGGATTGGCGGGCCGCATGTGCGCGGCGTCAATTGCCAGGGCGGCCTGACCATGGGTAGCCGCATGAAGGAGATCACGCGCGAGGACGTTCGCTCCGCAATCGACCGTGCGCGCTCCGTGGGCCTTGCGGCCGACCGCGACGTGCTGCACCTGCTGCCGCAGCAGTTCGTGCTCGATGAGCAGGGAGCCATCCACGATCCAGTGGGCATGGTGGGCAATACGCTGGAAGTGATGCTGCACATCTCCACCTGCTCGGGCAGCGCGGCGCAGAGCATCGTCACATGCGCGAACAAGGCAGGCCTCGAGGTTTCGGACACCATCTTCGAAGGTATTGCGGCGGCGGAGGCGGTGCTTTCGGCGGACGAACGCGAGTTGGGTGTGTGTATCGCCGACATTGGAGCGAGTTCGACGGAACTGGTGGTGTTCTTCGAAGGTTCTGTAGCGCATACTGCGGTTCTGCCCATTGGCGGCGATCACTTCACGAATGACCTTGCCGTCGGCCTGCACGTCAGCGTCGAGGAAGCCGAGCAGTTGAAGCGGACCTACGGAACCTGCGTGGTCACGTCCGTACCGCAGATGAATGAGATCGAGATTGGCGGCGATCTGGCGATGGGCGGTCAGGCTCCGCGCATGGTCCGGCAGCGTTTCCTGGCGGAAATACTGGAACCGCGCGCCCGCGAGATGCTCACCATGTTGCGCGACAACCTGCGCCAGGGCGGCGTCCTCGAAGCCATGGGCGCGGGCTGCGTGTTTACGGGCGGCGGAGCGAACCTGATGGGGCTGCTTGATAATGCGGAGAGCCTTCTCCGCGTACCCGCGCGAATCGGCTACCCAGTGCCGCTGTCGCGTATGCCCCCGGAACTGGCTAAGCCCGAGTTTTCCGCGGCCATCGGAATGCTGCTTTACACCCATCGAACGCAGGTCCGCAAAGCCAGTGAAGAGCAGGGTTTGCGGCAAAAGTTGAAGTCGATCTTTGCGGGAAGTCACTGAGACAGCCAACAGCGATCAGGGAACCGGAATAGCGGGCTGGACGGGTAGAATGAGAGTAATGACGACGATAAGTTTTCGCAGAATCTTTGTTTTGGGCGCGCTTTTTGCATGCGGCGGCGCCGCCGCTGCGAGGGCGCAGTTTGCGGTGTACGGCATGGTTTCGGCGGAGAAGATCAACGGCATTACCTGCATCGATCCGCGCGGCGTGTGCGCGGCCAGCGGTGGAACAGTGCAGCCCTATGGCGGCACGCTTGGCGCTTACTACGACTGGCGCTCTTTCGGTCCAGCGCGCCTGGGCGTCGACTTACGAACCAGCTTCCTGAACAGCAACAAGCGGGCGGACGTCTACCAGGGCGGCACGGACATTGTGCGTCACTACTCCGGACTGGGCGGCGTGCGCGCCACGTTCAATACCCCAATCAGGATTCTGAAGCCGTACGTGCAGGCATCCGCGGGCGTGGGTAGAACGAATTCAGCGGCCATTCCCTACTCGACCTACACGCAGGTGCAGGGATTCGCGGGGTTGGACCTGGCGCTCGGTTCCAACATCGACTTCCGCGTGCTCGAAGTAGGTGCGGGAGAACTCTTCGGCAGCGGTTCACACAGCGTTCAGTCCATCGGGCTGGGCATTGTTTTCCACACCACACGCGACAGGCAATAAAGATCCGGACGCAGATGAGGAGCAGATAGTATGGCCGACGATCCGAACGACAACATTCGCATCAAGTATCACGAAGACACGCGGCGCAACGCCCGGATCAAGGTGATCGGCGTGGGCGGCGGCGGCAGCAACGCCGTCAATCGCATGATCGCGGCGCATGTGGAAGGCGTGGAGTTTATCGCTGCCAACACGGACGCGCAGGCGCTCGAGAGCTCGCAGGCGCCCGTCAAGCTGCAGCTTGGCGTAAAGCTGACGAGCGGGCTTGGTGCGGGTGCGAATCCCGATGTGGGCCGGCGCGCGGCGCTTGAAGACTCCGACAAGATCATCGAAGCACTCGAAGGCGCGGACATGGTTTTCGTCACAGCCGGCCTCGGTGGCGGCACAGGGACGGGCGCGGCCCCGGTGATTGCTTCGCTCGCCAGCGAGATGGGCGCGCTCACCGTGGCTGTCGTCACGCGCCCGTTTGCGTTTGAAGGCAAGCGCCGCACCATGCAGGCCGAGCGCGGCCTGCAGGAACTGCTGGAGTCGGTCGATACGCTGATTGTCATACCCAACGAAAAGCTGCTGGCCGTGGCCAAGGATGCCGGCTTTTTCGAAAGCTTCCGCATCGCGGACGATGTGCTCCGCCAGGGTGTGCAGGGCATCTCGGACATTATCACCATCCCCGGCGTCATCAATCGCGACTTCGCGGACGTGAAGACGACCATGGCGGGCATGGGCTACTCCGTTATGGGCACTGCAGTGCGCAGCGGGCCGGACCGCGCTAAAGAGGCCGCTGTCGCCGCGATGGCGTCACCGCTCCTTGAAGCCGGAGCGATCGATGGAGCTCGCGGCATCCTTATCAACATTACGGGTTCGAGCAATCTCAAGCTGAACGAGGTCAATGACGCCTCAACCATTATCCAGAATGCAGCGCACGAAGACGCCAACATCATTTTTGGCGCGGTGCAGGACGAAAGCATGGGAGACGAGGTGAAGATCACCGTGATCGCCACCGGCTTCCGCCAGGAGATGCCGCACCGCCGCGAGCGCATGATGCAGGAAGCTACGTTGCCTACCATTCGCCGCGACCCACCGCCTCCTCCGCGCATCGCCCAACGGCCCGCAACGCCGCGCTTCGCCAGCGAGGAGCTGGCGGAAACTCTCTCACCTTCCTCAGGGCAGCCGAATCCAGAGGCTCCGCCTAGCTCGCCAGTCGAAAAGCAGGAACCAGAGGGCACGCGCATCTTCCTGCACGACGATCCGTCCCCGTCCTCCACGAAAGAGAGCGAACCCGCCACTGCCCCTGTGGTCGCGCCGCGGGCTCAACTTCTGCCTGTGTCGGCTTCGGTATTCGACGACGACTTCTTTCGGCGGCCCCGGTCAACGGACCTTGATGGCATTGACGGCTCCGGCACGCGCGGCGTGCCATTTGAGAGGGAAGCGCAGCCTGCGGTCGAAGCGCAAGTCCCGGCCTTTGCCGGCTACGCCACTCCTTCAGAGCCTGAGTCGACTAACGATGATCTCGACATTCCCGCTTTTTTGCGGCGCAACCACTAAGTTTTAGCCTGCCCACGGCAGGTCGATTGAGAGAAACGATGAGACGAAGCACCATCATTCTGCTTCTCACGTTGGGCCAGCTTTTGAGCGTGGGTTCTGCGTACGCGTCGGTCGCGAAAAAGCGCACCGCAGCAAGACACGCCGCCACCGCTACGAAGAGTCACGCGGCAGTCGCCAAGACTGCAAAGACGCGCACGGGCCTACGGCGCGGACGCTCGGCTGCTGCCGGCGCGCGCGTTGCTGTGCGTGGGCGCAAGGGAGTCCGCCGGTTCGGAGAACGCTTTACGGCGAGCAGCTTTGCAGACAACCTCACCCTCGGGGACCTCACCACCGGCGAAGATCCGGTCGTGCGCGCGGCGGCCATTGAAGCGCTTGGCAACATGAACGGGACGGCGATGGCGATCGACCCCTCGAGCGGCCGCATCCTGGCATTGGTGAACCAGAAGATGGCCTTGAGCGCGGGTGCGGAGCCCTGCTCGACCATCAAGCTTTCCGTCGCGCTGGCCGCGCTGGAGGAGGGCATCGTCAAACGCGACACGCGCGTCAACCTGGGCGGCCATTACACGATGACGCTGACAGAAGCGCTTGCTCACTCCAATAACCTGTACTTCGAGACGCTGGGCCGCGCGCTGGGCTTTGAGCGCGTAAAGCACTATGCGAACGAGTTCGGCCTCGGCGAACTCGCTGGCTACAACCTCGCGGGGGAGCAGCTTGGCGTCTATCCCGACCAGGAACTGCCGGCCAAGCTGGGCGGCGTAGGACGGATGTGCTCGTTTGGCGAAAGCGTGTCCATGACGCCTCTGCAACTTGGTGCGATGGTCAGCGCAATCGCGAATGGCGGCACGCTGTACTATCTCCAACACCCGACGACCGAAGCCGAGGTGGCTGCATTCAAGCCCAAAGTCAAGCGGCTGCTCAACATCGCTCCGCTGGTGCCGGAGATGCTCGACGGTATGCGCGCAGCAGTGCAGTACGGCACGGCCCGCTCGTTGAAGGCAAACTTCACGGCCTTCCCGGTCATGGGCAAAACCGGCACCTGCTCGAACAACGGAACGCGATTTGGATGGTTTGCGAGCTATGCCGAGACCCCTTCGGGGCGCATCGTCACGGTGATCTTTCTCGAAGGCGGGCGGCCAACGTTCGGCCCCAAAGCGGCGGAGTTGACCGGGCAGTTCTATCGCGCCATGTACGAACGCAACTACTTCCAGCCTAGAGTCGCCACACCTGCCTCTGCCCCACCCGTCGCCCAGCAGAGCGGCGGCCAGTAAAAACACATGCTTATCCTCACCGCAGCCGAGATGGGTGAGGCCGACCGCCGCTCCGTCGAAGCCGGCATCCCCATGCACACGCTCATGGAGAACGCCGGCCAGGCTGTCGCCCGTTTCGCTCACACTCACTTTCCCGGCGCACCGATCCTTATCCTCTGCGGCAAGGGCAATAATGGCGGCGATGGCTTCGTCGCCGCCCGCGCTCTCCTCGAAATACAAACCCCGGTCCGCGTCCTTCTCCTTGGCTCCGCCACCGACGTCAAAAGGGAAGCTGCCGCCGCCCTCGCCGCCCTGCGCGCCCACCCCGCCGCAAACTTCCGCGAGGCGCATACCGAAGCCGATCTCCAATCCGCCCTTTCCGGTGTCAGCCTGATCGGCATCAGCCTGATCATCGACGCGGTCGTTGGCACCGGCTTCAAGCCTCCCCTGCGCGGGCTTGCGGCCATCGCCCGCGATCTCCTTGCCACCAGCCAGGTCCCCGTCCTGTCTGTCGACCTACCCAGCGGATGGGACGCAGACTCCGCAGCCCAGAGCGCGCCTGACGCCTTTCGCGCCGACGCTGTCGTCACCTTCACCGCCCCCAAACTCGCGCACATCTTCGGACACCTCACCCCCGGTACAACCTTCGGCGCCGTCGTGGTCGCCGAAATCGGTTCCCCCGCCGCCGCCGTACACTCCAGCCAGAACCTCACCTGGGCCGGAGCCTCCAAGCGTGTCTCCGAGCAGCCCCGCGACGTCAATGGGAACAAGGGGAAGTTCGGCCACGTGCTCGTCTTCGGCGGTTCCTGGGGGAAAGCCGGAGCGCCCTCCATGGCCAGCCTCGCCGCCATGCGTTCAGGTGCCGGCCTGGTTACCGCCGCCGTGCCCTCGTCCATCCTTCCACTCGTCGCCGGCATCGCCCCGGAGCTCATGTGTATGCCCCTCGCTGAGCGCGACGGCAGCGTCGAACTTGCGAATGCGGCGCCGGCGTCGCTGGACAAGCTACTGAAAGGCATCAAGGTCGTCGCTGTCGGCCCCGGCCTGGGCACCGAGGGCGAGGCCAGCGAGTTTGCCCGCGCGCTGGTTGAGCGGATCAGCATGCCAATGGTCATCGACGCGGACGCGCTGAATGCCTTCGCTGGCAGAACTGTGCTGCTGCGCGAAGCGAGCGCCGACCGTCGCGTGCTGGTGCTGACGCCGCATCCCGGCGAAATGTCCCGGCTCATCGGAAAGACCGTCCAGGAAGTCGAAGCGGACCGCGTCGGACTCGCGCGGGGCTTCGCGACCGAACACGGCGTCACACTCGTGCTGAAGGGCTGGCGCACGCTGATCGCGCACCCGGATGGCCGCGTCGCCGTGAACACGACCGGCAACCCATCGATGGCCAAGGGTGGCAGCGGTGACATCCTCACCGGAATCGTCGCCGCGATGTTGTCGCAGTACCCAGAGGACGTGGCGGCTGCCGTTGAAGCGGCCGTCTTCCTGCATGGCCTCGCTGGTGACTTCGCGGTGCTCGCGCAGGATGAGCACACGGTTCTTGCGACCGACACGGTCGCGCATCTATGGCAAGCGTTCCGCGCGCATGTGTGCGATGCCGATGGCTTTACATGGCTTGCCGGTTTGGCCCGGAGCGAGACCAAATGATGCGAGACTTTAGATGATGCGAGAGTTTACGCGCGAGAAACGGTTGCGAACCCGCAGCGCGGCAGGAACGCTGGCACTGGGCGAACTGATATCAGAGCTGTTGCCCGCGCCGAAGCTGGTCATCTTGCGTGGCGCCCTGGGAGCGGGCAAGACGACGCTGGTCAAAGGGATCGCCGCCGCCCTGGGAGCGGCGTCCGCCGAGGACGTCACAAGCCCCACCTTCACCCTGGTTCATGAGTATCAGGGCCGCAAGGTGCGCCTCTTTCATCTCGACCTCTACCGCCTCGAGCACGAGCACGAAGTCGAAGGCCTGGGCTTGTGGGAGATGGCCGATGCGCCCGATGCGCTGGTGATTGTGGAGTGGGGTGACAAGTTCTCCAGTGTGTTGGAGCGCGCCGACGCCGAAATCGCGATGTCTGTCGGAGAGAATGATACCGAGCGGTTGTTGCATATCCGCTGGCGCTAAAAAGAAACTCCTCGGCCGCGTGGAAACGCGAGCCGAGGAGAAATGAAGACATCAGAAGTTCAGTGGGTCCGGAGCTTGGCTCTTACAGCGAGCGCCAGTCTGAGTTGGTGCTCGCGCGGACGCCGATAAAAGTAGGAACGAAGACGGTCAGTGCAGCAAAAGTAGAAACAAGTGCAAAGTACATGGTGTTACTCCTTGGTGAGCGCGCACGCGAGGGTGCGAAGGCTCGGTTGGTAGCGACAGAGTCGTCGGTGATGAATTCAGTGCGGGCGGTTGTGAGGTCTTGACTCAGCCGTCTAATCACTGCTTGGCGCGGCGAGTTTCTTTGTAACTCGAACCAGCGCGGCCTGTGTCGCAGGTAGCTTGTAGGGTTTTTTGCCTCTAAAGCTTGTGTCCACTGCGTACATAAACCTTTACGGATGAGATGAACGATTGGTTCCCAGAGATTCTGGTCGCGTGTCGATTACCAGCGCGATCAGCACGTTTATCGGTTAGGCCTTCTCGGCCCGGATCGTCACCGTCATCGTTTGACTGGCGGAGGGTGCCAGTGTAACCGCATTGGATGCAGCATTTACGGTTTCTACGGCAACCATTTCATGCCATTCCCAGGGGCCCAGATCCGGAAGCTCTTTCCAGGGATTCCAGACGACGGTCGTGTTCGAGCCTGCTTTCTCGACCACGATGCGGCGCCCGACTGTACCGTCGTGGATCACGCAACGGCCGGTGCTGTTCTCGTAAACGCGGTCGACCATCCCGCTGAACCGGATCGGCGCGCCAGCTGCGGGCTTAACCTTAAAATCGTCGGTTTTGTCGATGTAGCTCCGGTCTTCGAGACCATCCACGGATACTTCGTGGATGTCAGTCACGTAGTAGTAGCTGTGGAACGCTTCTTCAAATACCAGCGGCTTGCTGTCCTGGTTCGTCACGGTCATCGCGAGAGTCAGCGTACGCCCGATCGTGAAAGTCAGGCGCAGTCGAAACAGGTCAAAGCCCATGGAGCGGCTCATCCCTGTCGACCCCAGTTCGAACGCAAGCACGACACCTTCGCCGGAGCGTGTGGCGGAGCTTAGCGTCCAATCCTGCAAGCGGGCGAAGCCGTGCGACGGTCCCGGATGCCCATCGATTCGATCGCGCTTGCTGTCGTTTGCAAACCAAGGGAAAGCGATCGGTATGCCACCTCGAATCGGCTTGCCGGGAGCGTACTCGCTTTTGCGGCTGACAAAGATGACGGGCTGCTGGCCGACCGGCTGCCAGGCCGTCAGGTGCGAGCCTTGCAGGTAAATCATCGCGGTAGCCTGCGGCGTTGTGACGAGAGCCCGCACCAGCCCGTTCTGCTCATCGAAGCGCAGGAAGTCAGCCTTGGCGAACTGCCGCTGCAGAGAAGCTATATCAGTCATCGATTCCCCTCACAGCGTGCGCTCAATCGTCATAATCGTCCGATCGTCCTGTGCGGGCACGCCTTCGGCAAATTCCTCGAGCGCGGCGAACAGCTCCGGCACCGTGCTTGTGCATCCCAGGTGCCGTTCCAGTTCGCTTTGCCCGAACTGTATGCCAGTCTGATTTTCCGCCTCGCTGATGCCGTCGCTCAACAGCACAATGCGATCGCCCACGGCGAGGCTCACCGGGATCGTGTGGAACGTCGCCTCTTCGATCAGGCCTACGGGCAGATCGCCGTCCGGCACCGTTTCGGTAGAGCAGTCCGCCCGCACCACGAGGGGACTTACGTGACCCCCGTTTATGAGTTCGACGTTCGCCCCGCCGTCCGTGCTGTAGCGGTACCGCAGGACGACCAGTGTCAGGTACTTCTCATCGGGCGCGCGAGAGCACACAAACGTATTTACTGACTGAATCGCATCGAGCAGGGAAGCCCCCGTCGTAATTTGCGCATGGAACATGCCCTGCACCATCGAGGCCAGCAGTGCCGCCGGTATGCCCTTGCCGCACACGTCGCCTACGATGGCGACGAAGCCGTCCTTACCGGGAATGACGTCGTAGAAGTCGCCGCCGACGCTGGTGCAGGGCACCGTGCGGGCGCCGATGCGGACACCGGGTGTCTTCGGCAGCGTTTGCGGAATCATCTGCTGCTGGATTGACGCCGCGATCTCGAGCTCTTTACGCAGCAGCACGGACTCGCGCTCGGCCTCGATCATGCGGAAGTTCTCGAGCAGC
The DNA here is from genome assembly GCA_038230455.1 of Terriglobales bacterium. Taxonomy (GTDB): domain Bacteria; phylum Acidobacteriota; class Terriglobia; order Terriglobales; family Acidobacteriaceae; genus Granulicella. The sequence goes on from JBBRNF010000005.1 coordinate 204,017, forward strand.
GTGGCCGCCTGGCTGGCGATCGCGTGCAGGATGTCCTTGCCGATGCGGGTGAAGTCCTGCGGCCCGGAGCGGCTATCCAGATACAGCAGACCCAGCAGGCGCGCCGAATTGCGGCTGCGCAAGGGAATCGCCGCGACGCTGCGGATGGAGTGCAGAATCAGGCTTTCTCGCCCCTTCCCCGCCTCGCCGCTGGTGTCCGAGATAACGAAGTCGAGTTGCGAGTTCGCGGCATCGCGCACTATCGAGTGCGAAATGTCCGCCGCGTCCTCGATCGCCGCGCCGCTTTTCGCAAGTCCGCTGGCCATCTTGAAGTTCTCCGCGCCATCGCCCAGAAAGACGAAGCCGCGCTCGGCGCTGGTCAGCCGGATCGCGTACCCCAGCATCGTACGCAGAATGTCTTCGAGCGCGCCGTGTTGGTTCAGGCTCTGCGCCGCCTTCAGAAACAGCGATAAGGTCTCGAGGTCGGACTCCGACCCGCTCAAGGAAAGACTGGCCAGCAGCGAGCGCGTGGAGCTGTTCTCGTCGGATTCCTCAAAGACCAGAACGTCCTGGCTGGTGCCGAGCGTGATGCGATCGCCCGAGCGCAGGCGCGTCTCCGTCACCGGCATGCCGTTCGCGAAGGTGCCATGGCGGCTGCTCGCATCGATCAGCAGAAAGCCGTCGGCGTCGCGTTCTATGCGGGCGTGCTCGCGCGAGACCTGCGGGTGGTTGAGCACCAGATTGCGGTCTTGACCGCGCCCAAGCGTGAACGGCAGGCGGTCCAGAGTGTAAATACGGCGCATCCCGCCGCTCTCGAGGATCAGTTTTGCTTTCGTCTGCACCGCACTTTGGGTCGAATTATTGGGTGTGCTGCTCATGTTGGTTTCATTTCTATTGTGTACCGGATGGTAGCACCGGCACCGTGGCGGTTGAAGTCTCTTGACAATCGCGCGGGTTCCACCGACACTGCCTTCAAAGCAGCGGCGAAAGGGTAGAGGGCGCGAACGCATTTGGGCGACGCAATGAAAGACCGCATCAGCATGACGCTTGACTCCGTCCTGGCCAGCGTGGAGACGGTCGAAACGACCGCCGAGGCCTATGCCCGGAAGGCGGGCTTCGATGAGGACACGGCCAGCAACATCTCGATGGTGACGCGCGAAGCGGCTGTCAATGCAGTACTCCACGGAAACAAGAAAGATCCTGCCAAGCACGTCACGGCGACATTCGAAATTACACCGGAGGATCTCAGAATCAGCATTGCGGACGAGGGTCCGGGCCTCGATCCCGACGCGATTCCCGACCCTCTAGCGCCAGAGAATGTGCTTCGCCCCTCCGGGCGGGGAGTTTTCCTTATGCGCGCATACATGGATGAGGTACACTTTCGCCAGTTGACTCCCGGAACAGAGATCACGATGGTCAAACGCAGGGCCTAGATACGTAGGGTTTACAAGGAGATGGGGATATGAGCATGAAGTTTACAATCCGGCACGTTGAAGGCATCACGGTGCTGGACCTGAGTGGAAAAATCACGCTGGGCGAGGGAAGCGTGACAATCCGTGACGCCGTTCGGGACGTGTTGTCGACCGGTTCAACCAAGATCCTGCTGAATCTCGGCGACGTCAATTACATCGACAGCTCCGGCATCGGCGAACTGGTGAGCGCGCTTACCGCGGTCAAGAATGCTGGCGGCCAACTCAAGCTGCTCAACCTGACCAAGAAGGTTCAGGATCTGCTGCAGATCACGAAGCTTTATACGGTCTTCGACATTTTTGACAGCGAGCCCGAAGCCCTAGCGTCCTACTCGAAGTAAGCTGGACCACCGTCAGCCGCCGCCATCGAGCGGCGGCTGACGTGCGTCTGCAGCCGAAATTTCTCGTGCTGCCCTGTTCGTTGCCCAACAGAGACGCTACTATGAAGCGTCCCCGCCCTGTCAACCAATACCGCGCGAGAAATTCGAGATGCAAGGAGCGAACACCATGACGACCCCGGAAGCTGACCCGTCTGCCACCTCCACCTCGCCTCAGAACTCCGTAAACCCGGGCGTCGCGTCTCACCCGCCCGCGCAGCATACGCTGCCGAAGCCCACCGGCGACCGCGGCTACTTCGATGACGCCCTCTGCGACGCCGAGCGCATGCTCAAATATGCCGCCGAAATCGGCATCGAGGTTGACCCCGCCACCCGCAACGACATCCTTAACGCTCGCCTGGAAGCCGCCCGTGGCTGGACGCCCGACACCGCCGCTCGTCTGCTCAACGCGCTCACCTGGCTTGCCGCCCGCCTGAAGCCCGTCACCGCAGAAAGCCTCAAGGCTTACCACGCCGACACGCGCGCCACCGTCAAGACCTACCTGCGCATCGCCATCATCCTCGCCTGCTTCATTGTGCCTGTTTCGGTCGCGAGCTTTGTCTCTTCGGCTCTCGCTGCCGGGCTGGCGCAGGATATCACTCAGGCCAACGACCTCGCCGTCAAACTGCGGGCACAACTCGGCCCCGCTGCGCTCCCGCCCGCGCCAAACGCGCCGGTCACCCCTGGACCCAACTATCCTGTCGGCGTCAACCAGGCCGAGGTCATCGCCGAGCTGCAGCAATATGCCTCCACCATCCGCGTCATCTACGACCGCTCGAAGAAGCTCAATCTGCTTGTGCTGCACTCTGAGCGCACGCCCTTCGCAGACGAGATCAAACGCGACTCTGAGACCGCTCGCGACGTCCACTTTGAGGTCACCCCAGGGGTGCCCAACTTCTACGACGACCGCGACCGGCTAACCGCGACCTACCAGCAGGTGCGCAACTACGCGCAGATCCTGATCACAGACTCCTCGGTTTGCTACGGCGCGGTGGGCGCATGCCTGCTGCCTGTGCTCTATGCACTGCTGGGCACCTGTGCATACCTGCTGCGAACCTTCGAAGACCAGATGGGCAGCCGTACCTTCACTCCCTCGGTCGCAAATTCGGCGCGCTTCGTTGTGGCAGCGATTGGTGGAGCCGTAGTCGGTTTGTTTAATAACTTCAACATCTCGCAGCAGGCGTCCTTATCGCCGTTGGCGCTGGCTTTCCTGGTCGGTTATGCGGTCGACGTCTTCTTCGCGTTCCTCGAAGGATTGCTCAAGGCGTTCAGCAAGAGCACCACGCCCTCACCCAGCCCTCCGCCCACTACGGTTCATAACCCATTGCCCCATTGACTTGCCGTGCGCGGTTCCATGCCAGAAAAACTCAGGTCAAAAGTCTCGCCGTCCTCTAGAATGCGCACAAGGACCCGGGACAGATCATGTTGTTTCGCACGCACGTTCGCCGCGCTTTGCTCGTCTGTCTGCTGCCGCTCTGCCTGGTCGCTGGAGCGCAAATCAGCATTAATGTCCCCCCACCCCCTTTAGACCCTCACCACATCGATGGCTCCGTGCTCGGCCACCCCATCGACCTCTCCTCCACCTGGCTCATGCAGCCCGGCGACGATCCCCGCTTCGCCGCTCCCGGTTTCGACGATTCACACTGGCTCATCGTGCAGGCCAGCCGCAGCGCCGCGTCCTACGGCCTCACTAACGTCGACCGCGTCTGGTACCGCACCCACGTCCGCATTCTTCCCTCGCGGCAGAATCTAGCCTTGCTCGTGCGCAGCTTCGGCGGCGGCTTTCAGGTCTTTGTCAACGGGACAGAGATCGGTTCTTCCGGACCGTATCCACCCGGCGGCGCCTCTAGCACCAACTACGACATCCGCTTTCCCGTCCCCGCCGCGCTCATCGCTTCGGGCGATCTCACCATCGCCTTCCGTGCCAGCATCGGCCGGCTTTCCTATTACGGTCAGCGCTCGGGAGGCATCGCCAGCTACACCACCATCCTGCTCGGCCCCGAGCCTCTGCTCTCCAGCAACACCCTTCTCCACCAATTCCAGAGCCTCGCCTCGAACTCCTTCAACCTCATCATCGAGATCCTCATCCCGCTGATGGCGCTAGCCCTCGCGCTCACCCTGCCGAAAGAGCACGAGTACACCGCCCTTGTCATCTCCGGCACTACAGGCGTCTTAATCGATTCGCTTAACATCTGGCGCATCATCCACAACAGCCCGCCCAGCGACACAAATTTCCTTATCAACGGTCTTCTCAGTGCCATCGCCGTCATCTCTTCGCTGGAGTTTGTTCGTCTCGTCCTCGGTCTCCGGCGCTCACGCTGGTGGTCAGGCTATGAGGCGCTCCTCGCCATCCTTCTCCTTGGACCCGTGCCCCTGGTCAACCACGCTCTCGCTTTCGGAGCCGCCGGAACCCACAGCACCTTCGGCTTTATCGTTCTGGTCATCGCTTCCATCATTCAGACTCCCTTCGCCCTCGGCCTCCCCCTGCTTGCGCTCTGGGTCTGGTGGCGCCAGCGCAACCCCGATGCTCTTCTTCTATTCGTTCCGCTCTTCATCTCGGCCGTCGTGCAGTACTGCCAGTACATTCTTTTCCTGCTCAACCGGTTCCATCTCTCCGATATCGCCCGGCTCCCCGCCGTCCCCGGCAACGTCTTCCAGCTGCAATGGTCTGAGGTCGCCAACTTCCTCTTCAGCATGGCGCTGCTCGTTTTCCTTGTCCTCCGCACGGTGCGCATCGCACGTTCACGTGCCGCCCTGGAAAGCGATCTTCACGCCGTCCAGAGCGTCCAGGAGATCCTTCTCGCCCGCGCTTCGCACGCCACTCCCGGCTTCCGCGTCGAGCACGTCTACCACCCCGCCAGCGAAGTAGGCGGGGACTTCTTCCTCGTCTCTCCCGGCCCCGACGGCTCGCTCACGGCCATCGTCGGCGACGTATCCGGCAAGGGCCTCGTCGCCGCCATGCGCGTTTCCATGATCCTCGGCGTACTGCGCCGCGAAGAGCAGCGCGAGCCCGAATCGATCCTCCGCAATCTGAACGAAGCGCTGCTGATGCAGGGTGAAATGGGCTTCACCACGGCCTGCTGCGTGCGCATGGAAAAGGGCGGCCGCTATACCATCGCGAACGCTGGCCATATCGCTCCCTACATCGGCGGCGAAGAAGTCATCACCCCCAGTTCACTTCCGCTCGGCATTGAAGAAGGTCAGCAATACGAACAGGTCTCCGGCATGCTCCCCGCGGGGAAGACCCTGGTGATGATGTCCGACGGCGTCGTCGAAGCGCGGTCCGCCAAGGGTGAACTCTACGGATTCGATCGCCTCCGCCAACTCACCATGCTCTCGGCGCACGACATCGCGGATGTGGCGCGGCGCTTTGGCCAGGAAGACGACATCACGGTGCTCACAGTTTCCTGCGGCGTTTAGTTTTCAAAATTTAGTCAGGGCCGAGCAGAGAACGCGTCTATCATGCTCATCATCATGCACAACCGTCTACGCCGGATGCTCTTGCTGCTCCTCGCCTTGCCTCTGCTCTTTGCGGCGGTCAATGCGCAGACCGCGCCCGCTCCTCTTGTCATCAAGGCCCTGGGCGACGCCACCGCGAAGCTTGACGGCACGTGGCAGTTCCATCTCGGCGACAACCCTGGCTGGGCCGCGCCGGCGGTCGACGATTCCGCCTGGGAGGGCATCTCGGCCGCCAGGCCCTGGGGAGAGCAAGGCCACGAGGGCTACACCGGCATCGCCTGGTACCGCCGTCACATCGACTTCACGACCGTTCCCGGTGCAGCGCCCGATCTGGCAATCTTCTTTCCGGCGGTGGCTGATGCCTACGAGGTCTACTGGAACGGCTATCTCGTGGGCACCGACGGTAGGCTGCCTCCCGACCCGTTCTGGTTTTATCTCCCTCCACCCCACACTTTTGGTCTTGGCCAGGAGCGTAAGGGCGTCCTTGCCATCCGCGTCTGGAAAGCACCGTATCAATCCTTCGATCCCGGCACCATCGGGGGATTCAGCGGCGTTCCGCTGGCGGGCAGTCCGGCCGCAATTGCGGCGCACAAGGCCAGCCTCGACTACAACTGGCTCAAGGTGCGCCAGTACAATTTTGTGCTGAACGTTCTATACGCTCTGGTTGCGGTGCTGGGCTTTCTGGCCTGGGTGCGCAAGCGCGACTATCCGGTGCTCCTGTGGGTCTCGCTCTACGCGCTTGCTCATGTGCTGGTGGTGATTCTCACGGGCCTTCGCGTCCCGTTTTCAAATAACGTCGCGATCGGCTGGCTGCAGCCGGTACTGACCCTACAGGACATCTCGCTCTGGTTCCTGCTGCTGTATCTGCTTCAGCTTGACCGCAACACACGGCTGCGACGCTGGGCAATCGTTCTCGCCATCATCTCTACGGCAGCGACGTGCCTCGACGGTGGCCTGGTGCTGTTTGACTGGACCGGTTCTCACGTTCATGCCTTGCAGATTCTCGATGCCGTTCTCACCGGAGTCTTCACGATGACCGAAGTCTTCCCTCTGGTGCTCATTCCCTTTGCCTTCGGCAAGCGCCTGGATCCGGCACGATGGTTCGTCGCCATCTGCGCCTCGTTGACCGAGATGATCGTCGTCGCTCGCATCGCCGCCACGCAGGGCCAGCGGTTCACGCACTGGACGCTCGCCGACAAGATCAGCGCACCTCTGTTTCGCATCAACGGCAATTCCTTCAGTCTCGTCACCATTACGGCTACCCTATTGTTCGTAGCGATCATCTACGCGATCTACCGCTACTCGGTAGAAGAGGGCGAGCGCCAGGCAGCGATCGAGCAGGAGTTCAAAAGCGCGCAGGAACTCCAGCGCGTGCTCATTCCCGAGACGCTGCCGTCCATCTCCGGCTTCACCGTCACCAGCGCTTATGTTCCGGCCCAGGAGGTCGGTGGAGATTTCTTTCAGGTCATCCCACGTGCCGACGGCTCCGCGCTTTTTGTTGTGGGAGACGTGAGTGGAAAGGGCCTGAAGGCTGCCATGACGGTCTCGCTCATCGTAGGCGCGCTACGCACGTTTGCGGAGATCTACTCCGAGCCCGGCGACATTCTCAGCGGCCTCAACCGCCGCTTGAGCGGCCGCCTCGGCAACGGCTTCGTCACCTGCATCATCCTCCGTCTGAACAGCGACGGAAGCTGCGTGCTCGCGACCGCGGGCCACCCCGCGCCGTTTCTCAACGACTTTGAACTCAGCCTACCGGACGCACTTCCGCTCGGCCTGGTCCGCGAAGGTGGGTACGAACAGGCTAACGTGCAACTTGAGATCGGCGACCGCCTGACGCTGTACACGGACGGCTTGCTCGAAGCCCGCAGCGCGACCGGCGACATCTACAGTTTCGACCGCCTGCGCGACCTGATTGCCACCCGGCCCGACGCGCGCACGGCCAGTGACGCGGCGGTGGCCTTCGGCCAGGACGACGACATCACCGTGCTCACGATCACGCGCCTCGAAATCGGTGCCGAATCCACAACCTCGTTGGTTGCGCCGAAGCTGCACTCCGCGCCCGCGTAGCCGCTAAAGCCCCGCGAGCGCCGCCGCTTCGTCGGCTGACATCGTCGCGTACTTCGCCACGCCCACCATGGTGAATACCTTGTTGAAGTGCGGCGTCAGCCCAAAGATTCCGACGCTGCGCTGGCCCGACTTGCTTGCCTCCAGCAGCATCTGGATGATGATCGCGATGCCAGAAGAATTGATGTAGTCCACGCCGCTGAAGTCCAGCAGAACCTTGTCCGCCGATGGTCCCAGCCCGTGATATGCCTCCATGATGGCGTCTTTCGAGGTCGAGGCGATATCGCCCGCAAACGCGAGAATCGTGACGCCGCTTCCAGAAGCAGCGGTCGCTGTACGCTCGGTGACTTTTGTAGCAGCCTGCATTATTTGTTCTCCTTGTCGAGCCTTATGACGAGCCGGACGAAGCTCCTGCCGGGAGGACCCTTGTGCCACTCCGCTTCATCCACCAATGCCTGTATCAAAAACATTCCCATACCGCGCGGGTCTTCCTCACCCATCATTTTCCGGTCCATATCGGGCGCAGCAGGCGCTTCGCCGACGCCAAGGCCGTCGTCCATCACCCGTACCTCCAGGCCGTCGTCCGTTGTTGAAAGCATGACCCCTACGGAAAGCGAGTCATCCAACTGATTGCCGTGCTCGATTGCGTTGATGCACGCTTCGGCAACCGCCGTCTTCAGGTCCTCGACCCGGTCGTTCGAGAAACCCATCAACGAGGCCATGCTTGCGGCGGTGCTGAGGGCAACCTTCTCGAATCCGAGTTCGGACGGCAAACGAACTTCAACGCAGCTTCCGTTTTTCATGGGTTAGGCGTTCTCCTGCAAGGATAGTGGAAGATGGCAAACCGCGAGCGCGGTCATGTCATCGGTCTGGGGCGCGTTGACGGAAAACGCCGCCAGCGAGGTCCATAGCGTATCGAGAATTTCTTCCGCCGAGTCGGAACCTATGTCGCGAAATTCCTCGGTCAGCCGCTCGGAACCGAACTCGTCCTCCCCGCAAAATACCTCGGTCAGGCCATCGGTATACAGCAGAACCCGCGAGCCCGCCGCGAACGGCAGCGTCTCGGTCCCGTAGGTCATTCCCGGCAACATGCCTAGCGGCGTGCCCGAAGCCCCGATCATGTACGTCGTCCCGTCCGGCTTCACCAGCGCTGCCGGATTGTGCCCGGCATTGACCACTTCGATCTCGCCGCGCTCGAGATTCAACCGCACAAAAATCGCGGTGACATAGCGCCGCCGAGCCTCCGTGCCTTCTTCCCAGTGCTGCTGGCCCACGCGCGCCACAATATCTTCGAGCGCGAGTGGCGCCGTCACCAGCGACCGCAGCGAGGACCGGAAGCTCGTCGCGACAATTGCCGACGCCAGCCCCTTACCCGCGACATCCGCGACCACCATCAGGTGCGTGCCATCCGGCAAACGGATCGTGTCCAGATAATCTCCGCCCACCTCATAGCAGGCCGTGGTCTTGCCCGCAATGGAAAACCCGGGAATTTCCGGCATCGACTTGGGCAGCAGCGACCGCTGGATCGCCCGCGCCGCGTCGAGGTCCTGCTGCACCCGTGCCCACTCCATGTCGCGCTCATGGTACGTGGCATTTTCAAGCGCCACCGCCGCCTGCAGCACCAGCCCTTCGACGAAATCCTGCTCATACAACGTAAGCGTCGGAGCATCGGCTGCGACGACCAACTCGGCCAAAACATGATTATCTTTGGAAAGTAGCGGAAACCGCGCACACTCCCCGTACGGCTCTGCGGGGAGCGTACCGTAGCTCGCCAGCAACTCGCCAGTGGCCGGTGCCAGAAACCCGGCGCCGTGCATTTCCAATTCCCGCACCAGAATCTTTGCGGTCTGCAACAGCACTTCATCCAGCTTGATGGTCGAATGCACCTGGCGCGACGCTTCCAGCAGCGCCTGCAGGCGAGCGATCTGTTCTTCCAGCGATAGAGTATCCGCAGGCTTCGCCGCTGTGGCCGTATCCATGTCGCTCCAGAAAGTGGCTCCAGTGTACATGACCCCGCTCTCCGTCAAGCGTTGTGTAACCTGCCCCACAAACAGTGCGAGAATAGCTGAAACATTTCGCCCCAGATTTCCCATGCGCCGAACGTTAAGCAACATCGCCGCCGCCTGTCTTATCCTGCTTGCGCTCGCGGGGGCGTGCACCCATGCCCAATCCTTCGATCTCGACCGCGACCGGCAGCCGGTCGCTGCGCTCAACGGGCTGTGGCGCTTCCATCCCGGCGACGACCCCCGCTGGGCCTCGCCCACTTTCGACGACTCGCAATGGCCGCTCCTGCGCTCCGACCGCGACTGGTCGCTACAGGGATACCCCGGCCTCAGCGGGGTGGCCTGGTATCGCTTCCGCGTCGTCATCAAAGCCAACTCGCCGCCGCTCTCGTTCTACTTCCGCCGCCTCGTCACTAGCTACGAGGTCTACGCCGACGGTGTCCGCATCGGCGGCTACGGCGCCATGCCTCCGCACGCCGCTGCCATGGGTCCGATGCCCACCGTCATCGACCTGCCGCATTCCGCCAACGCCCAGACCATTACCATCGCGATCCGTGTCTGGCACTGGCCGGTATGGGCCGGCTACTACGGCGGAGGCGTCAGCCTCCCGCCCCTACTGGGCGCGGCGTCTCTGATCCAGCAGCGCACGCGCCTAACCATCTTCACCATGTCCTGGACCTTCGTCAATCAGATCGTCCTTGCGATTCTTGAAGGCCTGGCGGGCCTGGCCGCGCTCGGCTTCTTTTACCTGCGCCCCCGGGAGCGCGAATACCTCTGGTTCGGCTTGATGCTGCTCGCCTCCACCGCTGCCCGCTGCTTCGCCATCTGGTCCTCAGGACATCCCTTCGGTGTCCTCCAGCGCGATGACGTTATCAGCATCCTCGCCGGTCTCACGACCCTCGCAGCCATCGCTTTCTACGCACGTTTCCTGCACGGTAAACGCGGCTGGCTCTACTGGCTTGCGGTGGGCTGCACGCTGGCTTCCATGCTGGTCTGCTTCGCGGACGGGTACTTGTTGTCCGTCCAGCAGACCCAGGAGTTCGAAGTCGACCTGGCTCTTCCGGCCTCTGCCTACATCCTCTTGCTCCTCTACCGGGGCGCAGTCAGCGGCATCGCGGACGCCCGTCTGTTGTTGTTCCCCGTGCTTCTGCAGCAGCTCGCCGTGCTGGCCGGTGAAGTAGTCTGGCTCAGCTATCTCGGCGGCTGGCAACATGTGTATGCCACCCAGGACATCACGCTCTCCTCCTGGCCCTTTGCTTTCACGTTGAGCGACTCCACCGCCGCCCTCTTCCTCCTCGCCATGCTCGTCATCCTCATCGGGCGATTCACCCGCACCCGCCGCGAAGAAGAGCGCTTCGCCGCGGAGCTCGACGCCGCCCGCTCCGTCCAGCACATCCTCATCCCGGACGAGATTGCCAGCATACCGGGGCTCACCATCGCCGGCGTCTACAAACCCGCCAGCGAGGTCGGGGGCGATTTCTATCAGATCATCCCGCTGTCTGAAATTAACGCCGGCCGCGAGGGCGCGCTCATCATCGTCGGCGACGTGAGCGGCAAGGGTCTGCAGGCGGCCATGACGGTCTCGCTTATCGTCGGTACGCTGCGCACGCTGGCGGATCACACGCAGCAGCCCGCGCGCATCCTTGCCGGCCTCAATCGTCGCCTCATCGGTCGCAGCGGCGGAGGGTTCACCACCTGCCTGGTGATGCTGATCGAAGCTGACGGAGCCGTCCGCATCGGAACCGCCGGCCACCTGCCCCCGTATCTCAATGGTAAGGAACTCGCGCTCGACGATGGTCTCCCGCTCGGCCTCACGCTGGACGCCGTGTACACCGAAAGCAGTTTCCAGTTTGCGCCCGGCGACATCCTGACGCTTATCTCGGACGGCGTGCTCGAAGCCCGCAACCAAGCCGGCGAGCTCTTCGGCTTCGACCGCACCCGCGCCCTGAGTACCCAGGAGGCTTCCTACATCGCCTCCGCCGCGCAGGACTTTGGCCAGGAAGATGACATCACCGTCCTCACGCTGCGCCGCACCGCGGACGCACCCCGGCCGGCGAAGCAAGGGCTCACTGAACTTGTCCTGTGAGTGGGGAGCGTCTCGCTGGTACGTTCTCCTTGCTGAAAATTGAGAACGAACAACTAACAACGTGCAACGCCTCAACCATCTACACTGTTCTACGAGAATCCGTTATGCACGACGACCTCACACTTCCGCTCGACGACTCGCAACCCTCCGCGAGCGTGCCCGCCATACGTGACGCCTGGGGGCCCTTTCGCCTGCTCGCCCGTGTTGGCTCCGGGGGCTTTGGCGAGGTCTATCGTGCGTGGGACCCCAACCTCGAGCGCGAAGTTGCCCTGAAGCTCCTGCTTCCCGGTGCCGTCGGCGGCGACGAAGAGTACAAGGCCATGCTCAGGGAAGCCCGCGCGATGGCCTCCGTGCAGCACCCCAACATCGTCCACGTCTACGGCATCGACCGCCACGACGGCCGCGTCGGCTTCTGGACCGACTTCGTCAAAGGCAAGACGCTTTCGGCATTGCTCGGCGCACAAGGTCCCTTCGGCTATCGCGAGGCGGCGCTCATCGGCATTGACGTGAGCCGCGCCCTGTCGGCCGTCCACCGCTCCGGTCTGCTGCATCGCGACATCAAAGCTGAAAACGTAATGCGCGAAGAAGGCGGCCGCATCCTGCTTATGGATTTCGGTCTCTCCGCTGGGGAGCGCAGCCTGGGTGGCCAGATTGCCGGCACGCCAAACTATATGGCGCCGGAACTGTTCGACGGCGGCAAAGCCACGCCTTGTACTGACATCTACGCGATGGGCGTGCTGCTCTACTACCTCGTCATCGGCGAGTACCCGGCGCGTCTCTCCGGGCTTACCGTGAACGAGGCGAAGGCTGCGCTCGCCCGCCGCACGCCGCTGATCGACCTCCGCTCCGACCTTCCCGAGCAGTTCCTCCGCACCGTCCGCATCGCCATCGAACTCGACCCGGCCAAGCGCTTCAACACCGCTGGCGAACTTGCAGAGTCGCTCGCCGCCAGCCTCGAAACCGGCTTCTCTCCCGGTAGTGGCTATACGCCCGCGCCGCAACCCAGCAACTGGACGCCGTCGTCAACGCCCGGACATACTTCCGGCCAACCTCCAGCGCAAACCGCACCTTGGTCTTCTCCTACCCCAAGTGCTTACCCCCCCACAACGCCCGGCTCCTGGACGTCCTCGCCCGTTCCGCCGCCTCCTCCTCCAACGCCCCGCCTGCCTTCCGAACCCGCTAAGTTGTCGAATCTTTTCGGCGGTGTCGGCCTGTACAACAAGCTGTCGAAGCGCGGCCGCTGGGTGCTCTTCGGCCTCATCATCTTCTTCACTCAGAAGGGCTGGCGGTCGGCAATCTCCAATCACCCGCCGGAGCGCACCCACCGCGCTGCGCCAGCTCCACCCGCCCCTCCCTCCAGCACCAACGACGAGTACCTAAAGGCTGAAGACCTCCTCGATCGGCCGTACAAGGACTCGAACGTAGTCCAGGCCATCAAGGGTTTCCAGCAAATCCTCGGCGAAGACCCCAAGTTTGCCCTCGCCCACGCCGGTCTGGGCAGCGCCTACTTCACGCAGTACCGCTCGACGCACGACGCCAAGTTGCTCGACAAGGCCAAAGCCTCCACCAACGCCGCCCTCGCCATCGACCCTAACCTGGCCGCGGCCTACGTCACGCTCGCCCGCATGGAAGCCGCGCAAGGCAACACCGCACTGGCGCTACAGCAGGCCCAGAAAGCAGTCACACTCGACCCCCGCAATGCCGACGCCCATGGAGCGCTCGCGCAGGTGTATGACGCGCAGGGCCGTTCAGGCGACGCCATCGCAGCTGTACAGCAAGCCATCGACATGGCTCCCGATCGCGCCGTGTGGCCACTCCGTCTCGGTGTTTATCTCTTCGCGGCAGGAAAATTGGATCAGGCCCGCGAGCGCTGGAAAGAAAGCGTTGACCTGGATTCCGACAACCCGTTGGCGTTGTACGATCTCGGTTTGGTCGACATAGATCTCGACCAGCTTGCGGATGCTCGCGAGAGTCTCGATAAAGCGGTAAAGATTCAGCCCAGCCCCGCCGCCTACAGCGCGCTGGGAACGGTGCTGATGCTGCAGGGCAAGTTCGACGATGCGGTCGCGATGAACCACAAGGCGATCGATCTGGACCCGAACGCTTATGAACAATGGGGCAACCTCGCAAGCTCTTATCTTTGGAGTAAGGATGGGCGCGACAAAGCTAAAGCGGCGTACGAGAAGGCCATCTCTCTGGGCGAGGCACAACTCCTGAAGACCCCCAACGACCCCAGCCTCCTCGTGCAACTCGCCGACTATTACGCTTCCACTCATAGACCGGAGCGGAGCCTCGTACTTGTCCGAAAGGCAACGGCCTTATCTGCCGACGATCCCAATATCACCTACCGCGCCGGCGAAACCTATGAAATCCTCGGAGATCGAGAAAAGGCCACCAGGCTGATCGTGCAGGCTATTGCGAAGGGCTATCACGAAGTCGAGCTCCGGAGTAGCCCGGAACTGGCGTCACTCCGCAGTGATCCAGGCTTTCAAGCTGCTCTTGCAACCGCGAAGGCCAGAAAGTTGTAGACAAGAACATCAAATTGACATAGCTTTTCGCGTATGGCAAACACTGACATTTCCGTAACCAACGACAAAGGTGTCCTCGTTCCCAGCGCATCGTCCGTCGCCCTTCATGAAGGCGATACAGTTTCTTTCTCCATGGCCGATGGCAGCGACGGAGTGCTTTTTTTCTCGCCGGATTCAACCGGTATCCTCTCCCCACCACCCGCTGGCCCGGTACCTTTTGGCGGCCATCATAAAGCCAGCTTCACTTTCACTTCGGCTGAGCCCGGCGCCTACAGCGTCTACTTCAAAAAGGCTGCAACGGACTCCCATCCAGAGTTCCCGGTAGCAGAATCCAAGACACTTGTGCTTAAGATCGATGCAGGCGACATTCGGTTCGGCGGTCCAAACAACTCCCCTGTAGGAACAAGATCCGCAGGGTAGTGACCTGAAATTCTCACCCTCTTCGTTACATCTTCGGGTGTAGACCTTTCGACTTCTTGCTGGGAAAGTTCCTCAGCGATTCACACCACACTCCAGCCCCGCCGCAACGCAAGGCGCATCCACCAGTCCGCGATCTGAGCTGCAAGCGCGGGCTACCCAGAGGTGGGGCGGAGCCCCAGGTCCTCGACCCGCAACCGCACCGCTGGATCGCCCAGGACGATATAGTTTCGTGCATCGTCGCGCGCAATCGTTCGGTTGGCCAGCTTGGTTGCGTCCTTGGTGTTCAGTTGCGCTGCGGGTTCAGCGCCGCTTGCGCTCAAGGCCGCCGCGGCGGCGCTTAGCGCAAAGCCCCCGAAGTCCATACCTAGCTGCGCCGACAACGTGCTCCACATCAGGCTCAGCGAGTCCGCCGCCAGACCCACGCGCTTGCCCTGCATCAGCAACTCCAGCGGGTTGCGTATTGCCTGCACCTGCGGCGTTCCGTTGACGTCTTCAAACGCCCACTGGAATGCCAGGTCTACATGCGCGATCACGGCCAGCATGCCATGGCTCAAGAGCGCCTGCGGCAGGGCCGCGACCATCGGTTGATTGGCTACCGGCTTTTTGGTGCCATCGGCGTTGTAGTAGTAGCTGTTTTCCGCGGGACAACCTCCGCCGAAGCAGGCGAACAGGAACGCAATACACCCCTGCACCTTCGCCTCGGCCGGGACGTCGGCCGCCGAGAAGAGGTCATGCCCGTTCGGCGTGCTGTTGTACTTCCAATCCTGAGTCAGCAGCGCGCCCTGCATCCGGCGCTGGTCCGGGTTGTCGATGCTGTACTCAGCGCCGTGCGACCCCGTAAACAGCAGCGCCGGCGCCCCGCCCTTGCTCTTGCCGCACAAAACGTCTGAAAGCGCCTGCCAGGTTGCGGCTTCGTTCTTGAACGCCTGCAACTCGAACTGGCAGCGCGAATCGGAGCCCAGCTTGTTGGTCGAGTCGACGAAGTCATCGCAGATTGCGCCCGACAGGACTGCCGTATTCACATCGCCGTCGTGGCGTGTCACCCACACTGCAGCGCTCCTGCTCTGCACCGGCTTGAACCCTGCGCTCTCGTACTCCACCACAGCTTTGGCGTAACGACCATAGTCTTCTACGTCATCGAACGCCAGGCGGCCCACCACCCATTGCATCTTGAGCAGTTGCTGGAACTCGAACGAGATCCACTCCGGTCCGCCGACGATCAGCACAAAGTACGGGACGCCCTTGGTCGGGCTGACCGGCGCCGTCAACGACACGCCGCGATACATCGCCCAGTTCTCCGCCGTCTGCCCCAGTTTCGCTCCACTCCTGCCTTCGAAGACCTTGAATAGGCCATCGTCCTGCACCTGGCTCTCTCGCAGGTCGATCAACGGCTGGAGCTGCGTCTTGATGGCGTCGAGCCTGGCTTGCACATCCGGATCAGTAGTCGAAGGGAAGAGTATGCACCAACCGGCGCGCGTCAGGTCATCGGGGTCGCCCACGCTGTAGTCCACGGCCAGATGCCCGGACTCCGCCGCCGTTACCGCGCGGTGCTCGGCGCCCAGCAGGTCTCGCCCCAGGTAGCGCAGGCTCTCGGCCGGCAGCGGAGGATATGCTTGTCCGGTCTCCGCATTAACCAGCATCGGTGCAGGAAGTAGCGCCACGTTCCCTCCGGACAACTTTTAGATTTCGATACGACAGTCCAGGGGCCCGCTATCGAAGATTGTCGGCTGCGGCCTCACTTCTGCTGCAACTCCCTCCGCCACACCGAACGCGATATCGCCCGAAGGCTTTGCTCCCGTAAGCCTCCAGACATCGCCGTCGCGGATCAATTGCTGCACCGCGAAACCGAACGTCAACGCTTCGGGCCCGGTGAACGTGATGCTGGAGTTCGACGCGTCGGACGGGCTCACCTTCACCTTTGCCCCTACCACGCCCTGGATCGCCGGCACATCCACGCCGACCGAGGTGCCATGCGAGTCGGTCGCCGTCACCGTAATTGAGTTGGACTTCAACACGTCGAGGATCAGGTAAGCCTTCGCCTTCTCGTTGAGGAAGTAGTTGGCCACCTGCGGATTATCGGTGTGGAGCGTTCCGCTGGCCAGGTACGCTCCGGCATCGAACGCGTCGACCGAAGTCGTGGTCACGTTGACGTACGCGAAGTTGACGGTGTGCGCGCTCTTGTAGGCAAAGTTGACCGAAGGCGATGCCGCCCCAAACATGGTGAGCGCATTGGCCAGCACATCCAGTCCGAAGGAAACGTCGAGCGCATCGGTGCGCATCCCATTGACGGCGGAGGTGGCGCGTGGCGGCTTCGGTTCCGGCTGCGGGATTGTGCTGGTCCACACCCGCCCAATGTTGCCGAGGTTGCGCGTGTCGGCGTCATGTCCAACGATGTCCATCGGCTCGATACCCGTCCTGGGCAAGCGCACGACGTTGTAGCCAAACTTGTTGAGGAAGGTAATGCTTGGATCTTTAGGCTTGAACATCGGCGAGTGTCCTTGGTGTGGCGGGAATCGAGGCTCAACAGCAGCCTACATCAATCGCCTTGTGTGGTAGCGTTTTCGGATGCCGCTCACGCGCAAAACCGCGATCGTCCAGTTTGAGTTGCCGAGCGGCGCAACCGAGGGTAGCCTGCCGCTCTCCACCGAGCGTGCCTTCTGTGTCGTGCTCTTCGTCGAGGGCAGAACGTATCCAGCGCAAAACTTCCGTTCGCCGCTCAACGACGAGCAATGGCGCGACTTCATCCGCCGCCTGCGCGATTGCAACATCAACCACGATGACAGCGGAGACTCCGGCGCGCGGACGATCAAGGCCATCACACGCAAGCTGTACCTTGCGCTGGCAGCGCTGTCCCCGGAGCTGCAGGACTTTCTAAAGCGTACCGATCCGCGGCGTCTGGTGATCCAGACCGCGCGGCCGGAACTGCATCTGCTGCCCTGGGCGGCGATGTTCAACGAGGCAGGACGCCTGCTCGCCGCTGACGACCTGTCCGTCGTGCATTCCTGGCAGGACTTTTCGGAAGTCTCCGAAATCACTGGCAATCGGCTGCAACTGCTGAAGGTGATGGGCGCTGACACCAGCCGGGTGACAGCCGATGCGCTGGCCGATTTGCCTCCAGAAATCGAGATTACCGATGGACTTGCGGCTTTGAGTTCGGGGCAGGAGGTCGGAGCCGTCGACATCCTGCATTTAGAGGAGCATGGGGACGTGGCGCAGGGGCTGACCGGAGGGGTGCGATCGTCGCGGCTAGGCAATACCTTTCAGAACGCGAAGATGGCACTGCTGTGGAGCTGCAATTCAGGCGCGGCGAATTCGTGGGGCGAATCGCCTGCGCTGTGTCTGCACCGCGATGGCGCGGGCCTCGTGTTGTCGTTTCTAGCGGAGTTACACAATCTGGATGCGAAGTCGATCTCGAAGGCGTTCTACGCGGACGTATTCGGTGCCGCCGCCAGCCGCGACCCCGAGACGGCGTTGCTGCGCATCCGCTGCGCCAAGCTGAAGAGCGAGTTCTACGCGGCGAACTGGGCTTCGATGACGGTATACCTGCGCGCTCCGCTCGACCTGTCGGCACTGGCCCTGAACGGGCCGCGCGTGCCCGCGTCGGGTTGGACGGCCGGGCCGGATGCTGAGGCGTTGAGTCCGTCGCTGGTCGAGGTCGCCGCTTCCTGGGGCGATCTGGAGGCGAAGGTGGCGACGCTGGTAAGCAAGCTGCAGCCGGGAACCATGAACGAGCTGGACTTCGGAGCGGCATTGACGGGACCGATGCCGCGGGAAGCTTTCACCGGGTGGCGAGGCAATGTCATACGGTTGGATGGGCCGCATCAGCCACTGAGCGACGACGTGATCACAGAGCTCAACCTTGCGGCGGACAAGGCTCCCCAGACCGACGCATCGGACCGGCTGGTGTGGTTCTTTGGCAAGGTGGCGCGTTATGGCTCGCCGCTGATCGTGTGGACCGATGCTGTGGAGCGGCACCTGGACTTCGTCAAGGCGGTCCAGCCGAGCTCGGCGTTGACGTTTCTGCTGCTGTATAGCGGCAAGGCGCGGACGACGGCGACCACCGTCGCGGAGCTGGTCGATCACAATCGATTAGACGAAGCGCTGACACTGGCCGAGCAGCTTGGGCCCGATGCAAGCGACGGCGAGCTTTCCGCCGCGTATGTGGCTTGCGCGCGGCGGCGGAAGGCGGATGCGGCAGCGGCCTATATCGCCCGATTGGCAAGCCGTTCGGAGCGGCTGTTGCTGAGCGCGAATTTTGTGAGCCGGTTTCCGCGGCTGCCCGGTCTGCCTCCTGAACAGATGGTGGAGCTGATGCCGGAGTGGACTCCGGAGCTCGCCGAGGGGGGACTGACGCAACTGGAGCGGCAGCGTCTGCGCAAGGACTGGTACCGGGAGGCGATGAGCGCGCCGGGGTCGCCAGCGGCACGGCGGGACGCGGGACGGGCCAAGCACCAGCTCGGCTACCTGATGCAGAAGCAGGGCAAAATGGGCGCGGCCGAGACGCTCTACCGGATGGCGCTCGAGGACCTGGAGCACAGTCCCAAGCGCGGTATTCGCTGGCATTCGGCGCTGGGCGCGGTGCTACGCGACTGGGCGGACCTGCTCTCTGGCAACGAGTCGCGCCTGGATGAGGCGCGAACGCTGCTGGCCAGGGCGATGGCGATCCACTCATTCCACGGCCGGAAGCTGGAGATGGCGTACTCACTGACGACAGCGGCGGAGATCGCGCTGACTGGCGGACATCACGGAGAAGCTGTGGCTCGCGCGGTGGATTCGGCCAACAGCTTTGAGGAGTGCGGCAACTGGGACGGCTGGGGTGGAGCGGTGGACGTGCTGCTGAACTCGCTGGCGGAGACCCGCGAAACGGAACGTATGCTCAGTTTGACCGCGCTGGCGGCGGATAAGCTTGACGATTCAGGACTTCCGGCGGACAAGACGCGGGAGCTGCGGCGGGACCTGTCGTGGCAGCGTGCGCGGGCGCACTGGATTGCGGGAAGCCTGGCCGACGCGCGAGCTGAGCTATTGCCGGTACTGGCCAATCCACGCAGGGAGGACCTCGAAGAGGTCACGCGATTGGCGCGATTTCTGGGCATTTCGGCGGTCATTTAGCAGCCAATTTGAGGCCTTTTGTGGCTTTGAAAGCAGCTTTAACGCGTTTTAGAGACAGGGCAGGTCTGGTGATAGGGAATGGCTGGGCCCAGGTACCGTTTCCACTCCATGAGAGAGAGATTGCCGTTGGCGATGGAGCAGGCGCGCTGCTGCCAGGCAGTGGGGCTGGCGGACCAGAGGAGGACGCGGCCCTTGTCGGCGCCGAAGGCGAGGAACTTGCCGTCGGAGCTGAAGGCTACTCCGGAAGGACCGTTGCCGGGTTCTTCGAGGTCGGGCTGGAGCGGGGGGCCGAGCAGGCGGAGGGTTTCGACATCGGCGAGGCGGACGGCGCCGCCGTAGATGGAGAGCGCGAGGCGCTTGCCGTCGGGGCTGAAGGAGACTTGCTCGATGGTTTTTTCAACCTGCTCCACGCTGAAACCGACGCGGCGGCCGGTGCGTGTGCTCCAGAGGGTGAGGCCGCTGTAGGAGGCGTTTGCGAGCAGCGAGCCGTCCTGGTTGAAGCTCACCTGGCCGGAGTCTTCCGCTGACTCTTCGATCGGGATGCTGCGCGGGGCATTTCCATCAAGCTGCCAGAGCCGGATATTGTCTTCACTTTCGACGGCGGCAGCGAGGAACCGGCCGTCGGGGCTGAAGGAGAGCGAACGCGGGGTGCGGGTGCGGATGGAGATCGGTTTCTGCGGCGAGCCCAGGCGCAGGAGGCTGATTTCATCGTCACGGCCGAGGGCGACCAGACCGGTGGGACCGATGGCGATGGAAAAGGCGCCGGGGATATCGAGGGTGCGGGTCGTACTGGTCGCGATGTCGAAGGCGTAGACCTGCCGGTTCCGGACAAAGAAGAGGGTGTTTCCGTCAGCAAGAAAGGAGAGTTTCAGGACCTCGGTGTACCGCGGGCCGGGGGCGCGGGGAACGACCTGGCGGAGCAGCTTGTGAGTCGCGACATCCCAAAGGAAGACGCCGCCATAAAGGTCGCTGGCCGCGAGCAGCTTGTTGCCGGGGCTGAAGGCCACGTTGCGGATAGGGCTTCGCTGCGGAGCGGCGGGGCTGACGAGTTCCTCGATTGCGGGATCGCGGCGATGCCAGGCCAGCATGGTGGCGTTTTCGAGACCTTGCAAGAGCAGAGTGCCGTCGGGGCTGTAGGCAAGGGTGCGGGTGTCGGTGGAGAGGGAGCGCGGGGTGTCGTGCTGGAGCTGGAGGGTGGCCGTGTCCCACTCGCGCAGCGAGCCGTGGTTCGAAGCCGCAGCGAGGGTGCGGCCATCGGGCGAGAAGGTGACGTTCATGATGATGCCGTTGTCTCCAATGGGAAGGACAGAGCGCAGCTTGAGGGTGTTAGCCTGCGCGGCGAAGACGGCGATGGAGCCGCTGCCGGCTCCGCTGGCGAGCCAACGACCGTCGGGGCTGAAGGCGACGGGGGCGGCCTGGTTGTCGTCAGGTTTGAGATGGAGGTCTTCGAGGCGGGACTGTCCGGAGCGTACATCTTCGATGAGGAGGTGGCCGTCGGAGCGGCCGGAGATGAGCAGGGAAGGATTCGTTGGGCTGAAGGCGACGGACCAGGTCATGACGGTCTGGGGGCTGGCGGGGGGAAGAGTGCGCAGGGGGCTGCGGTGAGCGGTGTCCCAGACCTGGATGCCGTTGCTTCCGCCTACGGCAAGCAGAGTTCCGTCGGAGTTGAAGGCAATGGTGCTGGGCTGGGTGGGGACGCCGGGCCAGTCTTGGTCGTTGATGCGGGGCTGCCCGGAGGCGAGCGGCCAGACCCGTATGGATTGATGGACCATATCGCCGATGGTGATAAGGGCCAGCGAGCGGCCATCCGGGCTGTAGGCGAGCTGACCGGAGGGATCGCTGCCGAGGGTGTGCTGCCAGAGCTGTTTGAAGGTGTGCGCGTCCCAGATGGCGATATCGGTCTGCGTGAGCACGGCGAAGGACTTTCCGCCGGGCGCGAAGGCGATGGCGTTGGTGTCGCGGAGGGCGAGGGGATGATAGCGTTCGCTGTCGACGTAGGTAGCGAGGGTGGGATGGGTGAGCAGGATGGAGGGCAGGACGTTGCGAGTGTCGTAGGTGTCGGCGAATCGGGTTGATTCGAGAGCAAGCAGGAGGGCGAGATCGGGGCTGGTGTCCTTGAGGTTGAGTGCGTTGGCGGCGAGGCGGCCAGCGGTGGCGACGCGGGTTTCCTGCTGGGCGATGTCGCGCTGGGTATTTGCGATGGTGCGCTGGGCGTTCGCGATGTCGCGCTGCTGGGTGGCGTGCTGCTCGGAGGTGCGGGCGTTGTCGCGCTGGCGGTCGGCTTCCTGGCGCTGGCGGGCGGCCTCGTCGCGCTCGTGCTGGGCCACGCCCAAGGCAATGATGGCGTTGTGGCGCGCGGTGCGGGCGCGGAAGAACATGAAGAGGGCGACGGCGGCAAGGGTGAGCGAAAGTATGGCCACCGCGGCGGCGATGCGGGTGCGGAGATGCTGGGAGCGGGTTTCGGCGGCGCGGCTGGAGGTGAGGTATTCGATCTGTAGGGGCGTGGGCTGGACGCGCTGGCCAGGTGACTGGGGGGCGGCGAGCCAGGCTTCTGCGTTCCTTAGCTGGTCGCCGCGCAGCAGAGCGCTGGGGTCTTTGGATCTGGTTTGCCAGTCGGTGGCGCGCACCTGGAGCAGGGTGTGCTGTGCGACCCACGCAAGATCGGTGTTCATGGCGATGAGGAGGGTGTCGAGGGCGGGTGCGAATGCGGCGGGATCGTCGAGGGTGTTGCGGAAGTCGATGTCGTTGAGGTCGCGAAGCTCCTTGGCGATGGTGGCGTGAGGGGTGGGCAGATAGTGGATCGGAATGAGGCGTTTGCCGGAAGCGACGGCGCGGGCGATCTCTTCGCCGCAGGGAGCGGGGGTACCGTCGGGGCGGGGACGGACGGAGTCGGGGGAGATGACGAAGAGGAAGTTGTCGGCGGAGTCTATGCCGGCGAAGGCGGCGGAGCGCCAATCTTCGGCGGGCTGGATATCGCGCTTGTCGAGCCACAAGGTTTTGCCGGCGGCGTCGAGCGCGGTCCGCAGCTGGATCGCGAAAGCTTCATCGCGGCGCGAGTAGGAAAGGAAAGCGTCGAACACGGAGCACCGGAAGGTGGGATGGGGGCCTGGGTGTGAGTGTACAGTGAGGTCGGCGGAGAGTTGACGATGCGATGAACGAAGGCAAGCTGTTTACGCGGGCGATAGTGTTTACCGGGCACATGATCGACGCGCCCGGAAGGGTGGAGGCGCGATTTCCTGCCAGTGCGGAGGCGCGTGTACGGTCCGCGATTCGCGAGGCCGTAACAGCGATCGCGCGGGAGCGGACGGTCGGAATCTCGGCGGGAGCCAGCGGAGGCGACCTGCTCTTTCAGGAGGTGTGCGAAGAGCTGGAGGTGCCGACCCAGGTGTGCCTTGGAGTTCCGAGGGAAGAGTTTGTGAGGAGGTCGGTGGAGAAGGCAGGGCCGGATTGGGTGCGAAGATTCGAGTCGTTGATGGAGCGGCTGGGCACGGATCGCCTTTTTGTTCTGCCGCCCGAGGCTGGGGGTGAGAACGTGTGGGCGCGGGCGAATGCGTGGATGCTGCGGCGGGCCGAGGAGCTCGCATCGGAACGCGTGTTACTGGCGCTGTGGGACGGCAGGGGTGGCGACGGGCCGGGCGGCACGGAAACCATGATTCAAGCGGCAGAGGGGTTTGAGGTCAGGGTGATTGCGATGGCGAGCCTGACGAAAAGCTAAGGTTGCCGGTACCGATCGCAGCTGGCAGGCTTAAGCGGGCGGGTCTCGACGGTGTGGACGGAGGAAAGTCCCATGTCCGAAAGGTCGGACATGGGATATGGGACTTGACCTGGGACATGGGACACCCACGACGGAGATGGCTTAGTGGGCTGATTTCGGTGCGAGCGCGGGGCCAGCGTTGGGTGCGGGGCCAGCGTTGGGTGCGGGGCCAGCGTTGGGGTCGCTGCGGCGCGGAGTGGCCTTGGTGAAGCGGGCCAGGAAGGTCTTCAGCAATACGTACAGCACGGGAATGAAGAAGAGATTGAGGATCGTGGACAGCAACATGCCTCCGACCACGGCGGTGCCGACCGAGTGGCGGCCGAGCGCGCCGGCGCCTGAGGCGAAGTAGAGGGGAAGCACGCCAAGGATGAACGCGAAGCTGGTCATCAGGATGGGGCGAAGGCGCAGCTCGGAGGCGATGATGGCGGCATCGATGATGGACTTGCCGTAGGTGAGCTGCTGCTCGGCGAACTCTACGATGAGGATGGAGTTTTTGGCGGAGAGGCCGATCAGCATGACGAGGCCGATCTGAACGTAGACGTCGTCGTTGAGGCCGCGGAGAGAGACGAGCGAGAGCGCTCCGAGGACCGCAGTGGGGACCGCGAGCAGGATGATGAAGGGCAGCGTAAAACTCTCGTACTGGGCTGACAGGGTGAGGTAAACGACGAGCAGGCCGAGTCCGAAGATGATGATGGCCTTGCCGGCGGACTCTTTCTCTTCGAGCGAAAGTCCGGTCCAGGAAAACGTCATGCCGGGAAGCTTGTTCTTCTGGAAGAGGGCTTCCATGTTGTCGAGGCCCTGGCCGGAGCTGAGGCCTGGTCCGGGAGAGCCGTCGATTTCGGCGGAGCGGAAGAGGTTGTAGTGGTTGATGACCTGCGGGCCTGAGGTTTCCTTGATCGCAAGCAGATTGTCGAGCGGGATCATCTGGTTGGAGTCGGAGCGAACGTAGTAGCCGCGCAGGTCGGAGGAGTTGCGGCGGAACTGCTGGTCGGCCTGGACGTAGACGCGGTAGGAGCGGTTGTTGAAGTCGAAATCGTTGATGTAGGCGGAGCCCATGAAGACGCTCATGGCGGCCGTGACTTGAGAGAGTGGGACACCGAGAGCTTTGGCCTTCTGGCGGTCGATGGCGATGTAGAGCTGCGGATCGTTCGCGGTGAAGGTGGTGTTGAGGTTCAACAGGCCGGAGTTGGGCGCGCGGGCCGCCCCGACCATGGTGTGGGCGATGCGATCGATGTCGCCGAAGGTGTTGCGACCGCCATCCTGGAGGATAAATTGGAAGCCGCCCTGCGTGCCGATGCCCTGAATGGCCGGGGGCTCCGCCGCGAAGGCGATGCCGCCCGGGACCCCGAAGAGCTGCGGGGCGATGCGGGTCACGATGGCGTGGGCGTCATGACCCTTGCCGAGTTTGGTGCGGTCGTCGACGGGCTTGAGGGGCGCGAAGATGAGGCCGGAGTTTGGCGAGGAACCGCCGGCGAGCGAGAAGCCCATGACGGAGAAGGTGCCGAATACGTCCTTGTCGGAGAGCACCTTTTGCGCAACGCGGTCGGCGAACTCGGCGGTGTAGGAGAGTGAGGCTCCGGGGGGCGTCTGGATGATGATGAGGAAGTAGCCCTGATCTTCCTGCGGGACGAACGCCGTGGGGACGTGGGTGTACATGTACGCGGTGAGGCCGAGCGAGGCGAAGAAGATGACCAGAACGGCGTAACGGACCTTAACGACCCAGGTGACGGCGATGGCGTACCAGGAGATGAGCTTTTTGATGCCCTTGTCGACGGGGTTGAGGATGGCGCCGAGGAGGCCGGTTTTGTGCTGCTCCTTGCGCAGCAGGATGGCGGCGAGCGCCGGAGAAAGCGTGAGGGCGTTGAAAGCGGAGATCGCGATCGAGAAGGCGATGGTGAGCGAAAACTGCTTGTAGAGGATTCCGGTGGTGCCGGGGAAGAAGCTGACCGGGACGAAGACCGAAATGAGCACGAGCGAGGTGGCGATGACAGCGCTGGTGACCTCGCGCATAGCGATCGAGGTGGCCTCGTGTGCGTCGTCTACGCCTTCTTCCAGATGGCGCTGCACGTTTTCAATGACGACGATGGCGTCATCGACGACCAGGCCGGTGGCAAGGGTGATGCCGAAGAGGGTGAGCGAGTTGACGGAAAAACCGAAGATCTTGATGAAGGCGAAGGTGCCTATGAGCGAGACGGGGATGGTTACGGCAGGGATGATGGTGGCTCGCCAGTCCTGCAGGAAGAGGAAGATGACGATGATGACGATGAGGATGGCTTCGGCGAGAGTGTGCTCGACTTCCTTGATGGAGTCCGAGACCACGCGTGTAGTGTCGACGGCGACGACGTAGTCCATGCCGGGGGGGAACTGCTTTTTCAGGTCGCTGAGAACGACGAGGCACTTCTTTTCGACGTCGAGTGCGTTGGCGTTTGAGAGCTGCTGAATGCCTACGCCGACGGCTTCCTGACCGGAGTAGCGAAGGCTGGTGTTGTAGTTTTCCGCGCCTACTTCCGCGCGGCCTACGTCCTTGAGCAGGACGAGCCCGGAGCCGTTGAGGGTTTGCGACTTGTTGGCGGTGGCAGCCGAGGATTTGATGATGATGTTTTCAAATTCGTGGGGATCGGAGAGTCGGCCGGAGACGCGCACGGCCATCTGATAGTTTTGCTTGTTGTCTGACGGCGGGCTGCCGAGCTGGCCGGCGGCGACTTCCACGTTCTGCTCGGAGAGGGCGTTGGTGATGTCGAGCGGGGTGAGCGAGCGGGCGGCGAGCTTGCTGGGGTCGACCCAGAGGCGCATGGCGTATTTGCGCTCGCCGAAGATGATGACCGCGCCAACGCCAGGGACACGCTTGAGCGCGTCCGCTACGTACACGTCGAGGTAGTTGGAGATGAAGGCCTGCGAGAGGGAGTGGTCGGGCGAAACGAAGCCGGCCGCGAGCACGAAGTTGGCGTTGGCCTTGGTGATGGAGATGCCGGTGTTGTTGACGGCGGCAGGCAGACGGCCCTGGGCGGTGGCGACGCGGTTCTGTACGTCGACGGCGGCGATGTCGAGGTTATAGCCGGTGTTGAAGGTGACGGTGACCGCGGAAGTGCCGTCGTTGGAGCTGGTGGAGGATATGTAGCGCATGCCCTCGACGCCGTTGATGGCCTGCTCGAGGATGGTGGTGACGGCGGCCTCGACTGTGGCCGAGTTGGCGCCGACGTAGTTTGAGGTAACGACGACCTGAGGCGGTGCGAGTTGCGGGTACAGCGAGATGGGAATCGAGGGCAGAGAGACAGCGCCGGCGAGCACGATGAGCAGCGCGCAGACCGTGGCGAAGATGGGGCGGCGGATAAAAAATTCGACCAAGGGGCGGGCCTTTCGTTCGGAACCGATGCTGGCGTGCGGTTGCCGCACTGCGGGGGAACAGCAAATCCCTTCGCGTCGTTACGGGATGACAACGTAAGAGTGCTGCAGCTTTACATGGCTGGCTGGGCGGCACCCGGAGGCGGAGAAGGCCGCGGAGGAAGGGGTTGTACCGGGGCGCCTTCCTGCAGGAACTGGGTGCCGGAGGTAATGACGCGATCGCCGGGTTTCAGGCCAGCGCTGACGGGATAGATGTTGCCGATGGGCTCGCCGAGCGTCACGGCAGCCTGATGCGCGGCGAATCCGTTGCCGCGCGGGGCGGCAATGTAGACGAAACTCTGTCCGCCAATGCGGGTGACGGCAAGGACTGGCACTGTGGGTTTCTGGCTGGTGGAGAAGGTGACGCGGGCGTTGACCAGCTGGCCATTTCGCAGGTGCGAACTGGAGGGGACCGGCGCTTTGGCGAGTACAGATTGCAGCCCGTTATCAACCTGCGGAGAGACGAAGTTGACGGTAGACTGCGCCAGCACGGCCCCGGTGGTATCGAGTAACGTGGCGGCCAGACCGGGGCGGACCTGAGCGGCGCGTTCGGTGGGCAGATAGATGTAGGCTTCGAGGTCCTTGTTTTCGTCGACTGTGGTCAGCTCCGTGGTTGGAGAAACGTAGTCGCCGAGATGGACGGGGATGTCCCCGACGATTCCGGCGAAGGGCGCGCGGATCTGGTAGTAGGCAAGCTGCTGACGCTGGGTGTTGGTGAGGGCACTGGCGGAGCTCAGGGCACCGCGGGAGTTTTCAAAGGACTGTACGGACTGGTCGTAGGCTTGCTTGGAGATGATGCCAGCGTCGAAAAGGGCCTTCTGGCGGGCGACGTCGGCCTGGTTGTACTGGAAAGTGGCGCGCTGCTGCTGCTCGGCGCCCTGCTGGGCCTGAACGGTGGCGACCTGCTTGAGGGGGTTTACCTGCATAAGGACCTGGCCTGCGCGGACGGAGTCGCCAGACTTGACGAAGATGCGGGTCAAGTTGCCGTCTACCTGGGGCTGCATGGTGGCGGAGCGGCGGCTCTTGATGGTGGCGACGTAGGTGTCGGTGGCGGCGACGGCGGAGTTGGCCACGACCGCCACCTGAACCGGCATGGCTTGTGGAGCGGGTGCCGGAGGCGGGGCCTGCTTGCAACCCGAAGCCAGCAGCGCGGCGCATAGCGCACCCAGCGGAATGGAACCAGACCGGACGAAAGAGCTGGGGAAGGGTATTTTCATGCGTTTAGAAGGGACTCCTTGGAGAATCGACGGGGTTTTGATGACATGAGCGCAGAGCGGGGCGCAAATTTATTGAGAATGGAGCATAAACGGACGATTGGTGCTGTATCCGAGACGTTGGGATGGGTGATCAGCTCGGTTTGTCAAGCTTCTTGACCCCGAAACCAGCGAAAGTCACGTTTCCGTTTGGCAATTTGTTGCGATTTACGAAATTATGGCTTCCAAACCCTCATGACATCACAATCCTGCGGGAAATAGGTGCGCCGCGATAGATTGCAGTAGATCTAAGCTGGTTGTAGGTTCAATATTGAGGATTGGGACAGGGTTTGCTCTGCCCCATACGACCTTTGTGTGATCGTAAAGTTGTATTTTCAGTGGGATTCTCACTATGGGAACGCGAAGTGACCCTGAGACAGGGTCGCGAGGCGATTCGTTCGGCGTAGTACATGTTCCTGCTATTGGCGTTGCGCTCGTCGTTCCGGAGTGCTTGCAAAGAGGCATACAGAGATTTAAGCGTTTCTTTTGAGCATTTTAGAGAATCGGGTCCCGCAGCCATGATGAGCATCAAGCAACGTGCCGTACGTTATGTTGTCAAACAGGGCGTGGCAATAGCGAAACAGCGAAACAAGGGAGCAGGACGCGCAAAGCGACGGCATCCCGGGGGTTTCAGTGTGAATGGCAAACCAACGATGACCACTCCGCCTCGCATATTCGAGTCGCAGTGGGGTTTTCAGGCCCTGATGGCGTCGATTCTGATTCTGCTGGTTCTGGTGGCGGAACCTCAGTTCTTTCTCCCGCATCTGCCGCATAGCGGTCACCTGACCGCGGACCTTCTGCACGACGTGCGTTTGTGGCTGGTGTGTGTTGCGGTTTGCTTCGCGCTTAACCGTCTGATGGAGATGGTGCTACAGCGCCGGATGCGCAACGCCTGGGTGTACATCATGGCGTGGTCGGCGATCATACCGTTTTCCTATGGCCTGGTTGTGCGGGAGGTGGATCGCCACTGGCCGGGGTATGTCGAAAACAGTGCGATCCTGCTGACCGTGATCGTCCTGGTGGGGTCGTTCGGGGTGATCATGATGAAGCGTCTGGCGGACTCGGTCATGCGGACGGCGCAGTATGACCATCTGACCAACCTGCCCAATCGTGTACTGCTGAACCAGAGCCTGGCGGACGGCATTGAACGCGCTCAACGTACGGAACATAAGATGGGCGTGGTCATGTTCAACATTGACCGCTTCAAACGTATCAATACTTCGCTGGGACGCGCCGGTGGGGACGCGGTGCTGGCGCATGTGGCGAGGCAATTGCGAGCAACCGCGCTTCCAGGTCATACGGTTGCGCGAATTGGCGGCGACGAGTTCGTGGTGGTGATGACGGACCTGGACAGTATGGAAGAAGCCCAAGGACACGTGCAGCGGCTAACGGACGCGCTGGCTACGCCGACCATGGTCGGCAATCGCGAGGTTTGCGTCACGGCGAGCTTTGGCATCTGCCTGTATCCGGATGGCGCCGATGACGCTGCGGGACCCTTGCACAAAGCCGACGCCGCTGCGGGAACCTTGCACAAAGCCGACGCCGCGATGTTCGAGGCGAAAAACTCCGGCCGCATTAACCAGTCGGGCACACTGGCTCGGCGAGGCAGTTCGGATCGGCTGGAGATGGAGGAAGATTTCCGGCGGGCACTCCAGAATGGTGAGCTTTCGCTGCATTATCAGCCGCAGATCAGTCTGGCGACGCGCGAGGTAACCGGCCTCGAAGCGCTTTTACGCTGGAACTCTCCGCGCCGCGGGAATGTGGCGCCGGCGGAATTTATCGCCATGGCAGAGGAAGTAGGGCTGTTGATTCCGGTGGGCGAATGGGCGCTGCGTCAGGCGTGCCGCGACTGCGTCGAGCTGCAGAAGCTGACCAATCGTCCCTTGACCATGGCTCTGAACCTGTCTGCACGGCAGTTTGCGTCGCGGGGCCTGGCGACGCTGGTGGAGAACACGCTGGCCGACACTGGACTGTCGCCGCTGCATCTGGAACTTGAGATTACGGAGCAGATGTTGATGGTTAATTCGGCGCATACCCTGGCTACTCTTCAAGCTATTCGCGACATGGGCGTGGGGCTGGCAATCGACGATTTCGGCACGGGTTTTTCCAGCTTCGCGTACATCCTTCAATATCACGTAGACCGCATCAAGATCGATCAAAGCTTCATCGCAAGATCCATCACCGACCCGAGTGCGACGGCGGTAGTGAGGACCATTATCGCGATGGCTCACGGGTTGAACATGCGGGTTGTAGCGGAGGGTGTGGAGACGCAGCAGCAGAGCGACTTCCTGATGCGGCGGCGCTGCGATGACGCGCAGGGATACCTGTTCGCCAAGCCGGTGCCGAAGCGGGAAGTGGCCGCGGCCATTGAGCGGATACGGCTGGAGTTCGGCCAAGCAAAGCCCGTCCCCGATATGAGTATGCTGCTACCGCACATCCATCAGGCCATGCCGGAAAACCGGCTGCACAACTAGACATCGCAGGTATACCGGCCGGCTGCCTCGATGGAGGTGGCCGGCTTTGTTCTGTGCAAGGGCCTCGCGATTTACAATGAGACGATGACTGAAACAATGACCGCGCCGACTGCGGCCGAGGCCAAAGGCCACGTCGCCAAATACACACGCAACCAGCCCTATCTTTCTGAAGTCCTGGTGAACGACCGCCTGACCGGCCCGGACTCCGAAAAGGAGACGATCCACGTTGAGATGGCGCTGGAAGAAGGCATGGCTTATACACCGGGCGACGCGGTAGGCATTGTGCCGACCAATCGCGATGCAGCGGTGGAGGCGGTGTTGTCCGCCCTGGGGTTTACAGGCGCGGAGCGAGTGCTGGACCACTACAAGATAGAGATTTCGCTCGACGAGGCGCTGCGGACCCGGCTGGGCATTGGGAAGCTGGCACGCGGGAGTCTGAACCAGTACGCGAAGCTGCTGGGCGATAACCCGCCGGACGCGTTGAAGGCGCTGCTGGGGCAGGAGAACAAGGCGCACGCGGAAGAATATGTGTGGGGCCGCGAGTTTGTGGACCTGGTGAAAGAGTTTCCGGGGGTAGTGACACAGCCACAAGAGCTGTTCAACATTTTGCAACGTCTGACCCCGCGCATGTACTCGATCGCTTCCAGCCAGTTGGCGCACCCCACTGAGGTGCATACGACGGTCCGTGTTGTGCGTTATACGGCACACGGGATGGAGCGGCAGGGGATCGCGTCCGGCCACCTGGGCGAGCGCTGCGCGGTGGGCACGACGATGCCGATTTTCCTGCATGAGAACAATGCGTTTCGGCTTCCGACGGATGCCGAAACGCCGGTGATCATGATCGGGCCGGGAACCGGGATTGCTCCGTTTCGGGCGTTCCTGGAGGAGCGCCAGGCCAAGGGCGAGAAGGGCGAGAACTGGTTGTTCTTCGGCGAGCAGAGGTCCGTGTCGGACTACCTGTACAAGGAGCAGTTTCTGGCCATGGAGAAGGACGGGCTGCTGACCAGGCTGCACACGGCGTTCTCTCGCGACCAGGGCAAGAAGGTGTATGTGCAGGACCGCATGCAGGAGAACGCGGCCGAGCTCTATGCATGGCTGGAGCGGGGAGCCTACTTTTACGTGTGTGGAGATGCGACGCGCATGGCGAAGGATGTGGAGATGTCGCTGCTCGATTGCATTGCGAAGGGCAGCGGTGGGACGCTCGAGCACGCCGCCGAGTACCTGGCAGCGATGAAGAAGCAGAAGCGCTATCAGCGGGACGTCTACTAGGGAACGGAAAAGGTGGATGGACGGGGAGTGAGCCGCAGGCTGGTGTGCGAACTTCCCGTGCTATTCATCGAACATTGCTCAGCAGGAAGCGGCGGCTGAGCCAGGCACGGACGGGCTCGTCGTATAGCTTGAGGCAGGCATAGGCGATAGAGACGGCGACGACGAGCAGGAGTGCGCCTGCTATGGCCCCTGTGTGGGCGGGTACCTTATCGCGCTGCACCCAGGCGGTGTAGACGTAGATCAACGGGTAGTGCGTGATGTAGAGCGGGTACGAGATCGCGCCAAAGAACTTGCATAGCCTGGTCGACGGATTGCCGGTGATGCCGCTGCCGGCCCCCATCAGGACGATGATGGGAAAGAGTACGACGATGCAAACGGACTCGTACAGGCCGTTGGCCCAAAGGTGGGTGGGACCGCCGATTCTAGGGATGGCAAAGAGCAGGATGAGCAGGATACTGCACACGGCGAAGGCGTGTTTGACGTGGATGCGTTTGCCCAGGCGCATGAGCAACATGCCGGCGAAGAACGGGTAGAGCATGCGCGCGAAGCCGATATGGAGCTGCGTGCGGTCGACCGCCCAGCCGCCGATGACGTCGCCGCGGGGGCCGAAGAGGAGCAGGTGGACCAGAAGCGCAGCGGACGCGGCGACCACAAGGGCGAGAGCCTTGTTGGAGAGTTTGCGGAGGCCAAGCGCGTAGAGGATGTTGGCGATGTACTCGAAGAAGAGCGACCAGGCGGGGCCGTCGAGGGGATGCATTTCCTGCCAGCCGCGGATGTCCATGGAGGGCAAGAGGGGGAGCATAGTGAAGCCGACCAGCATGACGAGCAGGACTTTCCAGACCGGGGTGGAAGCGACGAGCGGGAAGACAGGCGCGGCCTGGAAGTAGAAGAGCGCTGCGCCGATGATGTTGCCCATGATGACCATGGGTTGCAGGCGGATGAGACGGCGCTTGTAGAAATCCCACTGCGACATCCTGTTCCAGCGGTCGTCGTAGGCGTAGGCGATGACGAAGCCGGAGAGCAGGAAGAAGAAATCTACGGCGAGATAGCCGTGGTTGACGATCTGCTTGAAGGGACTGCCGTCGGCGTACGCTTCGAAGGTGTGGAAGATGACGACCATGATCGCGGCAACGCCGCGGAGGCCGTCCAGAATCTCGTAGTGAGATTTGGCGGGGAGGGTGGGAGAGGTGGAGTTCATCGCTTCTGGCAAGGGTACAACGGAATGTGGAACGCGACATTGTCCTGGCGTTTGACAGGGACGTGGTACCGGGATGTGGTGTGAAGGTGTGGAGGGAGTGGACGCGCCGGTCAAGTGACAGGACTCAAGCTTCGACCAAGCCGTAGCGGCGTTGCCATTGGTGTTTGAGGCGGGACCAGACGGCGGCTATTTCTTCGCGGGAGATGTTGGGGTCGGGGGCTTCAGCGAAGCGGGCGGCTTCCATTTTGGCGAGCTCGAGCAGGTCGCGGTCGCGGGCGAGGCTGGCTACGCGGAACTCGGGCAGGCCGGCCTGGCGGGTGCCGAAGAATTCTCCGGGGCCGCGCTGCTGCAGGTCGAGCTCCGCCAGCTCGAAGCCGTTCTGGGTGCGGACCATGGCGTCGAGACGCTGTTCGGCATCTGCGGATACGCGGTGGCCGGTGAGCAGGACACAGTAGCTTTTGGCGGAGCCGCGACCGACGCGGCCGCGGAGCTGGTGCATCTGAGCCAGGCCGAAACGTTCGGCGTGCTCGATGACCATGACCGCGGCGTTCGGGACGTCGACGCCAACTTCGATGACGGTGGTGGCAACGAGGACGTCGATTTCGCCGCGCTTGAAGCGGGCCATGGCGACTTCCTTGTCGTCGGCGGACATGCGTCCGTGGAGCAGGCCAAGCTTGAGGCCGGAGAGTGGACCGGCGGAGAGTTCGGCGTGCATGTCGGTGGCGGAGCGGAGTTTTGTGTCGGCGCTTTTAGAAGCAGGTCTTTCCACTGCGCTTGGCTCCGGACGAGAGGACATAGATGAGGAAGGTGTGCGGGAGAGCGGTCGCGCATTGCGCGATATCCCACCCTTCGCAGAAAGCGCGAAGGATGGGGCGGCCGGCTGTAATGGGCCACCCGGCGCTTGTGGTTGATCCGATGCTGTGGTGGGGTCGTCTGCCTTTGCGAAGTCGAGTTCGGGCTGGTCGTCTTTTCCGCCTTCGATGATGGGATAGACGATGTAGGCCTGACGACCCGATTCGACCTGCTTGCGGACAAATGCCCAGACCTCGGCGGAGCGCTGCTCCGGCATGCGGCGGGTGACGATGGGGGTGCGGCCGGGGGGAAGCTCGTCGATGACCGAGACTTCGAGGTCGCCGTAGACGGTCAGGGCGAGGGTGCGGGGAATGGGGGTCGCGGTCATGACCAGGACGTCGGGTTCGGTGTGGACCCAGGTTCCAGAATCGCGACCTGGGGCACCTGCTTTCCTGCCCAGTTTGAAGCGCTGCTGGACGCCGAAGCGGTGTTGCTCGTCGATGATGACGAGGCCCAGATTTTCGAAGTCGACCTTCTCTTCGACCAGCGCGTGGGTGCCGATCGCGAGGTCGGCTTCGCCGCGGAAGATGCGGGCGCGGGCTTCGCGCCTGGCGCGCTGGTCGAGCGAGCCTGTGAGCAGCGTGACGCGGTATGGCTTGCCGGTGCGCGGCGAAAGGACGCCGGCGAGCAGCTTGCGGGCGGAGAGGAAGTGCTGGGTGGCAAGGATTTCTGTCGGCGCCATGAGCGCGGCCTGACAGCCGTTCTCGATGGCCACGAGCGCGGCCTGGAGCGCGACGATGGTCTTGCCGCTGCCGACATCGCCTTGTAAGAGTCGCCGCATGGGGCGGGGGGCGCGCATGTCGGCGACGATTTCCCCGAGCACGCGTTTCTGGGCGGCGGTGGGCTTGAAGGGGAGGACCTGCTTGAGGGCCTGGCGGACTTTCTCGTCGGTGACGAAGGCAGTACCGGCGCGGTCGCGCAGGCGGCGGCGCTTGAGTTCGAGGCCGAGCTCGAGGTACCAGAACTCCTCGAAGATAAGACGGCGGTGTGCGGGGGTCCGCGCGGACATGAGGTCCAGCATGGACGTACCGGCGGGCGGGAAGTGCAGAGCTTCGAGTGCAGCCATGCGGCCGGGCAATTGAAGGCGGTCGCGGAGAGCCTGCGGGAGCGTTTCTTCGGCGGAGGCTCCGGCCTCGGACAGCTCGCGGAAGATGGTCCACATGACGCGGCGAAGCCAGCGGGAGGTGAGTTTCGCGCCCCACGGGGTTTTGCCGCCGAGCGACTCGTACACGGGCACGATGCGGCCCATCTCGAGCATGGTGAACTCGGCGTCTTCGCCGGTGGCGTTGGCGTCGGGGAGGATTTCGAAGGTGGGCTGGACGATTTTGAGCCGGGTGGAACCGGGCATTGCGCCTGTGGCGTTGCCACTGCGCGAACCTTCGAGCTTGCCATAGACGGCGACCATCTGGCCAGGGCGGAACTTGTCCTTGAGATAGGTTCCGTGGAACCACATGCATTTGACCGATTGCATGCCCTGGCCGAGGGTCATCTCGAAGATGGGCGAGCCGCGGGTTTTGAGCAGAATGGTGCCGCGCACCTCGCCGATGATGCTGGCCATTTCGCCGGGGTTGAGGTCGTGGATGGGGCGCGGGTGGAGGCGGTCTTCGTAGCGAAAGGGCAGGTGGTAGAGGAGGTCTTCGACGGTCTCGACGCCGCGCTCGGCCAGGCCGGCGGCGACACGGTCTCCCACCCGCTTGACGAACTTGATCGGGGTGGAAAGGGCGAGGGGCACAGTTCTGATGGTATCGCCGGGGGTGTGGAGAACCGGGAGCGGTGAAGGTGTCAGCGTCCGGATGGAATCGCGTGGGAGAACGGAACGTTCGTGGCGCAGGAAGATTTTAGCGCGAGCCTTCAGCTCGCAGGCGGTGGGGTGTGGCTTACCTGGGCCTTCGGCCCAGGCTAGGGTAGCTCGCGCCTTCAGCGCGAAAGGACGGAGCTGTGGAGTGGCCGGGGAATCTGCGCCAGGGAACGATGAGGCGCGAGCCTTTAGCTCGCAGGCGGTGGGGTGTGGCGTACCTGGGCCGTTGGCCCAGGCTAGGGTAGCTCGCGCCTTCAGCGCGAAAAGACGGAGTTGTGGAGGGGGCCGGGGAATCTGCGCCAGGGAACGATGAGGCCGGGCCTTCAGTCCTTAGATTTCAGTGGGCCCGTCCTGGGTGGTTGGCCCAGGTTGGTATGAGGCCGGGCCGTCGGTCCCTGCTCATTGGTAGGCTGAGGTGCTGTTCGCTGCTTGCTGCTGGCTAGCTCTAGTGTTTGATGGCGTACATGAGCCAGCTGGCGGCGATGGCTCCGCCGACGAAAAGGACGAAGCAGTAGGCACCGAATCGGATCATCATTTTCGACTCTGCGCGCTGCGTGATGCCGAAGACGATGGAGACGAAGAGGGCGAAGAGCAGGACCGAGGGGAAGTGGGTCAACATGTTAGGACGCCTTCCTTCCGTTCGCCAGGGAGTGCGCGTCGATGGCGGAGATGACATTGAGCAGGCCGGCGACGACGATGAACTTGGTGCCGTAGTCGGCGGTGGTGACGAGCACCGAGGTGGCGCCGAGCCCGAAGATGCGAGCGATGGCGTAGAGCAGGCCGACGCCGAGCTGGCCGGCGAATCCCAAAATGTCGAGAATGTCGCCGGTATTGGGTGAGTAAATCTTGCCCTGGAGGCCGAGCCCGATGAGGAACATTCCAAGCACGGAAACCAGAAGCAGACCGCCACGAATGTATTTGCCGAGCAGCAAGTGTCCGCCTCCGGGAATGAGCCAGCCGAGCAGGAGAGCCAGCAGGGGCATGCTGGAACGCTCGCGGGGAACACGCCGGGCGATTTGAGGGGTGGTTGAAGTGGCCATCGGTGTTGATTCTAGCTGATTGCAGAGGGGAAAACAGGACCTCGGCTTCGCGAAGGACGAACAGTTCTCATCGTGCTTTGGTGAGGTGGGAGATTTCGGCGGCGACCTGGTCGGCGGGCTCCAGGGTTTCGACGAGCTCATCGGTCTGCGAGTCGACGAGGCCGCCGAAGCGACGCTCACGCCGCTGGTAGGCTGCGATGGCTTCGAGCAGATGCGCTCCGCGGAAGTCGGGCCAGAGGCGGTCGGTGACAAAGATCTCTGCGTACGCGATCTGCCAAAGAAGAAAGTTGGAGATGCGCTGCTCGCCTGAGGTGCGGATGACGAGGTCGGGGTCGGGCATGTGCGCGGTGTAGAGGTGCGCGGCCATGTGCTGCTCGTCGATGCGTGTGCGGATCGCATCTTCGAGGCCCTCGGCGGCGAGCATGTCCTGGAGGGAGATGCCGCGCTGGTCTGCCTCTGCTAGCAGGTTGCGAAGCAGCGAACGGGCGGAGTCGACGATCTCGGAACGGGAGCCGTAGTTGAGCGCGAGGGTGAGGGTGGTGCCGGTGTTTTTGGCGGTCTGCTGCTCAGCCCAGCGCATGGCATCCTGCACTTCTTCGGGCAGCTCTGCCGTGCGGCCGATGTAGGCCATGCGAATGTTGTTGTCGTTCATCCGCTTGACGTTCGAGATGAGGTAGGACTTGAGCAGTTTCATCAGGAAGCTGACTTCGGCCTTGGGGCGGCGCAAATTGTTTTCGAGCGAAAAGGCGTAAAGCGTGAGCCAGGGCAGGTCGATGCGGGAGGCGGTTTCGACGACGTACTGCACGGCCTCGGAGCCCTGCTGGTGGCCAAGGAAGCGCTTGAGAGCGCGCTTGCCGGCCCAGCGTCCGTTGCCGTCCATGATGATGGCAACGTGCTGGGGAATGCGGGTGGGGTCGAGCTGGTCGTAGACCGCGCGCTCATCCACCGTGAGCTCGTGGAGCTTGTGGGAGCGTTGGTAGAGGCGGGATGGAGTAGGTTCGCGCAACGGAAGCTCGCTCCATGAGGGTAGCGCAAAAGAGAGAGATTAGAAATTAGAGGGTAGAGATTAAGGCCGGTGGAGGCTTGATTGTGCTGGCGGGAATGGAGAGGCGCCGCTTTGGCTCGCCGGGGGAGCGAGACGCCGGCGGCGCCGGAGGTGGCGTTGAGTTGCGGTGGAACTAGGCTTTGCGTTGCGTTGGGTTGCGGTGGAACTAGGCTGTTTTGCGGCTGTGACCCTGGGCAAGTTCGCGCACGTGGTTGAGGAAGATGGATTTCTGCGTGGAGGTGAGATGCTCGGCGTATTTGGCGATCTCGGCGAGGAATGGGTCTGTGGTGAGGACGGCGGTTTCGTCCTGGTGGCGGCGCGGCGCGTCGCGGAGCAGGGCGGAGATGTCCACCTGCAAGGCACGGGCGAGGCGGTCGAGGGAGGAGAGCGTGGGCATGGCCTTGGCGTTCTCGATCTTGGAGATGTAGGTACGTGGTACGCCCATCCGGGCGGCGAGTTGCCGCTGCGAGAGATTGCGGACGTGGCGGAGGTCGCGTACGGCGGCCGCTACCTGGATTTCGCCCGTGCCGGAGGGTACGGCGGGTTCGGGGGCCGGGGCGATATGAATTTTCAGCTTGGGGAGTTCGGGGAGCAAGGACTTCTTGCAGCGGCGACAGGTTTCGTGAGTTGTGCGGAATTGCACCAGCTTGCAGCCTTCGCACTTGACAACTTCGCGGTCGAGTGGACGCGAAGCCGATGCGATTGTCGACGAAGCCATAGCCAGGGGCTGTGGAGCCGAAACGCCGAGGGGCGTCATCATCGTTGCCATATTGTGTGTAGCGGGCGGCAGCCAGAGCAAGGACGCCGCAGCAGCTCACGTCCGATAACGGAAGCGAGTGATGTGCCTAGAGTGACACTGGGTGTCGAATGAGTCAAGAGTATTGAGGAAGATTCTGCGCGGAAGATTGTGTGGAACCATAGAAGTTAACAGCGACCGGATAATAGCGAACAGCGAGCGAGGTGTTTTGTGATGGAAACGTTTGGTGCGGAGCGAGCCGAAATGCTGCTGCGCGAATGGACGCAAAGTGAGTCGCTGGTGAAGCATGGACTGGCGGTGGCTTGCTGCACGGAGAGCTATGGGGTGCGTGAGGCCGCACGGCTGAGCCTTGAAGGCGACGAGGCAGGGCGCCTCGTGGATCGGTACCGCTGTGCCGGTCTGCTGCATGATTTTGACTACGAGAAACATCCAACGGCGGCGGAACATCCGTTTGTCGGTGTGGCGTATCTGCGCGGACTTGGCTGGCCGGAGGAGATGCTGCACGCGATCCTGGCGCATGCGGACTACTCGGGCGTAAAGCCGGAGACGCATCTGGATAAGGCGTTATTTGCTTGCGATGAGCTGGCGGGGTTTCTGACGGCGTGCGCGCTGGTGAAGCCGACCAGGGCGATCGCGGATGTGGAGGTGAAGGGCGTGCTGAAGAAGATGAAGGACAAGGCGTTTGCGCGGGCGGTGAAGCGCGAGGATATTGCGCTGGGGGCGGAGATGCTGGGGTTGGGCGTCGAGGAGCATGTGGGGAATTGTCTGGCGGCGATGCAGGCGCGGGCGGGGGAGTTGGGGTTATTGGGTAGCTAACGCACTGATCTGCCTATCGGCCCGACAGGGACGCGGGAGTAGCTCTAGCGGCAGCCGTGAAGGATTGCGAGCCAGAGTGCAGAGAGGATGACTGATCCCGCTATACCGAATGCGAGGATTGGGCTGCGCGTGGTGGGTGTCGAGTGGCTGTGCAGATGGGGCGCGTCGGGGTCGTAGGTGATGGGGAAGAGGGTGCCCTGGGGGACTGCGGTGGCGCTGGCGTACCCGCCGGTGTGGAGTTCTCCGTTGGCCCAGTAGTTGAAGGTTATGTGGAAATTCCTGGAGGTGGAAATGCCAAAGGCAAGAGCCCGGCCCGCGCCTGCGTCGTAGGTGCAGGAGGTAACGGTGGCGATGGCGGAGGTCATGAGTTGGAAACTGTCTGGGAAGTAATGCGGGGAATGCCGGCGCGAGCAAAGCCGGTGTTGGTGTCTTCGACGGAGCCAGGGAGGCCCACGGGGCGGGTGGCGTCTTCGATGACGATGGTTTCAAAGCCCAGAGCGTTGCCGTCGATGGCCGAGAAGCGCACGCAGAAGTCGTAAGCCAGGCCGGCGAGGAAGAGGCGGGTGAGGCCGCGTTCGCGGAGGTAGCCGGCGAGGCCGGTGGGCGTGGTGTGGTCGTTTTCGAGGAAGGCGGAGTAGCTGTCGATCTCGCGGCGGAAGCCTTTGCGCAGAATGAGTTCGGCGTGGGGGATATCGAGGGCGGGGTGGAGGGCGGCACCGGGGGAGTGCTGGACGCAGTGGTCGGGCCAGAGGACCTGCAGGCCGTAGGGCGCTTCGATGGTGTCGGTGTAGGGCTGCCTGGCGTGGGTGCTGGCGAAGGAGATGTGACGGGCGGGGTGCCAGTCCTGGGTGAGGATGACGTGGTCGAATTTTGCGGCGAGCGCGTTGATGGTTGGGACAATGTCGTGTGCGCCGGCGACGGCGAGCGCACCGCCGATGCCGTTCAGCGGGGGGCAGAAGTCGTTCTGGAGGTCGATGACGAGGAGGGCGTCGGTGGGGCGGATGTGTACGGCCATACGTTCATTGTACGAAGGCCGATGCGCGGCTACGGGAGTACGGCCTGCGGAGCAGAATCGTGGAGCTTCATGCCATGTTTTATAAAGAGATCCCGAACCTCGCGATCCAGCTTCGCCTGATCCTCATTCCTCGGGAAAGTGGGGATCAGTATGAACACGGTTTGCTTCGGGAACAAGCTGAAGCGCGGTGATGGCTAAAGCTGTGAGCTGAAGGAAGCGGCGCATAGTGTAGACCGAAAAGAAGCGTAGCTGGCCTTGATGCAGTATAGGACGAAGATTTGGAACGTCGGTTAGCGGCGTCTGCGATGGACGGGGACTCAGGGTCGATGAGCGTCTGCCCAAACCCGCTAAACTGAACACCATACGAAGTGAGATTCCTCTTTGGAGATGAAATGGCTGCACATCAGAAGCGCGCGCTGGTTACGGGGGGCGCTGGACTTATCGGATCGCATATTGTGGATTTGCTGTTGAGCGAAGGGTGGACCGTTCGGATTCTGGACAACCTGGAGCCGAATACACACAAGCACGGCAAGCCGGAGTGGGTAAACCCGAACGCGGAGTTCCGGCAGGGCAATGTGCAGGACTACGCGACGATGGAATCGGCGTTGCAGGACATCGACGTGGTGTGGCATGAGGCGGCGTATGGCGGATATATGCCGGAGATTTCGAAGTATGTGCTGGTCAACAGCTTCGGCACGGCACAGATGCTGGAGATTATTCGCGACAAGAACCTGCCGGTGAAGAAGGTGGTGGTGGCGAGCTCGCAGGCCGTGTACTCGGAGGGTGCGGCGCTCTGCCCGGAGCATGGTGCGGTGGTGCCGCTGCTACGGCCGGCGGAACAAATGCGGGCGGGGGACTTTAGCGTGCATTGCCCTGTCGTTTCAGGGAACGAGGTGTGCGGCAAGCCGACGACCAGCATACCGACGCCCGAGAGCACACCCGGCGGGGGCGAGACGGTGTATGCGTTGACCAAAGTGGATCAGGAAAAACTCGTGCTGCTTTGGGGCAAACAGACGGGCATTCCGACGGTGGCGCTGCGCTACTCGTGTACGTATGGGCCGCGGCAATCGCTGTATAACCCGTATACGGGCGTGATTGCGATCTTCTGCACGCGATTGCTGAACGGCAAGCAGCCGGTGATGTACGAAGACGGCGGCCAGACGCGGGACCTGTGCTTCGTCGAGGACATTGCGCGGGCGAACCTGCTGGTCGGCACGACGGACAAGCTGGACGGGCTGCCGGTCAACGTGGGGAGCGGGCGCGCGACGAGCGTTGCCGACCTGGCGCGACTGATTGCGGGCAGGCTGGGGATCGACATGGAGCCGCTCGCGCGCGGGGAGTTTCGACCTGGCGAGATACGTTCGCTGATCTCTGATATCTCGCGGATACGGACGGTGGGGTACGAGCCGCAGGTGACCCTGGAGCAGGGGATTGGCCGCTATCTGGACTGGATTGCTACGCAGGGGGAAGTGGCGGACTATTTCACGGATGCCGAAGCGGGGTTGAGAGCCAAGGGCATTGTGCAGAGCGTGAAGGGATGAGAACGCTTAAGCGAAGAACGCCGGACGGGCTGTTGCCGTCCAGCGTTGCGTCCGTATGCGCGGTAGGTGGTTAGGCTTTCAGGCGGAAGCGGAGTGCGCCGACGCTGCCGATGAGGGCCGTGCCGAGGAGCGCGAGGCTGGAGGGCTCGGGCACTGGGGTGGGCTCGAAAAATGGAGGGGGAGAGGTCAACGTGCCGCTGCCGCTGTACGAATAGCTGCCCGAAATCGGCTGGGTGAAGCTGATCGCCAAGATTGCCTGCTGCGGTACATAGGTTTTCGTGGTGCCGAGGGCCGCGTCGAACGCTGCGGAATCAGGCGTGAAGTAACCCTGGAACGAGCCGGCGAGGAAGTTCGATCCGCCGAAGGAGACGTAGCCGAAGTCGAAATTCTGAGTGGCGGTGAAGAAGCCCGCGCCGTTGATCACGAGGATGAACGGACTGGTGCCGGTCCCGCCGTTCGGTCCTGCGAGGATGATCTTGTTGGAGCCGCCGAGCGTTGCACCCGGGTTTGGAATCACGCTGAAATCGCCAAGTCCCTGCTGGGAGATCTGGCCGCCAATCCATTTCATTTCGGTGATTCCGGCGGTGGAGAGGACGTTCTTGCTGGGTGGGTTGGTCTTGACCCCGGTGAGCGAAAAAGAGATGGAACCGCTGATGGTGTCCGCGTGGGCCACAAATGGAGCAGAAATGGATGCGGCGCAAAGAACGGCCAGGGAGAGGAAGTGTTTCAAGTGAAGCCTCCGGAGGTACACAGGATGGGATAGGTACAGTTCGAAGGTAGGGGGTGTGTCATGTTCGTACAGTGACGAGCAAAGGGAATGTGCGGCGGAGTAATATGACTCGGGTTGTGACCAGGCGGCGGGGCTGAGCGTTTGGAACGACTCAGCGGTAAGTTGTTGAAGGGTTGCGTGTAAGGCGTTTTCTTACCGTCCTGCCGGCTTGTGAAAGATGGGCGTTAAGTGAAGAAATGAAGGTAGCGCGTGAGATTCGCTACCACCAAAGTGGTAGGTGGGCGGGGTTCGAGGAGCGTTGATGACGGAAGGTTTGAAGGCGGCGAACAGTCTGGTGGCAAAGCTGGACGTCGGGTCTGTGAAGTTCGGAGCGAACCGTACGGCGCTGCTGGCGCTGCTCGGCGGGATGCAGGGCGAGGAAGCGGGCATTCGAGAGGGTGGCGGGGCGAAGGCGGCGGAAGCGCAGAGGTCCAAGGGACGGCTGACGGTGCGCGAGCGGCTAGGGCTGCTACTGGATGCGGGGTCGGAGTTTCTGGAGCTGGGGCTGTGGGCAGCGCATGGCATGTATGCGGAGTTTGGCGGGGCGCCGGGGGCGGGCGTGGTGACCGGTCTGGGGCGCGTCGAGGGGCGGCTGTGCATGGTGATCGCCAACGACGCGACGGTAAAGGCTGGGGCGTTCTTTCCGATGACGGCGAAGAAGGTGCTGCGAGCTCAGCATATTGCGATCGAGAACCGAATACCGACGCTGTACCTGGTGGACTCTTCGGGCGTGTTCCTGCCGCTGCAGGAGGACGTGTTTCCGGACCAGGATGACTTTGGGCGAGTGTTTCGGAACAACGCCGTGATGAGCTCGCTGGGCATACCGCAGATGACGGCGATTATGGGCATGTGCGTGGCGGGCGGCGCGTATCTGCCGGTGATGACGGATACGGTGTTGATGACGGAGGGGTCGGGGCTGTTTCTGGCGGGCCCGGCGCTGGTGCAGGCGGCAATCGGGCAGAAGACGCCTGCGGAGGAGCTTGGCGGCGCGGCCATGCACGCGGAGATTTCAGGGACTGTGGACTTCAAGGAGCCGAACGATCATTTGTGTATCGCAAGGCTGCGGAGCCTGGTGGGGAAGCTTGGGCAGAGGCAGGGAGCCGCCGTCGGGGCAAGGGGAGCCGGCACGGAGCAGGTGTTCAGCCGGGTGGCGTTCGACGCGGCGAAGGATGCGCCAAAGTTTGCGTTGGAAGATCTGTATGGGCTGATGGATCCTGCGCCGGGGGCTTCGAATGCCTATGACGTGCGGGTTGTGGTCGCGCGGTTGGTGGACCGGTCGGAGTTCGATGAGTACAAGGCCGACTTTGGGCGGACGCTGGTATGTGGATATGCGCGGATTGGCGGGCGCGCGGTGGGTATTGTGGCGAACCAGAAGCTGAACCAGGCTGCGATTGTGGCTATGGGACCCATGGCTGGGCAGCGGCGTACGGAGTTTGGTGGGGTGATCTATACGGAGAGCGCGCAGAAGGCGGCGCGGTTCATCATGGACTGCAACCAGGGGTTGATTCCGCTGATTTTTCTGCACGATGTCAACGGATTCATGGTGGGCAAGGATGCGGAGTGGAGTGGCATTATCCGGGCGGGAGCGAAGATGGTTTCGGCTGTCAGTACGAGTGTCGTGCCGAAGATTACGGTGATTCTTGGTGGGAGCTTCGGGGCGGGGCACTATGCGATGTGCGGCAAGGCTTTCGATCCGCGGTTCCTGTTTGCGTGGCCTACGGCGCGGTATGCGGTGATGAGTGGGGCTTCGGCGGCAAGCACTTTGGGAGAGGTGCGTGCCAGGCAGATGGAGCGGTCGGGCGAGGTGGTGGACGAAGCGAAACGCAAGGTTTTGTACGACGAGATCAAGTCGGCTTATGACGCGCAGGCTGACCCGCGGTATGGGGCGGCGAGGTTGTGGATCGACGCGATTATTGATCCGGCGAAGACGCGGGAGGTGTTGATGACGGCGTTGGAGGCTTGTGCGCTGAATGCGGAGGTGCCGATGTTCAATCCGGGGGTGTTGCAGACGTGAGGCTGCAGATGCGGTTGCGGAAAAACGACAAGCGGCAAGCACGGTTTTCTCCCCGGGCATGATCAGAAGTTACGAATTGATCTTGAACATCGAGTAGATGGGATCGAAGCATTGCGAGCCCTCGTAGAAGGTCACTGTCGCGCTCGGGAGCTTGCAGGAGAGACAAGACTGGAGTCAGCGTATGGTGAAGATCATTGAATGTCCGCGGGATGCGTGGCAGGGGTTGCCGAAGGTTATGTCTGCCGAGGTGAAGGCGGAGTATCTGCGGACGCTCATTGCATCGGGATTTACGCATATCGATGCGGTGAGTTTTGTGTCGAAGGAAGCCGTACCGCAGATGGCGGACTCGGAGCTGGTGCTGGAGTATCTGGACCCGCCGGACGATGTCGAGATCATTGGCATCTGCGTGAACGCCAAGGGAGCGGAGCGG
Source organism: Terriglobales bacterium (assembly GCA_038230455.1). Lineage (GTDB taxonomy): Bacteria > Acidobacteriota > Terriglobia > Terriglobales > Acidobacteriaceae > Granulicella. The sequence goes on from JBBRNF010000005.1 coordinate 248,917, forward strand.
GCGATTGCGACCAGCGCAGTGTCTACGCTGGGCTTTCCGTACTCCATTTCGCCGCAGTTTCTGGAACGCAACCAGCGGCAGACGCCCGAGGAGGCGCTCGACCAGATGGAGCAGATTGGCGAACTGGCGTACAAGGGCGGCCAAGATGTGGTGGCGTATATTTCGATGGCGTTCGGGAACCCGTACGGCGATGTTTGGGATATCGACGAAGTGGTGAGCGCGGTAGACCTGCTGGTGGATGCGGGCGTGACGCAGATTTCGCTGGCCGATACGGTGGGCCTGGCGACGCCGGCGATGATTCGAGATGTGATGAGCTGCGTGATGGGCGTCCACGATGGGCTGGAAGTTGGGGTGCATCTGCACGCGCGGCCGGAGGATGCGGCGGACAAGGTTCGCGCGGCGTACGAGGCTGGGTGCAGGCGATTTGACGCGGCGCTGGGTGGGCTGGGCGGCTGCCCGTTTGCGCAGGACGCACTAGTCGGGAATCTGCCGACCGAGGTTCTGCTGGCGACGCTGAAGGAGCTGGGGGCGAGGGTCCCGGAGCTCGACCCGCTGGACGCGCTGGTGATGCGGAGTCACGAGATTGGAAAACGGTTTGGGACGGTAGTGCAGTAGGGCGAGGGTGGCGGATGGCGACGGTTCGGGTAGAGGACGAGGGGTTGGTGCGGACGATTACGCTGAACCGTCCGGAGCGGCGCAATGCGCTAGTGCCGGAGATGCAGGATGCGTTGAGCGCGGCTCTGATCGACGCGAATAATGCCGGTGTGCGGGTGGTGGTGCTTGTGGGGGAAGGCGAATCGTTCTGCGCCGGGCTCGATCTGACGGTTTTGAGCCAGATGGGCGGAATGAGCGCGGAGGAGCATCGCGTGGAAGCCGAGCGCGTGGCGAGAATGTTTGGTGCGTTGTGGGAGTGCGACGTCCCGACCATCGCCGTGGTTCAGGGCGCGGCCGTGGCCGGGGGGACAGGTCTGGCGACCATGTGCGATTTTACGCTGGCGGCTCCAGAGGCGAAGTTCGGATATACGGAGGTGCGGATCGGGTTTGTGCCGGCTCTGGTGAGCGCTTACCTGGCGTTGCAGGTGGGGGACAAGGTGGCCCGCGGGTTGATGCTGAGCGGGCGGCTGTTTGGGGCGGAGGAGGCGCTGCGGCTGGGGCTGGTGAGCGAGGTGGTCGCGGCGGCTGGCTTGCGGCAACGGGCGGTGCAGTTGGCTGCAGAGCTGATGCGTAACTCGCCGGAGAGCCTGCGCGCGACCAAGCAGATGCTTCGGTCGCAGCGCAGGGAGTGGCTGGAGTCGGCGCTGGAGCTGGCCATGGAGGCGAATGCGGCTTCGCGCCAGACGGCGGATTTCCGCGAAGGGGTGGCGGCATTTGTCGAAAAGCGGAAGCCGGTGTGGTGATCGAGCACAGAAGGAGAGCCAACTGGGAGAACTCCCAACCAGGTGTGGCTATCGTGTGGCTATGGTGTGGCTATTGTGCGTCCAGCGTGTGTCTATCGTGTGTCTAGCGTGTGTCCAGGGGTGTCCATCCGACGAACGCTCCGCGATTGCGTTTAGACTGGCGCGATGAGTGAGTTGAAAACGATGTTGGAGCGCGGTTTCGGCGAGACTCGGCTGCGCGTGCGCTACGCCGAAACGGACCAGATGGGTGTGGTGTATCACGCGAATTATCTGGTGTGGTTCGAGGTGGGCAGAGTAGAGTTCATTCGGCAGACGGGGCTGGACTACGCGGCGATGGAACGCGAAGGCGCGATGATTGCGGTGGTGGAAGCGAAGGCTCGCTATATCGCTCCGGCACGCTACGACGATGAGCTGCTGGTACGCACTACTCTGGCCGGGTTTCGCGGGCCGGTGGTGTGGTTCCGGTATACGATCGTGCGGGCTTCGGACGAAGCCGTATTGTGCGAGGGTGAAACGACGCACATCGTTGTTGGACGGGACATGAAGAAACGCGAACTGCCAGAAAGATATGCGGAGCGTTTTCGGCAATTGGTGAGTCACATGGACAACGGCAAGGAAACTACGGAGCGTGCAGGAAAGGTCTGACAGATGAGCGAAGCGAAGAAGGTCGCGTTGATCAGTGGTGGCAACAAAGGGATTGGTCTGGAAACCGGGCGGCAGCTGGGCAAGCTGGGTTACGCCGTGCTGCTGGGCTCGCGCGATGTGCCGAAGGGTGAGGCAGCAGCCAAGCAGTTGCGAGGGGATGGCATCGACGCGCGGGCCGTGAAGCTCGATGTGACGAAGGCCGAGGATATTGCGGCCGTGGCGAGGATGGTCGAGTCGAAATTTGGCAAGCTGGACGTGCTGGTAAACAACGCCGGCGTGATGCAGGAAAAAGGCTGGACGCAGAACACGACGAGCACGACCGATCTGGATAAACTGCGGGCGACGTTTGAGACGAATTTGTTTGCGGTGGTGTCGCTTACGGCGGCGCTGACGCCGATGCTGCGCAAAGCGGAGGCGGCGCGGATCGTAAATGTATCGAGCGTGCTGGGCTCGGTCAGCCTGCAGGCGACGCGCGGTTCGACGACTTATGGGACGAAGCTGTTTGCGTATAACGCGTCGAAGGCCGCGCTGAACATGTTTACGATCCACCTGGCGCATGAGTTTCGCGCGACGAAGATCAAGGTGAACTCGGCACACCCAGGGTGGGTGAAGACAGACCTTGGCGGGAGTGCCGCTCCGATGGATACGGTGGAAGGCGCGAAGACCGAAGTGCAGCTCGCGACACTACCCGAGGACGGGCCTACGGGCGGGTTCTTTCATCTGGGGCAGGCGATCGCCTGGTAGTGCTGTGCTGGTTGATGAAGTCGAAGCTAAGAAGTCTCGATGTCGTGGGTCAAAGCCTCGTGGAAGAGCCGTCTCACGTATTCGTGGTACTCCAAGCCCTTCTTAGCCTGTTCGTTCGCTCGAACCACATCTGTAAGTTCAAGTTCCACGCAGCTTGTCGCAAGATTCATCCGTTGGCCGGCAGTGCCTCTCCCTAAACGCCCCTCAGCAGCTGCTTGTAGAAAGTCGTCATCGAGTTGCTCCTGGTTGTCGAACCACCATTTCGCTTCTTCGGCTTCGCTCGCCCATTCAGGAAGGATTCGCCCAATTGCCTGAGCCGAATCTCTCCGTTGCACAGTACAAAGTTCAAATAGAACGGGTTGTTAAGGATGACTTGTTCCGCTTTCAAAGGCGACACATCGTGCTCGGCTATGTGCGCTAAATTTGCTTCGTCCCAATCGAACAGCAGGCCTCGCACGAGACAAGTTCCAACTTCGTACACTATCGCAGCAGGTCTTCGAGCGCGGTCGACAGATCCGTCTTTTCGTCGCGGTACTTGACGATGATGGGCGTGTAGACGCTGAGGCCGAGGCTTCTGCCCGGTTCGGTGGTGATGGCGCGTGAGCCGGGGACAACGACGGCGCCCGGCGGGATGATGAGCGGCATGTCCGCGCTGGCTTTGAGGATGGTGTTGTTGGGGAGGTCGTAGACGGGTGTGCCGCGGGTGAGTATGACTCCGGCGGCGAGCACGGCGCGGGCGCGGACGATGGTGCCTTCGTAGACGCCGGTATTGCCGCCGACCAGAACGTCGTCCTCGATGATGACGGGCGAGGCGTTGACGGGCTCTAGTACGCCTCCGATCTGTGCGGCGGCGGAAAGGTGGACGCGCCTGCCAATCTGTGCGCAGGAGCCGACCAGGGCGTGGGAATCGACCATGGTGCCCTCGTCGACGAAGGCGCCTGTGTTGACGTAGGCGGGCGGAACGACGACGACCCCGGGCGCGAGGAACGCTCCGGCGCGCACTGCCGAGCCGCCTGTGACGATGCGGATGTTCTGCTCCGGTGTGAAGCGGCGGGTGGGAAACGTGTGCTTGTCCACGCAGGAGAGGACGGGGTCATCGCCGATGGCGATGAGATGACCGATGCGGAATCCGAGCAGGATGCCGCGCTTGACCCAGGGGTTGACGCGCCAGCCGGTGGGCGAAGCGGCATCAGGCTCGGCGGCGCGGAGCTGGCCGGCCTCGAGCGCGGCGCGGAGCTGCTCGAAGGCGGAGAGCGCGTCGGGGTTGCCGATGGCAGAAGGCCCCTGGGCGAACCAGTGCTCGATGGTGGTTTGGAGAGAACGGTGTTCAGTCATTGATAGTGCGATTGTAGCGGGCGTGCGTCTGGTCAGAAGAGACGCAGGTCATCGCCAGGGCTGTCGTGAAGTAGGCCGAGTTCGCCCAGGATCATTTCCAGCTTGTGGCGGGTGGTGGCGGCGACGGGGACCATGGGAAGGCGGAGGTTTTCATTGCCGCGCCCGAGGAGGTTGAGGGCGGCTTTGATGGGGGCGGGGCTGGGCTCCGAAAAGAGCGCCTGCATGAAGGCGAAGTAGTGGCGATTGATGCGGCGGGCGGCGATCCAATTGTCGCTAAGCGCGGAGGCAATCATCTGCGCCATCTGCTGGGGGATGGCGTTGGAGGCGACGGAGATGAGGCCCGCACCGCCGACCGCGAGCGTGGGGAGCGCGAGAGCATCGTCTCCGGAGAAGACCCGGAAGGCCCGCGGGGCCTGCGTCAGCAGTTGCGTGATCTGCGCCATGTTGCCGCTTGATTCCTTGATTCCGACGATGTTCGGGATTTCGGCGAGGCGCAGAACGGTTTCGGGTTCAAGATTGGCGCCAGTGCGGGCGGGGATGTTGTAGAGGAGGATCGGGAGGGGGGTGGCCTCGGCGATGGCGCGGAAGTGCTCGAACTGGCCGCGCTGGCCGGGGCGATTGTAGTAGGGGTTCGCGGTCAGGATGCCGGTAAGGCCGCTGATGCGGGCGAGCTTGCGGACGTTGGCGACGGCTTGATGAGTGGCGTTGTGAGTGGCTCCGGCAAAGACTGGCACGCGGCCGGCAGCGGCGGTGACCGTTATTTCGATGACGCGGAGCCACTCCTGCTCGGAAAGCGTGGCGGCTTCGCCAGTTGTTCCGGCCGGGACCAGGAGGGAGATGCCGTTGGCGATCTGCCAGTTGACGTGCGCGTGGAGCGCGGTTTCGTCGACTCCGCCATCGGGGCGGAAAGGGGTGATGAGAGCGGTGCCACAACCTTGCAGATTCATGCCGATGGGTAGTCTAAAGCATTGGGCGGAACTGTCTGCAAACGCTGGGGTTACGCATTGGGGATGGTCAGCTTCGCGATGGTGGCGAGCTGCATGAAGCTGGTGCCTTCGTAGATCTTGCCGATCTTGGCGTCGCGGTAGAGCTTCTCGACGGGGTAGTCTTTGACGAACCCGGCACCGCCAAAAATCTCTACGGCGAGGGAGGCGGTGCGCTCCGCGACTTCTGAAGCGAAGAGCTTGGCCATGGCAGCTTCTTTGAGGTATTCAGCACCTGCATCCTTGAGTCGGGCAGCGTTATAAACCAATAGCCGCGCGGCTTCTACCTCCATTGCCATGCGCGCGAGCTGGAACTGCATGGCTTGAAAATCGGCCAGTGGTTTGCCGAATTGCTTGCGTTCGCGGGCGTGGCGGGCGGCGTGTTGCCAGGCGCCGGAGGCGAGGCCCAGCAGTTGTGCGCCTATGCCGATGCGGCCTTCGTTCAGGGTTTCGATGGCGATCTTGTAGCCCTTGCCGGGCTGGCCGAGGATGGCGCTGGCGGGCAGGCGCAAATCCTTTAGAATGAGCTCGCAGGTGCTGCTGGCGCGGATGCCGAGCTTGTCTTCCTTGCGCCCTATGGTGAAGCCGGGGGTGTTTTTGTCTACCAGGAAGCAGGTGATGCCTTTGTAGCCGTCGGCGGGGTCGAGGGTGGCGAAGACGAGAAAGAGTTCGGCCTCTAACGCGTTTGTTATCCAGAGCTTATGGCCGTTGAGCAGGTAGTTGCCGTCGGGCTGGAGGGTGGCGCGGCATTGCAGGGCGAAGGCGTCGGAGCCGCTGGCAGCTTCGGAGAGGGCGTACGCGCCGGTAATTTTAGAGGCCAATTGGGGCAGATATCTGGCTTTTTGAGCGGGATTGGCCCACTTTAGAAGCGCTGAAACGACGAGGGTGTTTTGCACATCGACGATGACGCCGACGGCGGGGTCGACCGCCGAGATTTCTTCGACGGCGAGGACGGCTTCAAAGAGAGTTCCAGCGGGGCCACCGAATTCTTCGGGAACCTGGATGCCCATCAGGCCGAGGTCGAAAATCTTGCGGAGGAGTTTGGGGTCGAGGTGCTGGGACTCGTCCATTTCGCGGACGAGGGGGGTTATCTCGGTGCGGGCGAAGTCGCGGACGGTGTCGCGGAAGAGGAGTTCGTCGGGGGAGAGGGTGGTGAGTGGCGTCATGGTTACACCGGACTGGGTGAGTTTAGCAGGCGCGGTCGAGGCTGGACGAGAGAGTGCGGGCGGTTAGCGGCGGGTGCCGGGGTTCCGTTGCTGGTTCCGTGGCTGGTTCCGGTTTGGAGCGGGTGGGCCGGTTGGCTTATACTGCGAGCATCGGCACAGCTGGAGCTTCTTTCGCAGTGTCGTAGATGAGGTCCGTCTTCAGCAGCGCAAGCGTGAAGGTAGTCCAACTCGGTCAGGGTGCTCCGCCTGGGTCTGCGGGTGGGGCGGAGGGATGGCGCGCGGTGACTCGCGTGCTTCGAAGTTGCGTGGGAAGTTGCGCGAACGCCGGTGGGGTGTTCGGGAGAGCGCTTCGCGACGATTCGGTGACGACAGTTTTTCCGGACGACTGCGCGATGTGCGCGAGTCCGATGACGGCATGGAGTGCGGCGCCGGTTTGCAGCGCGTGCGTGGAGCGGGTGGGTCCGCAGACGGCGGCGCTTTGTGGGATTTGCGGTGAGGCGCTGGGCATGGAGTCGGCGCGCTACGCGGCCGCGATGGGCGTGACGGCGTGTACCGTGTGCAGGCTGGCTCCGCCGGCGTTTGCGCGGGCGGTGGCTTACAGCGAATATGTGGATGAGTTGCGCGAGATGCTGCACCTGCTGAAGTATGGGCGGGTAAGGCCGCTGGCGGCAGGGAAGCTTGGCGAGTGGATGGCTGAGGCGGTCCTGTTGCTTTCTCCCGGGATGGGTCGGGAGATTTCTGTGATGGCAGTGCCGCTGTTTCCCCGGCGCGAGCGGGAGCGCGGGTTTAACCAGAGCGTGCTTCTGGCGGATGCGGCTGTGGCGCGGTTGAAGAAACTGCGACCGGAGTTGCGGCTGCGGCGGGACCATGGTGCGCTGGCGCGGGTGCGGGACACCGAGGCTCAATTCGGGCTCGATCCACGTGGCCGGAGAAGGAATCTTCGCGGTGCGTTTCGGGTAGCGGATACAGAGGGTATACGCGGGCGCGAGGTCCTTCTGATCGACGACATTATGACCACCGGAGCGACGGCGCGGGAGTGTGCGCGGGTGCTGATGCGGGCTGGCGCGGCGAAGGTCTGGGTGGCGACGCTGGCGCGGGCGCAGGCGGAGAGTATGGCAGCGGACGCGGCAGGGTGGGATGCGGTCGAGCCGCGCAAACCGATGTTCGAGAACTCCGGGCCAGCGGTGATTGTGGAGCCTGGCCTGGGGAGCGGCTTTGGTTGACAAGTGTACGAGCAAAGCAAAAACAGGTCCTGCGCCCTGGCGAAGGATGACAGGTTGTGAGGGTAGATGGTTTTCGAGACTTCTGGAGGCGGCATGCAGGCTGGCAAGATGCGAACGGGGAAGATTCGGAGCGGGAAGTCGGGCAACAGGCACCACAACACGCATCCGGTTCCGGGGACGGCGCGGGCAGAGGCGATCGACATACGGATGGGCGTGTTTCGCCAGCCGGCGATGCAGACACCGGTGCTGGTACTGAATGCGAGCTATGAGCCGATCAACATCTGCGGTGCGCGGCGGGCGCTGGTGCTGGTGCTGAAAGGCGTGGCGCGGACTGAGGAGGAGCAGGGCAGCGTGCTGCACTCGCACCGGATGAAGATCCAGATGCCGAGCGTGATCCGGCTGCTGGAATATCGGCGGATTCCGCACCAGACGCGGGCCTTGTCGCGCAAGAACATCCTGTTGCGCGACCGCAATACCTGCCAGTACTGCCAGGTGGTGCTGACGGCGGCGGAGCTGACGCTGGACCATGTGCTGCCGCGGTCGCGGGGTGGGGCTTCGACGTGGGAGAACCTGGTGGCATGCTGCAAGGACTGCAACCGGCGCAAGGGCAACCAAATGCTGCATGAGCTGACGGAGATGCGGTTGCTGCGGGAGCCGCGACCGTTCTCGCTGCATACGTCGCGGCACATCATGAGGATGATCGGAAGCGCGGACGCCAACTGGCGAAAGTATTTGTATTTCGAGAACGAGGCGGCTTAGGCGGGATACTGCGGAGATGGAGCAATTGCTGGATGGACGGAGAACCGAGGCTACGCCCTGGGCTAGATGGCTAGAGTAGCTGGCTGGTTCATCGGCACAGGTCTTTTGCAGGCGCTTTCCGGCGTGAGCGACGACGCAGGTCGCGAGCAGCGTGCTGACCCCAAGCTAAATTTGCCTGCCGGGGCCTAATGGGGCCTGCGGGGGCCTAATGGGGCCTGCCGGGGCCGAAGTGGTAGGCGGCGCCGACGGTGAGTACCTGGGGATTCAAGCCCTGGAATTGGAAGCCAAGCCAGTGCTGGTACTCGTAGTCGAGGCGCACGTTGACGCGGGGATGTACGGCGAAGTCTGCGCCTGCACCGCCGACGAGCATGTTGTAGGCGAGGTTGGCGGCGTCGAAGTTGAAGTTGTAGACGCCGCGACCGTAGAGGCCTTTGGCGTAGGGATGGAAGATGCCGTGGCCGTAGTGGCGGACATAGCGGCCGCCGAACTCGTAGGTGCGCTCGTAGACCTTGGAGCCGGAACGGTCATTCAGCTGGTGGAAGTTGAGCTCTACACCCCAGTGCGGAAGGAAGTCGAAGTCGGTGTAGAAGTCGAAGCCGTTGACGCGCGAATTGAGATATTTGTTTTGCGAAGAAGAGAAGCCGCCGCCGATCTGGAGGTCTCCGGCGCGGCTGGCGGTGGAGCGGGCCTGCCCCAACGCGGACAGGCTGGAGGCGGCGAGCAGGGCCAGGAGCAGCAAGGCTTTCTTCAACGGAAACTCCCCAACTTCGTTTGGATGTGCTGGACGCGTCAGCGCTGGCAGGTGCGACGAGGGTGCTGTGTGAAGAGTCTACCGGAGACGCGGTGCGGCGCGGAGAGGGAATCGCAGCAGATATTAAGGGGCCGTCCTAAAAAAGTACGGACCCCGCCTGGGGGCGGGGTCCGCAGGTTGCTATGTTTTGCGTGTAGCCGGTTGGCACCTTCGTCTGGACTAAAGGCCCTTGCGAAGAGGCCGGCATGCAGGGAGGCCAGAAGCCTCTGCGTCCGCCGGTTACTGCTGAGGCGGTGTTGCGGGAGCCGTTGCTGGCGGAGCGGTGGTGTCGGGGACTGTGCTGGCGGGAGCGGCAGTTGCTGGGGTTGCGGTGCCGGTGGTGCCGTCGGTGGGTGTGCTGTCCAGGGGCGCAGCGGTCGATTGGGCCGGGAGGGGAGCCTCGGGAGCCTTCCAGTAGCTGAGCTTGAGGTAGACGGGCGAGATTTCGAACGGCATCTTGTCGCGCGCGCCCAGCAGGGGCTCGTAGGTGGTGTGCATCTGGATGACCTGGTCGGTCCAGGGATCGAAACGCAGGAAGCTGGCCAACGGGGTCGCAGCCTGTTGCTTGAGGTCGTTGTCATCCAGTTTGGGCGACTTCGCCATCATGGCCTGCAGCCAGAAGGTTCCGTCGGGCTTGAGCAGACCGTCGCCGATCATGGGCTGGTTGAGGGCCTTGAGGGCCTTGGAGCGAACGGCAAGCTGCTGGAGGTAGAGACCGAAGTATCGCTGGCCGTCGGCGAGTTCCTTGACCTGCAGGAGCTCCATGGTTTTTTTGGCCGCATCGACGTTGTCCTGGTCGGTGTGGTGCATGGGCAGCCGGGTGAAGGCGGACTCGGTCGGGAACATCATGCGGTCGGAGAAGGCGTACTTGGTGTCGATGTGGTGACCGAGCAGGATGTGGCTGATCTGGAAGGCAAGCAGAGCGTTGAGGTTGCCCATCTGCTGGGCACCGTCCGTGCTCTGGATGGCGGTGGTGTCGACGAGGCTTTTGGAAACGAGGATGGTGTTGCCGATGGAGATGGACTCGAGCGGCTCGGTGAGCAGGGTGCGCACGCGGATGGGGCGGGTGGTGGTGATCTGGTTGTAGACGAGGATGTTGTTGGCGAGGTCGGCGAGGGTCTTGTCGAAGGGGCTGGGCGCATCGATGAGGCCGGCGGTGTAGAGGCGCTCGATGATGTTGTCCTCGGCTTGCTGGACCCATTCGCGCTGGGCGCCGAGCGGGCTGACGTCGGCAACAGCGGCGTCCTTGGTTTCGTCGACGGCGTCCACGACTTCAATGCTGGTCTTTTCGGAGTCGGCGGGGGGAATCTTGAGTTCATAACCCCAGACGTGGTTGATGGCCTTGAACTGGAGGCTGTGCGAAGGGGACTTGGGGTCGGTTTCTTCGACGTAGAAGGACGTGGGGAGCCAGAGGCCCTGGGTGACGTTGGTGCGCCATGAGTCGAAGTGATAGTACTCGGTGTGGTCCTGCTGGGAGCCGGCGAGGTCGCCGTTATAGCGCACGATGTTGCCGTCGCGGCGTTCGATCCAGACGCGTCCGAAGAAGCGTCCGGCGGACTTCTTGACGGGCTGGACGTCGAGCACGATGCAGGGGATGGTGCCGAGGAACTCGTTGCGTACGAAGGCGAAGTTGTAGTTCTTGCGGTCGAAGCCGTCGCCGTTGGGGCCGTCGGAGTCGATGACGACCATGCGGACGAAACCGGACTCGTGATAGGTGAGGTGCAGGCTGGACGACAATCCGGTGACGTAGCCGAGGGAGTGCTTGAAGAAGCCGAACGGGCCACTCTTTTCGCGCTTATCGACGTCGTAACCCTTTTCGCCGATGACCTTGCCGAAGCTGACGCGGGCGAGTGTATGCCAGTCGGACTCGGGCACCTGGCCGAGCGCGGGATCGGATCTCATGTTCTGGATGTAGGTGTCGACGAGTGGCGAGCGCTCTTTGAGCACCTTGATGACGGCGGCTTCGCGGATGATGGCCTTGTCGATGAGAGCGTTCTGGGCCGCGGTGGGCTTGCTGAATGTCTGCTCCTCCACCTTCTTTTTCCCGAATGGAAACGCGGCCGAGGGAAGAGCGGAAGCTGTCAGTAGAGCGAGGGCAAGTGCGGTGGTGAATCTGGTCCGGAGAATCATATCTTTGTAAGACTCCTTAGTCTTGCTCGGGGCTCCGCGAGGGAGACGACCTCGAGATACTGCGCGTTCGGTGAAGCGGACGACGTGGCAACGAGGCTGAATCAGCCTGCCATCTGGAAGTTGACGTTGACGACGCCTTCCCAGTCTACGGGGTGGCCGGTTGGATCGAGTGCGGGAGAGAATTTCATACCTTGCGCGGCGCGTACGGCAGCCTGGTCGAGACCGTGACCGAGCCCGTGGGCGACACCGAGGACCGAGACGGTGCCGGTATTCGAAACGTGGATACGGATGGAGACGGCACCCTCAAGGTGCAATTGTTTGGCCTCGTCTGTGTAGACAGGCTGGGGTTTGTAGGTGAGTTTGGGCGGCGCGGAAGCGGACGCGGTGCGGAGGCTCTGGGTCGAGGCGGCGGGTGGCGGCGTCTGAACCTGGAGATGCACGTTGACGGGGGCGTTGTTGTAGTTCTTCGAGTTCAGCGGACCGGTGCCGCCGGGGGTGCCGAGCGGAACGCCGACCACCTTGGCGGAGCCACGGTCTCTGCCGCTCATGTCGGTGCAGGTGGGACAGCCGAAGCCGGAAACCGCGGAAGCGGAACGCGGCCCGCTGCCGGTATTGCTGGGAGGCATGCCGCGCTGGCCTGCGCCGCCGAGGTCGACCTTGGCGACGGCGGGGCCGGTGAGAGCCTTGAGGGGATTGTCGGGCGCACCGAGGCGCACGGGTGAGGGGTGCGCGTCGTTATTTTTGATTGCGGCAGGGCGAATGTCGGCGGCCAGGCTGACGGCCTTGGGCGCGGGCGGCGGGCTGACTGCCTTGGGCGGTGCGGGGGCCAGGTGGACCGGCTGCGGTGTCATTTTGACTTCAACGGGTTTGGGGTCCAGCGGCTTTTCCGGCAGCTTGATCTTGGGTGGGTCGAGCTTGACCTTGGGCGGCGGCGGCAGCTTGGGGGGTGGCGGCGGCGGCGGTTTGACGGGCGGTGGCGGCTCTTTGACCGGCTCGACGAAGGCAATTTCCTTCGGCTTGCTGTTGTTGACCACCGTTTTGACGGCGCTGCCCACGACGATGACGAGCGCGGCGATGATCACGTTGGTGACGATCGCGGTGGTGAACGCCGCCTTGCTCTGCTTGCCGTCATTCAGGACACCGAAGTGTTTGAACTGGATATTCTGGGGGGCCGGGTTGTCGCTACGGAGGGGCGATGCCATCAGGTTACGGTCCTTTTAGATCGTCAGAGTGTGTAGGCGATGGACGACTGGAGAAGTTACCAGAACGATACCAGAGCTACGTGAAAGGTGTGACCGGATTCCAAACGTCCCGTCAGTATGATTCTAAGCCTCTTGAGGGGTTGTTTGGGTAACAACCGCTTTACATATAGATGCAGGAACACACGGGTTGGCCCACTGGATCAGGAGTGCCGCCGGACATAAGCTGGATGGTCCTTTGGCTCGGCCTGTCGGATGGCGGAGGCGTGGGGAAAGTTTCACCGGCAGTCCCCCTGGCAGTTGGACGCCGAATGCGCGCCGAAGAGAGTTTTTGAGTAGGGAGGACGTTAGGATGAGCGCAGGCGGCTGGGGCGGGTAGAGCAGCGGCGGCCGGGTACTGAACGTGAGGGGAGAGACCGTATGCTGCACACGATGTTGCACAACATGTTCCACCTGGAACTGCCGATTCTCGAAAAGATTGTGCGGCCGATTCTTGTTTACCTGTGTTTGATCGCATTTCTGAGGCTGTTTGGCAAACGGGAGTTGGCGCAGTTGAATCCGTTCGATCTGGTGGTGTTGTTGAGTTTGTCCAACACCGTGCAGAACTCGATCATTGGCGAAGACAACTCGGTGACTGGCGGAATTGTGGGCGCGTTCTCGCTGCTGGCGGTCAACTGGCTGTTGAGTCGTGTGTTGTTCAAGTCGCAGAAGCTGACCGAGGTGGTGGAGGGGACCCCAACCGTTCTGGTACGTGATGGCCAGGTGATCCAGAAGGCGATGAAGGAGGAGACCATGACGCACGAGGAGCTGATCTCCGTACTGAACAAGAATGGATTTAACCGGCCGGAGGACGTGAAGCTTTGCATTCTGGAGCCTACCGGCACCTTCTATGTGGAGGGCATTACGCCGACGCAGGCGACGGTCCAGAGCGCGGACCTGATGCATGCGGTGGAGCGGCTGGCGAGCGAATTGAGGGATTTGCGGGCAGAGATTGCGGCCAAGGGCTAAGCGGGTGGGTCCAGCTTGACGCGTTTGCGCTCTTTGAGCAGCCGGTCGGATGGAATGGTGGCTGCCGAGTCGCGCACTGCCGCCCGGTAACCGCCCATGTAGATGGAGTGCATCACCGCCAGGGCGCAGCCCACACCAAAGCCGAAGCCGAAGAAGAAACCGATGATCGAGCTGGCGTAGGAGGGCACGGCTTCGATGATGGCATAGATTGTGGAGTGTCATCATTACCTCGGGCCCGAGGCTCTTCGGGTTCTTGCATGCGGCGTCATGATTGAGCGGCGCGGGGCTATGGAAGGACGGATGGAGCGGAGTTTATTCAGCCTGCGTGACTTATCGTCGGACCGCGGGAATATGTTCAGTTTCGCGGACGGAAACGGGCGGCGCCATAGCACTATGGCGTCAGCGATGACGCCGACGCGCGCACGGAGCGAGGTTGCCTGAGCTTGCGGGGATAACGTACCTTTTGGCTGAACGGGAACGGATGAGGGGATTTGGTGGAGCCGATGTCGAACGCAACAAGCCAGCCGAGTGTGGGGACCAACGTGGAGTCGCTGTTGAGGGAAAACCGAGTGTTTTCGCCGCCGGTGGAGTTTGCGGCGAAGGCCAGGATCAAGAGCGAGGCGGAGTATGAGGCGATTTACCGCCGCAGTGTGGAGGAGCCGGAGGCTTTCTGGGCGGATGCGGCAGGCGAACTGGAGTGGTTCGCGCCGTGGACGAAAGTGCTCGAAGGCGAAGGGGCCCATGCGAAGTGGTTTACGGGCGGGAAGTTGAACCTGAGTCACAACTGCGTGGATCGCCATGCGAACGGCGCACGCCGGGACAAGGTGGCTCTGCTGTGGGAGGGCGAGCCGGGAGAAGTTCGGAGGCTGACCTATGGACAGTTGCTGGATGACGTGCAGAGATTCGCGAATGTGCTGAAAGCGCAGGGCGTGAAGAAGGGCGACCGGGTGGCGGTGTACATGGGCATGTCGCCGGAGCTGCCGGTCGCGCTGCTGGCCTGCGCGCGGATCGGCGCGGTCCATTCGGTGATTTTCGGTGGGTTTGCGGCGCACGCCATCGCAGACCGCGTGAACGACTCGGATTGCCAGGTGGTTGTGACCCAGGACGTGAGCTACCGGCGCGGTGGGGAAGTGAAGCTGAAGAGCATTGTGGACGAAGCGCTGGAGAGTTGCCCCGGGGTGCGGTCTGTGGTGGTGTTTCAGCGGGCCGCGACGGCCAACGTTGCGATGAAGGCCGGCCGCGATATCTGGTGGCATGAGGCGATGGCAGCAGCGGAGCCGGAGTGTGCGTGCGCGTGGCAGGAGGCGGAGGATCCGCTGTACATCCTGTATACGAGCGGAACGACGGGGAAACCGAAGGGTCTGGTGCATACGACCGGGGGCTACTCGGTGCAGACGTATCTGACGAGCAAGTATGTCTTCGATCTCCAGGAAGAGGACGTGTACTTCTGCACGGCGGACATTGGGTGGGTGACGGGGCACAGCTACGTCGTCTACGGTCCGCTGCAGAATGGCGCGACGGTGGTGATGTACGAAGGCGCGCCGAACTGGCCGGAGTGCGACCGTTTCTGGAAGATTGTGGACGATCACAAGGTGACGATTTTCTACACCGCGCCGACGGCGATCCGCGCGTTTATCAAGTGGGGGAGCGAATGGGTTCAGCGTCATTCGCTGGCGTCGCTTCGTTTGCTGGGCACGGTAGGTGAGCCAATCAATCCCGAGGCGTGGATGTGGTACCACCGCGAAATCGGCAAGGAGCGCTGTCCTATCGTCGATACGTGGTGGCAGACGGAGACGGGCGCGATCCTGATTGCGCCGATTCCGGGGGCGGTGGCGACCAAGCCGGGGTCGGCGACCCGGCCGTTCTTTGGCGTCGTGCCGGAGGTTGTGACCAAGGAAGGGGAGCCCGTGCCGCCGGGGCATGGGGGTTTGCTGGTGATCAAAAAACCGTGGCCATCGCTGGCGCGGACCATCTGGGGCGATGAGGCACGGTACGAGCAGGCATACTTTTCCGAGATTCCGGGAATCTACTTCACGGGTGACGGCGCACGGATGGATGCGGACGGCTACTTCTGGTTGATGGGCCGGGTGGACGACGTGATCAACGTGAGCGGACATCGATTGGGGACGATGGAGATCGAGTCGGCGCTGGTGGCGCACCCGAAGGTGGCCGAGGCCGCGGTGGTGGGGCGTCCGGATGAAATGAAAGGGCAGGCCATTGCGGCGTTCGTTTCGCTGGAAGGAGGCCACGAGCCCAGCGAGGCGCTGAAGCAGGAGTTGCGGCAATGGGTGGCGAAAGAGATTGGCGCGCTGGCGCGGCCCGACGATCTCCGCTTTACACCGACACTACCGAAGACCCGTAGCGGCAAGATTATGCGGCGGCTGCTGCGTGAATTGGCTACGACCGGGGAAGTGAAGGGCGACACGACCACGCTGGAAGACTTCGGCGTGCTTGCCAGGCTGAAGGCGGATGACGAGTAGCTGACTCGGGAGGAACGCCCGGGGAGGAATGATGGGGGGAATGATGGGCTGGGGAGGAGTCCAACCTGCGATGTTTCTGCACCAGGGAATCTGGCTATGATGGCTCATCTTCAACAGGTGTCGGTTCTTCTGATCGATGACGATCAGCGTCTGGCCGCCTTGTTGTCGGATTTCCTAGAAGCCAGCGACTTCTCCCTGAGTTGCGCGCATAGTGGGGAAGAAGGGCTGCGCCGGCTATGCGACGAGCCATTCGATATCGTCATCCTGGATGTGATGCTGCCCGGTCTGGATGGCTTCGATATCCTTGATCGCATCAGGCTGGGCAGCCAGGTTCCTGTCCTGATGTTGACCACAAGGAATGCAGGCGAGGATCGCGTGCGCGGGCTTCAATCCGGCGCAGATGACTACCTCGCCAAACCGTTTCAGCCGCAAGAACTTACCGCCAGGATGCAAGCTATCCTGCGCCGTGTCCGCGGCGTGGGCCAAACCGCGTTTGAAGCGGAGGACGTGCATCTGGACACGGCAGCGCGGTCGGTTCGCGTCGCGGGACGAGCAGTTACGCTTACTGGCGCGGAGTTCAGTCTTCTGCACCTTCTGATGCGACGCGTTGGCGAGCCGATCAGGCGAGAGGAGCTGATTCGGTGTGTTTTTGGCCGTGAGGCGTATGGAATCGACCGCAGCATCGACAACCTGGTGACTGGACTGAGGAAGAAACTCGGACCGAATCGAGACGGGTCCGATCGGCTGCGGAGTATTCGCGGCCTGGGGTACCTCTTCGTGACGTCGCTCGGAGGTGGTTTCGAGTCATGAGCCTTTTTGGCAGGGTCTTTCTGGTGCTTTGGGTCACTGTGACAATCCTTCTGGGGGGCACGGCCTACGTGATCCAGCGCACGCCTGCGCTGGGGTCGGACCGGTTGCGGGAGATACCCCTGCGAGCGTTGCAGGACTGCGGGCGCCGCGCATTGCGTTCAACCGGTGCCGCAAGTCCGGTTCGGCAGCAGGAAAGCGGTCTTTGCGCGTTTGGAACGCTGGTTCTCGCAGACGGATCTCTTTCCAATCCGCGAATCCAGTTGTCGGCGCGGGACCTGAAACAGGTCGAAGGTGCACGTACTACTTCCAACGTCATCGTTCTTGCCACCCGAAAGCGAACGGTGATTGCATTTCGTGTGGATGAACCCGGCGTCAGCGGACTTGTGTATCTGTCCACTCTCCCTCTCGCCACGGACGTCGGCAGGATGTCCTCATTCAGGCGGATGGCTTGGCTGGCGCTGGCTTCGGGGGCTTTCTGCATCCTGCTCACACTCTTCTTTGTGAGACCGTTGAAACAGCTTACGGAGACTGCGGTCCGGATCGGTGAGGGCGACTTTAGTGTCCGAGTGCCCGCGGCAATCACGGGGCGTCGAGACGAGCTTGGGCGGTTTGCGAGGGCTATCCATGAAATGGCAGATCGCACGCAACTGCTGATCCGGCGTCACAAAGATTTTCTGGCCCATGCTTCCCATGAGTTTGGATCGCCACTCACGCGGTTAAATCTTGCGCTGGCGTTGGCTCGGCGTGAGGGTGGTTCACGCCTGGAGAGACACCACTCCCAGATTGCGCGTGAGGCGGATGTACTGAGTGGCCTGACGCAAGAGCTGCTCTTCCTGGCTCGCCTGGAGAGCGGGCCTGATTCCGTCCCGGAACACGAAGCAGTCGACGTGAAAGTTGTATTAGTGGAGGCTTTCGCGGACGCCAAGGCAGTCGCGGACGAAAACCGGAAGACCATCTCTTTGAGCGCTGTGTCAACTTTCCATGTGAACGGCAGCCGAACTCTCTTGCGACGTGCGATCGATAATGTGCTGAGTAACGCGATCCGGCATGCGCGAGTGAGAGTTGTTGCAACAGTGACGGCGGAGGGTGATGGAGCACCGCTCACGGGAATTTTACGCATTCATGACGACGGAACCGGTGTTCCGAGCCACCTTACTCGCAAGATCTTTGAACCGTTCTATAAGGTGGCGACGCCCGCTTCTAACGACGAGAGCGGTCATGGACTGGGATTGGCGATCGCCGCAGAAGCCCTTCACACGATGGGAGCTACAATCGCCGCAGACAACGGAAACGATGGCGGGTTGATCGTGACGCTGACGTTCCATGATGTGGTTGCGTAAAGAGGAAAGAGCGTGCTGTTCGCGTGGATAGCGGTGACGCGGACTGCACGCTCCAGTTCAGATTTTGCACGCCAATTCCTGTTCAGTGCGCCGCGAAAAAGTCGAGGACCTTGTTGGCCAGGTCCGCTGTGAACTTGTGTTCCGTGTAGGCGATCAGGAACTGGTTTGTCAGATCCCCCGCCTGCTGTGACGTCAGATTATTCGGCGGGCCGCCGAACTGGCTGAGCAGTGCGGTCTGGCTGCACTTGAAGGTATTTGTGGGCGCTCCGAAATCGGTTGCCTGGTAAGGATCGACAAGGATGAAGCCGTTGGTGTCGATGCAGCCCTGGGTGATCATCCACGCATCGATGGCCTGCGCTGTGGTGCTGGAAAGTGGCGTCAGGAGGAAGTTGAATCTCGAGGGATAAGCAGGTGAGGGCTGATTGACGTAGTAGTTCAGAGTGGCGTCGCTATTGGGAAAAGGATTGAGCGTAACGTTCGTGTTGCAGGCTGGGACCGGGTTCTGCAGCGTCTTCAACTCAACCGCGTTACAGTGCGCTTGCGCTATGCCAGCCGGTCCCACTCCAATGATGCCCCCCATGATTCCTGGCGGTGCAACGCCGGAGGTGCCGTCCCGCTGCTGAAGGAACCAGAGGCTGGGCGTCAGAGCTGTGGTCGCTCCGTTCACGGTGGGAACAGCAACAGACGGATCATAGAAGCGAGAGAGACCGGATGCGATGTAGATCGCACTGGCACGGAACTGAAGATCGCGCGCCAGGGTCGCGGAGAAGGAACCTCCGTCGGACTCGCCAATGGTATAGAGCTCGTCTGACGCGGACATGACTCCGAGCCCCGTAAGGTACGTCACGATAGCCTGCGCATTGTTGACGTCAAGATTGTTGGGGTAGGTTGTCTGGCTGTCCCAGACACCATCCGCCGCGCTGTTGTCGGCAATGATTCCATATCCTGCTGCCAGAGCCTGACCGTTGAAGTTGATCTTCTGTTCCTGCTTGAACCAGCCTTGATAAGTCCCTCCACCGCCGTGAAGCTCGAAGATGATGCCGTTGGGATGGGAAGGCGGAATTTGGTAGGCGATGGTAATGGGAGTCACCACTGGACTTGGAGTCGTTATCCGCGAGGACGAAGTACCAGTGTTGGTTCCGGGAACCTGGACTGCCGTGCCAGAAACGGCGGGAGTGCCCAAAGTGTAGTTGGCGGTTACGGTTGAGGTCGTTCCGGCCGCGGCTGTGAAGGTGGTGTGCCAGGCAAAGGAATCGATGAGCTGACCCGTGTTTCCAGTCCACATTTTGAATGCCGTCGTGGGCGCCGCGGTGGCAGCGAAGACATCCACCACGGCTCCTGCGGCATAGGTTCCCGAGCCATATCCTCCCACAACAGTCAGAGTGAAGGTTGTTGGAGCAGGGTTCACGGTGACGGTTGCCGTGGCAGTGGTTGATCCGCCCGCGTTGGAAGCCGTCAGGGTGTATGTTGTGGTGGCGCTGGGTGTGACCGTGGCCGGTGAAACGGGCGAGCCCGTGGCGCCGGTCAATGTGAGCGTCGTTGCACCCGATACTGAAAATGAGAGCGCTGAGCTTTGTCCGATGGTGATCGTTGTCGGGTTGGCAGAAAAGCTGCTGATGACTGGACTACTGACTGGCGGTGTCGAGGTCGAGTTGTTGGTAGCGCCACCACTGCAACCCAGAACGCCGAGTGGCAGAAGAAAAGTGAATGCCCAGGCAGAGAAAGTTTTCTTGTACGTGTTGCTCATCATGGTCGCCCTCGAAGAATCCTGCCAGCTGTAACCCTGTCGTGGTCGCAGTGTTCTTCTGATTGACACTTCTCGACAAATCACGGAGAAGTTCGAGCTAAGTGACTGAACAGAGACGGGAAACGAGGAACGGTCAGCCGGTAGGGGCGAATTGAGTCTCAACCGGACCGGGTTGCCGTGACTCTTCTTGAGGATGGATGGGGTGGTGGCCCGGGCAGGAGTCCAACCTGCGACCTTCGCGTTAGGAGTGCGCTGCTCTATGCAACTGAGCTACCGGGCCACGTCTTAGCAGTGTATCGTGGGCTGCCCGGCCGGCGCGGGCGGCGGGTGTCGGGCGGCGGGGTAAAATAAGGCCGTGCCGAAATATTCCATCGTCGTGCCGTTTCATAACGAGGAAGAGAACGTTACCGTGCTGTACGACCGGGTGAAGCACGTGCTCGAGAGCCTGGGCGTGAGCTTCGAGATGGTGTTTGTCGATGATGGTTCGCGCGACCGAACGTATCGACTGCTGGAAGAGATTGCGGCGGTGGACTCGCGGGTGCTGGTGGTGAAGCTGCGACGGAACTTTGGGCAGACTTCGGCGCTGGCTGCGGGTTTCGACCACTCGTCCGGCGAATATGTGGTGGCGATGGACGGCGACCTGCAGCATAATCCGGACGAGATTCCCGGGTTTCTAGCCAAGCTCGAAGAAGGCTACGACGTGGTGAGCGGATGGCGGGCGAATCGGGCCGACGGTCTGCTGCGGGTGCTTCCATCGCTTGTGGCGAATTGGCTGATGGCGCAGCTTTCGGGCGTCGACATTCACGACTTCGGAACGACGTTCAAGGCGTATCGCCGCGATGTGATCCAGAACATACCGCTGTATGGGGAGATGCATCGCTTTATCCCGGCACTGGCCAGCTGGTACGGCGCCAGTATCTGCGAGATTCCGATTACGAATCCGGCGCGGGCGAACGGCAAGAGTCACTATGGGATTGGGCGCACGTTCCGCGTACTGTTCGACCTGTTGACGATCCGTTTTCTGCTGAAGTACATGACGCGGCCACTGCACTTCTTCGGAAGTGTGGGCGCGCTGGGCGTGCTGTCAGGCGGCGGTATGGCGATCTGGCTGTTGATGCATAAGTTGATGACGCAACACGATGTGGCGGGTGAGCATGGACCGTTGTTCGTGGTGGCGGCGGTATTGATTCTGGGCGGCATCCAGATGATTGGGGTCGGGCTTCTGGGCGAGTTGCAGGTGCGGCACTTCTTTGCACAGTCGCAGCATTCGCCGTATACGGTGGACCGCGTGGTGCGGATGAGGCCTTCGGAGCAGCAGGTCAGCTAGAGGGCAAATAAGCGAGGGCAGCCTTGAAGGCGATACAGGTTTCGAAGACCGGCGGGTCGGAGGTGCTCGAATATGTTGAGCTGCCGATGCCGGCGCCGGTGCCGGGGCAGGTTCTGGTGAAGATTGAAGCCTGCGGCGTCAACTTCATCGATACCTACCTGCGCGAAGGGCGGTATCCGTCGGTGCTTCCGTTTGTGCCGGGGCAGGAGGCTGCGGGAGTCGTCGTTTCGCCGGGTGAGGGCGTGACTGGTTTCCGCGCAGGCGACCGCGTGGCCTGGACTGGGACACGGGGAACCTATGCGGAGTTTGCGTGCGCGCCCGAGAGCGACCTGCTGCATGTGCCTGCGGGGATTACGTCAGAGCAGGCGGCGGCCGCGCTGACGCAGGGATTGACGGCGCACTACCTGGCGTATGACTCGTATGCGATCCAGCGGGGCGACACGGTGCTGGTTCATGCGGGCGCGGGCGGCGTGGGACTGCTGCTGACGCAGATGGCGAAGAGGCTTGGGGCTGGAGTGATCACGACTGTGTCGACCGAAGAGAAGGCGGTGCTGTCAGCCGAGGCTGGGGCGGAGCACGCGATCCTGTACACGCAGCGGGACTTTCGGGAAGAGGTGTTGAAGATCGCTGGCGGCGGTCTGCCGGTGGTTTACGACTCGGTGGGAAAGACGACGTTTGAAGACTCGCTGCAATGCCTGCGGCCGCGCGGGGTGATGGTGCTGTATGGGGCATCGAGCGGAGCGGTGCCTACGATGGATCCGATACGGCTGATGAGCGGGTCGCTGTACCTGACGCGGCCGACGCTGAAGGATTATGTGCGCACGCGGGCGGAATTGGAGCGGCGAGCGGACGATGTTTTTGGCTGGGTCGCGAATGGCGCGTTGAAGCTCAGGATTGAGCATCGGTATGCGCTGAAAGATGCGGCGCAGGCCCAGATCGATCTTGAAGGGCGGAAGACAACGGGGAAGGTGATTCTGGTTCCGTAGACTGCCGGGCAACTTTGACTTCCACAGGCGTATGTTGTCAGACTGGAATCTGGCAACCCAATTTGCGATGCTGCGGTACGGTGTCGTTCCTTCTTTTCTCTACCGCTTTGGAATGTTCGGGAAGCGCGGTGAAACTCCGCCACTGCCCCGCAACTGTGATGCGCGCACCTTCGAGGCTTGAAGGTGAAGCTGGCCGGACGATCCCACTGGCGCCACGCGCCGGGAAGGGAGAGTCGAAAAAACAGGGCCAGGTTTGAAATCGCGCCAGTCAGGAGACCGGTTCCGCTGCGCATATCACCACGCTCTCGCAGGGAGAGCGGAGGAGTATTCCATGCCTACTTTTGTCAGCCGCGTTGCGGCTGCGACCGTTTTGCGCGCATCGCAATTTCGCGGCGCGCTCGCCTTTTTACTCGCTTTACTGTTTGTTTCCGCAGCGCAGGCCGTGGTGGTGCGCGGGCGCGTGACGAACCCGCTGGGGGCCGTGGTGCCCGGTGCGCGGGTGCAGTTGATTCAAGCCGGCCAATCGGTCGGCGCTGCGATCTCCGATGGCGACGGAGCGTTTGAGATTCGCATTGGCGATGCTGGTCGCTTTACGCTATTGACTTCCGCGGGCGGCTACCTGCCGGCGGTGGGCGAGGACTTCTACGGAGGGGCCTCGGAGATTGTCGCGAAAGATGTGACGATCGCCGTGAATACGGTGCGCCAGCAGGTGTCCGTGACGGCGACTGGGATACCGACGCCGCTGCCGCAGTTGACGGTGCCGGTGACGGTGATACCGGGCGAAGACCTGGCCACACGCTTCGATATCACGCAGGAGATGCGGCAGACGCCGGGCGCATTCCTGGTCCAGACTGGACAGGCCGGTGGGGTGACCTCGCTGTTTGTGCGCGGCGGGCAGTCGGATGCGAACAAGGTAACAATCGATGGCGTTCCGGCCGAGGATATTGGGGGGCGGTTCGACTTCGGTACGGTGAGCTCGACGGGCGTGGCTGGGCTGGAGCTGAACCGAGGGCCGAATTCGGCGCTCTATGGGTCCGATGCGCTGGCTTCGGTGGTGAGCCTGGCGACGCCGCGCGGCATCGCGCTCGAGCCGGTGCTGAACTACTCTGGCGACGCGGGCAATCTGCATACCTATCGCAACGAGGCGAGCGTTTCGGGAGCGTACCGGAAGCTCGATTACTACACGGCGTTTTCGCGATTCGATACGGCGAACGCGGTGGCGAACAACAAGTACCACTCGGCGACCTCGTCGGCGAACCTGGGCTACACGCTGGCGGAGCGGACGCTTCTGCGCGGCACGATTCGCAATGCGGTGTCCGCGAGTGGCGTTCCGGGCGCGCATGACTTCTTCGGGATTTCGGCGAACGCGAAGGAAGGCGACCAGGACATCTACGCGCAGGGGACGCTGGATCATCGCACGCTGGGCGGCTGGCACAACCTGGTGCGCTACGGCGTGGCGCGGAAGCGGGAGCAGTTCACGACGTTTTCGCCGGTTGGAACCGCGGTCACGGCATTCGGGTTCACGACCTACTTTGGAAACATTGTCAAGATACGCGGTGCGAATGGGTATGAGACCAGCGGGCAGGCCTCGATTGCGTTTGGCGGAACGTATCCGCAGCGCTACGATCAGGTGTCGAACCGGGATGAGCTGTACTACCAGACCGACTACGCCATCACGCACCATCTGACTGCATTGTTCGGCTTTCGCTACGAGAACGAGCGTGGAGCGTTCCGCTATCCGGTGTTTGGGTCCGATCAGTCGTTGCAAAGGACGAACTTTCAGTACACCGGGCAGTTGCAGGGCGACATCCGGAATCGCGTTTTCTATTCGCTCGGTGGCGCGGTGGAGAAGAACCACCTGTACGGCACGCGGGGAACGCCGCGGCTGGGGCTGGCTTGGGTTGCGGTTCGGCCGTCGGACAAGACGTTTCGCGGTACGCGGCTGCGCTTCGATGTGTCGCGCGGCGTGCAGGAGCCGAGCTTGAATGTGGAGTTCAGTTCTCTTTACCGGACGCTATTGAGCCTGGGCAATACCGCGGCGATTGCGGCGTATGGCGTTCGTCCCGCGCTGGCGGAAGAGGCTCGGACGTATGACGTTGGCGTCGACCAGAATATTTTCGCGAAGCTCGTGCTGAAGGCGGGGTACTTCCACTCGCAGTTCGATCACGAGTACGAGTTTGTAAGCTCGGGCGCGCTGCGCACCTACTTCGGAATTGCGAAGCCGGGCTGCACGCCCCCAGCGTCGTCCGCTTGTGCGCTTGCAAATTTCTTTGGCGCGTATACCAATTCGCTGACGTACCGCGCGCAGGGTATGGAGTTGGAGATGCAGTATCAGCCCACGCCGCGCATCTTCGTTCGAGGTGGATATACGTTTCTGGCGCCGATTGTGCAGCGGTCGTTTTCTACAGATGCGTTACGCGTGGCGGGATCGACGGTCAACCCGCTGTTTCCGGGCGTGACGATTGGTTCCACTTCGCCGCTGGCTGGGCAGAGGCCGTTCCGGAGAGCGCCGAATACTGGCTTTCTCGCGGCTCAGTACACGCGGCCGAGCTTTACGGTGGCTTTTCGCGGTGCGTTCGCGGGCAAATCGGATGATTCTACGTTCCTGGGAGGCAGCACGCCGAGCTTCGATAACTCGTTGCTGCTGCCCAACCGCAATCTGGACTTCGGCTACGCGAAGCTGGACCTGAGCGGAACGTACCGGGTCACGTCGCACGTGGTGGCGTTTACGCAGTTGGAAAATCTGATGAACAACCAGCACATCGGACCGATCGGATTTCCGGGGCTGCCGCTGACGGTGCGGGCGGGGCTGAAGGTAAGGATCGGCGGCGATTGATTGCAGGTTCTGCCGCGTCTGCGCAGGTGCAGACGCGGCAGCCGCACCGTAAGTGCCTGCGAGGACGTCTAATCCGTGTGAGGTAGATATGCAAAACCGGATTCGCACGTTCTTTCGCTTGACGCTCGTTGGCGCGCTGGCTGCTGTTCCGGCGGTGGCGCAACTGCCGGTCGAAGGGCCGGTTGAGACGCGCGCGCTGTTGTCGGTGGAGTCCAAGCAGGCTGTGCCGCTCGACCCTAAGCAACTGAAGATTGAGGTAGATGGCAAGCGGACGCCGCTGATCGGTCTGACACGCATCCGGCCGTCGAACGCGCAGGTCGCGATCCTGCTCGACGATGGTCTGCGGTCGTCGTTCGGCCTTCAAGTGGATGATTTGAAGAAGTTTATCGTGACACTGCCGGAGGGCACGCAGGTGCTGGTGGGGTACATGCGCAACGGCAGGGTGGACGCGCCGCAGGGTTTCTCGGCGGACCACGCAGCGGTGGCTAAGGGTGTTCGCCTCCCGATTTCTGCTCCGGGTGTGAGCGCGAGTCCGTATTTTTGCCTGTCGGACCTGGCGAAACGCTGGCCGTCGAGGGAGTCCGGGCCGCGGTTCGTGCTGATGCTGACCAACGGAGTAGACCCGTACAACGGGAGCACGGCGCTGGACAACCAGAACAGTCCGTATGTGGAAGCCGCACAGCGTGACTCGCAGCGCGCGGGGATTGCGGTGTATGCGATCGCGTACACGGACACGGGCATCCGCGGCGGGTCTGCCTCGTTCAGCGGCCAGAGCTATCTGAGCCAAGTGGCGGAGGCAACTGGCGGACGCTCGTTCTATAACCTGCCGGGGAATCCGGTAGCGCTGGCGCCATTTCTGAAGGAGTTCCGATCGGCGATAGCGGAGAGCTACACGGCGACGTTCCTTGTGAACGCGACGCGCGAGAAGGCGAGAACGCTGACACGACTGAAGATCTCGACATCTCAGGCGCATTTGACGGTGCATGCGCCACAAGCGATCCATCCGGGAAACTCAGGGAACGAGTAAGTTCGCGGAGCGGGTCGCCGGGACCAGGGCCGGGAAGTATAGACAGGGTCTCGGGTGCCTGGCGTAACTTGGGGCTGGCGGCTTAGTTGGTTTCGGCGAGGCACTCCTCCAGGATGTCGAGGGCGGTGTCGGCTTCGTGCTGGGTCACGATGAGGGCGGGGCAGATGCGGATGGTGGTTTCACCGCAGCCGAGCAAGAGCAGGCCGCGGTCGAACGCCAGCTTGTCGGCGATGTGATCGCGCAGCGCCGGGACGGGTGTGCGGGTGTGCTGGTCGGCTACGAGTTCGAGGCCGAGCATGAGGCCCCGGCCGCGGGCCTCGCCGACGTGGTGGAACCGGGCGGGCCAGGACTTCATGCGTTCGAGCATGGCCGCGCCGACGGTGGCGGCGTTGGAGAGGCCTTCGCGAGCGATCACGTCGAGCGTGGCAAGTGCGGCGGCGAGGCAGATGGGGTTGCCGCCGTAGGTGCTGGCGTGGGAGCCGGGGACCCAATCCATGATGTGCGCTTTCGCCATGCAGACGGACAGCGGCATACCCGAAGCGATCCCTTTGGCGATGCAAACGATGTCGGGCTCGACTTCAGAGTGCTGGATGGCCCACCACTGGCCGGTTCGGCCGACGCCGGACTGAATTTCGTCGACGATCATGAGGATGCCGTGGCGGTCGCAGATGTTGCGGATCTCGCGTAGAAAGCTGGCCGGCGCGGGGACGTAACCGCCTTCGCCCTGGATGGGCTCGACGATGATGGCGGCGACTTCTTCCGGCGGGAGCATGGTCTTGAAGAGGCGGTCTTCGATATAGCGGGCGCAATCGATGGCGAGGGCTTCGCGCTGCTGTTCGGTTTCGGCGGCGCAGTTGCGGTAGAGGTTGGGGTAGGGTACGTGGGTGACGCCGGGGATGAAGGGGCCGAAGCGGCGCTTTTGCTGGGTTTTGGAGGCAGTAAGGGAAAGCGCACCCATGGTGCGACCGTGGAAGCTGCCGACGAAGCTGATGATGTTCTGGCGGCCGGTGTGGTAGCGGGCGAGCTTGAGGGCGCACTCCACGGCTTCGGCACCGGAGTTGCCGTAATAGATGCGGTGCGGGCCGGGCATAGGGGCGATTTCGGAGAGGCGCTCGGCGAGCCGGGGCATCAGGTCGTAGTAGAAGTCGGTACCGGACATGTGGATGAGTTCGGCGGCCTGACGCTGGATGGCGGCGACGACGTCGGGGTGGCAGTGGCCGGTGGAATTGACAGCGATGCCGGCGGTGAAGTCTAGAAACATGTTGCCATCGACGTCTTCAATGCAGCAGCCGCGGCCGCGCTTGACCACGAGCGGATAACTGCGGGTGTAGCTGGGGGAGAGCAAGCGGTTGTCGTGGGCGATGATGGCGGCGGCGTTGGGGCCGGGGGCAAACGAGGGGGTGGTGGACATGACGGACTCCGGCTGGTGCTGGTGCTGGTGCTTTCGGCGAGGAAAGACGGTTGGCCCCGAGGGGAAATCGGGGCGTGCGGCAGCAGGTCAGTGGGAGGGGCTAGTCGCCGAAGAGGCCGGGGCGCTTGAGGCTGGGGGGCGCCGCCGGGAGGTAGAGCCATGCGGATTCGGTGGCGCAACACGGATGCGAAAGCATAGGTGCCTCTGCGGTGAACTGTAGCGCACGTGTGCTGGTTGGGGCAAGGGTTTTGTTGGTTTCCCGGTGGCGGGGCAGGTAGTTTTGGCATAATCAAGGGCGTTGCCATGAAGACGCGAAGGAAAGCGCAGAAGGACGCCGACCGCGTTTCGCGGGATGGGTGAGGCTAGACTGATAGCGAGCGTTTCTGACGGGAAATGGAACGCTTCGAGCGTAAAGGCTTTTGCAGGCATCCAACGAACGAAACTGACCCGACGTACTGGAATGGAGTCACTGGATGGAGTTCCATATCAATCGCTCGCTACGAGAGCGACTCGGCCTCGACGATATTTTGTTCAGCTATACGGGCAATGTCGTGTTCGCGAATGTGGCGGCGAGCCGTAAGCTGGCCGCGCAGCTAAACGCACTGCGTACAGCTGCAGGCGGACGTGCCGAGGTAGTGAACGCGGGAACACTGTTCGCGATGGGGCTGATCGATGAGCTGAGCCACGCCGTGGTCGCGAAGTATCGCAAGGAGATCGATCCCGACGTGCTTGCGGAAGCCCTGCGCTGGTTTGCCGCCAAGGTGGGTCCAAAGAACCTGGAAGGGATGCTGCTGGGGTTTACGCAGGAGTTTCCCAATTCAGCGGTGTTCAGCGGCAGGCAGACGGCGATGAAGTGGCTGGCCGGGACGACAGAAGATCTGCCGAACCGTGAGGCGGCACTCGAAGAATTGATGATGCTGTGGCTGGCGAATGCGAATCCGGCATTTGCGGAGTTCCAGGAACTGTTCGGCGATGAGCGGCTGAAACAGCAGACCTCGTACCGGAATGTGACGGCGAGTCTGCCGGAGTATTTTGTGGAGCGCCCACCGGCGCGGCCGGATGGCAAGAGTCTTTTCGATGTGCTGCGCGAGCCGGCGCTGGCCTCGCCGGATTCGATCAAAGGGCAGTTGGACTTTATTCGCGAGAACTGGGTGGAGTACCTGGGCGAAGACCTGAAGGAGGTGCTGCTGGCGATCGATGTGATGCGCGAGGAAGATGTAGCGATCTGGATGCGGTTCCATCCGGCGGTGCCGGGGCGGTTTGGGGGGGAGCCGGGCTGGCAGGCGCACGGTTTCGTGGGCGATGAGTTTGTCGGGTTTGACGATGACTTTGGCGAGTATGTGACGGGGCCGGATGGAGTGCGGCGGAAGCGCGAGTATTCAGCCGATCATCAGGCGCCGCTGAATGAGTACGAAGCGTTCAGTGCGGATTATGCATGGATGCCGACCGTCGTCATGATGGCCAAGAGCACCTATGTGTGGCTGGAGCAGCTCTCGCAGAAGTATCTGCGGCATATTCACCGGTTGGACCAGATTCCGGACGAAGAGCTGGCGTTGATGGCGGAGCGCGGGATGACTGCGTTGTGGCTGATTGGGCTGTGGGAGCGCAGCGTGGCGTCGCAGACGATCAAGCGGCTGCGCGGCAACGCGGATGCGGTGGCGTCGGCGTACTCGCTGAAGGAGTACGACATTGCGGCGGACCTGGGAGGGAATGCGGCGTATGAAGCGCTGCGCGACAAGGCGTCGCGCTACGGTATACGACTGGCGAGCGATATGGTGCCGAATCACATGGGCATCGATTCGAACTGGGTGATCGAGCACCCCGAGTGGTTTGTTTCGCGCGAGAACAGCCCGTTCCCGGTGTACAGCTTTGAGGGGCCGGACCTGGCCGCGGACAGCCGTGTGGAGATAAAGATCGAAGATCACTACTACGACCAAACTGACGCGGCAGTCGCGTTCCGGCTGCGGAGCCATCACGATGGGACGACGAAGTTCCTTTATCACGGCAATGATGGGACGACCTTTGCCTGGAACGATACGGCGCAACTGGACTACTCGAAGGCGGCGGTGCGCGAGCATGTGATCCAGGTGATTCTGCATGTGGCGCGACTGTTTCCGATCATTCGCTTCGACGCGGCGATGGTCCTGGCGAAGCGGCATGTGCAGCGGCTGTGGTTTCCGCTGCCTGGCGTAGGTGGGTCGATTCCGTCGAGAGCCGAGAATGCGATGTCACAGGAAGAGTTCGATGCGCTGATGCCGAACGAATTCTGGCGCGAGGTGGTGGACCGAGTGGCGGCCGAGGTCCCCGGTACGCTGCTGCTGGCGGAGGCTTTCTGGCTGCTGGAAGGGTACTTTGTGCGCACGCTGGGCATGCACCGGGTCTACAACTCGGCGTTTATGAACATGCTGCGCGACGAGGAGAATGCAAAGTACCGGAGTTACTTGAAGAAGACGATCGAGTTCGATCCGGACATTTTAAAGCGGTATGTGAACTTCATGAGCAATCCGGATGAACGCACGGCGGCGGACCAGTTCGGCGGGGGGGATAAGTATTTCGGGACGTGCGTGCTGCTGGCGACGCTGCCGGGGCTGCCGATGTTTGCGCATGGGCAGATCGAAGGATTTAACGAACGGTATGGCATGGACTTCAAGCAGGCACGATTGAAGGAGCACCCGAATCAGGGGTTGATCGAACGGTACAACCGGGAGATTACGCCGCTGCTGAAGAGTCGTCATATGTTTGCGGAGAGCACGAACTTTGTGCTGTATGACTTCTGGAACGAGCATGGAGCGGTGGACGAGAACGTGCTGGCCTACTCGAACCGGTCAGGCGATGAGCGCGCTCTGATTGTGTACAACAATGTGTATGAGAGCACGCGCGGGACGTTGCACATATCGGCCGCGTCGGTGGACAAGGGTAGCGGAGAGCTGCGGCAACGGAGCCTGACCGATGCGCTGGGACTGTGGCCGCAGGATGGGAAGTTTGTGGCGTATCGCGATCCCATACAGGGGCTTGAATTCCTGCGGCGCGCGAACGATCTGTACAACGATGGCCTGACGGTCAACTTGCACGGATATCAATATCTGGTGCTGCGGCACTGGCGCGAGTTGTGGGCCAGCGCCGAGCAGCCGTGGGACAAGCTGCACGATGCGCTGCACGGCCAAGGGGTGAGTCATCTCGATGAGGCGCTCAAGAAGCTGCGGTTCCGGACGGTGCATGAGGCGCTGCGCGGGGTTGTTTCGGCGGAGATGCTGAAACTGATGGCGCAAACTCAGCGGTGGGAGCAAGGCAACGCTCCAGCGATGGCTCCGACCGAGCCAGAGGTGATGGGCAAGCCGGAGGTGGAGGAGGTATCGGAGGAGCCGCTGGCGCTTCCCGAGGAGAGCCTGGCCTCGCAAAAGCCGCTCGAAGTGAAGGAAGAGCAGGGCACGGAAGCGCTGCTGGTCGCTATGCGGGATCGAGTGCAAGCGTTTTACACGGAGGTGGAGAAGCACCTGGGCGGCGCGCCGGAGATGGCGGTCACCGAGGGGGTGGGGTCCGCGGTCAAGCCGAAGGCGCTATGGCAAGCACTGTCGCAAGTTCGGTTTGGAGCGGAGACCGTGTTTCCGTGGACTTCGAGCGGGATTGGGGGGTTGGCACCCATGCTGGCATGGGCCGTGCTGGCTGATCTTCGGGCGGGCGTGGGCGGGCTGAATGCCTTCGATGAGCTGGACCTGCGGTCGGCTCTGGCGGAGGTCTTCGGACCGGTGGGGCTGAGCGGCGAGGATGCCTGGCGCGCGGCGGCGAGCGTGCGCGTGCTTCTGGCTGGAAAGGATGACAACCTGACCGAAAGGCTCGCGGCGGAGGTCTTCTGGGCGGATGCGGATGTGCGCTGGCTGGCGGGTGTCAGCGAAGCGGACGGTGTGACGTACTTCAACAAGGAGCGGTTTGAAGCACTGCTGAATGTGCTGGAACTACCCTCGCTGGTGGCGGGAGAAGAAGGGGATACCGCTGTGGCGGAAGGGGCTCCGCGGCTGGCAGCGCTGCGCGAGCAGGCGGAAGAGGCTGGGTATCGGGTGAATGTGTTCCGGGCAAAAATGCTCGCGGGAGCGAAGAGCGCGGACCTGGTGGCGGGCCCGCGGGACATGGTGAAGGAGGAAGTGTCTCTGCCCCGGGGAGTGGTTCGGCCGGCAGAGGTCTTGCCGGTGCGATGACGACCCGGTAGTGCTCTATTGTTGAGACAGGTGATTTGCCCATGAAAGCCCTTGTTGTAGAGGAAGCAGGCCGCGCGCGTGTCATCGATGTGCCAGAGCCTGCGGTGAAGCCGGGTGAGGCTCTGCTGCAGGTGCGGATGGTGGGGCTATGCGGAACGGACCTGAACACGTTTCGCGGGCGCAACACGATGGCGCGGTTTCCTCGTGTCCTGGGGCATGAGATTGCCGCGACCGTGCTGGAGGCTGCTGACGGGGGCGCCCTGGCGGCGGGCACGGATGTAACGTTGTCGCCCTACACGGCGTGTGGACGTTGCCCGAGTTGCCGGAGGGGCCGCGTGAATGCCTGTGCCTTCAACGAGACATTTGGTGTGCAACGCGATGGAGCGCTGACCGAACGCATTGCGGTTCCGGCGGAGAAGCTGTTTGGAGCGGCGTTGTCGTTGCGGGAACTGGCGCTGGTAGAGCCGTTGACCGTGGGATTTCATGCCGCGGCGCGGGGACGTGTGACGGCGAACGATACGGTGGCGGTATTTGGCTGCGGCGGCGTGGGGCTGGGGGCGATCGCGTCCGCGGCGTTTCGCGGGGCTCGGACGATTGCGATCGATATGGACGATGCGAAGCTGGAGATTGCGCGCAAGGCGGGAGCGACGGACCTGATCCATACGGGACGCGACGATCTGCATGCGCGGCTGGTGGAAATCTCAGGCGATGGACCGGACTGCATGATAGAGGCAATCGGGTTGCCGCAGACGTTTCGCGCGGCGGTCGAGGAAGTCGCGTTTACGGGACGCGTGGTGTATATCGGCTATGCCAAGGAACCGGTGGCGTATGAGACGCGGCTCTTTGTGCAGAAGGAACTGGACATACTGGGATCACGCAATGCGCTGCCGGAGGATTTTCAAGAAGTGATTCGGATGCTTGAGGAGAAACGATTTCCTGTCGAAGAGACGATCAGCGTGGTGGCGCCAATCGAGGAGGCACCGGGATTGTTGCGCGACTGGAGCGAGAATCCGGCGCGGTTTACGAAGATACTGATTGAGGTTGGGTAGAGGGTTGCCTGTTGCCAGATGTTCGCTCTGACCGGAGTCGGAAGGTTGTTCTGCTTCGCCGACGGTGCGCCAGCTGCTTTTCCCACGCGTGGCTGTTGGGAGTTGGGAGCCGGGAACCGGGAGCCGGGGACCGCTTTAGCGAGCTGTGAGCATGCGGTCCAGGTGAACGTAGCCGCCGTCGACGTGCAGCTGCTGTCCGGTGGTGTGTCCGGACTGGGTTGGTGAGAGCAGGAAGGCTACGGCGGCGGCGATCTCTTCGGGCGTCGTCATGCGGCGGCCGAGCGGGATCTGGGCGACGATCTTCTCGAGTGCTGCACTGCCGTCGTCGAGCGTGGCGAGCCAGCGCTGGTAGGCGGGCGTCATCACTTCGGCGGGCATGACGGCATTGACGCGAATGCCGCAGGGCAGGAGCTCGGCGGCCCACTCGCGGGTGAGGGCTAGAAGTGCGCCTTTGGCGGCGGCATAGCCAGAGGTATTGCCCTGGCCGGTGACGGCGACTTTCGAACCGATGCTGACGATGGAGCCGCGCGTCTGTTTGAGCAGCGGCAGACCGTAGTGCGCAAGGGAGTAACAGTGCAGGAGGTTGTCGCGCAGGCTTTGCTCGAAGCGCATGGGGTCGCCGCGCTCGAGGCCGACGCCATCGTTGGTGGCGGCGTTGTTGACGATGGCGTGGAGGCGGCCATGGGTGGCGGCTATGGCGTCGATGGCGCGCCTGCACTCGTCCGGGTTGGCGAGTTCGGCTGCGATCAGATCGCAGGGCAGGCCGGCGGTGCGGGCTTCGGCGATGAAGTCTTCGACGCCTTCGGTGACGCGGGTGACCACGACGACCTTGGCGCCTTCTGCGAGCAGGGTGTGGGTGATGGTGCCACCGATGCCGTTGGCGGAGGCCCCGCCGGTGACGAGGATGACGTGGTCTTTGAGGCCGAGGTCCATGGAGTCTCACGGGTTAGCGGTTGAAGGCGCAGCGCGCGCGGGGGCGTTGCGACGCTGGATAACGTCTCTATACCGTAAACCTAACGGTAAGACCTACGGTAAACGATTACTTCAGCGCAGTCTGGTGAAGCCACCGTCGATGGGGAAGTCGGAGCCGGTGACGAAGCCGGCCGCGTCTGAGCAGAGGTAAAGCGCCAGGAGGGCGATCTCTTCCGGTGTCCCCATTCTGCCGATTGGCTGCGAGGCTGCGAGGGTTTGCATCATTTCCGCCTCCTGGCCGGGGTAGTTGCGGGCGAGGTAGCCGTCCACGAAGGGCGTGTGGACGCGAGCCGGGGAGATGCAGTTGCAGCGGACGCTGAAAGGGAGGCAATCCTTGGCGGTGGAAAGGGTCATGGCGAGCACGGCGCCTTTGGTCATGGAGTAGGCAAAGCGCTGGCTAAGGGCGGAGGTGGCGGCAATGGAGGCGAGATTGAGGATGACACCGGATTTTCGGGCTTGCATGGAGCGAAGTGCGGCCCTCATGCAAAGAAAGGTGCCGCGGACGTTGACGCCAAAGAGGCGGTCGAAGTCATCGAGGGGCGTGTCGACGACGGTGCCGATGTGGGCGATGCCGGCGCTGTTGACGAGGATGTCGATGGGGCTGTCGGGGCCGGACGCGATGGTGTCAAATGCGGCGTCGACGCTGGCCTCGTCGGAGACATCGCAGGCGACCGAGGAGGCGCGGGCTCCTGTTTCGGCGGCGATTGCCGTGGCGGCTGCGAGCGCGGGTTCGCTGTGCAGATCGAGCAGGACGACTTCGGCGCCAGCGCGTGCGAACTCTCTGGCGATGGCGCGGCCGATGCCGCTGGCGGCTCCAGTAATGACGGCGCGTTTATGCAGCAATGAGAAGTGTTGCATTCGTGTTGAGCCCTGCTTTCGACGTTCTTTCAGAACCTGGTTGGCCTTGCCCGCTGTCGTGGCTTGTTGTAACGTTCTGTGGACGGGCCTGTCAAATTTGAATGCGCATGTCCATCTGTAAAAAGGCTGCTTCACGCGGCCAGAGTGGGTAAGGAGTGGGATGCAGGAGATTGTGATCGAAGCGGTCCGGGTGATCGATCTGCGGTTCCCGACCTCGCGCGAGAGTATTGGGTCGGATGCGGTGAATAAGGACCCAGATTACTCTGCGGCGTATTGCGTGCTCGAAACCAATGTAAGCGGTCTGGCGGGGCATGGGCTCACGTTCACACTTGGGCGCGGAACGGAGTTGTGCGTGGGTGCGCTCGAGTACCTGGCACAGTTTGTGCGGGGGCGGAGGCTGAGTGAATTGACGGGCGATCTGCGGGCGTTTTCGCAGCAGTTGACGGGGGAGACGCAGTTTCGCTGGCTGGGGCCGGAGAAGGGCGTGATTCACCTGGCGTGCGGCGCGCTGATCAACGCGGTGTGGGACTTGTATGCGAAGGCCGAAGGCAAGCCGGTGTGGCGGCTGCTGGCCGAGATGGAGCCGGAACAGATTGTGGCTTGCATCGACTTTCGATACATTTCGGATGCGTTGACGCCGGAGGAAGCGCTGTCGATCCTGCGCCAGCAACGCGGAGGGTGGAAGGATCGACTGGCGCTACTGGAGCGGGAGGGATATCCGGCGTATACGACCTCGGCGGGATGGTTTGGGTTCAGCGACGAAAAGATCCGGGTGCTTTGTCGAGAAGGTGTTGCGGAGGGGTGGACGCGGTTCAAGCTCAAGGTGGGCGGCGATGCGGCGGACGACCTGCGGCGCGGGCTCGTCGTGCGCGAGGAGATTGGGCCAGATAACAAGCTGATGGTGGACGCGAACCAGCGCTGGGGTGTGGAGGAAGCGATTGTACGGACCCGTGCGCTGGCAGACCTGGATCTCTGGTGGATGGAAGAGCCGACCAGTCCGGACGACATACTGGGCCATGCGCGCATACGGCGCGAGGTGAAGCCCGTGCGGATCGCGACGGGTGAGCATTGTCAGAACGCGGTGATGTTCAAGCAGATGATGCAGGCTGGGGCGATCGACGTGTGCCAGATCGATAGTTGCCGGGTGGCGGGTGTGAATGAGAATCTTGCGATTCTGCTGATGGCGGCGAAGTTTGGGATTCCGGTGTGTCCTCATGCGGGGGGCGTGGGATTGTGCGAGTATGTGCAACATCTGGCGATGTTTGATTTTCTCTGCGTTTCGGGAACGATGGAGGATCGGGTGATTGAGTATGTCGACCATCTGCATGAGCACTTTTTAGAGCCTGTAACGATTCGACGCGGGCACTATATGGTTCCGCAGGCAGCGGGTTATAGCATCGAGATTCGCGCGGAGTCGCTGAAGCGGTATGCGTTTCCCGCGGGCGAAATGTGGCGCGGGGGAGCGAAATGAAGCTGGTGACCTACGAGAGCGGCGGGGTTCAGGCAGGCGGCGTCGTGGTGGACGGACGCGTGTATGCGTTGTCGAATATCGGGCTTGAGGATGCGCTTGAGTTTATCGCGGGCGGCGCGGCGGCGCAGGCGGACATGCGGGCTGCGATTGCGGCAGGTGCGAAGTCGCGGGAGCTTGGCGACGTGAAGCTGCTGGCGCCGCTCAAGAATCCGCCCCGGATCTTCGGTATAGGACTGAACTATGTGGAGCACGCGGCGGAATCGAAGATGGCGGTGCAGGCGGTGCCGACAGTGTTTCTGAAGCTGGCGTCTTCGATTACAGGGCCGGACACGGATGTCCCCTTGCCGGAGAATGCGACGCAGCCGGACTATGAGGTGGAGCTGGCGGTCGTGATTGGAACGCCAGGCCACCATATCGCGGCGGAAGACTGGGAACGGCATGTGTTTGGATACACGATCGTGAACGATGTGAGCGCGCGGGGTGTGCAGCTGGCGACGACGCAGTGGACTCTGGGCAAGAGTTTTCCGGGGTTTACGCCGATGGGGCCGTGGATTGTGACGGCCGATGAGCTGGGTGATGCGCAGGCGCTGCCGATCCAATTGACGCTGAATGGCGAAGTGATGCAGCAGGCGAATACGCGCGACCTGATCTTCAAGATTCCGCAGTTGATCGCATATATTTCGAGTATTGTGGCGCTGGAGGCAGGCGACGTGATCAGCACGGGAACGCCGCCGGGCGTGGGGCTTGGACGCACACCGCAGCGGTGGTTGCGGGTGAATGAAGTGATGGTCGCGGAGATTGCGGGAATCGGTGTGCTGAGGAATACCACACGGGCGGTGTAGCTGGCGCGGGAGCGAGGGAAAGACTGTGTTGAAGACGGGCATTTTGAATCCTGCGTTGAACTCTCTGCTGAGTCGCGTTCGGCACACCAATACGCTGGTCATTGCCGACCGCGGGTTCCCGTTCTGGCCGATGATCGAGACGATCGACCTGGCGCTGGTGGACGGAATACCGACGGTGTTGGACGTGCTGGGGGCATTGGCGCCGAACTTCGTGATTGGGAAAGCCTGGATGGCGGAGGAGTTTCGGGGGTGCAACGACGCGGCGCTCATGGCGAACTTTCAAAAGCTGCTGCCGCCGATTGCGTTCGAGGCTCATGCGACCTTGAAGCTGCGGATACCGCTGGCGATTGGGCTGGTGAGGACGGGCGATGCGGCGCCGTATAGCAACGTGGTGCTGGAGTCGGCGTGAGCGACGCGGTGCCGGTGATCGACTCGCATCATCATCTGTGGCGATATATGCCGGAGGAGTTCGGCTGGCTGGATGAGCCGATGGCGGAGTTGCGGCGAGACTTTCTGCCCAAGGATCTCGATGTCGATCTGGCGAGCGCGGGGGTCGACGGGACGGTTGCGGTGCAGGCGCGGCAGAGCCTGGAAGAGACGCGGTGGCTCTGCGGGCTGGCGGATGGGTCGGAGTCGATTCGCGGGGTGGTGGGCTGGGCGCCGATTGCCGCTCCGGAGTTTGCGGGGGTTCTGGAGGGAGTGCGCGGGCTGCCGAGACTGGTCGGCCTGCGGCACGTGGTGCAGGGTGAGGCTACAGGGTTTCTGGATGGCCCGGCATTTAATGCAGGAATTGCGCTGCTGGCAGGGGCAGGGCTGACCTACGACCTGCTGATCCTCGAGCGACAATTGGAAGAGACGGTACGTTTTGTGGATCGGCATCCAGCGCAGGCGTTTGTGGTGGATCACGTGGCGAAACCGCGGATTGCGGCGGGAGAGTTGGAGCCGTGGCGAAGCCAGATGCGCGAGCTTGCGCGCAGGCCGAATGTGATGTGCAAGGTGTCCGGTATGGTGACGGAAGCGGACTGGCGGAACTGGAGCCTGGAAGGCCTGCGGCCGTATCTGGATGTATGTGTTGACAGCTTTGGGCCGGCGCGGTTGATGGCTGGGTCGGACTGGCCGGTATGCCTGGTAGCGAGCTCCTATGCTGGCTGGTGGGCGGCTTTGCGGGAGTACTTTGCCGGGTTTACCGAGGCGGAGCGGGATGCGATATTTGGCGGAAACGCGATCGCGTTCTATGAGCTGTCTGGAAAGTGACGGTCGGAGCAGTAGTGGCATTGGAACCACTTACATGGCGGTCCCTGCGGTGACAGGAAGACTTATTCCGTGAATATAGTTGGATTTGGGCGAGAGTAAAAGTTCGAAGGCGCCGAGCAGGTCCTCGGTCGTAGCGTTGCGTCCGAGTGGATTGGAGGCGGCAGCGGACTGCACGACGAGATCGGCTATGTTCTGAAGAAACTGGGTTTCCACCATGGAAGGCGCGATTGCATTGATGCGGACCTGAGAGGAGACGTATTCGGCGGCGAGCGCACGCATCAGGCCAAGCTGGGCGTACTTTGCGATGATGTAGCCAGCCATGAACTTGGGGGGGACGCCAAGGGTGTAACTAGACAGGAGGAAGACGACTCGGGAACCCGGACGCTTGGCCATCGCGGGCAGCCACGATTGCAAGAGGATGGCGGCTGACTCCACCTGGATCATCATGTCCGCGGCGTAGCGGGTCCAGTCGAGCTTGGTAAATCGCTCGTTGAGGGGGCGAAGCGCGGGCAGATGTACGAATGCCCTGGGAGGGCCCAGCGAAAAGGCATGGGCTGCGAGGGCCTCCACTTCCTGACGTTGCGACAGGTCGGCGGTGACGGAGAGGATGCGCGTGTTGCCGAACTCCTGCTGTAGCGCTGTAATGCGTTCTAAACCGACGAAGGAGTGCGCTAGAACGATCGTCTCCGCGTAGGTGGGTCGGTGGAGCAGATCGCGGATCAATGCTACCCCAATGTCGGATGAAGCGCCGGTGACGACAAGTAAGTCAGACATGAAACCCCACGCGGATCAGCGCTTTGGAGATGCGCTGCTGCTGATGATTGCGAACCGTTGCCTTTATCTCGAAGCGTCGATAGGCTTCGTTGAGGAAGACTATTTTACCTTCGCAATGCAGTAAGTCGCCTGCAAAGCAGGGTAAGTTGAAGTCTATGTCGATGCCGTGAAGGAGAGCGTACTTACCAGGAAGATAAACTCCTGCGAGACGCGAGTATAAAGAGGATGTTAGAAGGCCGAATAGGACGGGTGAAGCGTATCCGGCGGCCAAGGCGTAAGCGGGGTCGGTGTGGAGGGGGTTGGTGTCGCCGGAGATGAGGGCGAACGCAGCGGCCATTTCGGGCGTGAACACCGCATCGAAGCCGTGCTCGAGACCGAGCGTTAGATCCTCCCAGCGGTAGTCGTTCATGTGAGCACCCCGCTATCTGCCAAGTTTTTTCTGAATAAGATCGATCATGTCGCCGACATTTTCGAGTTCGCGCAGCTCGCCGAGGGCGAATTTTATTTTGTAGTGCTTTTCTATTGCAGTGACGAGGTTGATGTGAGCTAGAGAGTCCCAGTCGTCTACGTTGTGCGCGTTGGACTGGCGAGTTACAACGAGGTCGGGCTGGTCGAGAATGTCGCGGAAGATCGGTTGTAGGTCTTCGAGGATGTTATCCATGCACCAATTCCAATCGGTTAATGTGTAAGTTCTTGCGGGTGTATTGCGAAATGTCCAAGGTCCAGCAGGTGTTCGACCCGGAGTCTATCTGACTGTTGGGTTCGAATCCCAACCGGGCGTAGTGGTCTTTCACCATGCCGTTCTTACTGGATGGAATATAGACGCCATGGATGCGAAGGATGTCTGCGGCCTGCGCGCGCTGCACGAGGGCGTCAAGCATGGCGCGCTCCATGTCGCGTTTGAGGACGCGGCAGCTCATGAGCCACAGATCGATATGCAGGTCGGCGGCATCCCGGCGAGCGAGCAGGACGGACACTAGACCATTGTCACCAAATTTGTCGAGAAGGCGCCCGTAGAGACCTATATAAGCTGGGTCTTTGGCTATGGTTTCGATCTCTGCCTGCGTGTAGCGCCGTGTGGTCAGGTTGAATTGATTGGTTTTGTTGGTGAGTTGCGTAATGCGTTCGAGATAGATGGGTTGAAACTCGGCAATTTCCGCCTGCATTTGCAGGGAGTCGAGATATTGTCCGTAGGTGGCGAAAGTGGCGATACCTTGTACCCGCTGCGCATCGCGGGCATAGAGGGCTGCGCGGGCAACGTCTTCCTCAGAAAGGGAGACCGTCTCGAAGTAGCGTTGCTCGTCGATTATTTTGGGGAAGAGGACAACGTCGGCACCCACGTTCGGTACGGCAACGTCGGGGAGCTGCGCGGAGACGATGGCGCGCTCCGCGGGGTTGTCGTCGATAAAGACGAAGCTGTCGAGGCCGAGCCGGAGCTGGGTGGCGATCGTCTGGAGATTCTCGTGTTTCGGCTCCCAGTTCGCCTGGAAGGCGGAGAAGTGCTCGAGCTTGAGGACGGAGTCCGGGTGCTCAAAGCCCTGTCGCGCTACGGCATCGTCGTTCTTGGAGCACACCGCCAGCAGCACGCCCCGGTTGCGTAGAGTAAGGCAGAACTCCTGAAACGCGGTGTAGGCCTCGGCCAAAGCGTTTTCGCGACCGATAACAATCTTGTCGACGCCGTCGTCGCCGATGACGCCGCCCCAGCAGGTGTTATCGAGGTCAAGGACGAGAACCTTACGGCTGCGGCCGTAAATGGCCAGCACGAGAGACGTGAGGGACTTTGCGATCTCGTAATTTGCTTCGACCGTGTAGAGAATCTTGTAGCCAAACCACCGATCCCAGTCGAACCAGTTCGCTGCCCCGCGATGGGCGGCGAGCGCGTGGAGATCGTGCAGCAGGAGGCGCGGATTTTGCCGGGTGTCACGGGCGAACTCTGTATTCAGCGCAAGGAGAAAGCGCGCGCTGGCGCTGCTGCTGCTGGCTTCCAGATGACCAAGCGGGCGATAAGGCGGTAGCTCGAAATTATTCTGCACGATCTGGCAGGGAAGGGCAGTGGCGAGCGCGTGCCATATCTGGCGGTAGCGATTCAGTTCCGCGTCAAGCGCGTTGGCGAAGTCGGCTTCGCTCGAGCCGATCGCAGGCGCATGTTGAACATTGCGGTAGGAGGTGTGGAGGTAGACGATGTCGGGGCGGAAATCGGCGATCGCCTCGGTGTTATGCACAGCCTCTTCGTAAAAGAGACCGTACTCGGACTGATGAAAGGTTGGCTGGAAGCCGCTGTTGAGAAGGAGAAGCTCCCACAG
Organism: Terriglobales bacterium; assembly: GCA_038230455.1. Classification (GTDB taxonomy): domain Bacteria; phylum Acidobacteriota; class Terriglobia; order Terriglobales; family Acidobacteriaceae; genus Granulicella. Next base: position 289,976 of record JBBRNF010000005.1, read on the forward strand.
GTCGACGAGTTCGTTGGTGGTGGAGCCGCCGAGAACGGCAATGCGCAAAGGTTGCAAGCCGGGGCTGGCCGAAAGCTCCCGGCGCAGACGCCGCCTGCTACGCAGGAGATCTTCTATGGAGAGCCCTTCGAGATTCATGGAGCCTTCACCGTCCGACAGAACGCGCCGCTTGCTCAAGGAACGGAGAACGGATGGCGGCCCGCATGTTCAGGATATTGGGTTTGATTGTATACTGTGCCCATCAGACCAACAATGAAGCGGGCGGGACATGCGCCTGCAGGAAATAGGGACGAATGCTGTTCAACTCCTTTGCGTACCTGCTCGTCTTTCTGCCTTGCGTTGTTTTGATCGCAACACTGGTGCGCCGTTTCTACGGGCCGGTGGCTTCGCAGGCTGTGGTGCTGATTGCTTCGCTCACGTTTTATGCGTGGTTCCGTCCGGCGCATGTCCCGTACCTGCTGATTTCTATTTGTGCCAATGCCTGGCTGGCCCAGAGGATTTCGCGCGCCGAGCAGCCCGGGCGCAAGCGCTGGTTGCAACTTGCGCTGGTGTTGAATGTTGGATTTCTGTGTGCCTTCAAGTATGTCAATTTTTTTCTGCGCGCGGTGCCGTTTCTGCCACGGCACTTCAGCCTGCCGGAACTCAATTTTCCGCTGGGAATCAGCTTCTTTACGGTGATGCAGATCATGTACCTGGTGGACTGCTATGAGGACCTGCTGCCGCAGCTTTCCTTGTTTCAGCATGCAAGCTTTGTCGCGTTTTTCCCTTATGTGATTTCCGGTCCTCTGGCGAAAGCGAAGCGGATCGCGCATCAGTTCGGCAACTTCGGAAGCGGCGACGCGAACCGAGGGGAGATGCTGGCGCGCGGCTGCTACCTGATCAGCATCGGGCTGTTCAAGAAGGTTGTGTTTGCGTTCGCGTTTGGGCGCATTGCGGACTTTGGGTTTGCGCTGCGGGGGCGGTTGTCGATGCTGGAAGCATGGACATTTGTTTTGGCCTATACGATGCAGATCTACTTCGACTTCAGCGGCTATACCGATATGGCAGTGGGTTCGGCGCTGCTGCTGGGCATACAAATTCCGCGCAACTTCGATGCGCCATTTCGGTCACTGTCGGTGATCGAATTCTGGAAGCGGTGGCATATTTCGCTGTCGGAGTTTATCAACACGTATTTGTACACACCGATTCTGAGATCGTTTCGGCGCGCAACGCTGGCGACGTCTGCCGTGGCAACGATGGCAGCCATGACGATTGCGGGACTTTGGCACGGACCTTCGGGAAACTTCGTGGCTTTTGGCATGATGCACGGCGGCGCACTGGTGGTGAATCATTATTGGCGCAAGAAGAAGATTGCGAAGCTTCCGTCATTTGTGTCGTGGGTTGTCACGTTTTTATTTGTGGCGACGGCCTTCGCGATGTTCCGATCGGCGGGAGCGCATGCCGGACTGCGCATGCTTGCCCAGATGTACAACCCGCTTCATGTTCTGAACCACCGTCACCTAAGTGTCCTGCGGGGCACGATGAGCATGAAAGTGTTCGGGTTGCCACTGCTCGCCGGTGTGGTTTGCGCGTTTTATGGTCCAACCTCGGATCAGATGGAACGGTCGCTGCAACCGACGCTGCGTTTATCGATGGCGTTCTCGATGTTGACCGTAGTTTCGTGGCTATTTATGACTTCGAACATTCCGCAGGAGTTTGTTTATTTCAAATTCTAGCCGGCCTACTTTGAGGGCAGAAGGTGCGTGTCCTGTAACAACCGCGAAATCATGATGGCACCGGCTGGCTGGCTCATGTGGGTTCCGTCGAGGAAGCCCGTCTGTAGCCCGCCGAATGAGGCGGCGTCGGTATAGTCCAGGAAGGCGGCGCCGGAAGCCTGGGTGATTTGCGGAACCTGGACGAGTGCTGCACGGTGCAAGTCCTGGTAGTGGAAGGGTGCCAGGGCGGTTTGCACGACGGTACTGAGTGGGGACAGGTAAACCACAGCTTTGATGTTTCTCTGCGCACAATATACGAGGGTCAGGCGGAGATAGTTGAGCCGCTCCGACGACAGTGCGGTGTAGCCGATGTAGCGGCGGGAATAGGTAACGATGGTTTCCTGGGTCTCGGCAGCTACTGTGCTCTGACCGTTGGCGAGGCGGCGGAGTACGCCGCTGAGTTGAGTGTCTCCGTGCTGGCCGACGGTATAGATAGGATCGGGCGGCGTTTGATTCTTTCCGCGCCGAGCCAGATTCAGCGAACGCAAAGAAAGCTGCAAAGTGGGTGCCATCAGCAATGACTTGTACCGCGTAACATCCGCCGCCAGGCTGGCGCGGGGCAAATAAGATTGCAGTTCCGGTACATCCTGGGTCCGCTGATCGACCGGCCGCGCGTTGTGCAGGGATTCGAGGTCGAGCCCGATAATGACCAGCTTCGGCGTGATGTGCGCCTGCTCGACCGTATAGCGGAGCAAAGCGTAATTGTCTTCGGCCATGGCGACGCTGACGCCGGCATTGAAGCTGGGAAGGCCGGTCTGCTCCGCCAGGTTAGAGGGGGCGATGGTCCAGACGCGGGACGACCCGAGAACCAGCACTTGCGGCTTGGGGCGCTCGGCGGCAAGCGCAATGATCTTTTCCTCGCGTCCGTTCCAGACCATGGGAGAGAAGCGGTGCGTTGCAAAGTAGCCCAGGGGATTGACGACGTAATTGAGGGCTGCAATGCAGCCAAGTACGAGGACCTGCAGCGCCAGGAACAGGACAATCCACCGTCGCCAACCGGCTTGCGGCTGTTGTGGGAGCGGGGTGGAAGGGGCGTCCATGGCCGTGTGCGGGGTAGCGCGGGCGGACGACTCCTGAACAGATGATGTAGACATTCAGACGATCCTCAGGGATGGTCGAAGAATATCACTAGAAGGAACGCCGCGAAGGGCTGCGGCTAGCGTTTGGGTGCGGGACCGGTGGATTCGCGCATAACGAGTTCGGGTTCTACGCGCAGGGTGGCGGGAAGTCGCTTTTCGGGGTTGTTGATGCCGGTGAGCAGGCGGTCGACCGCGGAGCGGCCCATGGATTGCAGCGGCTGGCGGATGGTGCTCAGGCGGGGAATGAAGAACTTGGCGCTGGCAACATCGTCGAAGCCGAGCACCGACACGTCCTGGGGAACGCGCAGGCCCTCGTCGATCAGGGCGCGTATGACACCCATCGCGGCGGTGTCGTTGAAGGCAAAAACGGCGGTGAAATCACGCGTTTCGGCGAGCAGTTTACGCATCGGGTCGTAGCCGATGTCGGCCGACCAGCTGGCGCTGCCGAGGACGATTACGAGCTTCGGGTCGATGACGATGGAGTGACGCCGGGCAGCGGTCTGGATGGCTTCCCAGCGGTCGCGGGAATCGAGCGACCAGGGCTGCCCGACGATGAAGGCGATGCGCCGGTGGCCAAGGTCGGCCAGGTGGTCGATAGCGATGCGCGCGGCGTGGTCGTGGTCCAGCATGACGGTGGGAGGGCCGTTGCGGACGTGATGACCGGCAATCGAAACCATGGGAAGCCTGACATGTGGAGCGGGGGTATTTACGAGCAGAATGCCCTCGACGCAGCGCTCAGTGAACATGCGGCCGTATTGCTCCAGCAGCTTGGGATCGGAGAAGTGGGAGACGACGAAATAGAAGTAGCCCTGATCGATGAGGCTGGCCTCAACCCCGACCATGAGGGAAGTGAAGTAGCCGTCGCTGAGGTCAATGGTCATGACGCCGACTGACATGGTTCGCTTGTTGCGCAGCGACCTGGCCAGGAGATGCGGCGTGTACTCCATTTCAGCCGCTGCCGCGTGGATGCGAAGCCGGGTCTGCTCCGGGATGGCAGAGGCCGCCGGCGAGTTGCTTAGCACAACGGAAACCGTGGTGCGCGAAAGCGAGAGGCTTCGAGCGACATCGACCAGCGTAGGGCGCTTGTGGGCCGGGGTGACGGCCTGCAGTTTTCTGTACAAGACTCGTGCTCCTTGTTGCGGGAACGGGGGCGCTGTGTTCCTGCCTATACCGCCGGGTCCGCGCTCCTCGTGCAAGCAGTAGCGGCGAGACTTTGCTTAGCTCCCTTAGAAAGCCCGGATGTTCGCATTAGTCTACATGGCGAAGAAAAACGCAGCGTGTCATTCCACCGTTCGAGAATGGGATAATTCATCTCGGGCTTCGAACGTATGCGCTTCAGGTTGGATCGAAAAGTTATTGCAATTGTCTTGCAGGCCATGCTGACGGTGGATGTCGCGGCTCAGGCCCATTCGGCTGCAAGTCCGCCGCCGGCTGGCGCGCGGACGCATATCTGCAAGAACCGCACAGTGCCCCAACTGACGGATGTAACGAAGCTGGCGGGCATCAGCTTCATACATCTGGCTGCGCCCGAGAAGAAATACATTGTCGAGTCCATGAGCGGAGGCGTCGTTCTAATGGACTACGACCGCGATGGCTGGCCCGACGTCTACTTTACCAACGCACCTACGGTGGCCATGGCGTTGCAAGGTGAGAAGGCGAAAGGCGCGCTGTACCACAACAATCAGGATGGCACCTTTACCGATGTGACGGAGAGGGCGGGTATGGGATCGCCCTGTTTCGCGATGGGCGGTGCGGTTGGCGACTATGACAACGATGGATGGCCCGACCTGTATGTGACCTGTCTGGGCGGCAACGTCCTGTACCACAACAACGGTGATGGCACGTTTACTGACGTGACTGCAAAGGCTGGCGTAGCGGACGGGCGGTGGTCTGCAGGAGCGGCGTTCGCGGACTATGACGGAGACGGCTTTGTCGATCTGATGGTGTCTAATTACGTCGATTTCAAGCTGACGGACCTGCCGGGTTTTGGCAAGAGCCCGACGTGCAAGTTTCGGGGGATCGATGTGCAATGTGGGCCGCGGGGGCTGAAGGGTGCAGGGGACAGCCTCTTTCATAACAACCGGGACGGCACGTTCAGCACTGTCGCGAAGGCCGCAGGCGTGGATGACGCCAACGGATACTACGGGCTGGGCGTGGTGTGGTCGGATTTCGGCAACACCGGACGGCCGGACCTTTATGTGGCGGACGATTCGACGCCGAACTACCTGTACCGCAACATGGGGCAAGGCAAGTTCAACGAGATCGGGCTGGAGTCCGGCACGGCGGTGAGCGGCGACGGATCCGAGCAGGGATCGATGGGCGTAGCGGTGGCGGACTATAACCACACGGGTCGGTTTTCGATCTATGTGACCAACTTCGCGGACGAGTTCAACACGCTGTATCGCAACGACGGCAATTTCAGCTTTACTGATGTTTCCTATGAGGCCGGGGTGGCGTTGCCGTCGCTGCCGTATGTGAAGTGGGGCGTGGCGTTTGTGGACCTCGACAACGATGGCTGGGCGGACCTCGTTTCGGTCAATGGGCATGTGTACCCGCAGGTGGATGGGACACCTTCAGGCGCCCGTTATCGCGAACCTGCCAACGTGCTGATGAACGAGAAGGACGGAACGTTCTGCGACGCGGGCAGCCTGGCGGGCGCGCCAGTGCGGGAGCCCAGGGTGGGCAGAGGCCTGGCTGCGGGCGATCTGTTCAACGACGGCAACATGGACGTGGTGGTGGAAAACCTGGACGGCGCGCCGCTGATTCTGCGCAACAAGGGATTAGCCGGGAATCACTGGGTGAGCTTCGAACTGGCTGGCACCAAGAGCAACCGCCTGGCGTTAGGAGCGAGAGTCACCCTGACCGCAGGTGGCGTGAAGCAGATGGACGAGGTGCGAAGCGGAGGAAGCTATCTGTCGCAGAACGACCTCCGCGTTCACTTTGGGCTGGGGAAGACGCAAAAGATCGACACCGTGGAGGTGCGTTGGCCTTCCGGTCAGACAGATACACTGAACGGTCTGTCGGCGGATCAGTTTTACAGCGTTCTGGAAGGCACGGGAGTCGTGGAACGTGGCAAAGTCGTGCCGATTAGAGGCGTGATTCGTAAATAGACCGCTGGTTTGACATTAGAGCCTGTGGCGCTGGGCTGTCCCCATGGGAGAGCCCGAAAACTCGCTTTATTGAAGCGTTAGAGGAATTCCTCCGGCGCTGCAAATTATTTTCTTGACATCCGGTATCCATCGAATGGAGGATGTAGCCGTCCAACAGAATCCATTCTGTAGCCGCTTCAACATAATCGATTCCGCCAGAGCTGTGCGGGGACCGACCGAACGACGAGGGCACGATTTCACATGCTCTCGATGCATAACGGGTATCGCGCAGGTACAGGGCGCGCCCAAATTAGGAGGAGTATGAAACTGACGCATCGTGTGTGGCTTACTATGTTCTTGAGCGCGCTGTTCTGCGCGTCCGTCATGGCCCAGAGCAGCAACGGAAGCGTGGTGGGCCAGGTGACCGACCCGACTGGCGCCGCCGTCGGAAAAGCTTCGGTTACGCTTACCAGTTCTACAACGGGGGCTAACCGCACTATCACGGCCTCGCGGTCCGGAGAGTTCACGCTGGATGAGGTTCCGGTCGGCATCTACACTATCGCGGTCTCCAGTCCTCAGTTCCGCCGGTTTGTGGCGACGAACGTGGTTGTGAACGTTGCGACCGCAACCCGGGTTGATGCCAAGCTCACGCTGGGAAACGTATCCGAGACGGTCGAAGTTTCGGCGAGCGCGATTCAGGTCGAAACCGAGAGCGGTGCGCTGGGTACGATCGTTGACGGGACGCAGGTGAAGGAGCTCCCGTTGAACGGACGCAGCTTCGTTGAGCTGACCCAGCTTGGCCCTGGCGTTTCGGGCGCGAACAACTTTGACAGCAAGAACAAGGGATTGCAGGGTGGCGTAGATTTTTCCGTCAACGGCAACCCGACCACGAACAACCTGTTCCTGGTGGATGGCGCGAATGACAACGACGTAGGTTCGAACCGTACGATTCTCATCTATCCGTCGATCGAGTCGATTGCCGAGTTCAAGATGCTGACCAACAGCTATGGCCCGGAGTATGGGCAGGCGTCCGGAGCCGTGATAAGTATTGTGACCCGTCAGGGTACAAATGCTTTCCATGGCAGCGTGTTCTATAGCGGCCGTAACGATGCGTTGGCCGCCTACACCTACTTTGCCAAGCGCAACGCCGGTCTGGGCCAGCCACTGAACGGGAAAGACAAGCTGCGGCGCAATGACTGGGGCTACTCCGTTGGCGGTCCCATCAAGCGCGACAAACTGTTCTTCTTCTTCAACCAGGAATTCAACCGGACCATCAGCGGATTCTCGCAAGCGGCGTGCCTTGCTAGTGCAGCCGAGCGCGCTGGCGACTTTTCGACGGTGAGCTGCGGTGCGGCCGCACCGACCATTCCCGTCGCGTTGCAAAAGGCAGGCAATCCCAAGGCTTTCGCCACGGTGGATCCCGCCGGAGCGTTGCTGGCTCAATACTTCCCGCTTCCCAATAAAGCGGCGGACGCCAATGGAAATAACTGGTCGAAATCCCTACCAACCGCTGTGAATACTGGTCAGGAGAACGGACGCATCGATTTCAACGTGACCAAGCACAACACATTGATGGCCAAGTACACCCAGGATCATTTCACTAACGCATCCTACAACGGCAACCAGTATTGGGGGGATACTCCGTTTCCGGTCATCAACGGGAGCTGGGCACAACCGTCCAAGATGATCATTGGCCGCTGGACGAGCACCATCAGCGATACGCTGGTGAACGACGCGGAGTTTGCTTACTCGAATAACCGCATCAACGTGGCACCAGGCGGAAGCAATGCAGGGCTGCTCAATCAACTATCCGCGGCAATTCCGAGCTTGTATCCGAACTCGCTAAAGACGGCAAGCGCGTCCACTCCTACGATCTGGTCGGGACTTGGGCCGTACGGCAACTTCAACACGATCTGGTCGATCGCGCCCTGGAATAACACGCTGGACATCTATACCTTCCGTGATGATGTCTCGAAGGTTGCCGGACGACATGCGCTCAAGCTCGGCGCATTTGTGGGCATCGACGGGAAGAACGAAGACTCCGGCGCAGCGAGTCAGGAACGCCCCACTTTCCAGACATTCGACTACGCGGTCGGTACGCCGACGGGTAACAATCTAGCGAACATCCTGCTTCCCGGCAACCCGGTTAGCCTGTCAGAAACCTCGACCAATATCCGCGCGCAGCTGCGTTGGAAGGACATCGAGTTCTACGCGGGAGACACCTGGAAAATTTCTCCGCGCATCACGCTGAACTACGGTGCTCGTTACTCGTTGCTGCGCAATCCTACGCAGCCAGACAACAAGCTCACTAGCTTCCAGCCGCAGTTGTACGATCCGTCTAAACCCGCGAGCGATGCCTGCAATGGTTTGTGGGTTGCACCCGGAACGGATCCGTGCGGAGCGGCCAACAAGCAGTTCGGAACCAACTTCAGCCACGGCGTGAATGGACCGAACAATGCGCTCGTGAACAATAACAATCACTTGATTGCACCACGCGTCGGTATCGCCTGGGACGTCACCGGTAGCGGCAAGACATCGCTGCGTGCAGGTGTCGGTCAGTTCTTCCAACGGGAACGCGTTTCCCGGTACACGCTGGTTGCAAATGCACCATTCGCCGTCACGGCTTCTAACTTCATGAGGCCGCTTGGTGGAGCGACTCCATCCAACCTGGGGGCAGGGTCTGCTTCGCCATCGGGCGGAATGGATCCGCGCGCCATATTGCCTAACAGCATTCAGTGGAACCTGACCGTAGAGCAGGAGATCGTGCACAACACGGTGTTTCAATTGAGTTACGTTGGCAACCGCGGCATGCACCTGACCTCCAGCTACGACATCAACCCAATCGCTTCGAACCAGGTGGCGAATGCGACCTTCCTGTCGGGCGGTGCGACCAACTCGCTGCGGCGGTTCCCGAACTATGGCGCACTTGCGTACTGGTCTCACAACGGCGACTCCAACTACCATGCTCTGCAAACACTGTTCCGCACACAGGTAGGCAAGTTCAAGATGCAGGCGGCCTACACGTGGTCCCATGCCATCGCGGACGTGCTTACAGATGACTCGAGTGGAGGAACGGGCGCGCAGAGCTTTACTGATTTCCGCAATCCGCGTCTGGATCGTGGAAATGCCGCAACCAATCGTCCTGATATTTTCGTGGCGAATGGAACCTACTTCCTTTCCAAGCTGGCGGGACACAGCATGCTGACGCAGAGCACGCTGGGCGGCTGGGAGGTTACGGGCATCACCTCGGCTGACTCGGGTAACTCTTTCACTGTCTACCAGGGGGGAGTCAACGGGACCGGCAATGTGAACTCGCTGGCACAGACTGGCCTCACGGGGAATCAGCGCCCACTTGTGACTTCGGGACAGAGCTGCACCAGCAATGGCCGTAAGGGAGACCAGATCTACAACCCCACCGGCTTTACGCTGGTCGGCTACCACCTGGGAACGATCGATCCGGCGATGGCACCACGCGGCGCCTGCTCCGGTCCGCGCCTGGTCTCAACCGACGCGTCGCTGGATAAAAACTGGAGAGTCAAAGACCGAGTGACGGTACAGTTCCGTGTGGATTTCTTTGACCTTCTCAACCACGCCAACTTCCGCGCAGATCAGGGCAACTTCAACAGCCCAATCCAAAGCGTTCTCTGCGGTAACAACCCGTGCAGCGTTACAAACAATGTGATTACGTCAGAAGTGCGCGCCAATAGTTTCGGGCGGGCGAATGGACTAGTCGGCAATGCAGGGCGCCAGATTCAATATGGCCTGCACGTCGAGTTCTAACTCACGAGGCACCAGTAAGGAAAGCAGCAAGGCCAATGCGGCCTTGCTGCTTTCCGTTTGCGCCTTATCCGCTGTAGCCTGATTGAGACTATGCACTCTGTTATCCGGCCCGTTGCCTTTCCGTTCTTTGCTGCCGTCGCTGCGCTGTTGCTCGGCGTTACGATGCACGGACAAATGCGTGCGGGCCAGGGGAAACTGCAGGCTCGTCGATCGTCACCGACCGCTGCTGGTGCCGGACAGACGTTGCCGGAAACGAAGCTTTCGGTGCTTCTGGCCGCCCAGCAGAGCGCCCTGCAGTCGGGCGACCCGGGGGGAATGGAAGCGGCAACGCGGCCGCTGCTGGCGGAGTTGCTGCGGCAGATGTCGCAGGTGCGTCTGATTGAAGGCAAGGGTAGTAGTGCCGTGGATCTTACACGGGAGTCGTTGGCCCTACAGCCGTCGGCAGAGACGCGCCTCGAGCTTGCTTCGCTACTGCTACGCACCGGTGACGCGAAGGGAGCAGCCGGGGAGACTGCGACCGTTGTTGCTTCTGAGCCGCGCAGCGCGGTGGCGTGGGCGGTACGGGGAAGCGCGCTGCGGGCGAGCGGCGATGATCGCTCTGCGGCGGACGCGTTCTCCAAGTCGCTTGCTATCCAACCGGATGTGAGTGTGGCTTACGCGCTCGCATCCTCGCTGCTGGCACTCCACGAGAAGGAGAAGGCGCAGAAGGTTCTGGAACAGATCATTGCGGCGTCCGGTAATGCGGCGATCCAGCATGTTGCCGCCGGCGATGCGTATCGCGAGGCGCGTTACCTGCCTGAGGCCGTGGCGGAGTTCAAGAAGGCAATTGCACTCGATCCGCGCGGCGGCCATGCCGAGTTCTTCCTGGGCTACACCTACCTGCAGATGAACGAGTGGGGCCCGAACTCGCAGAGCTTTGAGCATCTTCGCGCGGCTGTGCGTCAGGCTCCGCGTGACTACCTTAGCAATTTCTATCTGGGGGCTGTCGAATCGACCGACGGGACCGACCTCGCGAGCTCCAACCGCCACCTGCACGTTGCGGCGGAGGCCGACCCGCGGTCTCCCGAGGTCTGGCTCTATCTGGGGCTGAATGCGGTCCGGTTGAAGAACACGGAAGAGGCGAAGACGTACCTGCGCAAAGCGGTCGCTTTGACCGGGGACGATGAGGCTCGGAACAACTATCAGATTCGTCGCGTGTACGCCGTGCTGGGCCGCATCCTGATCGGGGAAGGCAACCACGCGGAGGGCGACGCTCTGCTGGCGAAGTACAAGAGCAGCGAGCGGCATGTGATCAACAACAGCGCCAACAGTATTGCGAGCGTTGCGGCGGACGACGATGCGCACGCGGCGCTGAGCGGAGCGGCGGCGGCGAAGGTGTCGTTTCCGGGCATGAACTCCGCTGCGCTGCCAGGGCTGGAGCAAGGTGCGCGTGCGCCAAGCGCTCCGTCAGGAGGGGCGGGTGCTCCTACTGCGGAAGAGGCCAGAAAGATTGCGGCGACCGAACGTCAGTTGAGTGAGCTTCTCGGCAGCGGCTTCAACGATCTGGGTTCGGCGGAGGCGCGCAGCGGGCGCTATCAGGATGCACTTGGACATTTTCAGGAAGCGGAGCGCTGGGCAGAGCCATCGCGTGCGCTTCTGCACAACATTGGAGCGGCGGCGTTTCGCGTAGGAGACTCCGCTGAGAGCGCAAGGGCGCTCCGCTTATTTCTAAACAAAGCGGGCGATCCGCGCGACCCGGCGCAGGACGATCGATCGCGCATGATGCTGGCAATGTCGCTGTTTCAGATTGGTCAATTTGGCGATGCGGAAAAGACGTTCGCGCAGATTCCGGCGGCGACGATGCAGGATCAACGCGCGGCGTATTCCTGGGCGTATTCGCTGGCGCACTCCGGCCAGCAACAACACGCGAACGCAATTGCCGCGGAGTTGATGCAGCAGTCGCCACCTTCCGATGTGCTGAGCCTGGTGTGCCACATCTACATGGACACGGAAGATTATGAGCACAGCCTCGGATGCTATCGGAGCGCCTACGCGGCAGATCCGTCCTTGAGGATGGCGCACTACCAGGCTGGCGAATCTCTTATACGGCTCGATCGTCCCGGTGATGCGGTGGCTGAGTTGAAGCAGGAGTTGGCTCTGCAACCTGGGAACCCGGACGTGCAATACTCGCTGGCGTTTGCGATGCTGCAAAGCGGCCAGCGCGGGGGTGCGGTGAGCTTGCTCGAGAGCCTGACGGCGGAGAACCCAACGCACGCGCAAGCGCAGTATCAGTTGGGCAAGGCGCTTCTCGAGGATGGCAAAACCGCGGCGGCTGTCGATCACCTGGAGTTGGCGATCAAGAGTGACCCGGGGCCGGACTACATCCACTACCAGCTTCAGGCGGCGTATCGCAAAGCCGGACGGATGGAAGATGCGGACCGTGAAATGAAAATCTATCGCGACATCAAGGCTCGCACTCGCGACAACTCAGTGCCCAAACCGGCACCGAAGCAAGCGCCTTCCAAGTGACTGATCGGCCTCTTCAGTCGGGGACGGCGTTGACCAACTGCGTAAGCGAGGGGATAAACGTGAAGCGGACCAGCGTTTTGGGTTCGTTGGCTGCGGCGAGCAATTTCAGCTGACGCTGCTTCCATTCCGCTGGCGCCTTGTGTCCCTTCGAGAGATAGTCCAAAGCTTGCAGGCCAGTATTTGCGAGACTGGCGAGCTGCTGCGACAGAGGCCTGGCTTTGCCTAGGACAGGGGTCGAAGCTATCTGACGCTCGATGGCGGGAGCAGATGCGATCCAGCGCTGAAATTCCTGCTCGAGTGCCGCGTGCGCGTCTGTCGCCACAGTGGGAGCGAGCAGAAAGTCGTGCGTTAAGCGCGCCATCCTGGACCTCGACGGCGGGTCGGGACGGACGGCGTCCACGAGGTTGTTGAGCGGGGTGAGCTGGTCCGTGCGCTGGTTGTGATAGCGGTCGCTGAAGCTGACTGGCTGCACAAGTGAGGCGAAGAGTTTGATTGAGTCCAGGTCCGTGGAGCCGTCGCTGCCGGCCAGCTCACGCAGCGCAGCATCCTGATGCGAGAGGTGTGTGAGACCGAGCGCTTCGAGGCGAATGGACTCTGCGGCGAGGCGGCGGTACATGTCGTCCGGATCTCGAACTTCTTCGGGCGACCAGAAGCGTTCCGCGATGGCGGCCGAGCGCGGCCAGATGCGGGAATCGATGGAGCGCGAATTGACATGCTCGCTCCACATGCAGATTTCGCCGCCGAGGACGAGCTTGCGCTGGTCGGGCGTGAGTGCAGAAGTCGAGGGCAGCGGATCGGCGAGGTAGTGTTCCTCGGAAGACTTCATGGCGTCGAGATAGTAGGGCTGCGACAGGATTCCCTGATAGCCCTGTTGGGCCGCAAGGGTGAGGGACTGCGCTCCGCGCCAGGACTGGATGACGACGTTCTTCGGCAGGGCTGGATTCAGCACTTCATCCCATCCAACCATGCGCTTGTGGTGATTCTCAAGGATCTTCAACAGCCGCTGGTTGAAGTAGGCCTGGAGGGCGGCCGCATTCTGGAGAGAGTGCTGGTGCATGAACGTCTGGATGGAAGCGTTCGCCTTCCATTGCACGCCGTCGCTTTCGTCGCCGCCGATGTGCATGTAGGCGTCGGGAAACAGGTCTGCCATTTCCCCAAGGAACGCATCCAGGAAGGTGTAGGTGCTCTCCCGGGTGGGGTCCATCGCGGCATCGTCGATTCCGAACTGGCGGCGGATGGTGTACGGCCCGGGTCCGCTGGCGAGCTCAGGATAGCCCACGAACCAGCTTCTGGAGTGGCCGGGCATGTCGAACTCCGGGATGACACGAATGCCACGCGCGCGGGCGTAAGCGATGATCTCGCGCGCCTGTTGCTGGGTATAGAACAAACCGTCCGAGCCCAGCGCAGTCAGCTTCGGGAAGCGAAGGCTTTCGATGCGGAAGCCCTGGTCTTCGCTCAGGTGCCAATGGAAGACATTGAGCTTGACTGCGGCCATGCCGTCGAGGGTGCGCTCAATCACTTCGACCGGTTCGAAATGACGGCCGCAGTCCATCATCAAGCCACGCCAGGGGAACCTTGGCGCGTCGTCGATTTGCACGGCGCGGAATGCATAGCCGCTGGGGGTTGTTTCCAGCAGTTGAAGAAACGTTTGCATACCGTGCATGGCGCCCACCACCGTGGCCGCGTGAATTTTCGCCTGCGTTGTGGTGACAGTGAGTGAGTAGGCTTCGTTCTCACTGACAGACTGGACCTCGTCCCCGGCACCCTGCACGTCGACCACCAGAGTTGCATCGGGCGAAGTGCCGATCTGCCTGGATACGGGTGTCGCGGTGGCGCTTTCGAGGGATGAGAGCAGCCTGACGATGGCCCCGTTGAGCCGCGCATCCTGAAAGTGCGTTGCACTGACGTGGAAAGGTCCGCTCCAGGCCAGTGATCCTCCGCCGATAGCCAACTTCGCGGGCACAGGCATCAACGTGTCAGTACGATGAGGTGCCTTCTGGGCTGTTGCCTGTAGAAAAAGCGCTTGCATCATGCATGTACCGAACAGTAAGCGACGCTTCACGAGCTCTCCGTATGTTGATTCTGCTGAGGAAGAACTATACAGCGCGTGAGGTCTTACTTTCCAACGCTTATCGGGCGTCGAGCGACCGGTGCGCGCTATACTCCGGCAAGGGGAATCCGTCATGCGCTCACTTCTGGCTTTGGTAGCAAGTTTAACTGCCTGTACAACCTTGTCGCTTGCTCAAGCGACACCTGCTCAGGACGGTCCTTACGAAGTTCTACAGCGTGCGCGCGTCGGTGGCGAGGGTGGGTGGGACTATATCTACGCCGATGTGGATGCTCGGCGGTTGTATATTCCTCGCGGCGCAACGCGGGCGGTTCCGGCGACGGATACAGCTGCCGAAGTAGCAGGCATCCCTGCGCGGCTGACGATCTTCGATCTCGACACCCTGAAGCCGGCCGGCGAGATTGCAGGGGTCGGCGGGAATGGCACGGCGGTCGATCCTAAGACGAACCACGGTTTCACGAGCGACCATCCCAAGGTCACCATGTTCGACACGAAGACGCTTATGCTGATCAAGAGCATCGATGTGGGTGCAGCAAGACCGGACGGCATCTACTTCGACCCTTATGACGAGCGGATCTATGTCTTCAGCCATCCGACCAAAGACGCGACTGTGATCGACGCGAAGGACGGTAGCGTGTTGGGGACGGTTGACCTGGGTGGAACGCCGGAGCAAGGCGTTGGCGACGGCAAAGGGATGCTGTACGTCGTGATGCAGGATGCGGTGGGAAGCGTGACTGCGGTCGATGTAAAGACGATGAAGGCGGTCGCCCACTATACGTTTGTCGACAAAGGCGGCTGCAATGGCCTGGCGCTCGACGTAAAGAACCAAATTCTTTTTGCGGCTTGCAGCAGGGCAGGTACCCCGCCTGTTCCCCAGCCGACCATGGTGGTGATGAGCGCGAAGGATGGCAAGATCCTGGCGAACCTCCCGCTGGCGGGAGGTTCGGACGGAGCGACGTTCAATCCGGCGACGATGGAGGTGTTCAGCACGCAGGGTAACGGCACGATGACGATCGTCAAAGAGAAAAGCCCGACGAGTTTTGAGGTAGAGCAGAATCTGCAGACAATGAACGGCGCGAGAACTGTGACCTTCGACAGCAAGACGGGCCACCTCTTTGCGATGTCTCAGGAGCGAGGTCCCGCTCCTGTGCCAGCTGTGGCTCCGACGCCGGGCGGACGGCCGCCGCAGGGGCCGCCGGTGCCGGGCTCGTTCACCATCCTGATGATTGGCAAAGCGCAATAGGTGGTCTAAGGGGCAGCGCGGCAGGCAATGGGCGGCTTTCGAAATACGCTTTCGGTGGACTTTCCGGAGAGGGAGGGACGCTTCCCGGCGGGTTTCGGGCTCCGGCATGACTCAAATCACCCCTCCTTCTCATGTCATCGCTGCGATGCTTCTCGTTGGTTGCCATGACGGGACGTCGATTGAAGCCTGCAGGCCCTTCTCCGCTTGTCCGCTTCTTCGCGAGTAAAGGTTCCTCCCAACGGGAATGAGTACAACCTTTTTTTCAGAGACTGCATCTCTACATCATCTGCTTCTTTCAAGTTGACAAGTAACCTATAAGTGTTACGATTAAGCCGCACGCGCAAGCTCCCAGCTGTTGTAATCGGGCCCCAGCAAGTTGTGGGTCAGTGAACTTTCACCCTAACCCGCGTTCTTGTTGAGGAATCCCGTGACCAAACACCTTGTAAAAATTGCGCTATTTGCCCTCAGCGTCGCCGCTGTCGTTCCCGCGGCTTCAGCCGACACCTTTTCCTTCCGTTTCACCGACGTCGCTGGCAACTACACCGGCTCCGCTCTTGGCACGGTTGTAGCTGATCCAAACACGGCCGGGGCGTACGACATTACCTCCGGCACGGTTTCCATCCTCGGGAAGGGTAACTACTCCTTTGTGTTCCCAGGCAGCCCAAGCGGTTCGTATGCCACGAGCCCGGATGGCTTGTTCATCTACGATAACGTCTTGTATAACCCGGCAATCGCGCCCAACCCGATGGGCGGCTTTCCGCAGCTCAGCTATGGTGGCGTCCTGTTCACAAACGGGACTGACGAAATCAATATCTACTTCGACTCCGGGTCCTATCAACTGCTGGACAGCCTGAACGGTTATCCGACGTCGTTTCCTGTCACCTTCGGTTCGGACGTGACTGTCACGGGCATGAACCCCGTTCCTGAGCCGTCCAGCCTCGCGTTGCTTGGCACAGGTGCTCTCACCGTGGTGGGATTTGCCCGGCGCCGCTTCCTCAAGGCATAGCTAAACCTCACGACCTATAAACCAAAGCGAGACCTTCGGGTCTCGCTTTTGCTTGTCCCGCACTATTCGAGTTGGAAGCGACACCTTTACCCCGTCGTCTTCCGAGCGGAGAGACCGATATGCCCTTGGGCCGCGTCTTCTAGAACGAATCTGGTACCGGTCTAACTTTTAGCTCGCCGCTGGCTATCCAGAACTGGTCCTTGGACCTTGACGAAGATGGTCACAGGGAAATTCTCCTTCTAACTCCAACGCTAAACGCCAACGGCGAACTTTTTCGCTGGGTGGGAGAAGTTCGCCATACTGCAGAAATTAAATGGTCGGGGCGAGAGGATTCGAACCTCCGACCCCCTTCTCCCGAAGCAGATCGCGTTGCGTCCCATCACGCTCGCTCGTTTTCGACTGTGAACTTGCCTGCTTTCACTGAAAACTTCCCACACACTCCTTCCCCAGAGCGCGAACCGAGGTCATTTAGAATGCGGATGGAGTTTTGCGAGACCACTAATCAATCTCGCTGTTACAGAGATCGGGCAGACTGAAACGGAAGGTGAGGACGTCAACGATTCTCGCTCGGAAAGTCCGCAGTGGCGTACACTGACCCGGCACCGACAGCGTCCCGCACGACCGCTTCAAAGCCTTGTCCCGGGAGGTTTCATGATGAAACATCGGCCTCTGCTCTCCATCCTTTCCTACTGCTTTTCGACCCTCGCTATCGTGCTTCTTACAGGCTGCGGCAAGTCGAATAGTGAAATTGTGGTTCGACCTTCCGCGCGGATAAATGTTCATCCCAACGGGACCGTCGCTCCACTCGTGACCGGAACCGACGGCAGCAGCACCGGCACGGCCCCTTTCGTCGGGAACTTCAGTGTCATCCTTCAGCCATCCGGAATGGACTTCGCTCTGGTGCGCCAGGCCGACTGTTCGCTCAATCTGTACACGGGCACTCTCAGCTCCCCAAACGTTTTCACAATCGCCTCAAGTGTGCCGCACTACGACGCCGTCCTCCGCCAACTCGCATCCCTTACGACCGCCGCCGGGACGTATCCGCAAGGTTGCCCGGAAAAGAGCACCGGCATCAGTACACGCGCGGGTGTGTTCGCCGGACGCACCACGCAGGGCCTTCGCGTCTACATTGAAGCCGGCGACAGCAGCGACGGTTATCAGCTCATCGACGCTGTTGTGAAGGCAGACATCTCCAGCGCCACAGTGAATCCCATTGCCACGCTTCCCAACGCCGGCCGCGTGACCACCGCTGACCTCGATGGCGACGGCAACGGCGACCTCGTCGTCGTCAACTCTCCTTCAGCGACCAGCGCGTCCGTTTCAGTCCTGCTCGGCAATGCCGATGGTAGTTTCAAGACCCCGGTCAGTTATCCCACCGTCGGCGCACGTTCCGTAAGCGCCCTGATCGAAGACGTCAATGGCGATGGAAAACTCGATCTGATAGTTGCCTCGGACACGCAACAGGTGTCTATCCTTACTGGCAACGGTGACGGTACATTCAACGCCGCGCAGAGCTTCGCGGCGACGTTTCCCGGCACGCCGCCCACCACCGCCGGGATATTGAATATGATCACTGTCGACCTGCGCAACTCCGGCAAGAAGGACATCGTCTGCTCCAATGGTCTCGTGCTTCTCGGCAACGGAAACGGCACATTCACTGTTGCTCCAACGCCTGCGTTTCCTTATCCCCCCGTCGAAGGGAGCAACGCCGGTCCTTTCCTCGCCAGCGGCGACTTCAATAAGGACGGCAAGCCGGACATCGTCGTGAGCACGGGCTACGCGCTTTCCACCTGGCTCGGTAACGGCGACGGGACATTCAACCAGGGAAATGGTTACGCAGGCATCAACAACACCGGCTACGTCACAGTGTCCGATCTCGACGGCGACGGAAACGACGACATCTACACTGGCCTTGCGAATGGCGGCGTTTATAGCGGCGACACTCGCAGCCTCGGCACCGGGTATGTACTGCTCGGCAACGGTAACGACACCTTTCAGGGTGCGTCGCAAGGCACGTTCGCTTACAACGGACACAATCTTGCCGACCTGAACGGCGATGCGCAGCCCGATCTTGTCACACTTGCCGCGGCCAGCAGTGTGACCTCGCCACCTTCGTTCATCGTGCATCTCGGGAGTCCGAACGGAGTCTTCCAGCCCGGCGCAACGATCGCCACACCCGCCAGTTTCGTGAATCAGGGACGGACCTATAGCACCGCCTCCACCTCCGTTTCCAGCTATGCGGTTGCGGA
This sequence comes from Terriglobales bacterium, assembly GCA_038230455.1. Taxonomy (GTDB): domain Bacteria; phylum Acidobacteriota; class Terriglobia; order Terriglobales; family Acidobacteriaceae; genus Granulicella. The sequence goes on from JBBRNF010000005.1 coordinate 308,752, forward strand.
TATCAATGGCGATGGAAGGCCCGATCTCGTATATCTACTTTCGGGTGTCTTCTCGCCGATCAATGGGCCGTTCTTCTTCACCGCCCTGGGCAATGGCGATGGAACGTTTGCGACTCCGACCGCATTCGACTTTCCTACCCTCGCGCCTGCTGGCAGCTTCGATGTCAATCTTGTCGTCGACGGCCTGCAAATCGCCGACTTCGACCACGACGGTAAAGCTGACCTTCTCTTTACGTACAGTGAACAGCAATCCACACCCGGCAACAGCAACCAGCCTTACCTGCAGGGCTTTGCGGTGCTTCCCGGTGTGGGCAACGGGAATTTCAATGCGCCTGTCATCACTCTCAACTACAACAGCTCGGTTCCTACTGTACTTTTGCCGCCCGAGGTGTCCAACATTGCCGACGTCAACGGCGACAACAAGCCGGACCTGCTGGTGATCGCTCGCAATGGCAATGCCGCAAACGGCTTTGGAAGTGAGTTGCGCTTGTACCTTGGCAACGGCGACGGATCATTTGCCACGCCCTCCGTTCTGAGTTCAGGTACGAACGTCGGACGCAGTCGCAACCTGTCAGTCCTTGCTTCGCCTTGTCTTCTTACCGACCTCAACAAGGATGGCAAGCTCGATCTCGCGTGCCTTGCGGAGACGACGGCGACGCAGGCCCAGATCCTCATTTCGCTTGGCAACGGCAACGGAACGTTCGCCTCGCCGAATATTCTGAATGTGCCCGGCGGCGACACCATCATCAGCTCCTCGCTTGCCGCCGCCGACTTCGATGCCGACGGCAGTGTCGACCTTGCTTTGCTCGACGCAAATTCTTTTGGAGGCATTTTCTACGGGAAGAGCGATGGAACCTTCAGCTCGGTGCCGTTCGGCAGCCTCATCCCCAAAGACCTCTTGAACCTCTACGCCTCCGGGGCCGCGGTCGCGACCGATCTCAACAAGGACGGCAAGCCTGATCTGCTGGTCGGAAGCACCGTCTTCCTGAACACCGTGGCACCGCTCATTTCGACGACAGTGCCGTCCGTCACGACACTCACTGCCCTGCCTGCCGCTGTTACCTTCGGACAAAGCGTTACTCTGACGGCGACCGTGACCGGGACCGCCGGTGTCGCTACTGGCACCGTCACGTTTACCGACAGCCTCAATGGCGGCACCGCAACAACACTTGGAACCGGCGCACTGAACGCCAGCGGCGTTGCGACACTTTCCAGCACTACGCTGGCGACAGGCAGTCACGCAATCACAGCCACGTACGGTAGCAGCGGCGCCTACAACACGTCCGCGTCTGCGGCTTCGACGGTGGTCGTCTCCGCAGTTCCTGCGGTTGCCAGCGCCACGACGCTGGTAGCTTCACCAACAAGTATCACCACCGGTCAAAGCGTAGCGTTTACGGCAACAGTTACGGGCGCGGCGGGCATCGCGTCCGGCACCGTCACGTTCAGCGACAGCCTGAATGGCGCGGCCGCCACGCTACTTGGAACCGGAAACCTCAATTCCACCGGTGTAGCGACGCTATCCTCCACAACGCTCGGGATCGGAAGTCATGTTATTACCGCCATCTATGGGGGCAGCGCGGCGTACAACTCATCGGTGTCCACCACTGCAACGGTCGACGTCTCGGCGCCGCCGCTGGTCGCGACCGCCACTTCACTCACAGCGTTGCCAACGAGCGTCACAGTGGGGCAAAGCGTTGCGCTTACCGCGACTACGACGGCTGCGGCCGTGATACCGGGTGGCACCGTCACCTTCATGGACAGCTTGGGTGGCAGCGCAGCTACTTCTATCGGGACCGGGACTCTCAACGCCAGCGGCGTCGCGACCCTTTCGACCACCACGCTGGCTGCCGGCAGCCATTCCATTACGGCTGTCTACGGTGGCAGCGCTTCTTTCCTTATGTCTACGTCAGCTGCAGTCACTCTCACCGTCGCCGCCGTCGC
>JBBRNF010000006.1:0-306276 GCA_038230455.1 Terriglobales bacterium
AATTGGGTAGTCATCTACGCTCCACTCAGGTCTTCTGAACGAAAGAAGCCACTTCCAGGCGGCAAGAATCCTGTTATGCATTCGGGTTGTGCGGGTGAAGGACATAGAACAAGAGATTCAACAGTCTGGTGGACTAGGTAACGATAAACGCCGTTGTGGGCAGCTTGCTGCCGATGAACGGCGACATGCCGACTTAGCGGGACCTGGGAAGTTGGCTGCGCCCTGGCTTTCGCAACAGCAGTCGAAAGTGCTCCCGCAGTTGCTTGACTGTGCGATCGAACGGTTCGACCGAGCCGTAGGACCGCGAGAGCATCACGCCACCTTCCATGACGGCGAGGACATAGGTCGCAAGCGCTTCGCGGTCCGTCTCCTCAGGCAGATGTTCCGCGAGTGCGTCCAGACACTCGCGGACAGATCCAATCCATCCTTGAAAATTTTCGGCGATCAGTTTGTGGGCTGGACGGTTTTCCGGGTCGATCTCCAGCGCGAGTCTCCCCAGTGGACAACCGTACTGGCTGTCCGTCATCAGAATCCGCTCGCGGTAGCCAGCCAGAATGGCAAAGATTCTTTCCAGCGGATCCTCTGTAGTAGCGAAAGCAGGGCCTACGACCATGGGCTGCAAGGCATGAAGATACCCCTCCAGCACCTCGCGGAGCAGCGCCTCTTTGCTCTCAAAGAAGTGATAAAAGCTTCCTGAATTCACCTTGGCATGGTCGAGGAGGTCGGCCATGCTCGTCCCGGCAAAGCCACGCTCCCAGAACAGATAGCGCGCGGATTCTACGAGCCTTACGCGCGTCGCTGGGCCTTTGCCCTGCACCAGAACCGGGGTGTTCTGCGTCTCTGCCCGCATCTTCGCCATAAAAATGTCCCCGAACCTCTTGACAACCACAGGCTATCATTCTATTAGTTGAACGATCAACTAAGTCGAATGGAGCTCACGATGAAACGTACTCTCGTTGCCCTCTCCGTGGTTTGCCTACTTGCGTTGCCGGTGCACGGCACCGCTGCCCCCGTAGAGGGTGAAAAGGCGCTGGTCATTGAAGTGACTGTTCCGGCTTCGCCCGACGCAGTGTGGGAGGCGTTCTCAACCAGTAAAGGCCTGAACACCTGGCTCACCCCGGATGCTTCCGTCGATCTTCGTCCAGGCGGGGAATGGACGGCGCGTTTTCCCGGCGGAAGTACCGGAGGGGGAACCATCATCAGCTTTCTGCCGGGAAAGGAACTGGTTCTTGCGGCGCTGGCACCGGATCGCTTTCCGACTGTCCGCGCGCAGCGCACTCACGTTGTCTTCCAGTTCGAACCGCGCGGCAGTGGCACGCTGGTGAGACTGACCCAGACTGGGTGGCAGACAGGTCCTGAATGGGATCGAGCCTATGAATATCTCATCGCCGGCAACGGACAGTTGCTTGGCATGCTGCATCGACGCTTCGTCAACGGACCGATCGACTGGCAAAAGGAATGGGAACTTCCGGCGAAAGCGGTAACCCCCGACGAATCAGGCAAATCAGGCGAATCAGGCAAATCAAAGGAGCCATCCTGAGATGAACATGCACACACTCAATCCCTGGGCCGTACTCGTTGCTGCCGCCTCGGCCGGAGGAACCGCGAACCCGGCCTGATCGGAGCTGAAATAAGGCTGTCGCAGCGGGCGCAGCGGCTCAGCTTTGTGTGGAGGGGGGCGGGAGACTTAGCAAATCTCACAGGTGTCGCCGGTGACGGGCGCTGGCAGCGGAGCGCCATCGAGCAGGGCGTATTTCGATGGGGAACAGCAAGCCCTGGTAAGCCGAGCGCGGTCCGCCTGCATCTGCTTTTCTTCCTTCAACCAGACCAGCGTTTGCGTGAGGATTTGCGACGCGCCAATGTGAGGGGGCATGACGATGCGGTAGTGCATCCACTTGCCTTCCCGCCGAGCGGACACGATTCCGGCGCTCCGGAGGTAAGCAAGGTGTCGTGAAATTTTGGGTTGCGGACCGCCAAGAACCTCCACAAAGTAGCAAACGCAGGTCTCCTGGTCGCCCATAAGGTTCAGTAGCCGGAGCCGGGTCTGGTCTCCGAGCGCCTGGAAAAAACGCTCCACGTTATACGCCTGCTTCGCTGCCATGTAGTTTATATACGCCTTGACGTATGCGAAAGCAAACCATATAGTCGCAAAAGCAGATATGAGGAGACGATATGCAGGAGCAGATTTTAGAGTCGGTTAGGTCCAAGTACGGCGCGGTGGCGGAGAGCACGCTTTCGAGCAACCATGCCGGTGTGAAGGCAGTTGCGGAGGCGTTCGGTTATAGCCCCGAGGAGCTGACCTCGATCCCTGCGGAGGCCAACATGGGTCTTTCCTGCGGCAATCCCACGGCGACGGCGCACCTGCGCCCCGGTGAGACAGTCGTTGATCTTGGCTCTGGTGGCGGCCTGGACGTGTTTTTGTCCTCCGCGCTGGTCGGGCCAGAGGGCAAGGCCATTGGCATCGACATGACACCGTCGATGATCGAACGCGCTCGAGCGAACGCCGAGAAGGGCGGTTACACCAACGTCGAGTTCCACCTTGCCAGCATCGACCAGCTCCCCCTTGCGGATGCATCCGTCGATTGCGTGATCTCCAACTGCGTTATCAATCTTGCGCCCGACAAGCCCGCTGTGTTCCGCGAGATTGCCCGTGTGCTGAAGCCGGGCGGACGGCTGGCGGTCAGCGACATTGCGCTCAAAAAGGAGCTGCCGGGAGATGTAGCAAACAGCCTTGCCGCTTACGTCGGGTGCATTGCGGGCGCTATGCCGATCGATGCCTACCGTGAGGAACTGCTGAAGGCAGGGTTTGAGTTTGTGGAGATTGTCGACAGCGGAGCCGACTTGAACGCCTATGCCAAGGTTGAGAACCAGGCCGGATGCTGCTCGCCGGCGATGGACTCATCGAGTCCGTTTGCCGTCGTACAGGATGCGTGCTGCATCCCGGCGTCCAACTCGGCGGCGACGCTGCATGAAGATCTATCTTCGTTGCTTTCGACCTACGACGTAAACGATGCAGCCGCGAGCGTGAAGGTGTATGCGATCAAGCCAAGGGGAGAGCACGGGTGAAGACGTACATCTTCGCCTGCGTTCACAATGCGGGCCGCTCGCAGATGGCGGCAGCGTTCTTCCGCCAGCTTGCCGATCCCGGCAAAGCTCATGCCATCTCTGCCGGAACAGAGCCGGGGCCGCGTATCCATCCCGAGGTGCTGGAAGTGATGCGAGAGGACGGCATCGACCTTTCGGATGCAGAGCCGAAGAAGCTCACACCAGAGCTGGCTCAAAACGCCGAGCTTTTAGTCACGATGGGATGCGGAGAGCAGTGCCCCCTGGTACCCGGACTCCGCCGGGAGGACTGGCCGCTTCGCGATCCGAAGGGATTGCCTATGGAAGAAGTTCGGAAGGTGCGGGACGAAGTAAAGCGCTACGTTGTGGGATTGATCCGCGAGGAACATCTCGATTAGATCAAGCGGGAACCTGTGCCGGGAAATGCGCGTCCCGCAAGCCCTTGGTGCTGGCGTGTGCCTACGGAAGCGGCACACGCATGTTCGCCAGTGGAGCCGCGGAATTCAGGCGCCTACTACGCCCTCGATGAGGGCGTAGTAGAGCAGGTGGCCGAGGCTGGGTACGGCGTCTTCGTTGGGAGTCGAGCCGGGGTTTTCGGAGCGGGCGATGCGCTCGAAGGCTGTGCGGACACTGGCCTTTGATTGTCCGGCCCATCCACTTTGCGCGAAGTCCAAGGTTACTCTGCTTACGATCACTGGGGTACCTCCTCGGTACGGGGTTGGGGAATATTGGTTTCGCGGTTGGGGCGGCAGTTCCAGCGGCCCTTCATGCCTTCGCGAAACTTCTGGCGCTCGTCCGGCGTCATGCGCGCCCAGCGATCTTCCATGTGCCGCTTCCATCCGGGACGCCCTCCAGCGTGGCGGTGCAGGCCGCCGAGCAGTATCTTGCTCAGGACTAGAAGGCCCAGCGCCTGCAGGAACGAGATCGTCCTGAGCCCAAACAAGGCGGGCATCAGCCAGTTCCAGAGCTGCATGACCAGGAACCCTGCGAGGACGCATACAAGCGCGACCATCACAAAGATTTTCAATGCTTTCACAAATTTCCAGGCTTTCATTTTCAACCTCGCTTGCTGCTACTTCATTTGCGGTTCGAATTGTTGATTCAACTCACGCAGCCGCTCGCGCAGGTGCAGCACGGCGTACCGCTTGCGAGCGAGCAGGGTGTTGATGCTGACGCCTGACTGCTCGCTCATCTGTTTGAAACTGAGCCCCAGAAATTCGTGCGCTACGAAGGCCTCGCGCTGATTCTCCGGCAACTCTTCCAGCGCTTCTTCGAGCGCGTCGAACATGACCTTGCGGGCATAGACTGCGTCTGGCCCGTCGTCGGGCGAGGGCAGTAAATCTTCGAGGGAGGCCGCATCTTCATCGTCGGCGACCGGTTCGCTGAGCGACACAGCTTTCTGGCGGCGAAACAGGTCCGTGATGCGGTTACGCGCGACGCGGTAGAGCCAGGCGGTGACCTGCTCGATGGGCCGCATCATGCGGTAAGCCTGTATGAGCTCGTAGAAGACGTCCTGGAGCACGTCTTCGGCATCGCCTGTATCCAGAACGCGGCCGCGAATGAAACTGCGCAGGCGCGGCTCGTCGCGTTCCATAGCCTCGGCCAGGAGGGAGTCCTGCTCTTCGATGGTCCACTCCGTGGCTGGCATTGGTTCCTCTACAGGGGTTAACGGGCGAGGCGGAGAAATATTGCAGGAATGGCAAAAAGCATCTGAACTAAAGTGGTCCTCGCAACGGGCCGTACCGAAAGAGAGGCAGAGATGATAACGAAGCTCGTATGTGCGTTTGCGGTTGGGGTGTTGCTGTCACCGGGTCAGTCGAATAGCCCTGTTCCGAGCGGGCCGGTGCGGAATACGTTCGTGGTCGCGACCGAGACGGTGATCGACAGCGCGAGCGCGGTGGACATCAAGGCCGAAGACGCGCGGTTCAACGCGCAGATGCTGCAGCTGAAGCAGGCCAGGGAGACGCTGGCCGGGATGGTGAACGACGACCGGGAAAGAGAGATTGCGTCGGCAGCCAACGAGCTGGTGTTTATGGTGTCAGCGTGCCATATCCAGGCGAAGGGCGGAGCCAGTACCAGTGGTTGCGAAGCGCAGTTTGCGCGGGCGAAGGCGCGCATGATGGAGTCGATTGGCAAGCACAAGGATGGGGCGGCCTGGGTGGATGGTCTGCCGACGTAGGTGATCGCGTGAGTTCATGACAGCAAACGCAGGTTCCCTGCGGAAATAACAAACCAGCTCAGGCCGCCGGGGCGGTGGAGTTTTTAAGCGCGAGGTACTGGTGGACGAAGGCGATGGCCATGCTTCCCTCCCCTACGCCGCTGGAGACGCGCTTGATGGAGTCGTGGCGGACGTCGCCGGCGCAGAAGAAGCCGGGCAGGTTGGTTTCGAGCAGGAAGGGCGGACGGCGCTCGCGGAAGAACTCGATGTCGCGGCCGGTACAGACGTAGCCGCGCTCATCGCGCTGCAGGCCTTCAGGTAGCCAGGCGGTTTTGGCATCCGCGCCGATCATGACGAAGAGTGCGTCCGCTTTGCGAGCTTGTGGCGCCGCTCCGCGCGTGGACGTGTAGATGGATTCGAGGTGGTCGTCGCCGCCGACCGAGACGACCTGCGTGTAGGGCTCGATGCTGATGTTGCACTTGTTGGCGATCTGGTCGATGAGGTACTGCGACATGCTGAGCTCGAGGCCCGCTCCCCGAACGAGAATCGTGACCGAAGCAGCGTAGCTGGAGAAGTACATGGCGGCTTGGCCGGCGGAGTTGCCGCCGCCGACGATGAAGATGTCCTTGCCGATGACAGTGATGGACTCGGTGCGGGCGGCGCCGTAGAGGACGCCGCGTCCGAGCAGGCGGTCGATGCCTTCGGCTTCGAGGCGACGCCAGTCGACGCCGGTGGCGAGGATGACGCTGCGCGTGGTCAGGCGCTCGTTGCCGTCTAGCTCGACGCAGTATCCGTCGTCGAGCGGGAAGATGTCTTTGACCTCGCGGGTGAGGACCATTTCGGCACCGAAGCGGGTCGCCTGGCGCAGGGCGCGCTCCGAGAGCTCGTCGCCGGAGATGCCGCCGGGGAAGCCGAGATAGTTTTCGATGCGGGTGGAGGTGCCGGCCTGCCCGCCGGCCGCGGCTTTTTCGACCAGCAGGACGCACAGGCCCTCGGACGCACCATACACGGCGGCTGCCAGACCGGCGGGGCCGCCGCCGATGACGACGACGTCGTAGCGCTCCTTGGTGGGCCGGGTGCGGATGCCGAGAGCTTCGGCGACCTTGCGGACGGTGGGCGACTCGCCCACGCAGAAGCTGCGATCGATAACGACGGCGGGGCCTTCAAATTGCTCGGTGGCCATGCAGGAAGGGATGCGCTCGGCGTCGCGATCGCGGTCCAGCCACTCGTACGGGATGCGGTTCATGGAGAGGAAGGAGCGGATGTCGCGGCAGTCGGTGTCGTATTGCGAGCCGACCACGAGCACGCGGGTGAGGTTGGTATCGCGCACATACTCCTGGATCATGGTGACCCGCCTGGTCATGGTCTGGAGGATGATGGAGCTGCACTCGGGCGAGGAATCGATGAGTTCCTTGAACTGGAGCTTGTCCAGGCGAGCGACCCGGGAGAAGGTTTTTGCGCGCAGGGAGGCGATAGCGGGCGAGGTAAGCAGGATAGGGACTTCGCCGAAGAAGTCGCCGCGATGGTAGGTGTTTACGGTGCGTTCGGTGCCAGCGAATTCCTTTGTAACGTCGAGGGAGCCTTCGAGCAGGACGAAGAACCAGGGGACTTCGCCTTCGCGGATGAGCCACTCTCCTTCGCGGACATATACGTCGGCGGCGGTCTGCGCAAGACGAGCGCGCTGGGCGTCAGAGAGACAATCGAAGATGGGTATACCTTTGAGTTCTTCTACCTGGATCATGGCCGGAGTCTCCTGAGCGGGGGTCCTCTTACACTTACGCTGTTGGCGCAAATCTACGCCCAATCTACCATTTGACGAGAAAAATTGGGTTAATGCGGGGCTCAGTTCGCTGTATGGGCGCACATGGCAACGGAGTTTTCCTTTATTGTGGAAAGTCGGAGAGATGTAAAGAAAGCTGCCATGTCCAACCATTCAGGCACTACCGCACGCAAGCCCGCTTTTCAGTGGGCCGATCCTTTCGACCTTGATGCGCAATTGAACGAAGAAGAGCGGCTGACCCGCGATACGGCTCGCCGGTACGCGCAGGAAAAGCTGCAGCCGCGGGTGGTGGAGGCGTATCGCGACGAGCACACCGACCCGGCCATTTTCCTGGAGATGGGGGCCCTCGGTCTGCTGGGACCGACGCTGCCAGAGGAGTACGGCGGATCGGAAGCGAGCTATGTGAGCTACGGGCTGATCGCGCGCGAGGTGGAGCGCGTGGACTCGGGCTACCGATCGATGATGAGTGTGCAGTCTTCGCTGGTGATGTATCCCATTCATGCGTACGGGAGCGAGGCGCAACGAAAGAAGTATCTTCCGGGACTGGCCAGCGGGAAGCTGATCGGATGCTTCGGTCTGACGGAGCCGAATGCCGGCTCGGACCCCGGCGCGATGGCGTCGACCGCGGTGGCGACGGGAAGTGGATATCGGCTGAGCGGAACGAAGACGTGGATCAGCAACTCGCCGATCGCGGATGTGTTTGTGGTGTGGGCGAAGCTGGATGGGGTCATTCGCGGGTTTGTGCTCGAGAAGGGTGCGGCGGGTTTGTCGGCACCGAAAATTGAAGGAAAACTGTCGTTGCGGGCGTCGATTACGGGAGAGATTGTGATGCGCGACGTGGAGGTGGGAGAAGACGCGCTGCTGCCGAATGCGACCGGCCTGGGAGGGCCGTTTGGATGTTTGAACCGCGCGCGATATGGCATCTGCTGGGGTACGATGGGCGCGGCGGAGGACTGTTTTCATCGCGCCCGGCAGTATGCGCTGGACCGCAAGCAGTTTGGCCGGCCGCTGGCGGCGACGCAGCTGGTGCAGACCAAGTTTGCGAACATGCAGACCGAGATTGCGCTGGGATTGCAGGGCGCCCTGCGGCTGGGACGCATGTTCGATGAGGGAAAAGCATCGCCGGAGACGATCTCCCTGCTCAAGCGCAACAATTGCGGCAAGGCGCTGGAGATTGCTCGCGTGGCGCGGGACATTCATGGCGGGAATGGGATTTCGGCGGAGTTCCACGTGATGCGGCATACGCAGAATCTGGAGTCGGTGAACACCTACGAGGGCACCTACGATATCCACGGGCTGGTGCTCGGCAGGGCGATTACGGGAATTCAGGCATTCGCTTGATTCAAGTCACCTGCGAAGAGATGGAGCTCGAGTTGGAAGAAGCAAGTTGGATCGTGGTGACAGGCGGGGCCGGGTTTATCGGCTCGAACTTCATCCTGGATTGGGTAGAGAGCGGCGAGTGCGATGGGGTGGTGAACCTCGACCTGCTGACCTATGCGGGGAACGCGGCAAACCTTGCGCCGCTGGCCGACAGTGCGAAGTATGTGCTGGTGCAGGGCGACATCTGCGACGCGGTTCTGGTGACGGAACTGCTGGCGAAGTACAAGCCGAGGGCCATTGTTCACTTCGCTGCGGAGAGCCATGTGGACCGCTCCATCGTGGGGCCGGAAGCGTTCCTGCGGACCAACATCCATGGCACGTTTACGATGCTGCGCGCGGCACAGGGCTACGTGCAGACGCTGTCGGAACGCGAGCGGGGGCAGTTTCGTTTTCTGCATGTTTCCACCGATGAGGTGTACGGCACCCTGGGGCCGGAAGACGCTGCGTTCCATGAGCACACGCCGTTTGCGCCGAATTCGCCCTATGCTGCCAGCAAGGCCTCGTCCGATCACCTGGTGCGTGCGTGGGTGCACACCTATGGTTTGCCGGCGCTGATCACGAACTGCTCGAATAATTATGGCCCGCTGCAATTTCCAGAAAAGCTGATTCCGCTGATGATTACGAATGCGCTGGCGGGCAAGGCCCTGCCGGTGTACGGGGACGGGCAGCAGGTGCGCGACTGGCTATATGTGCGCGACCACTGCACGGCGATTCGTGCGGTGCTGGCGCGTGGGCGCGTGGGCGAGACGTACAACGTGGGTGGCGGCAATCAGCGCAGCAATCTCGCCGTGGTGGAGGGGGTGTGCGCTCTGCTGGACGAGCTTCGCGCTGACTCGCCGCATGCTCCGCACCGGCAGTTGATTCGATACGTGGAAGATCGTCCAGGACATGACCGGCGCTATGCGATCGACGCTCGCAAGATCGAGAGCGAGCTGGGCTGGGGCGCGATAGAAAGCTTTGAGAGCGGGCTGCGCAAGACAGTGCTGTGGTATCTCGAGAACCGGGCGTGGATCGACAGCATTACGAGCGGCGCGTATCAACACGCGTATCAACAGTGGATCAGCCGGAACTATGACGCGCGGGCCACGCTTGAGAAAGCAGGCGCGCAATGAAGGGCATCATTCTGGCCGGCGGGTCAGGGACGCGGCTGCATCCTGTAACTCAGGCAATCTCGAAGCAACTGCTGCCGGTGTACGACAAGCCGATGATCTACTATCCATTGTCTGCGCTGATGCTGGCGGGCATACGCGAGATCCTGGTGATTTCGACGCCTGCAGATACGCCGCGTTTTGAGCAGCTGCTCTCGACGGGCGCTCAGTGGGGGCTGAAGATTGAGTATGCCGTACAGGAGTCGCCCGACGGACTGGCACAGGCGTTTTTGATTGGCGAAGAGTTCCTGGCGGGCGAGGGGTGCTGCCTGGTACTGGGCGACAACATTTTCTATGGCCACGACTTCGCGAAGACGCTGCGCGAGGCTTCGCAGCAGACCTCCGGCGCAACGGTGTTCGCGTATCCGGTGAACGATCCGGAGCGCTATGGCGTGGTGGAGTTCGATGCCGAAGGCCGCGCGATCTCGCTCGAGGAAAAGCCGCTGAAGCCAAAGTCGCGGTATGCGGTGACGGGCATTTATTTTTACGATGCGCAGGTGGTCGAGGTGGCGCGCAGCCTGAAGCCTTCGGCGCGCGGAGAGCTTGAGATTACAGAAGTGAACTCGTGGTATCTGCGGCGTGGAGAGCTGCGGACGCAGGTGCTGGGGCGTGGCCTGGCCTGGCTCGACACCGGCACGCACGACTCGCTGCTGGAGGCCAGCAACTTCATCCACACGATCGAACATCGGCAGGGATTGAAGGTGGCCTGTCCGGAAGAGATCGCGTACCGCGAGGGTTTCATCGATGGGGCTCAGCTTCGCGCGCTGGCGGCCGGCATTGCGAAAAGCACGTACGGCCAGTATTTGCTGCGGGTGTTGGAAGAAAAAGTGTTTTGAGGCAGTGTGCATCGCTGCCGTTGACACCTCTGGCCGGAATCGATAGGCTTCCCGCTAAGTCACCGCTGACGTAACGTTGATGGGAAGAGGGATTCGCATGACCCTGCTGCAACTTACCCGCTGTATTGTCACGGACAGCCATTTCCTGGTGCCGTTTTTTGTTCTTCTGGCAGGCATCGCACTGCTGGTTGTGCTGCACTAAAGTCGCGCTCTCGCGATAGAGGCAGGATTCTCGATGACGGTCGCCACACAGGCAACTCGCAAGGCAGGGATGTCGCTTCATGTACTCGGCGTCATCTGCGGGCTGACCGCGGGGGTGTGGCTGGGAGCGGCTGAAGCGCCGACAAAACTGGTGAATGCGGGCTACTCGCCGTTTGCCATTTCGCTGTGCATGGTGGCAGGCGTGTTCACCGCGCGGTGGACTTTCCCAACCCTGCTGAAAGGCACCAGCTACGTGTTCGCCGACCTGGCGGAGAAGAAGCATCTGATCGTCTGGGCGCTGCTGGCCGGAGCGCTGTGGGCGGTCGCGAATACGCTGACGGTGTTTGCCATCCGGGACGTGGGTCTGTCGATCGCGTTTCCGCTGTGGAATACGAACTCGCTGGTGGGCCTGCTGTGGGGACGGCTGCTGTTCCGTGAGCTCGAGGGCGCGAGCGGCAAGACCATCAGCAAGGTCGTACTGGGTGTGGTCGCGATCGTGACGGCGGCGATCATGCTCGGCTTCAGCACGCTGCACGGCGGCAGCAGCGGAGGCACCAATCACATCGGCGGCATTGCCGCGGCTATCGGCGCAAGCGTGATGTGGGGAACGATGTACATTCCCTATCGCAAAGCCTACATCAGCGGTATGAATCCGCTTTCGTTCATCACGGCATTTACGGTCGGCGAACTGGGGACGGTGTTGGCGCTGACCCTGGCGCTCGACGGCGGACTGCACTCCTCTGCCTTCCAACTGCTGCATACCCGCGGCGCTCTCTTCTGGCTGTTTCTGGGCGGGTTCGTGTGGGTGATCGGCGACCTCTTTCAGCAATTCGCTACGAAGTATCTGGGTATCGGACGCGGCATACCGCTCTCGAACACCAATCAGCTTTGGGGACTGGCGTGGGGCGCACTGGTGTTTGGAGAACTCGCCACGGCAGACCTGCACCACAAGATGCTGGTGCTGGCGGGTTCAGCCATCATGATCCTGGGCGCGTTTGCGGTAAGCACGGCCGTGGCGACAGGGCGTGAGCAGATCTCCAACCACGGGGCCGTGCTGCGCGAATGCGATCGCTACAACCTGGATTACGAACGCACCCAGGCCGCACAGACAGGCGATGACCTCAGTGGGTCCGATGGTCTAGGCGAGCGGCGGCGCTGGTGGGACTACCTGATTGTGCTGGTGGCTACGGGCGTTTTCGTGTGGCTCGGGGTACGGGCTACGGTGCCTCCGCTGGCGATGAACTTCGTATGGATCGGCGTTCTGTCGATTGTGCTGCTGATCAGCGTGCTGATCGGCGGTCTGGCGTTGTGGCGCAGGACGCGATTTTCTTAGAGAGCTAGGGGAGCTTCGATGGCCATCCGGCTAAAGGATATTGCGCGCGATCTGAACGTGTCCGTGGTCACTGTTTCCAAGGTGCTGCGCGGCAATCGCGATGTGGGAGACGAGACGCGGCAGCGCGTGCTGAAGCGCATGAAGGAGCTGAATTACCGGCCCAACATGATGGCTCGAGGGCTCGCCAGTGGACGCACGTACACTGTTGGGCTGGTGGTGCCGGACCTGGTGCATCCGTTCTTTGCGGAGTTTGCGAAGTCGCTGGGCGGCGTTTTGCGCGCGGCCAACCAGGCGCTCATTCTGGCGTCGTCGGAGGAAGACCCTGCCGTGGAGATGCAGGAAATTCGCACATTGCTGGGGCGCGGTATCGATGTGCTGCTGATCGCGTCCTGCCAGGCGAAGCTGCGCAACTTCTACGAGCTTGGCGACGAGAAGACGCCGTACCTGCTGTTTGATCGCAACTTCCCGTACCTGGCGGCGCACTTTGTCGGCTCGGACGATGTGATGGTGGGCGAGCTCGCCACGCGGCACCTCATAGAGCAAGGCCGACGGCGCATCGCACATATCGGCGGGCAGAACACCAGTCCGTCGTTCGACCGCCTGCGGGGTTACCGGAATGCGCTGGCCGAGGCGCGCGTCGCGGTGCCGGATGAGTACATCGTACTGCGCGACCGTTTCGACGAAACCGGCGATATTGCGGGCTTTCAGGCTATGCAGGAGCTGCTGAAGTTGACGCCGCGCCCGGATGCGGTGTTCTGCTACAACGATCTTTCCGCGATGGGGGCGATCAAAGCAACGCTCGACGCCGGGCTGCGGGTGCCCGAAGACATCGCGTTTATTGGGTGCGGGAACATCCGGTATGCGGATTATCTGCGCGTGCCGCTGAGCTCGGTGGATCACGGGACGGCGGAGTTGGGGCGCGTGGCGGGCGAGATGGCTCTGGACCTGGCGGCGCACCCGGACCAGCCACCGCGCAGCGTGTTGATGAAGCCGACGCTGGTGGTGCGGCAGTCGAGCGGAGGCTGAATCTTACAGGTTTCCGGCGTGGCGCAGATTTTCGGCGCAGATGTTGCCCATGGTTGGCGGAATCGCTTATAGTTACCGGTAACGCGGCCCCTTGATGGGGAATGCGTGTACCTCCGAGGTCTACTCCCATGTCAAACAACAACGCAGCCACGTTAGAGGTTTTGGACGCAGCCCCTCACGCTACCCCTTTGAAAGATCCCCTGAAAGATATGGATGAGTGGGATGATTTTCTGACCGGGCGTTACCAGGAAGGAAAGAGCGAAACCGAGTTCCGCCAGTATGACGAAAAGGCGACGCCGGGGGTGGCCGAGTTCTATCGGCTGAACCATAAGTACCAGACTCTCGATTACGTCCTGGGCAAGGAACAGGAGTACTTCGGCCTCCATAAGGGCATGAAGAGCATCTGGGAAGCGGCGGAGTTTCTGAACACGCTGGTGGACGACAGCGATCCCGATACGGACCTCACACAGATCGAGCATTTGCTGCAAACGTCGGAAGCGATTCGCCGCGACGGTCATCCGCGCTGGTTCGTGCTGACGGGCTTTATCCACGATCTCGGCAAGGTGCTTTGCCTGTGGGGCGAGCCGCAGTGGGGAGTGGTGGGCGATACGTTCCCGGTGGGTTGCGCTTATTCGAAAGATATCGTCTTTCCCGAATATTTTCATGACAACACGGACAGTCTGGTGCCTGAATACCAGACCAAATATGGGATCTACGCACCGCATTGCGGGCTGGACAAGGTGCATCTCTCGTTCGGACACGACGGCTATATTTACGAGGTGATGAAGAACTATATGCCGCCAGAGTCGCTCGCCATGCTTCGGTATCACTCGTTCTACGCGGCGCATCGCCATGGAGCGTACCAGCACCTGATGACGCCGCAGGACCACGAGATGCTGGAGTGGGTGAACAAGTTCAACGTGTACGACCTGTATTCAAAGGGACACACGAAGCCGGACGTAAAGGCATTGAAACCGTACTACGATGACTTGTTTGCGGAGTTCTTTCCCGAGAAGATTGCCTGGTAGACGCAATATTGCTGCAACAACAGACCCCGCGCTGCGCATCGGCAGAGCGGGGTTTTTACGCGTCAGGATTGTGGGGCTTGCGCTCTGCACATTGAGTGGCAGTCGGCCGCGGCTCCGCCCACCGATTGCCGATTACTGCGTGCCGCAAAACAGGCTTAGCCGGCATTTGCCGCGCGAATGTTGCAAGACCGTGAAAATCACGTTTGCGCTGATTTCGATGACTCATTGCCCGTTTCGTTGCAATCATTACACTTAGCGACGATTGATAGGGGTTTACGTTACCGTTGACGGACGTATTCCGCCGTTGACACGGGGCATTTCGGCAGCGTACCTTTCTCTCCGACCAACCAAATAAAAGGGCGTCGCGCGGACCTGTCCATTGGACGAAAGTGTCACGTGCAGCGAACCTTCTTCGGAGAAAAAAACGATGCGAATCAACTTGGCAATGCGGCAGATGAGTGGGATGGCCGGCACTTTGGAACGACAGTCCACCCGCGGCACCCACGCCTGGCTCCGCTTGGTGGCGGTGCTTCTTCTGCTTTTGCCTGCGGTATACGCTCATGCGCAGTTCGAGTCGGCGTCGGTGCTCGGCACGGTGAAGGATGGCTCCGGGGCTGCGGTTTCAAACGCAACCGTGACGCTGACCAACACCAGCACGAACGTGGTGAAGACGGCAACGACGGACAGCGAGGGACGCTACGAGTTTGCGAGCGTGCCGATCGGCAGCTACCACGTGGAGTCGGTGGCGGCAGGGTTCGAGCGTACACGGACACCGGACTTTGTGCTGACCACCAACTCCCGCCAGCGGGTTGACCTGGCGGTGAAGCTTGGCGCAGTGACCGAGACGGTGACGGTAAGCTCCGCGCCGACGTTGCTGGAGACCGAAACGAGCTCTCGCGGACAGGTGATCGGCACGCGCGAGGTCGAGAATCTGCCGCTGAACGGCCGCTCATACGCGGACCTTGTGCTGCTCGTTCCGGGAGCGCGGAAGTCGGTGCTCGAGAATCAAACGGCTTCCAGCCGTGAAGCATCGTTCAACATCAACGGGCAGCGTTCGGCCTTCAACAACTTCCTGCTGGATGGTCTGGACAACAATAATTACGGCACGTCGAACCAGGGTTTCGCGAACGAGAACATTCCACCCTCGCCAGATGCGGTGGACGAGTTCAAGGTGGAGACCAACAACTATTCGGCAGAATACGGACGCGCTTCGGGTGCGGTGATCAACGTGGCGACGCGGCGCGGCACCAACAAATACCACGGCAAGGTGTACGACTATCTGCGCAACACCAACCTGAATGCGATCGGGCCATTCGCTCCGGCCAAGGACGCGACCGGTAAACCGGTGAAGCAGGTGTTTATCCGCAACCAGTTTGGCGGCACGTTTGGCGGAAAGATCATCAAGGACCACACGTTCTTCTTTGTAGATTACGAAGGGCTGCGTCAGATCTTTCGCAACCCCGCCACGGCGGTAACGTTGCCGAACGCCGAGCAGCGCTCGGGAATCTTCCTTTTGCACCGCGTGGATGGCAGCACCGCCCCCATCCCACTGTTCAACCCGGTCACGGGCACGGACTTCTTCAACGGCAATGTAAACGCGCAGGCTACTCCGTTTGCAAAAGCGGTGCTGGCGGCGCTGCCCGGAAATGCCTTCCCCATCGCATCCAATACGTTCTCCAACAACTATGTGAACTCTCCACGCGGGACGATCGTCGATGACAAGGGCGACGGCCGCGTGGACCATACCTTCAATGGCAAGTGGAGCTTGTTTGGCCGCTACAGTCAGCACGCGACCTCCATCTTCGATCCGCCCACAGTGCCCGGGCGCGCGGGCGGCAACTCAAACTCGAACGTCAACATTAAGAACAAGCAGATTGCGGCTGGAACCACTTGGTCGATTTCGGCGAACAAGCTTCTGGATGTGCGCTTTGCGTGGACGCAGAACCTGGGCGGAAAGAGTCCGTTTGGGCAAGGCGCCTCTTCCCTGCTGACCGAGAACGGCATCACCAACGGCATCCCGACCGATCCGCGGCTGGTGCGCAATTTGAATGCGCAGTCGGTGAACGGCTTTACGCAGTTCGGAGCGCAGTCGTCCAATCCCCAGTTCCAGAACCCGACGATTTATAACCCGAAGGCGAACTTCACGTTCATCAAGGGTAGGCACTCCATGAAGCTTGGTTACGAGTACCAGGCCGTCAACACGGAGGTGAATGACTTCAACCCCAGCTATGGGCAGGACAACTACGCCAGCGCGTACGCGACCGGGCCTTCAGCGACCTACTACCCCACGTGTTCGTCGACCGTGACGACGAACTGTTTGCCTACCGATACGGCGACCGGCAACTCGGCTGCGGCGCAGATCTCTCAGGCGCGTAACCTGGCTGATTTTCTGTTGGGTAATCGCTCGTCGTACTCGCTGACCAACTTCGCCATCGTCAACCTGCGCCAGCGCTTCAACTTCATGTACTTTCAGGATGACGTGAAGCTGTTTCCGAACCTGACCGTGAACGCCGGCCTGCGCTATGAGCTGGCAACGCCGCAATGGGAACGCGACAACAAGCTGGCGAACTTCGATCCCAACACAAAAACACTGATCCAGGCGAAGTCGGGAAGCATCTACGATCGCGCATTGGTATATATGCCGAAGACCAACGTTGCACCGCGCTTCGGGTTCGCCTACACGCAATCGGCGAAGACGGTGATTCGCGGCGGGTACGGAGTGAGTTTTACGCAGTTCAATCGCGCGGGCGGCGAGAACAACCTGACGTATAACGGTCCCAACGTCATCAACGCTGCGATCAACAATCCGAGTCCGTTTGCAGCGACACCGGGATTGAACCGGTGCACGTCGGACACCCAGGATCAAACGACCTGCTTCCGGCAGACGCAGCAGGGCTATTCGAACGTGCTGACGAGCCCGGCTTACTTCGTTCCGTCCAAGGTAACGTCGCGTTACATCAAGCCGAACTTCCAGACTGGTTATGTGCAGAGCTATTTCGGTGGAATACAGCAGCAGCTGCCCGCCGGCATCGTGCTGGACATCGCTTATGTCGGCAACAAGGGAACGCATCTTCAGGTGCTGGCGGACTACAACCAGGCCGCTGCCTGCCTGAACACGGCGGCAATCTGCAACGGGAACCCAGCCACCAGCTATCAGAACCGGCGGCCGGTGCCTACCTTCGGCGATATCGAAATCGCTTACGGCGGGGGGTCTTCCAATTACAACGCGCTGCAGTTGAAGGTGGAAAAGCGGGTGGGTGCGCTGTACATTCTCAACTCGTTTACTTACAGCCGCACGTTCGATCTGTCGTCTGGCCATCTCGAGACGGCGAACGGCGATAACTCGCGCGTGAACTTTACCAACCCCAGCAGCGACTACGGCCCTTCAGGGTACGACCAGCCGCTGGCCGACACGACGTCGATCGTGTACGACCTGCCGTATGGCCACGGACGGCGCTACGGCAGCAACTCCAATGGGGTTGTGAATGCGGTGCTGGGCGGTTGGCAGTTGACCACTATCAACACGATGACGAGTGGTCTGCCGGTGAACCTGAATTACAGTTCGTCCACCACAACCGGCAACACGGCGCCTGGAGGCACGGGTGTAGCGCCGCTCTTTACCACCGACCTGGTGTCGCTGCGTCCGCAGCACATCAACGGCACACCGTTCAAGGGACTGAGCTCAAACATCGTCAAGACAACGGGCGGCGCGCTGACCGGGTACCTGGCTCGTTCGAGTTATGACTACCCTTCGTATTCGCTTTATGGAAGCACGACGGCGTACGGCAACGTGTCGAGAAACAACCTGCGCTCGTACTCGTTCTTCCAGACTGACCTTGGTCTGCACAAGGCGTTCAACCTTTGGAGCGAGTCGTCGAAGCTGGACTTCCGTGCCGAGGCGTTCAACGTGCTGAACAAGGTGAACTACGGCGCACCGGACGGCAACATTTCGAACGGTAGCTTTGGCACCATCACGACGGCCTATCCGGCGCGGCAACTGCAACTGGCTGCCAAGATCCTGTTCTAAACACGCATCGAGGTTCACAACCGAACGGCGCACGTGCCTCAGCACGGCGCCGTTGCAGACTTCAGACCTGCGCAGGATGAGGAGATCCGATGGACCGCCGCACCTTCAGTCAATTAGGCCTTGCCACGCTGGGTTCGCTGGCGACCGAGCACGCGTGGGCTGCGACCGCGCTGCCCGCCACGGCGGAACGTTTTCACTTTTCGGTGATTGCCGATCCGCATGTGATCGACGAGTTCTACAAGCCTGGCGGCGAGAACGGAGTCGAGGATAACGAAAGCATTCTGCGCACCGCTGAGCGTCTCGGATCGGCGCGGGCGTGGATCAACTCGCTCAACCCGAAGATCGAGCAGACGTTTGTGGTGGGTGATTGCTTTCACAACTATCCGTCGGCGGATTATGACTTCTACTTCCAACACAAGACGCGCATCGACCTGGCGCATGAGATGTTCGGGCAGTTCGAAATGCCGGTGCATCTGGGCTTCGGCAACCACGACTACGACGTGCCGCGGGTGTCGCGTGAAATGTCGCACAAGCTATTTGCGGAAAAGCTGAAGGCCAAGCCCTATTCTTCGTTGGACTACAAAGGTTTCCGGTTCGTGCATTTGAATAATTTTCTGGGCTCGACCTGGGACCAGCGCTCGCCGGACTTCAACAAAGGTATAGGCTCGCTGGGCGAAGAGCAGTTGCTGTGGTTCGAAGCGCTGCTGGCCGAGCGAAAGCCGACAGTGGTGTTTGTTCACTATCCGCTGTGGATCGTGAATGCGACCGAGGTGCGCGACTTCGGTCTGCATCCGCTGCTGCGGAAGAATCGCGATGCCATTCCGTACGTCATCTCGGGCCATTGGCACAAGTGGGTCGATTTTGCGCATACGTACGGGCCGCAGCATTATGTTTCGGGCGCAACGCGCTACGATCCGAATGCTTACATGCTGTTTGAGGCCGACAGCCGCAAGCAGAGCATCCGCTGGTTGAACGCCGACCTGGTCGAGTGGTCGACCCACTTCAGCAAGCCCTACAAAACCCGCGTCTGAAGGCGCCAAGGACAACCATGCTTCGATTTCGATTTCTCGTGCTGGCGCTTACGCTCTGCGCAACAACGTGTAGTTTCGCGCAGGTGGACAAGGCCGCGCAGCGTGCGCAGGACAAGACGGTGCGCATCCATCAGATTCAGGTGATTGGGTCGCACAACAGCTACCACGCGGGGTTCGCGCCCAGCGAGCGCAAGTATCTGGAAGCACGCAGCCCGAAGACTTTGCGGTCGCTCGACTATAGTCATGCGCCGCTCGCGGATCAGTTGAGCGGCGGTGTGCGGCAGATCGAGATCGACATCTACGTCGACGAGAAGGGTGGACGCTTCGCGCACCCGAAGATCGTGCAGCGCGTCGCCGCAGCGGGCCTGCCTGCCGATCCGGATTTTGATCCGGAGCATGAGATGGACAAGCCCGGCTTCAAGGTGATGCATGTGCAGGATCTCGACGAGCGTGTAACCTGCCACACTTTTGTTGCCTGCCTGACAAACGTCCGGACGTGGTCGAAGGCGCATCCCGGACATCTGCCGCTGATGCTGCTGGTCGAAACGAAAGAGGGCGGCATTCCGAGCATGCCCGATGCGCCGATCGCGGAACCGTTTACCTCCGCTCGCTTCGATGCGCTCGATGCGGAGATTCGCAGCGTGTTTCAGCCGGGCGAGATCATCACGCCGGACGAGGTCCGCGGCAAGCATACGACGCTCAACGCGGCCATTACCGACGCGAAGAATAACGGTTGGCCTACGCTCGAAAAGGCGCGGGGGCGTGTGGTCTTCCTGATGGATCAGAAGAAGGCCGGGCCGATTTACGCGGCAGGCCACCCTTCCCTGCGCGGCCGGGTACTCTTCACAAATGCTGTTCCCGGCGAAGCCGATGCGGCGTTCGTCGAGCAGAACGATGGCACGCGTGAGGCAATTGACGCCCTGGTGCAGCAAGGCTACCTGGTGCGCACGCGCAGCGACGAAGGCACAGAGCAGGCGCGCACGAACGACACCACACGCCGTGACCTGGCGCTGGCCAGCGGTGCGCAGATGATCAGCACCGACTATCCGGCGTCAGAGCCTGCGTCGTGGACGGGCTTCTTCGTAGGTCTGCCCGGCGGGCTGACCGCTCGCTGCAACCCGGTCAACAAACCGGCGGGCTGTGTGGACGCCTTGCTAGAGGGCACCACAACCCACTAGCATGCAGCAGCGCAAGCAATGCATCGAAATGCGGGCGCAAGGAGCACGATGGTATCCAGACGATCTTTCCTTGGCGGACTTTCTGCCGCTTCCATGGCGGCGTTGGCGCGAAACGCTGTTGCTTCTCAAGCCGCGGTGAATCATCTGCTGGCGCAGCCGACAGTGCCCGCGGCCGACCTTACGCGCTTTGTAAAGATCGCCATCGGAACCGGCGGGCATGGGCACGTGTTCCCTGGAGCGACGGTTCCCTTTGGCGCGGTGCAGCTTTCGCCGGACACCGGCGTGCATGGCTGGGACCACTGCTCGGGGTACCACTACGACGATCACTCCATCCTCGGCTTCAGCCACACGCACCTGAGCGGTACAGGGGCCATCGATCTGTTTGACTTCCTGGTGATGCCGGCGACCGACGATTTTCAGTTCGATCCAGCGGCGGAGGTGGACAGCCCCGCGAGTTATCGCGCGAAGTTTTCGCACGCGGATGAGGTCGCGACACCGGGCTACTACTCGGTGCTGCTGCAGGGTTCAAAGGTGAAGGCAGAGTTGACGGCGACCGAGCGCGCGGGTTTTCACAAGTACACTTTCCCCGCGTCGCAGAAGGCGGTGATCCTGCTGGACCTGATGCACGCGGGCATGGACACGCCGGACCCCTCACGGCCAGACCCCGTCCCGCCGCCGGTGTTGTGGTCGACGCTGAAGGTGGTTGGCGACGACATGATCGTCGGGGGGCGCAGTACGAATGGGTGGGCCAAGGGCCGCGAGCTGTACTTCAGCATGAAATTTTCGAAGCCGTTGGAACGAGTGGATATTTACTCCGATGGCAAGCTGCTCAGCGGACCGCAGCAGGAGGTTCGAGGCAAGGCCCTGCGCGCCGTGCTGCACTTCAAGACGCATCAGGATGAGGTCGTTTTTCTGAAGACCGGCATCTCCGCTATCAGCACCGAAGGCGCTACCGCGAACCTGAAGGCCGAGATACCCGGATGGGACTTTGAGGGTGTGCGTGCCGCCGCACATGCTGCGTGGAAGAAGGAGTTAGGGCGCATCCACATCACGTCTTCCGACACGAAGTACATGGAGATTTTCTACACGGCGCTGTACCACATGATGGTTGCGCCGACGCTGTTCGACGATGTGGACGGGCGCTATCGCGGTATGGATCGCAGGATCCACACGCTGCCGGCTGGCGCGCATAACTACAGCACGTTCTCACTGTGGGACACATATCGCGCGCTTCATCCGATGTTCACGCTGGTGTTTGGCGAGCGCGTGCCGGACCTGATCAATTGCATGATCCGCATGGCGAACGAGAGCCCTGCCGGCGTTCCAGTCTGGCCGCTGCAGGGCGAAGAAACGGGTTGCATGGTGGGCTATCATTCTGCGCCGGTAGTGGCGGAGGCAATCGTAAAGGGCTTTCCCGGCATCGATGCGAAAGCCGCGTACGCACCGTTCCGCAAGCGTGAGATGGAGGACGACTATCGCGGACTTGCGGCCTATCGGAAGTACGGTTTTGTGCCCTGCGATCTGGAAGAAGAGTCTGCCAGCAAGACGCTCGACTACGCGTATGACGACCGCGCCGTGGCTGCGCTGGCCATGGCGGCGGGAGAGCAGGGCGACCATGACTTGCTGATGAAGCGGTCAAGAAACTTTACGAATCTGTACGACAAGACGTCGGGCTTTATACGTCCGCGGTTTGCGGACGGGCACTGGGCGGGCAATCCTTTCAATCCGAAGGGCATCAAGGTGAGCGGCAAGTGGCGCGACTATACCGAGGCCAACGCCTGGCAAACCACGTTCTGCGTTCAGCATGATCCGCAGTTGCTGATCGAGACGATCGGCGGCAATGAAGCGTTCATAGCGAAGCTCGACCTGCTGTTCCATCAGAGCTCGGAGATGCCGCCTGACATGCCGCCCGACGTGACCGGCATGGTGGGCCAGTACGCGCACGGCAACGAGCCCTGCCACCACATCGCGTACCTGTACAACTACGCCGGCGCTCCGCACAAGACGCAGGCCCGCGTGCGCAGCCTGCTGGAAACGATGTACGACAACAAGCCTGACGGCATGGCCGGTAACGAGGATTGCGGACAAATGTCAGCGTGGTTCGTGATCAGCGCGCTGGGTCTTTATGCTGTCGATCCGGTGAGCGCGAAGTACGACATCGGGACGCCGCTGTTCGACCGCGCGGAGTTGACCGTGGGGCCCGGCCGCACGCTGGTGATCGAAGCACAAAGGCAGTCGCCGAAGTCGATCTATGTGAAAGGGCTGACCTGGAACGGCGCGGAGCATCAGGGCTTGTCGGTCGATCACGCGCAGATCGCAAAGGGTGGTCGCCTGGTCTTTCAACTCACGGATGAGCCGGCTTGAGGAATACAGATAAGCCCGCCAGGTCGGAAGCGGGCGGCGACAGACTTTGCGACTCCGAAACCGGTTACCACTTTTTCCACTTGAGCTCGGGGTTCCTGAGAATCCGTCCAAGGTAGTTTTTCTCGGGCAGTATGCGGCGGTACAGGGTTTCAAGCGACAAATTTCGTGGTGAGGTGCGTTTCGTCACGAAGTCTTCCACGGCCCCATGGATGAATGACTGTCGCAAAGGTGACGGGGTACCACCCTCAATGAAAAGCGCAGTCGATCCCAGCAGGCCTTCGTGCTCTAGGACGTAGGATCGCATCACGGTCGACAAGGAATATCCGGGAAGATCGGCCCGGTTCATTTGCCAGTCAATCTCTGCGGCACGGCCATACTTGCGCCCTCCAACGACGGAAAGCCAGCGCCCCTCTTTGTCAACCACCCCGCGCAAAAAGTGCCCCGGGGTTCGCTGCAGCAGTTCATACCTTGACCGCGCGTACTCTGCCGATACCGCGAACGCGCACTGCTGGTTCAAGGCGACGAAGTCGGCGAGCGTGAGGTGTGCGTCCGAAACAAACCGGCATCCCAAATCCGTCTCGCTGCGACGCCTGTAGTAGCGAAGGTTTGCGCGCGTCTTCTTGTGAATCTCGGCCAACGTTGCGTCGAACGTTGGATGGATGCGGAGGTACAAAGGAACATTTCTTGTCAGGCTGGTCCAGCGGGCCTGACCCGGGCCACCCTGACGAGAACTCGAATGGGAGGCGTCTGCGTGGACGTGTTCCGCCGTCGTGTGCGGCAGAGCAGGATGATGCTCGTCTGAAAAGTGTTCGCATACGGAGATGTGAACGATCTGGGCGCCATTATTAAGCAGCGACCGCGCGGCCTTTGCGGCAAATTCTGCCCTCCTGCCAGCCGGGGCGAAAACGTTTCTGCGCCCCGTCCAATCAAACGTGCTGAACACGCGTGACCTCACTAGCAAGTCGTATTCGAAGAGGACTACAGCGGCTGCCAGTCCGCCTCCTCCGTTAGCGCCTGGCCCGTCGGAGACGTCGCGAAAAAGAACCACGTAGGGAGTCTTTCTGGCCGATCCGCGAGCTGACATAAAGTATGCAAGGTGATCGGCACTTCCCCACTGGCCGAATCGCTGGGCGAGGTCCGCTAACTGAGGTTGCAACTTGAGGACTGCATCCATGCCTCGAAAGATGGAGCACTCCGCATCCATCGGATCACAGACAGGACTGGGGGTGAACGCCAGCTGTGGTGCAGCGAGCAACGATGACGATTGCCGATCGACGACTTGGGAGCGAGAGAACATCACAGTGTTTACAAAGCCGTACGGTCTCGCACCCAATTGCTCTGAATGCCTGGGGAGCCGGGAGCCCAACCTGCTGGGTTTTGTAATGAGATGCAATAAACGCATTCGCGGGTGTACAGTCACCAAACGGCTTCCATGAGGGGTAATCGGAGTCGAATTCTAAGATCCAGACATACGGGGAAGGGGTTCCGTGGGCGTCATTCGCAAACTTCAGTGGTCGCTGGAACAGCGTGGCGTCACCAGAACGATCGCAGCTGCGGCCACCAGCCTGGTCCGGAAAATATCGCCGCCCGGCCCTCCGCCACCGCACCCCTTCGATGTGCAACATGGTACTGATACCGGTGGCTACATTGCGGGTCACGATCTAGGCATGGGCCATGCCCACGACCGTTTTATTACGGGTTACGCAGGCATATCGCCATCCATTTTTGTGGCTGCCATGGAGATGTGGGCTTCCAGTGGTATAGCCCGCCCGGTGTCGGACTATACGTTCATCGACGCAGGATGCGGCAAGGGGCGGGCAGTGATGTTGGCATCGCAGTTTGGGTTTCGTGAGGTGGTCGGAGTCGAGCTCAATCGCGAACTCGCAAACGTGGCGGAAGCGAATGTGGCCATTTGGACCGCAGCGGGAAAAGCGTTATGCCCAATCCGTATTGTGTGCGGAGACGTTCTGGACTTTCCTCTCCCGCAAAGACCCCTGCTGGTCTACCTGTACAACCCGTTTGGAGAACCAGTGGTACGCGCCCTGGCCGAACTCCTTAAGCAGAGACATTCCGAGTATCCCGAGGGTGTTGAGGTGGTCTATCAGAAGGCGGAACACGCCGAGGTCTTCGAGCAAGGTTTCAAATTGATCTGGTCGAAGGCGCTTGCCATTTCAGCAGAGGAACGGAAGTCTGATTCAGCGGCGGATGATCGCGACGAGACCCGAGCGTACCGACTGTGAGCTAAAGGCTCAACCATCCGGCATCGCTAGATAGCGTATTCCGTTGCCGTTTCGCGGAAGCGTCCGCATCAACACTTCAATAGCTCCGGGCGAATTCTGCCTCGTTCGCCGGCTCTCCCCGTCCACCAAGCACCCAGTAGACGACTGTTAGACCAAACGGCATCGAAAACCCAGCTTGTATGCGGCTTTTCGAGTCCTTAGCGTCTATTGGATTGAGGTATTGGTGGAGCTGAGCGGGATCGAACCGCTGACCTCCTCGTTGCGAACGAGGCGCTCTCCCAGCTGAGCTACAGCCCCACACCCAGGCTGCAATCGCGCTTCGTGGCGCTCACAACCTGCTACGTTCGTAAGTCTAGCAGGAAGCACGGGCCGGGCTCAAATCCTGCGCGGCTGAACTATGGGGATTGCGCAAACGTATAGATCATGGGCTGCATCGAACAGCCTGCATGGAACGTGGGAAGTGGAAAACGTAGGAAGTGGAAAACGTAGGAAGTGGAAAAGAGGACACCGCGCATGACCCCGCAAGAGACACAGATGATCGACGGTCTGATCGACCGCATCCGCAGCACGCAAGTCACTGATCGCGACCCCGAGGCGGCCGCTCATCTGCAGCAGGGTCTGGGCGGCAACCCTGACGCAATCTACATCCTGGCGCAGACCGTGCTGGTGCAGCAGCAGGGCATGTTGCAGGCGCAGGCGCAGTTGAACAGCGCTAACGATGAGCTGGCGCGGCTTCGAGAGAACGCAGGGCATCCGCCGCAGCAGAGCTCCGGCAGCTGGCTGGACCGATTCTTCGGCGGAGGCTCGTCCGCGCCGACGGCATCACCGCAAAATCAGTTGCAGCCGCAACCCAGCTACGGGCAGGCGGGCAACCAGGGATCGCGGCAGCCGCCCTATGGCGCGCCCGTCTACGGCGGAGCGCCGCCGCAGCAGCAGCAGGGCTATCCGCAACAGCCGTACCCGCCGCAGGGCTACCCACAACAGGGGTATCCGCAGCAGGGCTACCCACAGCAGGGCTACCCACAGCAGGGGTATACACAGCAGGGGTATACACAGCAGGGCTATGCCGCACCTGGCATGTTTGGACAAGGGTCTGGTGGTGGCAGCTTTCTGCGCACCGCGGCTACAACGGCTGCGGGTGTTGCCGCGGGGGCGCTGCTGTTTGAGGGCGTGGAGTCGATGTTCGGCGGCCATCACTCCGGATACGGAGAAGGCTTCGGCCACGAGCGCGGCACCACCGTCAACAACTACTACGAGGACCGTCCCGCAGGGGAACACCATGCCGCAGGCGATACGGACAGCAGCAGCTTTTACAACCCGGCTCACGATGCCAGCCGTGACGGCAGTGGGTCGGGAGCCGCAGCATCCGAAGCCGGGCACCACGCCGACGCAGCCACCAGCGATGCGCAACACGGCTTCGCGGACACGGGGAATTCGGGCAGCGATGACCGGAACTCGCCGGACACCAGCAGCTTCGGTTCGGCCGGCACGGACGACTTCGCCTCACCGGAGAGCGAGAGCGATCCCTGGGATACTGGCAGCTCGACCGACGACAGCAGTTCTTTCAACGACAGCAGTTCCTTCGACGACGGCAGTTCCTTCGACAGTGACGGCTCGGACGATAACTAGCCCCAGGCCTCAGTTGGGCGAGGCGACAAACGTATCCTCCGCTGAGCGAAGGCTGACAGGTTCCAACAGGGCTGTTGTCGCCCGTCAGCGCTTCAGTATTTGCTCGCGCCAGAGCGCCTGCGATTGCGGGTCGAAGTCGGGCAGGAAGCCGCTGGTGGCGCGAGCGATTTCTTCATAGGGGGCCTTGGGCGTGCGGTCGGCGTAGAGCAGCCCGTTGGCCTCCTGGTAGGTGTCGGTAAACTGCGTATAGCAGAATCCGGCCAGCGCGGGCAGCGCGCGGACCACATTCAGCAGAGCGGTGTAGCGCGCCAGCAGGTCGCCTGCGGTTTGCGAAACCGAGTAGCCCCAGGCAGCGGACTCTTCGCCGTTCGCTCCTGCGACCGAAGCAGCAGCGCTCATGATCTCCGCCGCCGTGCGCATGGGTGTGGCGGTGGCGGTGGACGGGTTGATGTCTCCGCGGGGCGAGTTCACACCGGTTTCGCCCTGGTCCTCGACGACGACATGATTGCGAGCATACGCAATGCCACCGAACTCGGTGAGCACGATGGGCTGGTCGCACACGTCTTCGCGAGAGCCAAGCTGCAGCATGCGGCCGCCCGGGCGCTCGCGCTGGAAGAGCCGGCTTTCGATGTGGCTGACGCCGTAACGCTGGCCGATGCGCTCGGGGTTGTCGTCGTAGTCGTGGATCCCGACGATGTCGGTAGCCACACTCTCCCAGCCGTCGTTGCCGATGACCGGGCGCGTCGGGTCGAGCGCCTTGGTCAATTCATACAGCGAGCGAACATAGTGCCTCTGGTCGGGAGCCAGCGGAAGGTCAGGCACGCCCCAGCTCTCGTTGAACGGAACCCAGGTGACGATGCACGGGTGGCTGCGGTCGCGCGCCACTACCTCCATCCATTCGCGGGTCAGCCGCTCGATCGAGCGCGTGGTATAGCGGTAGGCACTTGGCATTTCTTCCCAGACGAGCAGGCCCAGGTGGTCGGCCCAGTAAAGAAAGCGGCGGCACTCGATCTTCTGGTGCTTGCGAACGCCGTTGAATCCCAGCGCTTTGACCAGAAGGATGTCGCGGATGAGCGCGTCGTCATCGGGCGCGCTCTGTCCACTGTCGGGCCAATACCCCTGGTCGAGCACGAGGCGCAGCATCAGCGGACGCCCGTTGAGCAGGAAGCGGTCGCCCTGGGTGCTCACGGTGCGCAAGGCCGTATAGCTTTCCACGCGGTCGAGCAGCGTGCCGTCGGCCGCCTTCAGTTCAAGAAGCGCCTCGATAATCGTTGGCGACGAGGGACTCCACAGCAGGGTGTTGCGGTAGTCGTCGATGCCGGGGTCAGAAAGCGCGATGCGGCGATGGACTTCGCCCGCGATCACCGTGTACGTATCGCGTGCAATGATATTGCCGCCCACCGAAAGACGAACGCAGAGCTGCAGACGCTCGCGATCAACGTCCGGCGCGGGGGCTGCGGCGGCGAGCTTGACGCAGGCGTCGAGCGAAATTTCCCAGCGCTCCAGGCTGGAGGTCCAGTGCAGCGACTCGATGCGGGTCTCGGGAACCGTCTCCAGCCATACGGTCTGCCATATCCCGGTGGTGCGCGGGTACCAGATGGAGTGCGACTCCAGGCGCCAGTCCTGCTTGCCGCGAGGTTTGGCAAGATCTGCGGGATCGTCCTCGGCGCGGACGATGACCTCCTGGGTCGCGCCGGGAACAAGCGCGTCGGTGATGTCGGCGCTGAAGGGGGTGTAACCGCCTTCATGGCTGCAGACCGCGCGGCCGTTCACCCATACGGTCGTGCTCCAGTCCACGGCTTCAAAGTGCAGGATCAGGCGCTGGCCGGCGGGGACCTCAGTCTGCTGCCAGGTGCGGCGATACCAGACCGCGGTATAAAAGCCCGTATCCGCTATGCCGCTGGCGGGAGTCTCCGGGCTGAACGGGACTTGAATCTCATCATCCCACACCACGTCTCCGGGCTGCGCAGAGTTCTGGCTGCGGCCATTCGAGAACTGCCATCGGCCGTCGAGCGACATCCACTTGGCGCGGTGCATCTGGGGGCGCGGATAAGGGTCTGGCGTCAGCCGCTCGGGCTGGTGGGGTATCGAACTCAAACGTAGGTCCTCCTGGAACACCGCGCGTCCGTGTTTGGATGCACGAACCGCTACATTCTGTGACTGGACGAAATCTTACGCGTTCGTGAGTATCGTGGATGTACCACTCATGCTGCTAGGATTCTGCACATGAAAGTTCTTGTGATCGACATAGGCGGAACGAATATCAAGGTTGCCTCCAGCGACACACCCGTTCCCATCAAGATTCCATCGGGACCTGCGCTGACTGCCGAAAGCATGTGCCAGCAGGTGCTCGCGGCCACGCGGGGATGGAAGTTCGACCGGATTTCGGTGGGCTTTCCCGGTCCTGTGATGAACCATCGTCCCATCGCGGAGCCGCACAACCTTGGAATCGGCTGGGTGGATTTCGACTATGAAAAGGTGCTCGGCAAGCCGCTGCGCTTTATCAATGATGCGGCTATGCAAGCGCTGGGCGGCTACCGTGGCGGACGTCTGTTGTTTCTCGGTACAGGCACCGGGCTGGGCTCGGCAATGGTGCTGGACGGCGTCGTAGTGCCGCTCGAACTTGCGCACCTGCCCTACAGGAAAGGCAAGACCTACGAGGAGTACATCGGGCTGATCGGGCTTCAAACGCGCGGCAAGAAGAAGTGGCGCAAGTCGGTATTGGACATCATCGAGCTGCTGCAGGCGGCCATGGTCTGCGACAGCGTTCTGCTGGGCGGCGGCAATGCCAAACTGATGAAAGACCTGCCCTCGCACGTGGTTGTCGGTGCCAACAGCAACGCAATTCTGGGCGGTCTGCGCCTGTGGGAAGACCCGCTTGGCAGGAAGGCCGCGAAGATATAACCCGGACATCGGAATACAGGTAGTTATCCCTGCAACCGACGTAACACGACTCATCTAACCAGACTCATGTAACCAGACTCATGTAATCGTTAGACGAGTTACCACAAAGCGTTATTTTGTTACTAGAATTAACTACAATTTCTTTCCTGTAAGGCCTATTGTTTGGAGGTTCGCCAAGACGCAGTGTTCCCGTCCTGGCTTCAAGTTGACTTTCCTGCAGCAATTAACGGGCGGCCCCTCCGGGGGCCGCTTCTTTTTGCATCAAGCTACTAGCGCATCGTTAAAGCTGCGAGTAAGCCGCTGGAGTCAGCACCAGGTTCGAGATGTTGCTCACCGTGGCCTCGAAGCTGTAGCGAGGGTTGGTCGAGAGCTTTTTCCAGTCGGGGTCCGCAGAGAAGCGCGACCAGGCGGCGGTGAGCTCCGTCAGGTCGGGGAACGTGAGCATGTAGGTAAGCGCAGGCAGGCGCGGTCCAATGAGCGTGTCACCGTAAAACACCTGCGTGCAGCCGGCTTTGGCGAAATAGTCGAATTCGCCGTGGTGGAACATTTCGACCTTGCGGACGTGATCCTGCATGGTTGGGCTTTCGTAGGTGCGGAGCTGGAAGATGCGTTTGGCGTTGGTGGCCGTCGAGGCTGGAACGATGAGCTTCGGCCAGCCTTCGAAGGCGATGTGCAGCGAGCTTTCCACGCGGTCGAAGGCGGGCGAGATAGCAGGCGCGTTCCAGAAGGGCGCGGCGGCGGCCATGAAGACCGCGTCGTCGGCCAGCATGAGGTCGAGCGACGCCAGCAGCGCAACGTTGTCGCTCGGGATGAGGACATACGTCGCCGGAGTTTCGGACCCATAGGTGAGTTTGAACACGCCAATCGGTTTGATGCCCAGGCGGTTCAGCCCCGGAATCAGCGCTTGTTCAAAGTACGTGTCGGCGAGCTTGACCTGCGGACCGGACCGGAGCTGGTACTTGCGCAGCAGATAATGCTCGCGCGGCTTGGGTGTGGGATGGCCGGTGGGCTGGACGCTGGCGGCGGCATTGGCTGGGCGCAGCGCGAGCGCAGAGGCGGCAAGGGAGGAAGTCAGGAATCCACGTCGGTTCATAAGGGCCTTCTTGTAGAGCGGAGGGGTGGTTGGTGGCTCTCGATAACTGTACTGCCTTGTGGGTTCGCCGGGGTGGGACAATGGAGGGCGAGGTGTGGCGATGAATCCGGTTGATGACCTGTTGGTGATTGGCAAGCAGGAAGAGCTGCTGCGCTGGGACGCGTTTGACGCGGATGTAGCCTGGCGGCTCGGCGGCGTGATGCGGCAGATGTTGCTGGAGGCGGTCGCCGATAAGCCCGGTACGGGCGGGACGGTCGAGATCGACCTTGCAGGGCATGTACTGTTTACCGCCACGACGGTTGGGGCGACGCCGGGGCAGGCGGATTGGATTCGGCGTAAGCGGAATACAGTGAGGCGATTTGCGCGGAGCTCGTATGCCGTGGGCAGAATGCTGGAGCGAGACGGGGAAACCATGGAGGCGCGGCACGGCCTGACGCTGGCCGACTATGCGGCGCATGGCGGCGGGTTTCCACTGTTTTTGCGCGGTCTGGGACACGTCGGGACGGCGATCGTTTCCGGTCTGCCGCAGCGCGAAGACCACAACCTGGCCGTCGCCGCCGTGGCGAAGGTGCTGGGAGTGACCTTCCCCGTACTGGAGTAGGGGCCGGGTATACACTTTTTGTTCGGATGGGTTGAGGTTGGGGTCGAATATGGCGGAATTACTGAAACGAGCGGAAGCGAGCGCGAAAGCCGCGCCGAGCGGGCATGACATCCGTGTTGCTGCGGATGTGACGCTGCATGGGCGGACGCTCGTGCCCAATCGGCGGATGAAGCTGGAACTCGATTGGGTGGAAGAAATTCGGGTGAACACGTCGGCGGTGGAGCGCCGCGCCGCGACGATCGGAACGCGACGAAGCGTCAAGAAAGACTGGCAGGCGGCCTGGCTGCTGCGCGCGATTGCCTGCATGGACCTGACCACGCTTTCGGGCGATGACAGCGCCGAGCGGGTCAAACGGCTTTGCGCGAAAGCGCGCCGCCCGTTGCAGGACCACCTGGTGGCCGCGTTGAAGATCGAAGAGTTGAAGCTGCATGTGGGCGCCGTCTGCGTGTACCACGCGTTTGTGGAGACGGCCGTGAAGGCGCTCGAAGGTTCCGGCATACCAGTGGCCGCGGTCTCGACGGGCTTCCCTGCCGGGCTGTCGCCGCTGGCGGAACGCGTCGAAGAAATCAAACGCTCGGTGGAAGCGGGCGCAAGTGAGATCGATATCGTCATCACGCGGGCGCACGTATTCAACGGCGAATGGAACGCCCTGTACGACGAGGTCGCCGCTTTCAAGGAAGCCTGCGGTGCGGCGCACATGAAGGCGATTCTCGGCACGGGCGACCTGCTTACGCTGCGCAACGTCGCGCGAGCAAGCTGGGTGGCCATGATGGCGGGTGCCGACTTCATCAAGACATCGACGGGCAAGGAAGCCGTCAACGCCACGCTGCCGGTCTCGCTGGTCATGGTTCGAGCCATCCGAGAGTACGCCGAGCGGACCGGGATGTCGGTCGGGTACAAACCCGCCGGCGGGATCAAGACGGCAAAACAGGCGCTCGACTGGATGGCGCTGATGAAGGATGAACTCGGTCGCCCATGGCTGGAACCGTCGTTATTTCGTTACGGAGCGAGTTCAATGCTGGCGGATATTGAGCGGCAGTTGGAGCATCATGTGAGCGGAAGATACTCGGCGGCGTATCGGCACCCGATTGCGTGAGGGACAGAGACGAAGTCGCATTGCAGATATACAAAATGGATACGCACGCATGATCTCTCGTTTCGCAGTCTTCCTGCTCCTCCTTCTCTCCTCCTCTCCGGCGCAGGCTGCGCCGGTGGACGGGCGCGCCGGCTCCCTCCAGACGGCCACCCATTGTCTCCAGTCTCTCCGTTCCGGAGACCTCTCCGCTGCGCTCAGCGACTTCGCTCTGACCGAGCAGGCCGCACCCGCCACGCGCCAGCAGCTTGCCATGTTCGCTAGATCTCCCGCGATTGTCTCTAATCGGGGGATCAATGCTGGCTCCACTGGCAGCAGCGACGCGGAGTTTCAGGGGCACTCCCTCCTATACCTCTTCGGGGAGGTCCGCACCTCTACCGCCGAGGCCCACTTCACCGCTGACGCGGTGCTCGAGAACGGCGCCTGGAAGCTGACTCGTCTCTTTGTGGATGGTGCCGGGACCGCCGGCTCCGACCGCTTTACCTACGATAAGGTACCCAAGGTCAACAACGCCGTTGGGTCGATGATCGCCGGCGAGAGCGTTCTCAACCGCTTCATGCGTGCCGGCGAACGCGGAGATCTCGATGCCGCTATCGCAGCGTGGACCAGGGCCGAACGCGGCCGGCCGGGCAAACGCGACGAAATCACCCGTCTTATCGCCACCCACTCCGCGTACTTTAAGGGTTTCCAGCAAGTTGATGAGGGCCGAACCGGTTTTGGCTTCGAAGGCCCCGGCACCAACGTCCAGAT
Source organism: Terriglobales bacterium (assembly GCA_038230455.1). Taxonomy (GTDB): domain Bacteria; phylum Acidobacteriota; class Terriglobia; order Terriglobales; family Acidobacteriaceae; genus Granulicella. Next base: position 32,864 of record JBBRNF010000006.1, read on the forward strand.
CGTCACGGCCAAGGGCAAGATGACCTTCACCGGAGGCGTCACGCGCGACTACGCCGCGACCCTCGTCCGGGAAGACGGACAGTTCCATGTCCAGTCTTTGACGCTCTTCCAGTAAGCAACTTCGCTTTGACAATCAACCCAGGGGAAACAGTTAGGGTTTCGGAATTGAGGGCGTAGGCGGCAAAGTACTTATGGCCCCGTCAGGCGCTCTTCGCCGCGGCGAACACCTGTTCGGCACTCGTTGTCGCTGCCAGCTCGACGCCCTGCTCTTTTCAAAGTGCGGCTTTGGCTGCCGCTCCGCCTACGCGCCCTGTGATGCCGGTGATCAGAAACATTGAGGTGGTTCCTCCGTGCGTTTCGATGCCGAGGGCGTGCGGGCGGAAGCAGATTGTTTGGAGTCGTACAATGGTTTTCTTTGGAGCGGGCGAACATGGCAAGCAGCGTTGTGGAGAAGTTTTACTCGATGGAATATGGCCCGGCGCCGGAAGATGCCAGCGAAGTAACGAAGTGGCTCGACGCCCATCAGCGGAGCTTTGGGCACTACATCGACGGCGCCTGGACCGAGGTTTCGAAAGCCAGTTTTGAAACGCGCAACCCGGCCACGGGTGAAGTGATCGCCACCGTCGCGACGGCCGATTCCGCCGATGTAGACCGCGCCGTGAAGGCGGCGAGGGCAGCGCTGCCGGGTTGGCAGGCCCTGACCGGGCACCAGAGGGCGCGGTACCTCTATGCGATGGCGCGGCAGGTCCAGAAGCATTCGCGGCGGCTTGCCGTGCTCGAAACAATCGACAACGGCAAGTCCATTCGCGAGTCGCGCGACATCGACATCCCTCTCGTGGCCCGACACTTCTACCATCACGCCGGATGGGCGCAGCTGCTCGATGAAGAGTTCAAGGGCTATGTCCCGGTGGGCGTGGTCGGCCAGATTATTCCGTGGAACTTTCCGCTGCTGATGTTTGCCTGGAAGGTGGCACCCGCTCTTGCGGCGGGCAATACAGTGGTCATCAAGCCGGCGGAGTTCACGCCGCTGAGTGCGATTGCGCTGGCGGAAATTGCCGACGAGATCGGCCTTCCGCCCGGCGTGCTGAACGTCATCCACGGCGACGGCAAAACCGGAGCCGCGATCGTCGAGCATCCGGGCATCGACAAGATTGCTTTCACCGGTTCCACCGAAGTTGGCCGCATCATTCGCAAGGCGACTGCGAAGACCACGAAGAAGCTCAGCCTCGAGCTCGGCGGCAAGTCCCCGTTTATTGTGTTCGACGACGCCGACCTGGACTCAGCCGTAGAAGGTTTGGTGGATGGCATCTGGTTCAACCAGGGGCAGGTGTGCTGCGCGGGATCGCGGCTGCTGGTGCAGGAGCGCGTGGCCGAGCGTCTCTACGAAAAGATACGCGCGCGTATGGAAACGCTGCGGGTGGGATCTCCGCTGGACAAAGCCATCGACATCGGTGCCATCGTCGATCAAGTCCAATACGACCGCATCAGGAAGCTGGTGGAGATCGGCATTGCCGAGGGTGCTGCCTGCTGGCAGCCCGAGATCGACATGCCATCAAAAGGCCTTTTCCTGAAACCGACACTGCTTACGGGCGTTTCGCCAGCGAGTACGGTGGCGCAGGAGGAAATCTTTGGGCCGGTACTGGTGGCGATGACGTTCCGCACGCCAGCCGAAGCGGTCGAGCTTGCCAACAACACGACGTATGGCCTGGCCGCATGCGTGTGGAGTGAGAACATCAATGTCGCGCTCGACGTGGCGGCGCAGGTGAAGGCGGGGGTTGTGTGGGTGAACGCGACCAACCTGTTCGACGCAGCGTGCGGATTCGGCGGATACCGCGAGTCGGGCTATGGACGTGAGGGCGGCAAGGAGGGCATGTACGAGTACCTGGAGCCCGCGTGGATGCACGACGAGCTGGGATCAGCACCGGTCGCCCCCTTGCCGGAGCCGAAGATCAACCAAGATGCGGATACCACGCAGATTCCCTCCGACAATCACAGACAACAGGAGTTCGGCATCGACCGCACCGTCAAGCAGTACATCGGCGGGAAGCAGGCGCGGCCGGATTCCGGGTACAGCTTCCCTGTCTATGGCGTGGATGGAAAGATGGTCGGCGAGGCCCCGCTGGGCAATCGCAAGGACATACGCAATGCCGTCGAAGCCGCGCGCGCGGCGTCCAAATGGGGCAAGGCAACCGCGCATGGACGGGCGCAGGTGCTGTACTTCATCGCTGAAAACATGGTGCAGCGGCGAGCGGAACTGATCGCGAAACTGGGCGCGTTCGTTGGACCGGACCAGGCGGCCATCGAAGTGGATTACGGCGTGGAGCGCACGTTTGCCTACGCCGCATGGTGCGACAAGTTCGAGGGCTCCGTGCACAATCCGCCGTTCCGCATGGTGACGCTGGCGATGAAGGAAGCCATCGGCACGGTGGCCATCCTGTGCCCGGATGACGCGCCGTTGCTGGGATTCCTCTCGCTGGTCCTGCCCGCGATTTCAATGGGCAACACCGTGGTCGCGGTCCCCAGCGAGCGTTCCGCAACGCTGATGGGAGAGCTCTATCAAATCTTCGACACCAGCGACCTGCCGGGCGGAGTCGTCAACATCGTCGCCGGCAAGGCCAGCGAACTCGGCAAAACGCTCGCCGAGCATGACGATATCGACGCGATATGGAGCTTCCGCGACGAAGCCGCCAGTACGATGGTGAAGCTCGGCTCGATCGGCAACCTGAAGCAGGTATGGACCAACGAAGGCAGACAGTTGGACTGGTTCGATCCGGCGCAGTCCGAGGGCAGGTACTTCCTGCGCCATGCCACGCAGGTGAAAAATATCTGGGTGCCGTACGGCGAGTAGCTGGAGCCTAAGCCCGCTTGGGCGGTTGCAGACCCAATTCAGCCATCACCATCTGCAGGTCTTTCCAGGCCTCGCCCTTCTGGCGCGGGTCGCGCAGAAGGAACGCCGGATGGTACGTCACGGCCACCTTCGCGCCGCGGCTTGTGTGCCATTGCCCGCGCAGTGAAGCCAGCGATTGCCGCACGCCCAGCAGATAGCTTGCCGCCGTCGCACCCAGCGCCACGATCACCTGAGGCTGCACCACGTCGATCTGCCGGATCAAAAACTGGGAGCAGGTATTCGCCTCCACCGGCTCCGGCGTGCGGTTCTGCGGCGGGCGGCACTTTACGATATTCGCGATGTACACCTGCTCACGCGTCGTACCCATCGCGGCGATCATGTTATTCAGCAACTGCCCGGCCTTGCCAACGAACGGCAACCCGCTGGCATCTTCGTCCGCGCCCGGCCCCTCGCCGACGAACATCAGCCTGGCGTTCGGGTTGCCATCCGCGAACACGATGGTATGTCGCCCGGCATAGGCGAGCGGACAACGCGTGCAGTCGCCGATATCGGCGCGAATGGCTTCAAGCGCAGCCGCGCGCTCGGCCGCAGGAACGCGCACCGCAGGCAGCGGCACAAGCGCGTCGAAGGAAACTGGTTTGGGCATGGGCGCTTCAAGCTCCGGAGGGAGTGCGGGGCGGGCGGAAGCCGGTGCTGGTGCTGGGGCCATATCCAGTCCCTGCGCTCTGGCCTGCGCGACTGCAAACGGTGACCTCGCAGCGGGCAGCGGGGCCGGTCTGATTGCGGAACCGGAACTCTGCACGCTGGCTGGCTGAACCTCTGGCTCGCGAACGAACCCCGGTGGCAGCAGGATTTTCGGCTGCGACTGCCGGTAAAGGTCATACACGCCCATGTCGCGCAGGTAGTCGACGTAAGCGCGCAGTTGTTGCTGCGGCGTAAGGCTCATTGTGAAATCAGGACTCCGTCGGCGGCACGAACTTCGGCATCTGCAGGCTGAAGGTCACCTTTCCCGCGCGCACTTCGTCTTCCGCCACGCGGCAGGCCTTCAGTGAAGTGGAAACGCCCAGCGGCGGCGCTCCGGACTGCAGTTGACGTGCGCGCCGTGCAGCGCCCTTCACCATGCTGTACTTGTTATAAAAAAGATCGCTTTCGTTCATGGTCGGCCTCCATGTTCTTATCGTGCGATGCTCATGCTGCTGGATTCAACGGGGTGTTTTACAAATCATATCCTCAAACGCGCGTGGAATGCACGTCGAAGCTGTTTAGCGCCGCGATCAAGCGCGGGGACTGCTGACTGGTAAGGCAGTCCAAGGCAGCCCGTCCACCGATCATCGGCTCGCCGCGCTCTTCCAATACGATCGCCCGCATCTCGGCCGCGGCCTGGTCCAGCACGTCGTTCACGAGCGCGTATTTATAATCGCCGATCTTCAGCAGCTCGCCGCGTGCGTTGTTCAGCCGGGTGTCGATCACCGACTCCTGCGTCATGCCCTCCGCCTGGCTGCGGTTGCGTAAACGCATCTCCAGCACCTGCGGACTCGGCGGCAGAATGAAGATAGACACCGCCTCCGGTATCCGCTTCATCACCTGCAGCGCGCCCTGCACGTCAATGTCCAGCAGCAGATCCTTGTGGCTCTCGCGCGCGTGATCGAGCGCCGACACAGCGGTTCCGTAGTAGTTGCCAAATACCTGCGCCCACTCCAGGAACTCGCCCGCCGCAATCATGCGTTCGAAATTTTCGCGCGTCGTGAAGTGATATTCGCGGCCGTCTTCTTCCGATCCGCGCGGTTCCCGGGTCGTGTACGAAATCGAAAACTCGAGCCCCTCCACAAATCGCCGCACCTCGCCTACCAGCGTGGATTTGCCGGAGCCGGAAGGCGCGGAAATAATGAACAGAATACCAGCCATAGAAGTTTTTGCTTTCCCGTCAGTGTATCGCGGCAGGGCTCACGCAATGCCTTCGATCTCACCCTCCGGCGCACCATCTTCGGGCTCCGGCAGTGTCTCCGCGTCGCCGAACTGCAGATTGTAAAGCCGCTGGTACGTCCCACCCTGCGACATGAGTTCCTCATGAGACCCCAGTTGCGTAATGCTGCCCTGCTCCAACACCGCGATACGGTTCGCCCGTCGCACAGTGGAAAGCCGATGCGCGATCACCAGCACCGTGCGTCCCTGCATCAGGTTCGCCAGCGCCGCCTGCACAGCGGCCTCGCTCTCGGTATCGAGCGACGATGTTGCCTCGTCCAGCACCAGGATGGGCGCGTCCTTCAGCAACGCTCTCGCAATCGCCAGCCGCTGCCGCTCGCCGCCCGAAAGCCGCGCGCCGCGCTCGCCGATCATCGTGTCGTAACCATCCTGCATGTTCAGGATGAAGTCGTGTGCCAGCGCCGCGCGCGCCGCCGCTTCGATCCGCGCCATCGGCACGTCCGGCTGCCCGTACGCGATGTTGTTGCGCACGGTGTCGTTGAACAGCACCGTCTCCTGTGTGACCTTGCCAATCTGTTCCCGCAGAGACGCCAACGTCAGGTCGCGGACGTCATGTCCGTCGAGCAGAATCGCGCCGCCCGTCACATCGAAGAAGCGCGGCAGCAGGTTCATCAGTGTGGACTTCCCCGCCCCGCTCGGCCCCACCAGCGCAATGACCTCGCCGCGTTCTACATTCAGCGAGACGCCGTGCAGCACTTCCTTCTGCTCGCCTTCGCTTTCGTATCCGAATCGAACGTCGCGGAACGCGATGCCTTCTTCAAAGCTCTTCAGCACAATGGCCTTCTTGCGCTCACGCACCTCGTCCTGCGCGTTCATGAAGCGGAAGATTTCGTCGCTTGCGCCCACCGCCTGCTGAAACGAGTTGTAAAAGCCAGCCATCTTGCGCACCGGATCGTACAGCGAAAACGTCGCGATGATGAACGCCACGAAAGATCCTGCTGTCATCTGTCCGCGCAGAATGCGTCCGCGCCCCAGCAGCAGCAGCAGCGCGATCGCGATGGCCCCCAGCAGGTCCATCAGCGGCGAGCTGATCGACTGCACCCGCACCGAACGCATGTTCGCGTTCAGCAGGCGATCGGCGGCGCGGCGAAAGCGGTTCAACTCCCAGCTCTCCATCCCGAACGCCTTCACAATACCGTTGCCCGTAATCGTCTCGTGCAGGATGTTTTGAATTTCCGCCAGCTTATCCTGCCCGCGTCGCGTGGTCTTGCGTACGTCGCGGCCTATACGCTTGGCCGAGAGCACAATCACCACCACGAAGATCAGCAGTACCCACGCCAGCTTGCCACCCAGCAGGATCACGCCGCAGATCAGGAACAGCATGGTAAACACCTGCTGGAGAAAGTCGCTCATCACCGTCGAAAGCGCGGTCTGCACGCGCTCTACGTCGTTGATCAGCGTAGACAGCAAGGTCCCCGTGGTGTGCTTCTGAAAGAACGCCGACGACCGCCGCAGCACCGACCGGTACAGGTCGTTGCGTATGTCCGTAATCATTCCAAAGCCGGCTTTATTCGCCAGCAACGTACCCAGGTAGTCGCAGATGGACTTCACCGCCGCCGACCCCACCAGCGCCACCGCCACCACCACCCACGCGTTATGAAAATGATGCGGAACAAAACGCTGCAGGTTGATCACAAAGTGGGTATTCGGGATCTGAAAAAGCAGAACAATATCCGGCGACGTGTTCCCGCTCAACACGTTGTCGAAGATCGGCTTCACCAGCAGCGTACGAAACGCCGTCAGTGCGCCCACCACCGCCATCAATCCCACCGAGATCAGCGAGAGCAGAGCGTAGGGCCGCATATAGCGCACCAGGCGCCAGATGCGCATCATGCTCGTTCCTTTTCCCGTCGATTACGCGCACTCATCCAGGCACCATTCTAGTTGCAGCCGGAAGCTTGTGCCTTGCGCGCTGCGCAGGAAGACTGGCTGCCCCACAGCCACACTCCCCTTGCTCCTGACGGTGCCGTAAACACCCGCACGATTCCCACTCACGCGACCGACCGCTTTCCTCATCGCTTGCAGCGTGCGAAAGGCACAGCAAATCAGCGTGGCATGTCACGGTGCGCCACATGCACGCGGTACCCAGCCGCGCTCAGCCGCTTCTTCAGCTCCTCGGTGATCATCACCGACCGGTGTTGCCCCCCCGTACAGCCGATACCGATCGTCAGATAGCTCTTGCCTTCCTGGATGTAGTGCGGCAGCAGAAACGTCAGCATGTCGGTCGCTTTATCCAGAAACTCCTTGGTCTGCGGAAACTGCCGCACATAGGCCGCCACCTTGGGATGCTTGCCCGTCAGCTTGCGGAACTCCGGAATGAAATGCGGATTGGGCAGAAAGCGCACATCGAACACCATGTCCGCATCCAGCGGCGCCCCGTTCTTGAACCCGAAGCTCGTCACCGAAAGCGTCAGGTTGCGGTCCTTCTTTCCAGTCCCGCCACGCTCAAACGCCGCTACAATATGCGCGCGCAGATCATGCACGTTGAAGCGCGTCGTATCGAGCACAATATCCGCCACCTTGCGCACGGGGTCAAGCCGTGCGTGCTCCGCGCGGATGGACGAGACCACCGTCTCGCCGCCACCGAGCGGATGCGGCCGCCGCGTTTCGGAGAAGCGCCTCACCAGCGCATCTTCATCGGCTTCCAGAAAGACCACCCGTGTCGGCAGCGTCTGGCGCACCTTCTTGATGATGGCCGGAAAGCGATCCAGCCGGATGCCCTCGCGAACGTCGATCACCAGCGCGGCGCGCGATATCTCCGTCGACTGCACCACGAGGTCCGCAAATCGCTCGATCAATTCCAGCGGCAGGTTGTCCACCGAGTAGAAGCCAAGGTCTTCAAACGCCTTCAGCGCGGACGCCTTGCCAGAGCCCGACAGGCCGGTAAGAATGACCAGTTCGCGGTCGGCATGTACAGGAGTCGTCAGGCTGGATGGCAGGACGGGCGCGACGACCTTACCCTTGCGTGTGGCTGCTGTCGCGCGCTTGCGTGCCATGGCTGAAATCCTACCACTCCGTCTTCACTCGCAGATACGGCGGCGCGCCTGGTGCCTCGCCGCCGCAGTGTAATCGTGATCGACTCTACAAGCCGGCCTGCGCCAGCTCCGGCTTGGCATGACGGGTAATGGTGTCGAAACGGTCCTTGCCCTTGATTGCCTGCTGCTCCACCTTTTGCAGCACGTCGTGCAGGGCCGTCTCCATCTCATTGGACTCCCAGGTCGCCACCAGCTCCCCATGGCGGCAGCGGACCGTTAGCTCCGCAATCTTTCGATACTTGTCTTCCGTCAAGATGACATGTGCCGTAGCGGAGCGGTCCACAACTCGCGCTATGCGGGCCAATCCCGCCTCCGCCTGTGACTTCAATTTTGCCGTGATGATGGTATGCCGTCCGGTGTACTCCACATTCATATGCATTACCTCGCTGCCTGTCGCCTTATGCCTTCATCGCACTCGGCGTTGGTGGGTGCTTGGGATGTTGAGGTCCTCACGGTATTTCGCGACCGTGCGGCGCGTTACCTGGATGCCCTGGCGTTGCAGCTCGGCTGCAAGATACTCGTCCGTCCAGGGTTTGCGCGGGTCCTCCTCGTCAATAAGCTTGCGCACCCGCCGTTTCAACAGCGGCAGCGGCAGGTCTCCCCCCTCAGGCCCGTTCACACCCTCAGAGAAGAAGAATCTTAGCTCATACACACCCTGTGTGGTGTGTACATATTTGTTGGAAACTGCCCGGCTTACGGTCGACGGATGCACCCCGATCTCTTCCGCCACCTCCTTGATCATCATCGGCCGCAGCGCATCCACGCCCTGCTCCAGAAAATCGGTCTGCCGCCGCACGATCACCTCGCAGGTACGCACGATCGTATTCTTGCGCTGCTCAATATTGCGGAGGAGCTGAATGGCCGACTTGTACCGCTCCTTCACATACTCGCGGACATCCCGTTCGGTCTTCTTCTCCCGCAGCATCTTGCGGTAGCCCTGGTTCAGCCGCAGAGCGGGCAGGTCTTCCTCGTTCATCACCACCAAGTACTCGCCATCCCGCTTCACAAACGCCACATCCGGCTCGATTAGCCGCGTCTCGGTCTGGTCGTACCGCTGGCCCGGCCGGGGATCGAGCCGCCGAATCAGCTCCACCGCTTCATGCGACTGCTCGGCCGTACTCCGGCATAGTCGCGTCAGCTCGCGCATGTCTTTCTTCTGCAAAAGCTGCAGGCAGTTCTCCGCGATAAACGCCGCCGTGTCGTACACATCGAACGCCTGCTGAGTGTCCACTTCGAGCACCTCCGCGTCGTCCGCGTCCGCAGCGGCCCGCCGCTTCAGCATCAGCAGATGCTCCCGTCGCTGCGACTCAATCTGCAGCAGCAAACACTCGCGCAGATCGCGCGCGCCCACTCCCATCGGATCCAGCGTCCGCACGACACCGACCGCCTCCGTCACCAGCGCGTCCGCCTCGGCCAGCGTCATCGGGGACTCACCCTCCCCGAACTCGGCGAGCAGCGCCTGCATCAGCTCCTCGTCGCTCGCCGTCAGATACCCGTCTTCATTCAGATTGCCCACCACCAGCTCTGCCGCCACCCGCAAAGCCTCGCGCAGGGCTAACGCCCCAAGCTGCCAGTGCAGGTGGTCGCTCAACGTGCTCGGCTTGGAGAGAAAATGTTCAAACGAAGGCTTGTCGAACTCCTCAAAGTTCGAAGTCGTGCGGAACCCGGGGTCGAGATAATCCTGGAAGTAGCTCCCGAAATCGATCTCGTCGAACGGGTCTTTCTCGGTCCGCTCGCCTTCGGCCGTGACCGCCTCCACGCTGCGTTCGCGGTCGCCTTCCCGGCCCGAGCGCTCGTCTATCGTCTCGGTCGCCTCTTCAATCTCTTCGAGAACGGGGTTCTCCACCATCTCCCCGTTGATCATCTCCTTGAGCTCCAGCTTGTTGAGCGCAAGCACAGCCACCATCTGCACCAAACCCGGCGTCAGCATCTGCCGCTGTGAAACTTTGACGTTCAGTCTGGGCTGCAATAACAAGCGCTGGATCCTCGCACAATGCAGGTGCGGCAACCTGGGAGAACAACCACCCCCTGATCGCGTACGCCAGCGGTTAAAGAGCCGCCGCGTGGAGTCAGTCTACTCCTGAGCCGGGCGTTCCGTCCGTCGAGCGCCAAACGTCAGCAGAGCCGCTCCCAAACTGGGATTTCGCTCGGCCGCGACTCGGCTACATGGAAAAGTTGTCGCCCAGATAGATTCGCTTGACTTCCGGATCGCGCCCCAGTTCACCCGGCGTTCCGGCACGAAAAATGCGGCCTTCGTTGATGATGTAGGCCCGGTCGGTCACGCTCAGCGTTTCTCGCACGTTGTGGTCTGTAATGAGTACGCCGATGCCGCTCGCCTTCAGGTCGAAGATGATCTGCTGCAGGTCCAGCACCGCAATCGGATCGATGCCCGAAAACGGCTCGTCCAGCAGAATGAACGCCGGACTGATTGCCAGGCAGCGCGCAATCTCCACCCGCCGCCGCTCGCCGCCGCTCAACGCATACCCGCTGGTCGTCCGCACGTGCCCCAGGTTCAACTGCGCGATCAGATTCTCCGCCCGCTTGCGGCGCGCCTCCCAGGTAATGTGCTGCGTCTCCAGCACGGCGAGAATGTTTTCCTCCACCGAAAGCTTGCGAAAGATCGAAGGCTCCTGCGGCAGATAGCTCAACCCGTACTCCCGCGCCCGCAGGTACATCGGGGTCCGCGTGATGTCGTCGCCGTCAATAAAGATGCGCCCGGAATCAGGCCGCACCAGCCCCACGATCATGTAAAAGCTGGTCGTCTTGCCCGCGCCGTTCGGCCCCAGCAGGCCCACGACCTCGCCCTGCCTGATTTCCAGGCTCACGCCCCGCACCACCTGACGGCCGCCGTACGCCTTGCCAATCTCGTCGGTCTTCAGAATCTTTACGGCCTTCATTCTGGCTTCTGCCTCACCCGCGTTTCGATGCGCGCTCTCTGCGCCCGCTCAGCGCCCGCCGCCGGCGCACCCGCCACCACGATGGTACTATCCCGCTCCCCACCCCCAGCCCGGAAGAGCAGAGAAGCGCCCGTGACCGAACCCTGCTGCGCGTCCAGCATCCGCGGCGGCGCGCCCGCCGACCCGGTCAGCACGAAGCTCCCATCTGCTGCTTTGTACACCAGCTGTTCGCCCATGCCCTGCCGCCCCGGCTGACTCAGCTTCACCTCGCCCGCTACCACCACTCGCTCCAGCCCCCCACCCATAAGACCTTCGCCCGGCCTGGACTTCACGGCACCCTTCGCCGTCGGAGTGAAATAAACCGTGGTCCGCTGACCGCTGACCTCACCCAGCGCACCCTCCATCCGCACGGGCCCCGAAAAGGTAGCCTGGTGCAGCGTTTCGCTGTAATCCAGCGACCGGCTTTCGACCCGCAAGATCCCAGGCATACTTGCGCCGCTGTCCTTCCCCTTGCTTTCCGACGCAAACACCGACCGCACCGTCCCTCCTCCTGCCGGTCGCGCCACCAGTGTATTTTTTTGCCGATCGAGCACGATGCTCGCCGCCTCCACCTGCGACGCCGCCTGCCACATCCGCGCCGGCTTCGCCGCGCTCCCTGTAAACTCCGCCACCTGCGACGCTTTGTGCAGAACCGCAGTCTGCGCTGCGACATGCGTGGCTTCGGAACTGTTCCCCGGCAGAGTCGCCGTCACATCGCCTCGCGCCTCGGCATCGCCTGTCGCCTGGTCCAGCTCCACCGAAGCCGCGACCAGCGACGTTCCGCCATCGGCCAGATGCACACCCCCGTTGAGCGACAGCCGTTCGCTCGCCGCTGTATACATCGCGCGGTCCGCCTTGCCGTTGGCAACCTCCTGCGCCTTGCCGGCTTTCCGCGCCGCGCGATTCTCGATCGCCACATGCCCCACCTGTGCCGCCGTCGCCACCTTCGCCTGCTCGTCCTTCCCCCCCGCAACCCCTGCAAACGTCACATCCAGCACATCGCCCGAACTCACTCGCAGTTCATCCAGCGCACCCGTTTGCCGCAGCACGGTATGCCCCTGTCCATGCAGCGAATCCAGACGCGCCTTCCCGCCCGCTATCGTCGCAAGATTCAACACCAGATCGTCTCCCGACACGCTCGTCGTCTGCACCCCGGCAGCCCGCACCCCGGCAGCCCGCACCCCGGTATCCCGCACCCCCGGCCTCGCTGCACCTGCCGCTCCACTCGGCGCGCTCGCCAGAGAATCCCCCCGCATCATCGCGCCGCCTGTCGCATGGACCTGCCGCAACTCCGCCCGGCCCTTCTCCGACGCGCTGAACTCGGCCACCAAACGGTCGCCGCGCATCTCCCGCGCCAGCCAGATGCCTTTGCCGTCAGCCTCGCGCGCCGTCAGTCGAGCATCGCCCGCCGCCGTCACCTCCGCTGGCTGGCCCCGGGCGTCGAAGCGCATCCGCATCTCGGCCGCTTCGCCTTCGGACGGCCTCGCCGCGTCCTCACTCCGCATCTTCACCCCGCCCAGAAGCCGCGCCGTCTGCGGCACGTTCTTCTCGCTCAGCACGGCCTCCAACCGCGGCGCGCTCAGGTGCGTCGTATCGGCATCCAGCGTCACTGCGCCCATTGCCTCCGCCCGCTCCACCGAGCCGTCTTTGCGCAGATGCAGCAGCGCGCTCTCCGCCCGGGCTCTACGCTCCTGGCTCACCAGCACCGGCAGCGTGAACGACGCCAGGTTGCTCGTCCGGTCAAAGTCTGCCTTCGCCGCCGTCAAGGCCATCGGCTTGCCTTGCATCTCGCCGTTCATCTGCACGTCCGCCAGCAGGTGCAACGCGCTGGGGTTCGAGTCAAACTCCGCGCCCCGCGCCACACACGTCAGACCGCCATAGTGAAATTCGATCTGCTCCTGCGTCGCCGCCACCCCCAGCTTGCGCACAAACACCAGCCCCCGCGTCCGCACGTGAATGCTGTTCGACGTCGCATCCCCCTCCGCCGTCGCCGGACTCCCCCTCCGCGGCGTGGTCACCACCCCAGACGGCACCTGCAGGTCCATCTGCACCTCACCCACCGCCCGCGCCACGCCCTCGTTCTCGTCCCACTCAAAGTCGCTGCCGTACACGCGGTCCGCGCGGTCCTCGCGCAGGCCATACAGCGTGATCACGACATCGTGCAGGATCCAGTGCCCATCGCTGTGCTGAAACGCCTTCGCCGCATGCAGCGTGAATACCGTCTTGCCCTTCAGCGACTGCGAGTACGTGAACCCGTTGGTCTCCCGCACCAGGCTGGCGCCGGAACGCTTCTTCAGCTTGTCCAGCCAGGATTTGCTGGCGCGATAGCGGGCAAAGCCGAACAGGCCCGCGAGCACCACCAGCAGCAGCACACTGCCTGCAATCAACCCCACCCGAACTCGTTCTACCCGCGCAGTCATCCAGAAACCCGGTCTTATCTTCTCATTCGTAATCGATACCATTCAGACGCGCGAAACCCCACTCCGCCGCAAAACATTCCGTCACCGGCTTAGAATGATTGCATGGCCGATCAGCTCTACCTCAGCCTCTGGTTCCCCAACTTCCGCCTCGAGTCGCTGCCCGCCGCGCTCACCGGAGTCCTCCGCCAGTTCGCCCTCATCGCAACCGACGGCAAGCCTTCCAGCCCCTTCGGCCGCGTCCACGCCGCCAGCAACTTCCCCATCGACTGGACCGAAACCCCCACCTACCAGCGCATCTACGTCAACGACTCGCGCTCCGCCGACACCCCCGACACCAAAGGCTCCATCATCGAGTCCGCCGTTGCCGAGGCCACCGAGCAGCTCCACGACGACACCGCCTACGAGTTCGAGATGCAATGGGCGCTCTGGACGCCCGACACCGCACCGGACGCCGACCTCGAAGACGACGAGGCACTCGACACGCTCTGGAAACTGGAGCCCGCCAAGGTCCGCATCACCGGTTTCGGCCCGGGCTTCGACGAAGGCAGCTTCGAGCAGAACGGCCACATCCGCATCGACTTCGGCCTCGACACGCCCTGGGTTCTAGAAGACGAAGAACTCGATCTCGACGCCGCCCGGAAAATCCAGCAGAACGTCGAAAAACTCCTGGCCTTCACACTCTCGGTAGAAAAACACTGCGGCATCTCCAGCCGCCTGCTCTGGACCGAATCCGGCGAACCCCTCGCCGAAAAACTCATCGCCCGCCTGCAACGCCTCAACTAGTTCCTTCTGGTCTGTCATCCCTCGCAAAGCGGAGGATCTGCGTTTCGCCCGGAGCGGCACGAAGCCGGGGTGCCCCATTCATCGCGCGGCAACTCGCGCGATGGGTGGGAACCGTCAGACCCGGAGCCGCCTGTTTTCGCTCCCCTCCCTTCGCTATCCTCCTTTAGGCCGACGGACCGTCCTGTACCAGCTTGGGCCGGGGTGCCCCATTCATCGCGCGGCAACTCGCGCGATGGGTGGGAACCATCAGACCCGGAGCCGCCTGCTTTCGCGGGGTGCCCCATTCATTGCGCCGCAACTCGCGCGGTGGGTGGGAACCATCAGACCCGGAGCCGCCTGCTTTCGCTCCCCTTTCTTCGCTATCCTTCTTTAGGGCCGACGGACCGTCCTGCACCAGCCTGGGCCAAAGGCCTGGGTTGTGGAAAAGTAAACCCTGAGGGCTGAAGGCCCGGCATAAGGTGCTGGCGACAACAGCATACGGTCCCGAACGACGGGGCCACAGACTTCTGCGTGCTACCCCGCCGTCACAATCTCCGAAAAATCCGCAATCCGCGAGAAGTCCGCAGCAATCCTCATCAACAACGCCAGCCTGTTGCCGCGCAGCTCCGCCTCCGGCGCCATCACCATCACCGTCTCGAAGAACCCATCCACCTGCGGTCGCAAACTCGCAATCGCCTGCAACGCACTGCGGTAATTCCCCGCCCTGCGCAAATCCTCTGCCTCGCCTGACACCACCGCCGACCGCATCGCCAACTCACGCTCCTCCGCCTGTACCAGCAAAGTATCGGACACCGCAGTCGGCATCACTTCGTTCTTCGTTGCAGCCTGTTGCAGTATGTTCTTGATGCGCTTGAAGGCCGCACTGATGGCGATGAAATCCGCACCGCCGCGCACTTCGCTTACAGCCTCTGAGCGCACAGCGACATCGCGCACATCGTCCCAGCCGGGCGACATCACGGCCTTCACAACGTCGTACGCCTGCCCGCGATTCTCTCGCAGATAAAACTCGACGCGTTCGCCGAAGAACGCCAGCACCTTCTTCTCGACGACCGAGCCAGCGCCGGTTGCGACCATCAAATCGTTGAGCCCCAGCGGCAACCCCGACTCCGCCAGAATCCGCACCACCGCGTTCGCCGCCCGTCGCAGCGCGAACGGGTCTTTCGATCCGGTCGGCTCCATGCCCAGCCCAAACATTCCGGCAATCGTATCCATACGGTCGGCCAGGCCCAGCAACGCACCCTCCACGGAGCGCGGCAGCCGGTCGCTCGCCGACGCCGGCAGATACTGGTCGTAGATCGCATCGCACACCGTCGCAGATACACCCTGCGACCGCGCATACAGGCCACCAATCACGCCCTGCAGCTCCGTAAACTCCTTCACCAGCTCCGTCGTCAGGTCGGTCTTCGCCAGCCGCGCCGCGTCATCGACCGCCGCCGCATCCAGACCCGCCCCACGTCCATTGGCAACTTCCGCCAGCTTCGCCGCGAGCACCCGTACCCGCTCGCTCTTGGCCGCATAACTCCCCAGATCTTTCTGAAACGTCACGTTCTCCAGCAGCTTCACGCGCTCAGTCAGCGACACACGCTGATCGAACTCCCAGAAGAACCGCGCATCGTTGAATCGCGCCCGCAGCACGCGCTCGTTGCCCTGGCGAATGATCCCCGCGCTATGTTCATCGGTCGAAATATTCAACACCGCCAGAAAATGCGGTGCCAACTTCCCGGCAGCATCTTCTACCGCAAAATATTTCTGGTGGTCGCGCATCACCGTCACCAGCACTTCTTCGGGCAGCGCCAGGTACTCGGCTTCAAACCCGCCCCGTAGCACCGTCGGCCACTCGGTCAGGTGCGTCACCTGGTCGACCAGCGCCTCGTCTTCTCTCCAACGCGCACCCGGCACCTCGCGCGTCACATGATCGAGCGCCTTGCGGATAATCTGCCGCCGCGCTTCCACATCGACCAGCACATACTCACCCTCAAGCTGCGCCTCATAGGTCTCCGGTGCGACGACCTCGAACTCCTCGCCGCTCGACAGCACGCGATGCCCCAACGTCGCGGGCGCCGCTGTCCTTCCGCCAAAGCTCACTGGCACAACGTTCTCGCCCAGCAGGCACAGCATCCAAAGCACCGGCCGCACAAACCGCTCCGGCTTGCCCGCACGCCAGTACATGGTCTTCGCCCAGTAGATCGCCGCCAGCTCCTTCGGCAGCAGTTCGGCGATCACCTCCGCGGCTCCGCGCCCCGTCTTCACCGAGGTCGCCGCCAGGTACTCGCCCTTGGGCGTGGTCACCGTCTTCAAATCCGCTACAGCGACGCCGGACTTTCGCGCAAACGCCTCCGCCGCCGGCGTCGCCGCGCCATCCTTGTAGGCGATCTTCACGGCCGGGCCGACGACTTCCTCACTCACATCCTGCTGCCGCGCCAGCACCCCGCGCACCCGCACCGCCAGCCGCCGCGGCGTGGAAAAGCTCTCCGCATCCGTCAGCGGGTCGAACCCCGCAGGCAACAGCCTTTCCGCGCCCAGAAGCGCCAGCGTCCGTCGCAGCAACTCCGCCTGCGCCGCCGCGATCATCCGCGCCGGCATCTCTTCCAACCCGATCTCAAACAATAAATCTGCCATCCCTGTCGCCGCCGCCCTTGCACATGCCGTTGTTCTTGCTTTTCTTGTTGTCATCCCCGAGAGGGGATCCGCGTCTCGCCAGCCCCAAAAACCTACGCGCTGGCTCCAGCCACAGCCACCTGCTGCTCTGCATACACCTTCGCCACGCCCACAATCAGCGTCCGAATCCGCGCCATCACACCCACCCGCTCCGTCACCGAGATCGCCCCGCGCGCATCGAGAAGGTTGAACACATGCGAGCACTTCAGCGCCAGCTCATACGCTCCCAGCGTCGGAAACCGCTTCACAGTCACCTCCGCAGGTGCCTCGGCTCCCATCACGACCTTCGCCTGCGCCAGCAATCCCAGGCACTCCGCTTCGTACAACTCCAGGTGCTTCCACAACGAGCTCACATCCGCGTAATCGAAGCTGTACGCCGAAAACTGCTGCTCTTCCTCGAGCCGCACATCGCCGTACGTCATCGCCTCGCCGGTTACCGGATCGCGCGCCCACACAATGTCGTAGATCGAATCCACGTCCTGCAGGAACTGCGCAATCCGCTCCAGCCCATACGTAATCTCGCCCGAGATCGGATCGAGGTCCATGCCGCCGCATTGCTGGAAATAGGTAAACTGAGTGATCTCCTGGCCGTCCAGCATCACCTGCCAGCCCACGCCCCACGCGCCGCCCACCGGCCACTCCCAGTTGTCCTCTTCAAACTTGATGTCGTGCTCGCGCAGGTCGATGCCCAGCGCTACCAGCGACTCCAGATACACATCCTGCACCCGCTCCGGCGGCGGCTTCAAAATCACCTGCAACTGCGTATGCCGGAACAGCCGGTTGGGATTCTCGCCGTAGCGCCCGTCCGCCGGCCGCCGCGAAGGCTGGGCGTACGCAATCCGGATCGGCTTCGGCCCCAGCACGCGCAGAAACGTGTCCGGCGACATGGTCCCCGCGCCTACCTCAACGTCATATGGCTGCTGCAAAACGCAACCGCGTTCCGCCCAGAATCGCTGCAGAACAAACAGCATCTCCTGGAACGTTAGCGCCTTCTTTTTCCCACTTTCAGACATGCCACGATTCTAAACGTGCGCCGCCTCGCGGGTTCGACCAACCCTACATCCTTGCCATCGCCCGTGCCGACATCAACCGCTTCTCCAGGTGCCGCTCCAGCACGGCCAGCGCAAACGCCCGCAGGTCCGCGCTGCGCTCCCGCGGCCACTCTTCCTCCGCCAACGTGCTGAGCGGCGAGCGAAACATCGCATAGCTCTCTGCCACCGAATCCGCGCTCAGCGCCTGGCTGCCCGCGCCGCGGTCATCCGCGCAGGTCACGCCATCGCCCACCGGCGACCACCACACCGCACCGCTTTGCTGCGCCGACTGCCGCAAATCCAGACCGCACACCGCACAATGTCCCAGCGCCGGCATCCACCCCATCAGGCGATTCATCCAGAGACAGAAGTACGTCACCGGCAGCCACACGCGCCCGGCCTGCATCTCCCCCAGCGCCGTCAGCGCCAGCCGGAACACCGCATCCTCGGGCGCCCCATCGGGCATCGCCTCGTCCAGCACTTCGACCACCAGCTGCAAAGCCGCCGTCCGCAGGTAATCCACCGGCCCCGTCAGCGGCGACCACACGATCTCGAACGCGTCCAATCTCACCAGGTCTTGCCGAGGTCTCTCGGCCCAGCTCGCCCGCACATGCGTTCCCGGCTCCAGCGCTCCGCCAAAGCGCCGCCGCGACCGCATCGCATGACGCGCCACGCCCTTCACCTTGCCCTGCTCGCGCGTGAACAGGCTTACCAGCAGGTCCGCCTCAAGAAACGGCCACGTCCGCAGCACAATCGCCTCGCCGTGATGTTGGACCAGCCTGCCTTCCGCCACGTCGCTCCCTTTGCCATCCTTCGCGGCGCCGCGGATCTGCGTTTCGCTTGTCCCGCCACTTCACACAAAGCAAAGCGCGCGACCCCAGCGGAGTCGCGCGCCCGGAACCAAACCCATCCTAGCGCCCGAAGTGCGCCGCGTTCTTCGCCTGATACTCCGCCCACTTGTCGGGCAGATCGTCACCCGCATAGATCGCCGAAACCGGGCACACCGGCACGCACGCGCCGCAATCGATGCACTCCACCGGATCGATGTACAACTGCTCCAACGTATCCCCGCCCGGCTCATCGGCCTTGGGATGAATACAGTCCACCGGACACGCGTCCACGCACGCTCTGTCCTTAGTGCCGATGCAGGGTTCCGCAATTACATACGCCATTTCGCCAATCTCCTCATATCCCGCAAGAATTTAATGATCGAACTTAATTTTAGCAGCACACGGGAAACTGCTCATACAGCCCGTCTAGCTGCGAACTCCGCCGGCGTCGGAATCCTCTCCAGATTCCGGCCCGCGAACATGTCCTCGAACAACTGCTGCATCTCCGCATGAATCAGCCCGTTGGTCGCAAAGACTTCACGGCTGTCCAGCGTGAACTTACTGCCGTCGAAGTGCGTAATCCTCCCCCCGGCCTCTTCCACCAGCAGGAAGCCCGCCGACGTGTCCCACGGGTTCAGCTTGAACTCCCAGAAAGCTTCCAGCCGCCCACACGCCACGTACGCCAGGTCGAGCGCCGCCGACCCCACCCGCCGCACCCCGTGCGAGCGCAGCGTGAACTCCTGGTAAAAATGAACGTTCGGCGACTCATGCCGCTTCTGGCTCGGAAACCCGGTCGCCACCAGCGACTCCTGAAGTTTCGCCGTCTTCGACACCGCGATCGGCCTCCCGTTCAGCGTGGCGCCCGCACCCTTCGCCGAGGAAAACATTTCATCCCGCAGCGGATCATAGATCACCCCGGCAACCATCTCGCCGTCCTGGTCCGCAGCCAGCCCCGCAGCGCGCCGCTCACAGCCCAACACCACGCAGAACGCCGGAAACCCATGCGCAAAGTTTGTCGTGCCGTCCAGCGGATCGATATACCAGCGATATTCGCTATCCAGCCCCGCCCGCGCGCCCTCTTCCCCGTACACGCCGTGCCCGGGAAGCATGTCAGCCAGACGCGACACGATCAGCTTTTCGCTGGCGCGGTCCGCCTCGGTCACAATGTCAACGTCGCCCTTGTACTCCGCGCGCACGCCGCGATCGTAAAACTCGCCAAGCAGACCACCGGCCTCGCGCGCAATCTCTTCCGCTGTCTTCAAAAAACTCGCAAACTCGCTCACTCCACCATTCTACTGTCGCGGCTGTTTGCAGTTAATTGTTCTCCGCTCTATTTCCACTCCGGCGTCCCACGCCCGCCGACTCCGTGATCGTCCTGATCTGCGTTTTGTAAATGAACAAATTTGGCTTGCCTTCGCGCGTCAACCGAACCATCATGTCGTCAAAATACTCGATCCAGCCGTTCACGATCTCGCCGTCGCGGAGCTTGATCGTCACCGCCACCTGCCGCTCCGCCAGCGACTTCAGATACAGAGCTTCCTGCCCGGTTTCGCCCGCAGGCGCGTTTTTGCCTCTCTTTTTCATTGGCATATGCAGACTTGGACGTCCGACGCCCGCCGTTAGTTGCCGGGCAACATCCCTTGCCGATTCTACGGCTTGCTTCCGTAGTACCCCGTCCGGTAACGCAGCGTACATTTCGCCCGCAGCACAGGGTCCTTCAGCCGTATTTCGATATGCCGGAACCCCGTGCGGTCGCCGCCGCGCTGGGGCGCATAATAGCCCAGCGTGTACTGCGTCCGCAGGTCGTCGGACACGTGTTGAAACGCCGGCCCCAGATCCTCCCGCTCTTCCACGTAGTAATACTTTCCGCCCGTATCCGCCGCCAGTTGAATCAGGGCATGTTCTCCGCCCGTATTGCGCCCTGCATCGGCATGAATCGGCACCATGATCAGCGCATAAATCATGGCCCCAGCCCGCTGTGCCTGTTCCAGCGACGAGCTATAACTCCCATGGTGCGTCGTATCGTCGCCGTCCGTGATCATCACAATCACGCGCCGCCGCCCACCGTCCGCGCGCGTGTCTCGCAGGCGTTCGCTGGCCAGGTAGATCGCGTCATACATGGCCGTCGCTTCGCCCTTCTCGAGCCGTGCCAGCCCCGCTTCAATCTGCCTCGCGCTATTGGTGAACGGCACAATCTCACGCACGTTATCTGCAAAATCCATCAGGCCTACTTCGTCCTGGGGCCTCAAGATCGACCTCACAAACTTCTTCGCCGCCTCGCGCTCCAGCCGCACTTCGTTGAAAATGCTTTCGCTCGAATCGATCGTCAGCACGATCGATAGCGGCGTCGTCGCCTCGCGCTCGAACACCGCAATTTTCTGTGGCTTGCCCTCCTCGCGCACCTCGAAGTCGTCAACCGTCAGCCCCGAAACGGGCGCGCCCTTCTCGTCGACAACATTCAAGGCCACCGGTACCAGCCGGCTCTCAACCGTAATCGTCGGAATCTCCGGGTTATGCCGTTCGATAGGGGCTGGCTCCTGCGCGCCTACCCGCATGGCCAGCAGCAGCGCAGCTCCCCACACCCTCCAGTTCACGAGGCATCTCCCGCAATGTCGTCCGGAAAGGGCTCGCCATCGGCCCACACCGCTCCATCGACAAACTGCTCTTTCTTCCAGATTGGGACGGTTTTTTTGAGGGTATCGATTACCCAACGGCACGCGTCGAACGCCGCTCCCCGATGCGCCGACGCCACCACGATCAGCACACTCGTCTCCCCCACCACCAGCCGCCCCAGCCGATGCACCAGCGTAACCTCGCGCACGCCAAACCTCTCGACCGCCTGCGCGGCCAGTTCGCGCATCTGCTTCAGCGCCATCTCCTCATACGCTTCATAGTCCAGATGCAGCGTCCGCCGCCCACGCGTGTTGTCACGCACAATCCCATCGAACACGCACACCGCGCCGTCCCCGCCAGCCTTCACACCTTGCGTCAAGGCCGCCGTGTCGATCCGCTCCCGAACCAGTTCCACCGTCACCGCCTGCCCCCACTCACCGGAGGCAGAATCGCAACCTCATCCCCGTCTTCGAGCACGCGCCCCGCCATCGCATACTCCTGGTTCACGGCCACCGCGGAGGCCATCAACAGCTTCTCCGGCAGACCGCCGTCGCCGCGCAGCGCAGCTACTAAATCCGACACTCGTGCCCCCAACGGCAGCTCTCGCCCGCCCTCATCCGCCGCCTCCCACTCCCGCAGCGGCCCAAACAACCGCACTCGAACCCGCATCGTAGCCGGCATAGTAGAGGGACGCATCCGACAAGAATACGTGAGAGCCGGTTCGCCAGCCTCCGTCCCGGATGCCGCTGCGATATACTCGCGAGAAATCCGGCAACCCTAACCGGCGGAGACAAGACTATGCTCAAAGGCTTTCGCGACTTCATCTTCCGCGGCAATGTCGTCGATCTCGCCGTCGCCGTGCTCATCGGTGCCGCTTTCGGCCAGATCACCACCTCCCTCACCGCTAACGTCATCACCCCGTTCATCGCCGCCGTCCTCGGCGCACCGGACTTCTCCGCGCTGGTCTTCCACATGCACGTCTTCCATCCCGGAGCCGCCGCGCTCGCCGCGCCATGCGTAGCCGCGGCCAACGCCCCATGCCCGCCCCTGCCCGGCGACATTCACTATGGCCTCTTCCTCAACGCGCTGATCAATTTCGTCCTCGTCGCCGCCGTGGTCTACTTCCTCATCGTTCTCCCCATCCAGAAGATGCTCGCGCGCAGCAACGGCCCCGACGCCATCACCATCAAGCCCTGCCCGCAATGCCTGTCGGAAGTCCCCATGGCCGCAACGCGCTGCAAATTCTGCGCCCAACCCATCTAGCTCCTCACCCCAATCCGGAGATTCAATGACGCTCGTTCGCACGGCACTTCTGCTGCCATTCACGCTGCTCACCGCCGTCGTTTCCGCGCAGACACCCGCCCCCACCACCGTCTTCGGATACACGGACTTCGCCGACCAAGCCAGGTGGGACGCCGCTTTCCTCAAGGTCCCCGACCCCGTGCTCGCCGGCCAGCACCTTAAGGTCCTTACCGCCGAACCCCACTGGGCCAGCTCGCCCGAGGACTACAAGACCGCCGTTTATGTCGCCGAAAAATTCAAGGCCGCCGGCCTCCAGACCGAGATCGTCCCCTATCGCGTGCTGCTCAACAAGCCCGTAAAGATCCTCGTCGAAGCCTTCGACGAGCATGGCAAAAAGCTGATGTCCGGCCCCACCCCAGAGCACGTCGACCCCAAACTCTACGGTGGCGACCCCTTCCAGGACGACCCCCGCGTCCTGCCCGCCTTCAACGGCAGTTCGCCCTCCGGCGACGTCACCGCCGAAGCCATCTACGTCAACTACGGTGCCCTCGCCGACTTCAAGAAGCTCGCCGAACTCGGCATCAGCGTCAAAGACAAGATCGTCATCGTGCGCTACGGCGGCAACTTCCGCGGCGTCAAGGCCTACATTGCCCAGCAGTACGGCGCCAAAGGCGTCCTTATCTTCTCCGACCCCGCCGATGACGGCTACGCCCGTGGAGACATCTACCCGCGCGGCCCCATGCGCCCACCCTCAGCCGTCCAGCGCGGCTCCGTGCAGTTCCTGCCCATCCATGCCGGCGACACGGAAACCCCCGGCGTCGCCTCCACCCCGGATCTTCCCGACTCTGCCCGCGTCACCGATCCGGCCAAACGCAACCAGCCCACCATCCCCGTCAACCCGCTCTCCTACCAGGACGCCGCCCCCATCCTGCAGGCGCTGGGCGGCGCATCCTCTCCGCGTGACTGGCAGGGCGGCCTGCCCTTCACGTACCACCTCGGCGTTCCAGGCGGCGCCGGCAAAGTTACCGTCCACATGCACCTTGAGCAGGACTATCAGCGCCGCCTCATCTGGGACGTAATCGGCGAGATCCCCGGCACCAATCCCGCCGAGAAAGACAACTGGGTCGTCGCCGGCAATCATCGCGACGCCTGGGTCTACGGTGCCATCGACCCCAACTCCGGCACCGCCGCCATGCTCGAAACCGTACACGGTCTGGGCGAGCTGCTCAAGCAGGGCTGGCACCCCCGTCGCCGCATCGTCATCGGCTCCTGGGACGCGGAAGAAGAAGGCCTCATCGGCTCCACCGAGTGGGTCGAGGCACATATGCAGCAGCTCTCGCACGCCGTCGCCTACTTCAACACCGACGTGGGCGTCTCCGGTCCAAACTTCAACGCCTCCGCCGTCCCTTCGCTCAAGGAGTTCGTCCGCGACGTGGCTCGCTCCGTCCCGTCGCCCAAGGGCGGCACCGTGTACGAGCATTGGCTGAAAGCACAGACCGAAAATCCAAACCGCCGCGGCACCGCCGCCAATCCCTTCACCGCGCCGTCCAACGCACCCGTCCCGCGCGATGCCGTCCGGGTCGGCGATCTGGGCTCCGGGTCCGACTACACGCCGTTCTTCCAGCACACCGGCGTCCCCTCCACAGACATCGGCTCGGACGGCCCCTACGGTGTGTACCACTCCGTCTTCGACAACTACAACTGGTTCGTAAAAAACGTCCCCGACGGCTTTATCTACGAGCAGCAGCAGGCACGCATCTTCGGCATAGAAATTCTCCACATGGCCGATGCTGACGTCCTGCCGTACGACTACAGCGCCTATGGACGCGAAATCACAGGCTATCTCGAAGCCGCGCAAAAACGCGCCGGCACCGCCAAACTAACCCTCGACTTCGCCGCCGCCAACGCCGCCGCCAAACGCTTCGCCGATGCCGGCGCAAAGGTCCGCACCCAGCAGGACGTCCCCAATATCCCAACCGTGAGCCGCAGAAGCCCACCGCGCGACTTCTCGAAGTTCAACTCCGCCCTGCGCAACGCCGAAACGGCCCTTCTGCTCGACAACGGCCTTCCCGGCCGACCCTGGTTTCGCCACGCCATCGCCGACCCCGGCGAATATACCGGCTACGCCGCGGTCGTCATTCCCGGCGTCAACGAAGGCATCGACGCCGCCGACGCCCCCCGCACCCAATCCCAGCTCGAAGCCCTCACCGCCGCCCTCAACCGCGCCGCAGCTATCCTCGAAGCCGCCGCAAAGTAGCTGAAGCAATCTGCACTTTGTTTGTCATTCCCGGAGGGAATCTGCGTTTGCCCTTGCCGTTGCTCTTCGTCACTCACAGTCAAACCGGCGCTTCAACCAGCAAAAGGCCCGCGCGAAACGCGCGGGCCTTTCCACCACTAACACCAATAAACCGCCAGCCCAACCTACCCTCGCATCGCCATCTGCTCCGTAACAATCTGCGTCAGGTCCGGCTTCTTCAACCCGTGTACTTCCTCGTTGAACTTATCCACCTTGCTTGACCAGTTCATCGAGCAGAACTTCGGTCCGCACATCGAACAGAACGCGGCTTCCTTGTAGTAGTCATCCGGCAGCGTCTCATCGTGCATGCCGCGGGCCGTTTCCGGATCGAGCGAGAGCGCAAACTGCTTGTCCCAGTCGAACGTATACCGCGCATGCGAAATTGCATCATCACGGTCACGAGCCCCTGGCCTGTGCCGTGCAATGTCCGCCGCATGCGCCGCGATCTTGTACGCGATGATGCCGTCCTTCACATCTTTCTCGTTCGGCAGACCGAGGTGTTCCTTGGGCGTCACATAGCACAGCATCGCCGCTCCATGCCACCCGATCATCGCCGCGCCGATCGCCGACGTAATGTGGTCGTAGCCCGGAGCAATGTCAGTCACCAGCGGTCCCAGCACGTAGAACGGAGCGCCGTCGCAAAGCTTGACCTCCATATCCACCTGCTCTTTGATCTTGTCCATCGGCACATGGCCGGGGCCTTCGATCATCACCTGCACATCGTCCTTCCACGCCTGCCGCGTCAGTTCGCCCAGCGTCTTCAGCTCCGCAAACTGCGCTTCATCCGACGCATCCGCCACGCAGCCCGGCCGCAACCCGTCGCCCAGCGAGTAGCTCACGTCGTACTTCGCCATCACCTTCGTAATCCGGTCGAAGTTCTCATACAGGAAGTTCTGCTTGTGGTTCGCAGTCATCCACTGCGCCAGGATCGCGCCGCCACGGCTCACAATCCCCGTGATGCGCTTGGACACCATCGGCACATATTGAATCAGCACCCCCGCATGAATCGTGAAGTAGTCCACGCCCTGCTCGGCCTGCTCCTCGATCACCTCGAGATACAGGTCGATGTTCAGGTCCTCGACACGCTTCACGCGGCTCAGCGCCTCGTACAGGGGCACGGTCCCGATAGGCACCGGCGAGTGCCGGATAATCTGCTCCCGGATCATCGGAATGTCTCCACCCGTCGACAGGTCCATCACCGTATCCGCGCCAAAATGCACGGCCGTATGCAGCTTGCGCAGCTCCTCGTCCACGTTCGACACCAGCGCCGAGTTGCCGATATTCGCGTTGATCTTGCACAGACTCTCAACGCCGATCGCCATCGGTTCCAGCTCAGGATGGTTGATATTCGCCGGGATGATCATCGTCCCCTTCGCGATCTCACTCCGCACCAACTCCGGCGAAATCTTCTCCTTGTGCGCGACGAAGGCCATCTCTTCGGTCACCAGGCCCTTGCGCGCAAAGTGCATCTGGCTCATGTTCCAGTCGCCCGTCCGCGCCGCCTCTTCCTTGCGCTTGACGATCCATCCCGCCCGCGGCATCGGTACCGTCCAATCCGTATTGTGAACGTGCCCGTTGCCGTTAGAGTGGCCATTTCCCTGGCCATTTTCATGGTTGCTCATTCTGCCTGTTCCCCCACTCCGAAAGCTTCTGCATCCTGTCGCGGTTGCTCCCGCGCCGCTCCGGTGTTATCGACAAAGTATACGCCCGACGCGATCCTTCTCGTCGCTCCCTCAGGCCTCGTCAAAGGACCGGCTTGCGCTCAGCCAACCGCCTCCGTTGTTAGGACTGGAGTGCGTCTCGCGTATCTCTCACCTAGCGCTCGGCGCCAAGGTGCCTCTTTCCGTTCGATCAGATACCACGAAGCAGCCGCCACCGGCAAAACGGCCAGGACACTGAACATCGCAAGCAGGTAGGGCGAATGCACTTCTACCGCAATCATTTGTTGTATCGGCCACGCATATATGTACGTTCCATAAGAAAAATCGCCAAAATTGTGAAACCACCGTGCGTATAGGCGTGGGTGAAAGCCCACCACGAGTAGAAATTAGAAGAAAGCCGGCAGAAACAGGACTTTTCCTATCGGAGGTAGGAACCGACTTAGTAGGAGGTCGGTTGCAAATATAAAAATTGAGATGCTGGGAAATAGCGGAATGAAACGCCTGAATAAATATGCCGCGCCCCCAACCAGGAAGCAAAGCATCGCCTTATAACCGAAGCGCGTGGATAGCGGCAGTGTCTGGGCGGTGAAGATCACAACAAGAAGCAAAACGATTACCGACCGCCGCGATAAAGTAGCAGTTCGAACCTGTAGCTTGTAGGCAATTACCGCCAGAAACGTGCATACATACATCATCCATTCAAGCGGCAGCGTCCAAAGCGGAGAATTCACCTCTCGGATAGGCGCATCGACAAATACCCCGGGCAAACCGCCACGTGATCCATGATTGAAGACCATGGTGAGCAGGTAACGCCACGTCATGCCCCGAGAAAAGTATTCACCCAGCGACCGCTCCGTGATCAATGGGCCCAGTACAAAAACCGAGAGAAGTACTACAGCGATCAGTGCCGGAAAGATGCGAGCAATTCGAGCTTTGAAAAAGGTAGCCGCGTCCGGCCTTCGGATGGCGCTCTTCAGAATCAGAAATCCACTGAGAAAAAAGAACCCAAAGACGGCCACATCGCCCATATTGGCATTGAAGCGCAGGAACCTGCGAAAAACCTCATCTTGTCGACGATTCAGAATGACGAAGGAATGTGCCAGAATCACACTCGACGCGAGCACTAGGCGAATGAGATTTAGGTTGTTAGCCTTCCCGTGCTCTGCCTCTTCAAGGGGTACTCTATGGCTTGGCATCAAAACCGAGTGTAAATCGAATACGTGACGAGAGACGAAACATCCCTCTGCCTCGTTTCGGCCAGTCGCACCTGGAGCTTGTCGCGCTCGACCGGAACGGACTGGTACACCAAAGATTTCCGGCATGCATCTACCATTACATGACCATGCGCCTTGCCTTCGCCATCCTTTGCTTAACAACCCTCGCCGCTCTCGCCCAACCCCCACGAGGCGTACAAGGCTACTGGCGCGAGCCCACCGGCTCCGTCATCCAGATTTCTGCCTGCGGCCACGACCTCTGCGCCGCCATCGCCGCCCTCAGCCCCAGGGCGGAGGAAAAAGTCGACACAAAAAATCCTGACCCCGCCGCCCGCAATCACCCGCTCTGCGGCCTCCGCATCGGTTACGGATTCCACCTAATCGACCCCACCCACGCCGACGGCGGCCGGCTCTACGACCCCAAATCCGGCAAGACCTACAAGGGCACGATGGCCGCCGAAGCCAACCAGCTCCACCTCCGCGGCTACATCGGCATCAAGGCCTTCGGCCGCAGCGAAACCTGGACCCGCACCGATCGCTCCGCCGCGTCATGTACTGCAGGCCGCTGAGCACAGCGACGAAACTTCAAGCGGCCAGCTTCAGCTCGTGATGCAATCCAATTCTCGCCGCGAGCGTCAGTAGCATGTCCACGCTGAACTCATCCCACTTCCTCTTCTTGATCTTCGACACGCGCGGTTGCGTAATGCCCATGCGCTTCGCCGCCTCTGCCTGCGTCCATCCCTGCGCGGCAAGATGTCTTTCTATGTCGACCATCAACTCGACACGCAAAGCTAGAATTTGAGCCTCCGCCACATCAAACCCCAAATCGATAAACACATTTCCAGAGCTCTCCGCAACGTGGGTGTCATCCACGCGAATTTTCTTGGTCACCGGTGTATCCTCCAATCATCCCGCAGCGCTTCCTGGCCAGTTTTATATCTTCCATCGCGGTCCGTTCGGTCCTTTTCTGAAACGCATGCAGCACATGGATCGCGGCATCGAACTTGGCGACAAGATCAGACGCCATGCTCCGTCGCGGTGAACACGGATCTCATACGCGCCTTTACCAACGGTCGGCATCGGCTTGAAATCGGTCGGCATCGAGCCAAGCTGCACCAGCAACAGCTCTCCACCGACAAGCCGGCGAACCTCTTTTGGAA
Source organism: Terriglobales bacterium (assembly GCA_038230455.1). Classification (GTDB taxonomy): domain Bacteria; phylum Acidobacteriota; class Terriglobia; order Terriglobales; family Acidobacteriaceae; genus Granulicella. The sequence goes on from JBBRNF010000006.1 coordinate 61,574, forward strand.
AGTCGCAAAGATCGTTGTAACTGTTCCCAAGGAACTTGAGCTGCTTCTTCCTCTCAACGCGGCATAACAAGCCCTCCGCTAGATTATACAAATACTAGCATAATTCATTGGCGATTCACCCTGTCTACGCCCAGACCATGCGATACCCTTGAATCGATGAGCACTATCCCCTCCGCCACCCTCCCCCTCGGCTTCCAGTGGTCCTCCGTCAAGGCTGGGATCAAAGCCAGCGGCAACCCGGACCTCGCCCTCGCCGTCTGCCCCGGCGGAGCCTCCGCCGCCGCCATGTTCACCCGCAACCAGCTCGTTGCCGCGCCCATCACCATCGGCCGCAAACACCTCAGCGCCACCGGCGGCCGCGTCTCCGCGCTCGTCGTCAACGCCGGCAACGCCAACTGCGCCACCGGAGCGCCCGGCCTCGACGCCTGCCTCAAAAGCTGCATCGCCGTCGCCGAGCAGTTCCACTGCGTCTTCGACGAGGTCTTTCCCTCCTCCACCGGCATCATCGGCGTACCGTTCCCAACCGAAAAACTCCTCGCCGCCATCCCCGCCGCCGCCGCCGCGCTCGGAAGCACTCCCGCCGACGCCGCCGCCTTCGCCACCGCCATCCTCACCACCGACACCAGGCTCAAAATTGCCCGCGCCACGATCGACGCGGACGGCCGCCCTGTCCACATCTTCGGCTGCGCCAAGGGTGCCGGCATGATCGGCCCCAACGTCGCGCTGCACGCCGGCCCACCCCACGCCACCATGCTGGTCTATCTCTTTACCGACCTCGACGCCACGCCAGCCCAGCTTCGCGGCCTCCTCGAACCCGCCGTCGAAACCAGCTTCAACTCAATCTCCATCGACGGCGACACCTCGACCAACGACACCGTACTCCTGCTCGCCAGCGGCAAGAGCGGCGTCTCTGCAACGCCCCAGATCGCCGCCGCCTTCGCCAGCGCCATCGGCCTCGTCTGCGACTCGCTCGCCCACAAAATCATCGACGATGGCGAAGGTGTCACCCACGTCGTCACCCTCGAAATTACCGGCACGCGCACCAACGCCGACGCCAAAACCATCGCCCGCTCCATCGCCCACTCGCCTCTCTGCAAGACCGCCTGGTCCTCGGCCGACCCCAACTGGGGCCGCCTCCTCGCTGCCGCCGGTTACGCCGGCGTAGACTTCGACCCCGCCGCCGTCACCATCGGCATCGGCAACCTGCCCGTCTTCGCCAACGGCATGCGCTCCCCAGCCTTCGACGAAGCCGCCACCCACGCCACCATGTCCCAGCGCGAATACACCATCCACATCGACTTCGCACAGGGCGCCGGCAACTGCCGCTTCCTCACCTGCGACCTTACCCACGAGTACGTTTCCATCAATGCCGATTACTCCACCTAGCCCGGTCACGCGGAAACCTGCCTGCACCTGCTGGTAAACTCGATCTCAAATGAAATGTCCGTTCTGCGGTTTTGCACAGGATAAGGTGATCGACTCCCGCGAAAGCAAGGAAGCCGACTCCATCCGCCGACGCCGCGAGTGTGAGCGCTGCAACAAGCGCTTCACCACCTACGAGCGCCTCGACGAAATTCCCTACATGGTCGTAAAAAAAGACGGCCGCCGCGAGCGGTTCGACCGCCAGAAGGTCCTCTCCGGACTGCTCCACTCCTGCCAGAAGCGCAAAGTCTCCGTCGCTCAGATGCAGGAGATCGTCGACGCCACCGAGGCCTTCGTCGTCGATTCCGAGGGCCGCGAGCGCACCACCGCCTCCGTCGGCGAGCTCATCATGAACCGCCTCAAAGACATCGACACCGTCGCCTACATTCGCTTCGCCAGCGTCTACCGCGACTTCAAAGACGTACGCGAATTCAAAGAGGAACTAGAAGACCTCCTCACCGGCAAAGACGTCAAAGGCAAACGCCTGCCACGGTAGGCGGTTCTCGGTTGTTAGTTCTTAGTTGTTAGTTGGGGGTTCTGCCGAATGGCTAAAGCGTTTCGCGATCTAAAGGTCTGGCAATTATCTATGGACCTTTCCATTCTCATCTACACCCTCACATCCGAGTTTCCGAAACACGAGTTGTATGGCCTAAGTTCTCAAATGCGGCGTGCGGCAGTCTCCGTTCCCAGCAATCTCGCCGAAGGGTCAGCTCGAGGCAGCAGAAAAGACTTCCGGCAGTTTGTACTGATAGCGAGAGGCAGCAATTGCGAGCTACAGACTCAGCTGATCATCACCGCTCGATTGGGCTATGCACAACAGGAAAGAATCCGCGCCGCTGAAGTTCTTTGTTTCGAAATCGCAAAAATGCTTAGCGGTCTTTCAGCTTTTCTAAAGCGAAAGCCACCGCCGGAACCATCTGTGCCGCCGCAGAATACCGCTTTTCCTGACAACTAAAAACTAACAACTAACAACCCGAACCACCTCAGAGGATTTTCTTGCCTACTACCACACGCACCCACCAAATCACCCTCATCCCCGGCGACGGAATCGGACCGGAAGTCACCGCCGCCACCGTCAGCGTCCTTGAAGCTGCCTGCACCCCGCTCGGCTGCACCTTCGACTGGCACCGCTACGACGCCGGCGCCGACGCCTTCGCCAAAACCGGCGAGTACATCCCCAAAGCTCTCTACGACTCCATCGAGCAGAACCGCGTCGCCCTCAAAGGCCCCGTCACCACCCCTATCGGCGGAGGCTTCTCCTCGATCAACGTCACCCTGCGCAAGAAGTTCGATCTCTACGCGAACTTCCGCCCCGTCAAATCGCTGCCCGGCCTCAAGACCAACTACCCCGACATCGACCTCATCATCTTTCGCGAAAACACGGAAGATCTCTACGCCGGCCTCGAAGTCATGATCAACCCCGACATCGCGCAGTCGCTCAAGATCATCACCACCAAGGGCTCCACGCGCATCGCCCAGGCCGCGTTCGACTACGCCCGCAAGCACGGCCGCAAGAAGATCCACGCCATCCACAAAGCCAACATCATGAAGCTCTCCGACGGCCTCTTCCTGCGCTGCTGCAAGCAGGTCGCCGCAGGCTTTCCCGAAGTCACCTACGCCGAACACATCATCGACAACACCTGCATGCAGCTCGTGCTCAACCCCTACCAATACGACATCATCCTCACCACCAACCTCTACGGCGACATCCTCTCCGACCTCTGCTCGGCCTTCGTCGGCGGTCTCGGCCTGGTCCCCGGTGCCAACCTCGGCAAGGAGTGCGCCATCTTCGAGGCCGTGCACGGATCCGCACCGGACATCGCTGGTCAGGACAAAGCCAACCCCACCGCGCTCCTCCAATCGGCCGTCCTTATGCTCGACCACATCGGCGAAGCCGAAGCCGCCACCAAAGTCCAGGGTGCCATCAACAGCGTTTACGCCGAAGGCAAGTCCCTTACCCGCGACATAGGTGGCTCCTCCGGCACCCGCGCCTTTGCCGAAGCCGTTATCGCCGCACTCTAACCCCTCAGCCCTGCTACCTCACTCGTGCGCCGGGGCCGGCGGTGGCGCTGTCGACGGCGGCGTCGGCTTGCCCGTAATCGTTGTCTCCTCCATCAACTCGACCCGCGTTCCATCGGGATCGAAGAGATTCATCTGCCGCTTCTGATTCACGCCCGTCCTGACCACCATCTCTCGACCGTAACTCGCCAGCGCCGGCCGCGCACGCAATGCCGTCTCCGCCTTGTAGATGTCCGGCACTGCCAGCGCCACGTGGTTCTGCGAGCCATAGTTGGCCGGAGCGCCCGCATACAACATGAACTCCACGTAGTCCGTCCCATCGGGTACACGCATGTTGATCCAGCTCAACTGCTTCGGGTTCGCTCCTCCGCGCCAGGTTTCCTGAAACCCCAGAATGTTGCCATAGAAGTCCATCGCCTTCACGCTGTTCCCCACCTGAAACCCAACGTGGTAAATCTTGCTTGACACGCGCGACTCAGGCGCGAATTTGCCCTGCGCCGTCCTCTCCTTGCCGTCCGGCAGGCTTTGCACAAACTCAACCAGCGTCCCGTCCGGGTCATGAATCTCGAACGCGTAGTCGCCAGCCTGCGTCTTCGCACCGCGGCCCGGCTTCACGTCGAAGCCCTTCGCGCGCAGATAGCTCCGCATCGCTTCCGCGTCGTCAACCGTAAAGCACACGTGGCTCATCATGCTCGGCGGATGCGGCGCAGGCTCGTTGAACAACTCCACATGCTGATGATCGTTGATCTTCAGAAACGCGATGCGCTCGTCTTTGCCATTCGCCTTCGGCAGTGAGTACGCTTCGTCGAAGCCCAGCAGACCGTGCCAGAACACCAGCGCTTTCGGCAGGTCCGACACAAAGTAGCCCACATGCGATATCCCCGTAATCTTCGGACGCGCAGGTCCAGGCTCCTGCGCCAACCCAACACTTGCGCCGCCGCACAACACCACGCCAAACAGCGCACACCGGCCCACGGCTCGAACCCATCCCATCGACATCAAAGTACCTCTCCCCAGACGCATCGCTTCACCATCGTCTGTTAGTCTCGTCAGCCAGTCTATTGACAGGCACGAAACTTGGCTATAACGTCCAACCTGTCTGGCAGGCGCAGTTTCCTGCGCTACTCCCTGCTCCACCTCCATTTCTTGCACACTCGATAGGATCCTCGATGACCACACCAATCCGAAGCCACATGCGAACCCATATGCCAGGCCAGATGCGAACCCTCTTCCTGAACGCCCTCCTCCCCGCCCTCATCGCCCTTCCCGCCTTCGCGCAGTCTCGCCTCGTCGTCGTCAACAAGGGTGATGCCGGCCTCGGCATCATCGACACCGTTGCCGGGCGTCAGATCGCCGCGGTCCCCGCCGGCGGCTTCACGCCGCACGAGGTCGCCGTCTCACCCGACGGCCGCATCGCTTACGCTCCCATCTACGGTAGCGGAGGCGTCGCCACCGCCGGCACCGACGGCGACAAGCTCGCCGTCGTCGACATCGCCAGCGCCAAAGTCATCCACACCATCGACTTCGGCCACGGCGTCCGCCCCCATTTCCCCGTCTACGACGCGAGCCACAAACTCCTCTACGTCACGACGGAAATCGACCAGACCGTCACCGTCATCGACCCCGCCACCTACAAAATCCTGGGCACAATCCCCACCGGCCAGAAGCAGTCGCACCTGCTCACCATCTCTCATGACGGCAAGCGCGGGTACACCGCCAACGTCGGCCCCGGCACCGTCTCTGTGCTGGACCTCGAAGCTCGCAAGCTCCTCACCATCATCCCCGTCTCCGGCAACACGCAGCGCATCTCCATCTCCAACGACGACAAGCTGGTCTTCACCTCCGACCAGACCAAGCCTCAACTCGCCGTCATCGACACGGCCACGAACAAGGTCAAGTCCTGGGTTCCCCTGCCCGCCATCGGCTACGGCTCTGCGCCCACTCCGGATGGCCACTGGCTTCTGGTCGCGATGCCCTCCGTCAACCAGGTCGCCGTCGTCGACCTCACCACGCTCACCATGGCCCGCACCGTTGACGTCGGCAAGTCGCCGCAAGCCGTCGTCGTCCGCCCCGACGGAAAGCAGGCTTTCGCTTCCTGCATCCTCAGCCAGCAGGTCGCGGTCATCGACCTCACCACGTGGACAGTCCCCACCATGATCGCGGCCGGAAAAGGCGTCGACGGCCTGGCCTGGGCGAAGTAGCCGCAGCTCTATCTCTCCCTCAAGCCGCCGACCTTTCTTGAGTTGTCATTCCCGCAAGGAGCCTGCGTCTGCTCTCCTCCACACCCGCACGCCGCACGCGAGTGCGCCGCATCTATCATCCAGGCAAGTATGACCAGAGGCAGACAATACGCCACCGCGGGAATCGCCATTCTTGCCGGCGTGCTCCTGCGCCTCTATTGCATTCACACCTATCCGCACATCATGGGCGACGCGCTTTCCTACGGCGATCTCGCACGCAACCTCGTTCTGCATCACACCTTCGGTTTCAGTGACGACGGCGGCCTGCGCTTGACGCTGATTCGCCTGCCCGGCTACCCGCTTCTGATGGCCGCGTGCTTCGCGGTCTTCGGCGTCGGAAACTACACCAGCGTGCTTCTGCTCCAACTGGTGATCGACCTGGGCTCCTGCTGCCTCATCGCCGCCCTCGCGTTTCGCCTCTTCGGCGCGCGTATCGCCCTTTTCGCGCTCTGGCTTGGCGCCCTCTGCCCGTTTCTCGCAGACTACGTCGCCGCCGGCTACACCGAAACCGTCGCCATGTTTTGTGCCGCGCTCGGCTTCTACTCGCTCGAACGCTGGGCACGTTCTTCGCACCCCGGGCGCTGGCTGCTGCCGCTGGCGCTTTCGTTGGCGTATGCCTGCCTGCTCCGGCCCGACCGCGCCTTACTCGCCGTCGCCATCGTCGGCGCGATGGCCTGGATCAGCTTCCACTCCGGCCATCGCCGTCAACGTTTCACCCACATCCTCGCGGTCTGCCTTGTCATCCTCACCCCGCTCGCGGTCTGGACAGCGCGCAACTGGCACGCCTTCCACGTCATCCAGCCCCTCGCCCCGCGCTACGCCAACGACCCCGGGGAACGCGTCAACTATGGCTTCCAGCGCTGGTACAAGACCTGGGCCATCGACGCAAAATCCAACGAAGACATCTACTGGAACTTCGACGACTCTCCCATGCTCATCGCCGATCTTCCCCCACGCGCATTCGACTCGGCTGCCCAGCGCATCCGCACCGAAGCTCTGTTCGACGAGTACGACGAGAACAACTCCGCCACACCCGAACTCGACGCCCGCTTTGGCGCGCTGGCCGCCGAACGCATCCGCCAACATCCATTGCGCTATTACATCGGGCTTCCGCTCGCCCGCACTGCCGACATGTGGCTCCGCCCGCGCACTGAGCTGCGCAATCTCCCGCTGGATTGGTGGAGCCTGCGCAACGCCCAGTGTCTCCAGGCCGCCGCTCTCGGCCTGCTCAACCTCGCCTGCCTCGGGCTCGCTATCGTCGGACTCTGGCTCTGGCGCAGAGCCCGGTGGAGCGGAATCCCGGCGCTCGCCGGCGCTCTCGTCGGCTTTGTTCTGCTACGCTCCGCCCTGCTGCTCACCATGGACAACTCCGAGCCACGCTACACCATGGACTGCTACCCCGTCGTTCTCCTGCTGGCCTCCTTCGCCTTCGCCCGCCACGCCGGCGCAGACGCCCCCTGAGTCTGAGACAATCACTTTGCATCGAACCAGCTAACGCACCACCTGACTCACCACCTGACTCATGACAAATCCCAATCGCTTTGCCGTTACCATCCTCCTGTTCGCCGCCTCAGCCGTCACCGGTTGCAAGCGCGATCCCGCCTCATCGCCTTCCTCTCCCACGGCCACAGACTCGGCAACAGCCGCGCCGCTTCCCGGCCCTGACGCCGGCAGCATCAGCGGCGTCGTCCACTTCAGCGGCAAGCCGCCCGCCCGTGCCCGGATCGACATGTCCATGGATCCGGCCTGCGCCGTGACGGCAGCCGAAAATGACGCCGAACAATACATCACCGCAGGCGGCAAGCTCGCCAACGTCTACGTCTATGTCAAATCCGGCGCTCCCGCCTCCACAGCGCCTTCGGGCGCCGCTCCGGTCGTGCTCGATCAAAAAGGCTGCCGGTACACGCCCCACGTCATCGCCCTGCAGCAGGGTGGCTCGGTCGAGTTCCGCAACTCCGATCCCACCATGCACAACATCCACACCACCCCGGCCTCCGGCGGCAACCCCGTCGTCGACGTCTCCCAGGGCCCCATGGGCCAGCCGCAGGTCCGCAAATTTACGCAGCCCGAGACCATGCTTCCCGTCCGCTGCAACAACCATCCCTGGATGAATGCCTTCATCAACGTAGCCAACACACCCTATTTCGCCATTTCAGCCGCCGACGGCAGCTTCACCATCGCCAACCTTCCACCGGGCGAGTACACACTGGCGGCAGTTCACGAAAAGCTGGGCGAACAGGATCTGAAAATCAGCATCTCACCCAAAGCAATAGCCAAAGCAGACTTCACCTTCGCCGCCAAATAGCCGGCCCATCTCCAAGTCTCAGACTTCCAGCTTTAGAACGAAAGGCTGATCATGAACTTCACGCCCACGCTCCCCATACATAACATCCCTCTCTGGTTCCTCGTGCTCTCGCTTTTCCTGCCCCGCATCTGCATGGTGCTGGCCTGGCTGCAACACAGCATGACGCAATACATACCCGTCGCGGTCGGCATCATCCCGGTCATCGTCGCCTTGCTCATCCCGCGCGTGCTCATCCTGTTCTGGATTTACCAGGATCAAGGCATCACCATCTGGTTCCTCATTCACCTCGTCGCCCTTGTGCTCGCCTGGGGCGGAGGAAGCCACCGCGTCTACCGCCGCCGCCGCCGCGTCGAATACGTGGACTAACCTCACTTCGATTTGTCATTCCCCAAGGGAATCTGCGTTTGCGCTCGCCCGCTGCAACTGCCTACTGGTTCACGCCACTGGCCAGGAATCCCCCGTCCACCACCATGATCTCGCCCGTAACAAACGACGCCGCTTCCGACGCCAGATAAATCGCCGCACCGACCAGCTCTTTGGTCTGCCCAAACCGGTCCATCGGCGTGCGCATCCGCAGTTCCTTGCCTCTATCGCTCTTGTCCAGCAGGTCGGCGTTCAAAGCGGTGCGGAAAACACCCGGCGCAATCGCATTCACCGTCACGCCGCTCTTGGACCACTCCACCGCCAGCGATCGCGTCAGCGACCCCACCGCAGCCTTGCTGGCCGCATAAGCCGCCACTTCTTTCAACGCCACAAACGTATTCAGCGACGCAATGTTGATAATCCGCCCCGACCCGCGTTCCAGCATATGCGGCGCAAATACCTGGCACGCACGCAGCGTTCCCGTCACGTTGGTGTCCATGATGTCCTGCCAGTCGGCCTCCGGAAAATCCACCGTTGGCGCGCGCTTCAGCTTGCCCGCGCAGTTGATCAGGATGTCCACCTGCCCAAACTCCTTCAGCGTCTCCGCCAGCAGCTTTTCGAGCGTGCTCCGGTCCGCTACATCCGAGGTGACCCTCAGCGCCTTCCCGCCCACCGCCTCGACAGCCTTCGCGGCTTCCTCCACCTGTTCCGCACGCCGCGAGCTCGGAACCACATTCGACCCCGCCTCTGCCAGCCCAATCGACATCGCCAGCCCAATGCCGGACGTTCCACCCACCACCACCGCAGTCTTGCCGGTCAGGTCAAATCCCTTGTACGTAAACGCCATGCGTTCTCTCTCTCTCCTGCTCCCAGCCCTCAGGGCTTCGGCGCAACCTTATCCAAAATGTCGTTCACCACTTCGCCCGGCGCGCGGTCATTCTTCACCCGCACCGCATCGCTCGGCGGTTCCAGCGTCGCAAACTGACTATCCAACAGCTGCGCACTCATAAACTCATGATGCCGCTCCGCCAACCGCGCTGCAATCAGTGCCCGAGACCCATCCAGCAAAACAAACTGCACCGCCCCCGCCGCAGTGCCGGCGGTCAGCGTAGCCCGATAGCCTTCCTTCAACGCCGAGCACGCCAGAACGCCGCTCTCGCCCTTCTCCAACCACCCCCGCAGAACGCCGTTCAGAGTCTCGAGCCACGGTTGCCGGTCCTGGTCGTTCAAGGGCTGTCCAGCAGCCATCTTCGCTTTATTTGCCGCTGGATGATAGTCGTCAGCGTCGGCGAAAACAGCCCCTGTGCGCTCGGCCAGGAGAGTTCCAATCGTCGTCTTCCCCGACCCGCTCACACCCATCAAAACAACCACCATCGCATCTACACCCCGACAAACAACGGCAGAATATGCCGCTCCCAAAGGTTCGCAGTCACGTTCCGGCCCACAATCTCTTCATTGGCTTCCAGCGCTTGCAGGTACCGGTCGCCCATCTTGGCCGCTACCTTGAACCCCACATGCAGCAACTGCCGGAAGCTGGGATTATAGGCTGCGTTGGTCCGGTCGTGCCGCAGCGCCGACGTAAACTGCTCACTTGTCCAGCCGTTCACTTCCTCCGGCTTCGGCAGCTTCGCGTCGTCAATGTCGATCACCGTCGCATACGGCGCGCGCAGCTCATCCGAGTGCGCATACGCCTCGCTGTATACCTCTTTCGCAATCTCCAGACCCGTCCCACCCGCTTCCGCCAGCCCAATCAACTCTTCCAGCCACGTCGTCCCGGCCGTCTTCACGTGCACCCCCGCCCCAAACTTCTTCACGCCCTCGTGGATTGCCTTGTAGATCGAAAACTTGTCCGACCCCGAATGCACGCTCAGCTTCAGGTTTTCCGGCAGCCCATACGTCTTTACCGCAAACGCAATCGCCGCCAGGTCTTCTTCAAACTCCTTTGTGAACTGCGCCACATCGCCCACATAGTCGACGCCCTTGTTGAAGCGGCCCGTAAACTTCGGCGCAATCGTCTGGATCGGAATCCTCTCGTCCGCAATCGCCGCCAGAATAATCAACAGCTCCACCGGCGTCTGCGGAGAGTCGGTCTCATCCATCGAGATCTCCGGCACAAACCGACCTATGCCCTTGTTCTCCGCCAGCATCCGGTAGATCACCCCGGCGTCCTTCACCGCAGCCAGAAACTTGTTCGCCACCGAGGTCACGAACGCCTCATCGGTCTGGAACGGCTCCGCAATATGCGGAATCGACACTTCCCCGATAAGCTCCGGATGATTCTTCAGAAACGCCGCCACATCCGCCGGCCGCGCAGGCTTGCCAATCTCCTCGGCCACATCCAGCGTAAAAAAGTCGCATGGCGCCAGAAAGCGTGCCACGGTCTTCAGGTTGATGTGGTCCGCATCCAGAAAATAAGGCTTCGTCCAGCCCAGCTCCTTCACCGCCGCGTCCGCCGCCGCCCGCGTCTCAGTCGGCTCTGAGTGGATGATCGTGTGCTCACGATTCGACTTGTTCCACACCGGCACCACGTCCACACCCATCTCGGCCGCCTTCATGCACGCCGCCAGTTGCGCCTTCGCCTGATGCGCAAAGCGGTCGCCCACCCCCACCGAAAACCTCGGAAGCTTCAGCCCTTCAGCCATCGCACTCTCACCTTCCTTCTCAAGCGCTTCTACGTCTCGCACCGTGCAACAGCATACCCACTACAAGTAAGACAGCGCAAACCCCCCCGTCTGACAGAAACCCCCGACGAACGAGGCAGGCGTCCGCCGCTAGTGTCTCCCTCCAACAAGCGCGAAATCGCAAAGGCCGCGTCTCCGACCCACCACGAAAAACCGAATTCAGAAGGGCCGAGTCTCCGACCCCGCCACAAAAAGCCGAATTCAGAAGGGCCGCGTCTCCGACCCCGCCCCAAAAAGCCGCAATCGCAAAGGCCGCGTCTCCGACCCGCCACAAAAACCGAAATGGTAAGGGCCAGGTATCCGACCCCGCCACGAAAGCTGCAATCGGAATGGCCGCCTGTCCGACCCCGCCACAAAAGCCGAATTCGAAAGGGCCGCGTCTCCGACCCGCCACAAAAAGCCGCAATCGCAAAGGCCGCGTCTCCGACCCCGCCACAAAAAGCCGCAATCGCAAAGGCCGCGTCTCAGACCACGCCCCAAAAAACCGAATTCAGAAGGGCCGCGTCTCCGACCCCGCCACAAAAAGCCGCAATCGCAAAGGCCGCGTCTCCGACCCCGCCACAAAAAGCCGAATTCAGAAGTGCCGCGTCTCCGACCCCGCCACAAAAGCCGCAATCGCAAGGGCCGCGTCTCCGACCCCGCCACAAAAAGCCGAATTCAGAAGGGCCGCGTCTCCGACCCGCCACAAAAAGCCGCAATCGCAAAGGCCGCGTCTCCGACGCCGCCACAAAAAGCCGAATTCAGACCCCGCCACAAAAAGCCGCAATCGGAAGGGCCGGGTCTCCGACCCGGCCACAAAAAGCCGCGCCGCGAGGCGCTTCCTTGCTGCCGCAGGCCGGAGCGCAGGCGCAGCCGAAGCGACAAAATTGCCTTCTTCTGTCGCGCCCCACCACCTTGATGCTATTCCCCAAACCGTCCCTCGTAAGCCCACAGCCCCAGGCCCGGGTTCGAGATGTAAAAGATCTCTTCCCCGTCCACCACATTCCATCCATCCTTCAGCTTCTCCGGGTCGTACCTCGCCGCATACTCCCCCAGATCGCCATAGGCAAAATGAACGCCTTCGATCTCCTCCCGCGTCAGCTGGCCAGGACAGTAGCGAATCGTAAACCGCCCTTCGCTCGAGCCATGAATCAGGTGCGCAGCCGCGCTCAGGTTCGCCGCCAGCTCCGCATCCTGCTTCACCGCCGCCAGCGTGGCCGGCGTGCCGCAATACCCATAACGCCGAATCAGCTCATCGATCTTCCCGTCCTCGCCAAACTCCCGCACCCCCGGCGCCAGCACAATCAGCTCCGCATCGTCCGCCAGCGCCATGCGCGTTCGATACACGCTCTTGTTGCCCAGCCACGTCGAATGAAACTCATGCGGATCGAGATAAACCACCGCCTTGCGAATCTCGCGGTCCATCATCAGAAAATTGCATTGCAGGCTCAGCTCCGCGGCCCGCTCAAAACACTCGTTGTCATCGCCGATATACATCCCGCGCATCACAAGCTCCCCCTGCGCGTTCTTGTTCACTACCGTCTGCACATATACGATCTGCGGCAGCAGCTTTCCAAAGTGCTCGCTGGCATAATTCAGCACCCGCCGCACCGGCGTATCCGCCCGCCCCATCATGCGTTCCATGCCATACACCGCACCCAGAAAGTGCGAGCGATGAATCCCCATCACCCCGCCCGTGCCGATAAAAATATTCTTCGACCCGTTCGCCATCCCCACCACTTCATGCGGCACCACCTGCCCAATGCTCAGAATCAAGTCATGCCCACCATCCCGCAACAGCTTGTTCACCTGCGCCGGCCACGTGTAATCCAGCTTCCCTTCCGACACCTCCAGCATGAATTCGCTCGGCACCTCACCCAGCGTCACAATGTCATTTCGCCAGTCATGCACGCGAAACAACTCCCGCGGCGTCTTCCCAAACATCGTCGCAATCTGACCGTCCGGCATGGCCGTATGCGTCCCCAACGCGGGCAACACGTCGGTCAGCTTGTCGCCATAAAACTCCCACGCCATCTCGGTCAGCTCACCCGCCTTCGAGTGAAACCGCGTAAAGTCCGGCGGCACCGCCACGACCTTCCTGCGCTCGCCCAGCTTCGTCAACGCCTCGAACAACCCCGCCTTGATTTCGGCCGGTGACATCTCGCTGGTGGGTGAACCTGCTGCAAAGAATAAGCTCATGGAACTTCATTGTATGACCGGCATACCTCCCAAGCGACTCTCCAGGCTGATCTTCAAGTAAGTGCAACCGGCACAGGCGTACAGCACTTCCAAGCCATCACGGTCTAATGGCCAGAGCTTACAGACGCCGCCGTCGCAGCCATCGCCGTCGAACACGGCGCGATTGTCCATTCCCACGACCGCGACTTCGTTCGTTTCCGTGGCGTCCAATGGTACGACCCACTTCAGTCCTAAAGCTCTACAGCTTGTACGCCTTCCGCACCAATCCCACCGTCAGATCCTGCACCACCTCAAACGCCTCATCCTCATCCAACCGATGCTCCGCCACCAGTCTTCCCAGAAACGCGCAATCCACCCGCCGCGCCACGTCATGCCGAGCCGGGATCGACAGAAACGCCCGCGTATCGTCGTTAAACCCCACCGTGTTGTAGAACCCCGCCGTCTCCGTCGCCTGCTCACGAAACCGCATCATGCCTTCCGGAGAATCGTGAAACCACCACGGCGGCCCCAGCCGCAGGCACGGATAATGCCCCGCCAGCGGCGCCAATTCCCGCGAGAACGTCGACTCATCCAGCGTAAACAAAATGAACGTAAAGTTCGGCTCATTGCCATACTTGCTCAACAACGGCCGCAGCGCCCGCACATACTCCGTCTGCGACGGAATATCGGCCCCCTTGTCGCGCCCAAACTTCGCGTACACCTTCGCGTTGTGGTTCCGGATCGACCCCGGATGCAACTGCATCACCAGCCCGTCCTCCACGCTCATGCCGGCCATCTCCGTCAGCATCTGCGCCTGGAAAAGCTCCACATCCCCCGCATTCGTCTTGCCCGTATAGATCCGTTCGTACAGCGCCGTCGCTTCGTTGAGCGACAGGTCCGCCGTCATCGCTGTCACGTGTCCATGGTCCGTCGCGGTCGCGCCGTTTTCCTGGAAGAACGCCCGCCGCTTGCGCAGCGCCTGAAGATATCCCTTCCAATTCGAAACATCCTCGCCGCTCACCTCGCCCAGCTTCTTCAGATTGTCCTCAAACCCCAGGTACTCCGCATCCACGACCGCGTCCGGCCGGAACGTCGGCACCACCCGGCCCTTCCACCCCGAAGCCTTGATCTTGCGATGATGCTCCAGCGAATCGAACGCCGCGTCCGTAGTCGCCAGCACCTCCAGCTTGAAGCGATCGAAAAGCGCACGCGGCAGAAACTCCGGCGTCCTCAGCTTCCGGTCGATCACCTCGTAATACTCGTCGGCGTTCGCCGGACTCAGCCGCTCCTTCAGCCCAAACTGCTCCGCAAACGCAAAGTCAATCCACAAGCGCGTCGGAGTCCCACGAAACAAATAATAGTGCTGCGCAAAAATCCGCCAGACCTCGCGCGGGTCGGCGGCCTGACCGCCGCCCATCTGCGCTATCCCCAGCGACTCCAGACTAAGTCCCTGCGAGTACAGCATCCGGAAAATATAGTGGTCAGGCTGAATAAACAGCGCCGCCGGATCGGGAAACGGCTGGTTGTCGGCAAACCATTGCGGGTCGGTATGCCCATGCGGGCTGATGATCGGAAGGTCGCGCACCGTCTCGTACAAACGCACAGCGACATCGCGCGAGGAGCCCTCGGCAGGAAACAATCGGTTCCAACTCAACATCCAGAACTCCAAAGGTGCGAACTGCAAACAATATCCAGCTTCAGCAGCCTATCAAACTTGGGCGACCTCTGCTGGACAGCAACAGCGTTTCCTCCCGCAAGCCCGCCGCCTCTTGCCAAGGCCTGCCAGGGCTATCGCTCCCGCCGTTGCAGTTGCGGTTGCCCTTGCCCTCGCCCTTGCTCCTGCCGTTGCCCTTTCGTTTGTCATCCCCAACCCGAACCTGAGAAACCACCAATAGCACAAGCCACCCCATCTACCGCTGCGACGCTTTCATCGCTTCGAGCGACTTCATCGTGTCCGGCATGCGGTCTATCTTCACGAACGGAGTCGTCAGGAAGCGGTCTACGGTGGTGTTGAACAGGTCCGGGTTGTCATACGGGACAAGGTGGGTTGCATTGGGAAAGATAGCCAACTGGCCGTTGCGGATGTGGTGGTATATCGCCACGGTGTGTTCGTCGCGGATAACGTCGTGGTCGCTGGCCAGGATAAGAGTAGGTGCGGTGATCTTTTCGAGAGCGGCGACAGGAATATGCGGTTCACCGAGAAGCATCTGCGTCACCTTCAACTCGCGCTTGCCCTCAGCGGTCGCTTTCGCTGCGGCAGGAGTAGCAGCGATCATCTGTTTGATCACGGCAACACCCTCCGGCACCACACCGTCGGGTTCGAGGTTCGCTGCCATAGCAGCGATCTTCTTTACCTTCCCCGGATAGTTCATGCCGAGTTCCAGCGCTTCGATCGCACCGTCGCTCCAGCCCAGAACATTTACGGGTCCAACGCGCAGGTAGTCGAGCAGTGCTACCAGATCGGAGGTCATCACTTCGTAATGAATGGGGCCGGAGCTATCGCCCGAACGTCCCTGGTCGCGGCTGTCCATGGCGATGACTTTGTAGTGGGTGCGGAAGAACGCGACCTGCGCCTTGAAGTCGGCCACGCTTCCCCCGTTACCGTGGATGAGCAGAAGAGGCTCGCCCGCACCATAGACCTCGTAATACAGGCGGACACCGTCGTGCGTGAAGGTACCGCTCGCGGCGGCGTTGGGAAAGTAGGTGGTCTCGGCGGGCGTCTGCGCTGTTGTCGCAAGCGGCAGGGCAAGTCCCAGGAGGACGAGAAGGACATTTGCATTCATGGGTCGGGGCTCCACGCGCAGTATATAGAGGAGAGTAGCCAACCTCCGAGAACCGCCACACCCGCCACCAAACGCTTATCAAACTCACCGGTTGGCAATGAGTACATTGGCGATTTTGCGTTAACGCAACAGCGCCATTGAATACGAACGTTCATCTACATCCATCTCCGAGTTTGAATCGGGTCCAAAGAAGGCAGCAGCCGTAGGGAAACGCGGACGGCGACGCTTAACCGCTGTGGGACCAGTCCGCTAAGGCTCGCCCAATTCCTGCTTACAAACATCTACGAGGAAGTCGATCATTGCGATACCCGAAGCCTTCCGATCCAATATCGCTGCAGTGTCTTTGGATATGAGGCGAAGTCGCCGCGTTGCCATCGCTAGCAGAAACTCTGCTGCGCATCCGCCGCGTTCCTTGTGGGCCGCATCGATGATCCGGCCTACCAGTCTCCCAAGCTCGCGGCTCTCGTCTGGAGCATCCGTAAAGTTCATTTCGACGGGGTAAGCTGCACGCAGCATGCTCGCTTGAATAATGTCATCGTTGAAACGACCGAAGTTCTCCGGAGCCAGAAGGGTCTGCTGGAACCAATTGCTTTTGATCGCATGTTTGCCCGATTGATGACCATTCGCTCTTAGTTGCTGGAGCACCGACGCGATCGTGTAAAACACTTCCGCCTGTGTATGACCCGCTACGGCTAAATCCGCAGGCCAGAAAACGAATCCAGGCTGAAGTTTCATCGGACGGCTAGGGTCATTCGCTAGAAATAGATCATTGCGAAGAGGTTCGGACATTCTCCCCAACCGGGAGATACGTGCGTCGATCCGGTCAAGAATATCTGCGGGAACGAGCGTTTTTACGTTGGGTTTGATCAGCAGTTTACGTTCAGATGACCACGCGTTATTCTCGTCCGAACGCGGTAGGACCATTCTCTCAACTTCGATGAACTGGTAAGAGTACGGATTGAGCGTTTGAGTCAAGTGCGTATCCAATGCGGTTCTACGCGGTTCTCCGGTAGTCTTGGAAAAGCCCACCAAATACAACAGAGGCGCATGTGGCGCAATACTGCGGAGATCCCTGCTGATGTCAAGCAGAGATCGACCGCTCTCGATCACTATTGCAACGACGACAATCGCTGTCTCCGTATCCGGCGCGATAGTATCGAGCTCCTCGCGTTTTAGGACCTTTGCCGAACCGCAAAATGCGGCGACATCGGTGGCAAATGACTCCGAAAACGTATCCGCAGCAACGACGTGACGTGTGCTTGCTGGAACGGATCGCCTCATCACGTAGTCCAAGCGGCTACGGAAGGCACCGTGCGAAAGGAGGTTTGATGCATGCACGTCAAACTGCCGTGGCTGCCGACCGTTCACGGGACCAAGACCGACTTCGAGTATGTTGCCGCCGACAACTCGCCGTATCAGCTCCGATAGATTTGCTGGGGCATCACTCTTCCCAACTAGCAGAGGTGTTTGCTGCGGGCCAGCGAATTCAAATTGATCCCCTTGAAGCCTAATTGCGTACGAGCCTTTTGCGCACGGCTGGCAGTCGCTGGCCTCCTCGACGATCGGTGCCACGGGGACACCCTCGGGATTGAGGTTTGCATCACGTCTCAAATCGCACACCAAGTTCGACCCACTGCTGTCGCTTCCGAGAAGCAATAGGTGTGTGATCTGCAAGGGAGCGAAGGAATGCTTCCGCAGGAGTCTTGACGCGAGAGAACCACTTGACGAGGCAGAGATAAGTACCATTGACGTGACGACTTGATTGAATGAATACGACTCTAGACCTGTATAAGATGAAAAGTTGTCAGCCAAGATGGGACGCGTCCCCGGAAATGATGCCCTTTGTTCGTTGATAGCAGAGACTACGGCGTAGAGTGACGGGGTATCGAGGTAAGCAATTTCGGCATCACTTGGGACGAACGGCAAAGAACAGAAGCCGATAAAGGCAATCTCCGCCCCGCGCACGAGAATGTTGGAAAGCCGAATGAAGCGTTCTGTATGTCGTCCAGATGGATTCTCAAAATGGTAGGTGGATGTGGAGTCGACGAACCCGTGATGGGTATTGAAGATCTTAGTCATTGCCCGTCGTTTGAAGTCATCGAATTTAATTGCCAAGGGAGCCTGAGGTCCTTCCACTAGGACTCGCTTGGATTCTTGGCCGCGCACATCGTACGCAACCAAGGTAACGCTGGAACGGCCCCTAAGACGGGCGAGAGTCGATGTATGTTGCGAATCGTCAGCTAGTTGCGCTCGAATCGTCTCAAACTCGGAATCTCTAACTACTAAGAGCAGCTGATCAGGCGCGAGGTTTGAATCGAGTTCGGCTTCAACCGCTGTAGCTAGCGCCTCAGTATCAAGACCTGGTTTGGCACTGAAGACCATGAACACGTCAGACATGGACGACTTCCGCGAGACCTCGAACCGATAGGTAAAGAGTGAGTTCACGGTTGCCGCCGCAATGGTATGAGAATCGAGAGCAGACTTCCTGCCGCGCGTGCCATCTTCTGCCCGCCAGGCCAATCGAAACGCTCAAGAGCCTCAGAATCCGATCCACTTAGAACGTCCTTCGAGAAGTCTATGAAGAACGACAGGCGGCCACTTCGCAATCGAAGAAAACCCTTTTGCCGCCGCAACAGGCGCAGTACATGTGGCAAGCCCTCCCCAAATCGATCTTGGCCTTTGGCGCTGCCGCGGCCGAAACAGGCCCGCGTTGCGACCTCTTCTTCCGCCAAATCCATTTGCTCGTAAGACCGCCTACTCCAAGTTGCTGCGAATCCGGGTCCTGAGTCGAGAACTGAAAGCTCAAAAAGTTGGACTTGAGCGGCCCCCGCCGGAGCGGTTAGGGAAGCACAATAGCCAGCCAATGGCGGAAACTCACCTACGATGCTCTCTAGGCGCTCCGGAAGGAGTGCATGGTGATTGGTTTTGATCGCGCGGATCGATATATCGAGAACATTTCCTTCTATGTCGGCGAGAGCGTGATCTTCAGTATTCTTGAACATTTCGAAGAGCATCGAACCTATCGCATCCGCTGTCTCAGGCAGGTCCATTTGTTCGAGAAAGGATTCTTGGATTGAATTGCTAAGAAGCCAGCGGGCCAAGTCACGAAAGTTTTCGCGGGGCCTAAGACGCGATGTTCCGTTTGGAGTTGATTGGTATAGGAGGTAAGGCGCGTCGAGCCCCATATGGTCCACGCAAACGATTTCTGCGGACGGTCCACGGTACCACTCTTTGGGCCGACTGCTCTGAAGTCGGCCCAAACGCTCGAGAGAGGCGCTTCGGACCTGGCTGAAAATCGATTCTCCTGTTTTCCCGATCGCATGACGTGTGCAGAGGGCAGCAACTAAACCGGGTAGGCGTCGAACGAGGTCTTCGATTTGCCCTGGCGACGTTACATAGGTTTGGAGAGTTGCGTTAGGGTTTCGCTGAGCCCAGGAGATGATGACCTGTGCAAGGGTAGCCTCAGCCCCGCCGGCGAGGTGGCGAAGGTTCAGCGGAAGAAATAGCGGCTCGTTACCGTCGGAGATGGCGATCTCGGCGAGGGCTCTTTCGCTAGCGGGGATTGAGGACTCTGCTGCGATTCTCAGTGGAAACTCCGATCGCGCTCTTTCTAATCGTTCATCTAGACAAGGATAATGAATCTTCGCTCAAAAGAGGCGGCTGTACGAACTGATGTATTCTCAGGTGCCGTTCGGAACCAACCGCCATTGAACCGCAAATCAAGTCCACGCAGTCCCGAAAAGTAGGCTCATCTTTCCTGACTGGCCCCCGCCGTCTTAGTCGACGATAACAGGCCAATGCACTCATCCACACTCAGACCACTCGCCGTGCAGCTCTAAAGCAAAGCTCTTCCGCATCAGCCAAGCTCTTCCACATCGAGTTCTCCGATCTCCACGTCTCGAAAGAAAACTCTTTAAAACCCCGTTGTGATCCACTCGCATGCCAACTCTACGAAGCGGAATAACTCGCTGATCAAGACTCTGTTTTTCTTCCAGCTGATCTCGCCGCTATCGTTCACCCTTCGCAGCATAAGCCCTTTCGGGCACGTAAACTCCGGCAACTTTCGTCGCAGCCCGACGAGCTCGATGCCAGAGAATCGCTGGAACCTGGTTGTTCAGCGCTTCCGGTGCAAAACACCATAGCCACCCGCCAAAACGCGCCCGCCCCCAGACAAACGACCGCCCGTCCCTCACGAGGAACGAAAACCAATCCTACGGCGTCGTCAACGCTTTCAGATACAAATAATAAAACTCCACGCCCGTATAAAAGCTCTCCACCCGGATCCGCTCATCCCGTCCATGCGCGCGACTGTCGTCCGAGTCAACCCCCATCCCGCCGACGCCATAACTTGGAATCCCCAGCGCCATCGTATAGATCGAATCGCTCGCCCCGGCCGACATCGACGGCACCACCGGCACACCCGGCCACACCTCTCCCGCCACCCGGCGCAACGGCCCAAACACATCCTCGCGCACCGGCGGTGGAGGCGCGCTCTTCCGGTCCGACCCCATCGCCATCGCGCTCCC
The DNA here is from genome assembly GCA_038230455.1 of Terriglobales bacterium. Taxonomy (GTDB): domain Bacteria; phylum Acidobacteriota; class Terriglobia; order Terriglobales; family Acidobacteriaceae; genus Granulicella. The sequence goes on from JBBRNF010000006.1 coordinate 82,070, forward strand.
CGCATCCGTCACATACTCGATCTTCAACCCACCATCGCCCAGCAACGCCATCAGCTTCTGTCGAATCTCCTCCTGCGAGTAACCGGGCAGAATCCTGCAATTCACATTGGCCTGCGCCATCGCCGGCAGCGCGTTCGGCGCATGCCCTGCCTTCAACATCGTCGCCACGCACGTTGTCCGCAGCGTCGCACTGTCGGCCGGATCTTTCGAGAACGCCGCCACAGCATCCATGTCCGGCGGCGTCGCCAGCACGCCGCGAATCCGCTTCGCCCGCTCCGGCGCCGCAATCTTCTCCGCCGCCGCAAGCTGCGCTCGCGTCACTTCGTTCAACTCCATCGGGAACGGGTTTGCCTCCAGCTTTTCCAGCGCATGCATCAACTCATAAATCGCATTGTCCGGCCGCGGCAACGAACTATGCCCACCCCGGTTCACTGCCGTAATGCGGAAATCCGCATAGAGCTTCTCGGTCGCCTCCACACCCAGCGACGTCGGTTTGCCGCCGCGCAGCTCCAAACCACCCGCATCCGGGTTCAGCACAAAGTCCGCCACCATCAACTCGGGCCGGTTCTTCAGCAGCCAGTTCACCCCATTCGACTGCCCACCCTCCTCATCCGCCGTCAGCGCGACCACGATGTCGCGTTTCGGCACAAACCCCTCGCGCTTCAGCCGTACGAAATTCGCCACCAGGCTCGCATCGTCGTCCTTCATGTCCTGCGTGCCCCGCCCGTAGAAGTACCCATCCTTTTCGACAAATTGATAAGGGTCGGTGGTCCAATCCTCCTTCCGCGCCTCCACCACATCCAGGTGCGCGATGATCAAAATAGGCTTCAGTCCCGAACTCTTTCCCCGATACCGCGCCACCAGGTTCTGCTTGCGTTCGTTCGGCCCCGCGAGCACCAGGTCCCCGGCCGGAAACCCAGCCGCCAGCAACCGCTCCCGCATCGCGGTCGCCGCCGCCGTCACGCTCCCATTCGAGTCCTGGGAGTTGATCTCAATCAGCTGCTTGAAAATCTCCCTGGACAGCACCCGGTCCGCCTCCGGGAGCTTCACTTTTCCGTCCTGCCCACCTGCCGCTTCGGCCGTCAGACTCGCGGTTAAAAGCAACCATCCACCAACTACTGTCCAAAAGCCACTTTTTGCGCTCAAAACCGCCTCCAAAGCCAGATCCAGGCTTCTTAAAACACCACTTTTTCCGTAGCACTATACTCGCATAGCGCCCCATGTCCGCCGCTCCGCTTCCCATTCCGGCTGTCCACCTCGACCGCGTATCCCGCGTCTACGGCAATTTCGCCGCCCTCCGCAACCTCTCTTTTTCGATCCCGACCGGCTCCAGCGTCGTCGTTCTAGGCGAAAACGGCGCCGGAAAATCGACCCTCCTTCGCATCCTCGCTGGTCTCGTAAGTGCAACGTGTGGAAAGGTTTCCATCTTCGGCAGCGCCCCGCGCGAGCAGCCCCGGCGCCTCGCCTACATGTCCCACGAAACCATGCTCTACGACGAACTCACTGCCCTTGAAAACCTCCACTACTTCGCCGCCCTCCAGCCGTCGCTCCTCACCCCCGAGCAGGCCCTCCGCGAAGTAGGCCTCGACCCCGCCCTCCCCCGCCGCCTCGGCGAATACTCCCAAGGCATGCGCCAGCGCGCCTCTCTAGCCCGCGTCCTGCTCACCCAGCCGGACCTTCTTCTGCTCGACGAACCCTTTTCGAATGTTGACGTTGCGTCCGCACAGCACATCGTCCATCTGCTCCAGCGTTACGTCCAGACCGCTCCCCGCACCCTGATTCTCACCACCCATCAGGCCGACCTTGCCCGCCCTTTGGCACACACCGTCATCACGCTCAAAGCAGGACAGTTAGCCCCATGAACTATGCCCGGCACGTCCTCATACACCTGCGCAAAGACCTTCGCCTGGAATGGCGTACCAAAGACTCCATCAACGGTATGTTGTTCTTTACATTGCTGGTTGTGGTCGTATTTTCGCTTGCCTTCGACCCCACCGCTTACCCCACCATTGCCCGCCAGATCTCAGGCGGCCTCCTCTGGGTGGCACTCCTGTTCGCCGCCATGACCGCGCTCAATCAGTCCTGGGCCCGCGAGGTCCGCAACAACGTCCTCGACGCCCAGCGCCTCGTATCCGCCCCGGCCTCTGCACTTTTCGTCGGCAAGGCACTCTCAAACCTGTTGTTTGTATCTGGCGTCGAAGTCGTTCTCGCGCCGCTGTTTACCATCTTTTATAATCTTCATCCCCTGGGTCAGACCTGGCTGCTTCTACTCATCCTTCCGCTCGGCACGTGGGCGCTGGTGGTAAACGGAACCTTCTTTGCCGCCCTCAGCCTTCGCACCCGAAGCCGCGAGCTCATGCTCCCGCTGGTCCTGTTCCCTATCTCCATGCCGGCCCTGCTCGCCATGATCAATGCCACCACCAATGTCCTCACCGGCGAGTTCGAGCCAGGCCTTTGGATCAAGTTGCTTCTGGCTTACGACATCGCCTTCAGTACCGTCTGCGTCCTGCTTTTCGACACCATACTGCATGCCGACTAACGCACACCGCCGCCTCGCCGCGCGATAAACTGGAGACGTGAAAACGTTCAGCAAAGCCCGTATTTTCGGCCTGATCTGGTTCGGCGCCACGGCGCTCGTGCTCACGATAGGCTTTTATAAAGCCATGACTGCGCCCACCGAAGCCACCATGGGCAACCTATATCGTGTCTTCTTTTACCATCTCCCCCACACCATCCTCAGCTTCGTCTTTCCCTATCTGAATTGCGGCGCCTCGCTGCTTTACCTGTTTTGGCGCAATCGGAATCCGACCCGCGCACTCGCGGCCGACGCATTCGCGCTCGCCTCGGCCGAGCTTACGGTGCTCTATGCGAGCATCGGGCTCGCCACGGGTATGCTTTGGGGCCGCGCGGCCTGGGGGATTTGGTGGACCTGGGATGCCCGCCTCACCACCTATCTGCTGCTCTGGCTGCTGTATGTAAGCTATCTGCTGTTGCGCCGATTCGCTGCCCCCGGCCAGACCGCGGTCCTGGCCGCCGTGCTCGCAATCTTTGCGGCGATTGACATCCCAATCTGCTTCATGTCGATCCGCTGGTGGCGCACCCAACACCCGGCTCCAGTTTTCGGCGGTGGGGCCGACTCTGGCATCGATCCCGGCATGGTCTCTGCCGTGCTTTGGAACATGCTCGCCTGGGCGATGTGGGGAGCGCTCATTCTTGGACTGCGCTACGCCGTAGAGCGCCACCGCCAGACGTCCGAAGCCGCCGTCGGCCTCGATTTTGTGCGCGACCAAGCCTTTTCGCCGGCCCTGGAGGCGAGATGAACATCCCCTTCCGCACGCTTCCGCAGCGCCATCTGGTTTACGCTTATTGTGTCGTCTGGCTTTTGCAATTCGGCTATGGAGCCTTTGTCGCACTGCGCTGGCTGCGTGAACGACGCCCATAAAAATCAACGAGGTAGCGAGCCACAAACGCCGCTACCTCGTTGTTCCGAGGAGTCCTGCTAGCGACTCGGCCGCTGCATGATGGCTGCCGGTCAGTATTCATGACACACTATTTTCGGCATAGTTGCGTCACGTGAAAAAGAATTCATCGCATTGTGGAGCACCCATCCAACCGACCGCATTTGCCATCCCGACTGTCCCTCTCGTTCGTCGGTCAGCCGCCGCCGCTGGCACATTTTTCATCTTTTTCGCCGTCGCATTATCTGGTTGCCATCGCAAGCAGTTTCCCGAATATCCTGCCGATTACAGAGAGTTTGCCTACGTCAGCGACGGCGCCTCCGATACGGTCGCAGTTCTCGATCTCGTGTATCTCCGCCAGGACCGCGTCCTCCAGGTCGGTCGCCAACCCACCGGTTTGGCGGCGAATCCAGTCCGTAACGAGGTATACGCCGTAAACTCCGGAAGCGACTCCGTTTCCGTCATCGACACGGAACAAAATCGCGTCATAACGACCATCGGTCTGCACAGCCGTCCTTACTTTATGGACGTCGCGCCCGACGGTAAGCGCGGCTATGTCGCCAACTCCGGCGCGAACTCAGTCAGCGTTATCGATCTGGTTCGCCATCGCGAACTCGCGACCGCCGCTACGGGCGAGCAACCCGGCGTCGCCCGCATTGCTCCCGACATGCGCTCGCTCGTGGTCACCAACCGAGGCAGCGGCAGCGTCTCGGTTTACGCTGTCTCTGACTCGGAGACTCATCCCCTCACCTTGCGCGGCACGTATCCCAACTGCCCCGGCGCCACCGACGCGGTCATCCTGCCAGATTCCTCCAAAGCCTTCATCGCCTGCTCCGGCTCGCATCACGTCATGGCCATCTGGCTGGGAGCGGCGCCGGACTCCTGGCGCGGCAAGCAGGATGGCTTCCTGCTCCAGGACCATCTTCTGGCTCTGCTCGACGTTGGTTCCACGCCAACGCATCTTGCGCTCAAGCCAGATGGCGGCGAGATCTTCGTCACCAATTTCGGCTCCGACAGCGTCTCCGAAATAGATACCTGGAACAACCAGGTTGGCGGCACCTACGTCATCGGTTCGAAGCCTTCCCGCGCTATCATCAGCCGCGATAACAGCTCGCTCTGGGTTTCAAACTTCGGCGCCGATTCCGCCAGCCTCTACAGCATTGACGACGGCAAACTCATGAGCGGCCTTCGTACCGGCAACTCGCCAGACGCGCTTGCGTTTTCCGCGGACGAACACCTGCTATTGGTCGCGAACGCGGGCACAGGCGACGTCGCCGTCATCCGTACCCTCAGCAAGGACGGCCCTGCGCTCGTCACCATGCTGCCCGCGGGCCGGCACCCAAACGACATCGCGATCAAGGCTTTCCGTTCAAAGTAGGTGGCCCAGCCATTCTACTTTGCGTTCGAAGTGCCGCTGCGCAGATCCGCCGCCCGGGCCTCGCGCAACGCCTGCCTGGTTGCGGACACATACGCTCCTGCCAGCAGCAGCAAGCCTGACAGAAACGCCCACATCATCAGGCTTACGGAAACGTCGAACGCACCGTACACCGCGCGAAAGTCCAGGTGTGGCAGCGCCCATATGTAGATGTACTTTGCCGCCGTCCAGAGCCCACCCATCACAATGGCCGTCGGCAACACAGACCTGGCTGGAATCTTGCGATTCGGCAGACCCCAGTAGATCAGGAAGAACAGGCCGACGCTCGCACCCAGCCCGGCGATCTGCAAAAAGAAATGCGCCACAAAATTGAAGACGACGTTGTCGGTGTGTCCAAAGAAGACCCACGCCATGACCGTCCTTTGTGCAGCCGACACCGCCACCGAGGCCATCGCCAGCAGCGCCACGCCCACTGCCAGGCCCAGAGAAACGATCTGATTGTGCAGGTAGCTGCGGTTTTTCTTGACCCCCCACACGCTGTTGAGCGCCACTTCCAGCGGCAGAAACACGCCCGTCACCGTGATGAAGAGCATCACCACAGACACCACCTTCGTCTCGGTATGCGCGAACGCCAGCGCCCGCATATTGCGCATGACGAAGTCCTGATGGTTGGGCAGGAAGTTGCTCATCATTTCGCCAACCACCTCCGCCATTCGCTCGGAGTGAAACACCTTCTGCGAGAGCGTCAGCATAAGCACGATGAAGGGAAACAGCGAAAGAATCACCTGCGCCGCCACGCTGAAGGCATAGGTATGCACTTCAGTCTTCGCCATGTAGCGGCCCAGAGCTATGATCTGCCCCACGGTCCCGCTCTCCGCCACGGGGTTGGAGCGCTCGGCTTCTAACGACGGCTCAAGTTCTTCGGTTCCTGTTTCAGGCGCACCTTGTTTCTGGTCTAACGACTCATCCACCATCGATCCAGTCTACGTGGCGCGTCTGTTGCTCAACTTCGCCAACGCCCACCGCGCCGAGTCCGCAAGCACGGCATCCTCTCCCTCCACCCACTCTCGCAGCCGCCCTTCAAACCCGATTTCTCCGCTGTTGCCCATCGCCAGCGCCACGTTTCTCAAGACACGCTTCCGGCCGGTGCGTTCCAACGGAGATCCCCGAAACCAGCGGTTGAACTCAGTTCCATCCATACTCGCAAGCCATTCCAGCGCCGGATTCACGAGCTCCACACGGGGACGCAGCGCGCTCGCCTGCACCACTGGCGCGCTGGTGTTCCACGGACAAACATCCTGGCAGATATCGCAGCCAAACACCTGGCGCCCCATATTTCCACGCAATTCGTCCGCGATGCTTCCCTTCTTCTCGATGGTCAGATAAGCGATGCACCGCGAAGCATCCATCTGCCTTGGCGCAATCAAAGCGTCGGTCGGGCAAGCGTCAATGCAGCGCGTACAAGATCCGCAGCGGTCTGCCGCAGGCACCGTCCATGCCTCTTCGGCCAGCGCCACCGACGTCACGATTACACCCAGCAGCAGCCACGATCCCATCTGCTGATTCAGCACGCAGGTATTCTTTCCAATCCATCCAACGCCGGCCCGCTCGGCATACCCGCGTTCCACAATCGGGCCGGTATCGACGTAGCACCGGGTCTCCAACGCCGGACCGAACTGTTGTACTAACGCCTCTTCCACAAGCCGCAGCTTTGGCAGCAGGACATCGTGATAATCAGCGCCCCCGGCCTCCGCAACGGCCTCCCTGCCGCTCCAGGCGTAGCGCGCAATCCACCCGGCACCAGCGTCGCTGGGGTCTACCGAACGCGGCGCATCCGCGTTGTAGTTGACCGCGCAAACCACCACCGATCGCGCCCACGGTATGGCTCGAAGCAGGTCCCCGCGCAGCATCTCGCCGTTCTCGTCGGCACGCCTCAGCCACTGCATTTCGCCGGAGTGCCCAGCCGCGATCCACTCCGCAAAGCGCCGCCGTCCTACGTCTGCTTCCGCGCTGTCAGAGTCCGGTACGCTGGCTATGCCCACCAGATCGAAGCCCGCCGCGCGCGCCCGCGACTCCACCCACTCCCGCAGATCGCGTGTAAATTCCATACCTCATTGTAGAAACTTCCTGCCGCTACCTGCTCAGGTCGTCTGCCGCAGCGGAGCCAGAAAGTTCACAATCGAGCGCATCACCACCTCATTGCGCTGATTGAAAACTAAGGTCCGCGACCGCACCACACCAAACGTGGGCCGCGAGCTCGAATGCCGAACGCCCAGTATCTCAGCCTCGGTCCGCAGCACGTCGTTGGGACGAACGGGCAGCATCCAGCGTATCTCCTCCACACCGGCGCCGATCATGCCGCCGGCAATGCGAATGGACTGCACCCGCAGCCGCATGACGATTGCCGCCGTCAGCCAGCCAGAAGCCGCCAGCCCCTTGAAAAACGAGCTCTCGCCCGCCGCTTCATCCAGATGAAACGGCTGCGGATCGTAACGCTCCGCAAATTCCTTGATCTCTTCCGCCGTCACCTTGTAATTGCTGAGCGACGGAAACTTCAGCCCAGGATGAAGGTCTTCAAAGTAAAGCTCATTGGCCACAATTCTCTCCGCGATTGCTTCATTCCATGTTCACTTCTTATCGTACGTATAAAACCCGCGCCCCGACTTCCGCCCCAGCCATCCCGCATCCACCATCCGTACCAGCAGCGGACAAGGCCGATACTTCGGGTCCCCGATCCCGTCCTCCAGGACCCGCATGATATCCAGACACACATCCAGCCCGATAAAATCCGCGAGCGTGAGCGGCCCCATCGGATGCGCCATGCCCAGGCGAAACACTTCGTCGACAGCCTCGGCTGTTGCCACGCCCTCCATCACCGCGAACATCGCCTCGTTCAGCAGGGGCATCAGCACGCGATTCGACACAAACCCGGCAGCATCGTTCACCGCGACCGGCGTCTTCCCGGCCTCAAGCGCAAGCGCGCGCGTCGCCTCAAACGTTGCATCCGACGTCTGCAGGCCGCGGATCAACTCCACCAGCGCCATCACCGGTACAGGATTGAAGAAGTGCATGCCAATAACGCGGTCCGCTCGATTTGTCCCCGCCGCCAGCTTGGTAATCGAGATCGAAGAGGTGTTCGAGGCCAGGATCGCCCCGGGCCTCAGCATGTCATCCAGTTCTCGAAAAATCTGCTGCTTCACGACCAGTTTTTCCGTCGCCGCTTCGATCACGAAGTCGCATTCTGCCAGGTCGCGCAGCGCCATGGTGGCACTCACCCTCGCGTGCGCCGCATCTACCTCGCCAGGATCAATTTTTCCCTTGGCCGCCTCGCGGTCCAGATTCGTGCGAATCCTTGCCAGCCCGCGGTCGAGCGCCGCCCGCTCCACTTCAAACAGCGTCACCTCGAAACCCGACCGCGCAAATACATGCGCGATCCCGTTCCCCATCGTGCCCGCTCCCACAACGCCGATTCGATGCTCACGAGGATTCATACCGACTAAAGCTCCAGAAACATCCGAGTGTAACAGCCCTCCCCCAACAGTCGGCAATGCCGTCGGACCGATACCCGCACTGCCCATCTCGCGTTATCTTCGCCGTACACTGTGAACCAGTGAACCGGATCATCCACAGCGAAAACCTCACCGCACTGCGCGCTCTGCCGGATGCCAGCGTCCCACTCATCTATATCGACCCGCCCTTCAACACCGGCACCACCCAGCAGCGTGTCCGGCTTCGCACCGTCCGCGACGCGAACGGCGACCGTACCGGGTTCGGCAGCAACCGCTACCGCACCGAGACGCTCCCTTCCGGCCCCAGCTATCTCGATGCATTCGACGACTTCATCGGATTCCTTCGCCCTCGAATGGTCGAAGCTCACCGCATCCTTACACCCACCGGTTCTCTGTTGGTGCACATCGACCCGCGCGAAGTGCACTACGTCAAGGTGATGCTTGACCAGGTCTTCACCCGCGCCTGCTTTCAGAACGAGATCATCTGGGCATACGACTACGGCGCGCGCGCTACCAAACGCTGGCCCGCCAAGCACGACAACATCCTCTGGTACACCCGCGACCCCGACAACTACACCTTCAATCTCTCCGCTACCGACCGCATCCCCTACATGGCACCCGCCCTCGTCGGGGCGGAGAAGGCCGCCCGGGGCAAAACCCCCACCGACGTCTGGTGGCACACCATCGTGTCTCCAACTGGCAGGGAGAAGACCGGGTACCCCACCCAGAAGCCACTCGGAATCCTCGAGCGCATCGTGCGCGTCCACTCGAACCCCGGCGACACGGTCCTCGACTTCTTCGCCGGTTCCGGTACCGCCGGCCTCGCCGCCGCCCGCAATGGCCGGGAGTTCCTGATGATCGACGAAAACTCCGCCGCAACGACGCTCATGAATCAGCGCCTTGCTGCCTATCTACCCGCGCAGGCAGCGCGTCCGGCCGCCGGATAGAATAGCCCGATGTCGCATGTTTCAAATCTGTGGGTAGGGTCAGCAACTCTTGCAGCCCTGGCTGCGGGTGTCGGCACCGCGGCCTACGCCGTCGCCGGCTCGTCTTCGCAGCTCTTCGGTCCGTCGGTATATCGCGGACCAGGGAATCGGCGCTCCATAGCCCTCACCTTCGACGACGGTCCCAACGAAGGCACCCTGCCCGTGCTCGACTACCTTGCCGAACACAACATCAAAGTTACGTTCTTTCAGTGCGGTCTCAACGTTCAACGCCACCCCGCTATCGCCCGCTCCGTCGCCGCCCAGGGCCACGAGATCGGCAACCACACCTTCTCGCACCCGCGTCTCTGCCCGCGCCTCGGCTGGCCGTTCAACCTGCACCCGCCCGGCTTCATCTACGACGAACTCTCCCGGACGCAAGAAATCATCGCCGCCGAAACCGGCAACATACCCACGCTGTTTCGAGCGCCCTACGGTCTCCGCTGGTTCGGCCTGGCCGAAGCTCAGCGCCGCCTCAATCTGCTCGGCGTCCTGTGGACCGTCATCGGACACGACTGGGACTGGCCAGCCGACCGCATAGCCAAGCGCGTTCTCCACAAAAGCTCGCCCGGCGGAATCATCTGCCTCCACGACGGCAGAGACATCCGGCCCAACCCTGACATGTCAACCCTGCATGCAGCCTTGCGGCGGATCGTTCCATCTCTGCTTCAGCATGGCTATCGCTTTGAGACCGTCTCCAACCTGCTCCAGCCCGACAGCGCCATGCGCTAGACGCGGCCCACAGAAACACGCCTCGATCCCGCGCAGGCACCGCAAGCACAGCGCGACACGGCTCCAGGTGCGACGGCTCCAGGTGAAATCGCTACGCTCATCCGGCCACTCAACCGCGAGCCTCGGCTAGCCCTTGCCTGCCGCGCTCGCGATCTTCTCTTCTGCAACCCGGGTCGCTGCGTTGGCTTCATCGTACTTCGCGCCATCGTCGCCAGCCTGGTTCCAGAGTTCCTGCCCACGCGCCAGCTCGCCCTGCGCTTCGGCGGGGTCGATCTCGTCAGGATGCATCGCGGTCTCTGCCAGAATCGTCACGCGTTCGGGCAGAACTTCGACGAAGCCCCAGGCGACGAAGAAGATCTGGTCGCCCGAGTTGCCGCCGTGCAGGCGAACTTCGCCCGCACCAAGCTCCGCAAGCAGCGGCGCCGCGCCGTACAGGGCTTCCAGGTAGCCCGAAATCGCCGGCAGCTCAACCGCAGCCGCCGTCGCGTCCAGCAACACGCGGTCCGGCGTTACCAGCCGCACCTGGAGCAGCCCCGAATTGTTTTCAGTCTCAGCCATCGAGTAAATCTCAGTTCTTTGTTCTTCGTTCTTACTTGTCCGTCCTCAGCCCACTAAAACTCATCGCTGACAACGAACATCTGCACTTAGGCCGTTTGCTTCATCTTCTCAGCCGCCGCGAGCACATCCTCGATGCCGCCTTTCAAGTAAAACGCCTGTTCAGGAATATCATCGTGCTTGCCTTCGATGATCTCCTTGAAACTGCGTACCGTGTCCTCGACCTTGACGTACGCGCCCGGGATCCCGGTAAAAATTTCCGCGACGTGGAACGGTTGCGAGAGAAACCGCTGCACTTTGCGGGCGCGGGCCACGGTGAGCTTATCTTCTTCCGAAAGCTCGTCGATACCCAGGATCGCGATGATGTCCTGCAGGTCCTTGTAACGCTGCAGAATTCTCTTCACGCCCTGCGCCACGTCATAGTGCTCCTGCCCAACGACACGCGCAGACAAAACGCGCGATGTCGAAGTCAACGGATCCACAGCGGGATAAATACCAAGCTCGGACAAAGGCCGGGAGAGCAACATGGTCGCATCAAGGTGAGCAAACGTCGTTGCCGGCGCCGGATCGGTAATATCGTCGGCGGGCACGTACACAGCCTGCACGGACGTGACCGAGCCTTTCTTGGTCGACGTAATGCGTTCCTGCAACTCACCCATTTCCGTTGCAAGGTTTGGCTGGTATCCCACGGCCGAAGGCATACGGCCCAGCAGGGTCGAAACCTCGGACCCCGCCTGCGTGAAGCGGAAAATGTTGTCGATGAACAGCAGCGTATCCGCACCCTCTTCGTCGCGGAAGTACTCGGCGACAGTCAGGCCGGTCAGCGCCACGCGCAGACGCGCCCCTGGGGGCTCTGTCATCTGGCCATAAATCAGGGCGGCTTTGCTCTTCGAGAAATCCTTCAAGTCGATAACGCCCGACTCCTGGAACTCGTGCCACAAATCGTTGCCCTCGCGCGTACGCTCGCCCACGCCGGCGAACACCGAATATCCACCGTGATTGGTCGCGACATTGTTGATCAGCTCCTGAATCACGACTGTCTTGCCTACGCCGGCGCCGCCGAACAGGCCGATCTTGCCGCCCTTCAGGAACGGCAGAATCAAATCAACGACCTTGATGCCGGTCTCGAACATCTCTTCCGACGTCGACTGCTCGTCGAACGCCGGCGCTTGCCGGTGTATCGGCATGTGCACCTTCGCGTTCACGGGGCCAAGCTCGTCCACTGGCTCGCCGAGCACGTTGAGCACGCGCCCCAGCGTCTCGCGGCCCACCGGCACCGTGATCATTCCGCCCGTGTCGATCGCCTTCATCCCGCGAACCATGCCCTCGGTAGCGACCATCGCGATGCAACGCACGCGGCCCTCGCCCAGATGCTGCTGCACCTCGACCACCACGTCCACGGGTGACGGCGTCACAAACCCGTCGCCCACAATGCGCAGCGCCTGGAAGATCGCGGGCATCTTCGATTCTTCGAACTGGACATCAACGGCCGGGCCGCTGATGCTGATTACTTTGCCAATGTTTTCTGCCATAACTATTCCTGCTCCGAACTCGCCTGCTTCTGTCGTTGCTATTGCTTTCCCGTTATCAATCGCGCAGGGAATCTGCGTCTAGAGCGCTGCCGCTCCGCTTACAATCTCAATAATTTCCTTCGTGATCGCGGCCTGACGTACCCGGTTCATGGTGAGCGAGAGAGAGTCGATCAAGTCGCCCGCATTCTTGGTCGCCGCATCGGTCGCCGTCATTCGCGCCGCATGTTCGGCCGCCACGGACTCCAGCAGCGCATGGAAAATCTGCGTCGTCACATACCGCGGCATAAGGTGGCGGAAAAGCTGTTCCGGAGAGTCGTCGAAGAGGTAATCCACTTCCGCCGTGCCAAACTTCTTCGCTTCCCGGTCAAGCTCGGTTTCCTCCGGCTCGTTGATCGAAACTCCGGCGCTCTGGGCGGCTCTCCCAGCCGCTTCCTTCTGCTCCTCAGTCATCTCTTCTGCAGCTGTAATCTCATGCGAACCCAGCTTGCGGATCGGCAGCAGTTTCTCCACCACAACGCGCTGCTGAATCACTGACTTGAATTCGTTGAACACGATGTATACCGAGTCAATCTCCACTCGTTCATAGCGCTCGATGATCGAACGCGCCATTGCCGACACGTCTCCGAAATCCGTCTTCAAAAGCAGCGTCGGGTGTTCCGCCGCTACTTCAATCGGCGCTGCGCGGTGACGAATATCTTCGATATGCCGCGCAAGATCGTTGTCGTACAGCTCTTCCTTATGCTCATAATTCACCGCCGGAAAGCGCTTCTTGTACAGGCCGATCGCCTTCTTACCCACGGGCTCGACATCAATGTTCTGCCCCTGCGCGCGACGGTCGTCGATGAACTTCTGCGCCGCCTTGCCGATGTTTGAGTTGAAGCCGCCGGCAAATCCTTTGTCGCCCGCCACCACAATCACCAGCACATTCTTCTCTTCCCGTTCCACCAGCAGCGGGTGCATCACATCGCCTGTCGCGCTGTCGATCAGATCGGTGCGGCGCACCAGCGACTCCAGCACATTGGTCAACATGCGCGCATACGGCCTCGCCTGCATGGCGCGCTCCTGCGCGCGGCGCAGCTTGGCCGCCGAAACCATCTTCATGGCCTTCGTGATCTGCCGCGTGTTCTTCACACTGCGGATGCGCCGCCGTAGATCGAGTACGTTTGCCATTCGTGTCTTACGCCTTTACCGTCTCTGCCTTCAAGGCTTCCTTGCGTGCCGCCAGAAAGTCCCCCTTGTAATCCTTGATCGCCTGGGTCAGCCGGCCCTTGATATCGTCATCCAACGCCTTCTTGGTCTCGATGTCTGACATCAACTGCTGTTGCGAGTTCGTCAGGTAATCGTAGTAGCCATCCTCGAAAGCGCGGAGGTCCTTCACCTCAACGTCGTCCAGCAAACCCTGCGTTCCCGCAAACAGGATCGCCACCTGCTGCACCCATGTCAGGGGCTGGAACTGAGGCTGCTTCAACAACTCCGTCAGCCGCGCTCCGCGGCTCAACTGGTTCTGCGTCACCTTGTCGAGATCGCTGCCGAACTGCGAGAACGCTGCCAGCTCGCGATACTGCGCAAGGTCCAGTTTCAGCGTCGATCCGACCTGCTTGGTCGCCTTGATCGCCGCCGCAAAACCCACACGCGAAACCGACAGACCCACATTCACCGCCGGTCGAACGCCGGAGTTGAACAAGTCCGTCTCAAAGAAGATCTGTCCATCCGTGATGGAAATCACGTTGGTCGGAATATACGCCGAAACGTCCCCCGCCTGCGTCTCAATGATCGGGAGCGCCGTCAGCGACCCGCCGCCGTTCTCCTTCGACAATTTCGACGAGCGCTCCAGCAGCCGCGAGTGCAGATAGAACACATCACCCGGGTACGCTTCACGCCCTGGCGGGCGGCGCAGCAGCAGGGAAATTTCACGGTACGACGCCGCGTGCTTCGACAGATCGTCATAAATGATCAGCGCATGCTTGCCGTTGTCGCGGAAGTACTCGCCCATCGCGGTCGCCGCAAACGGTGCCAGATACTGCATCGGAGCCGGCTCCGATGCGGTCGCCGCAACCACGATCGTGTACGCCATCGCGCCAAAGCTTTCCAGCGTCTGTACCACCTGAGCCACCGAAGACCGCTTCTGCCCGATCGCGCAATAGATACAGATCAGATCGTTTTTCGCCGAGTTGATGATCGTGTCCAGTGCTACCGCAGTCTTGCCCGTCTGGCGGTCGCCAATCAGCAATTCGCGCTGGCCGCGACCAATCGGAATCATCGTGTCGATCGCCTTGATACCCGTCGCCATCGGCTCGGTCACCGACATACGCGCAATCACACCGGGCGCCAGTCTCTCCACCGGCAGCGAGTGTGGAGTAACGATCGGTCCCTTGTCGTCGATAGGCGCACCCAGCGCGTTCACCACACGGCCAATCAGCGCCTCGCCCACCGGCACCGACATGATCTTGCCCGTCCGCTTGACCTGGTCGCCTTCCTTCAACTCGCTGTATTCGCCCAGCACGACGGCGCCCACCTGGTCTTCATCCAGGTTCATCGCCAAGCCAAAGATGCCGTGCGGAAACTCGATCAACTCGCCCGCCATGACCTTGTCGAGCCCATGCACGCGCGCAATACCGTCGCCCAGCGAGATGACCGTTCCCACCTCGTCGACCTGGATGCGCTGCTCGTAGTTCTCGATCTGCTGGCGAAGCAGTTCGGTAATTTCGTTTGCCTGAATCTTTGCCATGCTGTTCCTTTTCTTCCGTTTCGAAACTTGTCTAGTGTGCTGCTAAGGCTACGCTGTCGCCGCGATAAGTCTTTGCTTCAGTTGCTGAAGCTGGGCCCGCACGGAACCGTCATACACCGTCGATCCGATCCGGACAATCGCTCCGCCCAGCAACGAAGCATCTTCACGATACGTCGCCCGGACCTGCTGTGCGCCGGCGAGCTTGGCCACCTGCTGCTCCAGCAGGGCGCGGTTGCCTTCGTCCAACGGATGCGCGCTGACGATCTCAGCTTCCGTAAAGTTGGCGGCCACTTCCGCAATCGAGTGATACGCCGCAAGAATGTCGTGCAATTCATTCAGGCGATTGTGGTGCGTGATCACGGCCAGAAAATTCCGCACCGCCGGCAACATACCGATACGTCCCGCAATGGCGTCCAGCACGTGCAACTTCTGATCTTCGGTAAACGAGGGATTTTCGAGAATCTCACCCAGCTCCGGGCTTCCATCCAGCGTCGCGGCGAAGTCGTTCAACTGCGCCTCGGCAGCCTTGGAGTCCAGGTTTTGCGATGCCACCACAGAAGCAAACGCGCGGGCGTACCGGGAGTCGACGATGGCCATCAGTTCTGCCCTGCCTTGTCGCCGCCCAGACGATGCGCAAAACTCTCCACCAGAAGACGGTCCATCTCGGCACTCACCACCAGCTTGCGAGCCGCATGCTCGATTGCCAACTCCGCCGCATACTGCTGAATCTGGCGTTGCGCGTGAGTGGTAGCCGCCGCAATCTCCTGCTCCGCGGCGGCGATGATCTTGCCCTTCTCTTCCTCGATATTGGCCTTGATGCGCTGCTCATCGCGCTTGGAATCCGCTTCAGCCTGCGTTCGCATCCCCGCAATCTGGTCGTCCAGCTTCGAAAGCCGCGCTTCTACATTGTTCAACCGCGCCGTTGCTTCTTCCGTGGCGGTACGCGCGTCCACAAGCTGCTTCTGGATCGTCGTACTGCGGCTGCGAAACGCCTTCGGCAACGACTTCATCAGGAAATAGCCCACCGCCGCAAACAGCACCGCAAGATTGAACAGCGTAAACGCAGTGCCCGCCTGCTCCGCATTCATACCGATCAGGGAACCGAGCTTCACGACGGTCGGCGAATGGCGGTACGCCTCGTTCTCGTCCTGCGGCTCCGCTTTCTTCTCAGGCGCATTCGCCGCAGGCGTCGTCTGCTCGCCGGAGGGCACGGAAGCCTTTCCGGCCTCCTGCGCGCGCGCCACGAAACCAAGCGGAGACAATAGCGCCAGGAAAGCCACAAGAATCAAAATTCGCTTCAGCACTTTGCGGATCACTGGGAAACTCCCGTCGCGCTAACGCCCTTCGGTAGCACCGCGCGCAGAATCTGCTCGCTTAGCATTTCGGTAGCGCTTTCAATCTGCTGCCTCGCAACAGCCGCAGAGTCTTCAATCTGCTTGCGAGCCCCGCGCACCCTGTCCTGCGATGCCGTACGCGCTTGCTCCAGCGCAGCATCCCGCTCCGCGTTCCACTGCTGCAGCAGACGTTCGCGACCCGCCATCACTTCGGCGCGCGCGCTCCGCAGCTTGTCTTCATAAACCTGGGTCTCGGCTTCGGCTGCGGCAATCGCACCGCGCGCCTGCTCTACAGCTCCGCTGGTGCGTGCACGGCGTTCCGCCAGCGTCTTATCCAAAGGCCGCCGCACCAAAACCCCATACAGTGCGACCAGCAGGATAAAAAAGATCATCGTCGGCACAGAGCCGAGCACAAGACCGCCAAGTTGTTGCAGGATTTCCATGAATTTATCTGGGTAGAACGGAGGACTGCGGGCTTCGCCGAACCCATCGCCTGCACGCGCGCAAATCAACGGACAGCGAACGAAACACAGGCGTTTGGTACTCCTTAGTTGTAACAAACCGCCTTGTGGAGTGTCAAAACCGGGCTTCGATAAGCAACATGGCTGCGCGGTAAACGGGCTGATATACCTTACGTAATTCTCCGAACATTCGTCGTCATAAGGCCCGTTCCGCGATACACTTTCAACACCACCCGAGGCCCGGTTCCGGGTCATACAGGTCGCGTGATGGGGGACACCACCTCCGCTCCCCCATCAGGCGGCCTGTACTAGTTACTCCGCGCTAGAGATCACTTCCCTTTTCGCGCACTTCCTCCCGCACCAGAAATCTCCGATAGCGATGCAATAGAGACGATGGCCCCGTCAACGTCATGTACAACAAATTGCCCTCAAAGCGCTGATGCTGTATCGTTGCGCCCCGCTCCAGCGCCGCAATCACTCGCCCCTCCGACTGCGGGATGCGGAATCCCATGGTCGCCAGCGGATCAGTCACCAACGCCGCATCCATCGCCTCCAGCAACGCGCCAATGCCTTGCCCCGTCAAACCGGAAACTCCGATCGATCCCACCGGCACCGCCATCCCCGGCGGAAGCAGGTCGATCTTGTTCAACACCTGAAGGACCGGCTTCCCACTCACGTCCAGCTCCGCAAGCACCGCCTCCACCTGTGCCCGCTGTTCCTCCAGCAGCGGACTCGCCGCATCCCGCACATGCAGCAGCAGCTCCGCGCGCTCCACTTCCTCAAGCGTCGCCCGGAAGCTCGTCACCAGCGCATGCGGCAGATCGCGCACAAACCCCACCGTGTCCGACAGCAGCACCTTGCGCCGAGACGGCAGTTGCAGTTGCCGCAGCTTCGGATCCAGCGTCGCAAACATCCGCTGCGAAATCAGCATCTCTGCGCCCGTCAGCGCATTGAACAGCGTCGATTTACCCGCATTGGTGTACCCCACGAGCGCGACCGTCGGCACGGGTACCGCTTCTCTCCTCTGCCGCTGCTGCCGCCGAATCCGGCGCACGCTTTCCAGCTGCCGCTTAATGTGGTCAATCCGGGCATTGATCTTTCGCCGGTCGGTTTCGAGTTTCGTTTCACCGGGTCCGCGCGTGCCAATGCCTCCGCCCAGTTGCGACATGCTCTTGCCTTTGCCCGCGAGGCGCGGCAACTGGTACTCCAGTTGCGCCAGCTCTACCTGCAACATTCCTTCGCGAGTCCGCGCGTGGCGCGCAAAAATATCCAGGATCAACTGGCTGCGGTCGATCACGGTGCAGGTTAGACGAGCCTCGATGTTCCTCGCCTGCGACGGCGTCAGATCATGATCGAACAGCACCAGGCTGGCGCCCGTGGAGGCCACTACCGCCACAATCTCGTCCAGCTTGCCGCCGCCCACCAGCGTCGCCGGATCCGGCCGCGGCCGCCGCTGGATCAGCACGGCAGCTTCTTCCGCTCCCGCCGACCGTGCCAGCTCCTGAAACTCCGCCAGGGCAGCGTCGAAATCGAGATCGGCCGCCTCTTTCGCACTCAGCTCCGGCCTCGCCTCACCATCCTCCAGGGCACCACCCAGAGCAGCGGCCGCACGTGCCTGCTGTGCCACACTCGGCAAGCGCTTTCGCCCCGAGGTAAACTCCACAGCCACCAGCACAGCCTGCTCTTGGGTCGCACGCTGACGCCCTCGCAGGAAGGCGTCTTCCTGCTTGGCCTTGGGAGCCGTCTTTTTTATTGCGTCTTGGCTTCGAATCGACAACGAGGACCGGTCCGGCACGCTCAATGAGCAGCAATTGCGACTGGGGCTGCTTCCGTGGACCCGACACTGACCCTGGGCTCGCGCACTTCGCTGCTGGATCGAGGCTCAAAATGCGCACCCGCGCGTGCGCTCACAACGGTCGATATCGCATGCTTGAAGATCAATTGCTCCTGGTTATTGTTTTCCAGCAGGACGGAATACTTGTCGAAAGAACGTATCTTTCCGGTAAGCTTCACACCGCTGACTAGGTAAATAGTGATGGGACTCTTGTCCTTGCGGACCGTATTCAGGAAAGTATCCTGAATGTTCTGCGCCGGCTTTGCATCCATGGCCGATCTCCTTTTTTCGTCAATTGTGATCAGTAGCCCAGGCACTGCGACTGTGAGGGACAAGTACAGCAAATCTCGGCAAGAGAGATAACCATACGGCGGACTTGGCACGTTGTCCAATCGCTCAAGGTGATCCAACGCATCACGACTAATCTACGTTGGACGGATGGCCTCCCAATTAGTTTCACGCCGCCTGGCCCGTCGAACCTTGCTCACGCGCGTTACCATCCTTGTTGTGACCAAGGCGCCTGGCAACGACACATACACCGCTGTACCAATGTTGGATTTCACCCGGCAGTTCGCCGCTCTCCGCACAGACATAATGGCGGCTATTGCCGACGTTTGTGACTCGCAGCGCTTTATTCTCGGCCCTGAAGTTTCCCGTTTTGAAATTTCCGCCGCGTCGGCCTGCGCCGTCCCGTACGCCGTAGGCTGCGCCAACGGCACAGACGCCCTTTGGCTCGCCATGGCTGCGCTCGATATTGGGCCGGGCGATCTGGTCGTCACCACTCCCTTTACGTTTTTCGCCTCCGTTAGTTCCATCCTGCGCTGCGGAGCCACCCCGGTCCTCGCCGACATCGATCCCCGCACCTTCAATCTGTGTCCCGATCTGGTACAGGAAATCGCTACTCAGAGAAAGATCCGCGCGATCCTGCCCGTTCACCTATACGGCCAATGCGCGGACATGGACTCCTTCCAGACCATCGCAGCCACTCGCGGCCTCTCCATCATCGAGGATGCGGCCCAGGCATTCGGCGCCACATGGAATGGCATCCCCGCCGGCGGGCTGGGCGACGCCGCCGCCTTCAGCTTCTACCCCACCAAGAACCTGGCCGCCTTTGGCGATGCCGGCATGGTCACCACGCGTTCCGCTGCGGTCAACGAGCACCTGCGCAGCTTGCGCGCCCACGGCATGAAGATCCGCTACTTCCACGACGAGATTGGCTGGAACTCCCGCCTCGACTCCATCCAGGCTGCCGTGCTCGAAGTTAAACTCCGCCACGTCTCCGCAGGCAACCGCCGCCGCCGACAGCTCGCCGCTCTCTACGACGCGCTGTTCCACAAGGCCGGTCTCGCCGCCGCCTCTACCGCTGAGGGCATCGTGCTTCCGTTCACCGACCCTCGCGCGGGCCACGTCTTCCACCAGTACGTCATCCGCGCCCCGCGCCGCGACGAACTCCGTTCCTTTCTCACAGAGCGCCAGATCGGCACCGAAATCTATTACCCCCTTCCTCTGCATCTCCAGCAGAGCCTTCGTTCGCTCGGGTACAAAGCCGGCGACTTCCCCAACAGCGAACGCGCAGCGCTCGAAGTCCTCGCCCTGCCCATGTACCCAGAGTTGCGCGAAGACGAGCAGCAGATCGTCGTGGAAGCCATCGGCCGTTTCTATCGCTAACCTTCCCCCCACCGTCCGGCATCCATCTCCAGCCCCCAGGAACGATTCTGAGCACCGCACAGAAGCTGGGGTGTCAAGGTAACTGAGGCGGACGGCAGCGTGCTGCGGGGCAAAATCTTGTCGATCGGCGACCAGGCCGGAGATGCCGGTTGATAAAGTGCTCATCAGTTCGCCAGGGCAGGTATCCGCTAGCCAACGGAGCGTGAGCTTAGGCCACCTGAACCAACCTGGATCTTCGCGGTAGCGAGGTGGAGGACGAAGCCGGTCGCTTCATTCTCAGCAGGTTGATTGCGAAACCGCGTTCAACACGCGAAGAGCCCAGTCTCTGCTTTCTTCTCTTCGGCGCGGGGGGTTGATTGCAGTCGGGACAATTCGCTCGGCCGGTTGCTCTACGGTTGCGCGGCTTGGGGATGGAAGAGGCGGCGCGTAAGGCGCGTGAGCCGGGTGGCGACCCAGCGCAGGCTGAAGACAAGGAAGATGATCGCGACGGACGAGATACCCGCCGCTGTGTAAGGGTGGTGGGTTGCGAGCCAGGTGAGGGAGATCGCGGCGACGTCTTCGCTGGCGGACAGGGCGATGTTGGAGATGGGTTCGGGGCTCGGGGTGACCAGTACACGGGCGGCGGTTTTGGAGGTGTGGGCGATGGTTGCGATGGCGGCTCCGGCAACTGCGGCAAGGAGCTTCAGCTGCGGGGAGAGTTGGGAGGCTGCCTGATAGGCGAGCAGCGCCGCGACTGGTACGCGGATAAATGTGTGAGCGGCGTTCCAGAAGAGATCGAAGCCCGGAACCTTGTCGGCGAAGACTTCGACGGCGAAGAGAATGCCGGAAATGGCGATGATCCAGGGATCCGAAAGGGAGTGGAGGCCGGGAGGGAGGGTGACCCAGTGGAAGCGAGCGAGGAGGCCAAGGGTTACGACGGTGGCATAAACGTTGAGGCCGGCGGCGAAGCTGGCAGCGACGATGAGCGCGGCGATGGAAGACGACGTGAAGGTCACGGGTGGTCTCGGGTCCGACGGTACGGCCTACGGGGAATGGTATCCCACAATACGGGCAGGCTGCGACGGGCCAAGCCCCATGAAGACGTGTGCTGGGTGGTGGTCAATTTCCCTGGGCCTGGGCTTGAGTGTGGCGGGAGCACAAACGGGGCGGTACGGATGCCAGTGGCCGTCAAATTGAGGCTTCAACCCAATCGGCATGTGGTCTCCCTTCACGCTCAAATTGGTGCGGAACTCCTGGCCCAAGAGACCAAGCGAGTTGGTCAGCCATCTTGTCATCAGAAACTCTGAAGCGTCGCTTTGATAGGCTTCTTTCCTTGCGAGAGCGCAGTACGTCTTCCAGTGCATCCCTTTTGGTTTTCGAGGACAGGGCTCGTCCATGCCTCCTGCTCCGCCCAGACGCACCCGTATCCCTTTAGCGCGTAATAAAGCGCGGCATCCGGCCGCGCTGGAATTGCCGAAACTGTCACCATGAAAATCGGCGGCTGGCGCACTCGCAGCGTGTTTGAGCGCTATGCAAATCGTGAGCCGTGGAGACATGGTTGACGCAATGCAGAAGCTTCAACGCGCCGAACAGGAATCACAATCAACTCACGTTATTGGTCACGTTGAAGGCACCGACTCCTCATCCATTCCCGCCACCCGCGAGAATTAATCAATGGAATGAGTAGGTTCGTTGGTGCCGGGAGGGGGGGTCGAACCCCCACGACCTTGCGATCGGCGGATTTTGAGTCCGCTGCGTCTGCCAGTTCCGCCATCCCGGCGCACTTTGAGTTTATCCCAAAAATGTGCCGCCTTCATCTCCGCATACGGCGTCTACTGCACCTTGCCTGCCGGCCGCAGCTTTGCCAATTCCAACCCACACGCCATGGCATTTTGCGCCGCAAACACCAGGTTGTCGGTCGCAATCCACAGCCAGAAGCTGCTTTCCGACACGCCAGCTTCCCGCGCACTCACCAGCAGCTGCTTCTGGGAAGAAGCTGCCATATTGCTCACAGCCTCCTCAGTGGCCACGCCTACCCCGCCGCCATCCAGCGCCAGCCTGATTGCGTCCAGCGTCGCCCCGTCCGGCAACTGGACGAACACAGAAGCCGTATATCCGTTGAAAACGGGCGCCTGTACCAATTGCATCGCGAGCCGATTTTCACCCGCCACCGCAACAAAGTCCCGCTCGATGCGCTGCACCGCTTTGTCGAGCGATGCCTTCGAATCCTGGCCCAGCTCGGTCAGCAGGTTGAACGCAATCTGTTCGTCATAGACGTCTTTCGGCACCGCCTGAAAGGAAAGTATCCCCACCGTTTGCTGGTGCAGCTCATCCAAAGCAGCTTTACCTTGTTCGGAAGCCGGCTCCAACACCGTTGCAATCAGCCGCACCGGTCCAAAGCTTGCTTGCAATCGCGCCGCAACCAGCGCCAGCATCACCGCCGCACCATGCGCGGATACCACCACCGTTGTCGTCAAATCGATCGGCGTAGAAATCACCATGGGAGCCAGCACGGTAGCACCGGCCTCGGCTGCCAGCGCTCCCGTCAGGTCGACGATGCCCGCTCCGCCAGCTTGCGCTTCCCGCCAATGCGTCCGTGCCAGCCCACCATCCCCGGCAAAGAACACCACGTCCATACGTTCAAACACGCCCGGAGAGATCGCCTGGATCACCAGCGGTTCATCGCCCGCGACCGTCACTTGACCCATCGCTTCTTCGTCATCCAGCAGCGTGAGGTCCCACGTCACACCGCCAGCCTCGTTGAGCTGTTCCGCAAGCTCACGCCCCAGCAGCGAAGACGCGCCCACAACTGCCGCCCGCAATATTCTCGATGCCATCCGGTTCTCCTATTCCCCGTCGCGCCCTCAAGCTATGCCAGGCGCTTGCCCCATGAGTAAGCGATGCGAGCCACCACCCCCGACACCAGATAAACCATCGCAATCGCGATCAACGCATACCGCGATTCCACGATCACGACCAGCAGAACCACCACGATCAGCAGCACACCGCGCACCGGCTGCCGCTCGCTCACGTTCAATTCTTTACCGCTCCAGAAGCGCCAGCTGCTCACCATTAGAAAACTAGTCACCGCAATCAGCGTCATCCATACCGCGGACATCCACATGCTGTGTACTGGCGATCCCTGCTCAAAGTGCACCACCGCGGCAATCACTCCGGCACCCGCCGGAATCGGCATACCGACGAAATACTTCCGTCCCGGACGCCCCGGATTCCGCGGCTGTGCATTGTCGCTGATATTGAAGCGCGCCAGACGGCAGGCCCCGCAAATCAGGAACACAAAGCAGATCATTCCGCCCAGCGCGAGTAATTTCTCCTGGGCTTGCGGATACGCCGATGGCAGCACCGACTGCACACCCCACAGATAAGCCAGCAAACTCGGTGCTACACCGAACGTAATCACGTCCGCCAGTGAATCGAACTCCCGCCCAAAGTCGCTCGACGTGTTCGTCATCCGCGCCACACGCCCGTCGATACCGTCAAACAGCACCGCAAAGCCTATAGCCAGCGCCGCATGGTCGAAAGCATTCTGGTCGCCACTCGCCCCGCGAATACTCTGTGTAATCGCGTAGTATCCCGCCGCAATATTCCCTGCGGTAAACAGCGAAGGAAGCACATACATCCCGCGTCGCGTTGGACGCTTCCTCCCCGCGACCTCTACAGCGGAGTCCGCCATCAGCTCCTGCCGCCCTGCGATAGCTGCTCCAGTTGCCCCAGGATCGAGCTTCCACCCTTCACCCGGTCGCCCACCTTCACCCTCGGCGTCGTCTCCGCCGGCATCAGCACGTCCACCCGCGAACCGAACTTGATCAACCCCATGCGCTGCCCGCGTTCCACGCGATCGCCTACCTTCAGGTTGTTCACGATGCGTCGCGCCAGCAGACCCGCGATCTGCTTGAAGCTGACCGTGTAGCCACCCGCATCAATCGTCACCAGCGTCTGCTCATTATGAATCGCCGACTCCGGCTTCATTGCATTCATGAACTGGCCTTCGCGATGCTCGGATAGCGTAACCACCCCGCTTACCGGAACCCGGTTGACATGTACATCGAACACATTCAGAAAGATCGTAAGTCGCAGCCGCCCGCCGTCCGGAAATTCGATCCACTCCAGCTCTTCGACCTTGCCATCCGCCGGCGACACGATCAACCCGGCATCCACCGGCACCTTGCGAGAAGGGTCGCGAAAGAACCACAGAAAGAACGCCGCCAGCACCAGCGGCAGGGCCGCGAGCAACGCCATGTGCGACACGTACCAGACAATCGCCGCCACAATCAGCAACCCGAGCCCATAAAAATATCCATCGCGAACCATAGGGGCGATTATAAATCCTTTGCCAGCCCCACCTGCTCGAAGCGCATGCCCATCAGCACGCCATCTTCTTCCGGTCTGCTGTAGTACCGCGCCCTCCGGCCCTCCTCGCGAAAGCTCATGCTGCGATACAAAGCCTGCGCCGACGTGTTCGAAACCCGCACCTCCAGCTGCAAGCCCGACGCCCCTTCCTGCTTGGCCCACGTCATCATGCCGCCCAGCAGTGCGCGCGCCACGCCTTGGCGCCGCCAGTCCCACTGCACAGCCAGGTTTTCGACTAACGCGGCTTCCTCCCCTTCCAGAAAGCTGCCCGCGGCAAATCCAGCCACGCGCCATCCGTCCGCAGCCACCAGCAGGCAACGATGAAAAAGGTCTTCCCGGCCTCTGCTCTGGTATTTTTCATAGTCGCTCGGGCTCCAGTGCGACAGATACAGCGTGCTCCGATCGATCTCCAGCACCTGCGCCAGGTCCGCCGCCGCGGCCCGCCGCACCAGCACCTTGGTGCCGTCGCTCAAGCCCGCCCCTGTCGGCTATAAATTTCCTGCTCCCCTCGCACATAGTTCGCGTCGATAGACCCCACGTCGTCAAAGCGCCCCGAGCGAACGCGACGCAACAGGATTCGCAACGCCGAACTCGCCATCACCTCCACGAGCTGCCCTGGTTCCTCTGCCCCCAACGCACCAACGACCGCAGTATCCGTCGTCACCCACTGCCGTCCCCGCACTGTTCCTGCGAACTCGGTCTTGCCCACCAGCCGTTCCACACTCCCGTCGCGCACATAGAACTCCTCGCGCCCTGCGTCCAGCGCCGCCAACGCCTCCTCCCCATCGGCAAGCCCCGCAATCACCTCGAGCCGCGATACCGCAATCAGCTTTGCCCCGGTCGCCTCGCACAACCCCTTCGCCGCAGCAAGTCCGACGCGCACGCCGGTAAAGCTCCCCGGCCCGTGCACCACCGCGATCGCTTCCAGCTCCTTCACGCCCCACGTCGCTTCGGTCAGCAGCCCCCGCAAGTCTCCAGGCCACGTCGCCGAAAACGCCCGGCCCGGCAGCGAGCGCGTTCCTACGACGCCCGCACCTCGCCCCAGCGCCAGCGTAGCCGTCGCCCCACAGCTGTCGATGAGCAACCACTTGAAGACCGCAGCGTCCACGCCCCATCCTATCGCGCTCACCGTCTCCAATCCGCATCGCCCGTCCGCTTGCGGTTTCGCAGTTCCTCTCCCCCAGCTCTCCTGACGTGTTGTGACGGTCCATAAGCCGTGCACAATGTCCCGTGCACAATGTCCCGTGCACAATGAGCCGTGCACAATGTCCCGTGCACAATGTCATCCAGAATTCATGGGCTCGCGTGGTAGTCTTTTCTGCAACGAAATGCTGGATAAACTTGCAGGCAGGCACATAGGGGCGTTCCTCGTCTTTTTGCTTTTGCTCCTCCCTCTCACCAGGGGAGCCGCCCACTTCTATCCCAAACTTGATGACGCCACCATGGAGCTCATCGTCAAGGAAAACGGCAAACACGCCCTTCCCGCATCCCTCGTGTTTCGTCCCGTCCATGGCTGGATCGTGGACAAAGCCGTCCTCTCCGGCCACGATCGCTCCCTTGGCCTGCTCGCGCAATTCGCCGGCTGGAGCCTGCTTGGCGTGATCACCCTCGTCCTCTGGTCCCAGCTTTTCCCGGATAAACGCCGCTATGGCGCCATCGCCGCCTGCCTCGTCATAGCGCCGCTCATCCTCAAAGGCCAGCTCAGCACCTGGTTCTTCGTTGTTCCTGTCAACCTCGCCGTGGTTCTCTCCTACGGCGCAGGCGTGCTCCTCTGGCGCTACGTCCGGCAGGGAAGCTCCCGCGCCGCGCTCTACCTTTTTCTCGCCGCGCTGCTTACTTTTGCGGGCGGCATGGTCAGCGAGTACGGCACCCTCTCTTCGGTCGCTTCGTCCATCCTCCTGTTGTCCTTCGTCGTCCAGGTAGAAAAGCCTGTCCGCGCCAGGGCACTGCAAAGCATTCTTGCGCTTCTCATCACGGCCGCGGCCGCTCATCTGCTCTATGTGCACATAGCGGTCGCCCATCCGCAGTTCAGTGGTCCCAGCTACACCGCGCCGCTTTCAGAAGTCGTCACCCACCTGGGTAAATTTGGCTCGCGGTTTTTTCGCGCCCTCTGGTACTGCATGGCCGGCGCCTACGCCAGCAGCATTGCCTCGGTCGGCACTCAAACGGCGCGATCAGTCTCTGCAATCACAACGCTCTACGCCATCATCGTCGCCGCCGCGCTCGCCTTCGCCTGCCGCAACCCCACAGAGTCAGCTGCCCCTGTAAACCCTGAACCACGGATGCGAGTGCTTATGCTCATGCTCGCTACCTGTGTCACGCTCGCGCCGGCCGTTCTACTTTCTCCCATCCTCGTCGGGCGCGACCTGCATATGGAAGACATGAGCACCCGCTTCTATCTCGTTGCCGCACCGCTCGCCATCGCCCTCATGCTCCGCGCGCTCTTCGCTCTCACCCGTCAACGGCTATGGTTTCTCCTTCCAGTAGCCTTTGGTCTTATGGCTGGCGACGCGGTCATGCAGCAACTGCACACGGATGCGGTCAACAACGAGATCATGCACTCCATGGGCGCTGTACTGCGGCCTTTCGTCGAGGACAACCCCGATCAAACGGTCGTCCTTACACCTGACTTCTACGGCCGCGATCTTGAGATGGAAGCCAAGGCCACCGCAGACTGGCCCGTCGACCTCAGCCGCCGGCTCTCCATCCTCTGGGAGGCCCGCGGACCGGTCGTCCTGGGGGCGCCATTGCCAGGTCGGGCCAGCGCCTGCGCAGACATTCAAACCATCGACCGCAACACAGGCACCATACTCCGCCGCGGACACATCGCCCATCTGCTCTGGATAGAACCTCTGCCCCAGGGCGGCTTTCGCGTAGAACCCTACTGCCTGGGGAAAAAACCTTAGCCGTGTTCCAGGTTGTTCGTCATCGCTTGCTGGCAGTCCGTCGCACTTCCTCAACGCACTGACCCGGCACCAACAACGCTATCCCGAACAGGCAGGTGCGACTCAGCTACAAGGAGGGGCAGTTCACGCCGCAGTACCTTTTCTCCGGATCATCGGGAAGATCGTCGCCGCAGCCGTTACGCAGATCGTTACTAGTATGCCTTCTACCCAGAGAAGTTGTGTCTGAAGCTGATCTTGTTCTCGCTTCGTTTGGGAAATATAAAGGTCGATAAATTCCGATTCAGTGTCAACGTCTTTTCTAAGCCGGGGGAGCTGAGAAGTATCTCTCTGGATCACCCGCGATACCAGTCTCTAGAACATCAAGACGTTTGTCGATCGCGATCTGCATAACGAGGATTTCACCTACTCCCGACGCCATTGCAACGTCCCTTTGGTCTTTGGCTTGAAGCGAACCGATTTTAGATTCGAGAACATGAATCTCTGCCATTAGAGTCTCGACTCTGATGTCGCGCAGCGCGGAACCCATGATCGTCCGATCCGCGTTCCTTACAGAAAGAGCCTGAATCAAGCCTCCAACACTCACCACCGAACCGATTACGGCTAACACAAATGCCCAGTTGTCGACGGCCAGTAGACGTGAAACGCAGGCTTCAAAGGCAACGTTTTTGTGAGGCACTATGTGGGAACATGCTGAGAGTGTAGAGAACGCATACTCAGTTCGAATCAGAGATTTCTGCGTCAAAACGGCAGAGGCGGCCCGAAACATCTCGAACCGCCCCGCTAACCAGCTAACTCGCCGCTCTACGCCAGCACTTCCTCGCGCACTTCCTCATCCACCGCAACATCCTCCACGGTCTTCGGAAGCGCAACCGCCAGCACATCCTCAATCCGCGACACATAGTGGATCGTGACACCATCCACCTGGTCAGCCGTCAGGTCTTCGTCCACCTGCGTCTTCACGTCGACCGGCAGAATCACGTCGCGAACGCCCGCCCGTTTAGCCGCAAGGAACTTCTCCTTGATGCCTCCAACCGGCAGCACATTCCCGCTCAGCGTAATCTCTCCGGTCATCGCCAGCAGCGGACGAATCGGCGTCCCCGTCAGCAGGCTCACGATCGCTGTTGCCATCGTCACACCCGCACTCGGTCCGTCCTTCGGTATCGCTCCCGCCGGCACGTGGACATGCAGATCGATGTCCTTCAACACGTCCTCATCCAACCCCAGCGAAGTAGCATTCGACCTCACCCACGTCAGCGCAGCCTGGACGCTTTCCTTCATCACGTCGCCCAGTTGACCGGTCATGTTGATGCCGCCCTTGCCCTTCATCTTGTTCGCTTCGATGAACAGCACATCGCCGCCCGCCGGCGTCCACGCCAGGCCTACGGCCACGCCTGCACGCTTCGTCCGCGCCGCAATCTCCGTATCCACGCGGACCTTGATCCCGCCCAGCATCTCGTGGATCACCTCCGGCGTAATCACCAGCGGCTCCGTGCGTCCTTCCGCCACCTTGCGCGCCAGCTTCCGGCACACTGTCCCAATCAACTGTTCCAACTTACGCACACCCGCTTCACGCGTGTAGTGCCGCGCAATAAAGCCCAGCGACTCCCTCGGAAACACGATCAGCGGCTCCGCCTCCAGCTTCGGCTCCTGCGACTCCGGCACATCATCGGTCTTCGCCTCAACCTCCACCTCGCCGTTCACCTTCTTCGGCTCGTCATGCGACAAACCGTTCTCCTTGATCTGCCGCGGCACAAGGTACTTCTCCGCAATGTTGATCTTCTCTTCTTCCGTGTAACCGGTCAGTTCGATGATCTCCATACGGTCCAGCAGCGGAGCCGGAATCGTATCCAGCTGGTTCGCCGTGCAGATAAACAACACCTTGCTCAAATCGAACGGCTGATCCAGGTAGTTGTCGCGGAACGTGTTGTTCTGTTCCGGGTCCAGCGTCTCCAGCAGCGCGCTCGCCGGATCACCCCGGAAGTCATGCCCCAGCTTGTCGATCTCATCCAGCATGAACACCGGATCGTTCACCTCGACCCGCTTCAGGTGCTGAATAATCTGCCCCGGCAGCGCGCCAATATACGTCCGCCGATGCCCGCGAATCTCCGCCTCATCATGCATACCGCCCAGCGAAATCCGCGAGAACTTCCGCCCGAGCGACCGCGCAATCGACCGCCCCAGCGAAGTCTTACCCACGCCCGGAGGCCCGACAAAGCAAAGAATCGGTCCCTTCATATCCGGCTTCAACCGCCGCACGCTCAGGTAGTCCAGAATGCGGTCCTTTACCTTCTTCAAGCCGTAGTGGTCTTCGTCCAGAATGTCTTTCGCCTTCTTGATGTCCACCGCGCCAGCCGAGCCCTTCGACCACGGCAGCACCGCCAGCCACTCCACATAGTTCCGCGTCAGAGAGTAGTCCGCCGCCGCCGGATTCATGCGGCTCAACCGCCCCAGCTCCTTCAGCGCATCCTTCTTCACCTCTTCGGTCATTCCCGCCGCTTCAATCTTTTCGCGCAGCTCTGCTATGTCCTTCTGCGCATCGTCCTGATCGCCCAATTCTTTCTGGATCGCCTTCATCTGCTCGCGAAGGTAGTAGTCCCTCTGCGACTGCTGCACCGAGTCCTGCACCTCGCTCTGGATCTTGTTGCGCAGCTGTTGAACCTCAAGCTCCTTCGCCAGGCTGGCGTTCAGCTTCTCCAGCCGCGTCTTCACGTCCTCGGTTTCCAGCAGATCCTGTTTGTCCGTCGTCGAAAGAAACGGCAGGCTCGACGCAATAAAATCAGCCAGCCGGCTCGAATCCTCGATGTTGATAGCAATCGTCTGCAGATCATCCGACAGGGTCGAAGACGAGGTCACAATCTGCTGAAATTGCGACAGCACGTTGCGCTGCAGAGCTTCCGCCTCAGGCGACTCTGCCATGTTCTCTTCCTCGATCACCTCGCACTGCGCCGTCATGAACGGCTCGGTCTGCGTGTAGCCCGTGATCTTGACCCGCTCAGTTCCCTCGGTAAACACAAACAGGCTCTGGTTGGGCATCTTCACAACCTTGTGCACCGTCGCGCGCGTCCCAACCTCATACAAGTCGCCGCCTTCAGGCTGATCCTGGCGCGCATCCCTCTGCGAAACCACCAGAATGGTCTTCTCCTCGCCCAGCGATTGGATCAACTGGATCGAGCTGCTCCGCCCCACCGTCAGCGGTAATACAGCATGGGGAAACAACACAGTCTCGCGTACTGGCAATACCGGGTAGGAGTGTCCCTCGCCGTTGCTGGACTTGGTTGCGGTCGGTTTAATCACGCTTACAAATTCGTTTGCCATGAGTGTCCTTCTATCAACTTTCCTGCATAGGATGCACTACAACCCACTAAAGTCGCAAATCCGCCAGCGCAAGTTGCGTATCCGTTAAGATGTCATCGACTGCCTCCGCAGCGCACGCAAACGACCGATATTCCGCGCCGCACTCTGCCGTTCCGGTCCATGCACGGGGTACACTGGACGGGCGGTTCTGCTCGTACCCCCTTGCGGAAGTGGCGAAATTGGCAGACGCACCAGACTTAGGATCTGGCGCCGCAAGGCGTAGGGGTTCAAGTCCCCTCTTCCGCACCAAAAAGACCACGAAAAGGCCTCTAAACCGATGTCAGAAACCATCACTCAATCCGACAACACCACCATTACCCTAGAGAAAACCGCCGATTACCGCGACTCCTACGCCAACAGTTGCCAGGTCCGCCTCTCCGTCTGGGACTTCCACCTGGTCTTCGGCACCCTCGAGCAGCACACGCGCGAGGCCATTACTATCAACAACTTCCAGGGAATCTACCTCAGCCCCCAACAGGCCAAAGCCCTCCACAACGTGCTGACCCATAACCTCACCCAGTACGAACAGACCTTTGGCCCCATTTCGCTCGAAAATCCCCAGCCCGGCACCCCAAACTTCTTCGCCCCCAAAGGTCCCGTCCACTAACGTGCTTTGGTTTCAGCAAGATACGGCCGCGCAACACGAGCGTCAACGGCCGGTTTCGCTTTGGCTGCTGTACCCGCTTATCTTCGCAATCGTATATTTAGCGCACTTCACGCTCCTGCGCCTGCCGTATTTCTGGGACGAAGGCGGCTATTACATCCCCGCCGCGCTCGATTTCTTCCGCACCGGCACCCTCATTCCCCAGTCCACCATCACCAACGCCCATCCGCCGCTACCCTCCATTCTCCTCGCAAGTGCATGGCATATAACGGGCTACGTACCGAGCGGCACGCGCACATTCGTCTGCATGGTAGCAGCGTCCGCTCTGCTCGCGATCTATCGGCTCGCCCGAACGTTCCTCGGGCAAAGCCCCGCCGCAGCCGTGACCCTCCTCACCGCCGCTTATCCAATCTGGTACGTGCAATCCACCCTCGCGCACGCCGACATATTCGCCGCAGCCTTCACGCTCTGGGCACTGGCGCTCTATCTCGAATCGACCGCAGGTCCGTCCGGAGTAGCCGGATTCCCTCCGCGCCGCGCCGTGGCCGTGGCCCTGCTGTTCTCTCTATCCGTGCTTTCCAAAGAGACGGCGATTGTCACCCCGTTCGCGCTCGCGCTGCATCGCCTTTACATGCTGGTTCGCGACGATTCCGCTCGCCGCGCTCACCTCGTCTACCTTGCAAGCCTGGGCTTCTGCGTCCTGCCTCTGCTTGGCTGGTATGCCTTCCACTATCACCGCACCGGCTTCGTCTTCGGCAACCCTGAGTTCCTGCGCTACAACGCCACAGCCAATATGGACGCGTACCGTATCGTGCTCAGCCTGTACCACCGCGCCCTGCACCTGCTTACGCACATGAACATGTGGGTCGGCGCCCTCATCACGCTCGCTTGCCTGCTTCTTCCGCGCCGCCTGCCCCGCGCCGTTCCTGCTGCCGCCCTGACGCCGATCTTCGCTGTGCTCGTCGTCAACTGGCTGGCATTCTCAGTTCTCGGCGGAGCCCTGCTCACGCGCTATCTGCTGCCGATGTTCCCTCTGCTCCTGCTGCTCTTTGTCGCCGTCTGGCGCGAGCGCACCGCCCGCTGGCCCCTGCTTGCCGCGCTCACCGCGGCGGCCTTCGTCACAGCGCTGCACATCAACCCGCCCTACGCGTTCGCGCCTGAAGACAACCTCACCTACCGTGACATGATCGTCCTCCACCAGCAGGCAGTCGCGCTCATAGAGCAGCGCTTTCCGCAGGCGACCGTCCTCACCGCATGGCCCGGCAACGCCGAGCTCTCCCGCCCCGAGCTCGGCTACAGCCACCACGCCATCAAGGTCACAACGCTGCAGAACTTTGCAGCCGATCAAATGGCCAAAGCCGCGCAGACCCCCGGCGATTTCGACACCGCCTTCCTCTTCTCCACCAAGTACGAGCCGCCCGCCGGTCGCACCAACTTCTCGCAGCGCACCGTCAACAGCGACGCCCGCTATTTCGACTTCCACCGCGACATGCTCCCCGCCGAGGCCGCGCGTCTGCTCCACGGCGACATAATCTGGCAATCCGGGCGCAACGGTGAATGGGCTGCTATCCTCCGCTTCCCCCGCACCTTCGAAGCGAAGGTTAGCGTGCCTGAACCTCGCGTCTCCCGCCGTTGAGTTGTCACCCTTCGCGAAGCGCGAGGATCTGCTTTTCCGGGCTCGGCGAAACACGTTACACTCAACCCCAGAAACGCAGCCTTCTCGCAACCCACCGCCGTAGCCGACCCCCGCAGCATAGAGCTGGCCTTGCGCTTCTCCTTCTGACGCGGAGACTCGTCAGGTCCAGCTGACATTTCCCTTTCTTGTTTGTCGTTCCCGCAGGGAATCTGCGTTCCGTCGCCCATTCCACCTTCATCAGAGCGGCATTAGCTCAGCGGCTTCCTGTAAACCAGAGCATCCACGCCATGCCCATAGAATCCCGCCGCCACTCCCACCCGTTCATACCCATTTCGCTCGTAGAACCGCACAGCCCTCGCATTACCTTCGAACACGTGCAGCAACATCTGCGTGCATCCGGCCGCACTCGCCTCACCCTCCACCCGACACATCAAGTCGCCCGCCAGACCCCGCCGCCGCCAGACCTCAGCCACATCCAGTGTCACAACATACCCCACACCACCACGCTCCACATGAACAATGCAGAATCCCGCCAGCCCTCCGTCTTCAGCGATAACAACCCGCGCCTTCTTTGCTTCCGCGAACCTCCGCATCGCGCCGCGAGAAAAACGGAACGGGGGCTCGAAGCACAACTCATCGAGCGCGAACAGCCCTTCGAAGTCCTCCAACCGATAGCCGCGAAACTCCATCAGTATCTCCCATAGAAAAGGGACGCCCGAAAGCGCCCCCACTCAACCAACCCCCGAAAACCATCAAACAGCGACGGTAAAGCTATCCTCGCTACGCGTCACGGCCCGGTACAGCGTATCTCGCTCAAACGGCACGCGCCCTGCCTCGGTGATCAGCCGCACCAGGTCCTGGCGCCGCATGCCCTGCGGAGTCTTGGCACCGGCATCGTGATAAATCTTCTCCTCGATCACCGTGCCATCGATATCATCCGCTCCAAAACGCAGCGAAATCTGCGCCATCTTCGGCGTCACCATCTGCCAGTAGCTCTTGATATGCGCGAAGTTGTCGAGCATCAATCGCCCTACCGCAATCTGGCGTATATCGGTCATGCCCGTCGACTTTGGCAGGTGCGCCAACGCCGTGTTGTCCGGATGGAAGCTCAAGGGAATGAAGGTCTGGAAACCGCCCGTCTCGTCCTGCACTTCACGCAGCTTTACGAGATGATCCACACGATCTTCATCATTCTCGATATGCCCGTACAGCATCGTCGCGTTCGACCGCAGCCCTGCCTTATGCGTCAGCCGCGCCGTCTCCAGCCACTCCCCGCCATCGATCTTGTGATCGCAAATGATATGTCGCACGCGATCGGCAAAAATCTCTGCTCCGCCACCGGGGCATGAGTCCACACCCGCCGCCTTCATTTGCTCCAATGCGCTTTCAATCGACATTTTCCCGCGTTTGGCCAGGAACGCGATCTCCACCATCGTGAACGCTTTCACATGCACCTGCGGATAGCGCTCCTTCAAACCGCGCACCAGGTCCATGAAGTACTCAAACGGCAAATCCGGGTGCAGGCCGCCGACAATGTGGAACTCGGTCACCGCTTCGGTCAGCCCCTGTCCCGCCGTCTCCCAGGCCTCTTCAAGGGCCATGGTGTAGGTATCCGCTGCGCCCTTCTTGCGCCCAAAGGCGCACAACCTGCAGGACGCTACGCACACGTTCGTCGGGTTGATGTGCCGGTTCACATTGAAGTAGGCAACATCCCCGTGCATCCGCTCGCGCACCAGATTTGCCATCCAGCCGACCGCCAGAATATCGCCGCTGCGGTACAGTGCCACACCATCGTCGAAAGTCAGCCGTTCCCCGGCCTGCACCTTCTCGGCAATCGGCTCCAGCCGTGGGTCGTCGGTTTGAAAGCCATGCCGCGGCCGCGCCTCATTAATCTCGTAACTCATACCTCTTTCATTCTAGACCTGCGCCCTGTCCCACGCAGCCCCACCCATGCGTCCAATCACAAAACCGGTGTAGCCTGTTCTCGTGAAGAAAGAAGACGACGTCGAACTGATTTCCATCGAGGGCCACGATGTGCGCGTCACGCACCCTGGCAAGCTTTACTTCAGCCAGCAGGCGCAGGTCTCGAAGCTCGACCTGGTCCGCTATTACCTTGCCGTCGCACCCGGCGCACTGAACGGCATCCGCGACCGCCCCATCGTTCTCAAGCGCTTCGTCAACGGCGCCGAAGGTGAGGCGTTCTACCAGAAGCGCGCTCCATCCGACATCCCTGCATTCCTGCGCACCGTCACGCTCTCCTTCCCCTCCGGCCGCACAGCCGAAGAACTCGTGGTTGACAACGCAGCCGGTCTCGCCTGGATCGTGAACCTGGGCTGCATCGAGCTCCACCCCCACCCGGTCCGTTCCGCCGATCTCGACCACCCCGACGAACTCCGCGTCGACCTCGACCCCGGCCCCGGCGTGGAATGGCCCGACGTTCGACTCGTCGCCCTCGAAGTGAAAGCCGTTCTCGAAGAAAACGGCCTCATCGGCTGGCCCAAGACCTCCGGCTCGCGCGGCATGCATATCAACGTTCGCATCGAGCCGCGCTGGACTTTCACCGAGGTCCGCCGTGCCGCTCTCGCCCTCTCCCGCGCCGTCGAGCGCCGCGTCCCCGCCCTCGCTACCTCCAAGTGGTGGAAGGAAGAGCGCCACGGCGTCTTCCTCGACTACAACCAGAATGCCAAGGACCGCACCACCTCATCCGCCTACTCCGTGCGTCCCCTGCCTGACGCCCGGGTGTCCGCTCCGCTCCACTGGCACGAAGTCCCCGCTTCAGACCCCGCCGACTTCACCGTCTTCACCATGCCGCAGCGCTTCGCGACGCTCGGCGACCCGCACGCCGACATGGACGCCTCCGCCGGCTCACTCGACAGCCTCCTCGAGCTTGCCGCCCGCGACGAAACCGAAGGCCTCGGCGACGCACCCTGGCCTCCGCATTTCGCCAAGGCACAAGGCGAAGGCGCTCGCGTAGCCCCGTCTCGCGCCAAGAAGTTCTCCGACCAGATCGGCGAAGGCTTCGGCGCCAAACGCTTCCGAAAACAGGCCGCGAAGCACGAGCCAGCCCCCGCCGATGAGCCGCCAAAGAAGGCCCGGGCTGCTCGTGTTCCCAAGATGCCACTTGTCACCATCGCGCAATCCCCGGACAAAGCCGCCGCCGAAGCTGGCCTTGACCGCTGGCGTGCTGCTCACCCCGAGGTCGCCGCCCTGCTCGCCGTAGACGACATCCTCGTCGACCGCATGCGCGGCTCTTCCTACGTCTGGTACCGCATCCGCGTTAACCTGCGCCACGTTCCCGAAGACCAACGGCCACTACAGTCGACACCGGACCCCGACGACGATCCCACCCGCGCCTGAAGGGCCATCGCCAGGTCGTACTTGAAAATTTGCTTTCGACAATCGGCGAACGTCCCGTATGCTGATCGCAATCGACCCCCCGCAGAGAGGATCGCCAGCGATTCATGTCCACCTCACCCGATAAGGGAAATACCTCCGCGCAACTCGAAGCGAAGGAGGTCGTATCGCGGCCGAAGCGTCGCGATCCGATCGACCTGATATCGAGCCTCGGCCTCCCCATAACTCTTGCCTTGGTCGGGGGTCTCTACACCTGGCAGAAGGACGCATCCGACCGAAGGGCGTCGGTTGCCCAGCGAACCGCGGAAACCGAGCGGCAGCAGTTAGATCGCGATACCGGTTACGTGAAACTGCTGTCGAGCACAAACGAGCGCGAAAGAGACCTGGGGCTGAGGATCATTGAGGTTCTCGAGAAGGAAAACAAGTTCTCTCCCGATATGATCCCGGTCGTGCAGGCTGTGGCCAATGGCCGTCCCGGCGATTCCAACACGCAAAAGGCCCAGGACATTCTGGCTTCTCTAGGCGCCCAGAACACTTCCATCGGAAAGAGCAGCCCAGGCGCGCCGCCCAGGCCCTCCGTCGTGGACAAGGAAGCAACGTCGGTCTACATCCAGATTGGCAGTGAAGAACAGCGCAAAGACGCTGAAGTCCTTCAAGCCAGGCTGAAGCAGATGGGCTATCCCGCACCCGGTGTAGAGCTGGTACCCAACGGGACCGTTCACACCTACGTCCGCTTTTTTTCGCTGGGCAATCGATCGAAAGCGGACTCCATCAGCGAAACGCTGAAGCAGCTCGGATTTTCATCCGAAGTGCAGAATTTCGCGACCGGCCGCCAGTTGCCCCAGTTGGAAGTTTGGATCGGAACCAGCGAAAAGCCCAAAGCGGAAACAGGCCACTAAACTGGGAAGTCTCCAG
The DNA here is from genome assembly GCA_038230455.1 of Terriglobales bacterium. Taxonomy (GTDB): domain Bacteria; phylum Acidobacteriota; class Terriglobia; order Terriglobales; family Acidobacteriaceae; genus Granulicella. Next base: position 119,358 of record JBBRNF010000006.1, read on the forward strand.
AAGCGTCATCGGTGCCAAAAATGTCCATCAACTCCTGCGGCGCAACCACTTCTAGCTGCTCATAGGTACATGAAATCGGTGCCTTATCCGCCCGCCAACGCCGAAATTGGGCCATATGTCGAAACCGGTTGCCCTGCATGTGCTCATACGCCACTTCCACCACCAGCTCCGGACGCAGCGCCACCCAGCTCAAATCCTTCGTCCCCGTCCACCGGCTTTTCGCCCCCGGCATCCGCGACCCATCGCCCTCGGCCCACCCAGCCCACGGATGCCCATCCATCGACTCCACCCGGTACGGCGCCAGAAACGCCACAAGCTCCTTCCGTTTCGCCATCGCGAAGCTCGCACAGACCCCCACATGTTGCAGCCTGCCATCGCCGTCATAGAGCCCCAGCAGCAGCGACCCCACGGCCGTGCCCTCGCCTTCCTTGTGCCATCTGAAACCGGCGACCACGCAGTCGCAGTCGCGTTCGTGCTTCACCTTCAGCATCGTGCGCTTGTCCGGTTCGTAGGTTCCCGCCACGGCTTTTGCCATCACACCGTCCAGACCCGCGCCCTCAAAACGCCGAAACCACTCCTCCGCCACACTTCTGTCGCGCGTAGCGGGCGTCACATGCACGGGAGCCACAGCTTCCCTCAGAACGGTCTCCAGCTCAACACGCCGCGCCTCGAACGACTCCTTCGTCAAATTGCGGTCGCCGACACAGAGCAGATCGAAAAAGACGACCGACGCCGGCGTCTGTGCAGCCAGCAGCTTTACCCTCGAAGCAGCCGGATGCACTCTCAACTGCAGCGCATCGAAGTCCAGCCCGCCTTCTCCGGCAATCACAATCTCACCGTCGAGGACACAGCGCTGAGGGAGCTGCCTCAGCAACACTTCCACCACCTCCGGGAAGTAGCGGTTCAGCGACTTCCCATCCCGGCTCTGTATTTCGATCTCTTCGCCGTCGCGAAACACAAGCGCGCGAAAGCCGTCCCACTTGGGCTCAAATATCCAGCGATCACCCGCTGGAAGTTCTGCCACACGCTTGGCCAGCATCGGCAAAATCGGATGTGCTAAAGGAAGATTCACAACACATAGTACATCCGCCCCTCACACCGGCGTCCAGTTCCGCAGCTCATTTCAACCGCGCCTCCGCCGAGTCTGCGGCGCTCTTCCACGTTGCCGCGAGCTTCTTCAACTCGTCCCGCGCTGTGGTCACTTCCGAACCATCGGTCTATTTTGTATCCATGATCTTCGAGTCGACCATCACAGGCTGCACCACGATGCCGTCATACATCGTCGCACCCACCAGGTGATCACCAGCCGGCCTCACAAAGCGAAGGTTCCAACCCGTATCCCAGAAACTTACCTTGAAATCCGGAACATGCGCCGCAAACGTCGTCGTACTCTGGTTGGCGGTCACGAGGACACGATGCTCGGCCGAATCAAAATAGATGCCGCTCACATGATTGACATAGAGAGACCTTAGACTCTTCCAACTGGCACCAAGATCGCTCGAGTAATATACGCCTTCCGGTCCACCCGTCCAGACATTGCCGGCATCGTCGGCCGCGATCGCCGCTACCTGCGTCATACCGGCCGGCAAATCCACCAGCTTCCACGTCGCCCCAGCATCAGCGGAAACTGCAATCTGCCTCAGGCTTGCCACCATCACAACTCTCTTCTGCGCCGCCACGAACCGCATCTCCGGCAGTTCCAGTGCAGGGAGGTCTGTCCATTCCTTGCCCTCTGCATCGCCTTTCAGCAGGCCTTTGGAGGTGCCTGCATAGATCGCGTCGTCAACTGGCACCAGCGCGTACACCGTGGCATCCACCATTGCCGGCGCGACGATCGGAACTGGCTTCTCACTGGCTCTCTTCGCCGCTGCCTTGGAAACAGGCTTGGTCGTCACCGCCTTGTACTGCACCAGTGCCATGGGCTTCAGCCTCGCCCCACTCCTGCTGCGCCCGGTTGCCGGCGGAACATTGCGCTCCCGTGGGTTTACAACCCGTTTGTGCGCTGCGGGAGCAGCCTCCGCAACAGGCGGCGCCACAGGCACCATCGCACCTGACTGCGTCCACGCATCGGTGTTCATGCGAAAGATTCCGTGACTCGTCCCTGCAAGGATGGTCCCGTCGCCGAGCGCCGCCAGGCTAAACACATCTCGCCCATTCAGCGCCTCACTTTGCTGTTGCCAAGTCACGCCACCATCTACGCTCTTGAAGACGCCGCCCGCTTCCTTATCGTTGACCAGACCCACGAAGACCGTGGACGCACGACGCGGATCAGCTGCGAATGACGTTACCTGCCGCGCCGTAAAGCCGTCATTTGAGGCCTGAAAAGTGGCTCCACCATCTTCGCTCGCCATCACGCCGCCGCGTTCGGTTGCAATGAGCAAATGGTTCGAGTTCTTCGGATCAATGTAAACGTCGTTCACAATGACGTCAGGCGGAGTGAGTCGAGCCCACGTCGTTCCCGCGGTCAGCGTGCGATACAGGCCCTCCGTTGTGCCCGCGAACACCGTCTCCGGATGCATGGGATCCTGGGCGAGCTTACGCGTACGTCGCGCTGACGACGGAATTCCCTGCACCTTAGCAAACTTAGAACCCGCGTCCAGGCTCTTGTAGATACCCGAACACGCGCTCGCGTAAACCGTTTGCGGTGAGGCCGGATCGACAATGATCGAGAACACATCGGAGTCGTCGATAATGCCCTGCTTGATGTTCGTCCAGTTCGCTCCGCCATCCACCGTCTTCCAGGGCAGGTGCCAGGTGCCTGCATAAATCACGTTCGGATCCACAGGGTCGATCGCTATCGACTCTACCTCGTGGATCTCCGTGCTGCCTGCCGGGCTGATGGGTGTCCAGTGGACGCCGGAGTCCTGCGTGCGGTACACACCCTGCAGCGTCCCCGCCACCATTGTCTTTGGATCGGAAGGCGCCACCGCCAGGGCCCTTACGGATTGCCCACGCATCTGCGCCTGGCTGTACCATGTGCGGCCCCCATCGTGGCTTTCGTAAAGCCCGCCGTCCGGATGGTCGATCACCCACCCGCCCACCGTCAGATGTTTCGGATCCAGGGCATCAAGGACAATTTGATCGATGACGAGGTCATCTCGCTTTGCAACCATCGACAAACGGCTCCATTTGGCTCCCCCGTCGTTCGACTCGTACACCCAGCCGGTCGCGGTTCCCAAGTACAGGTGCTGCGAGTTATGAGGGTCTGCAGCTATCGCGCGCGCATGGCCGCCGTAGGGCCCCAGTGGATACCACGGTACTGCGGCCAATCGACCCGTTCCGACGGCCAGAACACTGGCCAACATCACCCCACAACGAATCGCTTGTCGTGCCTTCAAGGTCTTTCCCCTCTTTGCCTGTATGGAGCCGGATACGGTTGCCGCGCATGTAGTGCTAAATGTACAGCTGCGTCCTGACACGACAACGGCTGGCAGGGATGAACCCGGCCAGCCGTTGCGGTTGATGAAGCCTACTTCTTGTGATGACGCTTGCGAGCCGGAGCAGTCCGCGAGACAACCTTGACCGCCGACTCATCCACAGTCGTCAAGCCGTCGGTTGCAAACGTCGCACCAGTCGGGATCAACGTCATCGCAGCGGTCTTACCGTCCGTGGTACCGGTGTAGACCGTGATGCGAGAAGCGTCGATGCCCTTCTCCGTGACCAGGTAAGCCTTCGTGTTGACAGCACGCTGACCGGCCATCATCGGACCCTTCTTCTCACCGCTCGCGGCGCTGCCGGTGATTGCCAGCTTCGCATTCGGGTCGCGCTGGGCGTTCAGAGCGATGTCGTCAAGGCAGGCCTTGGCTTCATTGTCCACACGCGCCGGACGCTTGGTGTCGCGGTCGAAGTTGATGCTGCAAAGGTTCGTCGTCGTCGGCGCAGGTGCGGCAACCACGGGAGCGGACACTGTTACTGTCGTCTGCTGCGATGCCGTTTGTCCCTTGTCATCGACAGTGTTGCAGGTCACGGTAATCGTGCCAGGGGCCACACCGGTCGTCGTCAACGTCGCCGTCGACGTGTTGCCGCTGATGGCTCCCGCCGTTGCGCTATAGCTGTAGGTCAACGGACGGTTCTGGGGGCTAACGCCGTTCGCAGTAATTGTCGAAGAGTCGCCCACATTGATCGTGGATGGGTTAGCCGAGCAACCGATGGTGGGAGGCTGGAACGCCTTCACCGTAAACGGAGTCGTGCAGTCCGCGAACTGGCCCGGCTTCAGGCCCTGCGAGACGTTGCCCTTTACCGTAAACGTACCGGCTGAAAGCGCCTTGGTGTCGACTGTCACGACGTTCGATGTGCTCGAAATCGTACCCGCATCCGGGGAGGACCACGAGTACTTCGCGTCCTTCTTCGGGTTCAGGTTGGTCGCCGCACCGGTGATCGTAACTTGATCTCCAGGGTAGATGTCGCCAGTCGGAGTCGTCAGTGTGCACGCGTAGATCACTGGGGGCGGCGGAATAATGTGACCGAAGTGCACCAGAAGACCGGTGCTCAACTCAACTGCGCTCAGGTTAGCGCGACCGCCAAGTACACCGCTGGTCGGCACCGACGTCGGGGGACCGTAGGATTCGTGAACCCAGCGGTAGTCAGCCTGAAATAGGCGAAGGCCGAAACGGTGGTCGAAAAACGGCAGATCATAGTCCATGCCGCCGCCAGCCGTGAGGGTCGGTCCCCAGCGATACGGTTCGTGCTCAAAAGTGGCGGGGGCGCTGCTATTGGGCCCGGCCAGGTAGCCGCCGCCCACGAGACCGTGCGCAAACAGCGTGAAATTTTGCATCGGAGCACGGAAAATTGGACCCAGGGTACCGGAGTAAAATCCGTCATTCTGGCCGTCCGGATGGAACGAACCGATGATCTCCGCGCCGACATACTTGTTGAAGTAGTAGGCTCCGCTCATCATCGCGCCTTCATCGATTGAAGAGTAGCGAATGTTCGCCGGTTTGACCTGGCCATGGGCTCCGAAGTACGAGTAGCCCATGAAAATATCGACGCGCGAAGGGTTCGTTCCGCCAGCAGCAGTAGTACTCTGCGCGTTCAAAGTTGAGACACCAAGGCTGACCGCACATGCAGCCAACAGGAACCGGCCGATATTGCGTAACGGGCGATAAGACATTCGACAATCCTCCACAAAAATAACTATGTTCTTCACGGGCTCCGGTTGCCGTCGGCCCGTTCTAACTATGCGTATGCCACCAAAGTGTACCCCACGTGGGCACACTATCCAGAACAAAAATACGAAATACGTAATACGAACCAACAATATACCGGCTCTGGCGACCTCCGGAAGCTTGTCTTGCGGTCAGGCACCAGCACCGCTAATACCCTGAACGAGATGGAAGCCTATTCTCATTTCAGGCGACCCATGGCCACTATCAGGCCAGATTCAATGTGGTCTTCAAACTGTTCTTTTCGTGTTGAATCTTTTCCTGCAACAGCGTGATCGCGTACAGCAACTGCTCCGGACGCGGCGGGCATCCCGGAACGTATACATCCACCGGAATGACCTGATTCACGCCCTGCAACAGGGCATAGTTGTTGAATACACCGCCTGAAGTCGCGCAAGCGCCCATCGATATGACCCACTTCGGCTCCGGCATCTGTTCATAAAGTCGCCGAATCACCGGTGCCATCTTCTGCGAAACGCGCCCCGCAATAATCATGAGGTCACTCTGCCTTGGAGAGGGGCGAAATACCTCGGCGCCAAATCGGGCGATGTCGTATCTGGAGCCGCCCATCGACATCATTTCGATCGCGCAGCAAGCAAGTCCAAACGTCATGGGCCAGACAGAATTTTTCCGCACCCAGTTGATTGCCGCATCCAGCGAGGCGAGTACCACGCCCTCCGGCTGCTCGTCGCCCCAACTCACCTCATCAAGTTTGTCGCGGTTCTTGCCAAAACTATCGAGGGTTCCGAAAATATACCGGTCGTTCCGCTGCGGTACCCCCGTAGGCCGGCCGCTGCTGCTCGTTTGGTTTGCACTAATGCCCATAGATGCCAGTATAACGTTCCGTTGCCCCCAGAAACATCGATCGGTTGCTTCTTATCAAGGGACTCATTGGCTCAGACGCATTCGCGGCCCGCGTGGTTGGTTGCATCGCCCAGAAGTTTTTTTGCTCCGGCTCTTCCGTGCCCCACGCCGGGCTTCGCCTCGACTCTCGGTCCTTACATCGCATTCTCACGGATTGCCCCCAGCAGGGCTGCTTTCAGAGCCTCTTCCTCGTCCCTCGCCAGCCGCGCTCCCTGTCTGGTCAGGTAAAAGACGTCGATCGCCGTCTCTCCCTCCGTATCCACCAGGGCCACTTCCACGTTGTAGCCCAGCCCGCTCAGTGTCGTGCTCAGCGCCCTCAACAGGCCCGGGACATCCTGTGTAACCACCTGCAGCAGTGTGCTGTGCGTGGAGGCTTCGTGATCGAAGTCGATGCGCGTTTCCACCGTGAATTTCGGCGTTTTACGGCGTGCCCGTCGCCGACCGGCCAGCATGGCCTCCACCGACGCCCTGCCCGACACGATTTCCCGAACGCTAACCACAAACCGCTCCCGCTCCTCCACATTCAGCTCCAGCGTGCGAAAAGTGTCCGTGAAGCGGAAGCTGTCCACCACCACTCCCATTCCATCCGCGTAGCCGTCGGCCGTCACCACGTTCATACCCCACGCGGCCAGCGCCCCCGCAATCGCGGCGAAGAGGCTCGGGCGGTCGCGGGTAACCACTGTAATTTCGCTCATCGCTTGCCCGTGCTTAAACTCGATCTGAACCGGTTCCTGATCAAATCGCGTCGCCAATTCGAAGTGCTGGCGGATCTGCTCCGCCGAGCGGGTTTTCAAATACCGTTCTGGGAATCCATCCAGAAAAGCTTCTATTTCCCGCTTCCTCCCTGGTAGCAGCAGCGCGGCCACCCGATCGATCCGGTCATCTGTCTGGCGCGCCCGCACGCGATCTTCGTCGACACTGCGGTCCATCTGGTTGGCGGCATTCATCGAAAGCCGCCAAAGATTCTCTGCCTTCCATGGTGTCAACGCATCTGGATGCACGGCCTGTATGTCTGCGTACGTAAAAAGCGTCAGCATCCGCAGCGCCTCGTGCGTCTGCAACTTACCTGCAAATACCCTGACTGTCTCCGCGTCGAAGATGTCGCGCCGCAGCGCTACCGACATTTCCAGGTGACTTTCGATCAGACGCAACACCAAACCGGCATAGTAAGCGTCCATTTCCAGACGTTCCAGCACCGCTTTGGCCATACGAGCGCTTTCCTTGGCGTGCTCACCACCGGCCATTGCTTTGCCGGTATCGTGCAGCAGCGCTGCCAGGTACAGGAGTGCCGGGTGCTGCAACTCTCGCGCCATCTGCCCCAGCTTGGTTCGCCACTCCGGCGCACCCGGCGCTGGTTTCTCTTGCAGGCCATGCAGGACGTCGATCAGCACAAACGTGTGCTCGTCTACCGTGTAGCGGTGGTACGCATCGCGGATCACGAGCGCATCGATGCCGTGAAACTCTGGCAGGATCAAGTCCAGCACGCCCAACGCATGCATCGTCCGCAAAGCCGCGCCAGCGAACGGACCCGTCAATATAGCGGACAGCTTGAGCCACAGGCCCGGGCCCTCCTCCAGATGCGCCGAGAGCAGCGGAATCGCGTCAGAGATGCGCGCCTCGGTATCATGCGACAGTGGAACTCCACTGCTGGCGAGCACCCCAAACAGGCTTAGAACTACCTCCGGCTCCTCGGCCGGATCACGCGCAGCGGGTGGCTCCAGTTCCAGTCTTCCCTCGCGCATGCGATACGCTTTCTGGCCGGTCAACCTGAGCTTGCGCGGCAGGGTCGGAATCAACTGCAGCCCGACCGCTTCCAACTCACGCGAAAGACACCGTTCCACCACTCGGGCGTTGCGGAAGTATGCCCGCATCCAGTACGCAGCATCCACCCGCAACGACGGTTGCCCGGCCGCCGGACGCACGCGCCCCAGGCCCACCCATGCCTCTGCCGCCCCGTCCTGCGCCGCCCAACCCAGCACGTTATCGTCGCGCTCATGGCGGTAGTGCAGAAAACAACGCACTGCCGTCAGAAAGCGCAATGCTCCGCGGAACTCAGGGTGATTCGCGTCGTCCAGGCGAACGCCGCGCAGGGCCGCCAGCCACTCGCACACGTTCGCATCGCGCAACCCGCCAGGGCATTCCTTGACGTTCGGCTCCAGGTGAAACAGCGTTTCGCCGTATTTCGCATGCCGGCCACGCGTCAGCACAAGCAACTCCGCGCGCATTGCCTTCGCGTCCCGCACCATCAACTTGCCGTTTACCCTGGCCTCAAGCCTGGCGAATACCCCCGCTTCGCCCGCGACCAGCCGCCGGTCCAGCAGCGATAACCCAAGCTCGGCGTTATCGGGATCGAAGCGCTCGCAGTCGCTCAGGGCCCGCGTCACCGGAGAAACCCGCAGACCGCAGTCCCACAGAGCCTGCGTGACCCTCCTAATTGCTTCCTTGGGCGGATCGCCTTTTTCCACACAGAACAGCACATCGATGTCGGAGGCCGGAAACAATTGCGCCCGGCCATAACCACCGATAGCAACCACCGCGACCCTTTTCCCAGCCCCCGGCTCCCGCCCTAACTCCGCGCCCCAGAGACGCGACAGCATGTCGTCCACAAGCTTCGATCGCGCCTCCACGCACGCAATGCCGTCGCCGTTGAGCGTAAACCCAGCTCGCAGATCGTCCGTCCGGCGTGCATACTGCTCGCGCATCGTCTCGTCGCTCGTGGCTCTCCTCCGGTCTCTGCAGCCAAGCTCCGCAAACAACACGCGTGAGCTGAAACTAGATCGCGATATCTCCGCGCTCGTCGTTACGTATCCGAATGGCCTCGTCGATTCTCGATATGAAGATCTTGCCATCGCCAATCTTGCCCGTTCGCGCAGCCGCGAGGATCACGTTCACCGTCTGCTCCACCATGTCATCGGTGACGACCAACTCCAACTTGACCTTGGGAAGCAGGTCCACCGCATATTCCCGCCCCCGATAGAACTCCGTGTGGCCCTTCTGACGTCCGTGACCCCGCGCCTCGAAGATCGTCATGCCCGAAACGCCAAGCTCCACCAGCGCATCCTTGACCGCATCCAGCCGCGACGGCTGGATCACTGCTTCAATCTTCTGCATCTCTATCGCCTCGCTAGCGCTCTTGCCTGCTGTCCGCTGTTTGCTGTTCCCTGCTCTTACGCTGGATCGAACTCATAGCCCTCTTCGCCGTGCTGCGAAAGGTCGAGACCCTCGACCTCATCCTCTTCGCTCAGGCGAAGCCCAATCAGCTTATCTACCACAAACAGGATCAGCAACGTGCCAACGATCGAGATCGTCCACGCGATCGCCACACCCACCAACTGGTTCAGCACCTGGTGGTGATTACCGTCGAGAAAACCGGTCGGCTTGCCCGCTCCGAAGATCGGATTGATGACTGATCGCGCGAAGAAGCCCGTCAGCACCGCGCCCAGCGTGCCGCCCGCACCATGAACGCCGAAAGCGTCGAGCGAGTCGTCATAACCAAACCAGTTCTTCACTTTCACCACCATGAAGAAGCAGAAAACTCCGGCCAGCAGCCCAATCCATAGCGCATCCATCGGCGACACAAATCCCGAGGCCGGCGTGATCGCCACCAGCCCAGCGACGGCACCAGAGATCCCACCCAGCGCCGACGGCTTGCCATTGCGAATCCACTCCGCCGCCGCCCAGCCTATGGCCGCCGCCGCGGCACCGAAGTGTGTCGCCACAAACGCCGAAGTTGCCAGACTGCCGGCTCCCAACGCCGAGCCCGCATTGAACCCGAACCATCCCACCCACAGCAGGCAAGCGCCCACGAAACTTAGCACCACCGAGTGCGGCGGCATGGGCCTCTTCGGGTAGCCCAGCCGTTTACCCAGATAGAGCGCCGTCACCAGCGCGCTCACGCCAGAAGTGACGTGCACGACGGTTCCGCCCGCAAAATCGAGGCACGGAAACTTTCCGCCCAGGCCTCCCGTTGCGGTCGCGTTCAGTAAGCCGCCGACGCCCCAAACCATGTGCGCCATCGGACTGTACACAAGAAGCGCCCAAAGCACCATGAAAACAAGCATCGCCGAAAACTTCATGCGTTCCGCAAACGCTCCGGTAATAAGCGCCGGCGTAATAATGGCAAACATCAGCTGGTAAATCATGAATGTCTGTAGAGGAATTGTCGCGGCATACGCCGGATTGGGGTCCGCTCCTACGCCCCGCAGAAAGACGTTGCCCAGCCCGCCAATAAACGCATTTCCCGTCCCGAACGCCAGCGAGTAGCTCACCAGCGCCCAAAGCACCGTGATCACCGCCATCATGGCAAACGTCTGCATCATGGTGCTCAAAACGTTCTTGCGCCGCACCAGGCCACCGTAAAACAGCGCCAGTCCCGGCCCGCTCATCATCAGCACCAGCGCCGCGCTGGTCAGCATCCACGCGTTGTCGCCCGCACTCTGCGCCGCGGCTGTGCTCTTCTCAAGCGCCGCCAACCGCTCCGCAGTCGAAGCTGTCCCTGCCGTCTGTCCCAGGGCCTGGCCCGCGCTTAGACCACAGCACAGGACCAGCAGGCAAATCCTACCGAGTGTCGTCTTGAAAAACCTGATTCCGTATATTGGATAAAGCTCCGCCCTCATCCTGCGCATGTGTCGATCACCCTGTTCCCCGTTGCAAGCAAGTGAAAAAGATACTTCGGCATCTGCGCCCGACTGCGGCACAGCCATCCTGTGGACGTCGGCGGCTCCCGCTTTGGAAACGCCGTTCATCTAAATTTGCAGCTATTCCGTCTACCATACACAACCGGCGCCGCCGCGCAAAATACTTTCCGCCGCTGTACCCTGTCGATATGGCAAATACCGCCCGTCACCTCCGCTGGTCGGACATTCAAACCGAACAACTCAATCCGCTCCTCGCAAGACAATTCGTTTCTGGCGAGCAGGGCACCATCGCTCACATTCATCTGAAACAAGGCTGCATCGTTCCCACCCACGCGCACATCAACGAACAGTTCTCCGCCGTCATCTCCGGCCGCCTGCGCTTCACCCTGGACCCCGACGGCGGCGCCGAGCAAATCGACCTGGGCCCAGGCGACCTCCTTATCATCCCGCCCAACCTCCCACACTCCGCCGAAGCCCTCGAAGATACCCTTAACCTCGACATCTTCACACCCGTCCGCCAGGATTGGGAATCGGGAGCCGACTCCTACCTTCGCCAACCGCAGTAAGTCTGGACGGGATTCTCCTGTTTCTGACACAATTCGGCCTGGAAGCATCCAACCGACAAGACCCAACGCAACCGCCTGACAAAGGCAACACTGGAGCCTTGAATGAGCACCGTAAAAATTGGTAACAAGCAGCTTGGCGCAGGATACCCCTGTTACGTCATCGCAGAAATCGGCATCAACCACAATGGCGACATCGACCTTGCCAAACGGCTGGTCTCCGTAGCCGTTGCCGCCGGCTGCGATGCGGTCAAGTTTCAGAAGCGCACGGTAGACATCGTCTACACCGCCGCAGAACTCGCCACACCGCGTCCGAATCCCTTCGGCGACACGAACGGCGACCTCAAGCGAGGTCTCGAATTTGGCGAAGAGGACTACGCCGAGATTCAGAGCTTCTGCAGACAGGTCAAGATCGACTTCTTCGTTTCCCCGTGGGATGAGCCTTCCGTCGACTTCATGGAGCGGTACGACACCCCCGTCTACAAGATCGCCTCCGCTTCGCTCACCGATGACAACCTGCTCCGCCACGTCCGCAAGACCGGCAAGCCCGTCATCGCCTCCACCGGCATGAGCACTTACGCGGAAATCGACCACGCGGTCGAAGTCCTCGGCAAGGAAAATCTCATCCTCATGCACACCACCAGCACCTATCCGGCAAAGTACGAGCAGCTCAACCTGCGCGCCATCCCCGCCATGGCCGAGCGTTACGGCATCCCCGTCGGCTACTCCGGTCACGAGACCGGCATCCCCACCTCGGTGGCCGCTGCTGTCCTCGGTGCCTGCTGCGTGGAACGTCACATCACCATGGATCGCGCCATGTGGGGCTCCGACCAGGCCGCCTCTCTGGAGCCGAACGGAATTTCAAGACTGGTCCGCGACATCCGTCTCTGTGAGCAGTCCATGGGGGACGGCATCAAGCGCGTCTATGAAGAAGAGATCCCGGTCATGAAGAAGCTCCGCCGCGTCGGCCTGGCCGCCTGAGCCCGGTTCCGCGAGGAAAACGTCCGGCCATCGAGTCGGGCGTTTTTCTTTTGAGGCCGGCCTATAAACCGAACATCGCCCGCATATGTGGGTAATGCGCGCCGTCGTCCAGGCGCGCCCGATCGGCCGCGAATATCTCTGCATCGGCGCCCACAAGGTAGCGTAGCCGTTCACTCTCGTCTGTCGCCGCGGCATAAATAGCCTCTGCCGCCACGCCAACTTCGGTTCCCTGAGTCCATACCTGTTCCATTGCCACGCCGAAGAGTCCGATCAACTTCTGATACTCAACCAACGCTTCATCGTTGTTGAACTCCATCGCATTCGGGAAATTCGTATAAATGATGCCCGGTTCAATCAACTTCACGCGCACCCCTATCTCCTGCAGTTCGAACCGCAAGGCCTCCGATATCGCTTCCACTGCAAACTTCGTACCGCAGTACATCGTGCCCAACGGATACGTCATCTTCCCCGCAATCGACCCCACATTCACTACCAGGCCTGACCGGCGCCTGCGCATCCCCGGCAACACGGCCTTCGTCGTCGCCAGCAGACCCACTACGTTCGTCTCAAACTGATGCCGAATGCTCTCCACCGACGTCGCTTCCAGGAGTCCGTACACCCCGTAGCCCGCGTTGTTCACCAGCACATCGATGCCACCGAACCGTTCTTCCGCCGCCTTCACTCCCGCGGAGATCGAGGCCTCATCCGTGACATCCAGTTTCGTGACCAGCACGTTATCAAGCGCCGCGATTTCGCTTCCTGCCTCCGGCGAACGCATGGTCGCCACCACGTTCCAGCCTTTTTGCTGGAAAACGTTCGCCGTAGCTCGTCCAATTCCTGCAGAAGCCCCGGTAATCAACACAGTTTTATTCGCCATCGTGTTGCCCTCCTAAGCAAGTTCCCTAAGAGAATACGTTGCCCACCGATCAGCGCGGACCCTCATCAACAAAAATTCGCCCGTACACTTGTACCTATGCCCTTCGACCCCTCAGTCCTGGTCACACTCGAAGCCGTCGCCTTCGACGTCGACGGCGTCCTCACCGACGGGACCCTTACCTGGTCCTCGATCAGTAACGAAGAGATCAAGACCTTCTCCTTCGCCGACATCATGGGCATCTCACTTCTCCGCCGCCTGGGCATACGGATGGCGCTCATCTCCGGCGAACCCTCGCCGCTCGTCGACCGCTACGCAGAAAAAATGCACCTGCCCTTCGTGGTCAAAGGAACGCGCGACAAGGCCACCGCTCTGCGCGATTTTGCCGCAAAATTCAACCTGCCCCTCGCCAACACAGCCTTCTTCGGCGACGACGTCAACGACCTGTTCGCCATGGAGATCGCCGGCCTCTGCGCCTGCCCCTCCAACGCCGCGGCCGAAGTCCGCACCCACGTCGCGGAACACGGCTTCGTCAGCACTCGGCCTGGCGGAAACGGCGCCGTCCGCGAGTTCGCCGACGCCGTCCTCGCCGCCCGTGGTCTACGCGGCCGCGACATCTTTCCTCTGCGCCCCCCGGAGTAGCACGGCATCCACTCATGAACATGCCAACGCCGCCTCTTAGCTACCGTATCAAGCATCTCTTCCCTCCCGGACAAGTTCTCCGCTACCTCGTCGTCGGCGTGATTAACACCGGCCTGGGCTACGGGCTCTTCGTCCTTTGTCTCTACCTGCTCAACCGCATATCCCCGGCGCGCTTTCTCTACCTCACCGTGATCGCTGCGTCGCTGATCTCCACCCCCATCAACATCACCATCTCCTACTTCAATTACAAATTCTTCGTCTTCCGCACCCGCGGCAACCACCTCCGCGAGTGGCTCCGCGCCTTCGGCGTGTACGGTGTAAGCATGTTGCCCGGCCTGCTCGCGCTCTCTGCCCTCACGCGCCTGCTGCAAACGCTGCTCCACGGCCACGCCCCCTTCGGAAAGGGCACCGCAGGCTATTTCGCCGGAGCCGTCGTCACCGGTTGCTCCACCATCGTCAGCTTCATCGGGCACAAGAAGATCACCTTCCGCCACCGTGCCGACACCGCCCCGGCACCACCGCTCGATCCGACCCTTCAGTAAGATGGAACCACAGGGAACGCTCCGAGGACTCCGTTGAAGACCATCAGCATCGTCACGCACGCGTACAACGAGGAAGACAATATCGAGGCCATGTATGTCCGCATCCGCGAGATCATGCACGCCTATCCCCACTACGCCTACGAGCACATCTTCATCGACAACCACTCCACCGACTCCACCGCTGCCATCCTTACCCGCATCGCAGCCAGCGACCGCCACGTCAAGCTGATCGTCAACGCCCGCAACTTCGGCCACATCCGCTCGCCCATCCACGCACTCATGCAGGCCCGCGGAGACGCCATGATCGGCATCGCCTCCGACTTCCAGGAGCCGCCCGACCTCATCCCCGCCATGATCGCCGCCTGGGAAGAAGGGTTCGCTATGGTCCTCTGCGTCAAGCGCAGTTCCGGCGAAAACGGCATCTTCTACTGGGCGCGCAAGCAGTACTACAAAACAGTCGAACGCCTTTCGTCGGTCGAAACCATCCAGAACTACACCGGCTTCGGCCTCTACACGCGCGAAGTCGTAGACATCTTCCGTTCCTTCAACGATCCCTACCCCTACTTCCGCGGCATCATCGCCGAAATCTCGCTCCCCAACAAGCGGCTGTTCTTCGATCAGCCCGCTCGCAGACGCGGCATCAGCAAGAACAACTTTTACACCCTGTACGACATCGCGATGCTGGGCATTATCAGCACATCGAAGGTTCCCCTCCGCCTTGCCGTCTTCGCCGGCTTCCTAGGCGCGGCTCTCAGCTTCCTCATCGCGCTCGGCTACCTCATCGCCAAGCTGATCTACTGGCAAACCTTCACGGTAGGCGTCGCCCCCATGATCATCGGCCTCTTTTTCCTGCAATCTCTCATGCTCGTCTTCCTCGGCATCCTAGGCGAGTACGTCGGAGCAATCTACACCAAGGTCCAGCAGCGCCCGTACGCGATCGAACAGCAACGCCTGAACTTCGAATACGACCCATTCCCGCCTTCACCTGAGCCGTAGTTTCTTGGTCATGCCCAAAGTGCATCTGCTTCTTCTTTGGTCGTTGCTCTTGTCTCATTCAATGATTCACTTCCCCGGAGTCTCTATGAAAGACCTTATCCGCCGCCAACTCACCCAATCCATTGCGACCATGCAGGCCGTCCTCGCAGACCACACCATCCACGAGGCCGTCCTAGCCGCCGGTGAACTCACCGCCACCGCCATGAAAGCCGGTCGCAAGCTTATGGTATGCGGCAACGGAGGCTCCGCCGCCGACGCCCAGCATCTCGTCGCCGAGTTCGTCTCCCGCCTCACCGTGGATAGGCCAGCACTGCGCGCGATCGCGCTGACTACCGACACATCCATCCTCACAGCCATCGGCAACGACTACTCCTACGACAACGTCTTCGAGCGCCAGGTCGAAGCCCTCGGCAACCCCGGAGACGTCCTGCTTGCCATCTCCACCTCCGGCAACTCCAAAAACTGCGTCAAAGCCCTCAAGCTCGCGCGCGAGATGGGCATCCACACCGTCGCCTACACCGGCAACGGCGGCGGCACCATGGCCGCCCTTTCCGACATTAACGTCATCATCCCGTCGGACACCACGATGAACATCCAGGAGTCGCACCTCGCGCTCGAACACATCTTCTGCATGGTCGTCGAGCGCTTCTACTTCGGCCCCGACTTCGGCAGCAAGCCCCAGCACCTAGCGGAGTAAATCACCCATGCCCATCTCCTACCGAGCCGCCCAATCCCTGATCAAACGCGGAGACGAGCCCGCCCTGCGCAAAGCACTCGATGAAAACCTGGACCCTGACGCCGTCAACGAAAACGGCTGGACGCTTCTTATGCTCGCGGCCGTAGAGGGCGCCGCCCCGGTCGGTCGCACTCTGCTCGACCACGGCGCCAATCCCAGCCTCCGTAACGCAAAGGGCGAATCCGCCCTCGACATCGCCACCCACCGCGGCTACCAGGTCTTCATCGACCTGCTCAACGAGCACGCCGCCTGACTCCGCCGATGTCCAGACCGCTCCCACCGAATGATCTCGTCGATGTCCTCACGCACGCGACGGCACCGTTCAAGCACCTGCAGAACGCCCACCTTTTCCTCACCGGTGGCACCGGTTTTTTCGGGCACTGGCTGCTCGAATCCCTCCTCCACGCCAACCGCGAACTCGCCCTCAACATCCGCGCCACCCTCCTCACCCGCAACCCCGCCGCCTTCACGCACAAGTCCCCACACATCGCCGCCGACCCCGCCCTCACACTCCTCGAAGGCGACATCGAAACCTTCGCCTTCCCCCGCGAACCCCACACCCACATCCTCCACGCCGCGACCGACTCCACCGGCACGCAGGCCAGCCTCTCCGAAGCCGATCTTGCCGCGTCCATCGTCGCCGGTACTCAGCGTATCCTCGATTTCGCGCAGCATACCCGCGCCTCCCGCCTGCTCTACGTTTCCTCCGGAGCCGTCTACGGCCGCAACATCACCGACGCAGACCGCATCCCAGAAACGCGGGCCGTCCCGCCCACGCCGACCCCGCCCACCAACTACGAGGAAGGCAAGCGCGCCTCCGAAGCGCTCTGCCTCGCCAGCCGAACCGACACCGTCATTGCCCGCTGCTTCGCCTTCGTCGGCCCACACCTTCCGCTCGACCAGCACTTCGCCATCGGCAACTTCATCCGCGATGCACTCGCGCACACACCGATCCACATCAAGGGCGACGGCACCCCGCTCCGCAGCTTCCTTTACATGAGCGACCTGGCCATCTGGCTCTGGACGATGCTCACCAGCGCCCCCGCCCACGGCACCTACAACGTCGGCTCAAGCGAGTCCGTCTCCATCGCCGAACTAGCGCACCTAACGGCAGCCACGCTCCGCCCCGGCCTGCCGGTCCAGATCGACGGCACGCCCACCCCCGGTGCCGCCCCCGCCACCTACGTCCCCGACATCACCCGCGCACAAACCCAACTCGGCCTTCGCGTCACCATCCCACTCGCCGAAGCCATCCGCCGCACCGCCGGCTGGCACCAGCGCTAGACCACCTTCAGCCCACTCTTCGCCGTCTCCACAAACTCCGTCATCGTCTTTGCGATGAAGTCCAGCATCGGCTCCGTCAGCCCCGGAAACACGCCAATCCAGAACACATGATTCATCACGTAATCCGTGTTCTTCAGGTCGCCGACCACACGGAATTCACAGCCCTGATAGGCCGGCTGCCGCGTCAGGTTTCCCGCGAACACCAGCCGCGTGCCAATCTTCTGCGCATCGAGAGCCTTGGTCATCTGATCGCGCGTAAACGGCGCACCGGCCTTCACACCGATCGGAAATCCAAACCAGCTCGGGTCGCAGTTCTCCCCCGCCACAGGCAGCTGCAGATAGCTTTCCAGCGGCTTTAGCACCTGCATCAGGTACGCAAAGTTCTCCTTGCGACGCTCGATAAAGTGCGGCAGTTTCTCGATCTGAGAAACCCCCAGCGCGGCCTGCATGTCCGTCGCCTTCAGGTTGTAGCCCACATGCGAGTACGTGTACTTGTGGTCGTACCCGCATGGCAGCGTCCCCAATTGCCAGTCGAAGCGTTTCCCGCACGTATTGTCGACGCCCGGCTCGCACCAGCAGTCGCGACCCCAGTCCCTGAAGCTGTCGATCAACACCTGCAGCGCCGGCTTGTCGGTCAGCACCGCGCCGCCTTCGCCCATCGTAATGTGGTGTGCCGGATAAAAACTCACCGTCGCTATATCGCCAAACGTTCCCACCTTCTGGCCCTTGAACGTCGACCCCAGCGCATCGCAGCAGTCTTCCACCAGCCAGAGATTGTGCTTCTTGCAAAACGCCGACACAGCCTCCAGGTTGAAGACATTTCCCAGCGTATGCGCCACCATGATGGCGCGCGTTTTCTCGCTCCGAGCGGCCTCCAACATCGAGACATCCAACTCATACGTCGGCAGTGTCACGTCTATAAACACGGGCACGAGCCGGTTCTGCAGAATCGGATTCACCGTCGTAGGAAAGCCCGCTGCCACCGTGATCACTTCATCCCCGGGCTTCAACTGCCGATCGCCCAGCTTGGGACTCGTCAGCGCGCTCAATGCCACCAGATTTGCGCTCGACCCGCTGTTGACCAGGCTCGCCGATCGCAGTCCGAAAAACCGCGCGAGTTTGCGCTCGAAGTCCTTCGCCCAACGCCCCGTCGTGAACCAGCCATCCAGCGCTGAATCGACCACCGCGCTCATGTCCGCCGCATCGATCACCTTGCCTGAAACGGGAACCACCGAGCTACCCGGTACAAACTCGCGCGCCGGAAACTTCTCTGCGTGGAACTCTGCTGTAAGTTGAAGAATCTGTTGCCGAAGCTGTTCAGCGCGCTCACTCATATCACTAAAGTTTATCAAAACTGGACGCAGGCTCCCGTCTCTACGGCACTTGCTGGCCACGCTATCATGAAGCTTGGGCAGATTTACACGAAGGAATGGAAGCTATGAAAGCTGTCATACTCGCCGGCGGACTGGGCACGCGTATCTCCGAAGAAACCTCCCTCCGTCCCAAGCCGATGGTCGAAATCGGCGGCCGGCCTATCCTGTGGCACATCCTCAAGATTTACTCGCAGCATGGTATCAACGACTTCATCATCTGCTGCGGCTACAAGGGTTATGTGATCAAGGAGTTCTTCGCCAACTACTTCTTGCACACCTCCGACGTCACCTTTGACATGAAAGACAACAAGATGACCGTCCACAATTCCGAGGCTGAGCCCTGGCGCGTCACCCTGGTCGATACCGGCGACTCCACTGGTACCGGGGGCCGCCTCCGCCGCGTCGCCAAATACCTTGAGGGCGAAGATGACTTCTGCATGACGTACGGCGACGGCGTCGCCAACGTCGACATCCCCGCCTCCATCGCCTTCCATCGCCAGCACGGCAAGCTCGCCACGCTGACCAGCGTGCAGCCAGTCGCTCGCTTCGGCGCGCTCGGTCTCAAGGACACCCAGATTTATTCTTTTCAGGAAAAACCGAATGACGAAGGCGGGTGGATCAACGGAGGCTTCTTCGTACTCTCTCCAAAAGTCCTCGACGCGGTCACCGACGACGCCCAGATGTTCGAGCGCGAGCCGATCGAGAAACTCGTCGCCGAAGGCCAGGTCCACGCGTTCTTCCACCACGGCTTTTGGCAGGCCATGGACACCCTCCGCGACAAGCAACACCTGGAAGACCTTTGGAGCAGCGGTAAAGCGCCGTGGAAGATGTGGTAGTTCCGGGCACGCACAGCATGTACTGCCGAGGCCCAGCAACCCGAACATCGC
The DNA here is from genome assembly GCA_038230455.1 of Terriglobales bacterium. Taxonomy (GTDB): domain Bacteria; phylum Acidobacteriota; class Terriglobia; order Terriglobales; family Acidobacteriaceae; genus Granulicella. Next base: position 138,899 of record JBBRNF010000006.1, read on the forward strand.
AAATCTGACCGCAATACCCCGCCTTTTCCTTCGTCCCATCTAACCCAACAGTTCGAACCGATACCGCCAGTCCCCGCCGCACCACTGCGGATAATTCGTACCCCACGCGTTGTTGTAAAGACTCACATGAACGCCTGAACCAAAATCCGGCAACTCAGGCGAAAAGTTGATCGGTGACCGCTTACCGAAAGCGACCACAGCTGCGTCGAGCGACCGCAGCGTAAACCCTTCCCCCTTTGCCGTGCGACACCGCAGCGAGTCGTTCACGGCGTGGATCGCTCGTCCTCCCCCGCGCACCACATCGGTCGCCCTAATCATCTGTCCGGCCTTCTCAAGCTCCCAGCTTTGCGCCACAACACCCTTGGGCGAAAACGTAAGCCACATCGCCTCCGGCATACGATTCTCCGCCTTGGCGAGCGTGCAAACGTCTATCTCCACGCGAGCGCTGGTGACCGGCAGGCGCAACTCGACAAAAATCTGTCGAGGCCACGCGACATTGCCCAGGGCCTCAGCAGCGGTATCGACAATGCCTAACTCAAGCACCACGCGGTCCTCCCCATCCGCCCTCGACGTCATGCATCGCTGCACCCGCGGATGCCACTCTCGCGCTCCCGCCCCGAACGCGTCGATGCCCGGCTTGCCAAAGTCTTTCGGCCCCCATTCGGTTTCCTTGGTCAGGTAACGCTTCAGATAATCTGCGTATTCAGCCGCGGAGAGCGTCTGGTAGCTGAACAAAGCCAGCGGGTGCTCCACCGAAGCCCAGTCGACGCCGGTCCTCTTGTTACGAAGCCGTATGATCGCGCCCGTCGCGGCATCGAAGGCGATACTGAAGTGCTTTGTCTCAACCGGCCTTGATACTTCATGCGCCGCCATATGCGAAGTCTCGGGAGCGCTGGCGCGCAGTCGTTCCCACTCACTACGGGCCTGCTGCTGCAAGCCGGCAGGCAGCGTCGCGAGCCCCGCATCGACGTTGTCGCGCTTTTCTTTCCAGCTTGTTTCCATCACCGCATAGCCGGGATGATCCTTCACGGCTTTCAGGTCCGCGGGTGTGTAGTGGACCGTGTCAAGATAGGACTTCGTATCCGTCCCCCAGGTATGTTCCGCGACCAGCAGCAGCCGCCTCAACAGGCCGAGATCCGTTCCGTCGCCTGACGAGAATTTTCCCTGTGCAATCCATTGTTTTCTTTGCCCCGCCACGCTGCGGAATCGGGCCACCTTCAGCGGGTCACTGGCGCAGCCGTAAATCCAGGTGTCTCCAATCTCACTGGTCACGACCGGGAGATCAACGGCGCGATCTACGGCGCGAGCAACATCGTTCATGGTTGCCGCCTTGATCTCCGCTCCCGGGAAACGCGCCCGCAGTTTCGCGTACATCGCTGCAATCTCCTGCACCGTGTGCGGTCCGTCGTTATCATTGCGGACCTCGACGTCTACGGCAATGCCGGTTCCGGGAATCTCTATCACGCCTCCGTAGTCGCGACGGTGATACATAACGTTCACGGACTTGCCAGAGGCTTCCTTCCATCGAAATATCTCCGGCACATCGGGTGGCGTGCTGGCCGCATTGACGCCGATATCCAGCAGATGAACGCCCGCGTCGTGCAGCGGTGCCACAATGCCGCGCGTGTGGCCCGGCACGTCCGTCATCTTGGCGCCAATCGTCGTAACGCCGAATCTCCGGTCCAGTGTCTGCGAAAAACCCATCGCTCCGTCGATCATGGAACGGTCGAGCATTTCGGTCTGCCAACTGAACGGCAGCGCATGCCACGCAATGTCGCCGGCGGCGATGGCGTTCTCCATCGCCCGGCGCTGGACTCCATCGGCCTGCTCCAGGTATTCATAGACCAACCAGGATCCCGTGGTCCACGTGTACCGGTCGCCACCGGCGTTCCGCAGCCCCGCCGCGGTCTTCATCGCCAGCGGAAAATGCTGATGGAAATACTGGCTCATCACCTTCGCCTGAGTCAGCGTGAAACCAACGTCCAGGTGGCACTTGGCCACAAGAAGCACCGTGTGGACCTTCTGCCTGTCCTGTCCGGCGCTGCCCTCGAGGGCACGCAGCCACGATGACGGCTTTGCCGCAAGTCCGGTGAGTGTTGCCAGTTTCAGCAAAGTGCGTCGATGCATCCGTTCCCATCCATTGGACAGTCCAGCGTCATGTCCTCATGGCGGAACACTAGCGTTCGATATGCGGCCGTGTCAAAGGGGCTCTCATGGAAGCCTCCAACGTCGCTGTCACACTTTGCCCCCAATTGCACGTATCTTTAAGTTCTACGTCTTCCACTCGACACTTTGGGGTTTCCTCTCTTGACTCAAGACATCTGGCATAACAAGCGCGTCTTCCTCACTGGCCACACGGGTTTCAAGGGCGGCTGGCTGGCGCTCTGGCTCGCCTCCAAAGGGGCCATCGTACGAGGCTATGCGCTCGACCCGAGCACCGACCCCAACCTCTTCACGGCTGCGAAAGTCGGCAGCGTCATGGAAGACGTTCGCGGCGACATTCGCGACGCCGCCTCCCTCGACCGCGCGCTCACCGGCTTCGGACCCGAGGTCGTCTTCCACATGGCCGCGCAGCCCCTGGTGCGTTATAGCTATGAAGACCCCATTGGCACTTACGAGACCAACGTCATCGGCACAGCACGTGTGCTCGATGCGGTCCGCCGCACTCCCTCCGTTCGCGCGGTCGTCTCCGTCACCACTGACAAGTGTTACGAAAACAAGGAGTGGCTCTGGGGTTATCGCGAAACCGATCCGCTTGGTGGCTACGACCCCTATTCCAGTTCCAAAGCCTGCGCCGAAATCGTCTCCGCCGCCTATCGCCAGTCTTACTTCAATCCGACTGAGATTGCCCGGCACAAAGTCGGCGTCTCGACCGCCCGCGCGGGCAACGTGATCGGTGGAGGCGACTGGTCCACCGACCGCCTCATCCCCGACCTGGTGCGCGGCTTCCTCACCAACGATTCCGTCCTCATCCGCAGACCGCAAGCTATACGGCCCTGGCAGCATGTGCTGGAGCCCCTGGCCGGCTACATTGCGCTCGCCGAGCGGCTACTTTCGCCCGACGCTGCACGCTATGCGACCGCCTTCAACTTTGGCCCGTCCGACGACGATGCGCAGACCGTCCAGTGGATCGTCGAGCACATGACGAAATTCTGGGGAGTCAACGCGTCCTGGACACTCGACCCCGATCCGGGAGTCCACGAGGCTGGCTACCTCAAGCTCGACGCCAGCCGCGCTCGCGCCGAGCTGGATTGGCACCCGAAACTGCGCCTCGAAACCACCCTCGACTGGCTGGTGGCCTGGTATAAAGCCTGGCAGTCGGGCAGCGACATGCATGCCTTCACCCTCTCTCAGATCGCCACCTACGAGGCCTTATAGAGACGACTTCGGTGCTCCACATCCGGATTCTCGGAAAGGGAGCACCTCCATCTCGTTACAGTGTTTTCGCCGGCCGATGCTTCGCAGGCGCATCCGGCAACACATCGATGCCATCGATATACACGCGGATCGCGCGTCCACCCACAATGACCTTCTCCCCAACTTCTACTCGGCCGAACGGCGCAGTTAGGTTCTCTGTGTCCATCGCCTGTCTCCAGGGCGTACCGTCCGGAGGCGGTGGCAACGTGTACTCCACACCCTGATCCGACGCATTGACCAGGATCAGAAAGCTGTCGTCTACAACCTGCTCGCCATCTTCATCCATCACGTCCATCGTCTTGCCGTTCAGCATAACGGCTAGCGACCTGTTCCATTCGTGGACCCATTGATCGTCGGAGAGATCATTGCCATCCGTGCCAAACCAGGCAATGTCCCGGACAACCGACCCACGAATCTTGCGGTCCTGGAAAAACTTCCGCCGATGCAGGTTCGGATGCTCCCGCCGCAACTCGATCAGGCTGGCCGTAAACTCCAACAGCCGCTTCCTTGGCTCATCGAGGTTCCAGTCATGCCACGTCAGCTCATTGTCCTGACAATAGCAGTTGTTATTGCCCTGCTGGGACCGGGCAATCTCATCCCCACCAGCGAGCATCGGCACACCTTGACTCAGAAATAGCGTCGCCAGGAAGTTCCGCATCTGCCGCTCGCGCAGATGGTTGATGTTCTCGTCTTCGGTCGCGCCTTCCGCGCCCATGTTCCAACTCTCGTTATCGTTGGCGCCATCGTTGTTGTCGTCGCCGTTGGCCTCATTGTGTTTGTCGTTGTAGCTCACCAGGTCACACAGCGTAAACCCGTCATGCGCGGTGATGAAGTTGATGGACGCATACGGCTTGCGCCCGTCATTCTGGTACAGATCGCTCGACCCCGTCAGCCGGTAGGCGAAGTCTGAAAGCTGTCCGCTGTCGCCCTTCCAGAACCGCCGCACCGTGTCCCGATACTTGCCGTTCCACTCCGCCCACAGCACCGGGAAGTTGCCCACCTGGTAGCCGCCGTCACCCACATCCCAGGGCTCTGCAATCAGCTTCACATCAGCCAGCGTCGGATCCTGGTGAATCGTATCGAAGAACGCGCCCAGCTTATTAACGTCGTGCAGTTCGCGCGCCAGGGTCGATGCCAGATCGAACCGGAAGCCGTCCACATGCATCTCCGTCACCCAGTACCGAAGGCTGTCCATCAACAGCTTAAGCACCTGCGGATGATGCACGTTGAGCGTATTCCCGGTGCCGGTGTAGTCCATGTAAAACTGAGGATTGTCGGCCATGGTGCGGTAGTACACCGTGTTGTCAACGCCCTTCATCGAGAGGGTCGGTCCCTTCTCGTTGCCTTCGCAGGTGTGGTTGTACACCACGTCCAGGATCACTTCTATCCCTTCCGCGTGGAGCCGCTTTACCATCTCCTTGAACTCCGTCACCTGCCCTGCATCGTCGCCGCTCGAGCTATAGCGGGACATCGGCGCGAAGTACCCCAGCGTGTTATAGCCCCAGTAGTCGCGCAGGCCCTTGTCCAACAGATTGCCTTCATCGATGAAGTGATGCACCGGCAATAACTCCACAGCTGTTACGCCCAGCTTTTTCAGATAGTCGATGCTGGAGTGGTGCGCCAGTCCCGCATACGTTCCGCGGAGCTGCTCCGGGACCTGCGGGTTCCGCATCGAGAATCCACGCACGCTCATTTCGTAAATCACCGACTCCGACAGCGGAGTCTGAGGCAGCGAATCACCGCCCCAGTCGAACTTATCGTTGGTCACAACGCTTTTCGGCACGCCTGCCGCGCTGTCCTGCTCGTCCTTCTGCGTGTCGTCGCCCGACGTCACGTCGTACGGAAAAATCGGCGCTTGCCAATCCACGTCGCCACAAATTGCCTTTGCATAGGGGTCCACCAGCACCTTGGCACGATTGAATCGCAAGCCCTGCCCGGGTTCCCACGGACCGTCCACCCGATAGCCGTAGCGCTGCCCCACGGCCACTCCACGCACAAACCCGTGCCAAACAAACGCCGTCCGCTCGAACAGGTCGATGCAGTCCGTCTGCTTGCCATCGTCGTCGAAAAAGCAGAGCTGGACAGCAGTTGCGTTCTCGGAATACAGCGCAAAATTGGTGCCGCTATCCAGAAATGTTGCGCCGAGCGGATAAGGTTTTCCGGGCAGAAGGGTGCGTTTCATAGGCCTCGTTTATGTAGGAAAATGATTGCGTCTGGCCGCAGGGCCCCGATGCAAGCGCGGCGTTCGCAGGGGTATAGATGCAGTTCTCGTTCACCCTGGCTGCCCGCGCGTAGTGCGCTACTGGACGATTAACGTCACGCCGACCGTACGCGTCACCACCGCCCCCGCTAGATTCGTCGAGGTCGCAAGGATCGTCACGGGAAACGTCTGCGGGTTCGGACGCACTGCTGTGCTGAAGGTCCGGTCACCGCAACCCGCGCTCCCGAGCATACAAACAGCGATCGTGGCCGCGAGCAGCGCCCGTTTTCGCCTTCGTGCCAACCCGCATAGCAGCGCTATGCCTACCAGCCCCGCCCAGCGAACTTCCGTGCGCGTCTCGCGCACAGCCAACGCAATGGTCTGGATCGTCAACGTCACCGCCGCCGCGCCGTTACCAGGGACCACGACCGGGGGCGAAAAGGTCGCGGTCGCTCCCGGCGGCAGCCCCGAAACGCTCATTATCACGCTGCCCGAAAACGCTCCCTGCCCTGCCACACTCAACCCCACCGTCGCCACCGTTCCACCCTGCACGGTCTGCGCTCCACCACTCGTCACGCTCAACCCGAAGTCTGGCAGGGCACTCACCGTGATCGCCGCCGTCGCTGAGCTTCCGGTCAAAAAATCGTGGTCGCCCGCGTACACTGCCAAGATCACACGACTCCCCACCACCGGAGCGAGTTCCACCGCCGAAGCCACACCCCCGCTAAGCGTCCCGGTCCCCACCAGCGCTCCGCCATCGTAGAAACTGACCACTCCCGTCGGTACCCCGCGTGTCGCCGGAGCAACCGTCGCGTTCAGCGTCAGCGGAAGCCCCGCATACGCCCCCCGTTCCGATCCCACCGCGACCGACACCGCTGCCGGAACGATCGTCAACGCCCCCGACCCAGGTCCCACGCTCGGCGCATAATTCGCACTTGCCGCGCCCGTCAAAGCCGCCGAAATCATATAGACCCCAACCGGTGCCAAATCCGGCGCATTCGAAGCAAAGCTCACCACCGCATTCGCAGCATCTCGCGCCAGCACACCAGTCACAGTTCCCGTCAGCACAGGCGCCGGGCTGCCATAAGCCATGGTCGTGTTCGCAGCCGTAACGACCACCGACGCTGCCGCAACCTGCAACGAAACCGGCGCACTCACTGTCGCGCCATGCAACCCATCGCCCTCAAACTTCACCGTCAAAGTATGCTGCCCCGCGCTCAGCGTATCCGCCGCCAGCACCGCGCCGCCAGCCGCCACCGAAGCAGAACTCACTTCGACGTCGCCATCGAGCAACGTCACTCCCCCCTGCACCGCGGGAGCCGCCGCGGTCACCGCCACCCGGACACTTCCCTGCCCATACGTCAGCCCACCCGGAACCGCCACAGCCAGACTCACCGGCCGCAGCACCGCGGCTAGCACCGTATACATCGCCCCGTCCGTCGCCAGCTCTCGCACCAGCCGATTCCTCGAGTCTGCAAACACCGTCGCGGCACCTCCGGACACTGCGATGCCGCGAGGCGAATCCAGCGGCGCGGAAGCGCCGGCCGCGCCATCCAAAGCGTTCCCCTGCACCCCAGTCCCCGCCACCGTTCGAATCACTCCGTGCGTATCCACCAGCCGCAACCGCTGATTGTCGGAGTCGGCAAAGATTACATCCCCCGCCGCCGTCACCGCCACCCCTCGCGGCAGGTCCAGCTGCGCCGCCGTCGCTGCCCCTCCATCCCCGCCAAAGCCCCGAACCCCGTTGCCCGCAAACGTCGCGATCAACCCATTCGTGCCAACCACACGGATTCGCTGATTGTGCGAGTCCGCCAAAAAGACCCTGCCGTCCGCCGCCACCGCAACGCCGGCCGGAGTATCCAGCAGCGCCTGCGTTCCCGCGCCGCCGTCGCCTCCAAAACCTTGCACACCAGTGCCTGCCAACGTCGTCAACACCCCACCTGCCAACCGCCGCACCCGGTGGTTTCCACTGTCCGCAATCAGCACTCCACCAGCTCCATCCAACGCCAGCGAAACCGGCGCGTCCAGCCTTGCTAGCCGGGCATCGCCCCCATCGCCGCTGAAACCCCTCGCTCCGCTTCCGGCTATTGTCCGAATCAGCCCACCCGACACCGCCCGCACCCTCTGGTTGCCCGTATCGGCGATATACACCGTTCCATCCTGCGCCACCGCCACCGACTGCGGTCCATTGAGGAGCGCCTGCGCCGAAGGTCCACCGTCGCCCGCAAACCCCTGTTCGCCCGTCCCCGCCACTACCACCGTCAGGCCGGACAACGTCAATTCCAGCACCTGCTGCCGCCGCGCATCCGCCACAAAAAGATTCCCGGCCGTGTCATACGCGATGCCCGACGGCAGCAGAAGCGGCCCGGTCGGAAGCGCACCCTGTGCCGCGCACTCGCTGAAGCTCAGAGCGCACAAGCTTCCCACCAACATGATCCAGAGCGCCAACCGCACGAATCCTCCTCAGCGCTGGCCCCGGCCACGCGTGCCTGGTCCCTTTGCGGATTCGCCCCCATCATAAACCGCCCCATTCCGGTAAGCTGTTCCTTCCACCCAACACAACGCTGCACCGGCACGAAAGGTTTCCATGGAACTCACCGGCATGACCCTGACCGCAACCGACTGGCTGGTCGTCGTTCTCTACTTCGCACTCAACCTCGCCATCGGCTTCTATTACATGCGCCGCGCCTCGGGCAATGTCAGCGAATTCTTCCTCTCCGGTCGCAGTGTCCCCTGGTGGCTAGCCGGAACCTCCATGGTCGCGACAACGTTTGGAGCCGATACCCCACTGGTGGTAACCGGCCTTATTTATCGTCAGGGCATAGCCGGCAACTGGCTCTGGTGGTCGTTCGCGCTCTCGGGCATGCTTACTGTCTTTTTCTTTGCCCCGCTGTGGCGCCGCTCGCAGGTTCTCACCGACATCGAGTTCGCCGAAATCCGCTACGCCGGCTGGCCGTCTGCTTTGCTCCGCGGCTTCCGCGCCATCTATCTTGCGCTGCCTGTCAACACCATCATCATGGGCTGGGTCAACCTCGCCATGGTCAAGATCCTTACCCTCACCCTGGGTCTCCACACCACGCGGTCGCAGCTTACCGCCGTCTTTATCTGCCTCGCCCTCACGCTCGCCTACAACACCGTCTCCGGCCTCTGGGCCGTGCTCTGGACAGACCTGGTCCAGTTCGTCCTCAAGATGTCGATGGTCATCCTCCTCGCCGTTTTCGCCGTACACGCCGTAGGCGGCATGCACGAGCTCTCCTCCCGCATCCAGGCCTTCGACGCAGTGAACCATCGCGACACCCTCGCTTTCATCCCCTCCCAAGCCTCAGGGTTCTTTCTTTCCTTCCTTGTGCTGCTTTCTCTCAACTGGTGGGCCAGCTGGTACCCCGGAGCCGAGCCCGGCGGCGGCGGCTACATAGCTCAGCGCATCTTCTCCGCCAAAAACGAAAAGCATTCCCTCGGCGCGACCCTCTGGTTCAATATCGCCCACTACGCCCTGCGCCCCTGGCCATGGATCGCCACCGCCCTTGTCGCGCTCGTGCTTCTTCCCGCCCCCACGGAAGCCCAGGGAGGCATGGAAGGCGCCTACATCTGGGTCATGGTCCACTACCTCCCGCCCAGCCTGCGCGGCCTCATGCTCGCAGGCTTTGCCGCCGCCTACATGTCGACAATAGGCACCCACCTCAACCTCGGCGCCTCCTACCTCGTCAACGACATCTACGGCCGCTTCCTCAAACCCGGCCAGACCGAGCGCCACTACGTCAACGCCTCCCGTCTCGCAACTATTCTTGTCGCCCTCATGTCCGCCGCCGCCACCTGGTACATGCAGACCCACGGCGCGTCCATCGCCGCCGCCTGGAAGTTCCTGCTCGCGCTTGGTGCGGGTGCCGGCCTGGTCTTCATCCTTCGCTGGTACTGGTGGCGCATCAACGCCTGGTCCGAAATCTCTGCCATGACCGCCGCCGCCACCATCTCGCTCACCCTGCAATCGCGCCTCGGCATGCCGGTAGTCAACCTGCTCCACGGCTTCGACGCCTCGCTCAAGCTCCAGCCTCTCGACTCCGACGATCCCCACGGCTTTGCCTGGCTCATGCTCATCACCACCGGGCTAACGACGTGCATTTGGCTCACCGTCACGCTGCTCACAGCACCCGAACCCCGGGTTACGCTGCAGAACTTCTACGACCGTGTCCGCCCTGCCGCCCTCGGCTGGCGCCCGTTCTCCGCACCCGAAGAAAACGTGCAGCCGACCCTGCGCTACCACTTTTTCCACTGGATTCTCGCCTCGACCATGGTCTACGCGATGCTTTTCGGTTTCGGTAACATCCTCTTCGGTCGTATGATGCCGGGCCTTAGCCTGGTCGCTTACGCCACCGCCGCGTTAGCCACCCTCTTCTGGAGCCTCAACCGCCAAGGCTGGAGCGTTTTCAAATGAATGCTCGAACGCGTATCTCCTCCATCTCCTCGACGCGGTGGCCGACTGCCCCCGGTCACGAGGTCCCCAAGACAAAACCTGTCAACCCCCCAAGCCTGTGCAAAACTCGCCAACGCTCCATAAACGACGGCGGAATCTCAAAAAAAATACTTGGCGCACTCCCACCCTTCAATCCAATAAAATAGGACGTATACCAATTCCTTCCCATACGTATCCGCGTTCTCACGGCTCGTAACCCACCTACTTTCTATATTTTGCAGATAAGTCTTTTGCTTTGAATATTTTGCGGCACGTGTCTTCCGCTAATTAGATCATTCTAAAAGACTTGCTTCCGGGCAATGCCCTCAGGGAGGGGGGGATGACTACTCCACCACCACCGACTTCACCAAATTCCGCGGCCGATCGACATCCACGCCATTTCGCACCGCCATAAAGTACGCGAACATCTGCAGCGGAACCACCTCCAGCAACGGCAGAGTGTACTCGTCCGCTGCCTCGACCTCCACCAGATCGCTCGCCAGAAGGCGCAGCGTCTCATCGCCCGCGTTGCCGATCACGATCGTCCGTGCCTCCTGCTTCTGGAGGTCTTCCAACAACCCGACCGTCTTTTCGTAGCGCAGCATGGACTCCGCATCGAGGTGGTCGACCGTTGCCAACACAACCAGCGGAACCTCGTCCGACACCAGCGCATTTGGTCCGTGCTTCAGCTCGCCCGCCGGATATCCCTCCGCATGGATGTACGACGATTCCTTGAGCTTCAGCGCGCCTTCCCGCGCAATCGGATAGTGGATCGCGCGGCCCAGGTAAAGCAGCGTCTTCGCCGCGTGGTACTTCTCCGCCAACTGCGCCGTTCGCTTCTCCCATCCGGCCAGTTGGCCCTCCATCTGCGTCGGCAAGCGCTGCAAGGCGGCAACCCGCTCTTGCAGTTCCCACTCGCTCAGGGTGCCGCGCACCTGCGCTGCCAGCAGGCTCAGCATGCGTAGCACCACTAACTGCGTCGTGAAGCTCTTTGTAGCCGGGATAGCCCGCTCCACGCCCGCCAGGGTGGGTAGCGCCACATGGGCCTCGCGCATCATGGTCGAGTTCGCCACATTGGTCACGGCGATGGTCGGATGCCCACGCCGATTCGCCTCCCGCAGGGCGGCCAGCGTGTCCGCCGTCTCCCCGGACTGCGAGATGACCAGTACCACCGGGTCGCGCTTGGTATTCGTTGACCGGCAGATGTACTCGCTGGCGTACTCCACGTCGACCGACAGCCCGGCCGCGTCCTCCAGCATGATCTCCGCCGCCAGGCCCGCATGGCGGCTCGAGCCGCTGGCAGCGATCACCACATCTTTATGCTTCCGAAAACACTCCGCCGCAGAGCCGAACAGGTCCGCGTGCAGTGTGCCGCCAGACGTGTACCGCACCAGTGTCCGCTCAATCGCCGCGGGCTGCTCATAGATTTCGCGCAGCATCGCGTGCTCAAACGTACGTGTTTCGCTCACCCTTCTCACCTCGTCGCAATTAGCTCTGGATCAAGCCGACGATCTCAGGCCACAACAGCTTTACGCCACCCTCGGTCTTGACTGACACCGGCAGAATCACGGTTTCGCCGTGCGCTTCCTTGAGCGTCTTCAGCGACTTCGTCAGCGCGTTGCCGGATAACCGATCCGACTTCGTGCCCACCACAATATGGGGTCGCTGCATCTGCTTCAGCGCGGTGAGGAGCAGCGTGTCGCTTTCCTGAGGGGGGATGTTCGTATCTACCAGGCAGACGCACAGCGCCAGCGACTCGCGCTCCTGCAGGTAAGGCTCGATGAACGAAGGCCATTCCGCCGAAATCGACTTCGATATTTTCGCGTACCCATACCCAGGAAGATCGGCGAAGATGAGCGCTGGCCGCGCGTTATGTTTCTGCTCTGTGCCTTCGTGCAACGCGAAGAAGTTGATCGCACGCGTTCGCCCCGGCGTTGAGGACACCTTCGCCTCTTTCGACCCAAGCAACTTGTTGATCAGCGACGACTTGCCCACATTCGACCGCCCTAGAAAAGCCACTTCCGGTGCTCCGCCCGTGCGAGCTTCGCTCGGGAAATGGTCTGGACTCATCGCGGAAAGGAGAAACTTGGTGGTGAAGCGCATGAGTCCAGTCTAAGCTGTCCCCAGCTCCAGAGCTTGCCTCTCCTCAACCGAAAGCCATACATATCGATCCGCCCGCCTCACCGACCGCTGATGCGCCGCAAGATCGCGCAGCCATCGCAGCCGCCGCGTGTCGCTCTCATACGACGATCCCGCGAGCAGCCGTTCCGCGATTGGGGCGCTGATCTCCTCCACGGACCATCGCCGCTCTGCCAGCCACGCCGTGAGTTCCGGCGTGGCGGCCGCGGACGCCTCATCCTCGTTCAGAATAAAGTCTGCGGTAAGGCCTCTCTCCTTCGCCTCGTCGAGCACAGCCGCCGGCTCCCCGATAAGCCCGATCGCGATTGAGTTACCTTTACGAATCTCGTTCTTGATCGCGCGCAGAGCCTCATCCAGCGTATTGACGACGAAATCGAAGGCTCCGTCACGGAAATGCGATTTCATGCTCCCCCCGTCGGCGTCGGTCACCAGGGACACGGCCCCCGCAAGGCTCGCCGCTGCGGCAATCCCCGACGCAGCCGCCCCCCGGAAAGCGGCCATTACCAGCCGCCGGGACCAATCTTCGCGCCGGCACAGAAGCTCGCCGTATCGCTGCAGCGTTCTCGATTGCAGTTCAGGTTGTCCAATCATGGCTTGTCCTGACAAGCGAAAGACCTTGCGAAGCTGTCGCAAGGTCTTCCCCGTCTATGTCCTTATTCGCCGTAATACTCGAGACCGAGGTGCGTGATGAGGTCCTCACCCATAATGTGCCGCAACGTATTCTTGAGCTTCATGGACTGGATGAACAGGTCATGCTCCGGATAAACACCCGGTGCCGTGTCGGGCGCTTTGAAGTAGAAGCTCAACCACTCCTGAATGCCCAGCCCGCGCAGGCTCGGCGTGCGCGCCGCAAGGTCCATGTACAGGCAAAGATCAAGCGCTAACGGCGCGGCCAGGATGGAATCACGGCAAAGGAAATCCACCTTGATCTGCATCGGATAGCCAAGCCAGCCGAAGATGTCAATGTTGTCCCAACCCTCCTTGTTGTCACCGCGCGGAGGATAGTAGTTGATGCGGACTTTGTGGAAAATATTGCCGTATAAATCGGGGTTCTTTTCGGGCTGGAAAATATGTTCTAGAACGCCAAGCTTTGACTCTTCCTTGGTCTTGAAGTTGTCCGGATCGTCCAGCACTTCGCCGTCCCGGTTGCCGAGAATGTTGGTCGAGTACCAGCCCGCCACGCCCAACTGGCGCGCCTTGAAGCCCGGCGCAAGAATCGTCTTGATGAACGTCTGTCCAGTCTTGAAATCCTTGCCACAGATCGGCGCGTTCATCTTCTTCGACAGCTCCTGCAACGCCGGAATATCGACCGTAAGGTTCGGCGCACCATTCGCAAACGGAATGCCTTCCTTCAACGCAGCCCACGCATACAACATCGACGGCGAAATGTTTTCATCGTCATCGACCAGGCCTTTCTCAAATGCTTCGAGCGTCTGGTGAACCGCACTTTGCGTGATGTAGATCTCGGTCGAGCCGCACCAGATCATCACTTGCCGATCGGTCTTCGTCTTGAACTCGGCAATATCGTTGCGAATCTGGTTGGCGAGGTCGCACTTATTCTTGCCGATCTTCTGCACTTTCGGATTGAGCCGCTTAACCCAGCGCTGATCGAATACCGCGGGCATCGGTTCGATGCTCTCAAGGAACGGCTTCATGCTGTCGAGTTGGTCTCGGTCGAGGACGCCCGCGGTCTTCGCGGCATCGTACAGGTTGCCACCGAAGATGTCCCAACCGGTGAATACGACGTCGTTCAAGTCGGCAATCGGTGCCCAGTCCTTGATCAGCGGCGTATTGTCGTCTGTGCGCTTTCCCAGCCGAATAGTACCCATCTGCGACATAGAACCGATGGGCTTGGCGAAGCCACGACGGACCGCTTCGACGCCGGCGATCAGCGTCGTCGCGACGGCTCCCATTCCGGGGATCATGATGCCAAGTTTTCCAGTAGCGGGCTTGATGTCCGCCGCGTTCGGAGCGGCGATGACGGGTGATGACATGCTTTTGCGTAACCCTTCTGTGTGGAGAAATTCCGTTGATCGGACACGTTAGTATCTCCCAGCGCAATCGGGCAAAGCAAACGAGCCTTTCCTCTCAATCGGGAACGTTCAGCCTGCTTGCACTGCGAACTTCTTCTTGAATCGAAGGAATGGCGATTCGTAAAAACGGAATGAGAACCAGGACACCAGCACGGTTGCAACAGCGGCCACCAGGAACCTTGTCACGAAGTATCGAGCTCCGGAACTCACGGGGACAAGAAGGTGAGTCACCTTCCAGAAGATCGGCCGCAACAGGATGTGGAACACATACACCCCGAAACTGATCTTTCCAAGCCAGCGCAGCCATGCCACACTCATCACTCGTTGCCAAAAGCCTGGACGCAGGGCCATTACGAGTAGGGCACTGAAGCCTACCGTTGCCGCGAGCAATCCGCCGAGCACCTGCCACGCACCTGACAATTCCGCAGTTCCCTGCTTATACGCCGTCAGCAGAAACACGAACGCAGCGGCCGCGCACACGGCTGGCGCGTGTGGATGTATGCGCTGCCAGTATTGGCCTCGATACATGACGGCCAACCAACCTCCCGCTGCAAGCTCGCCCGAGCGCGACAGCAGCAATCCGGTCCAGTCAGCGCCGTCATGCCCCGTTGCGCACAGCCATACGCGAAACAGCAGCGACATGGTGAACGTTGCCGTACACAGTCGAGCGGCGCTACGATCACTCTTCTGCAGGAACAAGAGTAGCGGCCAAAGAAGGTAAAACTGCTCCTCAACAGCCAGGCTCCAGAGATGGTGGAGCAACAGCGGAGAGGGCACCTGCTGAACTCGTTCCGACAGCCCCGGAAAATTCTGCAGGAAGAGTGCCGAAATCCACAACGAATGCAACGCAGCTTTAAATGTTCCAGCTGCGGCTGCACCGAGCAGGGTCAGCAGCAGAGCCCCGTAATACAGCGGCAGGATGCGCAATGCGCGTCTTGCATAGAAGTTTCGCGCCCAATGCGGGTCGGCTGACGAGTCCCAGAGGATGCCAGTGATAAGAAAGCCCGACAGCACGAAAAAGAGCGTGACGCCTGACCAGCCTGCTTTGTTTACCTCGCCCAGAGAACGGATGAGGCGGTTGCCGGACTGGGCCCCGCCGCCGTAGTGGAAGCAGAACACCAGAAGCACGGCCAGCCCACGCAGACCGTCGAGCGCAGGAATGCGGCCTGACTTTGACTGCGCCACTTCAGCTCGCTGGCTCTCCAGCGCCAGTGCGATTCTTCCAGTGCGTCCACACAAAGAGCACGATGCCCACAACCAGCACTATTTCTACGCCAATGTGGAAGCGCGCAAAGATCGCCTTGAAGCGTGGATCGGTTTGCCACTTGTCGCCGAGCTTCATGCCGACGTAGGCCAGGGCGTAGCACCACGGCCAGGAACCTATGAACGTGTAGATGTGGAACTTCGTCTGGTTCATATGCGCGATACCAGCGGGAAGGGCAACAAATGTGCGAACGATCGGCAACATGCGTCCGACGAGGACCGTGATCGAGCCATATTTTGCAAAGAACCTCTCGGCCAGGTCAAGATCGCGCCGGCTGAGGAGGACGTAACGGCCATAGCGCTCTACCATGGGCCGACCGCCTTTCATGCCGATCCAGTACGCCGGGATCGAGCCGACGTTCGATGCCAGCGAGGCCAGTGTTGCCAGAACGACAAGCTGTAGCTGCGTGTGAGCGAGAGCAAAGCCAGCGAACGGCATGATGATCTCGGACGGAATCGGCACGCACGCAGACTGAACCGCCATCAGCACGAGAACGATTGTGTACTGAGCTGCAACGCTCAGACCAAGAAGAAATGCCATCAACTTTTCCATGCGGCTCAAGTATAGCTGCTGCCAATGACTGCCCTGCTTTTGGTAGCATCGAGCTATGGCAGATTCGCTCACAATCGATCCCGTGGATACGCCCGCTGCGACCGGGACCTCTGTTTCACCGGCAGCACGTCCGGCTGCGCATGATCCTTCCAAGCCGCCCGCGAAGCAGCAGGTGGTCTGCTTCAGCTTCTACAAGGTAATGCCCGAATGGCGCAGGCTTTCCGCGGAAGAGAAGACCGCGCATAAGCAGGCGTTCGCCGACGTCCTCGCCCGCTGGAATAAGCCGGGTGAGTTTCTGTCGATCACTTACTCGACTATGGGGACGCGCGGCGATGTTGACATGTGCGTCTGGTCGATCGGCTACGCGGTGGACGAGCTGAACCGTATGCGAAGTGACCTGATGAGGACGCCTCTGGGCGGATACTTGACGACCCCGCACAACTTCCTTGCCATGACGCGCCGATCGCAATACCAGATTGACCGCGAGGATGAGAGCGAGGGCGAAGGGCGTGGCGCCATCCGTCCCGGCGGGCAGAAGTACATCTTCATTTACCCGTTCTGGAAGACGCGTCCGTGGTATCGCCTGCCGGCCGAAGAGCGTCATCGGCTGATGAAGGAGCATATCCAGGTGGGGCTGATGTTCCCGCGGGTAAAGATCAATACCGCCTACTCGTTCGGCATCGACGACCAGGAATTCACGGTGGCGTTCGAGACCAACTTCCCGGAGGACTTCCTGCACCTGGTAGAAGCCCTGCGCGATACCGAGATCAGCCTGTACACGCTCAAGGACTTTCCAATCTTCAGCTGCGTTCGACTGAAGCCGATGGAGATGCTGGATAGGCTCGGCTGAAGCAACGAGTTGCGAAGAGTGAAGAGTGAGTAAAGCAAAGGCTGGTGTGTCGAGACCGCGGGCGTTGACTACGCCGCAGCGGATGACGGTGGCGGCACGGAAGACGGCCGTCGAAGGCGTGCCGGCGAAGAAGGCGCGCGCTATTGCGGCCAGCGAGCCGGTTGCGGCGAAGGTGAAGCGCGGCAAGACCGCGAAGCCCCTTGCGCCGACGCGCGTCGCCGCGATTCTGGATGCGCTGCGGAAGACGTATCCGAATGTCGTCTGCGCGCTGACCCATCGCAATGCGTTCGAGCTCACGATTGCTACGATCCTGTCGGCGCAGACGACCGATGTGGGGGTGAACAAGGTGACGCCAACGCTATTCAAGCTCTATCCGACGCCTAAGGCGCTGGCGGCGGCGTCGCTGCCGGAGATTGAGGAGATCATCCGGTCAACAGGATTCTTTCGGTCGAAGGCGAAGAGCATCCAGGGGGCGGCGCGGGTTTTGTTGGAGCGGTTTGGCGGGAACGTTCCGGAGACGGTGGAGGAGATGATCGAGCTTCCCGGCGTCGCGCGAAAGACTGCCAATGTCGTGCTCGGGTCGTGGTTCGGGATCCCCTCGGGCGTGGTCGTCGATACGCACGTTCTGCGCTTGTCGCGCCGGCTGGAGTTGACCAAGGCGGACGAACCGGTGAAGGTCGAGCTGGATTTACAGAAGGTGATTCCGCAGGATCGCTGGATACAGTTTTCGCATGAGCTCATCCATCATGGCCGCCAAGTGTGCGTGGCGCGAAGTCCGCGATGCGCGGATTGCTCGCTTGAAACGGAGTGCAATTCGGCGGACAAGACCTGGAGCTCGCACTAGCAGCTCCCCCTCCGGCTCCCTGACAAATCATGGGATGGCTCGTTGGTTTTCAAAGCGTCAGCGTCTGGAAAAGTTTTTTAGCGAGAGAGTCAACTGAGGCTTCCGTGGCTTCTACATGGGGCGAGTGCCCTAGATCGCGCAGGGTCGCGGAGGTAACGGGTCCGATGGACGCGAGCATTGGTCCGACGGGCTGCTGGGGCAGCTCGACGCCTGCCGTTTCGAGCAGTGCAAAGAGGTTACGGGCCGTCGACGAGCTGGTGAAGGTGATGGCGTCTGGATAGTTGGCCGGGGTTGCGAAGAGACTGCGGATGGCCTCGGCGGCCCCAGCGGGAACGACGGTGCGATAGGCGGGAGCGATGGTCACTTCGGCGCCCGCGGCACGCAGAGTTTCGGGCAGGTGCTCGCGCGCTTGCTCGGCGCGCACGAGCAGGAAACGGGTGGGGGTGCCGTCCGGCTGGCGCACCTGTGGCAGCAGGGCTTCGGCGAAAGATTCAGCCACCGCCTGGGGTGGAAGGAGGTGGACGGTGAGGCCGATGCCTTGCAGGGCACGGGCGGTGGCGGCGCCGATGGCAGCGATGCGGCAAGATCCTGCGACGGGAGCCGTGGAGTCTGTTTGCCAGCGGCGAGCAAGGGCCTCCACTGCATTGGCGCTGGTGAATATAAGCCAATGAAAAGTGTTGAGACGGGCGAGCGCGGAGTCCAACGGCGCGAAGTCGGAGGGGTCGACGGTTTCGATGGTGGGGATCAGGATGGGCTCGGCACCGAGCTCGCGGAGCCGGTCTGCGAGCTCGGAAGACTGTTGCGAAGATCGGGTTACGAGGACGCGAGGTTTGGGCACAGTGATCGGAGGTTGGAGCTCGAGTCGAAGCGGGTTCGCCTTCTCCATATTGGCACAGGAGTGCCCGTGTATCGGGTTTCTAGGCCGTTCTGACTTTTTTCGCCCGCCTGACCTTTCAGCCCGTTCTGCCTGTAGCCGCGCCTTGGCCCGGAGAGAACAGCCAGCTCGACGTGTGGCTAATATGTCGACCTTAGCCCGAAGTATGACAAGAAGAGGGCTGCCGCGAACGGCAGCCCTCTTGGTTGTTCTGCGACGCTGGTGTTGCTCGGTTACGTCAGGCGTCTGTTTATTTCTCCGGCATGCGGGCTGCGCCTACCAGTTCCGCCGCGTCCGCTGGGTTGCGGTACTCGGGGTGCTGATCGCCTGGAAGAAGCGCTGCCACGCGCGCGGCATAGTCGGGGTCAGCCTGCTTGAAGTGCGAGAGTTGCAGCTTCTGGATGCGTAGCGGAGTTTGACCTAGCGAGTTCGCAATAGCTTGCGCCGTGCGGTTCTTCTGGCCGTCATCGAACATGCGCCAGAGGTTGCCGGCCTGGGTGTAATCGTCGTTATCCGTGCGGTGGTCGTAGCGGGCGACCTTCTCGAGCACGTCGCTCGTCTGGTAGCCGGTTTCAACATACTGGGGGTCTTCCTTGGGGCCACCGAAGCTGTTGGGCTCATAGTTGGGCAAGTCGCCGTAGTTACCGTCGAATCGCATGGAACCGTCGCGGTTGTAGTTAGCCCCGTTGTTCTTGCGAGCATTGATCGGTAGCAAATCGTAGTTCGTTCCGATGCGGTAGCGGTGCGCGTCGGGGTAGGAAAGCAGGCGGCCCTGCAGCATCTTGTCCGGCGAGTAGCCCATGCCGGGGATAATGTTAGAGGGATTGAAGGCAGACTGCTCAGTCTCAGCAAAGTAGTTGGACGGCATACGGTCCAGCGTCATGATCCCGACTTCGATGACCGGGTACTCGCCATGTGGCCATACCTTGGTGAGGTCGAAAGGATTGTCCTTCAGGTTGTCGATCTCGTCCTCTGGCATGACCTGGATCTGAACGCGCCACGAGGGGTAGTTGCCGCTCTCGATGGCGTGGTGCATATCGCGCTGCGAGTAGTCGGGGTCGGTGCCAGCGAGCACATCGGCCTCCGCTACGGGTAGGTTCTTGATGCCCTGGTTGGTTTTGAAGTGCCACTTGCAGTAGAAGCGCTCGCCCGCCGCGTTGATCAGCGAGAAGGTGTGCGAGGCGTAGCCATTCATGTGGCGGTAGCCGTCGGGGATGCCGCGGTCGGAGAAGAGGATTGTGACCTGGTGGAGCGACTCGGGCGACAGCGACCAGAAATCCCACATCATAGTGGCGGACTTGAGGTTGGAGTTGGGCAGGCGCTTCTGGGTGTGGATGAAGTCGCCGAACTTGATGGGGTCGCGGACGAAGAAGACGGGCGTGTTGTTGCCCACCATGTCCCAGTTCCCTTCTTCGGTATAGAACTTGACGGCGAAGCCGCGTGGGTCGCGGGCGGTGTCGGCTGAACCCTTCTCGCCACCGACGGTGGAGAAACGGGCAAAGCACTCGACTGTGTTGCCGATGTTCGCAAAAAGCTTCGCGGAGGTGTATTTCGAGATGTCGTGGGTGACTACGAAGTGGCCGTGGGCTCCGGTGCCCTTGGCGTGAACGACGCGCTCCGGGATGCGTTCGCGATTGAATTGCGCCATTTTTTCGAAGAGCTGGAAGTCGTCCAGCGTAATGGGGCCGCGGCGGCCGGCGGTGATGGAGTTCTGGTTGTCGCCGACGGGGCGTCCCTGGTTGGTGGTCAGGCGGGGGCTGATGTGGGTGGCGCCGAGGTCGGTTTCGCCGGGCCCATTGCTGCCGTTGCGGATGGGGGATTCGCTGCCGATTCTAGTACTTCCGCCCTGATTGAGCTTGTTGCCGTTGGTCTCTGACATGATATTCGTCTCCGGTTCTGTTGTGGTGTATCGCGGTCGGTGAGGGCAAAAGAGTGTCAAAAAAGAGTGGCATTACGTGCCGTGAATGCAACTTTAGGCGAGTTTATGTGGCTTTAAACAAGTTGCTGGAAACAAGCTGCTGGAGCAGATCGAGTGCGCCGCGATCTTCGAGGGCGCGGGCGGTTCGCTGGCCGAGTTCTTCGGCGGAGATGCCGTGAGGGGCCCGCTCGAGGACGCAGGCGACTTCCTCGCCGTCGGGCGCGGCGACCATGGCGTGCAGGTGCCAGTGGTCGTCCACCTGGTGGCAATAGGCTCCGAGCGGGAGTGTGCAGCCGCCGCCGAGTGCGGCCAGGACGTGGCGCTCTGCCTGGGTGGCGAACTCGGTGGCGAGGCAGTTCAGAGCGCGGATGGCGGTGTGGATAGCGGGGTCGCGGGTGGGGTCTTCGGTATCGAGCGCGTGGTGGGGGCTACGGGTTTCGAGGGCGAGAGCGCCCTGGCCGGGGGCGGGGGTGAGCTCGTCAACGGCGAAGCGTTGATGGACGTTTTCGGTGCGGCCGAGGCGGTCGAGGCCAGCGCAGGCGAGGACGAGGGCGTCAGCTTCGCCGGCGGCCCATTTGCGCAGGCGGGTGTCGATGTTGCCGCGCATTTCCACGAAGCGGAGGTCGGGGCGCAAGGCGAGCAGCATGGCCTGGCGGCGGGGGCTGGTGGTGGCGATGCTGGCGTGGAGAGGGAGCGTGTGCAGGCCCCAGTGGTCTTCGCAAACGAAGGCGTCGCGGGCGTCGGCGCGGGGCGGAATGGCGGCGAGGGTGAAGCGGGGGCCGAGTGCGGTGGGAAGGTCTTTGAGCGAGTGGACGGCGAGGTCGATGCGGCCGGCGGCGAGGGCTTCTTCGATTTCCTTGATGAAGATGCCTTTGGCGTCGAGTGGGGTGCCGTCGTCGAAGGTGTCGGGGGGCACGAAGGCGGGGTCCTGCATCCGGTCGCCGGTGGTGCGTATGACTTCGATTTCGACCGTGTGACCGTGCTCGCGCAGTCGGTCGGCGACGTGGTTGGCCTGCCAGAGAGCGAGTTGAGAACCGCGCGAGCCGATGCGTATGGTTGGTGTACTCACGGTTCTAGGATACGCCGGGTGGGAACTGGATTAGCATGCGGTCATGAACGTGATCTTGTTTGGCGGAACGGGGATGGTGGGACAGGGCGCACTGCGGGAGTGCCTTGCGGAGGAAAGCGTGAGGCGGGTGCTGCTGGTTTCGCGGAAAGCGGCGGGTGTTTCTCACTCGAAGGTTACGGAACTACTCCACGGAGACTTCTTCGACTGGAACGGGGTTGAGGAACGGTTCGCGGGATTCGACACCTGCTTCTTTTGCCTCGGAGTATCGGCGGTGGGGATGGGGGAGGCAGACTATCGGCGGACGACCTATGGCTTGACGCGCGGAGTGGCGGAGATGTTGGTGCGGGTAGGATCGCTACAGACTTTTGTGTACGTGTCGGGGCAAGGGACGAATGCCAACGGCCGGCAGATGTGGGCAAAAGTGAAGGGCGCGACCGAGAATGCGTTGTTCGAAATGCCATTTTCCCAAGTGTTCTGCTTCAGGCCGGGATACATTCAACCGCTACATGGGATTCGGTCAAAGGTGGGTTGGTACAACGGCTTCTATGCCCTGCTTTCGTGGGCTTATCCGCTGCTTGAGCGTATCGCACCGGGGCTTGTAACGAGTACGGAAGAGGTTGGGCGCGCGATGATTTCGGTGGCACGGGGTGGCTACCCCGGGAGGATTCTGGAGACGGCGGACATTCGTGTTGCAGCCGGGAAGGGTAGAGCCGGGGAAGGGTAGAACCGGGGAAGGGTAGAGCCGGGGAAGGGTAGGCCCTACTCCGTGGTTTCCGGCTCCGAGGGGGCTTCGCGAAGGGCTGTGAGTTGCGGGTGCAGGAGCTTGGCGGTGAGGGAACGGGTGAGGGCGTCGACCGCGGCCTGCTGGGAGGGGGTGAAGGGCTCAGCCGAGAGGCGGGCGGCGGTGCGGGCGAGTTCCTGCTGGCGGAGGGATTCGGCTGAGAGTTGAAGCTGCTTGATGGTCTCGACGGCGGGCGCGGAGGAGCGCCGCTGATGGTAGCGGTCGACTTCGCTGGAGACAATGGTTTCGGCGGCTTCGGCCTCCTTGCCGCGGCTGGCCTGGTTCTGGGCGGCGAGCTGCTGGAGGTCGTCGATGTCGTATACGAAGCAGCCTTCGACCTTGTTGACGGCGGGGTCGACGTCGCGGGGGACGGCGATGTCAATGAAGAACATGGGGCGGTTGCGGCGGCGGTGGAGGATATCGCGGGCCTGGGCCGGGGTGACGATCTGCCCGGCGCCGGTCGAAGTAATGACGATGTCAGCCCGGTGGGCTTCGGTGTGGAGTTGGGCGAAAGGGATGACCCCTGTCGTGATGGCCGGGGTGCGCAGGGCGGCGGCGATGGCTTCTGCGCGGGCTTCAGTACGATTTGAGACCAGGAGCGTCTTCGCACCTTGTTGAATGAGGTGTCGTGCGGCGAGGTCGGACATCTTGCCAGCGCCGACGATCAAGACCGTTTTACCGGTGAGCGATCCGAAGATCTTGCGGGCAAGGTCGACGGCAACGGAGGCTATCGAGACCGAGGTGCTGCCGATGCGGGTTTCCGAGCGGACGCGCTTGGCAACGGAGAAGGCGCGCTGGAGCAGGGGGTCGAGCGTGGACTTGAGGGCGTCGCTGGAGCTGATGGCACCGACTTCGCGGGCCACGTTCCAGGATTGCTTGACCTGACCGAGAATCTGGGGCTCGCCGACGACCATGGAGTCGAGCGAGGAGGCGACGCGGAAGAGGTGGCGGATGGCCTCACGCTCGCGGAATTCGTACAGGTGCGGGGCCAGCGAGGCGGGAGCGACGGCAAAATATTCATGGACGAAGCGAGGCAGGATGAGGTCGTGCTGGATCTCGTGCTGGGCGTCGGGGGAGACGTCACGGTCGATGAGGAATTCGACGCGGTTGCAGGTGGAGAGAATCATGGCTTCGCGGATGCCGGGCTGATGCGCGAGGGTGCGCGTGGCGTCGGCAAGTCTCGCAGCGGAGATAGCCAGGCGTTCGCGCACCTCGATGGGAGCGGTGGTGTGATTGACACCAACGAGCATGAGGGTGCCCCACGGCTTGTGAAGTGGGGTCATGGCGCGGTGAACCTGTGGACGGCGGATAGCTGGTTTGCCGCCCAAACGGCGAGGACGAAGACGAAGGCGAAGCTCGAAAGATAAACGGCGCGACGGCCGCGCAGACCGGAGTGCTGGCGGATGAAGATCATCAGCATGTACGCCATCCACATGGCCAGCGAGAGCAGGACCTTGGGGTCCGCGAAGAAGGCCGGGCCGACGGTTTCGAGCGCGACGACCGAGCCGATGAGCAGACCGGCGGTCATGCAGGGGAGGCCGAGCAGGAGCGATTTGAGCGCGATCTGGTCGATGGTTTCAAGCGGCGGCAGCTTGAGTTTAGAGCTGGCGCTGGAGGGGGAGGACTTCGATTTGAGGCTGCGCTCCTGCACGAAATAGAGGACACTGGCCAGCAAGGAGATGAGCAGCGCGGCGTAGGCGGCGAGCAGGAGAGCGACGTGGAGAAAGATCCAGACCGGCCCCGCGAGTGGATAGGCGATGGTTTCCTTGCCGGCGCGGAAGGCGGGGACAAGGGTGAGCAGGACGGTGACCGGAAGGAGGAAGATGCCGAAGGCCATGGTGCGATAGCGGGCGGCCAGGAGGAGGAACGCGATGGCAAGGAGAAGACCAAGGAGGGAGAGGGTTTCGTGAGTGCCGACGGGAAGCGCGCGGTGTGCGGCGTAGAAGGTTTCGGCGATGGAGACGAAGTGGAAGAAGGTGCCGCCGAGGGCGATGGGAACGGCGAGGTGTCGCCAGCGGGGACGGTTGTAGAGGGCTGCCGGCAGCACGGCGAGCGCGGCTATGCCGTAGAGTAAGACCGCGACTCGGAGCCAGAGGAGGGACATAGAAGCTTTTCGCGAAAGTGCGCGAAGCTCCAGTATATCGGGCCGGAGAGTGCGTTACGGATTACGCCTCAAAGCAGCTTCGAGGACTGCGGGGGAGACCCTGAAGCTGGTCTGTTCCAGCTTGCTCAAAGCTTTACGAAAGTCGGTTCGACCAAGTCTCGCTCCGCGCTCCAGAATTCCGAGTGTTCCGCGAACTTCCAAATGAAGCTCTCCCGCAGCTCGTCTTCCTTCTGTCTCGTCCATCAGCAAGGTGCTCACCCCCAACTCGAGCGCCAGTTGAATGGCCTGCCGTTCTCCGATATCCAACATCATCAGCTTCGGATCTGGAGAGCCAGTGACAGTGCGCACCTCCAGCCATGAGGGAGCATCAGCTATCCATCGCCTTACCTTGGCAGGCGTGTGGGCGTGCTGCAGCTCTCGAAGCACCGCCTGTGGGATTAGAACTACGCCGAAGAGAACAGGAAGGAGATGGACCTCATCGATGAGAACTAGATAGTTCAGCGGAGTGGTATCGGCTACTACAAGCATGATTGTTGGTCGAACCCTGCTGCGTCGCTCTCAAGGTCCGCCACGCTGTAGGCGTGTTCCCATATTTCGTGCTGCTTCAGAAATGCGTCCAGTTCGTAGCGTGTCTGGAAACCGAGCAGGAGCCGGAGTTGATATGCCGAAAACGCGCCCGACCGAAACCCTTCGATTGCAAAGGCCTCCACGGCCTCGCGCACGGCCTCTGGATGCCGAGCGAGATCGTCTGGAAGTTGAACGGTTACCTGCATAGGTTCAACGTTAGCAAAGTGGGCCAAGGAATACCACCGGCAGCGGTCAGCCGGCGGGATTGGTTTCGAGGGACGGTTGCTGGTGTCCGCTGGTGGCGGCGCCGGCGTCGGTGCTGAGTCCGAGACTGTCGAGGACCGGCAGGAGAGAGAGGATCGCGACGATCAGGATGGCCATGTGGAAGTCTCGAAGCTGCGGGGCCGTGCCCGAGTGGCCGTGCGCGTGGGCGGCAAAGCGCAGAGCGACAGCGCCGACGGCAATTCCCATGCCCATGGAGAGTTGCATGATGGTGCTGAGAAAGCCGTTGGCCTGAGACATGCGGGCGGGTGGGATTTCGGTATAGGCGAGTGTGGTGAAGCAGGTGAACTGCATGGAGCGGCAGGCTCCGTGTACAAAGAGGATGGTCAGAATAAGAAGGACAGGTGTGGTGGGACTGATGATGGCGCAGAGGGCAAGCGAGGCTGTCGTGAAGAGGCCGTTGACGACGAGGATGCGGCGAAAGCCGAAGCGCTGAAGCACCTGGATGACGAAGATTTTCATGGACAGGTCTCCGGCAAAAAGCGCCAGGAGGTAGAGCCCGGATTGGAAGGCGCTGAGGCCGAACGCTATCTGAAACATGAGAGGAAGGAGGAATGGAAGGACGGAGGCTGCGATGCGGAAGGCGCTGGCACCGTAGACCGAGAGCGAGTAGGACTTGACCCGGAGGGAGTCGAGGTCGATGAACGAGTAGGCGCGGTTGCGACGGGCGGCGGCGATGGCGAGCAGGCCGCACAGCAGACTGGCGGCGAGAATCGCGGTGGGCTTTTGCCAGTGGGCGGCTTCGCCCCCAAGCTGCTCCATGGCGTAAACGGTGCCGGTGGAGGCGGCGCTGCCGAGGAAGAACGAAAGCCAGTCGAAGGGGCGTTCGTCGCCCGCACGGTAGTTCTCTATCCAAAGCAGCGCGAGGATGAAGGCCCCGATGCCGATGGGCAGGTTGATAAAGAAGATCCAGCGCCAGGTGGCGTACGTGGTGATGAGGCCCCCGAGGGGAGGGCCAAGAACGAGAGCGGACAAGCCGGGCCAACTGATGTAGGCGATGGTTTGGGTGAGCTTTTCCTTGGGCGTGTTGCGCAAGACGATGAGGCGGCCGACGGGGACCATCATGGCGCCTCCCAGCCCTTGCAGGATGCGCATGAGTGTGAATTCGGTGAGGGTTTGCGACAGGCTGCAAAGGAGCGACGCGAGCGTGAAGACAGCGATGGCTGAGGCAAAGACCGTGCGCGAGCCGAAACGATCGGCCACCCAGCCGCTGACCGGAATGAAGACAGCCAGGGTGAGCAGATAGGCGGTCATGCCGACGTTGAGGTTGACAGCGCCGACGTGGAAGCTGCGCGCCATCTGAGGCAGGGCGGTGGCGATGATGGTGCCGTCCAGGTTCTCCATGAAGAACGCACCGGCGATGAGGCTGGTGACGTAGAACGGAGAGCGGGTGTGGGTCATGAGGATATGGTACGAGACGGCCATGAGGGAGCAGGTTGCCCGCAGGGGGAGATGCTACAGCGACGGCGGGACACCGTCCGGGCCTCGCTCGAAGTAGGTCCTCAGCTTGCCTTCGATGAGCGAGAGCGGAATGAAAAACGGACGGTCGATGATTTCGACCGTCAGCCTGCCGTCGGCGTGCTGGTATTTAGCGGTGATGCCGTCTTTGACGATGGTGCCGCTGGGGCCGGTGAGCTCGATGCCGCTGCTGCGAAGGCTGCGGGAAGCGGCGGCGAACTGGTCGTCGGTCATGGGGAACGAGAGCATGGCTCGAGTGTAGACCAGAGCGGCTGCGATATTCTGAAGGTCCCCGCACGTGATTGAGAGCGCTGCCATTTCGCCGATGCCCGATGCTGCTGAGGTCGCGCGCCTCGGGTCGCTGCTGGCGGCGAAAGACGAATCGAGCCAGACGCCGGTGATGCGGCAGTATTTTGCGGCCAAGGCGCAGCACCCGGATTGCCTGATGTTCTGCCGGATCGGGGACTTTTACGAACTTTTTTATGAAGACGCCATTGTTGCCAGCCGCGAGTTGCAACTGACTCTGACGGCGCGGGACAAGGCGAAGCAGCAGCCGATGTGCGGCGTGCCTTATCACTCGGCGGCGATCTATCTGCAGCGGCTGTTGCGCAAGGGCTACAAGATTGCGCTGTGCGAGCAGATGGAGGATCCGAAGGCGGTCAAAGGGATTGTGCGGCGCGAAGTGACGCGGGTGCTGACGCCGGGGACGGCGCTGGATGCGACGCTTGGCGCGGGAGACAGTCAGTGGCTGGCTGGTGTGGCGGCGGTGGGGTCTGGTGCTGCAGCCTGCGTGGGTGTCGCGCTGATCGACCTGTCGACGGGCGAGTTTCGGGCGACGGAGTTTGCAGGGGCACAGGCGTGGGCGTTTGCGCTGGATGAACTGGCGAGGCTGCATCCGGCAGAGTTGATTTTTGCGGCCGGAGCGGAGGGGTTTGGGGGTGCCGGGCAACGGCGGCTCGCGACGGAGGGTGCGGAGGCAGGGCAGGAGGCGAATGCGCTGGACGGCGTGGGCACGCGTACGCCGGTGGAGGATTGGGTATTTACGGCCGACTACGCGCTTCCGCTGCTGCGGCAGCAGATGCGCGTGCACTCGCTCGACGGCATGGGGATGGCGGGGCATGAGGCGGCGGGCGTGGCGGCGGGCTCGATTGTTCATTATTTGCGGCATACGAAGCAGGGAGCGCTGGAGCACCTAGACACGCTGCGCTTTTATGAGCGGCGGGATTGTCTTGAGCTGGATGCGGTGACGGTGCGGAACCTGGAGCTGGTGGAGCCACTGTTTTCAAGCGAAGGCCCGCAGACGACGCTGCTGCATACGCTTGACGCCTGCTCGACGCCGATGGGGAAGCGGTTGTTGCGGGCCCAGTTGTTGAGACCGATGCAGTCGCTGGAGGCTGTGAATGCGCGGCTGGATGCTGTGGCTGCGGGGGCGGGAGACATACGCCGGCGTGAAGGGGTGCGGCGCGCGATGGATGGTGTGCTGGATCTGGAGCGTCTGCTGGGGCGTGTCGCGCTCGAGACGGCTGGGCCGCGCGAGGTGGTGGCACTGGGCGCGACGGTGGGCCGGTTGCCGGGGCTGCGGCGGGCGGCCGAGGAGCTTGCTTCGGGCGACGGACGGTGGGCCGGATTGTGCGGGAGCTTCGATACGCTTGACGATCTTCACGAGATGATTGCGCGGACGCTGGTGGACGAGCCGCCGCTGTCGCTGGGTGACGGCGGCGCGGTGCGCGCAGGTGTGGATGCGGAGCTGGATGAGCTGCGCGGTCTGTCGTCGAATGGGCGTCAAAGGATTGCAGCGATCGAGGAACGCGAGCGCGCGCGGACGGGGATCGGCTCGCTGAAGGTGCGGTTCAACTCGGTCTTTGGCTATTACCTGGAAGTGACCAAAGCCAATGCGAAGTCTGTACCCGCGGACTACGAGCGGAAGCAGACGCTGGTGAACGCGGAGCGGTTTACGACGACGGAGTTGAAGGAGCTGGAGACGAAGATACTGACGGCGCAGGAGCGGTCGGGTGAAATTGAGCGGAGGATATTCGCTGAGCTGCGACGACAGTTGCTGGTGGCAGCGGGCCGGGTTCGGGAGACATCGCGGTGTGTGGCGGAGATTGATTTGCTGGCGTGCTTTGCGCACCTGGCGGCGTCGCGCGGATGGGTGAGGCCGGAGGTCGACGCGAGCAGCTTGCTGGAGTTTGTGGCGGCGCGGCATCCGGTGGTCGAGCGGCGGTTGGAAGAGCAGGGTGGGGGGAGGTTTGTGCCGAATTCGCTGCATCTTTGCGCGGCGGGTGAGGGGTCGTCGAACCTCACTCATGACGAGGCTGTCGGGGATGGGCCACCTGATGTTGCAGGCGGGCCCTCCTTGTTGCTGATTACGGGACCCAACATGGGTGGAAAGAGTACGTATCTGCGGCAGGCGGCGCTGCTGGTGATCATGGCGCAATGCGGGTGTTTTGTGCCGGCGGAGCGGATGCGGCTAGGGCTGGTGGATAGGGTTTATACGCGGATTGGGGCGAGCGACAATGTGGCGCGGGGGCGTTCGACGTTCATGGTGGAGATGACGGAGACGGCGGCCATTCTGAATACGGCGACGGAGCGGTCGCTGGTGTTGCTGGATGAGATGGGCCGCGGAACGGCGACCTATGACGGGTTGTCTCTGGCATGGGCGACGGTGGAGCATTTGCACGACAACGTGGGTGCGCGGACGTTGTTTGCGACGCATTATCACGAATTGACACTGCTGGCCGAGCGGCTGGCGCGGCTGAAGAATGTTCGCGTGACGGTGCGGGAAAATGCCAGCGGGATTGTGTTTTTACATACGGTGGAGGCGGGCGCGGCGAACAAGAGCTACGGCATTGAAGTGGCGCGGCTGGCAGGGCTGCCGGCGAAGGTGATTGGGCGGGCGCGCGAGGTGTTGAAGGTGCATGAACGCGCGGAGTCGCAACAGGTGCGCGAAGCCGTGTTTGCCGCCGATCGCCCGCCGCAGTTGCAGATGACCATGTTTACGCCGCTGTCGCAGAAGATTGTCGATCGCATTGAAGAAGTGGATGTGGATGGGCTGACGCCGCGCGATGCGTTGGCGCTGATTGCGGAGCTGCAGCGGGAGTTGAAGGGTGGTGGGCTGTGAGTGAGGCTTCGAGGTCCAAGGCTGAGGGCAAGGCCAGGCCGATGGTGGTTGCCGGAGTGATGAGTGGGACTTCGGCGGACGGAGTGGACGTGGCGATTTGCCGCGTGTCCCCTGCCCTGCGCGAAGGCGGTACGCCGCGCGTAAAGGTGCTGGGCCATCGCGCGTTTCCGTATGGCGCGGAGATGCGCGCGGCTGTGCTGGCGGCCATGGATGCCAAGAAGACGAGCGCGGCGGAGATGTCGCGGCTGAACTGGCGGCTGGGTGAGGTATACGCGGAGTGCGTGGCGGCGGCGGCGAAGGAGTTGAAGCTGAAGCCGGAGCTAGTGGCGTGTCATGGACAGACGGTCTATCACCAGGGCGCGGGGCTGACGTATCTCGGCGAAGAGGTGCGCGCGACGTGGCAGACGGGAGAGGCGGCGGTGATTGCGGAGCAGCTGCGGGTGCCGGTGGTGAGCGACTTTCGACCGGCGGATCTGGCGGCGGGTGGACAGGGTGCGCCGCTGGTGGCGATGCTCGACTACTGCATGTTTCGCCATGCGACGAAGAATCGCGTGCTCCTGAATCTTGGCGGCATTGCGAACCTGACTGCGATTCCGGCAGGCGGCGGGCTGGCGGATGTGCTGGCGTTCGATACGGGGCCGGCGAACATGGTGATCGATGCGGCGATGCTGAAGCTCCATGGCCGAGCGTACGATCGCGGAGGAGCGGAGGCGGCGCGCGGGCGCGTGCTGCATGCGGTGGTCGCGAAGTTTTTGCAGGGCAGCTACTTTCCTGTGGCTCCGCCGAAATCGTGCGGGCGGGAGGAGTTTGGGGCGGCGTTTGTGGCGGCGTTTCTGCGAGCGTGCAAGGGTGCTGCTAAGCATGATGTGATCGCGACGGCAACGGCGTTTACGGCGGCGACGGTGCAGGACGCGTATGCGCGGTTTGTGTGGCCGCATCTGGGGCAGCGCGCTCCTCTGGCGCGGGCGACGGAGATGTTTGTGGCGGGGGGCGGTGCTCGCAATGCAACATTGATGCGGATGCTGACGGACGGATTTGCTGCGCTGGGCGTGAGGGTGGCGCCCATGGAATCGGTAGGGATTGCGGCAGAAGCGAAGGAGGCAGCGGCATTTGCGCTGCTGGGGTGGCTGACGTGGCATGGGCTGCCGGGGAACGTGCCAAGTGCGACGGGGGCGAAGCGGGCGGTAGTGCTGGGGAAGGTGACGCGTGGCTGACGTCTCCATTGCCGCCCGCAGCAAAACGCAGATTCCCTTCGGGAATGACAACAAGAAAAGCAAAGCCGTTCTCGCTTTCTCTTGCTGCGTGCTTCTGGCGGGCATCGGTTGCCGCGCCCGCCTGAACGATGCTCACGATGGATCGGGACAGCGGAGTGGAACGCTACAGTTCATCATTGAGAGCTCGCCTAACAATCTCGATCTGCGGCAAGGGACGGATGCACAGAGTGAGCGAGTGGGGGCGACGATATATGACGCGCTGGTGCGGAAGGATGAACACTTCAACCTGCAGCCCTGGCTGGCGACGAGTTGGGAACGGCCAGATGCGCTGACGTGGGTGTTTCATCTGCGGGAGGGCGTGAGATTTCACGATGGCAAGCCGTTTGGCGCGGAAGATGTGGCGTGGTCGATGCGCAGCATGGTGGATGGCTCGCTGATTACGTCGAAGGGCGGAGCGTTTGCTGCTGTGGCGAGCGTAGAAGTGCGCGATCCGCTGACGGTGGTGGTGCGGATGAAGCACGCGGACAATGCTTTGCTGTTCAACCTGAGCGATGGTCTGTTCGGCGTTGTGGAGCGCGGCGCGGGCAAGGATGAGGGTCAGCACCCGGTGGGGACGGGGCCGTTCCGGTTCGTGAGCCAGATGCAGGATAAGGAAGTCGTTGTCGAGCGGAATAAGGACTACTGGGCGGGTGCGCCGAGTATTGAGCGCGTGCGGTTTGCTGTGTCGCCGGACACGATCACGACGGCGCTGGAGTTGAAGAAGGGTTCTGGCGATGTGGAGTCGAACGTGATCACTCTGGACATGGTTCATGCGTTGCGGGGGCAGGCGAATCTGCGGACGGAAAGCGGGCCGGGGTCGATGGTGATCTATGCGAACTTCAACGTGAACGACCCGGCGCTGCGCGACAAGCGGGTGCGGCAGGCGATTGCGTGCGCTATCGACAAACCGGCGCTGATTCAGGCGTTGTGGCGCGGGGAGGCGAGGCTGGCGGACACGCTGCTGCCGGCGGGACACTGGGCGGCGGCAGGCCCGGGGGACATGGCGGTGTATGGGCACGATCCTGCGCGCGCGGTACGGCTGCTCGAAGAGGCGGGGCTGAGGCCGGATGCGCGCGGCGTGCGGCTGAGATTCACGCTCAAGACTTCGACGGACGAAACGACGCGGCTGGAAGCGCAGGTGATGCAGGCCGAGTTGCGCGCGGTGGGGATTGAGCTGACGCTGCGCTCGGCAGAGTTTGGGACCTTCTACTCCGACATCACGAAGGGCGCGTTTCAGATGTACATCCTGCGCTGGATCGGGTCGAATGAAGACCCGGACATTTTTCGCTATGCGTATGCGACCGAAAGCTTTCCGCCGAAGGGAGGTAACCGGGGGCGCTACTCGAACGGGCGTGTGGATGCGCTCTTGAAGGCGGCGAGCTCAGAGACGGACCAGGAGGTTCGGCGGCTCGAGTATGTGGAAGTGCAGAAGATTCTGGCCGATGAGTTGCCGGGGATTCCTTTGTTCTATCCGAACAACGAGGTCGTACATTCGGAGCGGTTGACGGGAGTGAAGCTGGAGCAGGGTGGGAGCTTTGGATTTTTGCGGACGGCGCGATTGCGGTAGATTGCGGCCCGGGGGCTAGAGGCCGTTTGCGCGGCTCCGTTGACCGTGGGCTGAAGCGCGCTGCTATTGAGGGCAAGCGCGCCGGGGACGGCAAACCTACTAGAACGCATCGAAGGCAATCTGTTGCGAAGGCACGCCGCGTTCCTCGAGCAGTCGAGTACATGCGCGAATCATCATCGGCGGGCCGCAGAGGTAGTACTCGGCGGACGCTGGGTTGGCATGTGTTTGGAGGTATTGCTCGTCCAGCACTTCGTGGACGAACCCCGTGTGCCCGTTCCAATTGTCATCCGGCAAGGGAGACGATAGCGCGGCGTGAAAGCTGAAGTTGTTGTGGTCCGCTGCGAGCTGCGAAAAATAATCGTCGTAGAACATTTCCTGGCGGGAACGTGCGCCGTACCAGAAGCTGATTCTGCGTGCGGACTTCTCGGTTTCCAACAAATGGGAAAGATGGGCGCGTAGCGGAGCCATGCCTGCGCCGCCGCCGATGTAGATCATCTCTCGCTGGGTCGGTTTGATGTGGAAGTCGCCAAAGGAGCCGATGGCGGTGACTTTATCGCCTGGGTTGAGGGAGAAAAGATAGCTGGAGCCGATGCCGGGGGGGCAGGCTTGTCCGAGCGGCGGAGTGGCGATGCGCACGTTGAACCGAAGCTGACGCTCGCGCTTACCGTTGCTGGCCAGCGAATAATTGTTGCGACGAGTGCCTTGCGGATTTCGTGCGACGAGGTCGAACACGTGTTGCTGCTCCCATACGCGGCGAAATGGTTCCGGGATGTCGAAGTCACGGAAGCTGATTTCGTCGTATGCCGGGATGTCGAGCTGGAGATAATCGCCAGGCGTAAAGGAGACGGAGTCGAGCAGATTGACTGGCTCAATGACCAGCTCTTTGATAAAGGTTGCGACGCTGCGATTGCTGACGACGCGGAGTTCGTAGGTCCGCTGCCGCCTTGCGCCTGCGCCGCCGGGCGTGCGCACGTTGATGCGGATAGTTCCATCGACGACATCCACCGGGTAGGTTGCAAGTCCGCGGCAGGCGGGGACTCGCGCAGGGGAGCCATCCGCAAGCCAGAAGCGCCCATTGTGCTTGGAGCATTCGATGAGACCACCTTTCACCAAACCGGTCGAAAGATGGGTGTGGCCATGGGTGCAAATGCCGTCGGTCGCATAAAGCGTGCCGAGAGCATCGCGATAGACGGCGAAGGTCCTCTGGCCAAGATCGAAACGCCTAACGTCTTCCTTGCGCAGCGCGTCAGCGGCGCACACGTTGACCCAGCCGTCAGAGTCTACTGTTTCAACCGAACTGCGAACGTGAGTGTGTGCACCGCCGCGGGGTTCGGGGAGCCGACGCTTTACATGATAGGCGGGGTCTTTGACCTGCTTGAGCAAGGCGGGAATGATCTCTTTCCAAGCCGCCCATAAGCTGGGGTAGACGGGCGGGCAATCCTCGCGAACGGCCTGGTGCAACTTGGGCAAGGCATGGAATGGCACCAGCGGATACATGTGATGCTCCACGTGATAGTTCATGTTCCAGTAGAGGAAGCGGTTCACGCGGCCCATAAGAATGGTGCGGCAATTGAGGCGGTGGTCGAGCACATTTTCCGCGAGACCTGCGTGC
Organism: Terriglobales bacterium; assembly: GCA_038230455.1. GTDB lineage: Bacteria > Acidobacteriota > Terriglobia > Terriglobales > Acidobacteriaceae > Granulicella. The sequence continues at coordinate 173,254 of JBBRNF010000006.1, forward strand.
TGCGTAAGTCCGTAAACGACCATCAACCATGAGCCGAAGAAGCTTGTGAGGCCGACCAGAAACAACGGGAGCAGACGGCGGGTCGCAATCGCTGCCGCGATCGAGACGGCGTAGATGGCGACGTAGAAACGGGCTTTCCGGAAAATCTTTGGGAACTCACTTTCGGGGATGTAGGTGCGCTCTTCCGGCTGCATGCGGCCCAAGCTGTGCTGCACGATGTGGCGAAAATACTTTGGCGCGACGCCCAGCCCGAAAAACTTCATCGCGATGTTTTTGAAATTGGCGGGCCGTGGGACCGAGATTTCCGGATCGCGACCAACGATGATCGTGTCGCTGTGGTGGCGGGTGTGACTCCAGCGCCACACGGTCGACTCTCGCATGACCATGAACGAAGCGATTTCATAGAGCGTGTTATTCATCCAATCAGACCGGAAGGCGGTGCCGTGGCCGGTCTCGTGCCAGCGCGCGTCGGAGGTGGAGGCGTACAAGGCGCTGTAGCAGAGATACGGCAGGACGACCCAGGCGCTTCCCCAGAAATGGATGGTGAGCCCTGCAAAGAGAGCAATCAGCGCGAACCACAGCGCGGTGTTGCGCAGGGCCGGCCCGTCACGACGTTGCAGCAACGCACGGAGCGTCTCACGCGGTACGGGACACTGGTACCAGTCGGCTTCGGCAAGGCCCTTTTCTACCGCAAGCGTGGCGTTCAGGCCCACCAGGCTGTAGTCGAGCTTCAACCGCTGGACCGGCGTTGGCAGCAAGGTTGCGCTCATAGGCGGCCTCCCTGACGCTTTTGCGCCGAAGCCCAAGCATCACGGGCCAGATTCACAAGGACGCGAGATTGTCCTTGCGCGATGAGACGGACCTTCATCTGCTTCGGTATGGTGCGGAGCTCGACCAGGCGCTCTGCGCTTAGCCGTGCTTCAAGGAATCGATAGCCTTCGTCCCAGGCTTCCGCGACTGCTTCGGGAACCGGGATTGGCCGCTCTTGCACTGCCCAGAAGGGTTGAGCGAACCCGAGCGCGGGCTCTGCTGCATACTCTGAGCGCAGGAAGTATTGAGCGGCTTGCGATGATTGAGACGATACCGGGGCCATCACTTCTTCAGTGTAGGAATTCTCCAGTCATCGGAAAAGCAGATTGCATCAATCTTTATGATTGAGCGTAGCGATGCTTGCCCCAGCCTGGCGTGGGGTGTCGTTGCCGATCTTCCGCATGATGCGTCTGGCCAGGCGCTGCGTTGCGGGCGGATGGGCGGCCCAGTCCGCGGCCGCAAGCAGCAGGTCGCGAGACATCGGCATGCCACGCACTTTACGAAAAACTACACCGCGTGTGTTCGCTCCACTTACCGAACAGAGCGGCAGCAAGGCTGCGCCGAGGCCGATGGAGACGAGACTCTTAATGGCTTCCATGTTCTCCATTTCCATAACGATGCGCGGCTGGACACCCAAGCGGCTTAAGTAATCCCGTTGCACCGTTAGCATGGCGGTGCCGCGCAGGTGCGAAATCATATTCAGATCTTGAAGGTCCTGGGGAGCGAGAATCGTCTTGCGGGTCAGTGGGTGATCTGAGGCGAGCGCTATCACCAACTCTTCCTTCATCAGAGGTACGCTTTGCACGTGCGCAAGGCCCTCCGCCGGACCCATGACGATGGCAAGATCAAGGGTGCGGTCGATGAGACCTTGCAGCAGCACCTCCGTGACACCGGTGGTGACACGTAAATCGATTGCCGGATAGCGCTTGCGATATTCCGATAGAACCCTGGGCAGCAGGTAAATCAGGGTTGACGCACCGACTCCCAGCCGGATTGTTCCTTGCTGCGAGGTGGAGAACTCGCGGACTGCAAGCTCCGCATTGCGCAACTCGTTGAAGGTTCGATCCACATACTGCAGAAGCGTGCGACCCGCTTCTGTGATGACGACGCGTTTCGCGGTACGACGAAAGAGAGCGCACCCGAACTCTTCTTCGAGGTGCTTGATATGCAACGACACCGTGGATTGCGACAACGAAAGGTCACGCCCGGCGGCGGTGAACGAGCCCGTACGAGCGGCGGCTTGAAAGACACGGAGGTGATGCAAATCCATTTTTCGATCCTCTAGTCTGCAAGCGCGGGCAATCGCCGCGTGAGCAGATGAAAGACAAGCAGTGAGAGCGGGTACGCGAGCGCAGCCAGGAAGAAGATGACCACGTAGTTCCCGTGTGTGACCAAGAGCACGTGACCGGTGAACTTCTGAAACACTACGCCGCCAAGTGCGCCAGCCGCTCCACCAAGGCCGGCGGACGTGGCCAGCGAAGCACGCGGAAAGAGGTCGGTGTTCGCAGCGAACAGGTTTGCGGCCCATGCCTGGTGTGCCGCCGTCAGCAGGGAAAACAGCGTGATTACCGATGCGATCGACTGTAAATGGGTCCCGCTGATGAGCAGCAGCGTGATTGCGGCGCACCCTGCCATCACTATTTTTCGGGCGTCGATCGCTGTGGCCCCTCGGCGAATGAGCACACCCGATACCCAACCGCCGCCCACGGCTCCGGCTGAGGAGACGCAGTATACGATCGCCAGTGGACCGCTCACCTGCGCGACGGTCAGATGAAAGCGCGTTTGCAGGAACTTCGGCAACCAGAACAGGTAGAGCCACCACACCGGGTCAGTGGCTGCTTTGATGACGATCAGCGCCCATGTCTGGCGCATGCGCAGAAGAGTTCGCCAGCCGAGGGGTTTGCGGTCCGCTGCGAGTGCGAGGAACGCGGAAGGTGCCGCGTGAGCCGGGACCGTTTCGCGCCGGAGACGGTCATACGGAAAAAGGAGCCACAACACGAGCCAGAGGAGGCCCAATGCGCCGACGCCGATGAAGGCGTAACGCCAAGAGCCGAAACGCGCCAGGATGAGAGCGATGAAGGCGGGCGCTATGAGCGAGGCAGCGTTCGATCCTGAGTTGAAGAGGCCTGTCGCGAGGGCCCGCTCTTCCGGCGGAAACCACTCGGATATGGCGCGAATGGCTGCGGGAAAGTTGCCACTCTCCGCGAGCCCTAATGCGAAACGAGCGGTACCAAAGCCCAGGACGGAAGTTGCCGCGGCATGGGACACCGCGGCAAATGTCCACAAGAGGACGAACAGAGCGTAGCCGAACTTAGTACCGATTTTGTCGATCAGGCGCCCGGCGATGAGGTAGCCCAGGCCGTACGCAAAGGTGAAAGCGACGACAATGTTGCCGTAGTCTTCCTCGGTCCAATGCAGGGCCTGGTCCAGGGTATGTGCCAGGATGCCCAGTACGGAGCGGTCCATGTAGTTGATGGAAGTGGCGAGAAACAACAGGAAACAGACCACCCATTTTGCTCGCCGGTGTTCCAGGTGCAGCCACAAGCGGAGCTTCTGCATGGCGGAGAGTATTGCACGATGGTGCCGATCTACATACATTGATCAGTTCGATGGGTTCAATTGAGGGTATGCACTTTGCAAATGGACCGGTGAGCGGCTACCGTGTGTGTGTTGACCAAGAGGCAATCAAGGCGCGATGAGTGTGAAGCGGAGAGAGTTTCTAAAACAGAGTGCGCTTGCGGCTGCCGCAGTGGGATTTCCCACGATCGTTCCGTCCAGCGTGTTCGGAGCATTGGCGCCCTCAAATCGCATCTCCGTCGGCTGCATTGGCACCGGTAGACAGGGCTACGGGCAGAACCTCCAAGGCGCGCATTACGCTAATGTGCCTGGTTTGCTTGACCTCGCCGATGCACAGGTCGTCGCGATCTGCGATGTAGATTCCTGGCGGCTGGAGCAGGCCCGCACTCTCGTCGATTCACGGTATGCGGAGAAGACCGGCAAGGCTTCTTATAAAGGTGTAGCCACCTATAGTGATTTCCAAGAGCTCCTGGCGCGCCCTGAGATTGATGCGGTCATGATCTCGACACCGGACCACTGGCATGTGCCCACGGCCATTCTAACGGCGAAGGCGAAGAAGCATATAAGTTGCGAAAAGCCGCTTAGCTTGACAGTGCATCAGGGCAGGCAGTTGGTGGAAGCGGTGCGGAAGTCCGGCGTGATCAATCGGACCGACAGCGAGTTTCGCTCGTTACGTACACAAAATCGAGCCGTGGAGCTGGTCAGGAACGGGCGCATCGGGACGCTGCGGCACGTGGAGGTTCAGTTCCCTTCCGACCCTGCTCCCGTGCCGGTCCAGCCGGACATGCCGGTGCCGAAAGAGTTGAATTACGCAATGTGGCTGGGTCCCGCGCAACCTGTGCCCTACACTGAAAAACGGGTGCACACGCCCTTCGATCTGAAGTCGCGGCCGAACTGGATGCGCGTCAGCACTTATGCCCAAGGGATGATTGCGAATTGGGGTGCCCACTACTTCGACATGGTGCAATGGGCCAACAATACGGAACACAGCGGCCCGGTGAAGGTGAAAGGGCGAGGCGAGTTTCCAAAGAGTTTGTGGGACTCGATGATCAATTTCGAAGTGACCTACGAGTATGCAAACGGGGTAGTTCTACAGTGCCGTCAGACTCCGACGAGCAAGCCATTTATCAAGTACACCGGTTCGACGGGGTGGATTCTGGTTAGCACCTACGACGGTTACACGACGGCCAGCGACCCGGCCATTCTGGCGGATACCAGCAAAGGCGCGTTTGATTTCTCTACGGTGCTTTCTGATAAGGGCGACTGGATCGCGAGTATCAAGGCGAACAAGCCTACGTTCGAACCGCTCGAGACCGGCCACCGAAACATGACGATCAGCCAGATCGGTTTGATTGCGTGCCAGTTGGAAGAGGAGCTTCGATGGGACCCTGAAAAGGAACTCTTTGAAGGCAACAACGCGGCGAACGCGCTCCTGGCGGCGCCCATTGCGAGCGCCCCGTGGGCGGCACAAATTTTGTAACGGACAAGTGAGACTGGAGAAGGTGTGCACGTATCGCGGCGTGAATTTTTAAGAAAGAGTGCTGGAGGTGTCACTGCATCCGCCATGGCACCGGTATTGGGCTGGGCTGCGGGCCCGTTAAAGCCAGCGGTTATTGCGCACCTTTTTGTCTATTCGTCCCTGTTTCCGGAATCGAAAACATTCGATGCCTATCCGGTTTTCGATCGTGCTTTTGGGGAGGTGAAGCAGGCCGGGTTCGATGGCATTGAACTGATGGCGGTCAATCTTCGTCACGACGATGCCGTGGATAAAATTCGTGCCTTGTCGAAGAAGCATGGCATTCCAATCTCTGGTTGCAGTTTTGGCACCGACATGTGGAACGCCGACCGGCATGACACGAATGTGAAAGACGCAATGATGCTGCTGGACAAGCTGGCGGAGCTAGGCGGCAAGACTTTTGGCTGCACGGTCGGAGACGCGAAACATAGCAAGACCGATACTGAGTTGGACTCGCAGGCCAGTGTGCTGCGCGAGATTCGGAGCGCATGCTCCAAGCACGGCATCACACCCAACCTGCATAACCACATCTTTGAACTCGCGGACGGGATGCACGACTTGAAGGGAACGCTGGCGCGTATTCCAGACTTTCCACTGGGACCGGACTTCAACTGGATGATTCGCGCTGGGGTGGACCCCGTCGCTTTTATACGCACCTACGCCAGGCAGATTGTGTATATGCATCTGCGCGATCAGGACGCCAGCGGCGCGTGGACCGAGTATCTCGGAAGTGGCGTTACGGACTTTGCAGCGATTGCTGCCGCACTCAAGGTTACTGGCTTCGAGGGTCGCTGTGCCGTGGAGCACGCATTGCCGGCGGGCTATGTGCCAAAGCTGCCGCTTGGCGAATCCTGGAAACGCAGTCGGCAATACGTGCGCACAACCTTCGGCTGGTAAGAAAGATGGTTATGAAATCGAGTGTCGCACTTCTCTCCGTGATGCTGTTAGCAGGGCATCCACTGCATGGTCAGGACAACACCCTATCACCGGCTGAGCGCAGGGCAGGGTGGATGCTTCTGTTCGATGGCAAGAGCCCCGGAGCGTTTCGCCAGGCGTATGGCTCCGGCTTCCCAGCGCATGGATGGGAGGTGAAGAACGGGGAGCTGCGTGGCGAGTTCACCAGCGGCATGGAGGCCGGTGACGGCGCGGATATCGTGACGCGGGATACCTACTCGAGCTTCGAAATGTACTTTGATTGGAAACTCGGGCCAGGTGGAAACAGCGGAGTAAAGTACTTTGTGGAAGAGCGGCAGCCAAAGCCGAAGGGTTCGCAACCAGGCTACGAATATCAGATCATCGACGACGCAAATTACATTTACAACGGAAAGCATCTGCCAAACAATCTGAAGACTGCTTCTATCTACGATGTAGTTGCAGCAGACAAGCCGGATGTGGCAATGAACCGGTGGCATCGATCGCATATCAGGGTTCAGGGGAGCCATATCACTCACTGGCTCGACGGTAAGAAGGTCCTGGAGACCGAGCGAAGCTCGCCGCAATTCAGGGCTGGAGTCGAAACTAGCAAGTTCCACGACTATAGCGGCTTTGCTGCCATCCCAAGCGGACACATTTTGCTGCAGGATCATGGTCACAATGTGGCGTTCAAGAATTTGAAGATTCTGCGCCTGCCCCAGGCCGGATCGTGAAGACGGTGGCATCAGGGGAGGATTGGGATGCGACGTTGCGGTGACAGACGAAAGCCCCTCGAACATCTCGTTCGAGGGGCTTTGGTTCGCGGTGCGTTTAGAAGCGGAAACGAGCTTGCAACTCAACGAGCCTTGGATCCAGCGCATTTGCCGTGTGAGTTCCGAAGCTGCTGTTGTCGCCATAGCCGGTAACCCCGGGGGCCGTCTGTACGTTTCCAAGACCACCTGTGAAGGTATTGGGTGCGAACTGGGTATGGTTCAGCAGGTTGGTGGCGTTGATCTGGAAGTTTGCCACGTACCGCTCGTGGAATTTGAATTCACGCTCGAAGGACATCGTGACGTTGTTCACCGGGTCGGTCCGCAGGTCACCGTAGTTTGTGCTCGCGTTTCCGAAATAGTAGATGTCCCTGATCGTCGACCCGTTGGCACCGATCGTTGTCCGCCCTTTGAACGCATCCGAGTTGTATTTGAGGAAGCAGTTTTTGCACGGCGTGATTACGCGACCAGAGTAAGGCAAGGTCACCGACGTCTTGCCATCGTAGAAGTGCTGGAACGACTTCGGCAGGACAAACGGTACATCGGCGTTTCTATCTGCGAGCCCGTTAATCGAACTGCCCATGGAAATCTGCTGAGGGATTCCGGACTGCCAGATGTAGGTACCACTGATGCGGTAGCCGCTGATGAGGCCACGCAAGATGCGGTTGCTGGAAGTCAATGCTTGCCTGGAGCCGAAGGGCAAATCGTAAACAGCGTAGCCGGCAAAACGGATGGGGGTGTCGTTGGCCGAGAGACGCTTGTCCAGACGGATATCGCGCAGGTTGGGAAGGGAATTTCCGGTGCCCTCTGAGCCGAAATTGTTCTGTGCGGTTCCGCCGTCGACTCCAAGGCTCTTTGACCACGCGAAGTTGGTGCCGACGATCAGACCGTGCGCAAAGTCTTTTTTGATCGCAGCCTGGAGGGCGTGGTAGGAAGAGAAGCCGCGATTCTGCTGGATGACCTGTCCACCCAGATACGGGTAGGCCCAAAGCGTCTGGTCCAGCGGCATGGTCGCCTTACCCAGATTGCCTGCGAACGGAATCAGCTTGGCGGGGTTTGGCTGGAAGGGATTTGCAACCTGATCAGAGCCGCTGTTTCCTGTCCCATTGCGTGAGATGTAGTTGGCGCGCCAGCTCTGTAGAAGCGAGTCGGGAAGGAGTTGATCGCTGTTGGGCGAGAAGCTTGAACCCAAAGGCAATCGTTTGCCGACTTCGATGTTGTACCCGATATCGGATGACCACCCTCTCCTCAGGTTCTGCTGAACGTGCACGTTGCCTTGGTATATGTAGGGGTTCTTGTAGCCGTGGACTGGGAATCGCGGACCGCCGACGCCGCCATATATGCCAGGCGCCGTAAGATCCGATCCCGTAGCCTGAACGAATTGATTGACGGCTGCGCTGTCGAACGTGCCAACCGGGACACCTGTCTGGACACCAAATCCATAGGGCTGCGAATTGGTGTAGGGATTGAACGACGTCGAGCCGAAAAGGAACGGACCATCGAAAAAGCCGGAGTTGCCGGGCAGGAAGGCCACTCCGGCACCGCCTCGGATGACCGTGTCGTCGGTGGCGCGATACGCAAAGCCGAACCGGGGCTGGAAGTTAGTCCAGTCCGTATCCCACAAGCGTTTGCCGTTTCCATTTGCTTTCGGGAAGTAGATGCCACCCTTACCGCCGTACGGATTGGTCGCCGTCAGGTCGATCGACGATGCATGCCCAAAGCGCTCGGCGATACCGGGTTGCCAGTCCCAACGCAGACCAAAGTTGAGGGTCAACCTCTCGTTGGGGCGCCAGTCGTTCTGCGTGTAGATCGCCGCGTACTGATGCAGGTACGCCGGATGGACCGATTGACCCGGAGGAATACCGACTGAACCCGCACCGAGCAGGAACGAAGCGTACGCATTGCCCCCATCGGCGGCCGTATTGTTGGCCGACGTGGTGATCCCACCGCCACTGGAGCTGGTCTGCTGCGTAGTAAACGCGCCACTCAGGTTGTAGAGGAAGGAAGTCTGCGAGTCCGTGTAGTTTGCGAGGTAGGCGCGAAATTCCCCACCTACCCTGTAGTTCCATCGTCCCGATGTCTTCGTCATGCTGCCCGCGAAGACGTGGTTGGTCTGGTGCTCATGCTTGTTGAAGAAGCTGTTGTTGTTGACAGCCGACCAGTTCGTGTTACCAGCTACGCTAAAGCTGGGGACAACCGGAATCGGATTGTTGGCCTGATCGATCGCACTGATGCCCAGACTGCTGTAGTCGAAGCCGTTCGGGACTAAATCGGAGTTGTCTTGGGTGTCAACTCTATTGACGCTGTAACGCAGGTCAAGCACGAGAGTGGAGGAAAGAATCTGCGTATCGCCAATGGAAATGTAGGGATTGCGATCCTTGATGAAGCGCTCATCGCCTGTACTGACTACCGGGTTGAACAAGGACTTGCCGTCCCAGATCAAGGGGTTGGTGATGTCACCGCGTGTGTATCCGCCGGTGATGTAGAGGTAGTTATTCTTACGGACGTGATAGTCGACCCGGGCGTTCACGTTGGCTTTGCGAAACGCCTGGGTTCCGGTGCTTTGATAGTTGCCGCCCCCGAAATTGTCAGTCGGCGTGCGATTTGTGCAGGGATCCAGACCGGCTGTCGCAGGAGCACATGGGTAATGGCTCAACACGTTCAGAGCAAGCTGATTCACGCCACGGGAGCTATTGGCCAGGTTTGCGCCGGCGATAGGAGCGCGCGTGTACACATTGTTGCCCGTCAATGCGACGTTGAATGGATCGTAGAGAGAAGCGATCTGGGTGCAGGTCTGCCCCTGAGGGCAGGGTTGATAGGGTGTGCTGCAGGTTGCGCCCACAGGGCACACGTAGGGAGTACGCACGCCATTGACGTTGATCACTGATTTGCTGAAGTCGCCGATGCGCTCCGCGGCCGTGGGAACGGTGCGGATAAAAGTCCGCGGATTATCGTAGTGCAGACCTTCGAAGCTCCCGAAGAAAAAGGCCTTGGTCCGCTTGATTGGACCTCCAATGGTTCCCCCGTACGTCCAAATTTCGGAGTCCAGCTTGGCGAGGCCCAGGGTGTTGTTGCTGTAGCTGTTGGCGGCAAGGATGGAACTGCGGTTTCTCATGAATGCCGAGCCGTGGAACTGGTCCGTACCGCCCTTGGTTGTCTCTGCGATGAGACCGTGTGCGCGGCCGTACTGGGCGCTGTAGTCGTTCACAAGAGCGCGGACTTCCTGGATTGCGTCCTGATTGACGACGACAGTGACCTCATTGAAGCCAGGGGACTGGGTGCTCAGGCCGTCGAGCTGGATGTCATTCTCGTATGCTTGCCCGCCATTGATGGCAAAATCGGAAATCTGGCGCCGGCCGTTGATGCCGATACCGAACGAGTTCGCATTCTGCTGCGATGCCTGGGCTCCGCGGGTATTCACGCCCGCCTCAAGGCTCACATACGCCAGGGGGTTGTGGGAGATGTTGGGAATGGAAGCAATCACCCTTTCGCCAATGACGCTCTGCACCACCGGGGAGTCTACCTGGATGCCTCCTACCTCGGTGTCAACCTGAACGACCTCCGATGCCGAACCCACCTTCAACGAGACGTCGAGATGGACGCTTTCACCAGTTCCTACGGCGATACCCGCTTGAGATGTCGTGTCGAAGCCCTTCTCTGCAACCGTCACCGTGTAGTTTCCAGCGGGAAGATACGGGACTGAGAAGTTACCCGTGTCGTTACTCTTGGCTGCGTACTTCTGGCTCGTCGCCACCTCGATAACGGTGACATCTGCTCCCACAACCAGCCGACCGGCGGTGTCCTGCACGGTGCCGGAGAGTGTGGCGGAGCGAACCTGCGCCAAGGCCGAAGCGGTCGTGAGTGCGACGGCAAACAACAAGACTCCGAGCGTGCGCCACACGCCACGGGCTCCGCGAGGGCCAACCGCGTTTCGGTTGGAAGTATTAGGAACGATGGCGCTGGGGATCATAGCCTCTCCAATTGAATCGAAATCGCGGAACATTGTTTGCAGTCACTTCTAGCAGCCGCTCGGGACTAAATCAGCCTCCACCTAGCAAAACGGGCTGCGGAGCGCCAGACTTCTGGCGTTTGAAGCGCATTTAGGGGCACTTTCGGAAGCGGGAGAACGGTATCGCAGTCATAGCCATAATGTCAACATGTTGTCATAATGAATTTATGATGGGAATCACTTACATGGGGAGGGTAGAGGCTCAGCGGATGATTGGGCGTGAGCCGGTCTCGACGGCGCGGACCTCTACGATCTCCACCAGTTGGCCGGTTTGGAAATTCAGCGTCACTCCCTGCTTCCAATCGTTCGTGGAAAACACGCCCAGGTCACGGTTCGTGATGGCTGACTTGAGGCGAAACGTGCCTTCGGGCATCAGGGGCAGCTTTACGGATACCGACGGCAATCCGGACTCGTTGCGGAACACGGTGACGATGCCAGCCCCGGTGTGGGCGAGGCGAGCGAAACCGTCCCACGCTACCGGCGACGGCTGCCGCCACGCGCCGAGAGGGAAGAAGCTTTCGCTGAGGTTGACTTCAGACCGCAGCCGTTTGTACCAGAGGATGTGGTCGCGATACCAGGTCCTGTCGGACGCGCTCAACTTGCGCAGATCGCCGAGCAGAAGCGGCGCTGCGCCGACTTCGGTCGCGAAGACCTCCGTAATATTGGGCAAGTTTGCCTGCAGGTTGCCGATGAGCATCGTGTCAGCCGGCATGGCAGCTGCGCGCTGATACAGCAGCATGCGCGCCTGGCGAGGCCCGGCCGAGGCGTTGTCCTCGTCGTTGACGTTGCTCAGCCAGTCCATGTCACCGTCATTGAGCAGGCCAGCGTCGATCAGGTGCTTCTGACCCCACATTTCAAAGCTGAGATCAATGAGAACGTCGGGATGCTCGGCATACACCTTGGTGGTGACGTTGCGGACCGCTTCGTAGATCAAGCCGAGGCTTTCGGCCCAGCCGTTGTAGGAGTGATCCTTCGGCCAACAGCCGGGAGACTCACCGTAGGCGTTGAAGACCGTAGTGAGGTCGAGCTTGACATAGGCAAGGTGGAAGCGCCCGATGGCTTCGTTGATGCGCGCGGCTGCTATGTCCTGGTAGCCGCAGGCGAGGCACATCACGATCTCGTTTCCAGCGGCGGTGTCGGTCTCTTTTTCTACGCCGGCATGATCGAGCGCGACCCACTCCGGATGGTCTTTGTAGGCCTGCGCGTTCTTGCTGATGGTGGCCAGTGGCAGCCAGAGACCAAGGCGCATGCCTTTGGCCTCGACTGCGTCGCGGATGGGCTCGATGCCATGAGGGAAAGTGGTCAGGTTAGGGGCGTTGGCGCCGTAGTCTTTCTGCCAGCCGTCGTCGATGGTGAATATGCCGATGCCCATGTCACCGGCTATATCAATCAGGTCGTGGGTGATTTTTTCATTGATGGTCCGACGGAAGGGGTTCCAGGTGTTGTAAATCCATGGCGGCCCGTGGGGGGCTATCTTCTTCTGAAAGACTGCGGCGGTGTAGGAAGGGATGACCCATTGCGGATCGAATCGACGATCGCCTAACCGGAACAGGACCATGGAAGATGCCGCGGTGTGGAACTCTTCTCCCGGCTTCAAGTCGCGCTCGAAGGGCATCAGATCTGTGTCGTACATGACGTTCAGGAAGACGTGGCCAGGGTGATAAAAGCCATCTATTTCTGTGCGCTTCATATACCCGGGCGCCTCGTTGAGCAAGGCGAAGCCATCCCCCGTGCGGCCATTGAAAATTTGCAGGCCAACATCCTCCGAGCGGCCCGTATAGAGGATTTCGCGAGGCACCGTGCCGTATTGTGCATTGAGCAGGGTGTCAGCGGAAGGGCCGATGGAAGGGGAAATGCTTTCTGTCTTCAGGTGCGTCAGCCTGATCACCGCGCTCCCCGTATTGCGCAGCACGAGCGCTTTGCGCACGGCCGGCTGGCCGTCATAGACGCTGTAGGTGACGTCGACGTCGAGCGGAATTGCACGGGCGCGCAGCTTGATCACGAGCTGCTTTCCGTTGGGAATGACGTTGATCGCTCCGCTCAACAGCTCGAACGATTTTCCCCGGCCGTTGAAGCCCTTTCCATTGCAAGTCACCGAGAACTCAGGGGCATAGTTCTGGGGAGAGTCGGTGGAGGCGATCAAGTCGGTATGCGTGTCCAAATTTGTCAGGCGAGACGTACGCAATCCGGCTTCAATCGTGAACGACATAGTTCGCTCGATGCGGGTGTTTCCGATGGTCCAGGACTGACCGGACTGTGGGGCCTGGCAGGACGCTCCTATGGTGAGTAGACAGAGCAGGCAGGCCGTTGATCGAAAGTACATTTTCTTCCCTCGCGGCAAGGCCGCACTTTCGGAGATCTTTACGTACTGGGATATGCTTGCCTTGCGTGTCGTGAAGTGCTCGGACCGGTGCACTACCCAGGGCCCCGTGAGACACTCGTCCACAGGCTTTGGCAGCAGCGACATCCCTGTTTTCCTGGTGGCAAGACACTACCCAGCCTGTATAACGTTTGTCAAGATTGATTATGTTGTTATTATGAGTCGCGGTAGAGAGGCGGGCTTGCATGGTCTTTAAGTCGCCGATGTCTGCGTTGCATTTGCGTTCGGTGAGGCAAGTTAACGCCATGTGCTTGCGAATTTTATTAGGTGCGGTTGCTATGGCCATGCTCGCCATCGGAGCGACGGTTGCAGCCGGCCAGGCACCGCGTGCCCCTGCGCTTGGCGCACAGATTTGGATCGAGCCTGGCCAGACGGATGCGGAGATTGACGCCTGGTTCCATGAGCTTTCAACAGCCGGCATGCCTGTGGCACGGCTGTTCATGATGTGGGCGTATCTCGAGCCTTCTCCGGACAGATGGGATTTTTCCCTTTATGACGCTGCCTTCCGTTCCGCGGAGAAATACCACGTCCACATCGTTGCGACACTAACGCCCACCGGGCCTCCGCCGTTTCTCGGCGGCGACGGAAATCAGGGCGTCGGTGTCATCGTGGACGAAGCGCGGCGGGCGGCCGCCGCAGACTACATGACGCGGGTGGTGGAGCGTTATCGCGGGAGCCCGGCGCTCGATACCTGGTTGCTGCTCAATGAACCGGGCCAGGCGCCACTGGAAACCCCCGATACTGTTCGCGCTTTTCAGCACTGGCTACAGCCACGCTATGGCAGCATCGGAAAACTCAACCTTGCCTGGGGATCTGCTTACGCTGATTTCAGCGCGGTCTCCGCACCAACCGCTGCCAAGAGTTGGAACCACAATCCAGAGCTTGACTGGCGGGAGTTCTGGACCGGATACCAGACCACGGAACTGAGATGGCTGGCCCAGCAGGTGCGGCGGTCCGATGCCAAACACCCGTTGCATTTGAATCCGGCGGGCATCTTCAACAATCTGGCGAAACTCTCGGACAACCTTCCTGCATGGCGGGAGTTTCTGGACACGCTGGGATGTTCGATCCATCCGGCGTGGCACTTCTCACTGATTACGCCGGAGCGATATGAGTTGGGTGTGTACTTTCTGAATGATATGGTGCGAGGCAGCATCGAGCCGAAGCCTTACTGGGTTACGGAGTTGCAGGGCGGCACCAACATCAACAGCGCTTCGCAACCGATGGAGCCCACGGCAAACGATACGGCGCAATGGGTATGGACGAGTGTCGGCGCGGGGGCCCAGCGCGTAATCTTCTGGCTTCTGAACGCGCGCCGGGCGGGTGTGGAGGCTGGTGAGTGGTCGATGCTCGACTTCCAGCAACGGCCGGGCCGCAACCTGCTCGCGGCGGCAAATATCACGCGGGTTATAGCCGCGCATCAGGATTTCTTCGCGGGCGCCAAACCCGTTGAGTCACCAGTCACGATCATCCTCAGCCTTGAAACCATGAACTTTGAAGCGGTCTACCATCACAACGACGACGCAGCCCGGGACAGCGACGCCCACTTCTTCGAGGCTCTCGGTTTCTACAAGGCACTGTCGACATTTGGCCCGCCACCGCGCGTGAAGCATTTTGACGACTACGACTGGACGGCCACAACGCCGCAGCGACGGATCGCGATTCTCCCCGACGTCCGCGAACTAACCGGACCGCAGACTCGTGTTCTGGAGCAGTTCGTCGAACATGGCAACACACTGCTGATCAGTGGGTTGACGGGCTTTTATGGCCCTCATGCCCTGGCGATGCCCCTCGCGGGCTTTCCTCTCGGCGCAGTCACGGGGGGCGACCTGAAGGAGATGCACCTGAGCCGAACGGCTCCCTCCGTTGTGCTGGACCAGCCCGAACTGCGCCTGCCCTCCCGCATGTGGCTCGGCAGCATCGAGCCGCACGGCTCCGTGGCGAAGGCACGTAACGGCGCTGAAATTACGGCGACGGAACGGGTTCTTCCCGGGGGCGGAAGAGTCCTCTGGATTCCCTCCCCCATTGGCATGGGTGCGTGGTTTGAGCAGAGCAAGCCGTTGGCTGTGTACCTGAAAGAAGCTGTTCTGGCCGGGGCCGCGGGTGTTCCCTTCGCGCTGGATCAATCCGGGGACGGGTGCCTGCTGCGCGTTCTGAAGCACGGCAATCGCTTTGTGACGGTTCTTGCGAATGGCTCCAGCACATCGTCTGCCTGCACACTGACCGCACCGGCCACGCTGTCCGCGACAACGCTCTGGGGCAAGGCGCGGGAGATCACGGGGGCCCGGTCCACGTTGGAGCCGCACGAAACTTTTGTGCAGTTTTGGCAGTGAAAAGCGTTCTTTAATGGCGCTTTTGAGGGCTTCTGGATGCAGTTTGTGGTCGAACTGAGAACCGGTATGGCATGATGGGTCATCATGATGGCTAACGAGTTTCGTGGATCGTTCTGGTTCCTGGCGCGAGTGGCATGCTCTGCGCTCGGCTTTGCGGTGGGGATGTCCGGCGTGACAGCGGCGGAGGCGCAGGTGTCGCTACCCAACGTGCTGAGCGATCACATGGTTTTGCAGCGCGAGTCTCCCATTCACATCTGGGGTTTGGCAGCGCCTCGTGAAGAAGTGACTGTCCTGTTGAACGGGCAATCGCAATCGGCGGCCGCTGACGGTCTCGGCCGCTGGGGCCTGTACCTGAATCCGGAGCACGCTGGCGGACCCTATACGTTGACGGTGCAGGGCTCGACGAAAGTGACCTTATCGGATGTGCTGATCGGCGATGTGTGGCTGGCTTCCGGGCAGAGCAACATGGAGATGCCGTTGAAAGGTTTCTCTGCCGTAAATGTCGTCAAGGGCGGCGCCGAAGCCATTGCCGGAGCGCACCTTCCCGGCGTTCGATTGCTGCGCTTGCCCAAGAAGAGTTCTCCGTTCCCGCTTACCAGCCAGCCGGCGAAGTGGACAGAATGCACGCCGGAGACCGCTGCCGACTTTTCCGCCGTCGCTTACTTTTTTGGCCGTGAGATTGCAGATCGCGAGCGCGTTCCGATCGGTCTGATCCATTCGACCTGGGGAGGAACTCCGGCCGAGGCCTGGACCAGTCTTGAGGGCCTGACGGCAGATAGTTCCCTGATGCCGATCTTCCGCACCCGCGCCGAACAGATGCGTGGTCAGATCGACGTGACGGCACTTATCGTGCTCGAGGCACACGAGGATGACGTGGCTAGAAGCGCCGGCAAGCCGCTTCCGCAACATCCTTACCATCCAACGCCGGAGAGTGGAGAGCCCGGAGCGCTGTACAACGGGATGATCGCGCCACTGATTGATTTACAGATCAAAGGCGTGATCTGGTATCAGGGCGAGTCAAATGCTGGCGACCGGCGTGCGCCGATCTACTCTCATCTCTTCCACACTCTCATCACGGACTGGCGCGCGCGGTTCGGGCAGGGTGACTTCCCTTTTCTCTTCGTCCAGTTGTCAAGTTACAACGCCGGCCCGGCGAGCGACTGGGGGACCCTGCGCGATGCGCAACGACGGACACTCGATCTTCGCAATACCGGTATGGCGGTGTCGTTCGACGTGGGCGAGCCGGGTAATATCCATCCTGCCGACAAGGAAACTGTGGGCCGGCGTCTGGCGCTCGCGGCGCGGGCCATCAGCTATGGAGAGCCCGTGGAATATCAAGGTCCCATGTTCCGCCAGGCCGAGACCGTCCGCGAAGGCAAAGCGATGCGGGTGCGGTTCGATCACGGAGCGGACGGACTTGTGGCAAAGGGGGGCGCGCTGCAGGGGTTTGAAATAGCCGGTGCCGACCACAAGTTTGTGGCCGCTACCGCAGAGATTGACGGCCGATCGGTGGTCGTTCGATCCCAGGGAGTGCCCTCGCCTGCCTACGTTCGATACGCGTGGCAAGACGCCCCGGTTGCCAATCTGTTCAACAAAGCCGGCTTGCCAGCCCCAACCTTTACGTCGGAAGTTGCCCCGCTGCCTGAATAGCTTGATGCGCCGATGCTCCCGCTGTTTCCGGTGGAGTTACCGGTCGGCCTGCAGCAGTCTGGGCATGTAAAAGCGGAAGAATTGATCGGTGTCGGATTTGAGGCACACCTGGGCGTTGGGGGTGCCGGGCTGCTCTCGCGTGAATCCCTTCTCGTCTACATCGAGGTGCAACGGGGTGGCGGGACAAAGGCCAGGATCGATCGCATAGGCGACGGCCATCGCATCAAAGACGGTGGGCGTCTGCTGCCTGGTAGCTCGCGACCATTGATGGTAGAGCAGTGTGAGGGCGTCGGTCAGCGGCGAACCATGAGTGAACAGCAGTTGTTGCTGGGCTTCGCCAAGCTTGATCTGCGTTGAATCGACCGGCATGACGAATAGCGGGACGCCGGAACGGAAGACCTTCGCGGCGGCGTCCGGGTCCATGGCGATGTTGTACTCCGCATCGATATGGTGTCCGCCTTCATAGCCGAAATCGCCGTAGCCAATGCGTACCGATCCGCCCATGAGAACGATGCGCTTCAGTTTGCGGAAACCTTCCGGATCGCGGTCGATAGCTGCGCCGAGATTAGTCATCGGTCCAACGCTGATGAGAGTGAGCTCACCCGGCCGCTTTCTGGCTTCCGCCAACAGGAAACCGACTGCGTCGGACGGATCGGCCGGGGGGCCACGACGCGCCCATACGGCTTGCGAAAAGGCAGCTTCCCCGGCATGATGCTTCTCTACACCCTGCAAGACCGGCACGTCATGAACGCCACACTCCGCGAACAAACGCTTCACCAGACGTGCCCGAAGCGCCGTATCTCCCCAGGCCGTGGTCACTCCAACCAGCTTCAGTTCGGGGCTGCTCAGGATGAGTCCCAGCGCGAGAACATCGTCAATGTCGTCTCCGATATCGGTGTCGAAGATGACGGGCTGAGTGGATCTGCCTGGACCGCTCTGCCCCTTTAGAGGCTGCGCGGCTTGCACGGCCATGCAGAAGAGGAGCACGGTTGGGGCTAGTATGGCGCGCACACCGCGGTAAGTTTTTAGCATCATTGGTTTCATTTGTACCACCGGCGCGTGAAGCAACTGTGCCGTGTGGTCGTGGCCAGAAATCGCAGCTACTGAGTGATGCTCGAGCGTAACGCTATCACTTCGAAGGTTTCCTCGCCTTCGCCTTCGGCATGGGTTCCGCGCAGGAAAATTTCAAAGGAGGCCAGATTTTCTTTGGTGAGAATCTGCGTCACCGAGGACGGCAGCGTGCCGTGGAGCAGAAAGCGGATAGCAGCTTCATTGGCCTGCATGTCCGAGCCGTTGATGAGCAGCACCCATCCGCTATGAGTCAGGTTGGAACACAGCGCCACATCAATATAGCTGCTCAATTTTCCGTTCTCGCGTACGTACGGGAAGTAGCGGGAGGCCTCACCGGGCAGCGGGTTGGCATTGACGAAGGAGTAGAAGCTGTCTGCGGTATTGCGTGTGAACTGGAAGTTGGTTCGGTCATGAAAGAGTGCTTCCCACGGGTTGCTGCGACGGCTGCCGATGAGCACGCTGTTGCCTTCATCGAAGTCGCGCACATGCAGGTCGCGCGCGAAGCGCAGGCTGTTCCGCAGACCACTGCGGGAGAGGCTTTCCGCGAAATCCGTGGCGGCGGCAGACTCTCCGACACTGGTGTATCGTTTGCCGCGCAGGCCGCTGAGCAGATCTCGCATTGGGGCATACGGTACTCGGCTGATGTCGTCATTCAGGAAGTCCTTTCGACCGTAGTCCTGAACGGAGATGCTGGTGTCGAGCGTGTCCTGAATGACGGCCAGCGCGGTATCGGGGATAACGATCAGTACCGGGCCGTTCGAGCGGGCCAGCCACTTCACGAAGGGGTTGCCGGCCGCCAATGCGCCGGGCGCGGGAGTGGCCTGGCGCGCGCCGCGCGACCACAGGAAGATGGACGTACAAAGCAGCGCCAGGGATACCGCGACCAACCCGACGAAGCTCCAGAACCAGCGGCGCGAAGGCGATATTCCAGGGACCGAAACCGCAGGAGTCGCCGGGGCCGCCGCCGCGGGCATCGCAGTGGGAATGGATTCCGGCGCGTGCACCTGGAACTGGGGAAGGTAGCTTCCCTTGGGCAGGACGATCCGCATCGTTTCCAGCCGGCCTTCTTCTGCGTAGAACGTCTCGAGCTTGCGCCGAAGATGGCTCATCTGGGAGCGAACGATGTTGTCGGTCAGCGGGTCGAAATCTCCGCGGCGTCCCAGGACCTCCTGCGCGATCTGGTGCTCGCGGACGATTTCCTCCGGGTGCTGGATGGCCGCCGACGCGAGATAGAGCAGCATGCTGCGCAGTTGTCCTGCACGCTGAAAGCCTCGGCTGGCGATGATTCTTTGGACCAGCCGCCACCGTTCATCGCTTTCCAACTGCTCGTTCAGGTGCTCCGCAGGGTGTTCCAAGGTGGTCACGACGGGGTTGGTTGATCCTCCGAAAAGATTATTGCAAAGTATACAACCGCTTTATCGCTTCAGGACTTGCTGTGTAAGCGACTCATTCCGCAGCACTCTTTACGTTGCGTTTATGTGTAAGCACCTGCATCCACTAGGCGATGCTGTCGCGCATCTCGAAGATGGGGACGCTCAACTGTTCCTTGAAGACCGGAACTGAATGGGCAAGAGTTTGAAGCAGGAGCTTCTTCATGTCGACCAGAAGCGTTTCGTACAGCCCCGCATTTGCGCTGCCCATCCCCTTCACCCCGTCCCGCCGCTCCGCCGGCGCCACCGGTGCGCAACGGATCTCCGTACCTCTGGTTGCGGCACGGTCCACCGTCCGGGAGAGAATCGCGCTGGATGGGCAGTGGCGATTCTGCGCGGAGGATCGAGACTCCGCAGCGAGCGTAACGCCCTCAACCTTGGAAACTGGAGAGGCCCTGACGGTCCCCTATTCCGCGTCCCCCTCGCTGTCGACACCTCTGAATGACGCGGCATCGGGCTGGTGGCTCCGTGATTTTGAGATTTGTACCTCGGAGCAAGGGCGGCGCATTGTGCTCGAGTTGGAGGGCGTGTTCGGCATCAGTGCCGTCTGGATCAATGGAAAGCCCATCGGTCAGCGCGCAAGCGCTTACCTCGGTTGCCGGTACGACCTGACCCCGCATGTAGAGTTCGGCGAGACGAACACCTTGATGCTCCGGGTGGATAGCTCCGTGAGCGCCGCTTCGTCGCGAAGGCGCCGGGGGACTGGCCGCGCGGCCTGGCTGCTGAAGACAAACCCCTTGCACGTCGCGCAGTATGGAGTCTATGTTGGCGGTGAATTCTCCGCCGTCGATACAGTGTGCCTTTCGATCGGCACCATGTTGCATAATGAGACCGCCTCGACAGCCGCCGGAAACATCGTTTCGACGGTGGTTGACGCGGATGGGCGGGCGGTTGGCCAGGTGAAGAGCGGATTCGTCCTGTTCGCCGACGAACGCAGCCCGTGGGAGCAGACGCTCATTATTCGGGACCAGGGCAGGTTCGCCAACCGCTCCGGAATGCGATACAGCGTGACCACCAGGATTGAAGCGGGCGGTTGGATTGCGGATGAGGTTCGGACACCGTTTGATCTCGACGAACTGGCGGACGGAAGGGCACAGAAGTCGTTTGTAATGAAGCGTAACTGTGGCCCACAGATTACGGCCGGCGTGTAAATCCGCGCAGATTTAGCACGCAGGAATGGTTTAATTTGCCCAGTTGGGTCAAGTTAGCAGCGGTGTGGCGCCGTGGACTTACGGTAGAGGGGTGAGGCATTCCGGGCGTGGCGGGGGCGGGGGCGTCCCAGGCATGTTGACATGATGTTTGCCGTGCAGATTGGGCTCGGCGAACTCCTGCGGGTAACAATTGGCGGTAAATTTGTGAGAGCGGTTAGAGCGAGTCAGGGTGAGGCGAATGCGCTTCCCTTTCATTATGACAACAGTATATCCTTCGGCGCAGCAGGAAATAGTTCCCGTAGAGAACTGCAGAGGGCTAACTTTAGAATGTCACTCATGGCAAATGGCTCTCTCATGCGGATTCCGTTGTATGTGCAGGTTCGCGAGCAGTTGCGGGAAGAGCTTGCCACCTCTGAAGCGGGAACCATGATTCCGCCGGAAGCCATGCTGGAAGAGCGGTTCGCGGTCAGCCGGATTACGATTCGAAAGGCCATTGACGATCTGGTCAACGAGGGTCTTCTGGTGCGCCACCAGGGACGAGGGACGTTCCGGGAAGTGCCGAAGCTGGTGCATGAGCTTAACGCGATTACAAGTTGGACTGGCCAGATAAAGGCGCTCGGGTTTGTGCCGCACACATCGGGCCGAGAGGTCGCGGAGATCGACCCGCCGAAAAAGATCTCGCATCTGCTTCAGTTGGCGCCGGATGAAAAAGTAATCCAGTTGCGCAGAACGCGACTGGCGAACCAGGACCCAATCACGTTGATGGTGAACTATATCCCGAGCAAGCTTGTTCCCGGTTTTCTGGAAGCGGAGATGGAGGACGAGTCGCTCTACGATTTCCTGGCGCGACGCTACGACCTGTCGCCTGCTGAAGCCGTGGACACTGTCGAGACGCGCCCAGCGTCTGAGGTGGAAAGCGAGCGCTTGCATATCGAGGTGTGGGCACCTGTGCTGGTGGTGACGCGGATCGCTCACCTGCAAGATGGAAGGCCGCTCGAGATAGGCGTGGCCGTGTCCTGCGGGGACCGGTACCAGTACAAGGTCCGGCTGCACAGCCGCGCTTTGTCAACGGTGCAGGCCATCCCTCGATAGCGCGGCGCTGGCGCCACCGCAAGGCATTTGTTTTCGCAGTGCAGCACCGGACCCGCAGCGATACGGAACAGCGCGGAACGGGTTCAAGGGTTGTTTTAACGGAAGCAGTTGCAGCGGTACGAGCCGATAGCGTTTGTGCAGGAGAAAGTCACGATGCAGCCACAGAACTACGGTATAGCGCTCTCCCTGATGATTATCAGTATGGTGTGCTGGGGATCGTGGGCCAATACGATCAAGGCCTGCCGCGGGTATCGTTTTCAGCTGTTCTACTGGGACTATGTCGTCGGGCTGGCGGTAGGCGCGTTGGCGTGGGGACTGACGCTGGGAAGCGTCGGCGATTCAGGCAGGCCGTTCCTTCAGGATCTCTTGCACGCTGAGCGCACCCAGATTCTTTATGCCCTGCTGGCGGGCGTCATCTTCAACGCTGCGAACCTGCTGCTGGTGGCGGCAATCGAGATTGCAGGGCTTGCGGTCGCGTTTCCCGTGGGCATCGGACTGGCGCTGGTGGTTGGAGCAATCAGCAGCTACCTGATCTCGCCCAGTGGAAACGCGGTGATGCTGTTCGGCGGCATCGGATTGGTGGTGGGAGCGATTGTGCTCGACGCAGCGGCCTACCGTTTGCGCGAGGCGGAGCGGAAATCGCTTACCCTGCGGGGCGTCACTATCTGCCTTGTAGCGGGTGTGCTGATGGGCAGCTTCTATCCGTTTGTCTCGAAGGCAATGAGTGGGCCAAATGCGATGGGACCGTACGCGACAACGGCGATCTTTGTCGTGGGTGTCGCGCTGTGCGCGGTTCCGCTGAACTATCTCTTGATGCGCAGGCCGCTGATTGGCGGAGAACCTGTTTCGATGCAGGGCTATTGGCGAGCCAAAGCGACCTACCATCTGTGGGGTGTGGCCGGGGGTGCGATCTGGTGCACGGGAGCCCTCTTCAATTTTGTCGCGTCGAAGGCGCACGTGGTCGGACCGGCGGTGTCGTATTCGATTGGCCAGGGCGCGACCATGATCTCCGCGGCATGGGGTGTCTTCATCTGGCGCGAGTTTGCCGGGGCACCTCGAATGGCGAAGGTGTTGCTGGGTTGGATGTTCCTGCTGTTCCTGTGCGGGTTGACCGCGGTCGCGCTTGCACCGGTCTTCTAAGAACTCTTTCTGTCACTCAAGGAAAATTGTCATGACTACGGATAGAAAGCCGATTGTTGTGGTCGGCAGCATCAACATGGACATGGTGGCCTATGCCGGGCGTATCCCGGTGGCTGGCGAGACGCTACAAGGCAATGACTTCCAACTCCATCCGGGCGGCAAAGGAGCTAACCAGGCTGTGGCCATTGGCAGGCTGGGATACCCGGTACAGATGATCGGCCATGTGGGAGAGGACATGTTCGGCCCGCAGCTCAAGGCCAGCCTGGCGGAGGCCGGAGTCGATGTCGACTGTGTCGAGGCCGTCAGTGGGCCGTCGGGAGTGGCCACGATCGTTGTGGCGGAGGATGGACAGAACTGCATCGTGGTTGTGCCGGGAGCCAACGCGCGGCTCAGCCCAGAGGATCTGGAGAGGCACATCGATGTCATCCGGTCAGCCGGCCTGGTGCTGACACAGTTGGAGACGCCCATCGAAACCGTAAGTCACCTGGCGGCTATGTGCCGCCGTGAAGGCGTCCCACTGATGCTGGATCCCGCGCCCGCGAGAGCGCTACCAGATGACCTGCTACCGCTCGTTACCTGGTTGACGCCTAACGAGACCGAGGCTGCTTTTTTCCTGACGCAGGGCGACGCGGCTTCCACCGAGGACACGCCGGACGCACTGGCGCAGATCCTTCTGGATAAGGGACCAAAGGGCGTGGTCCTGAAGCTGGGGTCGCGCGGTTCCTATGTTGCGTCAGCGGAGGGCTTGTCGCAAACGATAGCTCCGTTTGTCGTGCGTGCCGTGGACACGGTCGCGGCGGGCGATTGCTTCAATGGCGCGTTCGCGGTGGGACTCATGACGGGGCTGCAACCGGTCGATGCGGCGCGCTTTGCCTCGGCCGCGGCGGCGATTTCGGTAACCCGCGCGGGAGCGCAAACTTCCATGCCGCGATTGGAAGAGGTCCGGCAATTTCAGAAGCAAATGCAGTCATAGCAGCGCGTCCGGAAAGGCGCAAGGAGCTGGAAGTATGCGGGAATCAGTCGTGTTGATGTTCAAGCGCTCCTTTGTGTGTCTCGCGTTGTGGGCGGCTGCTCATGCAACGTTCGCGCAGGATGCGAAGTATGCACCGCAGGGAGAGCAGATTCCGCCGCCGGCCTGCACCGCGGCGCCAGATTACGACACCGCCACACCTCGCCTATGCAGCGCAGAGGAGCTGAAGTTCTATCTGAGCGACATTACTCACTGGCGGAACGAGGAACGCATACGGGCGGGGCTCAGTGATGCCGAATACAAACGCGCCGATCTTTTGTGGACGCAGAGCAGTTTTATCCAGCCACAGATGATGGCGCATGACCGCTATTTTTACGATCCTTCCTCCGGACGTTACACGGTAGGACGTTATGTGGAGGATGTAACGAAGCGGTTCGGTGGCATCGACAGCATCCTGGTCTGGCCAACGTATCCGAACCTTGGGATAGACGACCGCAATCAGTACGACTTCTTTCACGACCTGCCGGGCGGCGTGAAAGGCCTGACGGAGATGGTTTCGGATTTCCATCGGCACGGCATTCGTGTGCTTTTTCCTATTATGTTGTGGGACCAGGGAACACGCGAACAGCGCGAGCCGGATGCGCTTTCCATCAGCCGGGAGCTAGTGGAGATAGGGGCGGATGGAATCAATGGCGATACGCTGCGCGGTATCCCAAGATCGTTCCGTGAAGCCTCCGACGGGCTGCATCACCCGCTTGCGCTGGAGCCGGAAAATGCATTGGCGTCGGACGAAATGATCGCTTACAACAACATGAACTGGGGATATTGGAAGTACGAATTCGCACCGTCGGTGAGCCGGTACAAATGGCTTGAGCCACGGCACATGGAGCATCTGAGCAACCGCTGGGGCCGCACGCATACAGACGACATGCAGGAAGCGTTCTTCAATGGCATCGGGTTCGAAAGCTGGGAGAATGTGTGGGGCATCTGGAATGGTTTCACGCCGCGCGATGGGGAAACGATACGGCGCGTGGCGACTGTAGAACGTGCCGTTCAACCCTTTCTTGTCAGTCCGCAATGGGAGCCGCATACGCCGACCCTCCGCTTCGGGGTATTTGCGAGTAAGTGGCCAATGGGTACGGAGACGCTGTGGACCGTGGTGAACCGCAATTCCTATCCCCTGGCTGGAGCGCAGATCGAAGTACCTTACCGCCCCGGGGAACACTTTTACGACCTATGGCATGGGGTGGAACTGCAACCGCAGGTGACCAGCGACAAGACGATCCTGAAGGCGATCCTGAACTTCGACCTGGAGGCTAATGGCTATGGCTCGCTGTTGGCTACCACGGAGTTGAAACCTGCACTGCAAGCTCTGATGACTTCCACACGCGAGTGGACACAGAAGCCACTATCAACCTATAGCGCGGAATGGAAGCCGCTTCCGCAGACAGTGGTAGCCATCGCAAAGACTGAGGCTGCCGCAGGTCCCGTCGACGGCATGGTTCTGCTGCCGAAGACTGCGTTCCGATTTCGTGTGGTTGGAATCGAGATCGAAGGAAAGAACGACGAGGGCGTAGACCTGCAATATCCATGGGAGTCGTCAGCACGGCGGTACCACGATGCGATCGTTCCGCTGGATAGTGTGTGGATCGATAAGTACCCAGTCACTAACCTGCAATTTAAAGCGTTCCTGGATGCGACGCGTTACAAACCTGCGGATGGGCACAACTTTCTACGCGACTGGAAGAACGGAAGCTATCCGGACGGGTGGGCGAACAAGCCGGTGACGTGGGTGTCTATGGAGGACGCGCGTGCCTATGCGAAGTGGGCGCGGAAGCGTCTTCCTCACGAATGGGAGTGGCAGTTTGCGGCGCAGGGCTCGGATGGACGGCCTTATCCGTGGGGTGATATGGAGATGGCGGAAGCAATCGAACATCATGCCGTTCCAGCGCAGGACTCGGGCCGCACGATGCCTCCTCCGAGCGATGTGCAGGCACATCCTGAGGGAGCCAGTCCCTTCGGCGTTATGGATATGGTCGGCAATGTGTGGCAGTGGACGGATGAATATACCGACGACCATACTCGCGCGGCGATCGTGCGTGGTGGCAGCCACTACCGTCCAGGCGGAACGCGGTGGTACTTCCCCCAGGCGTTCAGAAACGACCAGCACGGAAAATATCTGCTGATGGCACCGAGCCTCGATCGTTCCGGGACAATCGGATTTCGCTGCGTGAAGGATGTCTCCCAGTAGCTTCGCAGATGTACAACACCGGTTGATAGAACGCCTATTTTGACAATGCGCTGACATTCTTCTGACCGGCCGCTGATCTTCTGCTGCACGCCGCTGTTTATTCTCAGTCATGCTTCAAGGGGATGCCTTCACGAGCGGCCGGACGATGCCTTCCTTGAATGCTGCCCACAGGAAAAAGGGACTCGGCATCTGGTTCACGGGCCTGAGCGGCGCAGGCAAGACGACACTTGCCAACGAGGTGGCGAGGTCTCTGCGCGTGCTTGACATGCGCGTTTGTGTGCTCGACGGCGACGAGGTTCGCCGGAATTTGTGCAGCGATCTGGGTTTCAGCCGGAAAGACCGCGATGAGAATGTGGCGCGGCTGGGTTACGTGGCCGGACTGCTGGTCGAGCAGGGCGTAGTCGTTCTGGTCGCGGCAATTTCGCCGTATCGAGAAGCGCGCAGCCTGGTGCGCAGACAGGTGAGCCCACTTCTTGAGGTCTACGTGAACGCATCGATCGCCACATGTGTTCGCCGTGATACCAAGGGACTGTATGCCAAGGCTATGGCGGGAGAAATTCCCCACTTCACCGGGATCAGTGATCCCTATGAGCCTCCGCTCGCCCCAGACGTTGAATGCCTTACGGATTGCCAGAGTGTAGAGGAGAGCACGTCCTGCATCCTTCGGGCCGTGAAAGCAGCCATGCAATCCCGTCCAGCTTCTATCCGTAAATCGATTGGATGTCCGGAAGATAGTGTTCGGGAAACCTGTGCTGGTGGTTTATCCGGAAATCGCGGGTAAGGTCGAGCGCGATCCGTCCAAGCTTCAGGGCGCGGCGCCAACGCTCACAACAATGTAGGGACGCGAAGGGTGCTCCAGTGCAGGCGTCTTCGAATGCCGGGATCCTGCTAGTTGCCATGTTCCCACTCTGCGGTGCCGCCAGCGAGGACGCCCAGCGTTCGGACCAGGATTACGACATCGAGGACGCAACTGCGATGGTGGATGTAATGCAGATCGAGATGCAGGTTCTCGTGGATGGGGGCGATGCGGCCCGGGCTGACCTGCCAGAGCCCGGTCATGCCTGGGGTCACGTCCAAGCGACGCCGCTGGTCGGCCGAATAGGTGGCGACGATGAACGGCATCTCCGGACGTGGTCCGACGAGACTCGTTTCGCCGCGCAACACGTTGATCAGTTGCGGCAGTTCGTCGAGGCAACTTTGGCGTATGAGTCGTCCGAGGCGGGTGATGCGCGCGTCGTCCGATCTCGAAGGCGACCGGGCGTAAGCGGGTACACCGTCGTGCATGCTGCGAAACTTCCAGATAAGGAACGGGCGGCCATCTCTGCCGATTCTTGTTTGCCGAAACATCGCCGGGCCTGACGAGTCGATTTTGACCAGCAGCCATAACAACGCCATGCAGGGGCTGAGCAGCGCCAGCAAAGACATCGCGATGGTGATGTCGAAGCCACGTTTCACCACGTCATAGGTCAGCAGGATGGGGGCACTCCCGGTCAGGGACTGGCTATCCCGCAGGCGATGCCATCCCTGCTGCCTGGCTGCTCGATTGCTTAACAGCCATAGGCCTGAGTCGCGCCGGAGGTGGGCCGCTGGCAGGGATGTTTGCAGGGGCAAGTAGTCGGTCTGTAACTGGGGTTCGGCTTGCATGAGTACTCCCCTCTATCTGGTGGTCGTGGGACGGTTGGTGGGTCGGCTCCGAAAAACGGAGGCTGGATTCAGCGAATACCGCTTCAGCCCGATGAGCTGGAGGCCGGCGTGGAAAACGAAGAGTGGGACTGTTATGGCATAACGTCGCCATAGGCGCGAGGGCTCCTGGATGAGTCGATGAAGCCACTGGAGTCCAGACCGCTTTACCCAGGCGGGGCTGTCGTGAATGGCACCGACGTGGAACAGGAAGGCCGCTCCCACGCCAACCATCAGCGTGGTATCGAGGAGCGGCAAGTAGCGATGCATGAAGTGATCCTGCTTCGGCGTACTTATGCCGACCCAAAGGATGTCGGGTTGAGCCGCGCGTACTTGTTGAATGAAGTCGAAGTCCTGCTCGGGGGTCATGGGCTCGAACGGAGGAGAGAACGTGCCGCAGACCTGTACCGAGGGATAACGCTGCACCATCACTGCGCGAAGACGGTCCGCTACACCTGGAGCACCGCCGCAGAAGAAGTGCCTGAGGTGGGAGAGGTCTTCACGGCCGAGAATGACTTCCATCAACTCCGGACCGAAGACACGCTGCATCTCCGCGAAACCCTGGTGATGGCCCATCCATACGGCAGGCATGCCGTCGGGGAGTACAAGGAAGGCGTTGGCGGCAACTTTCTGAAAGCTCTTGTCGCGACGGGCTTCGATGATGCCATGCGCGCTCATCAGGCAGATGTATCCTTTGCGCCGATGCACGATGGCCTGGCACATGATGGCGACGGTGCGGGGCATGTCGATCGCGTGAACTCCGACACCCAGCAGATTGGCAAGGGGCACCGAATCCAGAGGGGTCGTGGTTTCTTCCGGTCCTTCCACAATCGGAGAGGAACCTGCACCGAGCTGTGTGCCGGGATCAAAGTCTGTCATCCGGCTACCTCGCTTTTGCCGGGTGCTTCACCGGCCGGCACGAGACCGATGCTGGCCTTCACGGTGGTGGCGGCGGTCTGGCGGTCCCGCACGGTGCGAATCGCATCGGCGTAGATGCTTGTGAGCAGGTCATAATTGCGTGCTTCGGTGTAATTGCACCGGTAGGCCGCAATGCACTTTGCCTGCATTGCCTCCCAGCCATCTGGATTAGTGCTCACGAGCCGGAGGGTGTCCGCGAGTTCCCGGGCATCGCCGGGCGTGAAGAGATAACCGGTTTGTGCTTCGCGCACCAGACTTAGAACGGAAGGCTGGGTGGCTGCTATGACCGGCGTCCCTACACTGAAGGACTCGACGATTGTGAGGGCGAAGGTCTCGGCCGACTCCGAGGGAAAGACGACGACTTTGGCCGCTGCCATTTCGGCGAGAACCTGCGCATGAGATCGCTGACCAAGCACGGCTACGTCGGGTATGGATGTTGCCCGGTCGGTGACTTCGTGCCGCAACGGGCCGTCGCCAACTATGCGGAGGCGAAGCCCTGGCATTTCGCTTTCCCAACAGCGCAGAACGGTGCGAATGCCTTTCTCCTCGACCAATCTGCCTACGAAGAGAGCGTGGTCCCCGCGGAGCGCCGGGAGAGTCGTAGGGGCGGATACGAAGTTTGGCTTGACGACGATCTGATTGGCATCCATGCCACCTTGAATCAGGAGCGAGCGTTGAAAGTTTGAGACTGCAATAAAAGTCGTTACGCCCTTCCATGTTCCACGGAGCCGATGAAAGGCAAAGGCGGCCACGATGGCGGCCGATCCGATGTGGCTGTCGCGATAGCATCCGTGCACCGCCGGCGCAATTGGAACTAGTTTCCCGACACAGTCCAGGCAGATGTGCCGGTCGCGATACAGGTTGGCGTTGGCGCAGATCATGCGGAAGTTGTGCAACGTCTGCACGACCGGGATGCCGGCGTCGACACAGGCGGAGATAATCGACGGCGAAAGCAGGGGAAACCAGTTGTGAATATGAACTACATCCGGCGCGAAGGATGCCAGCCTTGCAGCCATGGAGCGATAGCTATGGGCAGAAGAGAAGATCGACACGGCGGCGTGTGCCTTTGCGCGAAATCCATGGATGAGGGCGTTGTCCGCCTCGTAGATGAGGACGTCGTTTCCTGCGCGACGCAGCATGTTGACTTCGGCTTCCATGACCGAGTCTTCGCCACCGGAATACTGATAACGGTTGTGCGCGACCAGGATTCTCATCGCCGGGCTCCAAGGCGGTAGACGAAGCTCCTGAAATAAGCTCCACCGACAAATTTCCACGACCAGCGCATGCAGCCGGCCACGGATTGCACGACGAGTAACAGCAGCTTCAATACGGGCGTTGGAAAAGGCTGACGCCCGAGGAAGGAATGCTCCAGCATGGCTTGCTCCTTTTCGGCGGCCTGGCGGTGCGCGCTCGTCTCTGACTTGCTTTGCGGATGCACTCTGAAGTCGGCTAGCAGCGCTGGGAGCCGTTGCATTTTGTATCTCTTTGCAGAAAGCCGCAGGAAAAATTCGTAATCCATTGCGTAGTGCAGGTCTGTTCGCAGGAAGTTGCCTTCGTCGAAGATGCGACGGCGAAAGAAGGTGGACGGGGTGGGAATGACCAGGACATGGTGATAGGTAAGGATGAATGGGCTGAAGCCGGTTTCCTGACGGATCTTGAGGAACTTGCCATGCTGGTCGATGACGGTGTAGTCGCCATAGAAGACGTCTACCTCGGGATGCTGACGAAATGCTTCGAGGACGTGGGCGAAACAGGATGCGCGGTAGCGGTCATCGGAGTTGAGCCAACCCACGATGTCACCGGATGCCGCTAGAAATCCCTTGTTGAGTGCATCGCTTTGACCTTTGTCGGGCCCGCTTTGCCAGCGCAGATGGGGCCAGTCGAGGCTGCGCAATAAGTCGACGCTGCCATCGGTCGAACCACCGTCGAAGACGAGGTGCTCTACGTCGAGGGAGCGCTGGCAACGCACACTTTCGAGGGCCTCAAGCAGGTATGCGGCTTGATTGAGGGAGGCCGTAACGATGGAGATTCTGGCTACTGCCACGCGGACCTCCCGAGACTCGGACGATGGAGGCAGACCGCCAGGCAGGCGATGAGCCAGAGCGGGAACGAATAGCCGTAGGAGAGGGTATCTGCTGCGCCGCGCAACAACGAAAAAATGAGCACGTTGAAGGCCAGCGGCTGCAAGGAGTCCGCAGAAGAACGGCGCAGCAGGTTGTAAAAGCTGCTGTGAACTCCGAGAAAAAGGAGGATACCGATTGCCCCGAACTCGAAGAATTGCTGGATCAATTCGTTGTGCGCGTGTACCGGTTCAAAGGGGCCGAAGGCTGGAATGAGGTTGCGGAAGGAATCGAACCCGTGTCCGGCCCACGGGGCGTCGAGGCCCATGGTCAGCGCGGTCGCCCAGAGGACGGTGCGGCCGGTCAGCGTCTCCACCTGGTTGCCGGTGCCGGTGTTGTTGTAGGTGTCGAGGTAAGCCGAAAGCAGACTCGAGAAGGCGATCAACACGACGAGAGCGACGAGCACCATGAGGGTTTTTGTGCGGCGCGACCAATCCTTGCTTCGTGCCAGGTACCAGATTTCTGCGACTGCGAAGGCAATCAGCGCGGTCTTGCTGAGGGTGCGCAACAGGGTGATGGCAAGAAAGCACCCGGCGCACGTCCAAGGCCACAGCCGCTGGCGGCTGCGTTGGGCGAGATGCTGGGCGAACAGGGTAGCGAGGCCAAGGTTGAGGCCAAGGGTGTTGGGATGAAGGAACGCGTTGTCGCCGAGCCGCATGTCGTCAGTGGGTGGGGAGCACCAGGCGAGCGCCGCCACGACGCATGCGCCCAGCACCGCGCCGCGCAGCAGCGAGTCGGTGGTGGCGCGGGGGTCGTCTCCGCGAAGCATGATCAAGACCAGGGCTACGTCCGCGGCCATGCCCACCCAGTAGGCCGCGGCCACGGAGGGTGATTGGGCGCCGGTCCAGAACAGGCTTAGTAAGGCGAAGCCGAGGAATGCAGTCACCCACCGCATGACCGGTGAGGCAAATGCGCCGCGCACCCTGGTCGCCGAACGGGAACCATGGGTGAGTCCGGCACCGATCAGCAACAGGATCGATAGGCAGAGGTTGGCGGCCGTACCTGCGACTGGATTGCCCTGGAAGAAAATAAATGTGAGCGCAATGCGAGCGATGAAGAAGAAGCCCACACAGAGCGCGTATGGTTGCGCCGTTGTGTCCTCCAGGATGACGATCGCGGGATGGAGACGGAGGGTGGACACTCAGCGGCCCTCCGTAACTGCCGGCATGGCCATGCGTGTGGGTGACGACGCCTGGCTTTGCACGCGACGGAGCGGCAGGTAGATGAGCCACGTTATCGGTCCATAGACGAGGCGAGCGCAGGCCGCGCCCACTATGCCGAAGCGGGGGGTCATCAGCGCCATGGCGACTATCATCGTGACGCCAGCAGCCAGGTTATAGAGCGTCACCGGACGCACCTTGCCCAGAGCGAGCAAGGTGTAGTGTCCGGTGATGTTGAGGGCGAGCAGACCAAAGCCTAACGCAAGAATCGTGAGGGCCAACCATGCCTGCTGCGCGACAGTCTGCCCCAGCCACAGGCGAAGAAGGAGTTTGCTTCCCAGCATCAAGGGCAGGGTTAAGCCGAATGCCGCGAGAAGGTTGGCTCGGCGAGCGGCGAGGATGGTTGGCCAGAGCGTGGCGATGGGTTGGCTTTCCAGCCGGGCGCTGAGATGGGGAAAAAGGGCATGCAGGCCAGCGCTGATGAGGGAGTGAATGGGCTGGGCGGCCTGCAGGCAGAGCCCATAGATTGCCAGCGTTGGTGCGCCCAGCCAGAAAGCAACGACGAATCGATCGGCATGGCTGAAGCCGAACGCTGCAAGCGCCTGCAGCCAACTGAAAGTGCCGAATCCTGCGATCAGACGCAACGTTTCGGTGTGGAAAGAAGGCAGCAGCAGCAGGTTGCCAAGCGCATGGCGCACGGCGATCCCCTGCACCACGACTGCGAAGACAGAGAGGCAGAGAGTTGCAGCCATGATGCCTATGGCACTCGCGCCGGTGAAGGCCAACACTACCGAAGCGATCAGGATGACGACGCGGCAGGTAACCGTGATTCGTGCGGCAACCTCATAACGCTCGGCGGCGCGGAGTGTGCAGATCAGGACGCTCTCGACCGATTTGACCAGAAGGAGTGCGCTGCCGATTCGCAAGGACACCAGGCAAATCTGTTGGAGCTTCGCGTCGAGCCCGGGGATGCGGGGAATCGCATAGGGGGCAAGGCAGTAGAGGGCCGCGGACAGGGCAACGCCGAAGAGAAGATTGATGGCGAGCATGGCGCGTACCGTGCGCTCGATGCCCCGGAGATCGCCGCGTCCACGGTACATGGCGACGAACTTGACCGCGGCGTCGCCGAAGCCTGTGGAGAGGAGCGTGCCGCTGCTGACAGCGGCGCTGGCCAGCATCCAGATGCCGACCTGCGCAATGCCGAGGCGCCTAAGGAGTACGGGTGCCGCGATCAGCAAACCGATTTGCGGCAGCACCCAGTCGCCTATGGCGTAAACGCCGTTGCGCATGGGACGGGATTGCTGGGTGGTCATCGGACCTCCCGTTTTCGCGCGAAGTGCTGCTGGAAGTCCTGCCCGGCTCGGCGAAGAAAGAGCTTGCGGGGGTCGAGATCGGGGACTTCGTGCCACGACCTCTGCATCAGCAGAAAGAACACGGCACAGAGCAACGCCGTTACGGCAGAGACCAACATGATGAGCAGGCGATGCGGCGAATACTTCCGTTCGGGGATGCCGGGTGCATCGATGACGCTCACGGTAGGAATCGACTTCGCTTCTTCGATCCGCGAGGTTTCATACTGTGCCGAAAGCATCTCGAAGACTGTTTCCTGGATGCGAACTTTTCGATAGAGATTGGCCCACGGAACGGCGAGCGCGGGCAATTGCCGGAGAGCCGGATAGGGGTGCGTGGCGTCCGAACCTGCTCCGCCGCTGGCGCGGATAAGTTCGCGGCGGAGGAGCGCTATGCGGGCTTGCGCGGCACGGACCCGGACGTTGTCTGGGCCGTAGATCTGCCCGAGCGAATCCAGCTCACTTTCACCCGCGACCAGCTGGCCTTGCAGCCTTGCACCAGCGTCTACTGTGACGCGTGTCTGCTCCTTGATATCGATGGCCGTGTTCTCGGTGGAGAAGCGACTCATGTCATCCTGGGCCTGCTGAAGTTCATGCTGCACTGCGACCAGTCGCCGCTCGATGAACTCCCGTTCGACGCGGGCGGACGAAGTATTTACGCGTACGACCAGGGCGTTCAGCTCCTCGATATAGGCTGAGGCGATGTCCCTGGCGCGGGTGCGGTCGGAGTCTTCGACGGTCAGGGTGATGACACCGCTCTTTGCGTCTTCGGCGATGGTGGTCTGCTTCGCAAGCCGCCGGGCTGTGTCGTCGACGTAGCGCTTGCGATACACGCTCTGCAGCTGGAACATGTCGATGATGTGTGCGCTGACCGTGCCGCTGCGGAGGAGGCTGATGAAGAGAGCGCCATTGCCTCGGCTGCCCAGAATACCGCCTGCCAGACCGGCGAGTCCGCTGTTGGCTCCAGCTTTGCCGGCGAGAGCTGCAAGCATCGCGGCCCCGCTGGTGGTCTGCTGTGGGGGCATGAGGTGCGCGGTGGAGCGGTACTGTTTTGGCAACAAGAACGCGACGATGCCGCTAAAGAGCAGAGCGCCGAGTACGACCTTGGCGAGGATGACGCGGCGGCTCCAAAGAAAGGTGACATTCCGCAGCAACACGTCTTTATCCCGATCCCCGGCATCCCGATCCCCGGCATCCCGATCCCCGGCGATGGGGAGCGGCTGGAGAGCGCGTAAGTCGAGTTCCGGTACGGTCATGAGGATATCGATCAATGCAAGGTCAGGGCTGCGGTGAAGGCGATCGACGATGCGACCTGTGCAGCGGCGAGGGTGTTTTTCCAGAAGGTTGAGCCGCCGACAATTCTTTGCGGGACGACCACGACGTCGCCGGGATTCAGGCGCGCGGAGAGGACATTTTCGTGCCAGTTCCCCGAGCGCCTCCCGACCACGGAGCCGTTGGCGCGGATCACGAAGATTTCCTTCCGATTGGCGACGTCGGTGGCTCCACCTGCCTGGTGCA
This sequence comes from Terriglobales bacterium, assembly GCA_038230455.1. GTDB lineage: Bacteria > Acidobacteriota > Terriglobia > Terriglobales > Acidobacteriaceae > Granulicella. The sequence continues at coordinate 208,061 of JBBRNF010000006.1, forward strand.
GGTACCAGGCTGCGTCCTTGCCGGGGACGAAGGTAATTGCCGACGCGTTGTACGCCTGTCCGGAGACGAGGACGAAGCCCGGCCGCTTGGGAACGTTTACCACGTCGCCGCTCCGCATCTCGACATCCGCCGGCGTATCGCGCCACGCGCTTACGTTGAGCCCGACATCGATCACCAGACGACCGACGACAGGCTGCGTGCGAAGGCTCTGCAGTACCTGGTCCTGCTGCTGTACGAGCAGTTGCAGGGTCGCGTTGTCGTTGCCATCACCGACTCTCGATCCGAGCCGGGCGCCAGCGGACGTGGTTTCGATCTGCCGGATCAACTCGGCGCGACTCTTCTGCTCGAGGTCTTTGACCTGCTGTCGAATCATGAACGCGCCGTCGGGATAGGCCGTGTTGCGGAAGCCGCCGGCGCGCTGGAGGACAGAGCTGAGCTTCTCGCCTTCCTGCAAGCCGTACGTGCCGGGAAACACTACCTCTCCGCTCAGCGTGACGGACGCGCCGATATCGTTCCAGCCTGAAATCTGGTGAATGGTGAGGACATCTCCGGGTCGCAGCCGCACGTCGGCGTGGGGCGCGGCGTCCTGCACCGCCTGGCCGATGGCGACCGTGTTGCGCACGCCGACGACGCGCTGTCCGTCCTTGACTTCGTAACTCGCGAGGTCGGCGTCGCTCAAGAGCGCACTCCGCTTGAAGCCGCCGGCGATGCGCACGAGCTGGGCCGCGGTCATGCCCTCGGTCAGCGCGTAATGGCCGGGGCGCAGCACTTCGCCGCGGACGGTCACACGGGGCGCGTCGACTTCATAGCGCCCTGCAATTCGCACCGTGTCATACGGCTGAAGGTGCATCGCGACATTACCTGCCAAAACTTCCGCGAGGTTGAACTCGATCGCCTCGGGGTGAAGATCGGGCACCATCAAGCGGATGATCTGGCCACGATCTGCGGGCTCCGGGAGGAGGTCCTGATAGGAGCGGATGACATCGCTCAGGGTCATGGGCTCGTGAAATCCGACACGGCCGGGGCGAACGAAATGTCCTGCCAGATAGATGACTTTCTCGCTGTACGGGAGGATCGGCGCGACTACGATCTTGTCGCCGTCGTGAATGGCGGTAGCACGCATCTTCTCGCGCATTGTGTCCGGTGTGGCGGCGGGTCCCAGGGCCAGGTCGGTTGTCTCGCGGTGACCACTGGCGTCTATGCGGTCGATTCGAATGTGAGTCATTGCGGCGGTCGCCTGGACGCCGCCGGCGGCTTGAAGGACATCCGCCAAAGTTGTGCCGCTGCCCTTCATCTCGTAGATCGCGGGGCGCTTGACCATGCCAGTTACTTCAGCCTGCGGACCTACCGGCGGAACGAACAGGGTGTCGCCGGCTTCGAGGCGCTCGGCCGATGGAGTCACACCGCCCTCAAGGAACTCATACAGATCGACATCGCCGAGACTGATCCTGCCGCGCAAGTGGCGCACGCTTCGCAAGGAGCCGATGCTGGTGGGGCCGCCAGCCGCGATGAGTGCATTGAGCGGCGTAGAGAGCGAACTGATGTCGTAGGCTCCGGGCCGTTGCACATCGCCGACGACGTAAATCCTCACGGTGCGCAGATGGGCCAGCGAGACGACGACATGGGCCTCATGGAATTGGCGGCTGAGGGCGCCGGCGATGAGGGATTGCACTCGTTCGAGCGAGAGTCCCGCGACGTTCAAGGGCCCCGCATCGGGAAGCGTAACGCGGCCTTCCCGGTCCACGACGCGATGGAAGGTTTGACTGACGCTGCCCCACAGCGAGATGGCGACCGCGTCACCGGGGCCAAGGATGTAGTCCGGGCCGATGGGCAGGTCGATCGGCATCTCGCGCGCGGCTGGGCCGCGGTTCAGGAAGACGTCGGCACCGAAGCGTTTGGCGTGGCTCGCCTGCTCGGGCACCTGGGTATACAGATCGCGCATGGACTGCAGGTTGGAGGGAGTGGGCTGGTGCACGAGGTCCACGTCCTGGGTTGGGGTTTCTGACTCCGGAGTCTTCGAGCCCAGTTTTCGTTGTTCAGGGACGCTTGACAGGGGAGGCGTCCGTTCTGCGACGCCCAAGGTGGAAGGCGCAGCTCGCGTCTCTCTCGTGGACGCGAGCGGCACACCCTGCAGGATGGCATCCTCCTCCGCGCGGGACATTTCGCGCGGGTCTGCGGGGAGGGCGGGGTCCAGATCGAGTTGCGACAGGGTGCGCTGTTCGAGAGCGGATTTCGGATCCTCGACCTCCACTGTGCGCTCGAACGCGGTGTCGGCTATATAGCCGCGCGCCCGCAACCACGCGGACAGATCACGCCTAAGCCCGATGTTGGAGGCGATGACTTTGAACAGCATTTCGTCGCTGATGGAATCTTCCTGCAGTGCAAGACCCTGACGGGCAAAGAATTGCGACGTTACCTGCTTCAGGTCCACCACGATCTCGGGACGCTGATGAAGCGTGGCAATGATTTGATTCGCGGAGAGAAGCGTGGCCGCCGATGGCGGGTCGGCCGCCTGCAACGCAGCGTTCGCCTGATCAAGGGCCGGGTTGGCGGCGGTGTTGCCGGGGGTGGCCTGCGATGTGGCGGCCGGTCCACTCTGCGAAGGGAGTTGTGCAGATGCGAGCAGAGTCCAGTTAACGAGCAGGATCCAACCGACGAGCAGCGACAACGCGGATGCGAGGGCTTTGCGGCATTCGCGAGTTGTGGGCTGAAGTGCGGACATCGAGCCGTTCCTCGGGGTCGAGTGGAGTGACATCATTTGCTGTACATCGATGGCTCTCCGGCGCTGCCAGCGGGCGGCAGGTGGCGGAGGAAAATGACGATCGCCCATTGCTCGTCGTCGCTGAGAATGCCGTTTGAGGCGGGCATGCCGGAGGGCTTGATGCCGTTGTCAATGACCCATTTCAACTGGCCGTCGGCATAGGACTGGATATCAGGAGAGGTGAGCAAGGGAACCTGAGGTGTCATGCGATCCGCAAATGGGACACCGGTGTTTTGCCCGTCCATCCCATGGCATGCAGTGCAGTAGTGGCCGAAGGCTTCCTTGCCATCCGCGATGGTGCCCTCAGTGGAGGCGAGAGGGTTGCGGACGTTTTTACCGCGCACGGTGACGGTGTGTTTCAGTTTCGTCATCACTGCCGTCTCCGCCCGGGACGAGGGCGTGGCCTTGCACCCTTGCAGCAAGGGCAGAAGCGCGAGACTGCTAAACCATCTCCTCACGACTTACTCCGTCACATGCAGCGTCAGGGTCATTGCGCCATGGCCGGAGCCGCAGAATCGTGAGCAGTGGCCGACAAAGTCGCCGGTCTGTGCGGGCGTGAAGGCAAGCTCACTGGTCTGGCCTTTGCCGATGTCGGACTGGAGATTGAGTTCCTTGAACTTCACTCCGTGCGCCACGTCCTGGCTGCGCAGAACGAGCACGACGGGCTGCCCCTTCTTCAAGGTGACATCCGCGGGAATGTACGCAAATCGTTTCGCCACCACTTCGATTCGGCGAGTCTCAGGGGCTCGCGCTCCGGCTGCCAGCACTACTCCACAGACACCTGTAAGAACAAACTTCGTCAACACTCTGGCAGCCATCAAAATCCTTTCATCGATGCTCGATCGCGACGCCTCACTGCTGCGGCACTCGAAGCCTGCAACCCAACCTAATGACCGGACCTTGCGAAGTTGTCAGGGAGCGATGTTGCGTTTGTCACTGTTTTGTCAATGCGTCATTTGGGCCTGGCGCGACAAACGAATGACATTCCATCGACGAGCGATTGACACATGCCTGGACGCATCTGGTTAGGGTTGTGTTCGAACTCGTCTCGAAACTATGCCCTCATTGACCAAACGCACCCTCCTTCAACGCAGCGCGATCGTCGCAGCCGCACTGTGGCTCGGCGGTCAACTCATGAGCGCGCAAACGTCGCCCAACATCCCTGTCATCTCGGGTGGCGCGGGGATGTTGAGCAGCACCAATAAGGGATCCACGTTTGTGCAGCCGGTGGTGGCGCCGGTGCTTGCACTGCCGCTGGGGAACCACGTCCTTGTCGAAGCGCGTGCTGATCTGCGCGGGCTGGTGCAGATGAGCGGACCCAACGGGACATGGGACACGAGTTATACGTCGAGCCTCGAGTATCTGCAGGCCGATGTGCTCGTGAATCGTCACGTTACCGCCGTGCTGGGGCGATTTCAAACGCCGTTTGGGGTCTATAACGAACGCCTGACGGCGCTCTGGATCCGCGATCTGCAGGATGCGCCTCTGATCTTCGGACTGGGAACGCGCACCAGTGGATCGAGCGACGGCGTGATGCTGCGCGGCAATGCCTACGGCAGTTCGAAGGTGCAGGTGAATTACACCACCTACTTTTCTGCGGAGCGTTCCACGGGGCAATTCCAGGCTGGCCGCTCCGCCGGCGAGCGCGTCGAGGTGTATCTGCCGCATGCCGACCTTGAGATTGGCTCGTCGTATCAGCATTTTCTGCAAGGCGAGCGCAAGGACACCTGGGGCACGCACGTGTGGTGGACTCCAGCGGCTTCGGGCCTGCGGATTCGGTCAGAGTATGCGCACGGTGCGCATGCGCAGGGATACTGGGTCGAGACGAGCTACCGGCTTTCGCGCTTCGGCGGCATGAACAGCATTGCGGGCCGGTTGCAACCGGTGTTCCGGATGCAGCAGAGCTTTCGCAACAGCCCCGGTGCGGGAGACGGCGCTCCAGGGAACGACACGCAGGAAGCAGATTTTGGACTCAACTACACTCTGCCGCAGGAGTTCCGACTGAACACGAGCTACGCACGCTCGTTCTCGAAAAAGAACGGCAACATATGGGATATCTCCCTGACCTACCGATTTCTTATCCCAACGTGGCGAGGTGGCAAATGAAAGCAATTCCAACAGTGTGCCTGCTTGCCAGTCTATTTGGTGGCGCGGTGGTCATGATGGCGCAGGCGGGAGCCGATACAAAGAACTCTGCGCAACCCAAAGCGAGGGCCAAGGCGCACACTTCGAGCGACCCGGGGGAGCAGGCCTTCCGCCATAACTGCAGCCGCTGCCACTCTGCGCCGGAGCAACTGAGTCCTCATATCACCGGGACGATCCTGCAGCATATGCGGGTTCGAGCGAACCTCAGCGCGGCCGATGAAAAGTTGTTGCTCAACTATCTGGCCCCATGACGATACCCGGCCTGCAAGGCAATGGAGAGGCATGGCACTTTCGCGAGGTTGTGGCTGGGTGCTTCCGTGCAGACGCCAGCGAGTCCGCAAGGTGTTTAGCCAATCTGCCGCTTGCAACATGGCGGCGACAGATGTATTGGCTGGACGTCAGTGGCATGGCGCTCTACCTTCTGGAGCGCCTGCGGGAGCTCGCGCTGCTGGACTTTCTGCCAGGCGAGATCCGGGCCCGACTGGAGCAGAACCTCGAGGACAATAGCCTGCGAACATCGTCGCTGTTCGCGGACATGGTCGAGATCAGCGGCGACTTCGACGCGGCGGGTATTCGCTTCTCGAATCAGAAGGGTTTGACGTTGCCAGTGGACTCGGCGCCTTGCTCAAACCTGCGCTGCCAGATGGACCTCGATTTCCTGGTGGCGGCAGAGGACGGCGCAAAGGCGCGTGAGGTGCTTGAACAGAGGGGATATCGCCTGCACGCCGTAAGCGGCAGCACGATGGAGTTCAACACCGCCGCATCTCGGCTGCCCACGATCAAGGAGCTGTACAAGCCCCGGACGCAGCGGTCTGTCGAACTGCACCTGGTTGCGCAAGACCAGAACCTTGCGGCTGCGAATCGTCTGGGCCGGGCGAGGATGGTGTGCCTTTGCGGAGTGGAGGTGCGAGCGCTCTCGCCTGCCGACCACCTGATCCTGCAGGGGCTTCATCTCTTCAAGCACCTTCGCTCCGACTTTACGCGGATGTCCTGGTTGCTGGAGTTTACCCGCCATGTCGCGGCGCGGCGCAACGACTGCGAGTTCTGGAACGAGGTGCGGGAGCGCGCATCTGAATGCGCCGACACTTCGGTGGCTCTGGGGGCGGGTTTGCTGCTGGCGTCGAAGGTGTTTGATTCACAGATACCGCAGGGTCTCGCAGCCTGGACTGTGGCGCAGCTGGCGCCGCCGGTCGCTCTGTGGATGGAGACGTACGGACGCAGGGCGGCGCTGTCGGAGACGCCGGGGACGAAGCTTTACCTGCTGCTCGAAGCGGAGCTTGCAGCGTCTCGGCACGGCACGAAGCCTGTCTCGTCGCAGCGGCTGATTCGCTTTTCTTTGCCTCGAATGGTCGTGCAGGGAGCCCCTGGCGACTCGGCGGGCTCGCACCTGGCGCGCTACGCGCAGCAGGCAAAGTATCTGGTGCACCGCGTGCGATTCCATCTTCGCGAAGGCCTTCGCTACCGCATCGAGCGAGCCCGCTGGATCGCATCGAAGAGGGCGCTGGCATGCTGACGGATGGACCAGATGCTGCGGACAAGCGCGGGCGCTTCATCGTGTTGATCGAGTGGCTGCTGGTCGCGGGATTTTCGTGCGTGCTGGCGTTTCAAGCGGTCCCGGACGCGTGGCGCACGCTGAACACCGACTTCCCGAACTACTACCTGGCGGCACAACTTGCACGCGAAGGCGTGGACGCTGCGCAGGCGTACGACTGGCGTTGGCTCGCACGCCAGAAGGACCATCACGCCATCGACCGCGCGCTGGTTGGGCTGGTGCCGATCACACCCTTCTCTACGCTGGCTGTGTATCCGCTGACGAGATTCGACGCTCTGACAGCAAAGCGAGTCTGGATCGCGTTGCAGCTGGCGCTGTTGCTGCCGATCGCGCTCGCACTGCGTGAGATCACTGGCCAGCCGCTGCGGCGGATTGCGCTGGTCACTGTCGCTTCGGTGCCGCTGTATCGCAACCTGCTGTACGGCCAGTTTTACATTCTGCTGCTGGCGCTGCTGGTCGGAGCCTGCTGGGCCCATCAGCGCGAAAAGCCGTGGCTGGCTGGAGCGCTGGTCGGGATTGCTGCGGCGTGCAAGATTTTTCCGCTTTTGTTTCTGCTGTACTTCCTGCGCAAGCGAGATTGGCGGGCCGCGTCGGCTATGGTTGCGACGCTGGCAGCGTGTGCGGGGCTCTCCATCGCAAGCTTCGGGTGGGAGATGCATCGAACGTATCTTCAGCAGGTGCTGCCCTGGACGTTACGCGGGGATATCCTGCCCCCGTTCCACGTCGGGAGCGGATCGGTTTCGACGTTGCTGCACTGCCTGTTCCTGTATGAGCCTCAGTGGAATCCGCACCCATGGCACGCATCTCCGGTGGCCTACGCGGTTTTGCAGGGAGTGATTCCTATGCTGCTGCTTGCGCCGGCACTCCTGTTGGTCGATCGGCATGACCGCTCAGCGCGGCGCATCGCGCTCGAGTGGTCCGCTCTACTGGTGGCCGCACTCACCATCTCGACGGTACCCGCGCCGTACAACTTCACGCTGTTGATTCTGCCCGTGATGGTGCTGCTGGCCTGGCTTGAATCGCGCCGAATCATTGTCTCCGCGGTGGTGTTTGCGCTCTACATGGCCATCGCCTATGCGCAGCCGTGGGATCCGAGGCCGGGTTACGGACCGCACCTGCTGTTGCAATTTTTGCGGCTGTACCTTTTAGTCGTGCTGGTGGCGATGTTCTATTTCGCAATCGGCAGCCGTACGCTGCTTGCGAGACGCACAACGAAGCAAATCGCGGCGGCAATCGCGGTTGTGACCGTAATCGGGATTGCTGGAGGAATTCGCCGGCTGCGGGGTATCGACGAAGAGTTTGCGTACCGGCTTCCCGACCATAGCGATGCCTTTCTCTCCGGCGTTCCACAGCGCTTTCAGGGTGACGTTACGCGTGTCGCCATGCGGCCGAACGGCTATCGCGTTCTGCAGGGCGACAGCACGAGCGCGTGGAGCGTGGCGTGGCCGGAAAGCGTAGTCGGCCCCGACGAGATAGCCTTCGCGGCCAACGGGCGTGACCTGTTTGTCGAGCAGGCCGCGCGGCACTCGCGCATCGTCTCGAGAAATTCGCCCGGCTTCGTCATCGACGATGCCGAGTCTCCCACGATCTCCGCGGACGGCGACAGTCTGGCGTATATCCGTGTGAGGCTTGGACGCGGCCGTCTGTACGTAAGGTCGCTGCGCAACGACCAGACCGCGGGGGAGCCGGTGACGCCCGTGCCTTTACGGATCGAAGAGGCGGCCTTTCTGGGTGACGGGTCGATGGTAGTGGCGGCGCGGGAGGACGGCACATCGGGCTCTTCGCTATGGCGCATCTTTCCCGGCAAGCAGCCGACGCGGATGGGGGTTGGCGAGGCTCGCTACCCTGCGGCGTCTCCGGATGGCCGCTGGCTGGCTTACAGCGTGCTTGAAGGTGGTGCATGGCATCTTGCCGTGCTTGACCTGAAAAGCGGAGAGCGCCGCATGATCACCAGGGCCGCTTGCAACGCGATCGAACCAGCGTGGGAGAGCGACTCGAAGACCCTGTTGTACGGCAGCGACTGCGGACGCGCGTTGTGGTTTACGACAGTGAGCCGCCGAACCGTGGTGCGGTGAGTGACATGCTCCGATTGCAAACAAATGACATTTGCCCCACCGTCACCTGACAACCCACCGGGCGACTCTGCCTAGACTTCAGGGATCAACTCAACCTCCAGCACCGGGTGGACCTCAACGTGAAAACTTCTTTTGTTGGACAATGCCTCTTCGTCGCTCTCCTGGGTTTTGGCTCGGCGTCCGCGCAGGATGCTGCAACAGGTGCCCTGACTGGAACGATCTACGATGCGTCGGGGGCTGCGATCTCTCACGCGCAGGTGTTGCTGAAGGCGACGGGCACACAGTCGACTCGCGAACTCAACACGGACAGTCACGGTCAGTATCGGGCCACGTTTCTGGCGCCGGGCCGGTACGACGTCATCGTCTCCGCGCCCGATTTCGGCAAGCGCGTCGCCCAGGGCGCCGTCGTCGCCGTCAGCGAAACCAGCGAACTGAGCCTAACGCTCTCTATCGATGCTTCGACTACCAGCGTCCAGGTTGAAGCCCAGGTCGCGCTGGCGCAAACGGAGAGCAGTTCCCTTGGCCGCACGGTCAATGAAGGCGCTATTCAATCGCTGCCGCTGGCGACTCGCAACTTCACGCAGATACTGGCGCTCTCGCCGGGCGTGGTGGTCGCGCTCCACAGTGCCGGCGACATCGGAGACGGGACGCAGAACATTGCGTCGAACGGAGCCAAGACTACCGCCAACAATTTTCAGTTCAACGGCGTGGACGCCAACAACCTGGCGCAGAATTCGACCGCACCCGATACAGAAGAGGTAGGCATCGGCATCCCCAGCCTGGACTCCATTCAGGAATTCAAGGTGCAGACGGCCAATTTTGACGCCGCGTATGGGCGTGGGTCGGGGGCAAATGTGGATCTTGTCACCAAGAGCGGCACAAATCAATTCCATGGCGATGTATGGGAGTTTCTGCGGAATCCAATTTTCAACGCCAATGAGTTCTTCAATAAGGGAGCCGGACAGCCCAGGCCGGACTTGAAGCAGAACCAGTTCGGCGGGGTGCTGGGCGGACCCATCCGCCACGATCGCACGTTCTTCTTCGTCGCCTACGAAGGTCTGCGGCAGGTGAACGGCCTGGGCAATGAGCGTACGGCGCTGCTGCCGATGCTGACATCGGACCGTTCCGCGGCTACACTTGGCGCGCAATTCTGCCCGGCTCAGCATTTGAATGCGGGGACGCCGGCCAGCGGTTACCTGACCAATGCCGGCGGTGTCCAGGTGGCGTGCGATGGATCGAACCTGAATCCTGTGGCGCTTGCCATCCTGAACACGAAGTTGGCCAGTGGAGCGTTCGCGATTCCCAGTCCGCAGGTCTCGGTCGCGGTGACGCCGGATCAACTTCCGGTCGGCCGTTCGACCTTTGCCCTGCCCACACACTACCGGGGCGATCAATTTTTGACCGACCTGGACCAGACTGTTACATCACGGAATCTGCTCTCTGCGAAGTTCTTTTTCTCGCGCAACACCACCAACTCGCCGTTTGCTCCGAATGGAGCCAACGTGCCCGGCTGGGGCGCGGATACGCTGGGACGCAACACCAACTTCGTTGTGGCCGACACGGCCACGCTGCGGTCGAACCTGATCAACGTTGCCCGCTTTGGCTACACACGCTTCGACGGGCTGCTGAAGGTGCAGAGTCCGATCCTTGCCAACGCCGTAGGCGAGGGCACACCGACCGGCATCGCCGGGCCGACAACCGCCGCGCCGGGCCTGACGATCGATGGCCTCTTCACGATCGGCGACGCGGGTACGCCGTCCCAGTGGCAAGTGACGAACACTTTCCTCGGACAGGATACGGTTTCCCTGACGCGGGGACGCCATGCTTTCCGCGCCGGCGCCGAGTTCAAGCGCGATGCCTTGAGCCTCGACGCGCCCTTCAGCCAGGATGGTTTGCTGGACATTGCCAGTTTTCCCGATTTTCTGGTCGGGCAAAGCGCGGCCCAGAATGGCAGCCCCACGGGCTCCAGCAATGTCAGCAATACGCAGGGCGCATCCGGCCCCTCGCGCAAGGACACGCGCTATAACGACTTCGCGACCTTCCTGCAGGATGACGTTCGCCTGACGCCACGACTGACGATCAATGCAGGCCTGCGCTATGAGATTTTCGGCGCGCCCTACGAGACCCATGGGCTGCTGCCGAACTTCGACCCGGCGATCGCCCAGGGACCGGCTCCAGCGGACGGGACGTTCAGTGGCTACATTTTGCCGTCGAACTTTCCGGGGAGCGTGCCAGCGGGTTACACCAAGCTCTCGCGCCGCAGCCTGTGGCCGACGCCACACGGCGATATCTCGCCGCGACTGGGGTTCGCCTGGCAACTGACTGATCGTCCAACGCTGCTACTGCGCGGGGGCTATGGTCTGTACTTTGACCGCCACTCCGGGGACTATATCGAATCTCTGCAGGGACAGCCGCCATTTTCGACGTTCCAGTTTTCATCGGGCTCGGTCAACTCCGGCGCAACGTTGCAGCATCCCTTTTCGCCTCTGCTGCCTGCGCCGGCGAGCTACCCACTCTTTACGCCCCGCACCTTCGGCGGCTTTCCATTTCTTGAAGGCCTCTCTCCGAATACGGTCGACGGACGAACGCAGGAGTACAACGTCAACCTGCAACTCGCGCTGACGCCGGACTACCTGGTTGAAGTGGGATATGTTGGGACGTCCTCCGCGCATCGCCCGGGCTCGATCGAGTTCAACCAGGCGCTGCTAGCCAGCCCCACCCACCCGATCCGTGGCGAAACTACGAACTCTACCAACAACCTGATCCAGCGGCTACCTTACGATGGGGTCAGTCCCGGATCGCTGTTTACCAACTCGAACTTTATTGCGAATTACAACTCGCTGCAGGCCAGTGTGACCAAACGCATGCAGCACGGCTTCCAATTCCTGGCCAGCTACACGTGGTCGAAGAGCCTGGACGAGACCAGTGGATCGGGCGGCGGGGATGTTTTCGAGCTGTGGCTTCTGACCAACGACCAGAACAATCCGCGACAAGCTTACGGGCTGACGGATTTCGACCGCACGCATCGTGGAGTTCTGAGCTTCACGTATCAGACGCCGAGTATTGGCTCGCTGGCATGGCTGCCGCGCGAGGCTCTTGCCCACTGGCAGGTTTCGGGCATCGCGGTCGTGCAGTCGGGAACGCCGATCACCGTGACAGACGGAAACGCGGGCTCGGTCTACGGCAACTTCGAGAACCGAGCGCAACGGACTGGCAGCAACCCCGCGACGTCCGGCTCGCTGTTCTCGCGCGTGACGGGCCACTACCTGGACGCCAACGCCTTCACGCGTGCGCCGCAGGTCGCGTTCGGTACCAGCCTGGCCGACCAGGACTTTGGAAACAGCGGCGTCGGTATCGTCCGCGGACCGGGCCAGCATAATCTGGACCTCGCGATCGAGCGCCAGTTTCCGGTGCGGGAGCGGATCAACATCCGCTTTCGCACGGAGTTCTTCAACCTGACGAACACACCCGAGTTTGCCAATCCCAGCAATAGCCTCGGATTCGGCGATCCAAACGATCCGAAGCCAACGCCGAGCGCTTCGTTCGGAACGATTCTCGCGTCGGCGGCCAATCCACGCATTATTCAATTCGGCTTGAAGCTGGCGTTTTAGCCATGGTCATACATGCTCCAGTGACTGCATCCTTGGCAAGCGGAATTACGGACGATCCGCTGCTCGCATACGTGCCTTTCGCCTTGCGCCAGACCTTCTACCCGCTGGGCTTTCCGGTTGAAATAGAGACCAACAGCAGCGATCTGCTGCGACTGGCCGGCGTAAGCTGGCCATCGGATCGGCAATCCGAGCGGGTGCCGCCGATCGTTCTTCGCATCGGCGTTACGCAGAGCGAGAACACGGATTGCCCGCCCGCGCCGGTGGTGCGCGCGCAGCGGCAACTGCTCACGGTGATCGCAAGTCCCGAGAACTATATCGTCTGCGATCTGCGAGCGGGGTTTGCGTTCGGCTGGCTGACCACGGCAGCGCTCATTCATGAGAGCTACCTGCGCTATTGCCTGCTGGACGCTGCCGTGATGACGCTGCTGACGAGCAGCCATGTCACTCCCATCCACGCGGCATGCGTGAGCTTTGGCGGGCGGGGGTTGCTGCTGAACGGGCGTTCCGGCGCGGGCAAGTCCACCCTGGCCTACGCTTGCGCGCGCAGCGGCTGGATCTTCACCTCGGACGACTGTAGCTACCTGCTGTGGAGCGGCGACGATCTGCGCGTCCGAGGCCACTGCGGACGATTTCGGATGCGGCCCTCCGCAGCGGATATGTTTCCGGAGTTGGCAGGCAGAGAGATCACCCCGCGGCTGATGGGCAAGCCGTCGATCGAGGTATCGTCCGCCGATATTCCCGGTATCGCTACCGCCTGCGAGGTTCCTGTCCATGCTTTTGTTGCGCTCGATCGCGACGGTTCACAGACCGCATGTCTGGAGCGGCTCAGCCCTGAAGAGGCCATGGAACTGCTGGAGGAGTCGCTGTTTCCGCTGCCGGAGATTCGCGCCCTGCAGCTGCCTACGGTTCGCCGGGTGCTGCGTGCGGAGGCCTACAGAATGCACTACAGCGGTCTGGGAGGGGCCATCGAATGCCTGCAACAATTAGCGCTCAGCATCCCGCGATGACGCTTGCCGCGCGCTCCAGGGCGTGGCTACCGCGAAGGGAACAGATTCCCTCACGTCCTTTCTGGATCTTCCTGAGCGCGTCGCTGCTGTTCACGTTTGGCTTCTCCGCTTTCTTCTTCCTGTATAACGTTTTTCTGCTTGATCTGAAGCTGCCGGAGTCGGCGATCGGTCGTATTGCAGCGGCGCTCAGCCTTGGCACCATGATGGGCACGATCCCGGCGGGGCTGTGCGCGAACCGTTTCGGAGTGCGCCGTGTACTGCTGGTGGCGGTGCCTCTGGCTGCATCGTTTTCCCTTGGACGCGCTCTCCTGCCGGCGTATACGGCGCAGCTTGTACTCGGCTTGCTTACCGGACTGACGCTGTGCGCGTGGGGTGTGTGCCTGGCGCCGTCGGTGGCACACCTGACCGATGAGCAGACACGCCCGTTTGCTTTCAGCGCGATATTCGCCTCGGGCATTGGCATGGCAGGCGTCGGCGCGCTGGTCGCGGGCCACCTGCCGGGCGTTCTCCTGCTGGTGTCAGGGGCGCGTATCACTCCGCTCGGCAGCCATCAACTCACTCTGGTTGCGGCCGCTGGTGTTGCCGCGCTGTCCATCGTGCCGTTGTTCTTCCTGCGACTGGGCCCCCTGGCGCGCCAACCCAACTGGATCAGCCGCCCCCATCCGTTCCTTCTGCGCTTTCTGCCGGTCGCCGCTCTGTGGAGCTTTATCGCGGGGGCCTTCGCACCGTTTGCCACCGCCTACTTTTCCCGGCATCTCGCACTTCCGCTGGGGCGTATCACGACCATCTTCACGCTGTCGCAGGCGGTCCAATGCCTGGCTGTCGTGGCGGCACCGTGGGCGCTGCGCAGATTCGGTCCGGGGGTCGGCGTCCTGTTGAGTCAACTGCTGGCAGGGTGCGGTCTTGCCGCGCTGGCGATGACGCGCAGTCCCACGCATGCTGTCTGGATCTACTGGGGCTACATCGCGATGAGTTATGTGAGCGAGCCGTGGCTGTACAGCTTGATGATGGATCGGATTCCGCCGGAAGGACGCAGCACGGCATCGTCCTTGCATTTGCTGACGACGTCGATCATCCTGAGCATCTCTGCGGTGGCAACGGGAAGCGCCATCACGCGATACGGATATCAGCCTGTCTTCGGTGCGCTGGCAGCATGCGCGGCCACGTCGGCTTTGCTGTTTTATGTCATTGCGCGGCCGCAACGATCGGTCAGGTTCGGAGCCACGCACTCAAGTCGCGGTTCAGAAGCTTAGTCAGCTGTTCGATGTCGTCGCGATAGTAGTCCACGAGGAAGCGGCGGTCTTGGGGATTGATACGCATGGCGGTCTGCGGCTTGTACAAATGGCGCGCAGCCTGCTCGCGCAGTCCGGCGGGAAGGCCTGCCCAGTGTGCGAACTTCTTCAGTGGGTGCAATGACGAGGGGTAACGAGGGATCCGCACTTCCTTGTGGCGGTGCTTGACCACCGGTTTGAAGCTGGGATCAACGCCCAGAAACTCGAATAGTTGTTGCATGAACAGCGCCGGATTTCGCAGGGTATCTTCGTAGATCCAGATTCCGATCTGCCTGCGTGGAAACCATTGGAGATAGCGCTCGAGCTGCTCGGCGTACCGGCCGAACTGCAGCAGAGGGTTGGCCGCCCGGAGCAGCGGTCCCCTGGACTGGCAGTCGTCGATATGCTCACGAAAGGTCTGCGGGAAACGCTCTCCGGCCGTGTAGGAGCGGTACTGCGAGAAGGCGCGCTCCGCGGGATCACGGAGCACCAGCACTATCCTGGCAGCGGGAATTCTCTCCGCGATCAGGCGGGGGGCCGACGCCGACCAGAGGTAGCAGACGCTGGCTTCACCGATCACCGCCTGGCCAGCTGCTGGAGCAAACAGCTTGAGATAGGTGTCCCAATCCGTGACCACGCCGGAGAGATTATCGGGAATCTGCGCTGCGTCGATGCAGGCTCGCACATTCTCGTTCTGCGCTTGAACTCGCTGGCGAAACTCCTGGACGTGATTCTCCGGGCGCAACTCGGGAGCGAAGAAGGAAGGCTCCTTCATGCGACTCATGTAGATATCGGGATGTTGCGCGAGCGCATGGTAAAGCGAGGTCGTTCCTGCCTTGGGGGCGCCCGCAAGAAATACATTCGGGAGGCGAAACTGAGACGCGGACATGGTGACTGTAGTATCAACTTCCTCGCGTATCACTTGTCGCTGCTTTGTCACGTCTTTGCTAACAACTTCCCGACGGATTGATACCCGATTTAGTCCGTCCATTCTTCTAGGCGGGGCTTCCGCGATGGAACCGCATTGAAGCCCCAGGGCGTTTTTGGGTCTAAACTGGAACGCAATAGCCGCGATGCCTTGTAGAGCATCTTGGAGCACCTTCGAGCATCTTCGAGCACTGGCAGGGCATAGTCGGAAGCAAGAGCACACGCTTTCCTCAAGAAGCAGTTCGGAGCCTGTCGTGCCTGAAGTGTATTTCCCTTACAGAATATTGGTCGTCGAGGATGAGCCAATCGTTCATCAGATGCTTCATGACCTGCTCCAAGCCAAGGGATACGAGGTGCTCTGCGTGGAGGATGGCTTCGAAGGTCTGGTCGCCCTTAAAGGCTCGTTGCCGGACATGATCCTCTCCGATCTGCGCATGCCGAACATGAACGGATTTGAATTCCTCTCTGTTGTGCGGCGAAGGTTTCCAGTTATACCTGTGATCGTGGTCTCAGGAGAATTCACGGGCTGCAACGTGCCGGAGGGCGTACTGGCAGATGCCTACTTTTCAAAGGGGGGATTCCAGCCAGCACAGCTGTTCGCCAAGATCGAACAATTTCTGATCGAGCCGCCACGGACGGGCAATCCACCGAACGCTGCGATATGGGTAAAAAACAGCGGCGACATGGTTGTCGTGACTTGCCCGGACTGCCTTCGCACGTTTCCCGTAACGAAGGCCCCACGCGGAGTAAACGAGGTTCACTGCGATTTCTGCCCAGCGCTGATTCGATTCGAGATTAAAGATGATCGAAGAAACGTTGAATATCGAAGGAAACTTAAAGATCGACGGAAAGTTGAGTGTGGAAGGCGAGCTGAGCTGTTTCGGCCGAAATAGATCGGCAATACCGAGGCGCTCCCGCGAGGGGAGAGTCGCTAAGGAACGGGCCGTCCTGCGAGTGCTGATACTACTTGGGTGGAGATAGGCAGCGGGTGCCGGACTGAGAGAGGTTGCAGGTGACGGCGCGCGACAGCCACTAGGGAGCCAACACTTCACTGATGGTCCTGAAGAGAAGTTCCGGACCACCCACTTTGCTAATAAAGCGGTCTGCGTATTGGGCGTCCGGAGGAGCCTCGTTCATTCCGGAAATTAAGATAACAGGGATTGCCGGATAGTCGGACTTCACCAGCTTTGTAAGTTCAGTGCCTGTCATAAGGGGCATCATCTGATCGGAAAGCACAAGATGGACCGGCCCGGCTTTCAACGCTTCCACTGCCTCGGCACCCGAGGCCGCAGTGATGACCCGATATCCTTGTTTCCTCAGGATGAGCGCTCGTAGCGTTCTCGGTATCTCTTCGTCGTCGACGCAAAGGATCGTAAAGTTGTCAGCCCGCATGGGAGGCCTCTACGAGAGCCGTTGTCGCGAAGGAGCCCGGCATAGAATCCGGGACCGTTTGAAGGTCTGCGTCGGGCAGCAATACTTGAAAGCAAGTCACATTGCGTCCCTGCAAAGACACACTTCTAAAGCGAATGCTGCCTCCATATTTTTCGACGATACCTTTGCTGATCCAGAGTCCGAGCCCCGTTCCCTTGGTGGACTTGGTTGTGAAAAATGGTTCAAAGAGGTGCTTTGCATGCTCTGGATCTATTCCGGACCCGGTATCGCAGATCGAGATGCGCACATCTGGAAGACGACGTCCCGGTCGCGTCGTTTCAAAGACGTGCAGACGAAGCATTCCTCCATGAGGCATCGCCTGAACCGCGTTTCCAAGCAGATTCAAGAAGACCTGTTTCAGTTCTACTGGAAAGCCTCGAATCATTCTTTTGCTGTGATAGCGCTTCTCAAGAACGATGTTGCTGAACTCAATGCGACGACACTGTAGCTCCAGAAGCTCGTCGAGCAGCACGGCGACGGACACTTCGACAGGCGATTGTGATTCGCGATAGAAGCCCAGCGTCTGCCGCGTAATGTGAGCCACCCGCAGTAGCTCCTCCTCGCCCAGTCTGGCGAGATAACGCGCCTCGTCATCGAGCGTCGGATGATCGCGGAGCAGGTAGAAGGTGTTGGTGATTGCTTCGAGCGGATTGTTGATCTCATGTGCGATGATGCCAGCCACTCTTCCCATCGCCGCGAGCCGCTCTGTTTTGCGCAGTGCGTCTTCAGCTTTCAATTGAGCTGTAATGTCCCGATTGATTTCAAGAATCGCATTACCATCTGCCTTCAACGCCTTTCGGCACGCGACAGTAACCTCGTGGCCATCGCGGGTGACTTGAACCAGACTTCCATTCCACTTGCCGGTCCGGGAAAGCTGATCCTGCACCTGCCCAATGTCGACGGGAAATATAGTCTTGAGAACTGAATGGATCGGCTTGCCCAGAATATCTTCTCGCTTCCATCCGTAGAGGGCTTCAGCACCGGAGTTCCAATAGAGGAGGATGCCGTTCAAATCGCGGACAAAGATCGCTTCGGTTGCGAGTTCTAACAGATCGGCGCGTTCTCGAAGCTGATCCTCGTTGGCGCGCAGTTGTTCCGTGCGCTCCGCCACGCGCTCTTCCAGCTCTTGATTGAGGAGCCGCAGTTGGCGGTTCTTGCGGTGCAGTTCCGCAAAGATACTTACCTTGGCGCGCAGAAGTTCCGGCACAACGGGAACCGAGATGTAATCCACCGCGCCGCTTTGATATCCCTTGATACGATCCAGATCGGTCAGGTAAACGGCCGAGATAAAAATGATTGCGGTCTTTTGAAATCGCGGGTGCTGTCGGATCGTATCCGCAAGTTCAAACCCGTCCATCTCGGGCATACTGACATCCATCAGCACGACGGCAATGTCGTGGCGCAGCAGTTTATCAAGCGCCTCGGAGGCAGACCTTGCCTGGATAAGGTTTTCTCCCAGATCCTTGAGGATGGCCTCATAGCTCATCAGCTTGCTCGGCTGATCGTCCACCATAAGTATGTTCGCTTGATCGTTTTGGTTCATGCCGCTCTCTCACCGCATTGATTTTTGTACTTGTGAGCTACATCCGTTTTACATCTAATCCGTCGCAGCACTAGCGATGAAGCCACATGCGGCACGCAGAGAGAAGCTGCTCGGTATTGACGGGCTTCGCGAGATATTCAGATGCACCCGCCTCCAAGCATTTTTCGCGATCACCCTTCATTGCCTTCGCGGTAAGCGCGATGATCGGGAGCCGGCGAAACTGTGGGTTTTGTCGAATGACCTGCATGGTCTCGTACCCATCCATCTCAGGCATCATGATGTCCATCAATACAATGGCAAGATCACCCGTAGACTCAACCGTGGCGATTGCTTCACGGCCGGTGCCTGCCGTCAGCACGCTCATGCCGCGTCGTTCGAGAACGCTACTCAGGGCGAAGATGTTGCGAACGTCATCGTCGACGATCAGCACTTTCCTTCCCACCAGAGATTCATCGGAACGATGCAGCCGATCAAGCATTTTGCGCTTTTCCTCGGGTAGATCGGCGACCACTCGATGGAGGAAGAGGGCGGTCTCATCCAACAGCCGCTCCGGCGACTCAACGTCCTTCACAATCACGCTGCGAGCGAGCATGTGGAGCTTGGCATCCTCTTCGGGCGACAGCTCCTTGCCGGTGAAGACGACCACGGGCAGTTCACTTCCAGCCGGCGATTGACTCAGTTGTTCCAGTAGATCGAAGCCCGTCATATCCGGCAGGCGCAGATCGAGGACAATGCAGTCAAACGCGACTGTATTCACAATCTTCAGGGCGTCCGTTCCAGTCGATACCACAGTCACATCGATATCATCATGACCCAGAAGTGTTTCAATACTGAACTGCTGTGCCGGGTCATCCTCCACCACCAGCAGTCGCTTTCGGCGCGGAGAGGAGTACTCCCGAATCCGCGAGATGGCAGCGCTTAGACCTTCGGTCGTCGTCGGCTTCGTCACGAAAGCGAACGCGCCGTGAGACAGCCCATGGTGCCAATCCTCGTCCATCGTCAGCATCTGAACTGGGATGTGGCGGGTTGCAGGGTCCTGCTTGAGGTGGTTGAGCACCGTCCATCCGAGCATGTCGGGAAGCGAAACGTCGAGCGAGACAGCTGTCGGGTGAAATTCGCGGACCAAAGCCAGCGCCTCGGCGCCGCGCGTTGCAAGCAACACCTTAAACCCAGTCCCCCGCGAGAGATCGCGGAGAATGCGCGCATAGTGGACGTCGTCTTCCACAATCAGCAGAACAGGATCGCCTGGCATTATGTCGCTGCGGTCATCATCCAGCACCTCAGAAGGAGGTTCCATGGCGACGATCGACGAGACGGGAAGCTCGAGCCGCGGTCCGTGTTGTGGTAACGACGCAGCGCTGACCGTCTGGTTAGATGGCCCAACATAGGTCTGCGGCAGGTAAAGAGTAAAGGTACTTCCCTTGCCCGGAGTGCTGCGCAGCTGAATTTCTCCGCCCAGCAGACTTGCGAGCTCGCGGCTGATTGCCAGACCGAGCCCAGTCCCGCCATATTTGCGGCTGGTGCCGGCGTCTGCCTGCTGGAAGGCTTCGAAAATGATTCTTTGCTTTTCTGCCGGGATGCCAATGCCCGAATCCGAAACCTCAAAGGCGATCACGGCACCGGCCCCATTCAGTATCTGGTGACGCTCCGTCCAGCCGCCTGCCACGTTCGACACAGAAAGCCGCACGCCACCCTGATCTGTGAATTTGAAAGCATTCGACAGCAAATTCTTGAGGACTTGTTGCAGCCGCTTGGAATCTGTCACCAGGCTGCGGCTAAGGTGAGAATCGGTCTCAATCTCAAAGGCGAGCTTCCGATTTTCCGCCTCATGCCGGAACGGACGCGCGACCATCTCGATCAAGCTGCCGAAGAACACCTCCTCCGCATCGACCGATACGGTACCCGACTCAATCTTCGAAAGATCGAGAATATCGCTGATGAGATTGAGAAGATCGGTTCCGGCGCCGTGGATCGTTCGCGCGAATTCAACCTGCTTCGGAGTGAGGTTGGTGTCGGGGTTGTCCGCGAGCTGCTGTCCGAGAACCAGAATGCTATTGAGTGGCGTCCGCAGCTCGTGTGACATATTCGCCAGAAACTCAGATTTGTATTTGGAGGTAAGAGCAAGTTCCTTGGCCTTCTCTTCCAACGCTCCACGAGCCTGTTCGATTTCCTGATTCTTGCGCTCGACCTCGGCGTTCTGTTCGGCAAGTTGCTTGGCTTTTTGTGCGAGCTGCTCGTTGGTTTGCTGCAGCTCTTTCTGCTGAGTCTGTAGTTCCACCGCGAGCTGCTGAGATTGCTTCAACAAACCTTCGGTCTGCATGGTCGCTTCGATACTGTTCAAGACGATGCCGATGCTTGCGGTGAGCTGCTCCAAAAATGCCAGATGGGACGCGGTGAAAGAGCCGAGACTGGCCAGCTCAATAACCGCCTTCACGCGATCCTCAAACAGCACCGGCAGAACAATCACATTGCGAGGAACAGCCTCAAACAGGCCCGAGCGAACCGGCACTGTAGTCGCGGGCAGATCGGAAATCAACATGCGACGTTTTTCCAACGCGCACTGCCCGATAAGACCAGTACCCAATTTGACGATCTCATGGTGCCCTTCGACCGAGTCCGCAAAGGATGAGAGAAGCTGCAAGGTGCCTTGCTCCTCCGATTCCATCTGGTAGAGAACACCCTGCTGCGCATTCACCAGCGGCGCAAGCTCAGAGAGCAGCAGACGCCCTACCGTGGTCAGCTCTCGTTGTCCCTGCAACATACCGGTAAAGCGCGCGAGGTTCGTCTTCAGCCAGTCTTGCTCTGTGTTGCGATCGGTGGTCAGGCGAAGGTTGTCGATCATGGTGTTGATGTTGTCTTTCAACTCCGCAACCTCGCCACTGGCGTCGACCTGAATCGATCGGGTCAAGTCTCCTTTCGTCACTGCGGTCGCTACTTCCGCAATCGCGCGCACCTGATTGGTCAGATTGTCAGCCAACAGATTGACGTTACCGGTGAGATCCTTCCATGTGCCCGCAGCCCCCGGCACATTCGCCTGCCCACCGAGCCGCCCTTCCACGCCCACCTCGCGCGCAACCGTGGTCACCTGATCAGCAAAGGTGGCGAGCGTGTTGGTCATGTTGTTGATTGTTTCGGCAAGTGCGGCTACCTCGCCCTTCGCATTGACGGCCAGCTTCTGGGTCAACTCCCCGTTGGCGACAGCGGTTACGACCTTCACGATGCCGCGCACCTGCCCGGTAAGATTACCCGCCATCACGTTCACGTTGTCGGTAAGATCCTTCCATGTGCCGGCCACGTCTGGCACCTGCGCCTGGCCCCCCAGCTTGCCTTCTGTGCCCACCTCACGCGCTACGCGAGTCACCTCCGCGGCGAACGCATTCAGTTGATCCACCATCGTATTAATGGTGTTCTTGAGCTCCAGGATCTCGCCTTTCACATCGACGGTGATCTTGCGCGAAAGATCACCGCGAGCAACGGCGGTGGTTACCTCGGCGATATTTCGGACCTGGCCGGTAAGATTTCCAGCCATCGAGTTGACCGAATCGGTGAGATCCTTCCACGTACCAGCGACACCGGGCACGTTGGCCTGTCCGCCGAGCCGGCCCTCGGTGCCGACTTCGCGCGCCACGCGTGTCACTTCGCCAGCGAACGCGTTCAACTGATCGACCATGGTGTTGATCGTGTCCTTGAGCAGCAGAATCTCACCGCTCACATTCACCGTGATCTTCTTCGAAAGATCACCGCTGGCGATCGCTGTGGCAACCTCGGCGATATTTCGCACCTGCGCCGTCAGATTGCCCGCCATGAAATTCACGTTATCTGTAAGGTCCTTCCAGGTACCGGCCACCCCGGGAACCTGCGCCTGACCTCCAAGTTTCCCGTCCGTACCAACTTCACCCGCCACGCGAGTCACTTCCCCCGCAAACGACCGAAGCTGATCCACCATCGTGTTGAGCGTATCTTTGAGTTCGAGAATCTCGCCGCGAACGTCGACGTCAATCTTGCGCGAAAGGTCGCCGCGAGCAACCGCAGTGGCAACTTCGGCGATGTTACGAACCTGGGCAGTCAGATTGCCCGCCATGAAGTTTACCGAATCGGTGAGGTCTTTCCATGTGCCGGCGACGCCCGATACCTGCGCCTGTCCGCCCAGTTTGCCTTCGGTTCCTACTTCACGCGCGACTCGCGTTACTTCGCCAGCGAACGCGTTGAGCTGATCGACCATCGTGTTGATAGTGTTTTTCAGCTCCAGAATCTCGCCCTTGACGTCGACCGTAATCTTGCGCGACAGATCGCCGCGCGCCACGGCAGTAGTTACCTCGGCGATGTTGCGCACCTGCCCGGTAAGATTGCCGGCCATCGAGTTAACGGAGTCGGTCAAATCCTTCCAAGTGCCCGCGACTCCGGGTACGTTGGCCTGTCCGCCAAGCCTGCCTTCGGTTCCGACCTCGCGCGCCACGCGAGTCACTTCGCCGGCGAAGCGATTGAGTTGGTCGACCATCGTGTTCAGGGTTTCTTTAAGCTGAAGGATTTCGCCACGCACATCGACCGTGATCTTGCGCGAAAGATCACCGTTCGCGATGGCCGTCGCGACCTCGGCGATATTACGAACCTGGCCCGTAAGATTGCTGGCCATGAAGTTCACGTTTTCGGTCAAGTCCTTCCAGGTTCCGCCTACCCCGAGCACCTGCGCCTGCCCACCCAACCTGCCTTCCGTTCCAACTTCGCGCGCCACGCGAGTCACCTCACCGGCGAATGCATTCAACTGGTCCACCATCGTGTTGATGGAGTCCTTCAACTCTAGCATGTCGCCCTTTACGTCTACCGTGATCTTGCGCGAGAGATCGCCGCGTGCCACCGCGGTCGTGACCTCCGCGATGTTACGCACCTGCGCGGTCAGATTTCCCGCCATCGCATTCACGGAATCCGTAAGATCTTTCCACGTTCCGGCAACGCCGGGAACGACGGCCTGTCCGCCCAGCTTTCCGTCCGTGCCCACTTCGCGCGCCACGCGAGTAACCTCAGAGGCAAACGAACGCAGCTGATCGACCATCGTGTTGATAGCTTCTTTGAGCTGTAGAATCTCGCCGCGCACATCCACGGTAATCTTTCGCGACAAATCGCCGCTGGCGACCGCCGTTGCAACTTCAGCGATGTTTCGCACCTGCCCCGTGAGGTTACTCGCCATCGAATTCACGGAATCCGTAAGATCTTTCCAAGTACCCGCCACACCCGGCACCTGCGCCTGGCCGCCCAGCTTCCCGTCCGTACCAACCTCGCGGGCCACGCGCGTCACCTCAGCGGTAAACACACTGAGTTGCTGAATCATCGTATTGACGATGTTCGCCGAACGCAGAAACTCGCCTTCGAGAGGCCTTCCGCCCACATCCAGCCGCACCGTTTGCGCCAGGTTCCCTTGTGCCACGGCCGCGATGGCACGAGTCACTTCAGTCGTTGGCCGCAGCAAGTCCTCAATCAGCATATTGACCGAGGCTTCCATCGAGCCCCAGGAGCCCCGCGACTGCTGAAAGCGGGTACGTTCCCGAGTTTTGCCCTCTTTGCCGACCGCCTGCCCGACCCGGTTCAGCTCCTTCGACATTTGTTGGTTGGCCGCAACGATTTCGTTGAAGGTGTCAGCGATCTTGCCGTGAAGCCCGTCCCACGCCACGGGCAGCCGAACTGAAAAGTCACCGTCTTGCATCGTCTGCAAGCTGGCCAGGATGAGGGCCAACTCGTCGGGCCTGGGAGGCGCAGCGCCGCGCGGTGCCTTTCCATTTTTGCCATTTTCGGATGACTTTACCTTTTTGACCTCAACGGCTGGAATCGTGGCGGCGGTCGCCATAATCGGGCACTCCTGTGCGTCAGCAGATCAGCGAGCAATCCCTACAATTCAAGAGGGAAACTGTGTGAGCGTCAGTGTAGAAAGTTTCGCGCGTCTATGCAAATTTGAGTTTCGGCACCCGTTAGACAGAGGCGAAAGCGTTTTTTTGACTTGGAGACCTATACGCTCGCACGAAATACCGGTGACCTGCCAACCCCCGCCGTCGTGCGTATCTCCCATGCCGCAATCTGGCCGTAGGAATGCGGATCGTCGACCATAGGAATGAAGAAGTCCACGGTCTTCGCCATCGCCATCGCCACATCCGGGGCTATCCGTTAGACCCCCGCATCGTCGGACCGGTCGGACCCCACGAGTACGTTCGCATCGTGTTGTGGGGTAAGCGGGTCGCGACGGAATGCAACAATCCTGGCGGAAGCTTCGTCGCGCAACCTCCGGCTTTCACCTGCTCCGTCAGCCGCACCAGGGACTTCCCAAGAGAACCCGAGCTTCGATTGTCCAATGTTGTAAACCCCAACGCTCTCCGTTGCATCGTAACGATCGATGCAGTTTTCTGGCTAAGGGTGGAAGCGTTTAAGAATTCGGTGATTCTCCCGGTCTTCAAGCCGGTGTTCGCTCTTAAACGAGCAACGGCGTGTTCGACTCACATGCGCTTGCGCAATCGAAAATGAGTTCTGGGGAGTCAGCAGGCTGACGTCATTCTCGGGGGGCCTATTCGAGCCATCAGGAAGTAAGGCTCCGAAGTCATCACGTCATGAGTAACTACTATTATGATTGTGGAGGAAAATGCTTATTGTTCCCGTGGAAGTCGCGTTTTCCATTGATTGTACTAATTACTTGGAATCACAGATATTCAGCGCAATTTTCAGTGTGCAATACGACTTTGTAGCCCATTACTCTGTCTTTCATGGTGCCGGAGTCCTCCGCGCTGAGGACGCCATCGGCCAGTTGATTGAGTATTCTCTGCTTTCGTGCTTTTGCCTTCGCAAGCTCCCGCCTATGGGCTTCTGATTCGACTGAGGCGGCTCGTATGCGCGTCGTCCATGAGGAGCGAAAAATGCGCTCTATCATCGCCATCCGCTCTGGTTTCGGGGTGAGTCGGTTGAGCAAGTCGACAAACGCTGCCTCGATAACTTCGGCTCTAACATTCATATGGCCATTCACCCGATGGCAACGATAGTTTCTATATCTGTTTATTCCCTTACCCTTGCTCTTGCTGGCCGTCACAGGCTTGCCGCACTCAGGGCAGAGAAGGAGTCCGCGCAGTGCAAATTCCTCACGCTGTCTGACGTGCGGTACCGTTGGAGATGCACGCCCTGCGAGAACCATCTGCACCCGGTCAATGTTCCTTGGGGCACCAATGGCTCAAAGTCGCCCCGGACCGTTCCCCATTTCTTGTTGAACATCTCACCTGAATACAGAGGGTTCACGAGCACCTTACGGACGGTTTCCTGCGTCAGTGCCAAGCCGCTTTTTCGCGAACGCAGGCCAAGCGCAGTCACGGCTGCCAGCGCGGAGGCTTTCGTGTGCTCTCCTGTCGCCATGAGTTCAAATAGTCGCCTGACCAATGGGCCGCGCTCTGCGTCGATTAGCAGACAAGGGCCAGTCTCCGTTCCAGGAAGGTATCCAGTAGGCCGCAGATATCCTCAACACCGCCGTCACGCCTACCTGGAACGACATCGAGAAACTCGTGGCTATTGCGACGCTTCGAACGGCCTTGAACTACTTCCTGGAACGCGAAATTCAGCAGGAATCCAAACTTTGTTCAGATCGCCGCGGACAGAAACGCCGCCGACCCTCACCTAAACAACAGCCTAACGATAACGATAGGAGATTTGCGGGCGCGTTTGGAGCTTTCTGAATCTAGCGAGCTTGATCTGGAGACGGCAATTGAATATCTGACTCATCTCCTTTGGAACACCTCTATCGTCTGGCAAAGCTGCGATTTACACCGCAAATCGTCGATACAGCGCAGGATGTTCCCGAAGGGGCTGACTTGGCACAAAGCGGGCTTTGGAACACCCGTAACTCATTCACTGTATACGCTGTTAGGGGATGATTCGGCAACCAGAGGAGGTGTTGGTTGCCCCCCAGGGATTCGAACCCCGATCGAGCGAGTCAGAGTCGCTAGTCCTACCATTGAACGAGAGGGCAACAAGTTTGAAAATTGGCAGCTGCAGGCTCGGCGGGAGCCACAATCAGCCGCCTGTCCGAGTGTACATCCCGACTACTGTTCCCGCAATACTTCGAGCGGCTTCTGACCGAGGATCCGATGGCTTGCAAGCCAGCCCGCTGCAATGGTAAGTGACGCGGTGACCACAAGCGCGAAGAGCGTGAGGCCGAGTTGGAAGTGATAGTCGATCTTGAGCACGTAGTGCAGGAAGATGCGTGCGCCCACGTTCGCGAAGATGAGTCCTACAGTTGCCGCGACCAGGCCGAGCACCGCGAACTCGATCGAAAAGATGGTTGCAATGCGTGGGCGGGTAGCGCCCAGAGTTTTGAGCACAACGACTTCGCGTGTGCGGCGGAAGCGTGTGCCCGCGATAGAACTAGCGAGAATGACGACGCCCGCAAATATGCTGAACGCAGCGAGAAACTGAATGACGTAGGTGATCTGCAGGATGGCCTGACGGACAACTTCGATCGTGGCGGCGACGTTGATGACGGTAATGGTGGGATAGTGCGCGTAGAGTGCGCGCTGTAAACCGCTTGTCGCGTTGGGCTCGCAGTGAACGCCGCCGTACCAGATGGCGGGGAACGGACGCAGCACCGGTTCGGGCATGACAAAATCAGCGCGGGAGAAGGCGTGGCGGCTG
Organism: Terriglobales bacterium; assembly: GCA_038230455.1. GTDB lineage: Bacteria > Acidobacteriota > Terriglobia > Terriglobales > Acidobacteriaceae > Granulicella. Next base: position 235,036 of record JBBRNF010000006.1, read on the forward strand.
TCCGTGTCGAAGATGGCGGCAAGGGTAGCGGTGAACTGCTGGTCCTGCGCTTCCAAGGTGACCTTCTGGCCTATGCGCAGACCGAGACGCTGCGCCGGAAACTTGCCGATGGCTACGAGGGGGCTCTTGGCGGAGTCGGCGGCCTGCTGGGCGGTCCACCACCTGCCTTCAGAGACCTTGTCGCCGGGTGGTGGCTGGTCGGCTTTGGGTGCCCAGGTGAGGTTCAGATTACGCATCATGCCGCGCGGGGCGCGATCCCCGGCGGGCCGGCTGTTGTCGCGGGGGCCGAACCTGGGCCCGCTTTTGACGCGGAGGTCGGCTGCGGCCACGCCATCGACAGCGATGAGTCGGGCATTGATGACGGGAATCATTTCAGGCTCGGCGGTGACCCCGGGTTGCTCCAGCAGAAGCTTGCGAACGCCTTCCACTTCGGTGCTTGCGACATCGATCAAGAACATATTGGGCAGGTTCTTGTCGACTGAGATGTGAAGTTCTCGTACGGCGGCCTGCTGCACAAAGTAGACGCCCGTGATCAGCATGACGCCGAGGCCAAGCGCGGCCAGCAAGGCCGCGGACGGGTTGCCGGGGCGGTAGAGGTTCGCAAGGCCGTGACGCACCGTCGAAGGAAGATGCAGCCGCGTTCCGCGCAAGAAAAGACGCAGCAGAAGTAACGTGAGTGCCGACATGCCCAGCAGAATAAGCAGAATAAGTGCAAGGCCGAGCGAAAAGAAAAAGCCGCCCTGCAGCGACCCGGCTACGCCAGAGGCGAGGAAGACCAGGCCGACAAGGATGAGAAGGTTTGCGCCAATCTGCGCGAGGTTGCCGCGTAGCTTTCGGAGCAGCCGCATGAGGAACGGATCGTCCGCGGATTCAACGGCGCGTCGCAGGATCAGGATCGGCCGGATGCCGCGGATGTCGAGCAGCGGCGGCAGGCTGAAGAGCAGCGTGGTGACCAGACCGGCGCCGAGCCCCGCCGCGACCGAGAACGGATCGAAACGGAACTCGGGGGTGATGTGAAGCAGCTTCGCAAGGAAGAGCGGAAACGAGAGCTGTACGCCGACGCCGAGCAGAACGCCCAGCAGGCCTCCGGCCAGGCCGAGCAGAAGCGTCTGCAGGACGTAGATCTTCATGATCTGCCCGGAGCGCGCGCCGAGCGACTTCATGATGGCAATGCCGTCGAGGCGCTGCTGCAGGTGCGCGCGCATGGCCATCGCCACCCCCACAGCACCGAGCACAAGCGAGATAAGCGACATGAGCGAGAGCAATGTGGTGGCGTTGTCGAGGCCTGTGGTGAGCGCGGGGTTGGCTTCGCGGTAGTCGGTAATTTGTGCTTCGGGTAACGTGCTTTCGAGGCGCGTTTTAAGAGCGGCGACGGCCTGATCGGAACTGGGCTGTCCGGGCCGGGGCTGTGGCATACGGAAGAGGTAGCGGCGGGTGGCGCGCGAACCGAAGCCAATGAGGCCAGCGGCAGTGAGGCCATCCTCTGAGATGAGGACGCGGGGGCCGGCGGCAAACGATCCGCTCAGACGATCAGGCTCGTTTTGCACGGTGGCGACGATGCGGAAGAGCCCGTTGCCGAGCTTGATCGAGTCGCCAACCTGCATGTGCAGGCGCATGAGCAGATCTTCGGCGACGGCCACCGTGGACGGCGTTAGCGCTTCGGAAAGGGGGATGGCGGGCGTGAGCTCTACCTTGCCGTAAAACGGGTACTTGCGCGGATCGACGGATTTTACGGAGACCAGCAGAGGGTCGAGCGAGGTGGGCGATGAAGCCATGGAGTTCAGCTCGACGACCTGCGTGGCGTCGTTGCCTTCGCCGGAGAGTTTGTCGAGGCCAGCCTGCTCAAGCACGGTGGGTTGCTGGTTTATGCGTGCGGAAAGGTCGCCTGCCATAATGCTGCGCGCACGCAATGTGAGCATGGAGCGGAAGGAGGCAGAGAAGCCGCGCACGCCCGTGAGCGCGGCGACGCCGATTGCTACGGACAAAATAACGAAGGCGAATTTGCCGAGGGAGGAACGGAGCTCGCGCGTGGCGATGCGTAAGGCGGTGCCGTAGGAAAGTGCGGCCATCTATATCCCCATCCCCGTCCCCATCCCCGTCCCCTGCCCAGGGGTGGCCTGCTGCGGTGTGAGTTCGTCCGAAACCACGAGGCCGTCGCGCAGAACGATCCGGCGGCTGGCGTGCGCCGCAAGCGCCGGATCGTGTGTGACAAGAACCAACGTAGTCCCTTCCTGACTGTTGAGCGAGAGCAGGAGGTCGAGGATGTGCTGACCGTTGGCGGTGTCGAGGTTGCCGGTAGGCTCATCCGCCAGAACGATCGGCGGTTTCAGCACGAAGGCGCGCGCCAGCGCCACGCGCTGCTGCTCTCCGCCCGATAGCTGGACTGGGTAGTGATCTACGCGGGTGGAGAGACCCACGGAATCGAGCAGGGTGCGCGCGCGTTCGAGACCGGCCTTGCGGTCCCCGGACTCGTCATTCAGTTCGTACGGGAGCAAGACGTTTTCCAGCGCGGTGAGCGTGGGCATGAGCTGATAGCTCTGAAAAACGAAGCCGATGGTGCGTCCGCGTAGTTGCGCGAGCTTGTCTTCTTCGAGGTAGCTGATAGCTAGGCCGTTAAGCCGCACGTCCCCCGAGGTCGGGTTGTCGAGGCCCGCGAGCAGCCCCAGCAGCGTCGATTTGCCGGAGCCTGACGCGCCCATGATCGCGACGAATTCGCCGGGTGCGACGGCAAAGTCGATGCCCTTCAGAATGTCGACCGTCGTAGAGCCGGTGCGCAGAGATTTGCGAAGTGCTTCGACGGAAATCATGGGTGCGCTGGCAGGTGCGCCATTCAGAACTTCGGGCAAGGTTTCCTCTTCAGTAAAATAAAAGTGTGCGAAGACTCGGTGTAGCTCTGATTCTAACGGCGATGTGCGGGTGTTCGGCGGCGAACGATAAGACAGAAGCTGCGTCGGCCCCGGCTTCCGCTTCGAGCGGGACGCGTGCGCTGCGGCCGCCGGTCGAAGCTGCGACTGCGGTTGCCCGTGCAGCGCCGGTTGCCGATGGGCGGCCCATCATCGTGTGCTTTGGCGACAGCCTGACCGCGGGGTACGGCGTCGATCCCGACCTGAGCTATCCGGCGGATTTGCAGCGCAATCTGGATCGAGCAGGCTTTGCGTATCGCGTCGTCAACCTGGGCGTAAGCGGCGACACTACCAAGGATGGGCTGGCGCGCGTGCCCAACGTCCTGCGGCTGAAGCCGGCGCTCGTGGTGGTCGAGTTCGGGGGAAACGATGGTCTGCGCGGACTTCCACTCGGCGACACTCAGCGCAATCTGGATACGATCGTCGCGAACCTGAAGAAGAGCGGCGCGAAGGTCGCGCTGGCTGGCATCATTCTGCCGCCGGATTACGGCCCTGAGTATGTAGGCCGCTTCAAGAGCATGTTTCCGATGATTGCGAAGAAGAACGGCGTAGCGCTCCTGCCCTTCCTCTACAAGGACGTGTATGGCCTCGATGGCTTCATACAGGCCGACGGCATCCATGCAACGGCGAAAGGGAATCTGCAGGTAGCGAAGAATATTCAAGGGCTGCTCACGCCAATGCTGAAAAAGTAAATCAGGTCACCGGCCTTGGCACCCGATTCGCTGGAGGACGAGAATTTCGACACTGATTTAACCCAGGACGACAATCGGCTGCATCAACGTGCCTGCGATCCGGCGCGTCACGGCGAGCAGATCGCGCGGCGCGGCGAAAGCCTTGACCAGCGGGGCGCGCGAGTATTCCGGCAGGTTGACCTGGATGCCGTTGCGGATGCGACCGGCATTTTGCTCGTCGACGACGACCGAGGGCATCTCCGGTAGCAGCGTCTGCGGGTGGGGAAGACGGGCTTCGATCTGCGGGATAGAGAGTGTCTTCAATTCCTCCACGGTTATGGACTGCGTGAGGGTGAACGGACCTGCCTGCGTGCGGCGCAGCGAGGAGAGATGGGCCCCGCAACCCGCCAATTGGCCAAGTTCCTGGGCGACAGAACGCACATATCCCCCGGCCGATACGTGCATGACAAAGCTGGCTGTGTCTCCGACGAGAGCCGTAAGCACAAAGTTGTGGATGTGAATTCGCGCCGGCTTTACGTTCACTTCCTTGCCCTGTCGAGCGAGCTTGTGCGCCGGCACGCCGTTGATCTTCTTGGCGGAAAAGACCGGCGGCATCTGGTCCATGTCTCCGGCAAAATGCAACGCTAGACGCTGTAGATCTTCGAGCGAAAGGGTGAGCGGTTGCGCTTCCGTGGTGGGTTCGCCTTCAGCGTCAAAGGTGTCGGTGGCGAAGCCGAAGCGGATAGTGCCTGCGTACCGTTTTTCGGCCTTGCCGAAGAACTGCGCGAGACGGGTGTACTTGCCGAGCAGCAGAGGGAGCACCCCGGTTGCCATCGGATCAAGCGTACCGAGGTGGCCGACAGAGCGCTCGCCCGTGGCGCGGCGCACGATTGATACAACATCGTGTGAAGTGATGCTTGCGGGCTTGTCGATTACGATGAGGCCGTTCATGCGCTCGCTCGACTAACTCGAAAGAGGGTTGCGACCCACCAGCGCGAGGAACTCGGCGCGAGTGTGCGGCTGGGTCTTGAATACGCCGAGCATGGCGCTGGTCACAGTAGACGAATGCTGTTTCTCGACGCCTCGCATCATCATGCAAAGGTGGTGCGCTTCAAGAACGACACCGACGCCCTGCGGCTTAATCGCATCCGAAATCGCTTCCGCGACTTGCTTTGTCAACCGCTCCTGCACCTGCAGGCGCCGCGCGAAGACGTCGACGATGCGAGGAATTTTGCTCAAGCCGATTACCTTGCCCTGCGGCACGTAGGCGATGTGCGCCTTGCCGAAGAAGGGGATGAGGTGGTGCTCGCATTGGGAGTAGAACTCGATGTCCTTGACGATTACCATCTCGTCATACTCCACGTCGAAGAGTGCGTCGTGCAGCACCTCGTCGATAGTCTGCTTGTATCCCTTGGTAAGAAATCTGATCGATTTTTCCATGCGCTCCGGCGTTCGCAAAAGGCCGTCGCGCGTGGGATCTTCGCCCATACGCTCCAAGAGTTCCTTGTAAATCTGCTGTGTTGTCGCCGCGCTGAGAGTTGTAGCTGCTGATTGCTCGGGCATTGCGATGGTGCCTTTCTATACGTCTAGTAACTGTGCGCCCTCGCCGAAGTAGTCGAAGGCATTGTTGCCTGTTTCTTCCACGTGAATTCGCTTCAACGTTGCATGCGGATACGGCTCGAAGATACGCCAGAGTTCCAAGCAAAGGTTTTCGGTGGTCGGCACGGTATCGCGGAAGCATTCGAGCGTGTTCAGGTTGGTATGATCGAAAATCGCAATGAGATTTTGCTGTGCAAATGCGTCGAGGTCCGCCAGGTTGGTGATCATGCCAGTGGTTGCGTCTACAGCGCCCGACAACGTCACTTCGACAATGTAGTTGTGCCCGTGGCCGAACGGATTGTTGCATTTCCCGAAGACTTCACGGTTGCGCTCCGGCGTAAGTGCGTCCGCATGGAGCCTGTGCGAGGCGGAGAAATGATAGCGGCGATGCAGGTGCGCGATGGGCTGGCTCATGCGCCTTCTCCGTAGAAGTCGGCGAACAGGTCCGGCATCTCGAATACGCGGACGCGATGTAACTTCGCGTTCGGAATCTTGCCGTCAAGGCGGCGCCAGATCGCGATGGCGATGTTTTCGGTGGTTGGCACGGTGCTGGCAAACTCCGGAACCTCGTAGTTCAGGTGGCGATGGTCATAGACCGACACCACCTCGCGTTCGAGAATGTCCTTGAGCTCTTTGAGATCGACAACGAAGCCGGAGACGGGATCTATCGCGCCCGCGACTGTGACTTCGAGCGTGTAGTTGTGGCCATGCCCCTGACGGTTCGCGCATTTGCCAAAGACGCGCTGATTTTCGGCTTCGCTCCAGGTGTCGACCCAATAGAAGTGTGCAGCGGAGAAATCGGCTTTGCGGGTAAGCAGAATCATAAGAGAAGGGCGAACAGGAATCAGCCAATAACGATCTGCCGTCCTGCCCTATTTTATGAGATGTAGTGGCTTTCTGCGCGATGCAGAGGCAGTTACCGTCCTGTGCGGTATTCCCTGCCCTTCCACGCTACCTGATGGAAGATGCGATGACGCAGCCAGCTTCGCACGAGCAGGGCGACGAACAGTGGCAGCCCGAGTGGGGCGAGAGCGCAATGGAGAAATGAAAAGTTGGAGCGCGCCACGCGGCGGTAGAAGCGGAACACGGTACGTGCCCAAAGCAGCAGAATCGCCAAACGCTGCCAAACGACGAGGTATGGCAGCGCAATGAGTAGTAGCGGTAGCAACAACAGCAGCACATCGAGCAGGCGCCATGCGGCCATTGTGAGCGCCTCCGGAAACAGCAGAGCCAGGTTCTTTGTCCAGCCCTCGACCATGTCACCGAAGCCCCTGTACATCCGCGTGGAAAGCGCGTCGGGCGCATAGCGAAAGCGGATGGCGCGCCTGGATCGTTTGACGTTCGAGGCCAGATCCACGTCCTCCAGCACCGACCTGCCAACTGCCTGGTGTCCGCCCACGGCAAAGTATGTCTCGCGTTCGATCAGCAGGAACTGACCGTTGGCAGCGGCCAGACGATCGGCTGGGTCGTTCACTTGGCTGGTCGGATAAGTGCAGGCGAGCTCGGAAAACACCAGAGGCATCAGGGTACCCTGCGCTAGCCCGCGCACGATCTGGCGCGGCGAATAAGAGAGCAGGCACGCGCCATGCTTCTTCGCCTCGTGCAGCGCATGACCCAGACTGCCAGGTTCGTGCAGGGTGTCGGCGTCGGTGAAAAGCAGCCACCGGCCGCGTGCCTGCTGCGCCGCCGCCCAGCAAGCGTTGCTCTTGCCGGTAAAGGTTTGCACGTCAAGCGTTGGCGGCGCGACGACGGCAACGCCGCTGCGAGCCGCGGCGGTTTGCCCGGCGATCGCGCTGGTGCCGTCGCTGGAGTCGTCGTCGACGATGAGCAGCTCCCAGTCGCGGCCGAGTGCGAAAGCGATCTGATCGTCCTGCGCGAGCACGGACGCCAGGCAGCCTGGCAGAACGTCCTGCTCATTACGGGCGGGAATGATGACGGAAAGTTCCAGGGTAGGGGCGGGACGATCGGTGCCGTGCAGAAGTGCGGACGTCGGCCGTCGAGCCCCGGCAATGTCGAGGAAACCGGGCGGTGACGGCTGAGAATTGTCCACGACTTCGTATTATAGAAATAGAAGTGAAGAAGGTATGTAATTCAGAAGGAGTGCAGGTGCGGAGACTGAGGTCATGGGCGGTATGCGGCATGGCTGCGGTCCTGCTGGCGGGTTGCGATCGTGGCGATCATCCGGGGCAACTTGGGCAAGTGGCGCCAACATTTTCTCTGAACGATGGATCGCAGTCCGTCGACCTGGAAAAGCTTCGTGGCAAGGTTATTGTGCTCAACTTCTGGGCGTCCTGGTGCCTTCCCTGTGTGCAGGAACTGCCGAGTCTTACCGCGTTGCAACAGCAGATGCCCGAAGCGAAGGTAGTCACCATCAGCATGGATGAGGACGCGGAGGCGTACAGAAATTTCCTGCGGCGCTACCACGTGGAGTTACTGAGCCTGCTCGACGGGCCGAACGGCGTGAACGTGAAGTACAACACCTACCGCCCGCCAGAGACCTACATCATCGACAAGGGCGGTATGGTGCGGCGCAAGTTCATTGGCCCGCAGGACTGGACCAGCCCCGAGATCTTGAAGTTTCTTCGCAAGCTGGCGGCGTAGCTACTGGATTGCGGCCCGCTGATAAGATAGCTACATGACGCAGCTTGACGTGATGTACCGCTACGGGGCGTTGCCCACCGAAGCTTCCATGATGGCACTGGGCCGGGTACGCGAGATATACGGCATACGTCGGGTCGCGTTCGACGAAGCCGAAAAGACGGTGCGCATCGAATACGACGCCACGCGGCTGACGGAAGCGACCGTGCATCAACTTTTAAGGCGTTCGGGACTCGACGTGGTCGAACGAGTTTCCCTGGTTCCGTAACTCCGTGGTGGCAGACACCGGTCACACGCGAGTCCGCTAGACTGGTAGCGATGGCCTTCAACTTCTTCCAGCGCGACAAAGAGCCTGAATCAGAAGCGTCGCCCGAGTCTGGCCCTGTGCCCGGACGGCGGGGTTTTTTCGACCGCATGAAGCAGGCGGTGACCCGCACCCGCGAGTCGCTCGCAGACTCCATTGGCAGCGTCGTTGCCCTGACGCGTGAGATCGACGAGGCGAATCTCGATGACCTGGAGCTCGTGCTGCTGGCGGCCGACATCGGGAGTGTCACGACTACGGAGATTATCGGCAACCTGCGCCAGCGCGCGCTAAGACAAGGGATCGTCGACGGTGCCGAGTTGAAAACGCTGCTGAAGGCGGAGATCCTTCGCATTCTGATGAGCGTACAAAGACCGGTGGAACGCGCCGCCGCCGCGCCCGAAGTGGTGATGATGGTGGGCGTCAACGGCACCGGCAAGACGACCACCACCGGCAAGCTCGCCGCGCTTTACCGCTCGCAGGGCCACAGCGTCCTGCTCTGCGCCGCCGACACGTTTCGCGCTGCCGCCATTGAGCAGTTGGAGGTCTGGGCGAAGCGGTCCGGTGTAGAAATCATCAAGACGCGTCAAGGGGGAGACCCGTCGGCAGCGCTGTTCGACGCTCTGACCGCCGCAAAAGCAAGGCATATCGGCGTCTGCATCGTGGATACCGCAGGACGGCTGCATACCAAGACAGATTTGATGAAGGAACTGGACAAAATGCGCCGCACGGCAGAGCGTCTAGTGCCCGGCGCGCCGCACCAGACACTGCTGGTGATGGACGCCACCACAGGCCAGAATGGGATGGCGCAGGCCCGCTTGTTCACGGAGGCGGCGCGTGTATCGGGCATCGTGCTGACCAAACTGGATGGCTCCGCGAAGGGCGGGATCGTGGTGGCGATTGCGCGCGAACTCGGGCTTCCGGTCCGGTACGCGGGCGTGGGAGAAAAAATGGAAGATATTCTGCCGTTCGACCCAGCCAGCTTCGTCGATTCGCTACTGGATTAATGTTGTTTTACGCCCCGCCGATGCACTGTCCATACCGCGGCCACCAGCCGCTGGAGGACAATGCATGCACGCGTTTTCCGCTCTGCTTATCTTCCTCTTTTCGTTTTCCCATGCGACCTCGGTTCGTCAGGCAGTAGCGAGCCAGGAAAGCACTGAAATCGCGCTGCAGCCAGCGCTATCCCGCATGGAGTGCAACCGGCGTCGTTCGGGGTACATCCACCCTGACAAGTGCATCTATGCTGAAAGAGGATGCGCAAGTCAACGCAAGACAAACACTACCTTCAGCGCGCGCTAGAACTGGCGCAGGCCGCTGCTGCATTCGCGTCGCCAAATCCGACCGTAGGATGCGTTCTGGTGCGCGAAGACCAGCTGCTCGGCGAGGGCGCGCATCATTACGACGACTTCGACCACGCGGAGATTGTCGCGCTAAAGCAAGCTGCGGCGCGTGGACTCAGCGTGCAAGGGTCGACCGCTTTCGTGACGCTCGAGCCTTGCTCGCACCACGGACGCACCGGGCCATGCGCCGATGCGCTGATTGCAGCCGGCATTGGCCGCTGCGTAGTGGCGACCGTAGACCCAAATCCTCGGGTGAGCGGGTCTGGAATTGCCAGGATGCGTTCGGCAGGCATCGATGTGCTCGTTCTGGACGCCACGCGCAACAGCCTCGCTAAGCAGGCGCGACGGCTCAATGACGCCTTTGCCTTCAGCGTCCGGTTTGACCGGCCATTCGTCACGCTGAAGGCCGCGCTCTCGGCAGACGGCAAGCTCGCGCCGCCGCCGCACCTGCGTAGCGCCGGTCACGCGTTCTGGCTGACAGGCGAAGCCGCTCGCGCCGACGTACAGCTTCTACGCCATAGGTCCGACGCCATCCTGACTGGGATCGGCACTATTCTTGCCGACGATCCGCTGCTCACGGACCGCACTGGTCTCGGCCGCCGCCGGCCGCTGCTTCGAGTTGTGCTCGACAGCCAGTTGCGGACGCCGCCCCAGTCGCGACTTATTCAGTCAGCGGCGAACGACGTTCTTCTGCTCTGTCACGAGAGCGCCGACCGGCAGCGGAAAGCCACCTTTCGCGAACTGGGCGTCGAAATTGTCGCCATTGCCGGCGATCAGCGTAGACTCAACCTGGGCGCCGCTGTCGCGACGCTTCACGGCCGCGGCCTGCGCAGCGTGCTGATTGAGGCGGGCTCGGCTGTCAACGGCAGCTTTCTGGCAGCGGAGCTTGTCGATCGCGTGGAACTCTACTACGCGGAAAGAAAGCTCGGCGAAGACGCGGTGCCATTCGCCGAGGGAGCCGATACGCCCGTCACTGCGCAATTGAAGCACCTAGAAGTTTTCTCCTTCCACCACAACCAAGGCGAGGATACGGTTTACGCGGGCTATTTTCACGATCCATGGCAGGGCAGCTGAGAACTCGTCGACTTGCTATCCTTGAAACATGTTTACAGGCCTCATAGAAACCACCGGCACAGTTGTATCAGCAGAAACCACCGCTGGCGCCATGCGCCTGGTCGTGGCTGCGCCGACGCTGCAGGGACGGTGGAAGACAGGCGATAGCATTTCCGTCAATGGCGTCTGCCTGACGGCGCTTCCACCTGCGGCTTCGCCAGAATACGAGGGCCGCTTTGCCGCTGATCTTGCCGGAGAAACCGTCGAGCGAACAACGTTGTCGGATCTTCAGACCGGTGCGCTGGTGAACCTTGAGCTGCCGACGCCCGCCGGCGCGCCGCTCGGAGGTCACGTTGTGCAGGGTCATGTCGACGGAACTGGAAAGCTCATTTCGCTGGTGGCCGTGCATTCAGGGGTCGAGACGTCTGATTGGCGCATGGCCGTCGAAGTGCCGGAATCGCTGGCAGCGCATATTGTGCCGCAGGGATCCATCACGGTCGACGGCATCAGCCTGACCGTGGCAAGGCTGGAAGGACAGCGCCTTGAAATCGCCATCATCCCGCATACATACAAGTCCACTAACCTGCACAGCCTGCGACCTGGAAGCGCCGTCAATCTCGAAACGGATGTGCTCTCGAAGTACGCGGCGAAGGGTCTGGCGCGGTCACCCGAATCGAGCAGCAACTGGCTTACTGCAGACTATCTACTGGCGAACGGTTACTAGCGCGCAAGCGCTCTCGAAAGGAACCATCCTCTTGACTTTGCCCTTGCCCGAAGGAAGCTTCAAAGCCTACCTCTTCGACTGCGATGGGACCATCGTGGACTCTATGCCTCTGCATTACAAAGCCTGGCGGCACATCCTTGACCCCCACGACTGTCCGTTCCCTGAAGAGCAGTTCTATGCCTGGGGAGGGAAACCGATCCGCGAGATCCTCGATACGCTGAACCGCCTGCATGGTCTGTCGATGCCGATCGAAACGCTCGCGTCGACCAAGGAACAGCACTATTTCAAGTCGCTGCATGAGTTGGAAGCCGTGCCGGAAGTTCTGGAGCACATCGAGGCAGCGCACGGCACTGTTCCGTTCGCCGTAGTCTCTGGCTCGGCGCGCGAGTCGGTGGTGCGGTCGCTCGAAACGCTGGGTCTGCTGGATCGATTCGACACACTGATTTGCGCAGGTGATTACACGCACGCCAAGCCGCATCCGGAGCCGTTCCTCATCGCGGCCGAGCGTCTCGGCGTCGCGCCCGAAGACTGCGTGGTGTTCGAGGACACGGACATGGGCGTCGATGCAGCCAGAGCTGCCGGCATGGCATGGGTTCGCGTCCCACAGCCGCATGAGCGGCTGACCGTATCCGCTTAGGACGAGCCCGTAGACAAGAGGATCGCAGTAATCGGTGCGTCGGGTCATCACAACCGACGAAGAGTCGAAGATCCGCACGCGGCAGCAATTCTGATCGCGACAGCGAAACAGACACCAAGGCGAACTGCCCGAAACGCTTGCTATCGCGGGCTCTCTTCCTCACGCCCCGTTATCGATCCGTTGACGATTCCGACTAAGCGCTTCCCTTTTCAACAGCATCCTTGCTGAACCAGGGATAAAGGATCGGCAGGACGTAGAGCGTAAGAATGGTCGCAGTGATGAGCCCGCCAATGACTACCGTAGCAAGGGGACGCTCAATTTCGGCGCCGCGGGAGGTCGAGATGGCCATCGGGATGAATCCAAGCGACGCCACGAGGGCGGTTATGAGAACCGGGCGCAGCCGGTCTGACGCGCCCTGATGAACGGCGTCCTGCATCTCCTTGCCCTCCTTGCGAAGCAAATTGATATGGCTGACCATGACCACTCCGTTGAGCACAGCGATGCCAAAGAGCGCGATGAAGCCAACGCAGGCGGAGAGATTGAGGTTGATACCCCGCAGCCACAGAGCTGCGACACCACCCACAAGGGCCAGCGGAACGATGAGCAGGATGAGCGACATCTGCTTTACATTCTGGAAGGTCGCGTAGAGGAGGCCTGCGATAATGAGCATCGAGACCGGGAAGACGATGAGCAGACGCGCCTGAGCACGCTGTTGATTCTCATATTGGCCGCCCCACTCCAGACGATAGGCAGGAGGTATCGTTAGCTGCTGTTCGACGGCTGCCTTTGCGTCTTTCACGAAGCTCCCAAGGTCTCGCCCGGAGACATTTGACACCACGACAGAACGGCGCCGGGCCTGCTCGCGATTGATGAGTATCGGGCCACCGACGGTGCGAATTTCGGCAAGCTGGTCAAGGCGGACCAGCTCGCCCTGCGGTGTCTTGATCTGGAGCGAGCGAAGCTGCTCGGGGTCATTGCGCATGCCGGACGGGAGACGAATGGCGATGGGAAAACGTTCTTCTCCAAGTAACATTTCTGAAAGCTGCCTGGAGCCGTAAAGGGTTTCGATGACCTCCTGAATGTCTTGAACATTCACGCCGTAGCGGGCTGCCGCGGGACGATTGATGCGGACCTGCAGTTCGCGGGCTCCAGAGATGATCTCCATCTGAGTTTCGGACGCACCGGGGACGGCGCTGATGATCTTTTCAGCCGAACGAGCCATGTCTTCCAGGGTGGTCAGATCGCTTCCGAAGATCTTCAAAGCGACATCGCCGCGGGTGCCGGTAATGGTCTCGTCCATGCGCATCTGCATGGGTTGGGTGAACTCATAGGTCACTCCGGGAATTTTCTGGAGGGCCTGCTCGAGATCTGCCGAGAACTGCTGTTTATCTTTGGCGTTCGCGTCCCTCATTTTCGGGGTGAAGCTGATGTAGGAGTCCGATTCGTACTCCCCCATTGCCTCCGTGGCGAGGTCCGGACGGCCAAGCTTGGTGACGACGTGCTCAACTCCTGCGGCAGCCTTGATCGTGCGTTCGATCTGTTGGCCGATAGCGACAGATTGCGTGAGCGAAATGCCGGGAAGGCGTTTGGAGGTGACTACCATGGAACCTTCGTCCAAGGTCGGCATGAACTCTGTGCCAATGAATTTGATGGAGCCAAGGGCCACGATGATGAGGACGAGCGAGACAGCCAGGATGAGCTTGCGGTGCCCCTCGCTGCGTTCAAGCGAAGTCGCGTAGTGGTCACGAAGCTTGTCGAACCAAGGCTTCTGGCTTGGTTTCTGCAGTGCTTGTTCCTGACGCTTGTGTTTCCGTTCGCGGAGCCACGCGATGGGGCGGAGGCGGCCGAACCAGCCGGGCGCTTTATTTTCCCGCTCAGCAACGGGCTTGCCGCCAGTACGGGCAAGCATACGGGCGCGGTGCCTTAGAGCGATCGTGCACAGTGTAGGCACCACGAAGAGCGCGAGCAGAAGCGACCCGGTCAGGGCGGAGACGACGGTGACGGCCATCGGGCGGAACATCCGGCCTTCGAGGCTTTGCAGCGTAAGGATCGGCAGGTAGACCGCGATAATGATGAGTACACCGAAGATGACGGGGCGCGAGACCTCATGTGCGGCTTCGCGAACGGTCTCGACCAGCGGCTTGCCCGGATCTCCATTCTCCAAGCGGTGCATACAGTTTTCCACCATTACAACGGAGCCATCTACGATCGTGCCGAAGTCAATTGCGCCGAGACTCATCAGGTTGACCGAGATGCCGAAGAGGTCCATGCCGATAAAGCCGAAGAGAAGCGATAGTGGGATCGTCAGGGTGACAACGGCTGCCGCGCGCCAGTCGCCAAGGAAGATGAGCAGCACCACAAGAACGAGGACGGCTGCTTCAATGAGGTTGCGCTCCACCGTTGCAGTGGTCGCGTTGATCACTTCGGACTGGTCGTAAAAGGGCAGTATCTTTGCGCCGCCCGGGAGCTTCAGTGAGGCGATCTTGGCTTTAACTTCCTTGATGATCTTTTGTCCGTTTTCTCCGCGCAGGATGATTACCATGCCGGACACGGTCTCGCCATTGCCATCCTTCATGACGGCGCCATGGCGAGGAAGAGGTTCAGAAGCGATCGTGGCAAGCTGCTTGAGCAGTACAGGGACGCCGCCCGTGGTCGAGACGACGATGTTGCCGAGATCGTCCACACCTGCAGCGCGACCGATCCCCCGCACTGTGTACTGCTGCTCTGCATGTTCGATGTAGCTGCCGCCGAAGTTCGCGTTATTGTTGGATACGGCAGTGACTACGTCGTGCAAAGCAAGGTTGAACCGTCGCAGACCGTCGGGATCCACCTCGATCGTGTACTGCTTGGTCTCGCCGCCCCAGGAGTTGATCTCACTGACGCCGGGTACCGTCAACAGGGCGTAGCGAACCACCCAGTCGTGCAGCGTCTTGAGCTCCATCAGAGACATTTTCGGAGCGGAGACAGTGTACTGATAGACCTCGCCGAAGGCTGTAGCCATGGGGTTCATCTGCGGCTGCAAGCCGGAGGGGATGCGGCTCTGTACCTGGTTGAGGCGCTCAGCGACGAGCTGACGGACGAGGTATCTGTCGACCGAGTCGTCAAAGATCACCGTGACCATGGAAAGGTCGAGCTTGGAGGTTGAGCGAACCGTCTGCAACTTGGGCATGCCGAGCATAGCGCTCTCGAGCGGGAAGGTGACAAGCTGCTCCACCTCGACAGGGCTCATGCCGGGGCACTGAACCGTAATGACCACCTGGTTATTCGTCAGGTCAGGGAAAGCCTCGAGCGGCAGGTGGAACATGACCTCGAGGCCGCCGATCATCAGAACTACGAGGAGCGCGAGTACAACCCAGCGGTTGGAAACGAAAAAATCAACCATCCTGCGCATCGCTACCCGCCTCCCATGGTGCCCTTGAGCATCTCGGCTTTGACCATGAAGGCTCCGCTGACAACGACGCGCTCACCAGAACGCAGCCCGCTGACGACTTCCACCTTGCCCCGCGAACGAGTACCAAGATTCACAGTGCGGGCCTGGAAGCGCTGCCCGTCAGGGGTGACGAACACCACCTGAAGACCGTTGATATCCTGCAAGGCGTCTTCGGGGACAAAGAGCGCGTCCCGCGTGGCCGGCTCCGCAATGTGCGCCGATACGAACATGCCTGGGCGAAGACGTGTGCCAGGGTTCGGCACGACAATGCGGACAGGCACCGTGCGGGTCTGTGCATCCAGCGTGTCCCCGAGCATGGTGACCCGTCCGGGAGACACGCTTTCGGGCACGGCAGAGTCCAGGATCTCGGCGGGGGCGCCGGTGCGGATGAGAGACAGGTCTTGCTGGTTGACTGCGGCTGTGACCCAGACGGTGGAAAGATTGGTGATGTCGAACGCATCGAATCCGAGGTCGACAACCTGGCCAACGCTGATGTTACGGGCCACGATGACGCCGTCGATGGGAGAACGGATGGGGATCAGTTCCCTGTCATAGAGGTTGTCGGGGGTCAGCGACCCGGGCGGCACCTGAAGCAGCTCCGACAGGTGTTCGCGCTCCATGTGCACACTTGCCTCTGCGTCGATCAGCATCTGTTCGGCTTGCTGGAGGTCCTGGCTGGCGCGCTGCGACTCTTCCAGCGAAGCAGCCTGGATGGCATGCAGGTGGCTATAGCGATCTCGGGCCTGGCGGGCGAACGTAACTGCTCCGCGCTGGCGGTTGACCGCGGCGAAGGCCTGCACGAGTGCACCAACCGTTTCATGTACGGCGTGGCTGTGCAGGTTGCCAAGGACCTGGCCGCGATGAACCATGGCGCCGCTCAGCACGCTGACCGCGGTGATGCGGCCGTCCGAGATGGTGCCAACGTGCGATGTGTGCAGCTCGTCCATGCCGACCTGGCCAGCGACGGTGAGCGAACGAGGAACGCGCTGGACAAGCACGTAGTCGGTTTGAACACCGGCGCGACGCTGGTCCTCCGCCGGAATCTTGACCACGTCGCTGGGCTCCGCGCCGCCTTCGCTGCTCTCGTCAGGCTTGCCATCGGCGTTCGCAGAGGATCCAGCCGAGCCGGAGCCAGACTTGCCGGAGTCGCCCTTCTTTTTCGAGTCGCTCCCATCAGACTTTGAACTGCCGGCGACAGAGTTGCCACCGCTCGCGGCTTGCCTGCAGCCGGCCAGCATCAGGGCAAACAGGAGGGCTGCCAGGGTGCGTGAGGCAAAATTATTTGCGGTAACGGTCATGGTTGCACTCCGTAAGCTATTTGCAGGCGGACTGCCGACTGCTGAAATTCGGCAAGGGTGCGCAGAGCGCTGATTTCAACGTCGAACGCGGTTCTCTCGGCGTCCAGATAACGCAACAGGTCAACGCCTCCTGTGCGGTATGCGTCATCCATGATGGCGAGGTTCTGAGCGGCACGGGCGCGCATGTCGGGGAGGACCTCGCGGACGATCTTCAGCTGATGGCTGTATGCCTGCTGCGCAGCCTCGACCTCGGCCCGGACAACTAGTTCCAGCTGGGTGAGGCGGTCCTGTTGCAGGCGCACCGTGGCCTGTGCGCGCTCCACCTCGCCCTGGTTACGATTGCGGAAGTTCAGCGGAATCTGAACGCTGGAGAACAGCGTATCCGCACCACTGTTCCGTTTATAGCCAGCGAGGACATCGATGTCGGCGACACCCAGGGAGCGTTGCAGCTTCAGATTGGCCTGGGCGATGGCCACGGCATCACGCGCAACGGCCACGTCAGCGCGAGCGGCGAGAATCGTGGCAATCGCTTGCGTCTGGATTGGGGCAGAAGAATCGAGGCGGTCCGTGAGTTCGACGTTCGGGCGCGGCCCCACACCCATTTGCTTGAAGAGTTCGATACGGCTGAGACTTACGTCACGGTGAGCGGATTCGAGAGCCAGTAGAAGGCGGTCACGCTCAATCTGAACGCGGATCAGGTCCACACCGCGCATTGCGCCGGCGTCCACTCGCTCCTTGTTATAGACAACGATCCGTTCCACGGCCTTCATGTCTTGTTCCAGAAGGGAGACGACCCCCTGGCTGGTTACGGCGGTCCAGTAGGCACCGGAAACGCGTCCGGCAATCTGCTTTAGCAGCAGGGTGCGTTCGGATTCGGTTTGCGTGTAGGTCGCTCGGGCAAGCCCAAGGCGGCTTGAGCGCTTGCCGCCTAGCTCAACGAGTTGCCCTAGGTACCCGTAATCCTCTGTGTTATTGGCGAAGCTGAAGTCGTTTTTCCAGGGTTGAATATCTTCAGACGATAGATAAAGACGGGGATTGGGTCCAAGGGCGGCTCCCGTGATCAACCCGTGCGCGACATCCACGCGGTCCTGTCCTTCGCGGGCAACGGGTCCCGCCAGTGCCTGCTGAATCGCATCATGCACGCTTAGGTTGGTCGTGACCTGCGCACTGGCTCCCAATGCAGCGGAGCAGGTGAGGGTGCAGAAGACGAGTCCTCTGCTGAAAGCCGCCCAGGAAGTGCTGCACTGGTTTGGCGCGGGGAAAGATGTGCTTTGCGGGATGGGAAAACTCCTGTCTACCTGGGTGTCGAGGCGGAATGCTTCAACCGTAGTATTGCAGTCTGCGCGCCAAATTCGAAATCCGTGGGCCCGTCACGACCATGTTCAGTACTATCGACGTAGCAGGTGCGGCCGCGTTGTCGCGCTAGGAACGCGGAGAGACGGCTAGCGTAGCGATTATCGAAGCAGGCGTTGTTGATCTGATGCCAAATGCCATCCATCCATCGCCCGAAGACGGGCGGGTTTAGTCGCTGTCTCGCTACAGGCAGACAACGTGCAAACCCTGATTGGAAACGACGGGCCGGCGATTCCCAGCAGCACGCATCTGGGCGGTCAGACGAGCGATCTCTTGAGCCATCGCTGCTCCTGCGAAAGACCTTCACCGGGTCTAAGAGTCACGTTAGACGCTCGTCCCGGGTCTTATCATCATGTCTTTTATATGGCTTCGAGTAACAGAGCCCCTTCATTGAGAATAGGCGGTGACGCCCAAGGATGGCAGCGTGCGGACGCAGGTCGCGATCTAAGCCTGGAACGCACTGCCATATTCCGTTTGAAGCTATTTTGGTTGCGACAGCACAGCCACACCGTACGCCGGCAAGACGACTGAGCGTGTTGTGTTGCCGTTGAGGACGTCCTGCATCGCTGCGGGCAAGGTGACGGTCTGTGCGGCTTTGGAGAAGTTGACCAGGATGTAGACCTTGCCGTGATCGCCTTCGCGGGGATAGACGTCGACTCCGGCGGGGACCGGACCGAGTTTTGCGGTGACACCGCTCGCGTCCGTCATCCAGCGTGCGGCGTTCTTCATGGTAGATTCGTCGAGCCACGCGCCGATGTAGGTAATGCTGCCTTTGCCGACCTTGCGCGTGATCGCGGCGGGCTGGCCGTCGAGCCATCCGTTCGACTTGCCATACCGCATAAGGACTGTGGTTGCGGGGTCTTTGGCGCTGAGGAGTTCTGCCCATTCCTTGCTGGTGCCCGTGCCCCACTTCCCGGTGACGGGCACAGGTGCAGTAAGGGCGTAGTACTGCTCGACACGGCCTCCGAGCAGGGGGACGAGGGGGCCGGGCTGGCGCTCAATCTGTAGCGCGTTATCGATATCCTTCATGCCGGTGCGCTGACCGAGGACAAGGTTGCCGCCCTGCTCGACGTAGGCGATAAGGTTTTTGCCTTCGGCTTCGGAGAGGACGTTGAGGCCGGGCGCGACGACCAGTTTGTATTGAGTGAGCGAAACGGACGGGTTGACGATGTCGATCGATTGGGCGATGTCGCGCAGGGGCTTGTAGTAGCTGGCGATCTCGGCGACGGGGTCGTAGTTCTTATTGTGGCGTTGCCAGTTGATCGCCCAGCGGCTGTCGTAGGAATGAAGAATAGCCACGTCGGACTTGACCGAGGTGCCGGCGAGGGCGGGGCCGGCTTTGGCGAACTCGGCTCCAAGCTGTGAAACCTCGGAGTAGAGCGGGACTGGCGTACCGTCGGCGCCGACCAGGGTGCCGTGATACTCCTCCTGGCCGTTGAGGGCGCTGCGCCACTGCCAGTAACTGACGGCGTCGGCACCGTGGCCGATATCGTGCCAGGCCATGGCGCGGACTTCGCCCTTGTCGAGCGAGTTGTTGACCCCGGCCCAGTTGACGAAGCCGGGTTGCGTTTCCATCACCCAGAAGTTCTTGCGAAGGAAGCCGCGCGTAAGGTCGTGGGCGATACCGTTCGAGTAGGGATCAAGCTGGCCCTGCCCCACATAGTCATCCCATGCGGCCAGGTCGAGATCCTGCGAAACGGTGTAATGGTCATAGCCGTCGAAGAGACCCATCATGTTGGTAGTAATGAACTGGTGCTCGGAGTTGGCGCGGATGACTTCAAGCTGGTTTTTCTGATAACTGCGCGTGGTGTCGGACACAAAACGTTTCCAGCTGAGGAGCAGGCCGGGGTTGCCGCCGGAGGTCTCGATAGGCACCTGGCTCCAGTCGGAATAGGTTTGGCTCCAATAGGACGTGGTCCAGCGTGCGTTCAAATTGTCCAGCGTGCCGTAACGGGCCTTGAGCCATGCCTGAAACTGGACCTTGGTTGCGTCGTCGTAGGAATTCGAAGCGTACTCGTTGTCTATCTGCCAGCCGATGACGTTCGGATTGTGGCCGAATCGCTTGGCGAGCTGCTCGGCCATGGCGCGGGAAAGTTGACGATATTTGGGGTTCGCCCAATTGAACTGTTCGCGACCTCCGTGCTGGTCTTTGCGGCCGTCCTCCTTGGTGCGGAGAGTTTCGGGATACTTTTGCGTGAGCCATGCCGGCGGCGCGGCGCTCGGAGTTCCGATGACGGTGACAATGTTATGTCTGGCGGCGGCGGCGATGGCGCGGTCCAGCCAGCCGAGATCGTAGTGGCCGTCGGAAGGCTCCATCTGGCTCCAGGCGAACTCGCCGACGCGGACCATACGGATACCTGCGGATTGCATCAAGGCGAGATCGGCGTCCCAGCGGGACTCCGGCCACTGCTCGGGGTACCAGGCGGTACCGAGGACGAGGGGCGGAGCTTCCACCCTGGACTGTCCATACAGGCAAGGAAGGGTCGCGAATGCGAGCAGAAAGGCGCAGAGGGAAGTGCCGGTACGAGGCAAACGGCGCGAAAACTTCACGAGGGAACTCCTGTTGGGCGAACGAATGAAAGCGCTTCTCTGCACTGTAATGGATTGGACCCACCAGTGGCATTGTGACGCACAGCACGGTCCCGGTTTACGAAGCACCTGGAGAATCGTCTCCGTCGCAAAAACGAGCAAAGAAAAAGTGCGACCACAGAAGTGGCCACACTTGATTCCAATACTTTTGCAATCTGATAAAACTTGCCTATAACCCACTGATTCTATGGAGCCGACGAGCGGAGTTGAACCGCTGACCTACTGATTACGAATCAGTTGCTCTACCAACTGAGCTACGTCGGCCTGCCCTCAGTCATTCTAACGATCATTCTGCACGGACGCAAAGTTGGCGGCGCCACAGCTCTTCGCGAAGCGCCACAGAAACCAGACCTTCTACGGCATGGTTTCCACCCGCGCATGAAAACGCAGCAAACCGCGCATTGCGATCTGCAGATATCCGCCGGAGTCGACAGCCCCACATAAGTCCCCGCCTCACAACCCGGTAGGACAGAGCGGCTCGACCGGTATGAGCCTGGCGATCTGGCCGCCAGTCATTTTCGTCCCGCTTTTTCCACAGAAGGCAAAAGGGCCGCCCGGCAACAGGGCGACCCTTTCATTGGGAGGCAGCTCCAACAGAGGCAAAGCTATCGGAACTCTCTGGTGCAAGAGTATGTTCGACCCTCGGAAGTGTCAAGCAATTTTGCTTGAACTTGCAAACTGTTTCATTGCAACACTTAGGCCGTTAACGGAACAATAACCCCATGACGGGTGCGCCATTCCGAATCCGATGGCGGGGCTAGGAACCCGGCGGCCCAAGCTTTGCGCGAGGGTTCTGATTGTCCAAATGCAGGCTCAGGAACTCCGCATCGGTGGCCGCGTCCTTGCCCTGCATCTTGCGTACCAGCGCTCGTCCTCCACCGAGCGAGAGCCCCAGAACGATCGCCGCCAGGGCACCCATACCAGACAAGATCGCGATGCTCGTGAGCAGGCTGTATGTCTTCCTGATTTCGGTTTCGAACTTTGGCGGCAACGGCTTATCGAACGTCACCTCGCTGCGCAAATGGATATTCTCAATCATATTCTGCGTATCGTCAGGGCTAAACGTTCCCTCGGCCACAATAACCAGCTCGCCCTCCCGCCGCACTTTGGCATTGCCTGCGGTCTGCGCTTCGAGTGCTCTCGCATGTTCCCCGGCGATCTGCGGCGTGGGATACAGCAGCAGCGTCAAGCTCTCCCTTCCTCGACGATCCGCATAATGCGCCGTCACCGCCTCGGCACTCTTCTCCCAGCCTAGTGTCTTGACGTCGAGCTGACCACCCACGACCGCGTAACCCTCCGGTCCCAAAGCGTAGCGGACACTGTTCGGCATGAGACCCCTGGATGGAACGAAGGTCGGCAGCAACGGAGGCTGACTGCGGGGACCGCCAATCTTCGGCGAAGCGGCAACAAGTGCCATCATGGTGGCGTTGTCCGCACCTTTCTCAGCGATCAACAACACCGTCTGCGCGAGCACGATTGTGCGCCCATCGACCACCGCGCGGTTTTGCGGGTCCGGCGCGTCGTCCCACTTCAGACCGAGCGCTCCATCCTTCAGATACATGGTGAACGCGGCTTTGGCACCCGATGCATCGTTGAACTCGAGCGCTTCCACCTGCGTCCGGCCGCCGTAGGTCGCGCGCGCGAATCTCTGGAGACCATCTTCCTTCAGCGCCGCGGCCCGAGTCGCATCCGCCTGCGCCGGGTCTGTGCCGACGACCGCATCGCCTGTACGAACGGCGTTGCCCATCATGGGACCAAGCAGCGGGACGGGCACGTCGACCACTGTCGCCGTCTGTGCCACCGCAAGTCCCCACCCAAACCCCACCACGATACAGAAACAGCGCAAACACCTCATAGAGCGCAGACTACACCAGACAGCAAAAGGTGAGCACACTCCCCGGCTGGCTACTTTCGTACTGCTGCTCGTTGCAGCGCCGGAGTTTTGACACCGTTGATTCCGGATGCATAGCGCGCAACTCCGCTGAACAAGCTTTCGGCGACGCGCTGGCGGTACTCGGGTGTGCTCAACTGCGCCGCGTCATCAGGATTCGTGACAAAGGAAATCTCAGCCAGGATAGAGGGCATGTTGGCACCGATCAGGACGACGAACGGCGCCTTCTTGACTCCCCGGTCTTTCAAGCCATCGTTGCCCTTTTCAAGGCCTTTGTACAAGGACTCTTCGACGACGGCGGCGAGTTCGCGGCTCTCGTCGATCTTGTCCTTGAGCGCGATCTTCTTTACGAGGTCGCTTAGCTCATGCACGCTTTTGGTCGAGACGGCGTTCTCACGACTCGCTACCCGCATGGCCTCGGGGTCGCTCGTGAAGTTCAGGTAGTAGACCTCCGTGCCGCGCGCGCTGGGGTCCTGCGAGCTGTTGGCGTGGACCGAGATGAAGAGGTCGGCCTGCGCTTTGTTGGCGATTGCGGTGCGGGTTTCGAGCGGAATGAAGGTGTCGTCCGCGCGCGTATAGACGATCTGCGCACCCATGCGCTGATGCAACAGCTTGCCCAGCCGCAACGCCACGTCGAGCACGACGTCTTTCTCCTGGATGCCGTCTGCGCCGAGCGTACCGGAGTCGTGTCCGCCGTGCCCGGCATCGATCACAATGCGCCCTATCTTCAGGCCGAGCGCGCGCAGTAAAGAAGTTTCGCCCTCCGCGGTGGGCGGCGCAGGCAGGGCCGGTGTCGCAGCGCTGCGCGTACCGAGATCGACGGAGACCGCGCCTTTGCCACTGCCTGCTCCCTGATAGCTGTTCGGTGTCGTCTGCTTTCTGCTCCTCTCAGAGATGGGCGCGGAGGTGGGGTGGCGGGTCGCCTCCACTTTGCCGGGCTGATCGCTGACCGCCGCGACTTCCGTGCCATTGTCCGTGGACTTCGAGACGACCGTGTTCGGCACAGGACGGGATGCCGTCGGCTTGACCGGGATGACGACGCGGGGCGGCGCTACGGTGGCGGACTTTGCATCGGCGGCCGTCTTGCGAGGGGCCAGGCCAAAGGCCGCACTGCCGTCGGTCACCGGCATGGGGGGAAGCGCGGAACCTGCGCCCGTAGCCTTCGGGACGGCCTCCACCTTCGGAAGCTCGCTGGCAGTCGTTACGGGTGGCTCGACGGATGGCTTGCCGTTCGCCGCCGTCTGGTCGGCGCTGGCTGGTCTGGCAGTTTTGCCGTGAATATCGATGATCAGCCGATACGGGTTGGGCAGCAGAAACGCCGAATAATCTGTCACCTCATGTACGTCGAGGACGACTCGCGTAACGTCGTCTGAAAACTGCGCGGCGCGGATGCGCGTAAGGAATCCATCGTCCGTGACGCTGAAGCTTTTGCCGATCAACTCCGGCGCGAGACGCGCGTGGTGCAGGTCGAAGAAGATGCGGTCGGGATGCTCGACGCGGACAGCCTGGTACTCGACCTCGTCGCCCAGGTCGATGGCTACCCGCGTGTAACTGGGCGTGGACCAGTGCCGGACGCCGGTAACGCGAGCAACTGCCTTGGCCGCTGCCGCTGAGGCGGGAGGTCGCGCAGCACTGGCGGCCACCGGCTGGGGCTTTTCTTCGACAGGCGCGGGATACGCGATCTCCGGGGTCGGGGTCGAGGCCGGGATCGGGGTCGTGGGTCTCGGCGCCGCCGTCATGCTGGCAGGAGCAGCCGCCCGGGCGGCCAGCAGGCTACGCGCCCTGCCTGGATACGCCTTCTTCAGCTCCGCGACAACACGCTTGAACTCGGCTGCATCGCCCAGGGCATCTGGCGCGTAAAGGGCAGCTTCTGCAGCGAGTGCGGGTGCGGCGAGCGGACTCGTCGGGTATTGCGCCGCTAGAAACCCATACTGTCCGGCGGCGGCACGGAGGCTCTTCTCGTCATGCAGCTCGCGGCCCTGCTGGGCGAGCAGCTCGGCTACCTGGCCTACGGCGGCGGCGGCGTGCGTGTCACGAGGGTTGCCGTGGTAGATGTCGCGGAAGGTATCCAGCTGGCGGGCGTAGTCGGCGCGCGTGTGCGAGGGCTGGGCTTCGAAGCGCTGGTGTGCGACGGTCGCGGTTTGCCAGGGGTCGACGGTTCGAGCGGGCCTCGCCTGCGCCGCCAGGCAGCATCCCGCCACCACGGCGAACGCCGCGCACAACCGACTCTGCGCGAACACCTCGCTGAAACCGTTCATACCCCTACCAGTTTAAGTTTCGCGCGTTGCAGCGTGCGCGGTGAATTGGCGAGGTACACCCTCAGATACCTCAACTTTCAGGTCAGCCGAGCAGATCGCCGATCAGTGCAGGAGCGGAAGCCAGCGCCTCATCGAGAGAGGCGACATCGCTGCCGCCTGCCTCGGCGAGATCGGGCCGCCCGCCACCCTTTCCGCCGACCTTCGCCGCCAGCAAACCGACGATCTTGCCGGCCTGCACGCGTGCCGTGAGGTCTTTCGTGACCCCCACAATCAGCGACACTTTACCCTCCGCGGTCGCCGCACCCAACACCACCACGCCCGAGCCCAGCTTGCCACGCAGTTCGTCGACGAGGTTCCGCATCTGGGACTTGGCTTCGGGCGAAGTGCTGAGAGCATCCACCCGCTGGGCCAGCACCTTGACGCCCTTGACCTCGACGGCTGAGCCGGCCGCGTCCGCGGTTGCGGCGGAGGCGGATTTCATCCGCACCTGGTCGAGCTCGCGGCGGAGCTTCTTCATTTCCTCGTCCTGCGCCGCCACCTTGGCACGCAGCGTTTCGGCAGAAGCCTCGCCACCGCCGACGAACTGCGCGGCCACCTTTGCCACGTCGGAGTCCTTGCGAAAAAGCCCCAGAGCGCCGATGCCGGTCATCGCTTCCACACGCCGCACGCCGCTGGCCACGGCACTTTCACTGACCAGCTTGATCAGACCGATTTCTCCGGTCGCGCTGGTGTGCGTTCCGCCGCAGAGTTCGGTCGAGAAGTCACCAATCTTCACCACTCGCACGCGCTCACCATACTTCTCGCCGAACAGGGCCATCGCACCATACTCGTGAATCGCGGTATCGATGGGCACGTCGACCATGGTTTGAACGACCGTGTTCGCCAGCACCTGCCGGTTGACGATGTCTTCAATTTCCTGCAGTTCCTCGTCGGCGACGCCGGTAAAGTGCGAGAAGTCGAATCTCAGCTTCAAGCGGTCATTCAAACTTCCAGCCTGCTTCACATGCGTCCCCAGCACCTCGCGCAGGGCCGCGTGCAGCAGGTGGGTCCCCGTGTGGTTGCGCTTCACGGCGTTCCTCACCTCGCCATTCACCTGCGTATCGATGGCGTCGCCAACAGCCAGCTGCTGTCTGGCGATTACCTGGTGCGCGAACACGCCCTGCACCGGCTTCTTGCATCCCATGACCTCGGCCAGCACTGTGCTGTGATCGGCCGCGTACAGCCAGCCGACATCCCCCACCTGCCCGCCGGAGTCGGCATAGAAGCTGGTGGCATCGAGGACGACTTCGCCGGTCTCGCCCGCTGCCAACGTATGCACGCCGATGCCGTCTTTGACCAGAGCGAGGACGCGCGCGCCATCGAGACGCAGCGCCGAGTAGCCTTCAAACTCTGTTTTCGCCAGTTCGCGGTAAACCGGCGCGGCGGTCTTCTGCGAGCCGCCCTTCCAGGACGCGCGGGCACGCTGCTGCTCTTCTTCCTTGGCGGCTTCGAAGCCTGCCATGTCGAAGTCGATCCCTGCGTCCCTGGCGGCGTCGACCATGAAGTCCAGGGGCATCCCGAAGGTTTCGTAGAGGCTAAAGGACTTTACTCCCGAACCGAGCGTCTCCTCGTTCATTTGCCGCAAGCCGAGTTCAAGCGTTCGAGCGAACTGTTGCTCCTCCGCCAGCACCGTCTTGGCAATTCTCTCCGCGCTCTCCTTCAACTCGGGGTAGGCAACCGCCATCTCATCGCGCACGGCCAACACCATCTGGTGCATGAACGGCTTCTCCTGGCCGAGCAGCCTTCCGTGCCGAATCCCACGACGCAATATTTTCCGCAGCACGTAACCGCGGCCCTCGTTGGCGGGCAGCACTCCGTCCGAGATCAGGAATGTGGCTGCACGCGCGTGGTCTGCGATGATTCGAAGCGAAGCCGCACCCTTTTCGTCCGAAAGCGCGAGCGCCTCGATCGCCTCCGCGGCTAAAGCCTCTTTGTGCGGCAGGGGGGATTCACCGGCCTGAGGGCCGCTGCCGCCTCCGAGATTTGCGAGTTCCGCAGCCCGCGCCAGCAGCGGCGTAAAAAGGTCGCTCTCGTAATTCGAGAGCTTGCCCTGCAGCACGCAAGCGATCCGTTCCAGCCCCATGCCGGTGTCGATCGAAGGCTTGGGGAGCGGATTCAGCACACCGTCCGAGTTGCGATCGAACTGCATGAAGACCAGGTTCCAGATCTCCATGTACCGCTGCTCGTCCTGAGGAAACGGCTTGTCGACACCCGCATCTTCGGCCGCCTCAACCCCCAAGTCGAAAAAGATTTCCGAGCAGGGGCCGCAGGGGCCGGTATCGCCCATCTGCCAGAAGTTGTCTTTCACACCCATCGCAAAGATGCGGTCTTTCGGAACGCCGGCTTCAATCCACAGGCGCTCGGCTTCGTCGTCCCGCTCGACGCCGTTCTCGCCCTTGAAGATCGTCACGTAGAGCCGCGAGGTATCGATGCCGAACCAGTCCGGTGACGTCAGTAGCTCCCAAGCGTAGGCAATCGCGTCGCGCTTGAAGTAGGCGCCGAAGGAGAAGTTGCCAAGCATTTCGAAGAAGGTGTGGTGGCGGCGGGTGAAGCCAACGTTTTCAAGGTCGTTGTGCTTGCCGCCGGCGCGCACACACTTCTGCGACGAAGCGGCGCGGGTGTAGTCGCGGGTTTCGGCGCCGAGGAAGACGTCCTTGAACTGGTTCATGCCCGCATTGGTGAATAGCAGAGTGGGATCGTTGGCAGGCACCAGAGACGAAGAATGTACGCGACGGTGCCCTTTCCCCTCAAAAAACCGTAAAAACTCTTCCCGAATCTGACCGCCCGACAGGTTGCGCATAGAGCTTGAGTTTATCAGCGCAGGTCCTGCACGCCGGGTCGCCACGTGATTCCCTCCAGCCTGAGTTCGGGGTCCGTCGTAGCGCGCAGCCCGGCGAACTCATGCGCGTGCCGCACCATTTCGATGGTGCTCACCAGCGCGTCGAACGCGTCCTCTGAGTCTGCTGCCGGCTTTATCACGAGGCGGGAAATGCCGGCGTAGAGCTTGTCGTCTTTGCGCCGGGTGAGCAGGTAGGCCTTGCGGGCGGCAGGGTTGCTCTTGGCGACGGGGCCGGTCATCAGACGCGTATAAATCTCAACCAGCAGAGGCTGCGGCTTCGCGCCCGCCTTCAGATCCAGCCGCGCCGACTCGAACGGCCAGGTGCGGAAGCCCGCTTCGCGCAGTCGAAGGAGGAACGGCATGGCGCGCAGGCTGCCTGTTCCCACGCTTCCGGATCCCCCGATCTGGAACGGTGATTTCGGCGTGATGCCCTTCATTTTCGCCGCGCGCTCGGGGTCACCGCCCGCGAGCGACTGCGCGATCTTGTTCTCCCAATCCGTGCCGCGCATCATGCGTCGATAGCCTTCGCCGCAAAACTGCGCGGGGCGTTTGTGCGGCTTGCCCCAGAAGCGTTCGTCGCGAACCAGGTCCTCACACTCGCGAGCGAGCCAGCGCTCACCTTGCCCGGAAGCCACCTTCGCCCAGAACTCGAACGCCGTCGCGCAGCCGTGCTCCGCTAGAAACCACGCCGGAAAGCTGAAGCAGCAATCGATGCCGACGACCATGCGCGGCGTCTCGGCGGCCAGCGCGATCAGCCAGTCGGCGACTTCGTCGCGCGTGCGACCGGCTTCGAGCGTGACGCGACCGGTTGCGGCCGTCCAGACTCCTGCCCAGATGTGGCGGCGCTGGCCGGCGGCGTCGATGCGGCCGGACCAGTCGATCGCGACGATCCGGTCAACAGCCGGATTCAAGACTCGCTGCCTTCGAGGTCTGCTTCTTCGAGCTCTGTACCCCAGTCGCGCAACACCTTCCAGATGGTTTTGGTCGAGAAGCCGGCGGCGATAAGGCGGCGCATGGCCTTGGCGGTTTCCTTTTGTTTCTTTTCGCGGTCGCCTTCCGGTTGCTTCATGCGCTTGCGGGCGACGTAGGCGCGGGCCAGTGCGACCTCGTCCACATCCTCGTAGGCGGTGCCGAGGGCTTCCTGGACGATGGGAGCGGCAATCCCCTTCTGCATCAGGCCCTGCTGCACCCGGCGCTGACCATACTTTTCATTGTCTCGACGCAGGCGAGTGAAGTCGGCAGCGAAGCGCTCGTCGTTCAGGTATCCGAGCTCTCTCAGCTTGGCGACAACCTGGTCCATGGCTTTTACGCCGTCCTCGCCGGGTTCGGCGCGGTCCTTCAACCGGCGGCGCAGGTCGCGCTCGCTCTTCATACGCGAGGCGAGCGAGCGGATCGCCATCTCCAGCAGCCCCGCGTACTCCAGGGGTGGCTTGATCGTCTTCGCTTTGAACGCCATCTCTACAAATCACTCGCCGCGCGCGCCGGAACCCCGCTCCGCTGCTTCATCGGGTTCTTTTCTGGGCCGACGCTTTCGTACTTGCCCATGCCCAGCCAGCGGTCGCACCAGTCGTTCACGGTTTCGTACCAAAGCTCCGAGTTGCGCGGCTTCAGGACCCAGTGGCCTTCGTCCGGAAAGTACAACATCTTCGAGGGCACGCCAAGCCGCTGCAGCGCCGTAAACATCTGAAAGCCTTCACTGATATCCAGGCGGTAGTCGCGCTGCGAGTGGATGATCAGCGTCGGCGTATGCGCGTTCTTGATGTGCAGCATGGGCGACCACTTACGGAAAGGGTCGGCGTCGTTGGTTGCGTTGACGAAATCCCACGGCTGCGCGGGCTTCGAGCCCAGGCCCTTGTCATCCTTCGCAGCAGGCGAAGGACCTGCTTTTCCAACCGAGAGTGTCCGCGGCCGAAACTCCCACTCGTTGAACCAGACCTCTTCGGTCGTGCCATACGCGCTCTGCGGATTGTACATGCCGTCATGCGTCACGATGCAGCGAAACCTATCCGTATGCGTAAGCACCCAGTTCGCCATGAAGCCGCCATAGCTCGCGCCCAGAGCGCACTCGCGTGTCTTGTCGATGAAGGGGAACTTTGCTTCCGCGTAGTCGAGACCTTTCATCAGGTCTACGTACGCGCGACCACCCCAATCGCCTGATACTTGATCGACGAACTTTTGCCCGTAGCCGGTGGAGCCGCGGCGGTTGATCCCCACCACCACGTACCCGTTGGCGGCCATCAACTGCCAGTTCCAGCGATAGCTCCACGCGTCGCCCCACGCCGTCTGCGGCCCGCCGTGCATCAGGAATTTCACCGGATATTTCTTGGCCGAATCGAAGTTCGGCGGCTTCAGCACGAACCCCTGCACCCTCGTGCCCTCGGCACCTATGAAGGAGAACGGTTCCAATGGTCCAAGGTTAAGCGAGCCGAGCAAGCCATCATTGCTGTGCGTCAGAAAGGTAATCGCCTCGGATGGCACATGCGTTTGCATTGTGACAATTGTCGACGGGCTGAACGCGCGCATTGCTGTCATCACCAGCCGCTCCCCATCGGGACTCAGCACCAGACTGCCGAATTCGGCAGTCTGCACGACCCCGCTCACCTCGCCCGCAATGGGACCCTCTACGTCTGTTTCGAATACGGGCTCCTCCCCTGCTTCACCGCTCGCAAAGTAAATCTGCTTCGACTTCGGTGCCCACACAAATTCATCCACCCAACCATCCAACTTCGGCATCAAGTCTTTGATCGCCCCGCTCGCTCTCTCCATAACCATCAACCGGAACTTATCCGACTCAAACCCATTCCGCGCCTGCGAGCGCCAGGCCAGCCACTTCCCATCGGGCGAATATTGCGGGCCGTCGTCGCTCCCCGGACTCGCACTTACCTTCTTGGCCGTTGAAGGCTCCGCGGCCACCTGCAACACGAACACATCATTGTTGGTCGAAGCCGCCGGAACCTTGTCGAGGTTCGTAACATACGCGACCTCGCGGCCATCGGGCGAGATCGCGTACCCCAGTGGCCCGCCCAGCGAGAACGTGGGCGCTTCGTGGTCACCGACGACGCTCGCGGGCGTCAGGTCCGCAGGTGCGCCGCCTTCCACACTCCCGTAGAAAATGTGCGAGTGCTTGGCCCCGACGAACGAGTTCCAGTGCCGGTACAAAAGGTGCTCGAACACCAGCGCCTTCACCGGATTCTTCGCCGCCACCGTATCCTTGAGCGCGTTGCAGTTAGCCTCTTCCTCGTTGCGGAGCGTACCCATCGCGGCGTGGGACTCGCACTCCGGATACACGCTCGACACAAACAGGAAGTGCTTCGAGTCCGGTGCCCAGAGCGCACCGTCGGCCTCGGTTTCGAGCGCCGTCACGGCATGTCCTGCGCCCATGGAACCGGCGGCTTCGTCCCACGGCGCGAGCCAGATTTGCGAGCTTCCGCCCTCCGCGCTCGAATACATCACACCCTTGCCATCAGGCGAGAAGCGTCCATTCGATTCGCCGGTCGCGGCGGTCAACTGCCGCTCGGGTCCACCGGCAAGCGGCACGACCCAGAGATGGTTGGTCCTTGAATTTTTCTCCAGCGACACGTCCGTCACTGAGAACAGCACCCACTTGCCGCTGGGCGAAATTTGCGGGTCGCTGATCCGCTTCATGGCTTGCAGGTCGGCAAAGGTCATCGGCCGTTTTGCTGGGAGCGCGCCGCCCTGCGCGAAGCAAAATCCACTGAACAGATACGCCACACCAAGCCAACGAACGAGCATCTTCATCGCGCCAGTCTATATCCGACATCGCTTTCCGGGGGTTCTTTCCCTGCAAACCAGAACCTTTCGGGCGAAACGAACGTCTATTTACAGAGGTGAGACACTCAAACCTTCCCATGCCGCTTCCGATCATCTCGAACCCGAACTCCCTGGCCAGACTCGCCGCTGTCCTCTGCCTCGCGCTTCCGTTCTCGGCTGTCGCGGTCGCCCAAGCCGCTAATGCGGATGGCTTTGGGCCTTTGGATCCGAGCCCTCCCAGTGGGACAACGCCAGCCCAGATCATCGAGCGCATGGGCGCGCGGGAGGCCGAGTTCGCTGCGGCGCGCGAGAACTATGTCTTTCGCCAGGCTGTGAAGGTGCAAACCATCTCCGACGACACGAACCGGCCCGATGGCGAGTATCAGCAGGTGACAGACATCACGTTTGGCCGCGGAGGGAAACGCGAGGAGCATGTGGTGTTTGCGCCACAAAATTCGCTCGAACGCGTGATCATGTCGCCTGCAGACTTTCGCGACATTGAGCAGCGGCTGCCGTTTGTGCTGACCACCCAGCAGCTTCCGGAGTACGAGCTAACCTACCTGGGCCGCCAGAAGGTCGATGAACTCGACACCTACGTTTTCGACGTGAAGCCGAAAGCGCTGGAGAAGGGCAAGCGCTACTTCCAGGGAAAGGCGTGGATCGACCAGCAGGACTTTCAGATCGTCGTGATCAATGGCCTGAACGTGCCGCAGGATACCCGCCGCGGACACGAGGACCTGTCGCCGCCCTTCACTACCTATTATCAGCAGATCGACGGCAAATATTGGTTCCCCACCTATACGAAGATGGAAGGCAACCTGCACTTCGGCGCGCAGGACGGGGCCGTCTCCCAGGACGTGCATATGAGGACTACGGTGCGATATACCGACTACAAGCGCTTCCGGTCGACGGTCACGATTCACTACGACGGGCAGGACATTACCAACAACAAGCCGGACGACAGCGCGCCCGACCAGAAGCCGTCGAAGCCAGCCGCACCCAAGTAGTCGTCCGCCACGGAGTAGAAGCAAGCGATCGCTGTGTTTCAGCGACGCCTGGGTCGGCTATGCGCTGCCCGATTTTGATACCCTCGCAGCATGACTCGCCTTCGCCGCGTTCTACGCTCAAGCGCGCTCCTTATGTATGCCCTCCCTGCGCTCATGCGGGCTCAGACTTCTCCGGCGTTCCGGCCGTACATGGCGTGCACGTTCGAGGACGGCCTGGCGCTCACGGAGCACTCGCCACTTCCCGGAGGGGTACAGGGTCGTACCGTGGAAACGACTGCTGGAGCGCGCGCCGTTGCGCTCGTTGGCGGTCAGCGGCTCGTCTTCAGCTATCCCGGCACAGACCCTTTCGCCAACGTCAAAGTGGAGCAGTTGCCCGCCGCAAGTTTCGCGCAGGGGAAGCATGACCTGATTGGAAACTTCGACCATGTCCTCGCGTCTGGCGACGATAGTGAGCGCAACATGGAATTCGCGCTGAAGCCGCAGCTCAATGGGTTTGAGGTTTACGGGCTTGACCGCAAAAAAATGGAAGGCGCAACGCTTGGCATTTATCTGTTGATCGACAATCGCACGCACATCGTGA
The DNA here is from genome assembly GCA_038230455.1 of Terriglobales bacterium. Classification (GTDB taxonomy): domain Bacteria; phylum Acidobacteriota; class Terriglobia; order Terriglobales; family Acidobacteriaceae; genus Granulicella. The sequence continues at coordinate 267,920 of JBBRNF010000006.1, forward strand.
CCAGCATCTACTTGCTGAACCAGGACGCCACCCGTCGCAAGTTCGCCAGTCCGGCGCAGTACGCGCAACTTCGAGACCGCTTTCTGGATGCGTATAGCGGGTGTATTCACGCACCGTACGCCGCTCCGGCACTTCCAAAAGCCAAGGCAAAGTCAGCCAGGCGGCATCGCTGACGGTTTGCGGCTAGTAAGATCGGCAGATTGATGAACGAGACTGGATCGAAGACTCGCTGGGCATGGGCGCTGGCTACTTTTTTCGGGACGGGCCTGCTCAGGCCGGGCCCTGGGACCTACGGCTCCACGGCGGCTATGCTGCTGTGGTTCGTTGCTGCGCATGCTTTCCATCCCTCTGCCGCGGGGCTGGCGTTTGCGACGGCGATCGCTGCGCTGGCGGTGACGCTGATCGGTATTCCGGCGGCGACGATCGTAGCTCACGAGTCAGGGCGCGAAGACCCCGGACATGTGGTCATCGATGAAGTCGCCGGTCAGCTTATTGCGCTGATCCTCATTCGCCCGGACTGGCCTCATGCGATCCTGGCGCTGCTTCTCTTTCGGCTGTTCGACATCTGGAAGCCGTGGCCAATCCGTCGGCTTGAAGCGCTGCCCGACGGCACCGGCATCATGCTGGACGACGTTGCGGCGGGTGGCCTGGCTCTACTGGCCGGCGCAGCGATCGGGCATTGGATGTAGCGGGCCGCCGGTTAGTGCGCATCACACAAACTAGTAAGGTTGAACATAGAATCGCAACCAGAATCGGAAGTAAAGATGACCTCTGCACACGCTAATCACATCACTTCGTTGCGTCCCTTGGCCGCTCTTCCGGGCGGGCGCGTCGAGCTTACGGGCAGCGGACTCGGCCCGGGCGGGACCGTGCTTCCAAAGGCGATGATCGGAGAAACTCCTGCTAATCTAGCCTTGAGCCGGGAATCCCGCGCCATTGTGATCGTTCCGGAAGGCGCTATCGCCGCTGACCTGCATCTGATCCGCGGCAGTCAGTCGAGTAACGGCCTGCGTCTGCGCGTGGCGGTTCCGCTCATGGAAACACTACACCCCGTCGCCAGTCCCGCTGTCGATGCTGAAGGCAATATCTTCGTGATGTTCTCTGGCCCGCGCGGCGAAAAGGTGGAAGTGTCCATCTTTCGCGTCGATCGCGATTTCCAGGTACGTGCGTTCGTGCGCGACGTTCTGAATGTGTCATCGCTGGCGTTCGATCGTGCAGGCTATCTGTACGCCAGCTCACGGGCCGAAGGTGCGGTGTATCGCATCTCGCAAACGGGCGAGATTTCGACGTTTGCCGAAGGCATGGGCGTGGCGACGGGCCTGGCATTCGATGAGGCTGGGAACCTTTTTGTTGGCGATCGCTCCGGCACCATCTTCAAGATCGGCCCGTCGGGCTCCAAGGCAGCGGGTGAGATCTTTGTATTTGCGACGCTGGAGCCGTCGGTGGCGGCGTACCATCTGGCGTTTCTCGACAACGGCACGCTTCTGGTTACCGCGCCGACAACCTCATCCAACGATATGATCCATGCGATCGATCCGAACGGCGACGCCACGGTGTTTTATCGTGGGTTGGGCCGGCCCCAGGGTCTGGCCGTGGATGTAGACGGCAACGTCTATGTGGCGGCCTCGCTGGGCGGGCGGCGCGGTATCGTGCGCATCGACAAGAATCGCGACGCAGAACTCGTGCTCGCGGGAGACGATCTTGTGGGTATTGCCTTTCTGGATGACGGCTTCGCCGCGCTGACAACCCGGTCTGCCCTCTTCCATGTGGAACTGGGAGTGAAGGGCCGGAGCCTTCTTCCTCTATGAACCCAGCGTGCCGGTGGGACGCTAGAATCGTAATCTGAGGTATGCCTTGGGGTTGTTCAGCAAAAAGCAGAAGCAGGAATACAAGGTCATGCAGCAGGCCGCGAAGAGTGGCGGCGCGATTGTGACCGAATATCACCGGGCGACGCCGGAGTGTCCCAATCCCTCGCGTTGGCACATGTTGGACTCGATGACCGCCGAAGTGGAGGTGCTGGAGTTCCTGCGGATGCTGGTGACGACAATCAAGCCGGAACTGGTGGTGGAAACCGGCTCTTTTCTGGGCGTGAGCACGCTTTGGATCGCCGAGGGCTTGAAGGCGAACGGCTTTGGACGTGTGATCAGCTGCGAGTACGACGCCTCAATTTTTACCGAGGCTCGGCGGAGGATTGATGCATCCGGTCTGGCCGACTGGATCGAGCTGAGGAACGAGTCGTCGCTTGAGATGCAGGTTGAAGGCACCATCGACCTGCTCTTTTCCGACAGCGACATGCCGATCCGGGAAGCCGAGGTGCGGCGGTTTCTGCCCCAGGTCAGCCCATTCGGCCTGGTGCTGTTGCATGATGCCAGTTCGCACCTGAAGGTGGTGCGTGATGCGGCCAAGAAACTGGAGTCCGAAGGGCTGCTCTCGTGTGTCTTTCTGCCCACACCGCGCGGGCTGGTCGTCGCACAGCGCAGGCAAGGGCGCAATTGAGGTTGTTCCATCCTGGCGTTTCCAGTGCTTTAGCGGACGAGTTTCAGCATCGGCCGTCTTCAACTAGCCCTTGCAGCCGATAGTATCTAACCTGATATACGCATGAATGCCGAAATTATCGCCGTCGGGTCCGAGATGCTTACACCGCATCGCCAGGACACAAACTCGCTTTACCTCACCGCGGGCCTCAACCGGCTCGGCGTCTCCGTCGCTTTCAAGACCATAGTCGGCGACAGCTTCCAGCACCTGGTCGACGCAGCGGGCATTGCCCTGCGCCGTACCGACATCGTCCTTTTTTCGGGCGGCCTGGGGCCCACCGAAGACGACTTGACGCGCGAAGCCGTCGCCGCCGCGCTTGGCCTCGCCCTTCATCGCGACGCTGCCTTGCTGGCCGCGCTCGCACAGCGATTTTTGGCGCGCCGGATTGCCATGCCGTCCAACAATCACAAGCAGGCCGATGTGCTGACCGGCGCTGTACTGCTCGGCAACAAGAACGGTAGCGCGCCGGGGCAGTGGCTGGATACAGCGATCGATGGTCCCACCGGGCAGCTTCATCGCAAGATTGTGATCCTCCTGCCGGGCCCGCCCAGCGAGCTCAAGCCGATGTTTGACGGTGAGTGCCGGCCCCGGCTTTCGGCAGTGCTTCCGGCCCGGCACATCGCGACCCGGATGTTGCGCATGGCGCTGATCCCGGAAAGCACGGTGGATGCACGCACCGCGCCGATCTACCAGAAGTTCAGCGATGTGGAAACGACGATCCTGGCCGGATCGGGGGAAATTCAGCTTCACTTTTCAAGCGGCAAGCCTACGCTGGCCGAAGCGCGAGCGCGCGTCGACGAGGTCGCCGAGCTGGTAGAGGCAGAAATGGGCGAAGACATCTTTTCCAACGACGGCGCCTCGCTCGAAGAGGTCGTCCAGCTGATGCTGGGGCTGCGCGACTTTACCCTCAGCACCGCAGAAAGCTGTACCGGCGGCCTGCTGGCGCAGCGCCTCACCGCAGTCCCTAACATCTCCCGCAACTTCATGGGCGGTGCCGTGGTGTATTCAGATGCGCTGAAGACGAAATTTGCCGAGGTTCCCCCAGAGACAATCGAACAACACGGTGCGATCAGCGGGGAGGTCGCACGCGCCCTCGCCGAAGGCATCCGCCACATCACTGGCAGTTCTCTCGGCATCGGGATCACGGGGCTTGCGGGACCGGCGGCGCCCACCTCCGGCCCCGACGCCGGCAAGCCCGTGGGTTTGGTGTACATCGGCCTTGCAGACGGCGAAGATACCCAGGTCAAGAAGCTGGAGCTGCCCGGCGACCGCGACCGCATACGCCTCTGGGCCTCGCAGCATGCGCTTGAAATGCTCCGGCGGCGGTTGCAGTAACGCAGGCGTAGGGCACGCATCCATTTCCCATTGATACACTTTCCCATTGATACACTCGATCAAGAACCAAAATGAATCCCTGGCTGATTTCCATCCCGACCGCGTACCTGCTCGGCTCGATCCCCTTCGGTTATCTGCTGGTGCGTTTTTTCCTGCATCAGGATGTGCGCGCGACAGGCAGCGGCAACATCGGTGCTACTAACGTCGCGCGCTCGGGCTCCAAGGGTCTGGGCATCGCCACGCTCGCGCTTGACTGCTTGAAGGCCTTCTTGGCGGTCTGGATTGCAAAGCGCCTTGCGCCGGGGAATGTGGACCTTGCGGCCTGTACGGCGGTCGCAGCCGTTCTGGGCCATGTTTTTCCTGTGTGGCTGCGGTTTCGCGGAGGCAAGGGGATCGCAAGCGCGCTGGGGGTGTTTTTGGCGATCTCGTGGCCCACGGCGCTGTGCGCGCTGGGCGTCTTTCTGGGCGTGACGCTGGTGTCGAAGTATGTTTCGCTGGGCTCGATCCTGGGCGCGGCGGCGTTGCCGATGTTCATGCTGTACTTTGAGCCGTACCGGTCCCCGTTGTTCGTGGGTGGGACAATTTTCATCTCGCTGCTGTGCATTCTGAAGCACGCGCCGAATATTGCGCGGTTGAAAGCTGGCACGGAAAGCAGGCTGGGATCCGGGAGTTCTCCTGCGGCTGCCGGTGAGGGCCATGCATGAGCCGTATCGTAGTGATCGGGGCGGGGGCTTGGGGTACGGCGCTGGCCGTGTCGTTGGCGCGGCGTGGTGGCCACACACTGAGCCTGTGGGCGCATTCCCCCGCTCACGCCAAAGAGCTCAACGATACGGGCGAAAATACCCGCTACCTGCCGCGCTTCATCCTGCCAGCGGACATCCGCATCACGTCCGATCTGCTGCGTGCGGTTGAGGGCACCGAAATTCTGTTATGCGTAACACCGTCGCAGCATCTGCGGGGCATCTTGAGGCAGCTTGCACCTCACTTGACGGCCAGCCAGGTCATAATTTCCGCCAGCAAGGGCCTGGAGGACACAACCTTTTTGCGGATGTCGCAGGTGGTGGCGGAACACGTCGACAGTGCCTTCGGGACCCTTGGCGGGCCCTCATTCGCGCAGGAAGTGGCGGCGGGGATGCCAACTGCGATCACGATCGCCAGCAAGGACGAGGGCGTAGGCAAAGCCATGCAGGACGCCTTCAGCTCGCCCTCGCTGCGGGTGTACCGCAACGACGATGTCATTGGGACAGAGCTGGGCGGATCCTTGAAAAACGTGATCGCCCTGGCCGCGGGCGTGGTGCACGGTCTGGAACTGGGCAGCAACTCGGCGGCGGCAGTCATGACGCGGGGAATCGCCGAGATGACCAGACTGGCGACTGCGTGCGGCGGACGCCGTGAAACGCTCGCCGGGCTTTCGGGCGTGGGCGATCTGATTCTCACCTGTACCGGTGGGCTCTCGCGCAACCGCGCGGTGGGCATCGAGCTAGGCAAGGGACGCAAGCTGGCGAAGATCCTCGAGGGGCTGCATGGCAAGGTCGCAGAAGGTGTCAGGACAACAACGGCGGCGCTGGGGCTGGCTGCGCGCTACGGGGTCGAAATGCCAATCACCGAGCAGGTGGCAGCTATCCTGCAAGGGGATCGATCGCCGCAGGACGCAATTCGCGAACTGATGACTCGGCCCGGGCGGACGGAGTAGCCTGGATCGACGTAGCCTCAATCAACATAGCTTGGTTCGACCCGCTTCGCGATTGACCGCCGGGCTGGAAATCCATAGAATGGTGACTTGCAGGGGTGCGGCTTATGGCTGTGTACCCACCAGCCCTGCTCCTTCGGGAGCCAGCTCTGCATCCCACTTCCCCCGCACAGTTCGGGTTATAGAAAAGAGTTTCTGATGGCAAATCATGTATCGTCCCTGAAGCGCGCTCGCCAGACCATCACCAAGACGGCCGTCAATCGCGCCAACAAGTCCAAGCTGCGCGGCACCTTACGCGCCATGCGCGAAGCGATCGCCGGTGGCGACCATGCCGCTGCAACGACCGCCTACCGCTCGACCGCGTCGATCCTCGACAAGTCGGTGCAAAAAGGCGTGTTGCACAAGAACACCGCCAGCCGCTACAAAAGCCGATTGAACGCGCGCGTAAAGGCTGTCGCGACAGCGAAGGCGTAGCCGCAGTTCTGAACCCTGGCAAGGCCGGCTTGACGCCGGCCTTTTGCTTTGCGCCTGGCCCCAAACCATCTCTTTACTTTTTCGGCGGCTGCTTGCCTTCGGCGCTTTCGCCCGGGTTGAGCAGCGATGGAGGGGCGCGGCGCACAGTGTCTACATCTCCTGCGTTCGCGGTTGCAGTGGCAGCGGGTTTGGTGGGAATCGCCGCAGTCGTGGCCGCTGGTAGCGCCGGTGCGGTGGGTGGGGCCGGTGCGGTGGGTGGCGCCGCAGACTGCATGGGCGCATTTTTCTGCTCGGCAGCAACCGCCGCGGCGTCGGCTTCGACCGCGTTTTCAACGGCTTCCTTCACCAGGTGTCGAAACTGCACGTTGAGTGTGGCGGGAACGGGCGGTTCTTGCTGCTGGAGTTCTGCCAGCTCTTTACGGTCGCGGTCACTCGGGGGTCCCAGCCGGTAGATCTCAATGACGTTCTGACGAACGACAAGCAGATTCAGGCCATCCGAGGAGAGGTCAAAGTTCTCGCCGCTCCGCGAGATGGGCGTGCAGACGAGCTTGAGCAGGAGATCGCCACTTTCCATCTGGTAAACACGAACCTCCTGGCCGGTCAGGTCCTCCGCCGTGACGCTGCTGGCAGGAGCGCCGGGACCGCCCGGGGACGATGAGACGGAAACGCTGCGGCTGAAAGCGAAACGGCCGGCCTGCGGAGCGAACGCGAACTGTGCAAACGGGCTGACGCCACTGAGGGGCTCTTCCCACATCTCCTGTGGCATGAAGTCGAAGGCCGAGAGCATGACTTTGTCCTCAGCTCCGCGACAACTGAAGACCAGAAACTGGGTGGGGCTGACGAACTGCATGCGCGGGGAACAGCTACTGTCGACGTAGGAGAGTTTTCGGACCTGGCCGTCGAAGCTGTCGAACTGCATGGCCCAGCGGCTGCGCTTTTCGCCTTTGGCAAAGAGGTAGCCGCGGCCATTGAGCGGAACAAATCCGCCGCCGCTGGCCTTCACAGCGCCGGCAGCGATGGCTCTGATGGGGGAATCGGGCGCTCCTGTGCCGGAAACGCGCACAAAGTAGAAGGTAGAGGGAGGCTTGGGTTCGCGAGCGTCCTCCATCGGAACGTCAGGAGAGGGCGAGCCCGGCGCGGTAGCCGCGAGCACGGTGGCGGGATCCTGGCGGTGCTTGCGGGGCGATGTGATGACAGTCACGACAGCGCCATCCGGAGACACCTGAAGTCCATCGAGATTGTTGCTGATGTGCAGGAAGGGCGTGGCGCGGAAAGGGTCTTCGGACCCCAGGTTGGCCAGCGGAGCGATGGTGGTGAAACTGCCGCGGGTTCGCACGAGGAATCGACCGTTGCCGAGATTCCAGAGATATTGGCTGTAGTCGTGGAGGTGCCAGCGGGTGCGAGCGAGGACCTTGCCGCTCGGCAGCTCGACAAGCAGAGCGGCGACGACGCGATCCTGATCTCCGGGCGGGTCGCCGACGATGCGATCAACCAGGCCGCGCATGCTGTGGGTGATGAGAATGTGGGTCGTGTCGACGAACTGCACCCCCAGCATGGAGGCACCAGCGCCTTGAAGGTATTGTGGGACGTTGGGTATGCCAAGGTCGGCGAGCGGTAGGCGGAGAGCCGGCTGCGGCTTTGGCGCCGCGAATACGGCCGGGAACGCGCAAGCGAGCAACGCCCCGGCGGCCAGTCTTCGTGCCGCAGGGCGCAGACCGATTTTTGAGGTAGGGAGGCCGCCGCGGATGTGAAGGGAAACCTGCATTTTCATGCTCGCGTACATGTACTCTTGCACAGACAGAACGGGTTTTGCCAGCGGAACCCGAACCTGAGTGATTAGACGGAGATTCTGAACAATGTTTTTGACGCCTTCGCGCTTTTCTATGCCAGCCATGGTCATAGCCATGGGCTTGGCGGCTTCGACCGGCTTCGGACAGCAGCCGGTAAGTGCGCCACCCGCCTTCGATACCGCTTCCATCGACGCTGGCGCGGACCCCTGCCTCGACTTCTACAAATTTGCGTGCGGTAATTTTGCGAAAAATCACCCCATACCCGCCGATCAGCCTTTGACCGGGCCCGGTTATCTGCTGTTCAATCTCAACACTCAGGCGCTGAATGAGATCGTCATCAAGGCTGCAGCGGCGGGCGCAGGACGGAGTGCAAACGAGCAGAAGGTGGGTGACTTCTACGCGGCCTGCATGGACACCAGCGGCATCGAGGCGAAGGGCTTGGCCCCCGTCCAGCCACTGCTGGATGAGATCGACAAGGTTGGAAAGCTGGGGATTCCTGAACTAAGCGGGAAACTACAGCGCATTGGCGTAAACGTGTTTTTTTCGTTCTACGAGATGCCGGATTTCAAGAATGCGAGCCGCCAGATCGCTGCGGTGGATCAGGGCGGGCTGGGGCTTCCGGAAAAGAACTACTACCTGCGTGCGGGCGAGAAGGATAAGACGATACGCGAGCAATATGTGGCGCATGTGACGAAAATGCTGTCGTTTGGAGGCGCTCCGCCGCAGGCTGCGCTGCGCGATGCGAAGGCCGTGCTGGAGTTTGAGACGCTTCTGGCCAAGGCGTCGCAGGACGTAACGGAACGGCGGAATCCTGATGCGGTCTACCATCTTGAAACGACGGCGCAGTTTGAAAAGAGCATACCGCTGGTCCGCTTCACGTCGTTCCTGGATGCGATCCATTCTCCGCATGTGACGGAGCTGAACGTGATCAACACCGGATATATGCCTGCACTGCTGGTGGCGATCCGTTCGACCGACGTTGAAACGCTGCGGGCGTATATGCGCTATCAGGTGTTGAGTGCGTTTGCAGGGAGGTTACCGGCACGTTTCGACGAGGAAAATTTTGATTTCTACAGCCGCAAGCTGAATGGCCAGCCAGAGCCAAGGCCAAGGTGGAAGCGCTGCTCGAACGCCGTGGACACAGCGTTGGGTGAAGCGCTTGGGCAAGTGTATGTGCAGCAGCACTTCGCGGGTGATGCCAAGCCGAAGACGCTGGAGATGGTCGGCGATATTGAGCGCGCCATGGAGCGCGATCTCCACTCGTTGGACTGGATGTCGGCTGAGACCAAGGTGCGAGCAAAAGAAAAGCTCCACGCTGTGGCAAACAAGATTGGTTACCCGGACAAGTGGAGGGATTACAGTGACCTGACCATCTCGGCGACCGATGCGCTTGGAAATCTGGAGCGAGCGACGGCGTTTGAGAACGACCGCCAGTTCGCAAAGATCGGCAAGCCGGTTGACAAGACGGAGTGGGCGATGACACCGCCGACGGTCGATGCGTATTACGACCCCAGCATGAACAACATCAACTTTCCGGCCGGGATTCTGCAGCCACCTTTTTACGATCCCAAGGCCGACGACGCCGTTAATTACGGACACGTTGGATCGATCATCGGGCACGAATTGACACACGGGTTCGACGATGAGGGGAAGAAGTTCGACGCGAAGGGCAATCTCTCCGATTGGTGGACCGCGGAGGATACGAAAAAATTCGAAGCGCGCACGGACTGCCTGGTGAGTGAGTATGGCGCGTTTGTCGCGGTCGATGACGTGAAGGTGAATGGTAAGTTGACGCTGGGCGAGAATACGGCCGACAACGGCGGGCTGGTGCTGGCGTTCATGGCGTATATGAACCGCGCCAAAAAGGACGGGGTCGACCTGAACCGGAAGATCGATGGGTACACGGCGCCACAGCGTTTCTATATCGCGTATGCGCAGAACTGGTGCGAGAACACCCGCGACGAGTCCGTGCGTCAGCATGTGCTGACCGATCCGCACTCGCCGCCACACTTTCGCGCGAATGGTGTGATTGTCAATCAGCCGGGCTTTGGGCCGGCGTTCGGATGCAAGGTGGGGACGTCGATGGCGCCCAGGGACGCCTGCAGGGTCTGGTAGTCGGGTCCGGGCGTGCGAAAGTAGAAGTGTGCCCCACACGAAACAACGTTTGCTCGGTTTCTCGGCGTGCGCTCTTGCGAGCGCTTTCTGGGGCTGCGGGTTTTACTTCGGCAAGATCGCACTCGCCGAGATGGGCGTGGGATCGATGGTGTTCTATCGCTTCGCCTTCGCCGCGCTGGCACTGCTTCCACTGATCGCGACGCATCGCCCGGGCCTGAACGCGCGGGAGTGGCGGATCCTGCTGTTTGCGTCCTTCCTTGGTGTCCCGCTGCAATTCCTGATCCAGTTTCGCGGGTTGCAATTGACGACGGTTTCGCATGCTTCCCTGATGGTGGGCACGATGCCGGTGATCCTGGCCGTGGGCGCGACCTTGTTTGCGCACGAGCGGCTGCCGCCGCTGGGCTGGGGCGCACTCGCCGTATCGACGACCGGCGCGGCACTGATTGCGTTGAGTCATGCGAAGCACGCGGCGGGTGGCGATCCGACTCTGCGGGGGGATTTATACGTGGTCGTGTCGCTGGCGATCGCGCTGTTCTGGATCTTGCTGAATAAGCAGTTGATGGGGCGTCACTCGGCGGTGGTGGTGACGGCGTACGGTCTGCTTTCGGGCACGGTGATGTTAGCGCTGTATGTGCCATTTGCCTATGGTTTGCCGCCGCTGCATGGTGTGTCCTTGAAGGCGTGGCTGGCGCTGGCGGCGAGCGGGGTTTTGTGCACGGCGACGACGTCGCTGCTGTGGAACTGGGGCATGACGCAGGTACCTGCGTCTCAAGCCGGTGTGCTGCTGAACATGGAGCCGCTGATTGGATCTTTGCTGGGGGTGATCCTTCTGCAGGAGCGGTTGGGCGCCTGGGCGTATGTCGGCGGCGGTCTGATCCTGCTGGCGGCGTTCACGCTGACCACACATCGGGAACCGGCTCGGGTGGCGGATGCGGCAATCGAGTCAGCACTCTAGGCAAACGGGCAGACGCGTGAGTTCCGAGCTAGTTTAAGGCCAGGATGGCGCGACCGAGCACGCCGGTCATCTGGTCCTGCGCAGTGAGCGCTGCGTTGCGGGGTAGACCGCGGAGGGTGCGGAGGTGATTGGCGAAGTCCCATGCCATATCGCGCGCGGCACACATGTTCCAGAAAGCGAGCAGGCGGCCGACCTTGCCGGTGTCCTGGGCGAGAACGCCGAGCAGATCGGTGGCGAGCATGGTCAATTCCGCGGGCATCAGCGCGTTGAGCAAGCCGTTCACGGCTTCGTAGTCCGCATGCTGCGGGCTGTCTCTACCCGGAGCCTGATTCTCCACAGCGTCGGTGGTCAGCAGCGCGAGTGCAAGATCGTGATTAATGTGCGCGTTCATCCCGGCGAGCGCGAACTGGAGGCGATCGATGCCCGGCGTGCGGCGGGAGTCCAACAGGGCGCGCCAAGAGTTGGGTGTGGCGGAACCGTCGAGATAGCTCCGGACAGCCGAGAAGTACAAGCCGGCAAAGACTACATCAAGCGCGAGAAGCCATGCGGCATCCTGCCAGCCGCCCGCCGGCGGGTGGCAATCCACTTCGCGGGTTACGGAGAGGTAAAGGCGGTTGAACCACTTGAGTCCGTCGGAGTCGTCCAACACGGCGTCGATCTGCTCCATTCCCCGGATGACCTCCTGGATGGTCGCTGGCGGCACCGCGCTCACAACCGCGTAAAGTGCTTGGTCTTCAGGGGCTACGGCCATGGTATTCCTCGCTGGATGGTGTGGAGAGTATAGCCAACGTTTTGGACCGGGTCTCAGGGACTTCGCGCCAGATGGCGTACAGATACGGTGATCCTGATGACTTGCTTTCTCCAGTTGCGGCTGACCATTGTTCTGTTGCGCGATCGCGCCGCCGGGGTCGGAAACGGTCGAGACTACGCACGGCCTTACCTCCTGATCTCAAGTCTTGTTCGCGAGGCTGGAAGAAAAGCTGGTCCTCCGCTGCGCGAAGGATGACAAGACCGAAGGATGAACCGATGCCTTGGCGTGGAGCGTCTAAGCTAGTTAAAGGCCTATGAAGCTCACGCGTTACACCAAGTTTACCGGCGACCTTTCCTCCAGCTTTGGGCTGGATGACCTCATGCAGGCGCTTTCCGATTTTCTGTTGGATTCGGGCTTCCAGGATCCCATGTCGCGCTTTCAGGATTTCGACGGCGAGCAGACGATGGAGAACCTGCGTGAAGCGATCAAGCAGGCGCTGGAGTCCGGCGAGCTGCTGGACGAAGAAGCACAGGAGCAATTCGACAGCCTGGAGCCTGATCAGGTGGAAGAGCTGATCGACAAGATCATCCAGCGCATGAAGGACGAGCAGTTCCTGAACGCTGAGGAACCGCAGGAGCCGGGGCAAGGCGAGCAGGGCGACGTCGAGGCGGACGCGCGATTCGAGATTACCGACAAGGGCATGGACTTTCTCGGCTACAAGGCGTTGCGCGACCTGCTGGGGCCGCTGGGGCGGTCGTCGCTGGGACGGCACGACACACGCTACGAGGCCGCTGGCGTGGAGACCAACGGCTCATCCAAAGCCTATGAGTTTGGCGACTCGCTGAACCTCGACATCACCGCAACCCTGAGCTCCGTGTTCGCGCGCGAAGGTGCGCCGGATGGATCGGGCACGCTCAACCTCGAGTACAGCGACCTGCATGTGCAACAGGCGGACTACCAAAGCTCGTGCGCGACCGTGGTGCTGCTGGACTGCTCGCATTCGATGATTCTTTACGGTGAAGACCGCTTTACGCCGGCCAAGCGCGTGGCCATGGCGCTCGGGCACCTGATTCGCACGCAGTTTCCAGGCGACACACTATCGCTTGTGCTGTTTCATGACACCGCCGAGGAGATTCCGATCTCGCAGCTGCCGCGGGTGAAGGTGGGACCGCACTACACGAATACACGCGAGGGACTGCGCGTGGCGCAGCGGATCCTGAAGAGCTCCGGCAAGGACATGAAGCAGATTGTCATGATTACCGACGGCAAGCCTTCGGCGCTTACGCTGGACGACGGCCGCATCTACAAGAATGCGTTTGGACTGGATCCGATTGTGATAGCGGAGACGCTGGAAGAAGTCAGTCGCTGCAAGCGCGCAGGCATCATGATCAATACATTCATGCTGGCGCAGGACTTTCAGCTAGTGCAGTTTGTGCAGCAAGTGTCGGCAATGTGCAAAGGCAAAGCGTACTTCACGACGCCGCAGACGCTCGGCAACTACCTGTTGATGGACTTCATGTCGAGGCGCGTGAAGCGGGTCAATTAGCCAGGACCCAATGGCTAAAGCCCAGCTGTTTACAGGTTCCGATTCAGTACCGGACGGTCACTGATCCGTCCCCGTAGCGGCCACTACTTCTGTTTGCGCCAGACGAGGAACATTCCCCAGGCGGCGGCAGTGCAGTTGTCCATGATCCTGCCGTCAAGCAGCATGGCTTCGAACTCCGCGACAGGCACGCGGTGGACGGTCATGTCGTGCTCTTCGGGATCGCGGTCCGTGTCTCCGTGGGTGAGATCTTCGGCAAGAAAGACAGCGTGCGACTGGCGCATGGCTCCATAGGCGATCCAGAGATTGGCAAGTAGCGTCATGCGGCCGGCAATGAGGCCAGTCTCTTCGCGGAGTTCGCCGCGGGCCATTTCTCCGACGTCGACATCGGGCGTCTCCCACCCGCCCTGCGGCAGTTCGAAGAAGTTCGCCTGCACGGCGTAGCGGAACTGGTGGACAAGCCAGACGAAGTCGCCCTCCGGCGTATGTTCGAGCGGGATGACGATGCAGGCGGGATCTTTATCGAGCACACCGTAGAGCCCGCGTGTGCCGTCGCCACGCTCGATGATGTCCTCGCGCACGCTGCTCCAGGGGTTGCGGTAGACCTCTCGACTGCTGATTGTCTTGATGGACACGTACGCCTCCGAGCCTGATTATCGCAGGCGAAGCTCAGTGCACCTCGCGATCTTCTACTTCTTCGGATGTAGACAGCAGAACCGCGAGGGTGATGCCAGGTAATTCCATGGAGCCATCGCGCGCCTCCAGTCCGGTTCGGGAAACGAGACTGAGTCTCTCGCCGTCGAGCAGGTCGAAGGTCTGCGCCTTCTCTCCGAGGTTGACGAGGACGCGTATCTGATCTCTTTGCATAACGAGCGTCTTGCGTTTGTTATTGGTGGAGATGATCAGGCGGTGCATATCGCCGTCGTTGAGACACACGGTGCAGCGGCGGAGCTTAATAAGAGCTTTGGACCAGGCCAGCATTTCCGCATGTTTGCCCTGATGGACTTCGTCCCATTTGAGCTTGGACTTTTCGAAGGTGACGATTTCCTCGGGGTTGGGTACGTCTCCTCCGAACCCGAAAAGGGCGAAATCGCGTTTGCGTCCTTCGGCCACAGCTACCCGCATCTGCTCATCCTCATGGTCTGCAAAGTAGAGGAAAGGGGACGAGGCGGCAAACTCTTCTCCCATGAAAAGCATGGGGACATAGGGAGCAGTGAGGACCAGACCGAGGGCGACCTTGGCTGAATCCAGGTCGGTGAGATGCTCCAGGCGCTCGCCCATAGCGCGGTTGCCGACCTGGTCGTGGTTCTGGTCGAAGTGTATGAAGTGATGGGCGGAGAGCGCCTCGACGGGGCGGCCGTGCTTATGCTTGCGATAGCTGGAGTAGATGCCGTCATAGACGAAGGCGTGCTTGAGCGCTTTATGCAGGTCGCCCATGGATCCGAAGTCGTCGTAATATCCCCGGCCTGGTTCTTTGGTATAGAGGATCGTAAACAGGGAGTGGTGAAAGTCGTCGCTCCACTGCGCATCCATACCGTAACCGCGTGCCTCGCGAGGGCGGACGACGCGAGGGTCGTTCAGGTCGCTTTCGGCAATCAGATAAAAGTCTTTGGAGAGAGTAGCCCCGAGGCGCTCGACCTCTGCGGAAAGCTGTTCCATGAAATGGACGGCGGAGCGGTCATGGAACTCGTGAACCGCGTCGAGGCGGAGGCCATCACAGTGATAATGGCGGAGCCACATGAGGGCGTTGTCGATGAAAAAGCGGCGAACCTCATCGCTCCCTCCTTCGTCGAAGTTGACGGCGTCGCCCCAGGGTGTCTTGTGCTTGGGGTTGAGGTAGGGGCCGAATTTGTTGGTGTAGTTCCCTACGGGTCCGAAGTGGTTGTAGACCACGTCGAGGATGACCGAGAGACCATGGGCGTGCGCAGCATCGACGAATCGTTTGAGGCCTTCGGGACCTCCGTACGGCTCGTGTGTAGCGAACAGGGCAACTCCGTCGTAGCCCCAGCCGCGCTTGCCGGCAAACTCGGATACGGGCAGAAGCTCAAGGTGCGTGACGCCAAGCTCCACAAGGTACGGAAGGTGACTGATCGCACCGTCGAATGTGCCTTCCTTGCTGAACGTGCCTATGTGTATCTCGTAAAGGATGGCGCCGGTATTGGCGGAGCCGCGCCAGTCTTGATCGTGCCACTGGAAAGTGTCATGGTCGTATAGAAGAGAGGGGCCGTGGACGCCTTCTGGCTGGGCGAGACTGCGGGGGTCTGGGTACGGGGTCGGGTCGTCGTCAATGAGGAAAGCGTAACGATCGCCACACTTCGCTTCCGGCACTGACAGCATCCACCAGCCGCGCTTGTTAGCCTTGTCGAAGGCGATTACCTGATCGTTCCACTTCAAAGACATCTTTTTAGCCTTCGGGGCCCACACACCGAACCTGTGCATATCTTTCCTCCTTGATCTGGGCGTGCAGAATGCGCGCTCGTTTAGTTCTCGCGGGTCAGCAGAGCTACGGGGAAGCGTTCTAGAAGAGCGCCGATCCTCGCTTCCCCTTCCATCGTTTCGTTCGTCATGCGGTTGCGCCACTTGCCTTCGGGCATATTCACCGCAGTGTCGCCCCAGTCGTTACCCAGCTTCAGCATCCACCGCGGCACGATGGCGATCACATTGCCGCCCCGTTGAAAGGCTATGACATGCTCTGCGTTCTCTCCGCTCGCTGCGAGAGGCATGTAGGCAGCATCCTTGCCGAACCACTCCGGATGTTCGTTGCGGAGGTGCAGCGAGCGCTGGATAAGCCAGAGTTTGGGCAGGCCCTCATCGGCGCGCGTCATAATCGTCGACGCATCGAGCTGGGCAGCCTGGTCCAGCAGAGTCCGGCGAAGGTTGTAGTCGACTGGACGGCGGTTGTCCGGGTCGACCAGCGAGAGGTCCCAAACTTCACTGCCCTGATATAGATCCGGGACGCCGGGCGCGGTATATTTCAACAACGTTTGAGCCAGCGAGTTGATGCGGCCGGCGTGGACGACCTTCTCCACGAAGGCCTCCACTTCGCTAACGAAAGCGGGGTCTGCCAAGGCAGCGTCGATGTACGCGTTGAGAGCGTTCTCGTAGTCCTGATTGTTGGAGACCCAGGAGGTGTGGGTCTTGGCTTCGCGCATGGCTTTCTGCATGTATTGCTTGAGCCGTTCCGTGTCGATGGGCCACGCGCCGACGATCGTCTGAAAGAGGAACCACTCGGTCCCCTTGTCAGGCCACTTGCCAGTACGGGAGCGCGCATTCAGGCGTGCATTCATCTTTGCCCAGCGCTGCACGGTCTTGCTGAACTCGCGAGGGATTTCTGTCAGGACGGCAAGTCGGGCGCGGACATCGTCGCTGCGCTTGGTGTCGTGGGTGCTGAGTGCCAGCATGGTATCAGGATGGGTTTGCTGAATATGCGTGTTGTAGGTGTGGAACTCGTCGATGGTTACGCCATCGCGACCGGGGTCGGCGCCAACTTCGTTGAGGGAAGTTAGCCGGTTGAAGACATAGAACGCCGTGTCTTCCACGCCCTTGGCCATCACCGGGCTGGTGAACTGCTGGAAGCGCGCGACAAATTCGCTTTCCTTTTTTCCGCGGACCTTCATGGAGAGAACGTCGCGGATGAAGTCGAAAAGCACGCCGTCGATATCCTGGCGCCGCTGCTTGGCGGCCTCGGTCGCGCGCTCGATAAAGCCACGATCTTCTGCGGTGATCTCGTCGCGATCGGGGACAACATAGGTTCGATAAATCTCAAAGCAGGCGGCGACTTCGCGAATGGAGCGCCGGGCCTCCGCGCGGGTAAAGTCGCGGAATTCACGGTTGCACTCGCAGATGTCTACGAACAGGTTCGTAAGACGGTTCACATCACTACCCAGGGCCTCCTGCTCGACGGCCAGCTTCTTGTCATGTGCAATGAGCGCAAAATCCGTTGGATCACCGGTGAAGCTGCGGTACGCTTTGCCCAGCCGTCGAAGGCCATCGGGGTCGACGAACAGACCGCCGGCCATGTTGAGGAAGTCGTAGCCGCTGGTGCCCTCGATGGGCCACTCCTGGCGCAGAAACTCTCCGCGGGCCAATATTTTTTCACCAACGATATACGCTTCGGGGGCCCGCTCCCGCAGGCGCTGAAAGTATTGCAGAGGGTCGCGCAGGCCGTCCGGGTGGTCGACGCGAACTCCATCGAGTACGCCCTGCTTGAGCCAGCGCAGGATGACAGCATGTGTTTCCTCAAACACATACTCACGCTCGACACGCAGCCCTATAAGCGTGTTGACATCGAAGAAACGGCGATACCCGAGCTGCTGATCTGCCGTCTTCCAATACGCGAGGCGAAAGTTCTGCTGATTGAGGAACTCATCGAGCGCGTCGCGATTCTCGTTCAGGTCGCGGACAGAGCGGTCGATCGCTTCGCATACGTTCATCTCTTCTGCGCAAAGGCGCTCGAGCAGGCGGTCGAGCACTACCTTGTCGCGGTGCCGCGCCAGTACAGTGCGGCGATCAACCATGTCGGGCGCTGGCAGGAGGCCGTAGCTGGCGGCAAGAAAACTGAGGGTATCGCTGTGCGCGTGGTCGGCAGCGCGAGAGAGGATCGCGGGCAAGCTTTGTGGAGCCACGGGCAGGGTCTGGCCTGAGGCTTCGACGGTGAAGATGCTGCCAAGGCGCCTGACCTGCACACCTCCGGAATCGAGTACGCGGCCGTATTGGTCAGCAAGGATCGGCACCAGCACCTTGTCGCGCAGGCGCTCCTCGGCGGAGTTCCAGTCGATATCGAAGAAGCTGGCATAGCGGCTGCTGGTGCCATTTTCGAGCACGTCCCACCAGTAGCGATTTTGCTCCCCCAGACTCATGTGATTGGGAACAATATCCAGCACCTGGCCCAGTCCGGTCTCGCCAAGGGTGCGGCAGAAGCGCTCATGCGCTTCGGCACCGCCCAGTTCTTCGTTCACTCGACGATGGTCGACGACATCGTAGCCATGCATACTGTTCGGGGCCGCCTGAAGATACGGCGAGCAATACACATGGGTGATACCCAGCGCCTTCAGGTAAGGCACGATGAACGCGGCGTCGTCGAACGTGAAGCCTTTATGCAACTGGAGCCGATAGGTCGACCCCGGAATTCGAACCATCTGGGTCCTGCTTTTTCGCTCAGACTCTCGTGCGCAGACCTATCCCGCAGCTTGTCACGGAGCTTCGCGCTTTCGTTTCGTTCGTAAAGATAGAATCGCTCCGGCGCTGTGAGGTTGCACTGCCTTAGCTGGAGGGCTTGCCTTCTCCGCCCGTCCTATGCGGATGCCACTGACCAGACAAGGCAAAGGCGGCGTGCGCAAGCGCAATATGCGTAAGGGCTTGCGGGAAGTTACCGAGCATTCGCTTCGCGCCGGGGTCGTACTCCTCGCTGAGCAGGCCCACGTCGTTGCGTAGGGACAAAAGGCGTTCGAACAGCGCGCGCGCTTCGTCCGTGCGATGCAACAGCGATAAGCACGTCACCATCCAGAAGCTGCAGGCGAGAAAGACGCCTTCCTTTCCCGCTAGCCCATCGACCGCAGTGGAAGCCTGGTACCGCAGGACCAGGCCGTCCTGCGTGAGGTGCTTCTGAATCGCTTCGACTGTGCCCACGATACGCGGATCATCGACCGGAAGGAAACCCACGATCAGGAGCAGAAGGCACGACGCGTCCAGCGACTTCGAGTGATAGCTCTGCGTGAACGAGTTCAATTCCACATCAAAACCTTGGTCGCAAATCTCCTGGTGCAGCATATCGCGGTTTTTGCGCCAGCGGTCCAGATCGCCGTTGCCATTATGTTCTTCGTGATGGCGAATCGAGCGGTCGAGCGCGACCCACGCCATCACCTTGCTGTAAACGAAGTGGCGGCGCGGGCCCCGGACTTCCCAGATACCCTCGTCGGGCTGGTCCCAGACCTTGCACACGTGGTCGACGATAGAGGAGAGCAATGCCAGGGATGGGGTTCGGATGTCATCCTCCTGGGCCTGAGGCGTTTTGCCCAGCGCGACCGCTACTTCGCCGAAAACGTCCAGTTGAAACTGCTCCGTAGCGGCATTGCCAATGCGCACGGGGCGCGAGTCCTTATAACCGCGCAGCCAGGTGGCTTCCCACTCTACCAACTGCCGCTCTCCAGAGATGCTGTAGAGCGCCTGAATCTGGTCAGGGCTGCCGGCGATGGCGCGGAGCAGCCACTTGCGCCATCTCAGGGCCTCTTCGGTATAACCAGCCGTCAGCAGGATAAGGAGGGTGAAGGAGGTGTCGCGCAGCCAGCAGTATCGATAGTCCCAGTTGCGCTCGCCGCCGATCAGCTCCGGTAAGCCGGCCGTCACTGCGGCCACCATTCCGCCGGTCGGCTTGTAAGTCATTGCTTCCAGTGTCAGCAGGCTGCGCGAAACGGCTTCGGTGTAGTCGCCTTTGTATTGAGACTTGGCCGTCCAATCGCACCAGAACGTTTCCGTATCGGCCAGCGCAACTTGGACGGAGGGCTCTGGCGGGCTGTCTGCGAGCGAATCGGAGTAGGTCAGCGCAAAACAAATTTCGTCCCCCTGACTGACGCTGAAGTCGCTGACGGTGGTCATATTTTCGCCGCGCAGCTCAGCCTTGCTGCCGCTGAGGCCCGGTTGCCGCAGCGTGACCATGTGCGGTCCCGCCACGGCGCGTAGCTCGTCTCCGCGCATCGTGACCCAGGGGATGGTGCGGCCGTAGTCGAAGCGCAAAACGAAGTCCATGCGCATCGGCACCCTGCCGCGCACACCACGCACCATGCGCACAATGTTGGAATGATCGCCACGCGGAGGCATAAAGTCGGTGAGCAACACCTCGCCATCGGCAGTCTCAAACGTGGTTTCGACGATCATCGTGCCGGGACGGTAGCGCCGCCTGGTGTTGGTGATCTTGTCAGCAGGATGCACTCTCCAGTAACCGTTTTCAGTCGTGCCCAGCAAGGCGGCCAAGCACGCGGGCGACTGAAACGTTGGCCAGCAAAGCCAGTCGATGGAACCGTCGCAACTGATCAGGGCAGCGGTTTCGCAGTCACCTATAAGAGCGTAGTCTTCGATGCGGGCGGCGTGCAGGGGCTCGGGATTCGTTTCAGTTTCGGTCGTGTCGGGCAAGCGGGGCCTCATGATGGGTGCTGGGGTGCACTGGGACGGATCGTGAAAGAATCGAAGTGTTCGACTCTTGCTAGGTTCGGTTCTGCGGAGTTGGATGCACTGGGCCTCCGCCGGGCATCCAGGCTCATCCAAGAGTTGGGGCGAAAGATAGAAGCCGGGCAAACGTTATCCGAGGAGAGTGCACGCCGCATGAAACCGACTGAAGGCCGCCGCCGCGTCGTCATCGAAGAAGTCCAGCCGCAGATCGAGGGCGCCCGCTACGCCGCCAAACGCTGCATAGGCGACACCGTTACGGTCACCGCCGCCATCTTCAGCGACGGGCACGATCACGTTGGCGCTCGGCTGATGTACCGCGCAACGGCGTCGCGTAAATGGCAGACCGTGCCGTTTACTCCGCTGACCAACGACGTGTGGCAGGCGCAGTTCGTTGTGGATACCGTGGGCGCTTGGCGCTTCACAATCGAGGCCTGGGTCGACCACTTCGATACCTGGGTAAGCGATCTTTCCAAACGCCTGGCCGCGCAGCCCGACCCGCACGAGCCAACCCAGCAGGTGACTCCGCAGGACATCCCGCTGGCGCTGCGCATCGGGGCCGGCCTGGTGCGCGCTGCGTCGGACCGGGCGAAGGGCTCGGATGCCAAGAAACTGAGCGCCGCGGCGACCAAGCTGGAAGAGCTTGCTTCGGGAAAACTTCCCTATTATGAGTCTCCCCTCAACAACGCACTGATTGCGTTGGTTGCGAAGTACCCCGACCTGAGCTACACAACGAAATATCCCATTGAGATTCCGTTATGGGTGGATCGCGAACGGGCGCGGTTTTCGGCCTGGTATGAGCTGTTTCCGCGGTCAGCCTCGCCTGTCCCCGGAGCGCACGGCACGCTGCGCGACGTAGAGGCCCAACTTCCCGGGATCGCCGCCATGGGCTTCGATATCGTGTACCTGCCACCTATCCATCCCATCGGCGTGGCCTATCGCAAAGGCCGCAACAACGCCGTGACAGCCTCCGAAGGCGATGAGGGCAGTCCTTGGGCGATCGGTGCCGCGGAAGGTGGCCACAGTGCCGTCCATCCAAAACTTGGGACGCTCGACGACTTCGACCATTTGCAAAATGCGACTCGCGAGCATGGACTGGAACTCGCGCTCGACATCGCATTTCAATGCTCGCCCGATCATCCCTGGGTAGCGGAACACCCGGAGTGGTTCACGCGCAGGCCGGACGGCACGATCCAGTACGCCGAAAACCCCCCCAAAAAGTATCAGGACATCTACCCGCTGAACTTTGAATCAAGCGACTGGCGAGGTCTCTGGACGGCACTCTACGGCGTATTCAAGTTCTGGGCTGATCGCGGCGTGCGCGTCTTCCGCGTCGATAATCCGCACACAAAGGCGCTGCCGTTCTGGGAGTGGTGCATCGCCGAAGTGCTGAAGGACACGCCTGACGCAATATTTCTAGCCGAGGCATTTACACGTCCGCACGTGATGTATTCGCTGGCCAAGGCGGGCTACACACAGGGCTACACCTACTTCACCTGGCGCAACACAAAGTCCGATCTGCAGTCGTACTTCGAGGAGATCGCGAATCCGCCGGTGCGCGACTTCTTCCGGCCCAATGTCTGGCCCAATACGCCCGACATTCTGCATGAGCAACTGCAGACCGGGGGCCGCGCGATGTTCATGCAGCGGGCGGTTCTGGCGGCAACCCTGTCGGCGAACTGGGGTATTTACGGCCCGGCGTACGAACTGTGCGAAGGCCGTCCGGCTAAACCCGCACCGGGAAGGACTGCGAGCGAAGAGTATCTCGACAGCGAAAAATATGAGATCCGCGCCTGGAACCGATCGGACCCGGTTTCGATCGCTCCACTGATTGCGCAACTCAATCAGATCCGCCGCACGAACGCGGCTCTGCAAAGGAACGAAAATCTCCACTTCCACGCGGTCCCAAACCAGAATTTAATGGTGTATTCGAAGGCTACCGACGACTTCAGCAGCGTCATACTGGTCGCAGTCAATCTCGACCCGGAAGCGCCTCAGGATGGATGGATCGATCTCTCGCTGGATAGGTTGGGTCTGCCATGGAAGGGTAACTTTGAAGTGGAAGACCTGCTGACGGGAGCAACGTACACATGGAAAGACCAGTGGAATTATGTGCGGCTTGACCCGGTAGTCATGCCGGCCCACATCTTCCGCATCTCTGCCCGACCGCCGGTCCTCTCAGCGGGCGCCCAGACGCGACACGTCTAACCGGCATCCAATCGCACTCGGAAGCGATGAGAAAGGCAACGAAGAGTGAAGAAAGCCTGCAGCGCTACCGACCCGCTCTGGTACAAGGACGCGATCATTTATGAGCTTCACGTACGCGCGTTCGCTGACTCGAACGGCGACGGCATTGGGGACTTTCAGGGCCTGATCTCGAAGCTCGACTATCTGCAGGAACTCGGCGTCACCTGCCTCTGGGTGCTGCCTTTTTTCCCTTCCCCGCTGCGCGACGACGGCTACGACATCGCCAACTACACCGACGTCAATCCGTCCTACGGTACCATCGACGACTTCAAGCAATTTCTTGACGCTGCGCACCTGCGCAACATGCAGGTGATGATCGAACTTGTTATCAATCACACGTCCGACCAGCATCCGTGGTTCCAGCGGGCGCGCCTTGCCCCGCCGGGTTCGCCCGAACGCGAGATGTATGTGTGGAGCGACACCGACAAGCTTTACGAAGGCGTTCGCATCATCTTTACAGACACGGAGAAATCCAACTGGACCTGGGATGACGTGGCGCAGCAATACTACTGGCACCGTTTCTTCTCGCATCAACCGGATCTCAACTTCGACAATCCGCGCGTGATGGAGGAAGTTCTGAACGCAATGCGCTTCTGGATGGACATGGGCGTGGATGCGCTGCGGCTCGATGCGATTCCCTACCTGATTGAGCGCGATGGCACGAGTTGCGAAAATGTGCCGGAAACACACGTCAAAATCAAACAGATTCGTGCTGTGATGGACGCGGAGTACGAGAATCGCCTGGTGCTGGCAGAGGCCAATATGTGGCCCGCAGACGTTCGTCCCTACTTCGGCGATGGCGACGAGTGCCACATGGCGTTTCACTTCCCTCTGATGCCGCGCATATACATGGCCCTGCGGCAGGAAGACCGCTTGCCCATCACCGACATCATGGCGCAGACACCCGACATTCCGCCATCCTGCCAGTGGGGCATCTTCTTGCGCAATCACGACGAGCTCACGCTGGAGATGGTGACCGATGAAGAGCGCGATTACATGAATCTTGCCTACGCCTCGGACACTCGCATGAGGATCAACGTCGGCATCCGCCGCCGCCTCGCTCCGCTGGTGGACAACAACCGTCGCCGCATCGAGTTGCTCAACTCGCTGCTGCTCTCCATGCCTGGCACTCCCATCATGTACTACGGCGACGAGATCGGCATGGGCGACAACATCTACCTGGGCGACCGCAATGGCGTGCGCACTCCGATGCAGTGGAACTCCGATCGCAACGCGGGTTTCTCGCGAGCGGACCCCGCACGCCTGTACTTCCCGGTCATCATGGACCCGACGTATGGCTACCAGTCGATCAACGTGGAAGCGCAGCAGGCGGACCCATCCTCGCTGTGGCAGTGGACGCGCAATATGCTCGCCTTGCGCAAGCTCTTCCAGGTCTTCGGGCGGGGAACGCTCGAGTTCCTGCACCCGGAAAATCGCAAGATCCTCGCATACATTCGCG
Organism: Terriglobales bacterium; assembly: GCA_038230455.1. GTDB lineage: Bacteria > Acidobacteriota > Terriglobia > Terriglobales > Acidobacteriaceae > Granulicella. The sequence continues at coordinate 291,975 of JBBRNF010000006.1, forward strand.
ATTATCAGAGCGAGGACAGCACGCACTCGGAGACCGTGCTCTGCGTGGCCAACCTCTCGCGCTTCGCGCAACCGGTCTCGCTCGACATCGCAAAGTTTGCGGGGCGACAGCCGGTTGAGATGCTGGGTTACGTCCCCTTCCCCGAGGTCACGACGCAGGCCTATCCCTTGACGCTAGCGCCCTACAGCTTCCTTTGGCTCGAGCTTCAACCCGGTGCTGCGAGCGTCGCCGTTGAGGAGGGACGAGAAATCATAATCCCCAAACCAGTGACCGATATCGAAATTGGCGAAGAGCCTCAACCTTTGCCAATCTCCGCGTTCCTCAACGGACCTGGACGCGAGGTGCTCGCGCAGGCGCTGCCGGGCTTTTTGACCAGGCAGCGTTGGTTCGGATCGAAGTCGCGGGCCATCGCTTCCGCCACGCTGGGGAGCTTCGATGTACTGGAAGACATCGACGCTGCCCTTACCACCGTCGATGTGACCTACCTGGACGGCGGGGTCGAGACGTATCAACTGCCCGTCGCGATCGCCTCCGGCGCTTCTGCCGAGAGCGTTAGCGTCAACACGCCCGCTGCGCTGATTGCAACGTGGACCGCCGGGACCAGCCCTGCGACCCTGCACGATGCTGTGGTCAGCGAAGCTTTTCGCGGGCGCTTGCTGCGACTTGCGTCGCAGTCGCCAAACGATATCGATGTGCCCGCGTCGCGCATCGCTTCCGCTGAACAATCCAACACCAGCATTGTGTACGGCGACCGTTACATTCTGAAGCTCTATCGTCGTTTGCAGCCGGGCGAAAATCCGGAGGTGGAGATAGCACGCTTTCTCACCGACGTCGCGCACTTTGACAATACCCCCGCGTACCTGGGTCATCTGCGCAACAGCGATGGTGCGACGCTCGCGTTGCTGCAGGCGTTCGAGCCCAACAAGGGCGACGGCTGGGAATGGATGCAGCACGAGCTGACGCGGTTCTACGAGTCGGTCGCGAACTGCCCCGCACCCGCAACGCTTGGTGAAGTGGCTAGCTTCCTCACCGACGCTGCGGCGGCAGTCGAAGTGGGCGAGCACGCGGCGCACTCGCTCGACGCGGCTGCGCTGCTGGGACGAAGAACCGCGGAGATGCACCTCGCGCTCGCCACACCGACCGACGACACAGCTTTCTCCGCCGAAGCCTTTACACCCAACGATCTGGGTGCGGACTCGGCCAGGATTCACGCGCAGATCGCCGCCGCGCTCGATGCCATGAAACGCAACCTCGGCCACGTTCCCTCCGACCTGACAGAGCGCGTAGCTTCGCTGCTCGGTCGACGTAAGGAGCTATTGAATAGCGTCCATTCCTTCGCTACCGCGTCTCCCTACCGCGCCGGGCGGCGGATTCGCATCCATGGCGACTACCATCTCGGCCAGGTGCTTCGCGCCGACTCCGATTTCCTTATCGTGGACTTCGAGGGCGAACCTGCACGGCCGCTCGAAGAACGCCGCCGCAAACAGTCGCCGCTGCGCGATGTGGCGGGCATGCTGCGCAGCTTCAGCTACGCAGCATTCGCCGCGCTCGACCTGCACCGGCAGCGCCACCCGGAGAACTCGTCCGCGTTGCAGGCCTACGCCACCGCCTGGGAACGGGCCGCTTCCGCAGCTTTCCTCGGCAGCTATCGTCAGGCTATCGCCGCTGACCCGGAGCTGATGCCGCAGCCGGAAAGGGCTCAGGCCATGTTGCTGGCTCTGCTGCTCGAAAAGGCATTTTACGAATTGCTGTACGAGCTTAACAATCGTCCAACGTGGCTGCGCATCCCCCTGGGAGGTGTGTTGTCGCTCCTTCGTGAGGCCGCCTGATGTCGACCACGCCCGTTTTGCAAACCCCCGCGAACATGGATGCCTCGCCCTCACCTTGTGACCTGTTGACGTTGGTGTGTCTGCCCTCGTTGACATCGGAAGCCCTCGATGCCACGCTGGCGAATCTGCGCGTCGCCATGGCCACCCAGCCACTGCTGGTTGTCACGCCGGATGCTGTGCCGCCGAGTGCGGAAGGCGGGAGTTTACGCATTCTGTCGCACAGGCCATCTGCACCCACGCACGGAGCCTGGATCCCCACCGCGGCAGATTACCTGAACGCCTGGGCCGTCGCTCGCGAGCACCGGCCGGGAGTTGTGCTCCTGCTTGGCCCTGACTGCGCGACCGTGTCGCCCGCAACCTTGCGTTTGCTCGCAGCAGGTGCGGCGAGCAAACATGACCTCGTGCTGCCACGTTATCCTGTCGGCCCGCATGATGCACTTTTCAACTCCGCCATTCTTTATCCACTTACACGGGCGCTCTTTTCGCATCACGTGCGCTTCCCTCTGCCGATCGACGCCGCGCTTTCGCCCCGAATGTGTGAGCGGCTCGCTACCGCTGCGCAGCGCCTGACCGCAGCCGGCCAGGGCGAGGCCCTGCTGTGGCCGGTAGCCAATGCCGCAGTTGCCGGCTATTCGGTGTTCGATGTGGCGGGGGAGAAGCGCCTGCTCCCTGCGCCGAACGCCGACGATGTGAACGCATTGATCGCCAACGTCGCGGGTTCGCTGTTCGCAGATGTAGAGGCGAAGGCTGCTTTCTGGCAGCGCGCACGCTTGGCAATGTCGCCTTCTCGCGTGACTGATTATGCGACCGAAGCAACCGCGCATGATCCGAACGCTTTAGATCTTGCGCCCATGATCCAGTCCTTTCGCAACGCCTATACCAACCTGCGCGAACTCTGGTCGCTTGTCCTGCCGCCCAACTCGCTGTTAGCGCTCAAAAAGCTTTCCCTCGCGCCAGCCGAGACATTTCGCATGCCTGACGCGCTCTGGGCACGCACAGTGTATGACTTCCTTCTGGCCTATCGCCTGCGCACCATCAATCGCGGACATCTGTTGGGAGCACTCACGCCGCTATATCTGGGATGGGTGGCTTCTCATATTCGGCTAGTCGGGGGCGATGCCAAAGTTGCGGAGCAGCACATTGAAGAAGTTGCTGCCGCATTCGAAGGTGACAAGCCCTATCTCGTCGCTCGCTGGCGATGGCCGGATCGCTTCAATCCATAAGCAGAAGAGACCGCCACGAAATTTTGTTCTGGCTGAGAATGTTGCAAGGAGGCACACCGATGGGTCAACAAATCGAATCCGCTCTGCGGGAATCGATGCAGAGGGTCGTGGTTTTGCTGGTCAACTTCCTGCCCGGCCTGGTCGCTTTTCTGCTTGCTGTAGTTGTGCTCATGCTCGTTGGCGCCGTGTTGGCGTTTCTTCTGCGCAAGATACTGACTGCGCTGCGCTTCGACGAGCGCCTCGCCAGCCGCCAGACGCCCGGTGCGGTGACCAACGTCTCCGAGTGGTCCCCTGCTAACTCACCTACGCTGCTGGTTTCCCGCGTCGTGTGGTGGGCTTGCCTGCTCGTCGGCATAGCGATAGGTATCTCGGCCTTCAACGTTTCCGTATCGGATACGCCGACCGTCGCATTGCTGTTTCTGCCGTACCTTACGCACCTGGTGGGCGCGGCGCTGTTGCTGATTGTCGGCACTCTGCTGGCACGTTTCCTGGCCCGATCAGTGCTGATCGGGGCCGTCAATGCGCAGCTACAGTACGCGCGGTTTCTTTCGCTGGGCGTGAAATGGCTGATGTTCGTGCTGACCGCCGCCATGGCCATCGACCACCTCGGCATCGGCGGCAATGTCGTGGTGCTGGCATTCGGCATTCTATTTGGCGGCATCGTGCTGACACTGGCGCTCGCCATAGGCCTGGGCTCGCGTGACCTAGTTAGCCGCTCCATCGAAAAGAGCATGGACCGGCCCGCCACTAATTCCCCCCAAGACATCACGTTTGTACCCACCGAGACGCCGCCGGTTCCCCCGCTCCGCCATTTTTAAACCGCATCCACCAAACGCCGCATACCGGCCATGGCATGGCGCAGCCGTCGCTTTCGGACTATCCTCTTCCGATACCACTTGGAGCAGGGCTGCGAAACAAGATGTCCAAAAGCATTAACCTCCTCGGCAGTTCTCCCCTCCGCAAAGAGGGTCGCGCCAAGGTGCTCGGCGAAGCGCGCTACGTGGACGACATTTCTCTCCCCGGTATGTGGTTTGGAGCCACCGTTCGATCTACCGTCGCGCGCGGCGTCATTCGCAGCATCACGTTCGGTGAGGCCATCGACTGGTCCCAGTACGTCGTGGTCGCCGCTAGCGACATCCCCGGCGACAACACCATCGTCCACCTGACCAAAGATCATCCCTGCCTGGCGCACAAGCAGGTCAATCATCCCGAAGAGCCGATTCTGTTGATTGCGCATTCAGACAAGGCGGCCCTCCTTGCCGCCGTCCGCTCGATTCACATCGAGTACGACGAGCTGCCCGGCGTCTTCACCATTGAGGAATCCGAGGCGGCAGTGGAAAACAACGACGCTACACGGATCATCTGGGACGGCAGCGATGCTGGCGGAACGGCCAACTGCTTCAAGCAGTACACCATGTATTCGGGCGTTGCCGCCGAGACGGAGGACGGCCTTGCAACAGCCTTCGAGCAAGCCGACTTCATCGTTGAGGGCGAGTACCAGACCGGCGCGCAGGAGCAACTCTACATCGAAAACAACGGCGTCATCGCGGAGTGCTTTCGCGACGCAGCGGGTGCGGTCGAAAGCGTCTGCGTTCGCGGATCCATGCAGTGTCCGTACTATCTCGTACACGCGCTGACCCTCGTGTTCAACCTGCCCCCTGAAAGATGCCGCGTCATACAGACCGAGACCGGCGGCGCCTTCGGCGGTAAGGAAGACTTCCCTTCTGTGATCGGCTCGCACGCAGCGCTGCTGGCCATGAAGAGCAGACATCCCGTAAAGATCGTCTACGACCGCGCTGAAGATATGGCCGCCACGACCAAGCGGCATCCGTCGCGCACTCGGCATCGGACAGCGGTAAGCAAGGACGGAAAACTGCTGGGCGGCACCATCGATTTCGCGATCGATGGCGGAGCCTACGCAACGCTTTCTCCGGTCGTACTTTCACGAGGCACAATTCATGCGCCCGGCCCCTACAATTGGCCGCACCTGCGCGTGCGCGCGAAAGCAATGGCGACGAACCTCCCGCCACACGGCGCCTTTCGCGGCTTTGGCGCACCGCAGTCGATCTTCGGGCTCGAGCGCCACATGGACAAGATAGCGCGTGTGCTCGGCTTGTCTGCGGAAGAGTTCCGCCGCCGCAACTTCCTCACCACTGGCGATAAAACGGCTACCGGCCAGGTGCTTTCGGAGCCCGTCGATATGCAGCACCTCCTGACCCGTGCGCTCGGCGAAGCTGGCTATCACGAGAAGCTGGCGCGATTCAAAGAGGAAAACAGAACTTCGCCCATCAAGCGCGGGGTCGGCTTCGCGTCCTTCATGCACGGCGCAGGTTTTACGGGCTCCGGTGAGCGGCGCTTGAACTCAGTGGTGACGCTCCATATTATGCCGGACGGCTGCCCGCAGATCCTTGTCTCGTCCACGGAGTTCGGGCAGGGGACAAACACGATCCTCTGCCAGGTGGCCGCGCAAACGCTCGGCGTCGAGTATGACGATGTGGTCATCGCGCAGCCCGATACCAGCGTCGTTCCGAACTCCGGGCCAACTGTTGCAAGCCGCACAGCAATGATCGTCGGCAAGCTTGTGGAGCGTGCGAGCCAGCAAATTCTGGATGCGCTTCGCACCCATTCCGCCCTGCCCGCGGCCCATACAGCCGAGCAGTTCAAGGCATGCGCCCAGGTCTATCTCGCCGGACACGGCAGCCTGCAAACCTCCGTGCGCTACGAACCGGCCACTCAGATCTACTGGGACGACGATCTCTATCGCGGCGACGCTTACCCGGCGTATGCATGGGCTGTCTATGTGGTCGAGGTCGCCGTCGATACGAACACCTACATGGCGACCGTGACGCGTTTCGACGCTTTGCAGGAAGTCGGCAAGGTGTTGCATCCGGTGCTTGCGAGGGGCCAGGTGGAAGGTGGCGTGGCGCAGGGCATCGGCTATGCGCTGTATGAGAAATGCATGTGGAAAGATGGCCGCATGACGAACAACCAGATGACCAACTACATCATGCCGACCAGCGCAGATCTTCCGCCCATACACGTTCACTTCGAGGAAACGCCCAGCATTCACGGGCCTTCCGGTGCCAAAGGCATCGGCGAACTACCCATGGATGGACCTGCACCGGCCATCCTGAACGCCATCCAGAACGCAACGGGTATTGCTTTCAACACCATCCCGCTTCTGCCCGAAGACATCTTCGAGCGCTTCACCAGCTTCCAGTTCCTAGGCCACGGCGGCAGCGAGGAGCTTGACCCGGCCACTGACCGCGACACGCGCGTAGAGGTACCGGCATGAGCGTGATTGCACTGACCATCAACGGCACGCGGCATACCGTTGACGTTCCGCCCATGAAGCGTCTCCTTGACGTGCTGCGCGAAGACCTGCACCTGACGGGTACCAAGGAAGGCTGCGGCGAAGGCGAATGCGGTGCGTGCGCCGTGCTGCTGGACGGCGAGCTGGTCAACTCCTGTCTTGTGCCGGCTCTGCAGGCGAACGGCACGCGGCTGTGTACCATCGAAGGCATTTCCACGGACGGTCGTTTGCATCCTGTGCAGCAATGTTTTCTCGAAGAGGGTGGAGCGCAGTGCGGCATCTGCACGCCGGGCATGATACTTGCCACGCAGCACCTGCTGGACAAGCACCCTCATCCCACACTCGAACAGATTCAGGAAGGGCTCGCCGGCAATCTCTGCCGCTGCACAGGCTACATGCGTATCTTCGCAGCCGTGCAAGCCGCCGCTGCAAGGGCAGGCCGCTGAATGCGCTCCGACGTCGCACAGTTCAGCCTTGAGGCGCCAGCCTCGCTCGATGCTGTGCTGACGCAGCTTGCGTCGGAACCGGGCCGGCACGCGCCAATCGCAGGCGGCACGGAGTTGATGGTCGCGCTCAACACTGGCCGCCTCACGCAGCGGTCGCTGCTGTCGATCCAGCACCTCAAGGAACTGCGCTTCATCCAGGTCGAAGACGACGCGATCCGCCTCGGGGCGGGCACGACGTTCACGGATATCCGCCGCAGCGAAGCTATCGATGCGGTCCTCCCTTTGCTGACCCAGGCAGCTTCCTGGACCGGCAGTATCGCAAACCAAAACCGCGGCACGCTTGGCGGCAATATATGCAATGCCTCTCCCGCCGCCGATACGCCACCCGCGCTGCTCGCGTACGGCGCTTCATTGACGCTGATCAGCGCCAGGGGCAACCGAACCATTCCCTACGTTGACTTTCACCTGGGCTACAAGAAGACTGCACTGCGCCCAGACGAGCTGCTCTACAGCGTCACCGTGCCGCGTATCTTCAACAGCTATCGCCACTACATCCGCAAGGTGGGAACACGGAACGCGCAGGCGATCTCGAAAGTCGCGCTGGCAGCCATCGCCCGCATGGATGGTGACGTGGTCACCGACATCCGCATCGGTGCTGCTTCGCTCGCAGATCGTCCAATCCGCTGCAGCGCAGCCGAAGCGGCAGTCGCTGGTTGTCGCATCACCGAAGAGACGGTCAGCGCCGCACGCGCTGCTATCGCCACCGAAGCCACGCCCATCGATGACATTCGCTCAACGGCGAAATATCGCTCCGCCGTGGCTGCGAATCTGCTGGAAGAGTTCCTGCGCTCGCTGGTGACATAAGCACCCGCCGGGGCCAGGTCTATCGTTCAAACAGGATTTGGGCCGCGCGAAAGTCCTCTTCGGTATCGACATCGAGGCTCAAGTTCCTGTCTTCGATGGCTGGCGCATCGCGGAGCAACTCTCGCGCTCCCACATCTCCTCGCAACGCAAGCAGCGAATCGAAAGCGGTGGCCGGGAAATAGGCTGGCACGCCTTTTCGTCCAGCGTAGGCCGAGGCAGTGGTAATCGTTTGGTCGGCCGCCAGCGTTCTCAAATGGTCAGGCCGCAGCCCCGGCTGGTCGCACGTGAGCAACACGGCGCCGCTCATTCCAAGGTCCTTCGCCCACTGCACCCCGCAGCTGATCGAAGTCGCCATGCCTTCGTGGGCCTTGCGATTCAGCAGGACCGTCGCACCGCGCTGCGACAACGCAAGGACATAGCGAGCCTCTCGCACCACCACAATGATTGGCGACAACCCCGCTTCTCCAGCTACTCGCACAGCACGTTCCAGCAAAGTTTCCACGCCCAGCACAACGTCCTGCTTCGGCCGCCCCAGCCGTGCCGACTCACCCGCCGCGAGGATAATCGCCGCAACTCTCACAACGCACACTGCGTTTGCAGATACCGCGATGCGCCCCCCTGCTCGATCTGCTCTGCAATCAAGTCCGGCGTCATGCGGCGCGAGACGCTGAGCTTGCCTTCGCAGCAGGCCTGTATCTCTGCCACCGCTGCCAGCGCGATGGCCTCGGCCCCGTCGCCACCGAGGTCCAGACCCACCGGAGCGAAGAGGCCCGCGCAAGCCCGTTCCAGCGGCCACTGCAGCATGGCGGCCGCTTCCGTCACCAGCAAAGCGCTGCGATGACGCGAGCCCAATAGCCCAAGATAACGGGGCGTGTGCGGCAGGACGGCGGTGAGCCAGCCCCGGTCCTGCTCGTAGCTGTGCGTCATCAGCACCACGGCGTCGCGCTCGCCGACCTTGAGATCCTCAAGCACGGCGGCACAGATTACACGCTCGGCTTCCGGAAAGCGTTGCGCCCGGGCCTGTTGCGCACGACCGTCCACAACTGTCACGCTCCATCCGAGCAATGCGGCCAACCGCACCATGGGTTGCGCGTCGTCTCCAGCGCCGAAGACAAACAAGCGCTGGGGCGATTCCAGCTGCTCCGCGTACACTTCGGTGGCAATATCCGATTCGCCGGCACTTCGAAATAGGACGAACCCCTGTTCCGTTGCGATTTCCCGGCGCAGAGGTTCGCCCGCACCCGGCAGCCACGTCACCACACGCGCCCTCTCACCTCGCAGCGAGACTTCCATGGCGTTCACCAGCGCTATACACTCCGGCGTGTTTGCAGGCTCGATCAGCAGGTCTACCGTGCCGCCGCAGCCCAGGCCGTACGGAATCTCCGCGGTATCGTCGAACATCGTCGAGTAGCGCTCAACCACTGCACGCCCATCGCGTACCAGCCATTGCGCCTTGCGAATGACTTCAGCCTCGAGACAGCCGCCAGAGATGCTGCCGGCGTACTCGCCATTCGCCGCAATCAACAGACGAGCGCCAGTGCGCCGGTAGCTCGAGCCCTCCACCCGCACCAGTGTCACCAGCACGCTGGCATCGCCGCGCTGCCATAGTCTGCAAATGTTTCGGCGGTCCATCATCGACAGGAACCTTGAATCGCTTTCATAAATAGAGACTAAGCCTTCTCTGAGAAGGTATGGATGCCACATTCCAGCTTTTTGCCGCCCCAGCGCCCGCTGCGAGCCTCGGCCCCGGCTGCCGGAATCGCCGTGCACGGCTCGCAACCAATGCTGGTGTAACCCCGGTCGTACAGCGCAAGCCGCGGAATCGCGTGTTCCCGTGCGTACGCCTCGACGCGCGCCCAGTCCCAATCCGCCAGCACGCTCACCTTCTTCATGAGTTTCCCTGTCGGCAATCTGTGATCTTCTACCTTTTGCAGGCCCGCCCGCGTAGGAGACTGCTCCCGTCGCAACCCGGTAAACCACCACGTATACGGCTCAAGCGAGCGCATCAGCGGCTCAACTTTGCGAATCGCGCAGCACTGCGCCGGATCGACGATGTGCAGCAAACCGAACTGACCCTCATGCTCGGCGAGAGTGGTCCTGGGCATGGCGTTAACGATGTTCAGCCCCCACTCCCCGGCCATACGGTCCCGGTATTCGATCAGCGCCGCAAAATGGTATCCAGTTTCGAGAAAGATCACCGGCACATCCGGCAGATGCCGGCGCAACAGGTGTAACACCACCATGTCTTCGGTCTGAAAGCTGCTCGTAAGGCAAATACCGTGTGGACCGCTCTGTTGCACAATATCTTCGATCAGTTCTTCCGCGGACATGGCGTCGATGTTCGAGGCAGGCATGCTCATGGCGTCTCCTCCTCAACCCCAAATCCTTCGCCGGCTATGCGACGGATGGCCTCCATCGTGTCTGCGGTCAAAGTTTCGCGTGATGAGATCGCCGTCACTCCGGCGAGTTGCAACGCACGGACGACCGCAGGCAGGGCGCTCTCGCCGATGAGATCGTCGTCGACCACAACAGCACGCTGCCCGCCTTGCACAAGCCGTGCCTGCACAGTCTCAGCAGCCGCCCGCCCTCCCCGAACCAGCAGAAACACTTTGCTCTGATCTACATTCTCCGCAGCGTTCATCGGAGCCACGATCATCGCTGCGCCGACCGTGGCGTTGCTCAAGGCGTCGATAAGGATGAGCGCGCCCATCTCGCGGCTCTCGGCATAGACGTCGAAGAACAGCGGCAGGCTGGTCTCGAACTCCACCTCCGCAATGTCGTTCATCGTCAACTGCTCGGCGGACGCGTGATCGGCTGTTACGATGTCCACGCGATATCGGATCGCCCGCACCGTGGCGCGTACCGTGCGGGTCGTGTGTTTAGCGAGATAGGTCTGGCCGACGGCGAGCGGCTGCTCGTGCATCCACACCACCATCGCGCGAAAGGCCGTGCTGCTGTAGGGTGCCGGTTCGGCTTCCGCTACCAGCATCTCCCCGCGGCTGAGGTCGATCTCGTCATCGAGCTCCAACGTAACGCTGCGTGGAAAGCTGGCCCGCGCCAGCTTCCCGTCGTAGGTCACAATGCTTCTCACGCGCGTAATGCGGCCGCTCGGCAACGCCTTCACGCGCGTGCCGGTCCGCACTTCGCCGCGCTCGACGCGTCCCGCGAACCCGCGAAAGTTTGCGTCGGGCCGCACCACAAGCTGCACCGGAAATCGCAGCGGCCCGTCCACTTCGGACGTTCTTACCGGCACCGTTTCCAGGTACTCCAGCAGCGTCGGCCCCGTGTACCACGGCATGTGCTGGCTGGGTTCCACCACGTTGTCACCTTCCAGAGCGCTTATCGGTATCACTTCAACACTGCGCAGGCCAAGCTTTGTAGCAAGCGCCCTGAACTCCCCGGCGATGCGCTCAAAAAGCCCGGCATCATAGTCCACTATGTCCATCTTGTTTACCGCTGCAATTACGTGCGGAATCCGCAACAAACTCGCGATGTACGTGTGCCGGCGCGACTGTGGCAGCAACGTCCCCAGCTTGACGAAGGCCTTCGCGTCAATCAGCACAATGGCCACGTCGGCAGTCGAGGCCCCGGTCGCCATGTTGCGGGTGTACTGCTCATGCCCGGGCGTATCCGCGATGATGAACTTGCGCTTCGTCGTTGAAAAATAGCGGTATGCGACATCGATCGTGATGCCCTGCTCGCGTTCTGCCTTCAGGCCGTCGGTCAACAGCGACAGATCCACCACGCCGGCTCCCGCGCGGCTTACACGACTGTCGCGAATCGACGCCAGCTGGTCCTCGTACACACTTTTTGTATCGTGCAGCAGACGTCCGATCAGCGTGCTCTTGCCATCGTCTACGCTTCCCGCTGTTGTGAAGCGAAGCATCTCCTGGTCGAGGTGCGCGTCCAGGAAAGAACGGAACCCCATCTCGCTCGCCATACCGCTCAAGTCTTTATTCTGTGCGGACATCAGAAGTATCCCTCGCGCTTCTTGGCTTCCATGGACCCTTCTTCGTCATGATCGATGGCGCGATTCTCACGCTCGCTGCGGCGAAACGTAATCAGTTCTTCAATGATCTTCGGCAGCGTATCGGCCTCGCTGCGAATCGCGCCCGTGCAAGGCAGGCATCCCAGCGAACGCATCCTGACCTTCATCAACTCCGGCTTCTCATGCGGCAGGAGCTTCACACCCTCATGCACCAGCGTGATGGAGCCGCCACGGATCACCGCCATCCGCTCTTCCGCGAAGTATAGCGGCACAATCGGTATCTCCTCCGCATACAAGTACAGCCATATGTCGAGCTCGGTCCAGTTCGAAAGTGGGAATACTCGGATGCTTTCCCCCTTGCGCAGACGCGAGTTATAAAGGCTCCACAGCTCGGGCCGCTGATTCTTCGGATCCCACTGCCCTGACGCGTCGCGGAAACTGTACACGCGCTCTTTTGCCCGACTCTTCTCTTCATCGCGTCGTGCACCGCCGAACGCCGCATCGTAGCCGCCCGCCTCCAATGCATCCAGCAGGCCGCGCGTCTTCAGAGCGCCGCAACAGTTCTGCGTACCCAGCTTCCAAGGGCTCGCGCCGTCCGCAATCGCCTGCTCGTTGCGATGCACGACCAGGTCTGCACCAATTTCCCTGGTATACGCATCACGAAACGCGATCATCTCCGGGAACTTGTAGCTGGTATCGATATGCAGGAGTGGAAACGGAATCCTGCCCGGAAAGAACGCCTTTTGCGCCAGCCGCAACATGACGCTAGAATCCTTGCCGATGGAATAGAGCATCACCGGCCGGGCAAACTCCGCTACCGCCTCCCGCAGTATGTAGAGGCTCTCCGCTTCCAGCGCCTGCAAGTGGTTCAGGCGCTCGTGCAAAACGGTTGGGGCGAGCGGTTGCGTAGGTTCCTGCTTGATCAAGGTGTCTCCGTCTACGGCAGGGCCGGGATCGATGACGAAACCGAACATATGCCAATGAGAGATTGAATATGGAATGCGGGAAGAAACGTTCTCGGGGTCAGCCCCGTTCAGAAACCGGGCAATCTACCGTGTGCAGAGCGCGCGTCGACACCAGCCATCTGGCCGAGGACAGCGCGTTCGGGATCCCAAAGCAAATTCCATCCTGTGATTCTATCCGTTGACGCGCTCTACGGCAACGCAACGCTCCTCGATCGAGCACCGATTCAACGCCACACACTCACAAAGACCAGCCACGGCCGTCAAACCAGGCCACTCGCGCACCACAACCCCGCGCTTCTCAATCCGCGCTTCTCGATCCAGGTGGCTGGCAAACAGGCCGAGGCGGGGTGCGGCAACGACTTTCTGATAGACTAGCTCAGTCGGCAATCAGGCGGCATCGCTCGAAGCAGTATCCCGGAGCGCTGCGGCCTCAGTTCCCCGCTGGCACCACTCAACACCAGTATGTCGGGGCGTAGCGCAGTCTGGTAGCGCACCTGCTTCGGGAGCAGGGGGTCGGAGGTTCGAATCCTCTCGCCCCGACCATTTCAAATCATAGAAAAAGAAGCAGCTGGGGCGATATCGCCCAGACCATCTGCTTTTCTTTGTTCTGACTGTGGTCGAAATTGTGGGGATCAAACCGCCAAGTTCTTTACGATAGAACGGCTGTTTCGCCACCTCCCTGAGCGAGCGATCGCGTCTCCGAATTCATGACTGAATCTCAACGCGGGAGCGCGTGCATTCACCGAAGTTGTGGTTCTGTGTAGTTCTGTGAGGAACCCCCGAGGCTTTGACAGCTACAGTTTTCACTACAGGCTCAACTCAGTCACGTAGCAGTCGGACCAACGATCGTGATTTAAATCGCTTAGTGTCATCGCTGAAAGGGTAGGGCATCTGCTGTGAGAGCAGGATCTCCATGCTTGCACAGCGGGTCACTATAACCGTGACGGGTGACTATGAGGAGTAACCTTAGCTGCTGGCAAATTGTCGAACCAATCGTTTGTGGCGGAGATTCACACCCGGCGCTTTTGGCTATTACGATGATGTTGTCTCCAGCGGTGATGAGACTGAGGCGTAGCGGCGAATTACTGGCTGGTCAACGTGTAAGACGACGAGTGGGTGAGCGCGCCGGATGTTGCAACGACGTTCACGGTTGACGTTACTGGCGGAATTGGAGAGGATCCTCCGCAGCCCCCGGCCATCAAAAGAAAACATCCCAGCAGCGGCAGATACCGCCGCTTTCCGCGCATCTTTACAAATCCGACGAGGCCAAAGAGGACCAGGGCCAAAGACCAGTCTCGCGAGCGTGGCATCGCGATAGACCCGGTAGCCAGGCGCGTAAAAGTCAGGACAGTGGAGGTGGCCGCACCGGCAGGCGTCACGGTCGCCGGACTGAAACTGCACGACACAGTCACTGGCAGACCTGTGCAGGCAAAGCTCACCGCCTGCGAAAAGCCGTTGATGGGCGTAACGGTGACCGTCGTGGTTGCGGTAGTGCCAGGTTGAACTGCGCCGCTGGTGGGGTTCAGGCTAAGCGAGAAGTCGGACACTGCGACGGCGGCGACGGTGAGAGTGACTGCAGCTGACGTAGACATAAGGAAAGAAGCGCTGCCACCGTAGACAGCCGTAATGGAATGGCTGCCGGCAGCCAGCGTGGTGGTCGAAAGGGTCGCGACG
>JBBRNF010000007.1:0-271240 GCA_038230455.1 Terriglobales bacterium
CGTGTATTGGTCGTGCGACTAAAACTTCAACTCTTTGGCTTCTGCTAAGTTCTTTAGAATGTGGTGGCCAGAGACGGGATCGAACCGCCGACGCCGGCCTTTTCAGGGCCGCGCTCTACCACTGAGCTATCTGGCCTTGGCATGGAGAACCCGCGGTGCCGCCAAGTGCGCCCGCGCGCTGTCGTTTCGAAAATCGCCTGCCTGGGGTGGGGAGGAAACCGGCTGCACACCCTTCACGCAGCCATCGGAACGCCGACCCACAGTATAGCAACCGAACCCCTCGCCGCCAAACTCGCCGCGCCGCGCCGCGCCAAGAGCGTTATCCTGATACATCTTTTCAAGCACTGCCAGCCTTCGTTCCAACCAGCAAGCCGAGGTTCGATTTCATGCGCATCCAGTTCGTCGCCCTTCCACTCGTCACGCTCTGCCTTGCCCTGGCGGCCGCCTCTGCCCAAGCCCCCAATTCTGCAGCCCGCACCGAGCGAGCCTTCGCCGCCGCTCGCAAAGCCGGTGCGCCTGCCCTCTATGCCTTCCTCAAGCCGTTTCCCAAAGGCGCAGATCTGCATATGCATCTCTCCGGCGCCATCTACGCCGAGTCCTTCCTTGCCCAGGCTGCCGACCAGCTCCTCTGCGTCGACACCGCACGCCTCGCCTTCCTTCCCAACACCGGCACAACGCGGAGTATTCCTCCACAAGCCGTCTGCCCCACAGGCTCCATCTCCGCCGCAAACGCCCTCAAAGACCAGCAGCTCTACGACCGCCTTATCAACAGCTTCTCCATGCGCAGCTTCGTCCCTCCCGCCGGTTTCAGCGGCCACGACCAGTTCTTCACCACCTTCGACCGCTTCGGCGGACTCAAAGGCGTTCAGGGCCAGTGGCTCGACGAGGTCGCCACCCGCGCCGCCGGCCAGAATGAGCAGTACCTCGAAATCATGAACACCCCCAGCTTCTCGAACGCCATCGCCGCCGCCACCCGCCTCGGCTGGCCCTCCGACTTCACCGACGCCAACCACATGCAGACGCTCGCCAAACTTCGAGAAGCGCTGCTCGCCGCCGGCCTCCGCGACGATATCGCCCTCGACACCAAAGAGTTCGCAGACGCGACCAGTTCCCGCGAACACATCGAACGCTGTGCCCCTGGCGACTCGAATCGCCTTCCTGTTTCGGACCAAGAACCTCCCAGCATCGCCCAGCATGCCGCCTGCGCCATCCGCATCCACTTCCTCTACCAGGTTCTCCGCGGGTTTCCTCCCCAGCAAGTCTTCGCGCAGACCCTACTCGGCTTCGAACTCGCCTCCGCCCACCCAGACCAGGTCGTAGGCATCAACTTCGTCCGCGCCGAGGACCGCCGCGACGCCATGGCCGCCTACCACACCGAAATGCTGATGCTTGACTACCTGCACAGCGTCTACCCCAGGGTCCACATCTCGCTCCATGCCGGCGAGCTCGCACCTGGCCTTGTCCCCACCGAAGGCCTCCGCTTCCACATCCGCGAAGCCGTCGAGCTAGGCCACGCTGAACGGATCGGTCACGGCACCGACGTGCTCTACGAAGACCGCCCCGTCGAGCTCCTCAAAGAAATGGCCGCCAGACACATCGACGTAGAGATCAACCTGATCTCCAACGAAGGCATCCTCGGCATCACCGGTACCGCCCATCCTCTCGCCGCCTACCGCGCCGCCCACGTCCCCTTTTCGCTCTCCACCGACGACGAGGGCGTCTCCCGCACCGACCTCACCCATAACTACGTTCGTGCCGTCACCGACCAGAACCTCACCTACGCAGACCTCAAGCTCTCTGCGCGCAACTCGCTCGAGCACAGCTTCCTCCCTGGCGAAAGCCTCTACGCCGCAGCCGACAACTACACCCGCCGAAAGCCTGCCTGCGCCGCACCCATCACCACCAGGTCGCTCCCGCCCGGCCCCTGCGCCGCCTTCCTCGCGACCAGCGAGCGCGCCACCGAGCAGTACGATCTGGAACGCCGCTTCGCCATATTCGAAGCCGCACCGCACTAATCGTCCCGTGCCGGCCGCTGCTACACTAAACGTCCACTCCAAAGTCTGTATCCGAGGCAACCGACACTCCCGTGATCAAGCGCATCCTCCTCTTTCTCCTGCAGCTGATTGCCTTCGCCGTATTGCTGATGATCGGCGGCTATTGGGATTTTGTGCGCCTCTATCTCCAGTTCAAGCAGCCCGCGCTCAACGTCATCCCGCTGTGGAAATTCCACATCTCCGCCAATTACGATCTCGTCGCCAACGGCATCTTCTTTGCCGCCATCCTGCTCGTCCTCATCCTGATCTTCGAAGCCCTTCGCAAACGCCTGCGCCCATGGGCCACCCTCTCGGTGCTCGCTTTCGT
Organism: Terriglobales bacterium; assembly: GCA_038230455.1. Classification (GTDB taxonomy): domain Bacteria; phylum Acidobacteriota; class Terriglobia; order Terriglobales; family Acidobacteriaceae; genus Granulicella. The sequence goes on from JBBRNF010000007.1 coordinate 2,362, forward strand.
CCTTGCCGTCGTCGTCAGCCTCTTCGCCAGGCTCGGACTCCCACCCTCGCACTCCTGAAATCCGGCTGTGGATGCCATCAAACACCCAAAGGTTGCAGCGTAAAGTCTTCCCCCGACAACCATCACCTTGGTAAACTCCTTACACGCTAAACGCACCTAATAAAGACAACGTTCGAAATTTTCCGGTGTTCAAACACTGGCGTAGCGACGATGAAGTGTCTTACAAGGCCGTGAACGTTCGCTGTCCGTCGCCGCAAGGCGTCGAACCCAAAGGATTCCTCACCGCATGAGCCAGACCTCTTCCCCCGCCACTCTTTCCGTAGTCGACATCTCCCAGCGCCAAATTGCCTATTTCTCCATGGAAATAGCCCTCGCCAAGACCTTGCCCACCTACTCCGGCGGCCTTGGCATACTAGCCGGCGACACCCTGCGCTCGGCCGCGGACACCGGCGCCTCCATGGTTGCCGTCTCCCTCGTCCATCGCCGCGGATACTTCCAACAGCATCTCGATGGCGCTGGCCAGCAAACCGAGACAGCCGTCCCCTGGTCGCCGGAAAGCACGCTCCCCGCCGCCGATCAGGTCGTCGCCGTCACCATGCAGGGCCGCGAGGTCCTCGTCCGTGCCTGGCGCTTTGACGTCGTCGGCGTCTCCGGCCACATCATCCCCGTCTTCCTGCTCGACACCGACGTGGAAGGCAACGACCCCTGGGACCGCAAGCTCACCGACACCCTTTACGGCGGCGACAACTACTACCGCCTTTGCCAGGAAACCATCCTGGGCCTCGGCGGCATCGCCCTCCTCCACGCCCTCGGCATGGAGCCCGAAATCTGCCACATGAACGAAGGTCACGCCGCGCTGCTCTCCATCGGCCTGCTCGAAGAGCGCCTGGAGGGCCGCCCTCTCCACGACGCTACCGACGCCGACCTTACCGCCGTGCAGCAACGCTGTGTCTTCACCACCCACACTCCCGTCCCCGCCGGACACGACAAGTTCGGCGCCGACCAGATGTACGCCGTTCTCGGCCACGACCGCGCCTCCGCCATCGAGCGCTTCGGCTGCCTGCACAACGGACTCATGAACATGACTTACATCGCGCTGCGCTTCTCCCGCTACGTCAACGGCGTCGCCATGCAGCACGGCAAGGTTTCGCAGCAGATGTTTCCCGAGTACCACGTCCACGCCATTACCAACGGCGTACACGCGGCTACCTGGCTCTCGCAGCCCTTCCAGCAACTATTCGACCGGGAAATCCCCGATTGGCGCCACGATAATCAATACTTCCGCTCGGTCTACGGCATCGAGGCGGAAACCATCGCCGCCACCCACCGCCTCGGCAAGCAGCGCTTATTCGACACCGTAAAGCAGCGCACCGGCGTCGATTTCGACCCCGGCATTCTCACCCTCGGCTTCGCCCGCCGCGTCGCCACTTACAAGCGTGCCACGCTCCTCTTCAAAGATCCCGATCGCCTCGTCGCGCTGGCCGAAAAGCTCGGCGGCCTGCAAATCCTTTTCGCCGGCAAGGCCCACCCTGCCGACAGTGCGGGCAAAGGCTTCATCCACGAAGTCTTCGCCTCTGCCGCCCGCATCAACAACTCGAAACTCAAAATCCTGTACCTGGAAAACTACGACTGGGAGCTCGGCGAGCAGCTCACCGGTGGTGTGGACGTCTGGCTGAATACGCCGCTTCGGCCCTACGAAGCGTCAGGAACGAGCGGCATGAAGGCCTCGCTCAACGGCGTCCCGTCGCTTTCGGTCCTCGATGGCTGGTGGATCGAAGGCTGCGCCGAAGGCGTCACCGGCTGGTGCATCGACAACCTCGACAACGAAGCCGACGAAGCAGACTCTCTCTACAGCAAGCTGGAAAACGCCGTCGCTCCGCTCTACGCCGACAAGGCCGCCTGGGCTGCCATGCAGCGCCACTGCATCGGAATCAACGGCACCTTCTTCAACACCCACCGCATGTTAGGCCAGTACTTCTCAAACGCCTACTTCCCCGCCTCCGCGTCCGTCGCCGCCTCCGACCAGGAGGTCACCGACGACGCGGAAGCACTAGGCATCCTCGTCTAATTTTCAAGCTGTCCGCTTCGATTCGCGTAGCATCAGACGGGAAGCAAAGGCCTAACACCCGTTTCCCGTTTTGGGACAAATTGGCAAAGTCCTTCGATTGACAGTGGATTGTTACTTGACGGCCAACGCGTACCCGCCTACCGTGGGCTGTCGACTCAATCGCTGCGGATCTCAGAACAAATATCGAAGAGCTTGTAGGTGGCGACGAACGTCGCACTCTTGATTGCGTCCGTGACTATAACGGGCATTTTTGTTGCTGGACTGCAAGCATCTTCAGCAAGAACTACGCCCAAAGTTCCGAAAACAGGGCAACAGATTACTATTCCTGGTCTGGTGACTGGCGGTCACCGCACTCTTCTCATGGTGCTTAGTACCCAGTGCCACTTTTGCTCGGCTAGCATGGCCTTCTATGGTCACCTTGTAAAGCAAGCGGAAATCAGAGGCGTTCAGACCGTGGCTATCCTGCCACAGCCTCTAGTGGAGTCGAAAGCCTACCTGGCCGAGGGGGCTATCACCGCAAATCTGGTACTGAGGTCGCAGCTCAGCTCCATCGACGTAAGTTCAACACCCACGCTCGTCTTGTTGGACCCGAATGGAAAAGTGATCAGAACGTGGATCGGCCAGCTACCACCCGAAAAGGAAATGGAAGTAGAGAACCAGCTGTGAATCCCGATGCTGAGGTGTAAGATGTCGAAGCTGCTTGCGAGAAATCTACTGCTTCTAGTCACTCTATTAGGCGCTTGGCTCTACCTCAAGAACCCAGCTCATGCATTTGCCATGCCTAGCTGTGCGTAACTTAACTGCGACGGCAACTATTTCCATTGCGTAGAGAATGCGAATCGACATTTAGAGGCAACTATGCGGCGACAGGATTCAACACGTGCATGACAAATTGCCAAACGGACGAGCAGTTTTGTGACCACCAAATTTGTGAAGATCCTTTTCCGGACCCGGTGAGTTGCAGCGGCAACGATGCTTGTATGCGAATGCAATTATGCAGCAGTGATTGCCAGCAATGTGAATGGGGATACCTCTATAACTCATCGAACCACAGTCCCTACTGCCGCCCATAATAAGTGGTTTGGATGGGAGACGCGTGCGTCCGTACTACTTCGATCGTTCTTTCGATTTAAAAGGAAGCCCGTGGCCCGGCACGGAGGGGGCGGATTGTGACTAGCGCAGCATTTCGGACTAAAGGCCCCCTTCGCATCCGTCTTTCAATTGCCGTTACTGTGATCGAGATAGCCTTTTGTGTTTTTCCCGCCGAGGGCCAAATCCCGCAATCAAGTCTGGCGACAACAGCACGTCTAGTTACCGTCGATGTGACGCTACAGGACCATGACCACCACTTTGTAAGCGAACTGCGCTGTAACGACTTTCACCTCACGGAAGACAATGTCCCGCAACAATTAGACAGATGCGAGGAACACCGGGCAACTCATCCAGCGTTGCAACCGGGCGTCGTTACAGGGGTGAACACGTTCACGAACACACCTTCTCGAAAGGTTGGAGCATTGGAGTACAACGTCGTGCTGCTGGACTACGCGCACAGTCCAGAAATACATCCTGGGAAATTGACAGATGTCGCGCAGACCCTGCTGAGCCATCCTAATCCAGATCACGCAATAGCCCTGTTCACTCTCGGAGAAAAGCTTAAATTAATCTCGGGTTTCACGGATCATGAAGCGGCATGGCAGTTTATCCGTAAACGAGACATGGGACAAACAGTCGGTGTACTGGCCGGCGCGGCCCTTTCAAGCGACGACCCGAGCGGGGCAAATTCGGGCGCATTCGTTAGCACGTATCCCGGGCTGCCAAGTTCGCACGATACAGGCCCGTATGCCGCCACTATAAGAGATTCAGCAGCGCAGTTATCGCAAGTCGCAAGCATCGAGACCACCATCGGAGCCTTTCAGGCCCTTGATGCTTGGTTGGCCCCGCTTCCAGGACGAAAGAATATCCTTTGGGTTACCGGGTCTTCGCCAGGACTCTTTCAAAGCGGCGCACTCATGGGCCAAGTCGACGAATATTCTGACGAGCTATACGATCTACAGCAGAATTTGGCTCGTCATCGCATCGCTATTTCTACCTTGGACGCACATGGTGTCACGAACGACGTGCTGACACCGGCCGAAGAGCATGGCCCCGTCGCCTATGGTGCTCACACCAACCGCGAAGCATCTATCGATAGAAGGCTCGATATGGCCCGCGAACGGCGCACCAGTTTAGATAAGGTCGCTTGGGAAACCGGTGGACGCTCGTATCACGGCAATGATTTGCTCCGGGAATTGAGAGAAGCGCTTGACGCCGGAAGCGACTACTACACGCTGAGCTATCTGCCGTCCACTTCGCAGGTGAGCAGTTCCTTCCGGCGTTTTCACATCACCGTGTCGAAGCCCGGAGTGCAGCTTGCCTACCGCGAAGGCTACTACCCCGACCGGCCATCATCAGTATCTGAACCAGCCAAATCTTCCCTTGATCCTCGTCAGCCACAACCCGAGCCGTCCGAAGAGGCGAAGCGCCTGTATGCCGCCGTACAGCGAGGCATTCCAACTTCAGATGAAATCTTGTTCGGCGTGCATATCACGACTTTACCGGTTTCTGCCGGCCGATCAGGCAAAGACAAAGACTCGTTTTTGAACCTCAAGCTCGATTATCTAGTCGCAGCAGCGGACCTGAAATGGACGGAGGTTGCAGGCAGGCACACTGCTCAACTCCGAATGATGCTGCTTGCCTATGACGGCGAAGACAAGATCGTTGCGAGCGAAGACCACATTACTAACGTCACCCGCACGCACGATCAGTGGGTGAAGCTTCACGACGCGGCCGTACCGATGAGCCAAACCGTCTTTGTCCCCGCAAAGAAACCGATATTTCTCCGTCTCGCGGTTCTCGACACTGCAAGTCGACAACTAGGCACCTTGGAAATCCCTACGGCAACAATCCGCCCGCTCAACGATTCTGCTCCCGAACAGCAAGGGCATCGCTAAGCTGGAGTTGCAGCTGCTCCTTCTGTGACCGTTTCCCGTCATGTATGGCCCACAATCCTACGGCTGTCCCTGCCCGCCTCCTGCTCCATACACATCCCCTGTCGCATAGCTCGCATCGCTCGCCGTCACTGTAGATAAATCGACGCCAACTCCAACGGCTGCCCCTCCCACTTCAATGATGTCGTGCTCCCAAACGTTGTGCTCTAAACCCGACCGTGGTGCAAGTTGAGATCAAGCTGGCACCGCGGGTGGTTGTGCTTTGAACGCCATAGTCGTCTCGTCTGACTCAAAACTGATGAAGTTCGTCACGCTGTCAAATCCGTGGACACTCTTAGCGCTTGTCGTGGCGTAGACCATCGAGTGCAGGAGCCCCGCCCCGCACAGACCCCCAGAGCGCTGGAGGCGCGACACATAACTGCCCTTCACCACCGCGGCAATGCGCCCACACCCGCCACAAACACTCATCGCTGATCGGCGCTTCGGCGATTTATCGCAAAATACTTGCTTGACACTCCCCGAAAACCCACTACCATATGGTTGTGGATAGGCTGAATACAACATTTGCTGCTTTGTCTGATCCGACCCGCCGGGCCATGATCGAACGCCTCTCCCGTGGGCCTGCCTCGGTGCATGGGCTCACGGAACCGTTTGCCCTGTCGCAGCAGATGATTTCAAAACATATCGCCTACCTGGTGCGGGCTCGGATTGTGACCAAGACCAGGCGTGGACGCGAGAGTGTGTGCACGCTCAGGCCGGAGGCGATCAAGACAGTCAGCGACTGGGCGATCAGCTATCGCCGATTCTGGGAAGAGAGTTTCGACAAGCTGGATGTGGTCGTAAATCAAATGAAAAAAGCAGAGGTCTGAGATGACAAAAAACACGGTTGACGAAGCAGAGCGGATGGTTGTTACCAGGGTTTTCGATGCACCACGCGCATTGGTTTGGAAGGCGTGGACAGATCCGAAATATGTCATGCAGTGGTGGGGGCCAAAGGGCTTTACCGCGCCAGTCTGCAAGATGGATTTTCGCGTGGGAGGAAAATTTCTCTGCTGCATGAGAGCGCCGGACGGTCAGGAGTTCTGGAACGGCGGGGAATACCACGAGATCGTTCTGCACGAGAAGATCGTCTCCTCCATGTACTTTTCCGACTCCGAGGGAAACAGGGTTGAGCCTGCGCACTATGGAATGGAACATGAGGCGATCGACGGCGCGTACGACGTAACTCTGTTTGAGGATTTTGGACATGGCCAGACGAAACTTACCTTCATCGGAAATGAACCCATGGAAGACGCAACCAAGAGCGGTCAAGTCGAGGGCTGGAATCAGATCCTCGATAAAGTCGATGCAGTTGTTGCCGAATTAGCGCAGGCGAAATAAGCGTTAGAAGCTTGGCTGATCGTCACGCGGGGCTTCGTTCCAGCAAGCGTCGCCAGTTGAGCCGAGGGATCGCCTATGCGGATAGGTACCCCTTGGCTCAACCGCTTGCTTACCGCTCAACTCCAGCACACCAGCCGTGATGGCCCATTCCTGCGCGCCGATTAAGCATGAGCCACCCCAACCGCCCTCAAAATCCTGTCAAGCCCCCCAGCCTGTGCAAAACTCACCGCACTCGCATCGATAGAGGCCGAATCTCATCGAGAACACGTGCACATTTACCCCAGCCAATTGGTTACGATGGAACCACCTGCTACTTCGGCGTCGCCGGGACTGGAATGTTCCCACCTGACTTGAAGTGATCACGGCCCTCCTGACAGCCATTTCACGCTCCAGTCGCAACCGCCATCGATTGAATATTTTGGACGCAAGTTCCTTCTTATGAACAGCTTGCACGGCCTGTAGCTCCGCAAGCCGTTCAAAACAAACGGTTTACTTCCGCGCAATAGATGCAGCCCGGGGGGGGGTACGCTACGATAGTGCCTCAGGAGAACCCCCATGCAGCCCGGCGACCTCGTAGAAAACTTCACGCTCCCCGACCAGGACGGCAACACCGTCCACCTCACCGACTTCGCCGGCAAGACCGTCGTCCTTTTCTTCTATCCAAAGGCCGACACCCCCGGCTGCACCATCGAGGCCTGCGAGTTCCGCGACCAGTTTCCGAAATTTCAGAAGTTGCAGGACGCAGGCGTCGTCATTCTCGGCATCTCGCGCGACACCGTCAAAGCGCAGAAGAAGTTCCAGCAGAAGTACAGCCTGCCCTACACCCTACTCGCCGACGCAGACCAGGAAATCGTCAAGCGCTTCGACCTCGTCAAGCCCAAAACCATGTACGGCAAGCTCGTCTCGGGCGTCGAACGCACCACCTACGTCATCGGCCCCGACCAGCGGCTGATCCACATCTTCCGCAAGGTCAAGCCCGAAGGCCACGCCGAAGAAGTGCTCGCTTTGCTGAATGCGCCGTAGCGCACCAGCGTGTCTGTGCGAAGACGTGTTCCCGGAGGATTCTGTCTGGAATGTCAGGGTGGCGCAACTCCCCGGCCAATAAAAGCCTGCATAAGAAGATTGCGAAGGAACGAGTCGCCAGACCGCGGCCGCCGAACCGCCGATCCGCCGATCCGCCGATCCGCCGATCCGCGGATCACTGTTGGCTGTCTCTAAAATGGTGCGCCCGAGAAGATTCGAACTTCTGACCTACAGCTTCGGAGGCTGCCGCTCTATCCAGCTGAGCTACGGGCGCGTGCTTTAAGCGTAGCATAGGGCCCATGAACACTTCCTTCCGCTCCTTGCTTCTACCGGCAACGCTACTCGCGCTGACGTGTACCGCCTCCATGCACTCCCAGATGCAGTCCATGACCGGCTCCGCCCCCGGCAAGCCACCCGCCTCGCCCCCCGCCACAGCCACCGCCACCCTCGACGGCAAAGCCCTTACCATCCATTACAGCGCGCCCTCGCTGCGCGGCCGCAAGATGATCGGCGAGCACGAGCCCTACGGCAAAATCTGGCGCACCGGCGCAAACCCCGCCACCATGTTCACCACCGCCGCCGCCCTCAAGCTCGGCACGCTCGACGTACCCGCCGGCACCTACACCATCTACTCGGTCCCCCAGGCCCCCGGCACGCCCTGGCAACTGGTCATCAACAAACAGACCGGACAGTGGGGCACCGAATACCACGAGGACCAGGACCTCGGCCGCACGCCCATGATGACGAAACCTGCGTCGAAATCCCAGGAGGTCATGAGCATCAGCTTCGAAAACGTGCACGGCAAGACAGCCGAGCTCCACATCCGTTGGGCCGACCTCGATGAGTATGTAAAGGTCGAAGCAAAGTAGGCTGTTTCAGCAAACGGCGAAGGCGCGCTCATCGAGCGCGCCTTCCTCATTTACCCCCCGGTTGCTACCACTCCTTGGCCGCCGTATTGGGCGTTAGCTCCGTGCTCGCGGCCGGAGCCTTCCAGCGCAGGATCGGCTTACGCGCCGCACCGGTCTCGTCCAATCGTTGCAGGCGAGTCGTGTGCGGGGCCGTCTGCACCAGCTCCGGGTTCTCTTCCGCCTCACGCGCCACTTGCTTCAGAGCATCGACCAGCAGGTCGAGCTCTTCCTTCGACTCGCTCTCGGTCGGCTCAATCATCATCGCGCCCTGCACCACGAGCGGGAAGCTCACCGTATACGGATGGAAGCCATAGTCGATCAGACGCTTGCCCATGTCGCCGGTCTTTACGCCATTCTTCGCCTGCAGCTTGTCCGAGAACACAACCTCGTGCAGCGACCGCGTTTTGTACGGCAGCTCGAACGTGCCTTCGAGCTTCGCGCGAATGTAGTTAGCATTCAACACGGCATCTTCCGTCGTCTGCCGCAGGCCGTCCGGGCCGTTAGCCAGGATGTAAGCCAATGCGCGGACAAACATCCCGAAGTTGCCGTACCACGCCTTCACGCGGCCCACGGACTGCGGCCGGTTGAAGTCCAGCGCCAGCGTTCCGTCCGCGTTGGCCTTCACTATCGGCGTCGGTAGGAACGGTTCCAGGATCTTCTTGCAGGCCACCGGCCCCGACCCCGGTCCACCACCCCCATGCGGCGTAGAGAAAGTCTTGTGCAGGTTCAGGTGCATCACATCCGCGCCGAAATCCCCCGGCCGCGTCTTGCCCACCAGCGCATTCATGTTCGCGCCGTCCATGTACAGCAGCGCGCCCTTGGCATGAAGGATGTCCGCGATCTTGTGTATATCGGATTCGAAAACACCGATCGTCGAAGGGTTCGTCAGCATCAGCGCGGCTACATCCTCGTCGACCAGCTTTTCCAGCTCGGCCAGGTCCACCATCCCGCGCTCGTTCGACTTCAGGTTCGCCACCTGGTACCCGCAGACCGCCGCTGTAGCAGGGTTCGTCCCATGCGCCGAGTCCGGAATGATCACCTTCCGCCGCGGATTTCCCTGCGACTGGTGATACGCACGCGCCAGCAGAATACCCGTAAACTCACCCTGCGCGCCCGCCGCAGGCTGCAGCGTGATCGTGTCCATCCCGGTAATTTCGATCAGGCACTCCGACAGCAGCTTCATGATGCCCAGCGCGCCTTGCGACAGCGACTCCGGCTGGTAAGGATGCGCCTCCGCCAAACCCTCCAGCCGCGCGACCGCTTCATTAATTCGCGCGTTGTACTTCATCGTGCAAGACCCCAGCGGATACATCCCGAGATCGATCGCGTAATTCCACGTCGAGAGCCTAGTAAAGTGGCGAATAATCTCGATCTCGCTCAGCTCCGGCATCGCGCCCAGATCGTCCGTCCGGGCAACATCGCCCAGCAGCGTCGCCGTATCGATCGCCGGAACATCAAGCTGCGCCAGCCGATAGCCCTTCTTGCCGGGCGACGACTTCTCAAAGATCAGGGCTTCGTTCTGATTAACGTGCGTGGTCGCCTTGCGCGGTGTGCCGATAAACTTGTCGTTTGCCATCATTCCTCTTCCTGCATCCCCACAGAATTGTCATCCTGAGCGAAGCGAAGGATCTGCTTCTTACTTGGAGAGCGGTTACAGCGTGCGGCTCTCGTTCTTACGTTCCGGCTGCTTGCGAATCCCTGTCCAATACTCTTCGCGAACGTCCTCATCAATTTCCGCTGGGACGTTCGTCGCATAAAGCGAGTCTCCGCCCCGCCTCTTCGGACCCGAGATCCAGAACCACTCACCAGTTTCGCAACAGTAGTTTGCTTTGAATTCAGTAGCCCTATTGAAGGATTTGCCGCGATAGGTAAGACTTCTCCCCGTCTTCGAAAACGTAACCCGCCCGATCCGCGCTGGTCCAGTCAAGTCGGCAGGCTGGGTCGAGGTCCCCCACCATGAAGCTTCAACAAGGCCACCCTTGTTCTCGATGTACATAATCCGGGTCTTATGCGCCATCGCTAAAACTCCTGCTCATCCGAATCGCTACCGCTCTCAGAAAAACTCCCTACCACCGGCCCATCCACATCTTCCCCGTGCAGGGACAATCCAAGCGCGGTTCCATTCTCCAACTCGATCGTCAGCGACTCTTCGTCATCCAGTGCGGCTTTCTCAACAATCTGCCCGATATGCGCACACAGCGCATTGCGATACTCCGGCTCCCCAAATGCCACGCTGAAGTCCGCCAGCAACACGGTCGGCCAGTCGTACAGCGTGAATCGCGGTCCATCGAAGTGCAGCCGTAGGTGGTCGCCAACGAACTCGACCGCGGTAAGCTCCTGCCCTTCGATCGCGGTAATGTCCATGGCTACTTCGCTCCCACCACAGCCGCCGCCGCATCCATCTGCGCCTTCGTCGTCAACTCCGTCGCGCACCACAGCGTAGCGTTCTCACCCAACTCCGGATACCACTTCGATATGGCGAGCCCGCCAATCATCTCTTTTTGAAGAAGCTTAGAATTCAAAGCGTCCGCACTCTCGGCAGACTGCACCACAAATTCATGGAAGCTCGGCGTGCCCTCGAACTTTGTCGAAGCTCCGGCCGCCGTCAGGACCGACCGCAAGTAAGCGGCCTTCGCAAGATTCTGCTCCGCCAGCTCGCGCAGACCCTGCTTCCCATAAACGGTCAGAAAAATCGTCGTCATCAACGCCATCAGCGCCTGGTTGGTGCAGATGTTTGAAGTCGCTTTTTCGCGGCGAATATGCTGCTCGCGCGTGCTGAGTGTCAGCACAAAGCCGCGCTTGCCGTTCTTGTCCTTCGTCTCGCCGACCAGCCGCCCCGGCATCTGGCGCAGGAACTTCTCCTTGCACGCGATCACGCCGCAATACGGCCCGCCAAACCCCACGGGGACACCAAAACTCTGAGCCTCAAGCGAAACAATATCGGCCTCCGCGGGCGCCTTCACGATCCCCAGCGAAATCGCCTCGGCAATCGACACAATCAGCAGCGCCCCCTTGGCGTGGGCAATCGTCGCAATCGCCGCAACGTCCTCAATCGTCCCAAAGAAGTTCGGCGACTGAATCAGCACACACGCCGTATCGTCCGTAATCGCCGCATCCAGCGCCGCCAGGTCCACGCGGCCTGTCTCGGCAACGTAACCCACCTCCGTCGCCGGGATGCCCTGATGCTGTGTGACGGTATGCAACACTTCGCGATACTCCGGATGCACCGTACGCGCAACCACGGCCGCATCGCGTCCGGTCACTCGGACGGCCATCAGCACCGCTTCGGCCGCGCCGGTGGACCCGTCATACATGCTCGCGTTGGCGATCTCCATGCCCGTCAGTTCGCAGATCATCGTCTGGAACTCAAACATCGCCTGCAAGGTGCCCTGCGCGATCTCCGGCTGATACGGCGTGTAGCTGGTCAGGAACTCGCCCCGCTGCACCAGCGAGTCGATCACCACCGGGCGATAGTGCCGGTACGCGCCCGCACCCAGAAAGCTCGCAAACATTTTCTTCGCGGGCTGGGTCGCCAACTCCTCGGGATTGCCGCTCTGGATGTTCGCCGCAAACGCGCGAAAGCGATCCAGCACCTCGGACTCCGAATGCTGGCGCGGAATGCAAAGGTCGCGCGTCAGGCGAAACTCTTCTGGAATGGTTTCAAAGAGTTCTTCAATGGACGCAACGCCGATCGCTTCGAGCATTTCAGTACGGTCAGCAGGAGATTTCGGTAAATAGCGCATGGAAGCTTCTCAGTTCTCAGTTGTCAGTAGTCATTCAAACGCGAGCCAGCTACATCCCATTGCAACTGACAACGGAGAACTGACGATGGACAGCTGCCTTAGTGGCCGGTTTCTTCGCTCACGAACGCATCATAATCAGCCGCCGACAGCAGCCCATTGACCTCATCCGTATTGGTCAGCGTCAGCTTGATCAGCCAGGTCTCATTCGCGTCCGTGTTGATGATCTCCGGCGTTCCGTTCAGCGCTTCGTTGACCTCGGTGATCGTGCCCGTGACCGGCGCGTAAAGATCGCTCACCGCTTTCACCGACTCCACCGAACCAAACGTCGATCCCGCCTCAATCTGCTGCCCTACCTTGGGCAGCTCCACAAACACGATGTCGCCCAGCGAGTGCTGCGCATAGTCCGTAATGCCGACGACGCCGTTTTCACCGTCGACCTGGAGCCACTCATGTTCCTTCGTGTAGCGGTATTTCTCGGGATAAGCCATCAGCAAGTTCTCCATTCAAAAGTGTAGAGGAATCGTTCAGGCCCCATTACGAGAGCGGCGCGGTAATCGGTGGGACAGCCAGCTTCGGCCGCCTGTAAAACGGAGTCGCCACCACTCGCGCCTTCACCGGCAGACCGCGGACTTCCACCGCAACCTCCGTATCCACCGACGAGTAAGCCACCGGCACGTACGCCAGCGCAATATTCTTCTTGATAAACGGCCCCGGCGACCCGCTGGTCACTTCGCCAATGCGCTGCCCTTCAAGCGAGAGCACCGAATACCCGTCGCGCCCGATACCGCGTTCCACCATTTCCAGCCCCACCAGCCTGCGCGCCGGACCGCCGGCATCCTGAATCCTCTGCAACGCCTCGCGTCCAACGAAATCCGTGCCCTTGTCCAGCTTGCAATACCGTCCCAGGTTCGCTTCGAAAACGTTCAGCTTGTCGGAAATCTCATGCCCATACAGCGCCATCGCAGACTCCAGCCGCAGCGTGTTCCGCGCGCCCAGCCCGCACGGCACAATCCCAAACTCCGCGCCCGCCGTCAGCACCTCGCCCCACACCCGCGCGCTCGTCGGCTCGTCTGCCGGGATGTAGATCTCAAACCCATCCTCGCCGGTGTAACCGGTGCGCGCAATCAGTACGTTGTGGCAGCCGGACACCTGGCCCCACGTGAACCAGTAGTTCTTAATCGCACTCAGGTCTACGCCCGTCAGTTTCTGCAGCGTCTCTTTCGCACGCGGCCCCTGGATCGCCAGCTGCGTGTAGTAATCGCTCACGTCCGTCACATGCACGCCGCTCATACCGCCCAGCGCCTTGCGGACCCATTGCACATCCTTCTCGCGCGTCCCGGCGTTGATGACGATCAGATAATCGTTCTCGCCCAGCTTGTGCAACACCACGTCGTCGACGAACGTCCCGTCCTCGTACAGCATGGCCGAGTAGTGCGCCTGGCCGATCTCGAGCTTCGAAGCGTCGTTCATCAGCAGCTTCTGCACTGCCGCCAGCGAGTTCGGCCCGCGCAGCTGAATATCGCCCATGTGCGATACATCGAACAAGCCCACGCGCTCGCGCACGGCCATATGCTCTTCAATCAGGCCGGCGTACTGCACCGGCATATCCCAGCCGCCGAAGTCCACCATCTTCGCCTTGTGCGATCGGTGCGTCAGATTGAGCGGAGTCTTGCGAAGCGAAACTGGGACAGCGAGATCGGACATAGCTCTATCCTAAACGGCTGCGACCGATGCCTGGTCCTGATGCCGCTGCCAGTCTTTCACCATACGCAACACGGGCCCGCCCGCGCTACCTCAACCGCGTGGACGCCTCGCGCGAACAAAGCTGCTCACCGCAAAGTATCCAAACAACAACAGCAGCGCCGCATACACATAAAGCCGCTGCGCTTCCGGCGAGCGGGGCAAAAGGTGCACCGCCATTCTCGACTTCCAAACCTGCTGCGCCGCCATCAGCGCGAAAATGGCGAAAAATGTTCCCGTCACTTCCAGCCACAACACCCGCGAAAAATGCGCGAAAGGCCTCCACACAGAACGCTTCAAATGGCCCGCCTGGGTCGCCACCGCCCTGACCTGGGGCACAGCGGCACGCAGCGGGACAGAAGTACGGGCAGGCGCACGCGCGGGCCGCTCCTCGGAAGCCGCACGACGTGTCGCCTGGGGGGGCGCTGGACTCGGCGCCGAGGCAGCTTCCGCCGCGCTCATCAGCGACTTCGCCGCCGCTCTCGCCCCCACTCCCAGTGCGCGCCCAAACCGAACCCTGTCCATGCTCCCAGTGTAGCCGCCGTACAAGCCAACATGCGGCGAACGTTCTTGCCTCCACACGCATCCAAGCTGAGCAGAAGGAGTACAGCAACATGAAAAGCATTCTTTGGATGGTGGGTGGTGCGTGTGCCGCAGTCGCAGGTTTTCTGGTTTGGGGTCCAAAAAGGGTGCAACCGGTTCAGGAACTCGCGCACCGCCTGGAAGAGGCCTGGGCCGATCATCACACCACGGTGTAACGGGCGGTTCAGTTTTGAGTCCAATTCTCCACAGGGCTGATTTGCTTTGCGCGCGCGTTCTCTTCAGCATATTCTGGATAGACACCAGACCCGCAATTGCCGTTCCCGCTACGCTCCACCCGGGAATACCCGATGCGAGGATTTGACAGGGAACTCCAGTGAGCCGGGAGGTGGCATTGAAACAACAGGTGAAAGACCTTATTCAGAAGCTGGGCGAGGCGATCCACGAATCGGTCTCCGAGTCCGACCAGATCTCCGGCGTTGTTCGTGAAATCCGGGAGCAGGGATTCGACGTCCTGCTGATGCTGGAGGCCACCATTGGTCTGAATGAGACGGAAGACACCGAGGAAGAGTCGGAAACGGTCGAATCCGAAACCGCCGAAGACGGCCCTTTCACGCGTAACGACCTGACGTTCCTGAAATCGCTCCGGATCACCACAGAGGAGCATTCCGCCGGAACCGACACAGAGGGCGAACAGAAGCCCCCGGCGGACTGACGGTTGACTCGTCGGTAGCCCGGCTATGCTAGACTCGCGTTCGTTCTACGCACGGGAGTTTTGGCATCCAAGCAGGTGCCGCTAAGCGCAGGTCAAGCGAAAGACCGAGGTTGTCCCACCATGAGAGATACGCTGGGTGTTCTTCTCGCCGGAGGTGCCGGTGAGCGTCTGTTTCCCCTCACGCGCGATCGCGCCAAGCCAGCCGTGCCGTTCGCCGGCCAGTACCGCATCATCGACATCACTCTCTCCAACTGCATCAACTCCGACCTTCGCCACGTCTACATCCTCACCCAGTACAAAGCCCTCTCGCTCAACCGCCACATCCGCGAAGGCTGGGGATCGGTAGTCGCCAGCGAACTCGGTGAGTTCATCGAGATTCTTCCGCCCATGCAACGGGTCTCGAAGAGTTGGTATCAAGGCACCGCCGACGCCGTCTTCCAGAACATCTACTCCATCGGTTCCGAAGAGCCCAAGCACGTGCTCATCCTGTCCGGCGACCACATTTACAAGATGAACTACGCCCTGATGAAGCAGCAGCACTGCGAATCCGGCGCAGACGTCACGCTCGCTACTCTGCCCGTCATGCCGAATGAGGTTTCGCAGTTCGGGGTGGTCGAAGTCGCGCGTAACGGCGAAGTGACAGGCTTTGTCGAAAAGCCCAAAGAGACCAACATCCGCTCGCCCTTCGATCCGGAGATGGTCGACGTGTCGATGGGCATCTACCTCTTCAACACCGACATCCTGATTCCGGAACTGATGCGCGACGCCGAAGATCCCAACTCCAAGCACGACTTCGGCCACGACATCCTGCCCAAAATCCTCGGCCGCGTGAAGATGCGCGCCTACAACTTCGTCGACGAGAACAAGCAGCGAGCGCTCTACTGGCGCGACGTCGGTACCCTCGAGGCCTACTATGAGGCCAACATGGACATCGCCGCCGTCGCCCCTACGTTCAATCTGTACGACAAAGCATGGCCCATGCGCACGCGCGCCTATCAGTACCCGCCGGCGAAGTTCGTCTTTGGAGAGCCCGGCCGGACCGGTATGGCCATCAACTCCATCGTCAGCTCAGGCAGCATCGTTTCGGGCGCCGTCCTGCGCAACTCCGTCCTGTCCCACGATGTGCGCGTCAACAGCTATGCCGATGTGGACTCCAGCGTCATCTTCTCGCACGTCAACATCGGCCGCCATTGCCGCATTCGCCATGCCATCATCGACCGCGACTGCCACATACCGGACGGCACCGTCATCGGCTACGACCCGGCCGAAGACAAGAAAAATTACTTCGTTTCGCAAAGCGGCCTGACTGTCGTCACGCGCGACTACTCCGTCTACGAAAACCCCGTCTCGCCAGACTTCCTGGGCGGCAACGAAGGATTCTAGAAACAGCGACCAATCAACAGCGACCAATCAACAGCGAACCGCGCGTAGGATGTGCTCGAACTCCTACCGGTTCGCTGTTCGCTTTTAACCTGTTTACTGTCCTTTACCGTCTGCCGAACCGGTAGATCACGCCCGCCGAAACCGACGCAAACTCCCGGGTCTCCGTGCCGAAGCGCTCGAAGATGAGGTCCGGCTGGATACGGATGGCAAGGTTTGCCGAGTAGTTGAAATCAATGCTGCCGCCGACAGCGCCGAACGGGCTGGTGGTATTGGGGTACAAACCCACCGCCGCAGCCGTCACCGGACTTCCGCCCGGATAGTTCTGAATAGCGTGGTCGAACACCCCTTTGGTCGCACCGAACAGCGCGTGATAGTCGACCGCCGCGTAGCGGTTCTTGGGTCCGCGCCACTGCACGCCGCCTGAAAAGATGTTCTGCGTGACCAGAACGCGGTTGTAATAAGGATTTGCAAGAAGTGGCGTGGTGCCGCCTTCCCAGCGGTAGTCCGCCGCGACGCCCAGGTGGTTGCCCAGCCAATACGTGCCCATCACCTCGCCGCCGCCCATGTTGTAGCGCCGCGGCAGGACCTGTCCAGCCTGGCCATTCATGAAGCTCAGGCCACCGTAAATTTCGTACTTGTTGTCGTAGCTGGCGGCCCGGCCCGGCGCGAGCTTGGCGCGGCTGGTGACCTTCGGCGTCGCCACCGGGACCGGCGTGGTGGTTTCCTGCGCCAGCAAGGCGGGGGCCGCAACCAATGCGGCGAGTAGAAGAAATTTAGTAGCTGCCTTGCGTGTTACCGGTACGATCGTGTGAAGCATCTTCCTCACTGCTGGCGCGGGAGCGCATATGTCTTGTGCTGCATCACTCGCAGCCTCGGGCCGGAGCATCTGCTAAGGATATAACGTCCGGAAGGAAAACCGCAGGCCACTCCCATGCGTTACTCTCAAGCCGACAGGTTTTGCCGGCGCGCGGGGTCCACTTCCCCGCGTGCGAGTTAGACTCGCAACATGCGACAATGACAGTGGCCTTTCGCGCCCGATCGCGCGGCGGCAGGAGATAAAACCGTATGGGCGAGTTATTTACACCGACACACCTGATCGTACTTGCAGTCGTTGCTATCGTTCTGTTCGGCGGCCGCAAGCTGCCAGAACTGGGCAAAGGTCTGGGCGAGGGCCTGAAGGGCTTCAAGGAAGGCCTCAAGGGCATTCAGGACGAGCCGAATGCCAACACCAAACCCGGCGAGACAGCGCATATCGTCACCCCCAAGCCCGACGAAGCACCCAAGGTTTAGTCAACCCAGTGGGCACGCCGGAGTGAGGAGTGAACA
The DNA here is from genome assembly GCA_038230455.1 of Terriglobales bacterium. Classification (GTDB taxonomy): domain Bacteria; phylum Acidobacteriota; class Terriglobia; order Terriglobales; family Acidobacteriaceae; genus Granulicella. The sequence continues at coordinate 20,175 of JBBRNF010000007.1, forward strand.
GCGACTCGAACAGGCCCGAATCGTCGCACACCGACTAACCTGCTTCGACGCTTTCAGCCAGGCTGGAGCCCGCCATTACCCTTCTTCGAGAGATCGTCGGGGTGTTCGATGAAACTGAAATCTCCGTTTTTCGTAAAGCCGCACTCCAGGGTGCGGCTTTCGCGTCTCTCCACCTCCGACCATCCCGGCTACAGAGACAAGGACGCCGCCGAAGCTCGCCTCCCCGGCATCTACAAAAAGCTTTCGGACCTGCAGCAAGTCCTCTATGCAAGCCAGCAAAAGGCCCTCCTGGTCGTGCTTCAGGGCATGGACACCGCCGGTAAGGATGGCGCGATCAGGCATATCTTCTCGAGCGTCAATCCGCAGGGCTGCCAGGTCGCTTCCTTCAAAGTACCCACGCCCCTCGAAGCCAGGCACGACTTCCTTTGGCGCTGCCACCAACAGGTTCCACCGCTGGGGATGATCGGCATCTTCAACCGCTCGCACTATGAAGACATGCTGTGGCCGCGCGTGCATGGCACCATGGCCTCCAAGGAAATGCGCAGCCATCTGGAGGACACCAACGAGTGGGAGGCGATGCTGGCCGACAACAACGTCGTCGTGCTGAAGTTTTTCCTGCACATCTCTCGCGATGAGCAAACCAGGCGTCTGCAGGATCGTATCGACACCCCGGACAAGCACTGGAAGCTATCTCCGGCCGACTTCGCCGAACGCAAGTTCTGGCCGCAATACATGGCTTGCTATGAAGAAATCCTCGCCGCGACCAGCACCAGGCTGGCGCCGTGGTTCGTCATTCCCGCCGACAACAAGTGGTTCCGCAATGTGTCGATATCGCACACGCTGGTCGATGCCCTGGAGGCCATGAAGTTGAAATACCCCCCGCCAAGCTTCGACCCCAAAGGCATCGATCTCAGAGAAGAGAGTTTCGCCTCGGTCGAGAAGAAGGCAAAAAAACGGCCTAAGAGGCACGGTGTCGAAGTGGACGCTCCAACAGTCCTCTATGGCAGGAAATGAGTTCGTCTCCAAAGGTGTTGGGTCCCCAAATCATCCAGTTGTTGCCCAGGCAATTTATTTGCCGGGAACTTGCCCCGGCTTGCCGACCGCTGGCTGCACCGTCGACGAAGGCTTGTGCTCAGAGTCTTTGTTGAACACGACGCGCCCCACAGCTTCAAAGGGCCTGAAGTTTTCGCCTTCCACCGTAACGATCAGACCGGCTCGCGTGATAAACCCTGGGATCGGAATCTTTACGGTAAATACGCGCTCCTCCGCGTTTTGGCTGAAGGGCGTCAGGTTTATGATCGGAGCGTCCAATTCCGTGCTCGACAACGGAGTCAAGGTCGCGCTTCCCGCTTCGATAGCTACGTTGCTGTTGATTCTCAAATGCGCGTTCCGCACAGTTGTGGGGCTGTTGTTGCGCAGCACCACGTCGATGGTCTTGTACTGCTCGCCCTGTTGGATATTCACCGTTTTGATAGGGACCGTGGACATCGCCAGCAGCATGTCCTTACTTCGGTCCGGCCGAGCGACAAAGGGTATCGTGCGTGCCTTCATACGCTCCGAATCGGCTAGATACACCTCCAGCGAGCCGCGCACCTTCACCTGCGTCCGCGTCTTGTAGGCCGAATATATCCGCTGATTGGCGAGCAGGAAAAACACCACTACAACCGCGGAAAGCACCTTCAAAATCGTGCTTTCTCTTTCCCGCGCCTTGCGGGAACGCCGGTCAGTGGAAGCGTAGGCAGCGCTGTTGCGTCGAAAGAACGGCGACGTCCACAGCCAGATCAACAGGCACACCAGCGCGCACACGAACGTCAGCGCGGCCAGCGCCAGCAACACCTTGAACGAGGGCCGAACCAGGGCGCGCAACCGGAGGTAGAACCCCAGCCCGAAAAGTACCAGCGCAAACAGGCCCATATATACCGAAGCAGACCATCTTTTCAGCATTGCGGCATATCTCCAGATTTGTCACGAAAGGCCAGGCGCGGCTTTTGCAACCGCTGTGCTACCGGGCCATCACACATCTAAGTTCTGTTGTCTGAGTCAGATTGTAATCATCAGCACGGCGCTTGCGGCGACAATCATTCCCACAACTTGACGCCGTCCCATCCGCTCGCCCAGCACCCACGCCGCAAGGCCGATCGTTGTCGCCGGGTACAGCGAAGCCAGCACCGCCGCGACATCCAACCGGCCAAGCCGCGTAGCCGCGATGAACAGGAGATTGCCGCTGGTGTCGAGCGCACCGGCAGCAACCGCCCACAGCGCCGCCTTGCGAGTCATCGACGACTCCCCGGTCGCCCCGAACCCCGAAAGTCCAACGAAGAGCAGCCCGCAGGTGAGCAGGCTGCCCACCCTCGCCAGCGCCATCGGCATGAAGACGCCCGCCGGGTTCGACATCCGCAGGGCAACAAAGTAAACACCGAAGCCCACCCCCGCAATCACAGCCAGCACCATCGTCGACACCCCGGCTCCCGCAGCCGGTCCGCCCGCCGCAATCATCCAGATCGCCACCGCCGCCACCAGGAACCCCGCAATGCGAAGCGGGCTCGGCGCGCCCTCGACCGTCATCGAAACCCCCGCCGGAATCGCCGCCGCCAGCAAGCCGCTCACCGCCGCGGAAGCTCCCATCGCTCCTCGCGACAAGGCCATATAGAAGCTTGTCAGCGACACCCCTCCGCAAAACCCCGCCAGCAAACCCCAACCCAGCAGCGCGCCATGCGGAACGGCTTCCCGCCGCAGCAATACGATCGCCAGCAACACCGCAAAGCTGGATGCATGGCTAAGCATCACCACGCGCAACGCTGCGCCGGTCTTGCCTCCGGCCGCGCCAACGCCCATGCCGCCGGAAAAGTCTCCGCCGCCCCACAGGACGGCGGCAGCAAGCGCAAGCGGAGCGTTAGCAGGCATCAAACTCGAAAACGGTCATCGACTAAGGGATCGCCGTGGGGGTTATATCGCTGGGGCGAGACTGCACGTTCGATGCGGTCGGGAAATACCCGTCCTTGGCAATCACGGTCAGGTTCGGCCGCAGAACGCGCACGTCGACCTTGCGATATTTGCCGTCGAGCAGCGGCTCCCGGCTGTAGTAGCCGATGGTGTACTGATTGCGCGCTTCCGAAGAAATCCGGGCGAAGCTGCTCTCAATTCCCCCCTGCCGGAATTCGGCGTCAAGCTGACCCGCCGTCGCGTTCGTGTAGCGCACCAGCGCGTTGTCGCGCATCGTGAATGGGATGTGGATGCGGTCCAGAAATCCCAGCCCGTACACCGCCGAGTCGCCAACCGTCGTCGCCCACACCGAAACCTTGTTCGTCAGGCAATACTTGATGACCTGCTTCTCCGTCACCTTGGAGCCGTACTCCTTGCCATCCGATATCACATACACGATCCGGCGGCGCCCTTTGGCGGCATGCGTCGTCTCGACGGCCGCAGCCAGAATGGCATCGTTCAGCGTATGGAACTCCTTTGGAATGGTCTGAAACGAGTTCGGATGATTCGGGTTGCCGTTCGTGTTCGGGTCGATGTCCTGACCGTTCTTCTGAATCCCCTTGGAAAGCGGCCCGCCCATCAGCGCCAACGGCTCCCGGCCCTTGCCTTTGGACTGCACCAGCACCTGCGCTAAACGAGCACTCTGCGCTCCCGTGAAGCCAGTCTGCTGCTTCACTCCATTGTTGTAGGTAAAGACCGAAAGCTCGTCATACGGCGTGAACGCGCCCTGCAGCGCACCGAGGGCGTTGTTGACCTTCGCCATCGTATCGTCCGTAACACTCTGGTCGATCACCAGCGCAACCGAAAGCGGGAACGGGTCGGTGGTGAACACCGCCATGCGCTGTCGCACACCGTTCTCGAACACGCGCACATCGCGGTACGAAAGTCCGGGAACAAGTTGCCCTTTCGAGTCCTTCACGATGAAAGGAATTTCGACGAAGTTCGCCTCCAGGCGCAGCCTGAACGAGCCGGCAGTCCGCTCGGGGGCAGGATCCTGGTCGTCTTCTCCCTTCGGCTGCTGACCGGCCGCGCCCGGCAGGCTGGTCCCAACCGCGGGTTGGCCATCGGTCGTCGCAGGCGCTTCCGGAGCGGGCGGCGTAATTGCCGCACCCACCGGTGTAATGGTCCTGAGGCTCGGCAGCGTCTGCGGACGAGGCGCGTCGGGAATCGATTGCTGCTGCGCGGACGCCGGCTGCTGCTGTTGCTGCTGCTGCGCTGCGTTGCCCGCTCCCGCCGCCGTCGCGCACGCCAGCGCTGCTGTCCAAACGATCTGTTTGCCCTGCACCATCCGCACTCCCTTTTTCGTACCGTACCCCGGCGCTCACTTGCCCCTTACGAGAGTATCAGCGAGCGTACCAATCCAGAGCCTTCCTTGTCAGACGCAGCAACCTACCCTTACGTTGCGCCCGACCCGCGCCGCCCGCTTCGCTTCCACACTCCGCTGTCGTCCAAACGCGCCGTTTCGGCGTCTAACTCTCCATGCGCCGCGCCTCTTCCCTGCTTTCGGTCCTCACGCTTGCCCTGCTGTTCCCCGCCGCCGCTGTCGTGCGTGCGCAGGAAGCGCCCTCGCCCAGCGGACCTCCGCCGCCCAGCTCCGCGCCAGCCGAACAAGCTCCCGAGCTGCACGACACGCAGACCCTGAAGGTGAACGTCAACCTGGTCAACATCTACTTCAGCGTACGCGACAAGTCGGGCTTCGTTACCGGACTCAAGAAGGACGAATGCACCATTTATGAAGATAAAACACCGCAGACCATCAAGCGGTTCACGCAGGAAAAGAACCTGCCGCTCACCATCGGCATCCTGCTCGACACCAGCGGCAGCATGGCATCCGTGCTGCCCATGGCCCAGGACTCCGGCGCCCGCTTTCTCAAGCAGGTGCTCACGCCCAAGGACGAAGCCTTTCTGATCTCCTTCGACATCAACGTGGACATGCTCGCCGACTACACCAACAGCGCCGGCGAACTGAAGCGCGCGCTCAACAAGGCCTCCATCAACACCGGCTCCGGCGGAGGCTCCGTGACTGGCAATGGCACCGCCCGCGGCACTTTGCTCTATGACGCCGTATACCTCGCGGCCCACGAAAAACTCCGCCAGGAAGCCGGGCGCAAGGTGCTCGTACTGTTGACCGACGGCGAAGACAACGGCTCGCAGGAAACGCTGAAGACTGCGGCCGAAGCGGCACAGAAAGCCAACGCGCTCATCTACGTCATCCTGATCAGTGATAACGGTTTTGGCAACTTCGGCACCTTCGGCGGCGGCGCTTCCTACATGGAGCGGCTCACCAGCGAGACCGGCGGCCGCATGATCAACGTCGGCACCAACGGGCGCAAGTTGGAGGATGCCTTCGATCAGATCCAGGACGAGCTCCGCACCCAGTATCTCGTCAGCTACACACCCAAAAATGGCGAAGGCGACGGCAAGTTCCGCAAGCTCGAATACGACTGTGGCAAAGGCCGCAAGGTGCAGGCCCGAAAGGGCTACTACGCGGTCGTAGGAGATGCGTCCGACCAGTAGCCCGGCATTACGCTTCCATCGCGCCCGAATAAACCGCCATGCCCGCGACAGCGTCTACACCCATCGCATCCAGCGCTTCGACTTCGGCGCGTTCCTTGATGCCCCCGGCCACAATGAGCTGCCGCGCCGTGGTCGAGCGCAGGATCGCCGCAACATCCAGCGGAAAGCCCTGCATCGTGCCCTCGGTGTCCACGTTCGTGTAAAGGAACGCCGCGCAATAGTCTTCCAGCCAGGTGATCGCCTCCTCAGGCGTCAGGTCGACCGAATCCTTCCAGCCCTTGGTCGCCACCCGGCCACCCTTGGTGTCGACCGAGAAGCACAGCGCATCCTCGCCCAGAGCCTTCTTGAGCGAACCCGCAAAGGCCTTGTCCACACCCTGCTCGTTGAACAGCGACGACCCATAAATCACGCGCTTTGCCCCGGCGTCCAGCAGGCGCTGGCCGTCTTCGGGCGAACGCAAACCGCCGCCAACCTGGCACGGAAGGCGCTTCGAAACCATCTCGATCAGCGCCCGGTTGTCGCCCTGGCGCATCGCCGCGTCAAGGTCGATCAGTTGCACCAGCGGATACTTCGAGAAGCGGTCGATCCAATAATCAAAATCGTCAAAAGACAGCTTCAGCGTTTCGCCCTGGACAAGCTGGACGATCTTGCCGCCCATAAGGTCGATGGATGGAATCAGCATGCACTTCTCTTTCTGTTCCGCGGCGCTCACCGCGTTCTTTTCTGCCCGGCCCCTGTCAGCCAGGCCAGTTCGCTGCTGCAACGGTAGCAGCTACGTTTCAATCCCGATGCCGGAACGTATCCAGCAGCGCAAACACCGGCACCGCCACCACCGTATTACACGCCGCCCGCAACAACTCGTACAGCACCCCGAAATGTGCGTTCGCATCCGCCACCAGCAGCCGCGCAATCCCATACAACATCAAGCTGTTGATCAGACTGAACAGGAAATTCATGGCCACGCGGTTGATCAGGTTATCGACATCGACCGCGAATCCGACGCTCGCCGCGATGTATCCAATCACCGCCTTGGCAATTCCATTCACCCCGAACGCCAGGCTCGTCAACCCGTCCTGCAACAACCCCGTCAGCGTCCCCGTGATCGTTCCCGCAATGGGACTGCGCCGCGATACGGCAAAATAAATCACCACCACCAGCGGCAGATCCAGAATAATCAACCGCCCCCACAACCGCGGCAGCACCGCCTGCAGCAGCACCGCCGCCACCGGCACCAGCAGCGTCACCCCTGGGTGAAACACATATTGATCGAGCTCGCGTCGCGACGTGTAACTATGTTCCGGCATCTCTAGTCTTGTCTTGGCTCCGGCATGTTTTGCTCATTGTCATCCTTCGCAAAGCGGAGGACCTGGTGCTCTCGTTTTTTGTTTGTCATTCCCGCAGGGAATCTGCGTTTGCCCTTGCCTTTGCTTTCCCATCCAACCCAACCCTTACCTCTGCGGCACCGAACCATTCGCCTTCGCACCCGGCGTCAACTCCTCCGCCCTGGGCGTAGCCCCGGGACTGTAACGGTCCGGCCGAAGCGCGGGCACCGGCTTCGGCACGCCCGAGTTCGGAACTCCCGGCACCGCGTCCGGCTGCGCCGAAGGCACCGCACCAGCAGCTCCCGGAACCGCCACTGGCTCATCCTCATGTACGCTCGGCAGCCTTTCCGCCGCCAGATCCGAAGCCCGTTTCGCATTCGCGGTCGATGCCGCCAGGTCCGCGTCCTGCTGCGCCAGCGCGGGCAGCGAACTCTGGGTCCCGGTCACCACCAGCACTTCTTCCAGCCGCGCCAGGTCCGCCGCCGGTTTGATCGTGATCGCTGTATACGGCTGGTGATCCGGGTCCGGCACGATCGATTCGATCACCCCCACCGGCAGCCCGCGCGGAAATACACCGTCCCCACCCGACGTAATCACATGTTCGCCCGGCCTGATCCGTGAGTCGGCGGTCAAATTGTTGATCTCCACCTTTCCGCTCGCTCCACCCCGCACGATCCCGCGAATCCGCGTCGATTCGAGTATCACGCCAGCACCTGCTGTCGGGTCGCTGATCAGCAGCAGCTGCGCCGTATGCGCCCACACATCGCGCACCTTGCCCACCACGCCGTCGGGCGTCATCACCGCCTGGTCCGGCTTCAGCCCGTCCTTCCATCCCTTGTCGATAAACACCATCCGCGACCGGTCCGACCCGCTGGTCCCAATCACCTGCGCCGCCACGGTCGTCGATATATAGCTCTGCTGAAACCCCAGCAGCGCCTGCACCCTGCGCCCCTGCTGCGCGTCTTCCGCGAACGCCGCCTGCTCCTGCCGCAGGCGAGCGATCTCAGCCTGAAGCTGCAGATTCTGCTGCCGCGTCTGCCGCAGGCCCACATAGTTCGACCACAACCCCCGCACCCACATACTGCCGCCGTGCCCCGCCTTCTCGAAAGGCGTCACCAACACCACGCTCCAGTAGCGCAACTGCGAAACCCTCTTCCCATCCGCGCTGCTGCCCCGCACCAACCCCGCGCCCGTCTGCGCCACCGGCACAACCTGCCGCGGTACCTGCACCGCCAGCGCGATCGTCTGCAGCAGCACGACGGCCACCAGCACCAGCGGATTCTTGAAACGAACGAAAAACGAATCGATCATGAAATTATGTCGTTTTGACGAGTGGAACGGCGTCTTTCATTCTATCGGGAGCAGCACGCCAGATCGAAGTCTCCCCCCGGCATTGCCTCCCGCTGTTTCCCATACAGACAACGGCCCGAAGCTCTCCCGCTTCTTGGAGTCTTCGCAATCAAAAGCCCCGCACAGGCGATCCGGCATCCAATCATCCTGCTGCAGGAAACTGCCTGCAGGAAACTGCCAACCGTAACTGCAAGGAGAACACCATGTCCGACACGCAAGGACAACGCGCCATAGAGTTCCACAATCTCGCCGCACATGCCCATCTCGAAGCCGCCGCTTCCCACAATCGCGGCGACCACCGCAGCGCCCATGAGCAATCGAAGCTCGCGCAGGAGCACGCCGCCGAAGCCCACCGCCACTCCGAATACCTGGCTGAAAAGAAGTAACGCCCACCTTAAGGCTGCGGGGTCTTCACCGGTTCGCTCTTCACGGGCGCATTCGGCTTGCCATTGATGTCCGTCCCAAAATCCGACGCCGACTTCGAGTTCGCCGGCCCCGAGCTCACCCCGCCCAGGATATTCGCCTTCTGATAGAGCAACTCGATGCGAGGATCGTATAGAAACTCCCAGGTGTCATAGCTCCCCTGTCCGTTCGGCGTCAGAATCGACTCCCCCGACCGCGCGCTCCCCACGCCCATAATCTGCCCCACACCACCCCTGCCCAGCCCGGAGGTCGTCGTATTTGGCGCAGCCGCCAAGCCGCCAGCCGCCGCGGCCGCCGTTCCCGGCGTACCCGGCGTACCCGCTCCCGCAGCCCCTCCCGGGCTCGACGGCGTCGCGACGGTCCCGCCCGCAAAACCCGCTGCCAGCCCTGAAGTCTGCCCCACCGTAGTCGTCCCGCTCGCCGCACCCGGAGGAGTCGACCCAATCCCGGACGACAACCCCGCAGCCGACCCCAGCCCCGTAGCCCCCCCGCCAATCCCCTTCGTATCCAACCCGCCCAGCGGCTCGCCGAAAAATCCTTTTACCGTCGTCTGGTTCTCACCCACATGGATGATCCGCCAGTCCGCCTTGCCCGTCAGCGGGTCCACATACTGCTTGCGCAGATAGCGTATGTTGTTCGACTTCTCCAGCGCCTCCATCGATGGTGGATACGTCTTCGTCTTCCGGTAGTACAGCCGCAGCGCCCGCACATATTGCTGCGACCGATGCATGCTTTCCACTTCTTTGTCGCGCCGCAGGTCCCGCGCCACAACGGGCGCCGCCGCCGCCAGCGCAATCAGCACCAGAGCAACCATCACCACCAGCGCCAGCAGCATGTAACCCTGCTCGCCCTCGCTTCCGGAATGTACTTCGTTTCGCATCACAATTAATATTGCAAGGGCAACGTCTGCGTATTCGCGTTGGTCATATCTTCCACCTGCAGGCTGCTCGCCGAAATCGAAACGATCCGGTACCGGCGCGCCACAATATCGCCCTGAGAAGCAAGAAACACGTCCTCACCCTGCAGCAGGAACGCCTGCCGAACCCCGTTCGCACGCGTCGCCGTCCCAAAGAACTTCAGGTTGATCGGCGGCGGCGGAGGCGGCCCGGTAGGCAGCGGCGGAGCCACAGATACCGGCGCAACCGGCCGCGCCGGAAACTTCGCCTGCACCATCTTTGCCGGCGCCGGCACATTCACCAGCGAAAAGATATTGCGTCCCGACCCCGAATACACCAGATGCTCGGTCCGCAGCATCGCACTTTGATCCAGAGTCGGGTCCAGGCTCACCGATGACGTCGCCATCTTCGTCGCCGCCACCCCCGCCGTGTTTCCAGCAGGCAGCGCCGCGGGTCGCGAGCCGGCACCAGCAGTAGATCCAGCCGCCGCCACCGACGCGCTTGCAGCAGCGATCGGCTTCGCCACCGGCACGGTCTGCACAATCGTCGCCGGAATCGGCGTAGGTCCATCGGCGAAAAACGAATCGTAAACCTTGTACCCGCCATACAACAGCGCAAAAGTCCCCAGCACGGCGGCGGCAATCGTCTTGTTGCGATTCTCGGTTCCAAACTTCATCGCGCGCCCCCGTCCCGCCCGGGCTGGTTCGGCAACGCGTCCGGCGCCGCCTCGGCCTGCGGTATATCCGCCAGCGGCTCTTCCGCCTTCGGCTGGCGCAGGTACGTCGTAATCCGTATCCGCAGATTCACCTGCCCGCTGTTCGCGCCCGTAAACGTCAATTGGCGAATCACAAAGAACATCCGGTCGCGCTCAATCGCATTGATCAACTGCACCAGCGGACGGTAATCCCCCGCCATACTCGCATCCATGCGGACTTCCGTCAGCTCACCCGCTCCGCTCAGCGCCGGACTCTGCGCATACTGCACCCGCGACAGCCGCACATGCTCCCGCTTGGTCAGCGCGCCTAACTCCGCCAGCACCTGCGAGTAGGCATACGGCAGCCGCTGCTCATAAAACGCGTCCGCATCCGCAGTCGAGTTCACCAGCTTCACATCCAGCCCGCGCAACGGCACCGCCGCAATCTCCGCCGCACGTTCGGTCAACCTCTGCTGCGCCACCGCGTCCGCGTCGTTCGAGTGCAGCCCCTGCACCACGAACAACAGATGCACCGCCAGATAAAGATTCAGCACCGCCAGCGCTGCCACCCCGGCATAGTGCAGATTGACCGCCGTCAGCAGCGCCCGCGCATGCGTCGTCAACCGCGGCACACGGCGCAGCAGGCTAGAGCTGTTGGGCGGAGGAACCACCACAGCCGTACTCATCGCACCCCTCCCGCCGGCACATACGGCTTCAACACAACCCCATCATCCGTCTGCAACTTCCCGGCCTGTTTGCCAGCCCACTTCAAGCGCTTGTCTCGCACTTCGGGCTCCGATCGAGGCCCACCCAGGATCGTCGTCCCACCGTCTGTTGCCGGGCCTTTCCGGTAATCTGCCGCGTTGACTCCTGTCACCGGCAGCGGATTGTAGTTCGCCAGAATATCGAACTCCACGTCCGCTCCTCCCACCGCACTCGCCGCCGTCGTCAGCGACTGGTCGTTCTTGTGCGCATTCTCGTTCGCCAGTCTCGGCGTCAGGAACCGCTTCGACCGTTCCAGATTCCGCACCAGTTGTACCGCTCGATCGCGGTCGCCAGAAACCCGCAGCCGGATGATCACATCGCCGTCCGCCGTCACCTGCGGCTCGATCGCCGTCACCTGCACGCCCGTCGGCAGCACCGTTTCCAGATCCATCATCACCGCGGTCCACGAGAAGCTCTTGCCCAGGAACAGCGCATTCAAGAAATGCGCGCGGTCCAGCACCGCCGAGTTCGCCGGCTGCCGCATCCGCCCCTCGTTCCGCAGCTTCTCCTCTTGCGCGGTCACCGTGCGACGCTTCACCGCGTTCATCTGCTCTTCCGCAACCAGCAGCTTCGCGCGCTCGAAGTGCATCACGACGAACAGTCCGATAGCCAGCACCGCCAGCGCCGCCATGATGACGCGCAGCCGCGCAAAGAACGACCGCAGCTCCACAAACGGGCGCGTCGCGAGATTGACAGAAATCCGCATCAGCCTCTCAATGCCCCCAGCACGCCCGCCAGCAAACCACGCGGCACCGAGGACGTCACTGCGTCCCCAAGCAGCGCCGACGGATCGACAATCTCCCCCACCCGCAGGCCGTCTGCCTGCGCCAGTTCGTTTCGGATCAAAATATCCTGCAATGCCTCCGCGCCCAGCGGTCCAGCGCATAGAATCCGTGTCGGCACACTCGCCAGCGTGTCCTCGTAATACGCCGCCGCGACACTCACCGCCTGCGCAATCTCGGTAGCGATCTCCACCGTCGTTCCCGCCAGCAGCGCCGGTGCCTGCACCAGTTCCTCCGCAAAAGCACGCATTGAAATTGGAGCCACCACGATCGGTCCTTCGCTCCCAATCTCGTCCGCTTTACCAATTTCTGCAGCCTGCAGGTCCACACTGCGATGCAGCAGCAGAACCCCGCTGCGCACGATCGCGGTCGTCACCCCCAGCGGATTGGCATTGATCAGCAGAGCCGGCCCATCCGTCTCATCGGTCGCCGCCACGCACGCCAGCGTACTCGGCAGCACCGCCCCCGGCTCAAACCCCGCCTCGCGCGCCGCCGTCTCGTACTCCGACAGCACATCGCGAGGAATCGCCACCGCCAGCACCCGTACCAGGCTGCGGTTGGTGCTCATCACCTGGAACGTCACCATCGCATCATCGGCATCGAACGGCAGCATCTTCTTCAGCCGGAACCGCACAATCGGCAACGCCTCGGTCAACTTTCCCGGCAGCGCATCGAAATCCAGCAGCAGCACCCGCGCAGCCGCATCGGGAATCACCAGCGTCAAATCCGCCCCGCGCGAGTTCGCCCGCACGCCGATCTCTTCCACTGCCCTGCGAATCGCTGCCACCACCGCCACGCGGTCCACCACATTGCCAGGCTTCAACCCGGGTGCCACAGCTCCCCCCGCCAGCCCGACCCGCGCCACAGCCTGCAACGGTGCCACACCAGTCTCGGCACGCGCCGCCACCACACCCTGCGCAGAAATCTCGCAGGCCAGACGAGGTCGTGTGCCAGAGGCTTGGGGAAGAAGGTTCATAACGGCTCTACCTAGAGTACCTCGCTCGAGTCCGGTCGCGACCTGAGAACGATGAGGGACCTGAAGTCCTCTGGCGTCGTAGGATTGGACGCTCCGACCCGCGAAGTGTCGTCATTTCAATACAAAGGCCCGCTTCTTCAGCGATTACTCCATCGCCGGATTCCGCAGCCCGCGAATCTGCTCCAGGGGCTCCGTCTTGACCCGCTTGATCTGCTGGTCGATCAGACCCCGCTGCAACAGGTCGAACGAAGCATAGTGGGACGCCTGCTCGTAAGCCAGCTGAGCATCCTCGCGGCGACCTTGCCGTAAATACAGATTCCCCAATTCCAACTGCACGAAGAAGGCATTCGGATCGATCTGAACAGCCTTCTTCAACAGCTGCTCGGCCGCCGCCAGATCCGGCTTTTCCGCATAAATACTCCCCAATGCCGCAAAGAACAACTCCGGCGCCACCAGGTTCCCGCACTGGCAAGGCCCCCGGAACACAAGCAGATTGCCAAACCGCGCACTCGGTGTCGCAGCCCGTAAAGCCGCCTGGTCCCAGAACGGCGACTTCGACAAGTACCGCGCATCGATCAGGATCGTCCCCGAGAAGTTCGGCGAACTGATCTCCTTCCGATCCATCTCCACCACGCCCCGCGCTTTCGCCTCCCACGCATTCGACACGTACGCTACAAAAGGCTTTTCGCCCGCCGGCAGCAACACGCGATGTTCGTAATCCGCCAGTTCTTTGCTCCGCTGCCCCAGGTCCACTCCCTCGTCGTTGAAATACCGGAATCCGTTCGCCGGGCCGCCAACGAACTCATTGAAATACTCCCACGGCCGCACCATCGGCAGCGCTGACATGGCAGCCCCTGCCAGGGCCAGCCCCACCAGCCCCCGCCAGACATACGACTTCGAATCCCAGGCAACACCCATCGCAATTCCCGCGAAGATAGCAAGCAACACCACCGCCGGCAGCGCGTGGCGAATCCCCGCATAGGTATTGCCTGTGGCGATCACCGCCAGAAAGGCAACCAGCCCCGCCAGCCAAGCCAGAGCCGCCCAGGTCCACTGACGAGGCAATCGGCGTGCGACAAGCAATCCCAATCCCGCAAGCGCCAATACTCCCAGCCCAATCGGCACCTTGACCGCAATCATTCCCGGAAAGAAGTAGCGCGGTCCTGTCCTCCAATACGTCCGTCCAAAAGCCGTCACCGGAGTCGCCGTCGCTTCCAGCCCAACGCGAATTGTGTCCGCCAACCCCCACACATACGCACGGGGAGCCACATGCGTCACCGCCATTGCCTTCAACACAGATCGCGAGACCGGCGAATGAACATCGGCGATCTTGTCTTCCAGCGTCCGGTTGAAGGTCTCCTGTCGCGTCCGGCTCTCCCCGGCATGAAAAAAGTAAAGCCCCCAAAGCAGAAGTAGAGCCCCCGCCGCGACACCCGACAGCCTGGCCAGTCGAGCCAGACGCGACCCAGTCCGGTCATCGCGCACCCGAACCAGCGCACAAACCAAACCACCAGAAAGCACCAGCAGAAAAAAGATCGGCGCAGAGTGCTTCGTCCCCAGGGCCAAACCCAGCAGGATCGAAGTGCACAGCAAATCGCCCCAGCCCCAGTCGCGAAACGCCCGGACACTCAACACCATCGCAGCCGCCGATAGCAGGGACACAGGCAGGTCCGTCATCACCACCGGAAGGTGCGCCGCCACCGTAGGATCGATAGCCAGGAACAACATCGTGCCCAACGCCACCACCGGCCCCAGCGTTCGCCGAATCGCGAACGCCAGCGCCACCAGCAGCAGACCGTTGAGTGTCCACATCGCGACCCGTGCGCGCCTCTGCACCGAGTCCGGATCGTTATTCAAAAAGACGTCTTTCTCCGCGAAGTCACGCTCATCGCGCTTCTCATTGAAGCTGCGCAAAGCGCTCAAATGAAATCCGGTCGCCGAAACAATTTCCCCGACCCACAACTTCACCAGCGGAGGATGTTCCGGATTGAAGCAGAAATCCGCCTGCCTTGCATACGCCACGCCAGCGGCAATATGGTACGGCTCGTCCATCGTGAACCCATCCAGCCGCGTAGCAATCGCCGATCGCAATACCGCTCCTGCCACCAGCAGAAGCAACAGGACCGTGAACAGCAAGAAAGACATCCGTACCCGTTGCGCAGGCTCTGTCGCCAGGGAGATATCTCGCTCGCTCATCAGACCTCGGCTTGATTCGTGAACAGGGAAATTCGGCGCTACACCAGAACCTATCAACGATCCTCCCAGAAGTCCACCACCAGCCGCGCCAGCCCCGGGTCACCCCATACCCTGACTCCCATCCGCCACCCCATCAGGAAGGGCGTGGTCTCCCCCAACCCTAGTCCGCCCCAACAGGAAAGGCGGGGTTTCCCCCAACCCTAGTCCGCCCCAACAGGAAAGGCGGGGTCTCCCCCAACCCTAGTCCGCCCCAACAGGAAAGGCGGGTCTCCCCCAACCCTAGTCCGCCCCAACAGGAAAGGCGGGGTCTCCCCCAACCCTGTCCGCCCCAACAGGAAAGGCGGGGTCTCCGACCCCGCCAAAAAACCGCGCCAAAGGCGCTTCCTTGCTGCCGCAGGCCGGAGTGCAGCGCGAAGCGCGAAACGACTAACTTGCTTTCCTCAATGCGGCCCCGTCTGCCCACCCCGCCACTGCCGTAAATCAGAGCCCCTACCGCCCCGTCTCAATAAACGTAACCTTGTTGATCTCCCGCAGCGTCGTAATCCCCGCCCTCACCCTCTCCAGCGCCGAGTCCCTCAAGAACGCCATGCCCTTCTCCTTGGCCTTCTTCCGAATCTCCGACCCCGGCCGCTTCTCCAGCAGCATCTCCCGAATCTCGTCGTCCAGCTCCAGCAGCTCATGGATCGCCGACCGCCCGCGATACCCCGTGCCGCCACACTCGATACACCCCGTGCCTTCCTTGAAACGCACATCGCGCCACTCGGCAGCAATCAAACCATTGTCCTCTAGCTCGGCGTCCGTGTAGTGCACGTCCCGCACGCAGAACTCGCACACCTGACGCACCAGCCGTTGCGCCAGAATGCAGTTCAACGCGGACACAAAGTTATAAGGCTCCACGCCCATGTTCAGAAAGCGCCCCAGCACATCCACCACGTTGTTCGCATGCACCGTCGTGAACACCAGGTGTCCCGTCAGCGCGGAGTTGATCGCAATCTGAGCCGTCTCCGCATCGCGGATTTCGCCCACCAGGATCTTGTCCGGATCATGCCGCAGAATCGACCGCAACCCACGCGCAAACGTCAGCCCCTTCTTCTCATTCACCGGAATCTGCGTGATGCCGCGAATCTGGTATTCAACCGGGTCCTCGATCGTGATGATCTTGTCTTCGTCACTCTTGATCTCGTTCAGCGCCGCATACAACGTCGTTGTCTTGCCAGACCCTGTCGGCCCCGTCACCAGCACC
This sequence comes from Terriglobales bacterium, assembly GCA_038230455.1. GTDB lineage: Bacteria > Acidobacteriota > Terriglobia > Terriglobales > Acidobacteriaceae > Granulicella. The sequence continues at coordinate 36,321 of JBBRNF010000007.1, forward strand.
ATGCCGTACGGCTCGCGTATATATCGGCGAAACCGCGTCAGGTCTTTCTCCGCGAAGCCCACTACATCGAGCGATAGCTTCTTGAACTTCTCCGACATCGACTCCTTGTCGAGAACCCTCAGCACAGCATTTTCACCATGCACCGTCGGCATGATGCTCACGCGAAAGTCGATCAGCCGCCCCTTGTACCGCACCCGGAAGCGCCCGTCCTGCGGCACCCTCCGCTCCGCAATATCAAGCTCGCTCATCACCTTGATGCGCGAAAGAATCGTCTGGTGATGCTCCCTTGCAATCGGTGCCATGGCCTGCTGCAACACGCCGTCGATCCGGTACTTCACCAGCAGAGAATCGTCGAAGGTCTCGAGATGTATATCGCTCGCCCGCCGCTCCAGCGCCGTAAAAATCGTCGTGTCCACCAGCCGGATAATCGGCGATATATCGTCGTCCGCCGTCAGCTTCTCAATCGAAATATTCTCGTCCGAGTTCTCCTCGCTCGAGAGCACATCGAACGCCAGACCCTCGCTCGCTTCATCGAGCACCCGCTGCGACTGCTCCGTCTTCTTCAGCAGATCGGTAATCTGTGAAAGCGTCGCCACCCGCGTCACAATCCGCGTCCCCAGCAACCCCGAAATCTCGTCGATCACCATCAGCTTCGACGGGTCCGACACCGCAATCGCCAGCCGCCCCTCGGTCTGCTCCAGAGGCACAAAGTTATACCGAAACATCATGTCCACCGGCACGCTCTTGAACAGCTCATGCTGGATCTTGAAGTTCTTCAGGTCCACAAACTCCGCGTGATACCGCCGCGCCAGCATCTGCGCGCGCTCCACCTCAGAAAGCGAATCGTTCGAATAAGGTGCAATAACCGGAACAGTAGCCATAATCGTTGGACTCCAAAACCAAAAGCGCGTCTACCAGATGCAGGGAACTTCACCGCTGCTTAGAATCATGCCGTCCGCCGTAATCAGTGGCAGGCCATGCACGATGGCGGTAGCAGCGATAAGACGGTCGGTAGGATCTTTCGGGAAGCGCGGCGAGAACTGTACCGATCGCTCCGCAATGGCAGCCGTGATTGGCAACACCCGAAAATATTGCTCCACCGTCAACAGAAAATCCCGAGGCGTCGTTCTAACCGCCACAATGCCCCGCTGAATCATCATCGCAAGCTCCCATAGCGTCTTGTCGGCAATGCAGATCGCCTCGTTGCGTGCGCGGGCCTCATCGATGGCTGCAATGGCGTTGATCGAAAGCAACTCCGGAACCTGCGCCATCCAGAACACAATCTGCGTGTCTGCAATCATTTGTACTGGGCCGCCGATCGCTCGAAAAACTCTTCCAGTTCTTCCTCGGAGTGCATCGGTGAGACGACATCTCCCCTGATCTCAAGCTTCCCGCGGTAGAACCCATAGATCGGATCTGTTCCAGCAGCCGGCATAGGAAGTACCCTCGCCACCGGCTTGCCATTCCGGGTAACGATCAGTCCCTCACGCTTTTGCTCGACCTCAGTTAACAAGGAGAGAAAATGCGTCTTCGCTTCCGTGGCACCTAAAGTTCTCATCGCGCACCCTCTATGACCACTCTAACATGGTCACTTTTCCGCTACATCCCGCCCAAACTCAGGATCGGCAGATACAGCGCAATCAGAATAATCACCACCACCACGCCCATCACCACCAGAATAATCGGCTCGATCAAACTCATAATCGCCGACAGCCGCGTCTGCACATCCTCCTCGAAAAACTCCGCCACCGAGTTCAGCATCTGCGGCAGCGCGCCCGTGCTCTCCCCGACCTCGATCATTTCGATCGACAACTCCGGAAACACCTTCGTCAGTTGCAACGACTGCGACAGCCCTTTGCCCTCCCGCACGCTCTCCACCGACGCGTAGACCGCCTTCGCAATCTGCCGCGAATCGATCGACCGCGCCGCCGTCTCCAGGCTCGGCACCAGCGGCAACCCTCCCGTCAACAGCGTCGAAAGCGTCCGCGAAAACAGCCCCACCTGGTACTTCAGCCACACCGAACCCAAAAAGGGAATCGAGACTCGAACTTTATCGAAAGCAGTCGCCCCGGCATCCGTTTTCAGCCAGCGATTCAACAGCCAGACCCCCAGCCCCAGAGCCGCCAGCACATACAACCCATAGGCCTGAGCATCGCGCCCCAACTGCAGCAAAAACAGCGTTAAAGTCGGCAATTTGACATTCAACTGGTCATAAAGCAGCGCAAATCGCGGCACCACAAACGTGATCAGAAAGATGAAAAGCCCCACCACCATCACAATCAGGAACGCCGGATAGATCAGCGAAGACTTCAATTTCTTCCGAAAACTCAACGAAACCCGCTGAAAATCCAGAAACCGCTGCAACACCTCTTCCAGATTCCCCGACCGCTCCCCCGCCAGCAACGTCGTCGTATACACCAGCGGAAAACCACCCTGCGCCTCAAACGCCGAAGAGATGGATTCGCCCGTCTTCACCCGCGCCGCCACATCCTCCAGCTTGCCCCGTAAGTTGCTGTCTTTCTGACGTTTAGCCAGCAGATCGAGCGATCCAAGTATAGGCAGCCCTGCCCGAATCAGCGTCAGAAACTGCTGGTTGAAGATCAAAAACGTCTCCAGCTTGACCTTCTTCTTCGTCGACCCACCCAGCGCCCCCTTCGCCTTCACGGAGTACACCAGAAACCCCGCCTGCGAGAACCGCGCGCGCAACTCCTCCGCAGTAGCCGCCGTATGCACCTGCTCCTGCACGCGGCCCCGGTCGTCGGCAAGTTTGATCGTAAATTCAGTCATAGCTGTCTCATCCAGCTTAGACGGTCAAGTCGGGTTTCGGCTTACGAACCGTCCTCGGCACGTCTTCGTCAGGCCGCAATCTGCTTCAGCCCACCCGCAAAAATGAGCACACCGATCACGCGGGCCAACTCGACACTGAACTCCGCGGCTATATCCTCCGGGCTCACGTCATCGTCGAAGTTTTCCAATACACCGTCCGCAGGCATGCGACTGTGAATGAGTACTGGCGTGCCGCTCAGCCTGTCTGGCACGCTTTCCACATACTTGCATCCAGTCCAGTCCATACTCTTTTCTCCCAATAGCCAGAAATTCGCAACCTGGATTGCGCAACAAGATTCAACGCCGATCGAAATTGGGCAAGACAAGACATCTGTTCCTTGCGAGTGTTCAGCTTTGGCGACGCCGCGGAGTCGTCCCCCCACAATCTGCGTCCCTTCTATTCCGCCTTCACATAGGTCGAGTACTCGCGGTCGCCCACATCGATAAAAGGCACCATCCGCCGCTCGCCGGCATTCGTCTTCACCGTCCACTCCCGGGGCCCGGTCCTGACCCCCTCCAGCAGCGCCCCGCGATCCATCTGCAACCACCCGGCTTCACCAGGCTGGCGCAGCGCAAACAGAACCAGCGGCCCCACCATCAGGGCGACCGTTCCCGACTGCGACGGACCTCCGTTCGACGGCAGTTCCTCCAGGCGCAGTGTCATTGGCAGCTCCAGTTCCACCCGGTCCCCGGCCCGCCACAAACGCTCCACCGTGGCAAACCCTGTCCGCACCACCACAGGCACAGCCTGGCCATTTACCCGCAGCCTGGCCTCACCGCCGGCCCACGCCGGGATCCGCAAACGCATTGCGAATCTCGCCGGATCCCGCGAGGTGATCCGCACCTCCACCCGACCCTCCTCGAGATAGCTGCCGGTCTGCCGCAAGCCGAGGGTCTTTGCGCCCTCGGTCCAACGCAGTTCCGAAGGCTGGTAAAGATTCACCCACACCGCGCCATCCTCCCGCAGGTACGTGTTGATGCCGTAATCCGCCACCACCTGCGGCAGCGTCCCCGAGCAGCACGGCCAGCGGTGCACCGAGTACACGCGCTTGCCCACCACGTTATAGTCCGAGCTGTAGTACGAGCTGCCATCGGCCCGCAGCGGCAACGCCCCCAGAACCGTATTCACCATCACTCGTTCCATGCTGTCGCCATACTTTCCATCGCGACTCGCCCGCAGCAGATAGCGCGTCAACTTCATCTGCGCGTAGCTGCCGCAGGGGGTTTCAAAGCTGTTGTGCGAGGTCGTCAGGCTCTTCGCCACTTCGTCGAATCCCGGCCTGCGCAGCACCTCATCCGGCCCCCAGCCCCCGGTCGCGAAACTCTGCTTCTCGAGCATGGCAAAGCCGTTTTCCGCCGCCTTCCGATGCAGATCGCTTCCGCCGACAAGGTACGCCTGCATCGCCGAACACAACGCATTCACATAGCTGTACGCATGCTTGTCCGCCAGCACATTCACTCCGCGCGACAGCGGTTCAAAATAGGTGGCGTCGTCAAGGTAGGCCTCGGCCATGCGCCGATACGCCGTTCCCCCGCCCATGGCAGACACCAGATACAGATTCTCCGGCAGCGTATACGTCTCATCCCACATCCACGAGAGGTCTTTCCCCACCTTCCATTGAAACTCGCGATCCACCGCATGGCCCGGCAGAACGGTCTCCGCCGCCGCTCTCACCTTGCCTAAAACGGGCAGAGCCGCGGTATCGCCTGTCAGACGATGCGCATCCATCAAACCGCACACCAGCTTGTCGAAGCTGTACCCCGGAAAGCGAGTCTTCGCAAAGTACTCCGCCGAAATCTGCGCGCCAACCAGTCGCACCAGTTCCGAAACCCGGCCGGCCATCGCTTTCTCTTGAGCACCCTCAAAGCTCGCCGCGGCAGACATCCGCGCCAACGCCGACATCCACTGCCCCAGCGTCGATCCCGGAGCCAGCCCAACCGCGCTGTGGTGATAGTCATAGTCCGGGTTCCACTCGTACCACCCGCCCAGCCCGACCGATGTCCCGGGCTTCCCCGCCATCTCGCGAAACGGCTTGATGAGGCTCTCGACCGCCAGGCTCATCAGCACCTCGGCATTCCCTTGCGCCTGCGCCACCTGGAGCTCACCCAGCACCCGCACCTGGTCATAGCCCACTTCACGCAGCGGCGCCGGGTTCGGTTCGCTGCCGCTCCAGGCGAAACTCGTCCCATGCAGCGCCGCCAACGTAGCCGCCGCTCCGCCTACTACAATCTGCCTGCGAGAGATCGCGCTCACAAAACCCTCTTCCGCCAGTCCGCGCCCAACCCAGCCACACTATCAGCAATGAACGCAGCGAGCCCCGCAGAACGCAGCGAAGCCCCGCAATCAGCGGGGCTTCGCCAGGAAATCCCGGGAATTAAACGCTGAAGCTCGATCCGCACCCACACGTCGACTTCACCTGGGGGTTCTCAAACTTGAACCCCGCCGCCTCCAGCGTCTCCACGTAGTCCACCGTGCAGCCGTTCAGGTACATCGCGCTGGTCGCGTCAACGAACACCTTCAGGTCGTCAAATCGCACAATCTTGTCCATCATCCCCGACGCATTCTCGAACGACATCGAGTACTGAAACCCCGAGCATCCGCCACCCACCACACCGATCCGAAGACCGGCAGGAACAGGGTCCTGCGTCGCCATAATCTCCTTCACCTTCACGATCGCCGAAGGGGTCAGGACAACGGGTGCGGTCGACGCCGGTGCATTCACAACTTCAGGCGCGGTCACAACTTCAGGGGTCACGGTAGCAGTAGCCATCTTGGGTTCTCCTTCGAAACTGCCTGCGCCAGGCGCGGCATCGACACACATTCAAGTCTAGTCGCCACAGCCCTTGGGAGCAAGCGCCCGCAACCGTCCACGCGAGCTTCCTGCCCACCCGCACGCACATTGGATGCCCAGCCCCTTGCCTCCGATGCAATCCAAAGTCCGGTTCCCCGGCACGTACTTTCTTTGTGTAGGCATATGCTTAGGCCATGCGCGTCCTGGAAGCTCTGGCCAACCTTTTCATCAACACGTTTGGCATCACTCAGCCCACCGACGCCACCCGCCGCCGCGCCGCCTGGTTCATTCTCGGCCTGCTCGTCGTCGCCCTTGTCGTCGTCAGCTTTGTGGGTCTGGTCATTTACCACGTGATTCAGCGCTAGCCGCAACATTTTCGCGCCACCCACGCCTGCTGGCGAGTATCATTCTCCGCAACCGGCCCAGCCTACCGTTCGTCGTATCCACGCCCGATAGCTCGCACGCCCGACAGTTCGATAGGCCGGACCAAAATCACTTGCGATAAGGGAGAGCAATTATGGCCACCCTTCAGGTCCTGATCGTTGTCTGGAGCCTTTGCACCGGACTATTCCTCGTCCTCATCCTCTACCGCAGCCATCTCACGCGACACGAAGTCGATGTAGTCTTCCTCAACGAGAACGCCGGCGACACCCGCGAGACCGAACACGACGACATCGTTCGCCGCGTAGATAAAATCGATCCGTTTCTTAAGACCGCCGCCGGTGCAGCCGCACTGATGACCATCGCTGTCATCGGCGTTTACGTCGCGCAGATCCTGCCCACCGTTCGTTTCTGATCAGCAGCCGGCGTACTGCGGTGGGAGGTCGCTCATTGACCACCCGCCCCGCTATACGGCCCCGATTATTCGCCGCTGCCTGTTCGCCCTTGCCTGTCCGCTATTTTCGATTCCCGGTTTTCAAGCGTTGTACGATGACGACGCCACCCTGCCCCCGCGCCCCGTCCAGTTCGTATGAAAGAACTCGCCTCGCGGCTCATCGACGCGCTCATAGGTATGCGCGCCAAAGAAGTCGCGCTGCGCCTGTAGAAGGTTCGCTGGCAGTCGCGCCGTGCGGTAGCCGTCGTAGAATCCCAGCGCCGTAGAAAACGCCGGAGTCGGCACGCCCATCTCGATCGCGTGCACCAGCGCCTTGCGCCAGCTTGCCTGGTACTTGTTCAGCGCACCTGAAAAGAAGTCGTCCATCAGCAGGTTCTGGAGCTTGGGGTCCTTGTCGAACGCCTTCTTGATGTCGCCCAGAAATGCCGACCGGATAATGCAGCCGCCGCGCCACATCAGCGCTACCCCGCCCATATTCAGGTTCCAGCCCGACTCCTTCTCCGCCGCGCGCAGCAGCATATAACCCTGCGCGTAGCTGATCATCTTCGAGCAGTACAGCGCCCGCCGCACTTCTTCAATAAACTCGGTCCGATGCTCCGCGTTGATAGCCTCCGCCGCCGGCCCTTGCAGAATCTTCGACGCCGCCACGCGTTCCTCCTTGAGCGCCGACAGGCAGCGCGCAAATACGCTCTCCCCGATCAGCGTCACCGGCATGCCCAGGTCGAGCGCCGAAATCGCCGTCCACTTGCCCGTTCCCTTCTGTCCCGCAGTGTCCAGAATCTTGTCCAGCATCGGCTGCCCGTCGTCGTCCTTCTTCGCGAAAATCGTCGCCGAAATCTCGATCAGGAAGCTGTCCAGCTCGCCCTTGTTCCACTCCGTGAACACCTCCGCAAACTCGTCGGCCGACAAGCCCAGCCCGTCCTTCAGCAACTGGTAGGCTTCGCAGATCAGCTGCATATCGCCGTACTCGATTCCGTTATGCACCATCTTCACGTAGTGCCCGGCGCCGTCCTCACCCACCCAATCGCAGCAAGGCGTGCCATCTTCCACCTTCGCGGCGATGGCCTGAAAGATGTCCTTCACATGCGGCCAGGCGTCCTTGTTGCCTCCCGGCATGATCGACGGCCCGAACCGGGCACCCTCTTCGCCGCCCGACACCCCGGTCCCGATAAACAGGATGCCCTTCGCCGCCAGGTCCTTCGTGCGCCGGTTGGAATCCGTATACAGCGAGTTGCCGCCGTCGATGATAATGTCGCCCTTCTCAAGGTGCGGCAGAATATGCTCGATCGTCTGATCAACCACGTCACCAGCCTTCACCATGATCATCACGCGCCGCGGCGTTTTCAGCAGGCTGCAGAGCTCCTCCACCGAGTGCGCCCCCACCACCTCGGTCCCCTTCGCTTCTTCCGCCAGAAAATCGTCCACCTTGGATATGGTGCGGTTAAACACCGCCACCTTATACCCGTGGTCGTTCATATTCAGGACCAGGTTCTGCCCCATCACCGCCAGGCCGATCAGCCCAATATCGCAAGTCGCGTCCGCCATGTGTTCTCTCCTCCCGCATGATGTCTGCGGCTTTTTCTCACAAAAATTGTCTTCATTATGCCAGCCGACGCACCCGAACGTCGTCCAAGCGGTCGGTCAGACTAGCACGCCATCAACACCGCTGGCACTTTTATTTCGCGTCGCATGTTTCTCCACGACGAATTCTGAGTTACATTCAATCCAACGAAAGACAATTTAAGCCTTGCATTCGAGCGAAAAACCGGTCGCTCCGGGCCCCCACTTCACCTATTTGAAAAGGGAGACTCACGCACATGACCACCCCGTCTTTTCGCCCCTCCGGTTCCTCGCCCTCGCGCCGCTCCTTTCTCCGCCTAGCCGGACTTGCAGCATCCGTTCCCATCCTTTCTGAAGGCCATCTCGCCTGGGCCGCTCTCCAGCAGGCCGCCGGCACCGCCCCCGCACCCGGCCAGCGCCGCATGCGTCAGGCCATGCCGTCCGGTGCCGTCCTGATCAACGCCAACGAGAACCCCCTCGGCCCCAGCCCAGCCGCGGTCGCCGCCATCGGCGCTGTCGCCTCCAAGGGAGGCCGCTACGATATCGACGGCGAAATCGACCACATGGGAACCCTCTTCGCCAAACAGCAGGGCATCCCGACCGACCACGTCGCCATCTACGCCGGCTCCAGCGAGCCGCTGCACTTCTCCGTGCTCGCCTTCACCTCGCCCACAAAGGGCTTCGTGACCGCCGACCCTTCCTACGAGGCCGGCATGCGTGCCGCCATGATCTCCGGCGCCAAGATCTCCAAGGTGCCGCTCACCTCTACCTACGCCCACGACGTCAAAGCCATGGTCACCGCCGACCCCAACGCCGGCATCATCTACATCTGTAATCCCAACAACCCCACCGGCACGCTCACCTCGAAAGCCGACATCCTTTACGCGCTTGAAAACAAGCCCAAGGGCTCTGTCTTGCTCGTCGACGAAGCCTACATCCACCTCTCCAGCGGCGAAAGCGCTGTCGACCTCGTCGGCGCCGGCAAGGACATTATCATCCTGCGCACGTTCTCGAAGGTGTACGGCATGGCCGGCATCCGCGCCGGTGTCGCCATGGGCCGCCCCGACCTGCTCGCCAAGCTGCAGCAGTTCGGCATGAACCCCATGCCGATCACCGCCGCAGTCGCCGCCAGCGCCAGCCTGTCCGACCCGGAACTGGTGCCCATGCGCAAGAAGATCATCGGCGATACCCGCAACGACACATTCACCTGGCTGGCGGCCAACAAGTACAAGTACATCCCGTCCGAATCCAACTGCTTCATGATCGACGTCGGCCAACCCGGCCGCAAGATCATTACCGCCATGCAGGCGGAGAAGGTCTACATCGGCCGTACCTGGCCCATCTGGCCCAACTCAGTCCGCGTCTCGGTCGGCACCCCGGCTGAAATGGCGCAATTCAAAGCCGCCTTTGCCAAGGTCATGACCGCCTCACCCGGCACCTTCGCCTAAACCTCCGTCGCAATCCACGCTGCAACAGCAAAGGGGCCACTCAGGCCCCTTCGCTATGTAGCGAGCGAACTGACCCGCCCCGCGCTTCAGGCGAATTCACGCTGATCTTCCGAAGTCTCAGGGTTCATCACCTGCAAGCCTTCAGCCTGCGCGGCGGCAATCAGATATTTGTCAGCGCTGACGAACACCACAACAGCGCCCCTTTTCGCTGTCTCGATTGCACTCGCCAACTGAAGCGCATCTAGGCTCCTCAGTTGCCGCGCATCGATCAGTATGGCCGCTCGGGCCAGAACGTCAGACGTCACGTCCAGCGAGGACACGCGAAGCCTTTGCAATTCAAGCGAATTCACTAAGCGGTCAGCATCGGTCGTTGAGATGTCGCCCACACGCTGCCGTCGTCTTATCGCCGCCCGCACCTCCACCCACAGAAGCGTGCTCGCATGTCTGGCACTGGAAGCGGCGTAGAGCCTCACCATCTCCTCAGATCCACGTTCTGCTATGAACAACTTCGCGAATGCGCTCGAATCGAAGAAATGCTCCGTCACCGTGGCCCACGGTCGGCCATGATGGTGGCCGACAACGGTTCTCCGCGAATGACCAAGGGGCTCATGAAATCGGAAGGCGCTCCATGCTCCACCTGCTCCACCTCAGCGCCCTCCTCTCCAAAGCTCCAGCACTTCTCCTTCACCAAGGTGCGTCTCAGATCACGGAACAGGGTACGGTGAAAGCGAACGGAACCCGGATTGTTGGTGACAGTTGTGTGCGAATGGTCAGGCCCGGTCATATGGATATGAATCCACTTGCCTTGCCGCTCCGCCCACAAGCCTAGCCCGACGACGACCGCATTGCCTTCGCCTTGCTTGAAAACACGCACATCGCCGGGACTGATCGTCGAAGCCATATACGTCGAATCCTAAGCCCTCCCCGCCAGCTGCCGCAACACATACTGCAGAATCCCGCCATGCTGGTAGTACAGAATCTCCTGTGGCGTATCGATCCGCACCGTAACCGGAAACTCCGTCACCTCGCCATCCGGTGACGTCGCCACCACCGTAATGTTTTTCCCGCTGGCGAACTTCTCGTCGAGCATGGCCTTCAAGTCTCCCGGCGTGGCCCCCAGCGTGATCGTCTCTTCGCCCGTCAACTCATGCGAATCCACACTCTCGCCTGCCTCAAACTGCAGCGGAAGAATCCCCATCCCCACCAGGTTCGAGCGGTGAATCCGCTCGTAGCTCTCGGCGATCACAAACCGTATCCCCAGCAGCCGCGGCCCCTTCGCCGCCCAGTCGCGCGAAGACCCCGACCCATACTCCTTGCCCGCCAGGATCGCCAGCGGCACGCCGCGCTCGCCATACCTCACGCTCGCGTCGTAGATCGACATTGCCTCGCCTTCCGGCAGCAAGCGCGTCACGCCTCCCTCGGTCCCCGGCGCCAGCTTGTTCCGCAGACGAACGTTCGCAAACGTCCCGCGGACCATCACTTCATGGTTGCCGCGCCGCGACCCATACGAGTTGAAGTCCGAAGGCTTCACCCCATGCTCGGTCAGATACTGACCCGCCGGCCCGTTCAACTTGATCGACCCCGCCGGCGAAATATGGTCCGTAGTCACCGAGTCGCCCAGCACCGCCAGCACCCTCGCGTCCGAAATGTCCGCCACCTCCGCCGGCGTCGCCGTCATGCCGTCGAAGTACGGCGCCTTGCGGATGTACGTCGACTCCGCCTCCCACCCATACGTGTCCCCACTCGGAAACTTCAGGTGCTGCCAGTTCGAATCACCCAGCGACACCGTCGAGTACTGGTGCCGGAACATCTCCGAATCGATACACGACGCCACCGTATCCGACACCTCCTGCTGCGTCGGCCAGATGTCGCGCAGGAACACCGGCTTCCGGTCATGTCCATAACCCAGCGGCTCCGTCTCAAAATCATGCGAAATATGCCCAGCCAGCGCATACGCCACCACCAGCGGCGGACTCATCAGGTAGTTCGCCCGCACCTCTGGCGAAATACGCCCTTCAAAATTCCGGTTCCCCGAAAGCACCGACACCGCCACCAGCCCATGGTCCTCAATCGCCTTCGAAACATCCGTAGGCAGAGGCCCCGAGTTGCCAATGCACGTCGTACACCCATACCCCACCACCTGAAACCGCAGCGCGTCCAGATATTGCAGCAGCCCGGCGCGTGTGTAGTAGTCGGTGACAACTCGGGAACCCGGAGCTAAGGACGTCTTCACCCACGGCGGCGTCATCAACCCGGCCTGCACCGCCTTCTTCGCCAGCAACCCGGCGGCCACCATCACATAAGGGTTCGACGTATTTGTGCAGCTCGTAATCGCCGCAATCACAATCGATCCGTTATCCAGATACTTCTCCGGCTGCACGCCAAACCGCCCCTCCACCGAGTTCACCGTCTCCGCAATCGCCACCGCCACGCCGCCTTCCGTGCGCTCGTCGTGCGTCGTCGCCAGCACCGTGATCGTCTCCGGCACCTCGGGCGCAGGCACGCCCCTGCTCGCGGTCAAGTCTCCGCTCAGCGACGCATGTCCACCCTCACCCTCCCAGCGCACCATCTGGCGCGCCGCGCTCTTGTTCGCGTTAGGCCCCTGCAGGCTCGGCAGTTGCTGCGCAAAGCTCTCAGGAGTCTTCGACAGCAGCACCCTGTCCTGCGGCCGCTTCGGCCCCGCCACGCTCGGCTCTACCGTCGACAAATCCAGCGACAGCGTCGCCGAATACTCCGCCTCCGGTGCATCCGGCGTATGAAACAAACCCTGCGCCCGGTAGTAGGCCTCGCACAACGCAATCTGCTCTTCGCTGCGCCCGGTCAGCCGCAGGTACTTCAACGTCTCGTTGTCGACCGGAAAGATCCCGCATGTCGCTCCATACTCCGGCGCCATATTCGCAATCGTCGCGCGATCGGCCAGCGGAAGCTCACTGACCCCTGGCCCATAAAACTCCACAAACTTGCCCACCACGCCCTGTTTCCGCAAAGCCTCGGTCACCGTCAACACCAGGTCGGTCGCGGTCGACCCTTCCTTCAGCCTGCCCGTCAGCCGAAACCCCACAACCTGCGGCAACAGCATGCTCACCGGCTGCCCCAGCATCGCAGCCTCCGCCTCAATACCCCCCACACCCCATCCCAGCACGCCCAGCCCGTTCACCATCGTCGTGTGCGAATCCGTCCCGACCAGCGTATCCGGATACGCCGTCACCTTACCGTCGGCATCGGGGGAGGTCGTAAACACCACCCGCGCCAGGTATTCAAGGTTCACCTGGTGGCAGATTCCCATGCCGGGCGGCACCGCCGAAAAATTGCGGAACGCCGTCTGTCCCCACTTCAGAAACGCATACCGCTCGCGGTTGCGCTGAAACTCGAGCGCCGCGTTCAAGTCGTACGCATTCACCGTGCCCCACTCGTCCACCTGAACCGAGTGGTCGATCACCAGCTCCGCCGGCTGCAGCGGATTGATCTTCTCCGGATCACCGCCCAGCGCGCGCATCGCGTCGCGCATCGCCGCCAGGTCCACGATTGCGGGCACCCCGGTAAAGTCCTGCATCAGCACCCGCGCCGGCATGTACGCAATCTCGCGCGACGGCTCGGCCTTCGGATCCCATGCCGCGAGAAAACGAATGTCATCCGCGGTCACCGTCTTGCCGTCCTCGTGCCTCAACAGGTTTTCAAGCAATATGCGCAGCGAAAATGGCAGCCGTGTCAGGTCCACGCCTTCCAGCGCGGAAAGCTTGAAGTACTCGACCGTCTGGTCGCCGGCACTCAGTGTGGCGGCGGCGTTGAAGCTGTTCGGATGGCTGGAAAGGGCAGATAGCTGGGGTGTCGTCATGGTGTGTTCTCTCCTGGGTTTCACGGAAGCGCAGAAGGCGCGGTGTAGCAGCGGGCTTAAGCCCGCCAAAAAAGGGGGACAAGAGACAGTAGGCTTAGCCCTGTTCTTCGAGGGACTAGGAGCGGCTGGAGAATCGGATCGAAGCCGTCCAGCCGCGATCGTGGCGGCCACGGCGAAAGCGCTTGAAGTGAGCGCAACTCAGCATGGCATCATTCTAGCTCCACCGTCACCAAACTTTCATCCAAATTTCCATGCCCAGCCTCATCTGGGCGACCCACGGCATCGGACTAAGCTGGAGAACTTCATGACCAGCACGACGAACGACATCCTCAACCCGAACTTTCGTACCCGGTTCCTGCCCGTCTTCGCACTTTCGCTCGGCCTCACACTCGGTCTGACAGCCTGCAAGAGTACGGCTCCGCTCGGGCCTGACCCCGCTGCCGCCAACCTCGCTCCTGTTGCACAGCCCCTCAACCAGCCGCCCGCCTCCGGTCAGCCGCAGTATCCCAGCCCGCAGTATGGCAACCAGCCCACCCGCGTGCTCGGCCAGAGTTCCGCCTATGCTCCGCAGCAGAACGGAGAAGAATACGACGAGTATGCGGACAACAATCGACGCGGCCAGGGCGTCTACGACGAAGCCGACCAGCCCCCACCGCCGCAGCGCAACTACCAGCAGCCTCCCGCCCCCGGTGCAGGTTATCTCTGGACACCCGGATACTGGGGCCACAACCCTTCCGGCTATTCCTGGGTCCAGGGCGCATGGGCTCGCCCTCCCTTTCAGCGCGCTCTGTGGACGCCCGGATACTGGCACTCCAACGGCCATCGTTATGACTGGCACCCAGGCTACTGGGGACCCCACGTCGGCTACTACGGCGGCATAGACTACGGCAACGGATATGTCGGCACGGGCTACTACGGCGGCTACTGGAACAAAGACAACTTCTACTACAACCGCGCCTACAACACCCTGCCCTCCGGCATCACCTCGCTCTACGAGCGTCCCGCAATCTATAACAACGTCACCTACGGCCGCGACATCGTAGCCTCCCTCAGCTTCAACGGCCCCGGTGGCGTCCTCATCGGCCCGCGGCCGTACGAGATCGTCGCCATGCACGAGCGTCATAGCCCAGCCTACCCCGGCCAGTTCCGTGAGCAGCGCGAGGTCTACGTCGACCGCAACACCTACGGCCCCCACGTCATCGTCAACCATGGTCACCCGGAAGGCTTCATCCCGCCCGGACAGCAGCGCAAGTTCGAGCGCCAGAACGAAGACCAGGGCAACGGCAAGGGCCACGGACACGGCGAGAATGGCGAAGGCCACCACAACGACAAGGGCAAAGGCCACGGACATGGCGACGATGGCGAAGGCCACGAGAAGGGCAACGGCAAGGGCCACGGCAAAGGCCGCGACTAAAGGCCGCGACTCAGGACCCTCCCACCCTTCCCTGCCGCTTGCGACTTAGCAGCGGCATCGGTGTTCTCTTAGAGTGCGTTCCGAGTATCCTCACCCCATTCCGGGGGGGATCTCAGCAACAGGAGTTTTCGTTATGGCGACCCAAGTACGCTTTCTTTCCCCATGGACTTCCGCCGCACTCAGCCTTTCTCTTGGCCTCACCCTGAGTGTCGCCGGCTGCAAGAGCGCGCCCGCCACACCCGCTCCCATCATCGACAACAGCGGCATCGACCCCGCGACCGCGAACCTCGCCCCCGTAGACGGTTCGCAGCCGGCCCAGCAGCCCTACAGTCAGCCGCAACAGCAGGGCACCCGTGTTCTCAACTCAAGCCAGCAATACGCACCGCAGCAGCAGTCACAAAGCTATAACGAGCCATCCCGCCAGCAGCCTGCACCCATCCAGCAGAATTACGCCCAGCGCCGCGGCAACTACAACCAGAACTATAACCAGAATTACGATCGCGGCTCCGACCCTGCCTACAACCAGAATTACAACCAGAACTACGACCCAAACTACGACCAGAACTACGACCCTAACTACGCCCAGAATTACGACCCTAACTACGACGAGCAGAACGCCATCTACGCCGACCAGGCCCCGCCGCCCTTGCCCGACTACGAACAGCCCCCCGCACCCGGCCCCAACTACCTCTGGACCCCCGGCTATTGGGATTCCTCATCCAACGGCTACTTCTGGGCTCCAGGCGCCTGGGTCGCCGCTCCTTACAACGGCGCTCTTTGGACGCCCGCGTACTGGGGCTACACCAACAACCGCTATCGCTTTCACCGCGGCTACTGGGGACGCCACATCGGCTACTACGGCGGCATTGACTACGGCCACGGCTACACCGGCAGTGGCTACTACGGCGGCTACTGGCGCGACAACGACTTCTATTACAACCGCGCCGTCAACCGCGTAAACCTCGCCAACATCCGCAACGTCTATGACCGCGAGGTCATCAACACCTACCGCGGCGGCAACGGCGGTCGTGCCAGCTACAACGGCCCGCGCGGCGTAGAGTCGCGCCCCCAGGCCTTCGAGCTCGCCGCCGCGCGCGAGCAGCACACCGCCCCCATGGCCACCCAACTCTATCTTCGCAACGAGGCCGCCAACAACCGCAACCAGAGCTACAACACCAACCACGGCCGTCCCGCCGAAGCCGCTTACACCCGCCCTGTCGCGGCGACCCCCGGCATCGCGGCTCCACCCGTCCGCGGCGGCTTCGGCGGAAACCGCCCCGGCTTCAACAATTCTGACCCGCAGCAACAGCAGTTACAGAACGAGCAACGTATCCAGAACCAGCAGCGTATACAGCAGGAGCAAGCCCTCCAGAACCAGCAGCGCAGTCAGCAGGAGCAACTGCGCAACCAGCAGGAACAGCAACGTAATCAGCAGCTTCAACTTCGCAATCAACAGGTGCAGCAACAACAAAATCGACAGCAGCAGATCCAGCAACAGCAATTCCAGCAGCAGCAAATCAAGCAGCAGCAGGTTCAGCAGCAAATCCAGCAGCAACAGGCCCAGCAACAACAGGTCAGGCAGCAGCAAATCCAGCAGCAGCAGCAGGTCCAGCAGCAACAGGTTCAGCAGCAGCAGGCCAGGCAGCGTCAATTGGAACAGCGTCAGGCGGAACAGCAACGCGCCTTACAGCAGAACCAGCAAAACCAGCCGTTGCATACACCGACCGGCCGCGAAGAGCAGCAGCGCCTGCAACAGATGCATAACCAGAGCGACCAGGCTCGACAGCAACAGCTTCAACAACAGCAGCAACAAGAACTACGCACCCAGAAAGCTCAGCAGGAGCAGCTGCGCAATCAGCAGCAACAACAAGAACTACGCAACCAGAAAGCTCAGCAGGACCAGCTGCGCACTCAACAGCAACAACAAGAACTACGCAACCAGAAAGCTCAGCAGGACCAGCTACGCAATCAGCAGCAGCAACAAGAACTTCGCAACCAGAAAGCTCAGCAGGAGCAGCTACGCAATCAACAGCAGCAGCAACAAGAACTTCGCAACCAGAAAGCTCAGCAGGAGCAGCTACGCAATCAACAGCAGCAGCAGCAAGAACTTCGCAACCAGCAGCAGCAGGTCAGACAGCAGCAGGAACAGCAGCGCCTGCAGCAAATGCAGGAGCGCCAGATCCAGGCTCAACAGCATGAACAGCAGGTGCAACAGCAGCAGCGCGCCGCACCCGCACCCCGCGCCGAAGCACCCCGCGTAGAAGCACCCCGGCCCGCGCCCGCACCTCGCGTGGAAACCCCGCGCGCCGCACCCGCACCCGCACCCCGCGCAGAAGCACCCCGCGTAGAAACACCGCGGCCCGCACCGGCACCCGCACCTCGCGTGGAAGCCCCCCGCCCCGCACCCGCCCCTGCACCCCACGCCGAAGCCCCACGCCCGGCCCCCGCAGCCACTCCTCCAGCCCACGCCGACCCGCACGAGACTCATCCCCGCTAAGGCCCATTCCACCAGGGGCCAATCACAACAGGGGCCAATCACACCAGGCTTTAGCCCGGCCGCGTCCTCGAGACCTACGCGATCGCCAACTGCACCAGCAACACCGCATTCAACGAAACGATAATCCCCACGCAAACCCACCCCGCCACCCGTGTCCGCCGAGCCGACGAGAAATCAGCCATCACGCTCGTCCGGTTCGTCAGAATCAACAACGGTATCAGCGCCGCCGGCAGCGTGAAGCTCAAGACCGCCTGCGACAGCACAATAATCTTCAATGGCGAAAATCCTGTCGCAATCACCGCAATCGCCGGAATGATCGTAATCAGCCGCCGCAGGAAAATCGGAAACCGGATATTCAGAAAGCCCTCGATAATCACCTGTCCAGCCATCACCCCCACCGTCGAGCTCGATAGCCCCGAGCACAGCAGCGCAATCGCGAACGCGCCAGCCGCCATCGGCCCCAGCAGCGGCCCCAGCGTCTTGTACGCCACCTCAACGTCGTCCACCACCACCCCATGCGTGAACGCGACTGCCGCCATGATGATCATCGCCGAGTTGATCAGCCACGCCCCGTTCATCGCCACGAACACATCGATCAGCTCATAGCGCAGATACTCCCGCACCATGCCCGGCACCAGCCGCTTCGGTGGCTTCGCCATTTCGTTCAGCCGCGGCTGCACCAGCGCCGAGTGCAGATAAATCACGTGCGGCATCACCGTCGCACCCAGCATCGACACCGCCAGATAAACGCTGTCCCCCAGGTCCTTCCTGCTGCCCGTCGCAAACGTCGGCAGCAGCGCGTGCAGGGCGGCCTGCTGCCAGTCCGGATGCACCAGAAATACCTCGATCGCGTAACACACCCCAATGACCGCCAGGAACGCCATAATCCCGCGTTCAAACCACCGAAAGCCTGCTAAATCGAGCGCAAGAATCGCAAAAACCAGCACCGTCGACACCAGCGCCGCACCCAGCAGACACTGCGTTGCCGTCCATCCTCGGGCCAGCAGCGCCGGCCCAAACAACAGGTAAAGCCCCAGCGCCGCACCCAGAAACTCCGCCAGGTCTGTCGCAATCGCAGCCACTTCCGCCGCCACCCACAATCCCAGCGTCGTCGGCCTGGAGAAGTGTTTGCGGCAGTTCTGCGGCAGCGTCAGCCCCGTCACAATCCCCAGCTTCGCCGACAGATACTGAATCAGAATCGCCATGGCGTTCGACCACAGCAAAACCCACAAAAGCCTGTATCCAAAGCGACTTCCGCCCTGAATGTTGGTCGCGAAATTGCCGGGGTCGATATACGCAATCGACGCCACAAACGCCGGCCCGAAATACTTCCACATCTGGTTCCGCTGGAACGCCGGCACCCGGCCCCGCGTGCCTGGCTCCGTCGTGCCCACCAGCCCCGCCGAACCCGCCCCTGCCGCCGCCGGAGAGATTAACGCCTGCGCCGAGTCATCCCTGACAACATCGCCCTGGTCTGGTTGAGGTTCCGCCATTCTCAACGAGTATAGCCAACCGGACTGAACCGCAATCGCCTCAGTGCCCCGTAGAACCGAAGCCCGCCGTCCCGCGCGGCGCTTCTTCGAGCCCGTCGGTCTCCTCAAACGTTGCCTGAATCCGCTCCACCACGCGCAACTGCGCAATGCGATGGCCCGGCGCAATGCTTTGCGGCTCGGCCGCCAGGTTCGTCAGCACCACCTTCAACTCACCGCGATAGCCCGGGTCGATCACCCCCGCCAGCGTCGTCAAACCACGCAGCGCCAGACCGCTGCGGTCCTCCACCAGCGCTCCATGGGTCGACGGCAACTCCAGCGCCAGACCCGTGCGCACCGCCCCCGTGCTGCCAGCCTCACCGACGGCCGCCAGCGTCAGCGCCTCCGCGGCAAACAGGTCCGCCGCCAGGTCCCCAAACGGCCCGGTATGCGCATAGCGCGGAAGCTGCGCAGCAGGATGCAGCCGCTGCACTTTGATGGTGGGTGAGTTGTTCATGACGCACTCAGTGTCGCACGCCTTTTCTCCACCGCGCCGAGCGAAACAAATACACACCCAGCACCGCAATCAGGGGCTCCAGCGGATGCCGGAACCGAGCCTGCACCGTCACCAGATAGTACGGCAGCGGAACGAACACAAAGGCCAGCAGCAACAACCCCGCACCCGGCACGCGCTTGCTCAAAGCCAGCCACAGCCCCAGCAAACCACACACGCTCAGGAAGCTGTAACTGAGGTTGCGCAGGTACTCCTGCATCGGGTGCTTGTCACCCGCATGCGGCGTCCCCTCCCAGAAAAACAGAAAGCGATCCAGCGTACGGTGCGCCAGGCGCTCCGGATACATCCGCATCAGCGCGCCAGCGTGTTGTCCGCTCTCGCGCGAATACGCCACTTCCCCTACGCGCACAAAGCGCTGAAACTCCGGATCGCCCGGCCACAGCGGCAACCGCGTTCCGATCGTAAACGCGTCCGTCTCCGCCCGCATCGAGTCTTCGAGCTCCACGCCCAGGTTCGACCGCGTCGGTATAAACGCATGCAGCACGCGCTCATTCCGAACCACCCACGGAGCCATCACCGCCGCAACGACCAGCCCCGCCACCAGTGCGCCAGCGACGCCCCGCACCAACCCTTTTTCGCCACGAATCTGCGGCCAGAGAATCCACACCACCGTCGCCGGCAAACACAGCAGAAGCGAAGCATTCGAAAGCGCAACCAACCCCCACAAACCGCCGAACCCAACCCACGACCACAGCCCCATGTCCGGCTTCTCGGACCTGCGTTCCTCGGGCACGGCGTCCCCCACCCCCCTCAGCCGCAGCGCCAGCACCAGCGTCCACGTAAACAGACACGTCGAAACCGACATCTCCCAGAACCAGTGAATCGCATACTGCAGCGCCGCCGGATAGACCGCCCACAGCCACGCCGCCCACAGCGCCACCGGCTCGGCGTGCTTCGACGACCGCCGCGCCAGGCCCTGCGCATCGAAGCAGCGCGCCCCAATCTCGTACACTGCCGGAGCCACTGCCGCGGAAAAAACACTGTTGCAGATCAGCAGGAAGAGCGCCGCGCCCTGGCTGTACGTCCCGAACAGTTTGAACGCCGCTGCCATCAGCAACGGATAAAGCGGCGGCAGCCACGCCGTCGGCCCCGAAACTCCGTTGAAAGGATTCGCATAGCCATGCCCTTCGACCAGCGATCGCGCAATGCGCCCCGCCTCGAACCCGAAGTCGAAATGATCGTTATTCAACCGCACACGGTACGTGTGTCCGATCACGATGCAGGCCACCCGCAGTGCAAACCCCACCCAGAAGATCGCCCAGGGAGCACGGAAGCTGCGTCGAGATAGCGAAGACTCAGGCATAGTCAGAGCACGCCGCGACCGGTTCCAGCCGCGCGTCTCCGAGTCTAACGTCCAGGCCTGCATTTATCGTTCTTACATGGATCGGACAAGCCACAGCCCCCACCGGTCCCCACCAGCCTGGAGAGCAGTCGTCGCCTCCACCCTGCTGGCCACAGCCCTCGCCTGCCTCGTGCTCCTTCCCCTGCTCGGCCACCGCACCCTCGCCGACTGGGACGAAGGCATATACGCCGAAGTCTCGCGCGAAATGCTCTCTGGCAACTGGCTGGTCCCGCACTGGAACGCTCAGCTCTGGTTCGAGAAGCCCCCACTTACCCTCTGGATCACCGCCGTCTTCTTCAAGCTCTTCGGCGTCACCGAATTCTGGGCCCGCGCCGGTTCCGCCTTCTCCGGCGTCGCACTGGTCACCCTCCTGCACGGCTGGCTGGCGCTGGGCGAGAACCGAAGCGAAGCTCGCTGGGTCGCTTGGCTCTCAACCCTCCTTCTGCTCAGCACGTTCGGTTTCCTGCACATCTGCCGTGTCGGCGAGACAGACACCCTGCTCTCGCTCGCCTGCGCGGTCGCGCTCATCGGCCTGGCCGAACTTCGCCGGAACGCGCGTACCGGCTGGCCCCTCTTCTGGATCGGCGTCGCCATCGCGGCAATGACCAAAGGCGCCGCCAGCATCGTGCTCCTGCTCACACTCCTGGCCTTCCTCGCGATGACTCGCGACACCCTTAGCCGCCGCAACATCCCGCCATTCCTGCTCGGGCTTGCTCTCTTCCTCGCGGCAGTACTGCCCTGGCACCTTTTCATGCTGCATCGCTTCGGCACCAGCTTCACCGACATCTACGTCGGCCTCCATGTCCTCCACCGTGCGACCACCCAGCTTGAAAGCCACCACACCCCCTGGTGGTACTACCTCAAAGTCATCGCCGTATCTGCTGCCCCGCTGCTGCTTCTTGCCCTGCCGCCCGTCGCCGCGACGGTCTGGAAACGCGACGCGAAAACGCTCCGGAACCGCCACGCGAAAACTCTCTGGGAACGCGACGCGAAAACGCTGCAGCCCTTCGCCATCTTCACCGTTATCGTCGTCCTCTTTTTCAGCCTCATACAAACCCGCCTGCCGCATTATGTCGCTCCGGTATACCCCGCGCTGGCCGTACTGGCAGCCTCGTGGTGGGCAGGGCCCGTGCAGCGCTTTTTCGCCTCAAACCGCTCCATCGCCATGCGAGCCGCGGCAATTGCCGCCGCCATCGCCTGCTTCGCTCTGTCAGCCTGGACCACGTCCGCCCCGCGCAAACACCTGCACGCTCCCATCCTCGGCGACGGCTCCCCCGCACCCGACAGCCGCGAGTCCGCCGCCTTGCTCAAGAGAGTCTTCGCGCATTCGCCCACCGTACCCGGCCCTCTTCTTTTCTGGCGGCAGCCGCACCTCGCCCCCATTGCCAGCAGCATCTTCTACGCGCGGCGCGTCGTCCAGCGGGTGCAACCGGACGACCCATCCCCCAGTGCCCTCCGCGACCCGTACATGTTCGATCCCCAATCGTTCCTGGACGCCCTCGCCGACGGCCCCCGCCTCATTCTGCTGGATCGCTCTCTGCTGACACAGCTCCCATCCGGCTACGTCTTGAACCTCGTAGGCGGCAGCAGCACCCTCGTCTTCGGCATGCTCGCGAAAGTCCCAGCCATCAACTCCGCTCAAACAGTGCGATAACCCGGCGGTCCAAACATTTCCTGTGACCTTTGCACGTTTTACCCATCCAACCCAGCGTGAGACTTGGTGTACCCATGTTTGTGAATACGATGTTTGTGAATACTGCGAATACGATGAAGCTGTTGCCGCTGGTCGCGGTCCTTTTGACCGCATCGAGCCCTCGCGCTTCCGCCCAGACCGCGACCGCCGTTCAAAAGCCGCCTCGGCTCGTTCTGGTCGAGCTCTTTACCTCCGAGGGCTGCTCCAGTTGCCCGCCCGCCGATGACGTCCTGCGCAGACTCCACAACTCCCGCGTCGACTCCCGCGTCGACGCCAACACTCAGGGCCTCCAGATCGTCGGCCTCAGCGAGCACGTCACCTACTGGAACCGCCTCGGCTGGGCCGACCGCTTCTCCACCAGCACCTTCACCGACCGCCAGAGCGACTACGCCGAGCGCTTCCACCTCTCGAGCGTCTATACCCCCCAGATGATCGTCAATGGCGAACGCGAGGTGTTGGGCTCCGACGGCGATGCTGTACTCAAGGCAGTTCGCCAGGTAGCGCCCGCCTCGTCGCTCACCATCCGCATCCTCTCCACAAAAATCGCCGATAAAAAGCTCGAGGTCGCCTGGCAAATCGTAGGCTCACAGCCGGGTCACATGCCCGACATATTCGCCGCGCTCACCGACGACTCTGCCACCACCCAGGTCCGGCACGGCGAAAACGCCGGTCACTCGCTCACCCACGTCTCGATCGCCCGCAGCCTGGTTCAGCTCGACGTTCAACACGACGCCGCCGCGCCCGCCGCTCCGAACACCGCCCATCTCCTTCTCCCCTTCGACGAGACCGGCGCTTCCAGCCCCGCCCGCCACCTCATCCTCTTCGCGCAGGAGCCCCACTCCGGTCGGGTATTGGCAGTCGAATCGCGCGCCTTCTAGATCCGGCGCCATATCGGTTGACCCCGGGCGCTCTCTACCGGTAAAATCGTGAAGTTTGGCAAATGCCGTCGGTCACTCCGATTGCAGGGTCGCCGATTGTGTGGCTTTTGAATTTTGAAGCTACCTCGGCGACACGGGCGAGCCGCCCTCTGGACAAGACATTTTGAGTTGAGGAAATGCGAGCGTAGCAGTCATGCGCTCTGCAACGAGGTTTCAAGCAATGTACGCAGTCATACGTACCGGTGGAAAACAATACCGCGTCGCTCCCGGCGACACCCTTCGCATCGAAAAGAGCGAGCACGACAACGGCGCCATCGAGTTCTCCGAAGTCGTCGCCGTTTCCGGCGAAGAGGGCAAGTTCGAGCAGGATCTCGGCGGCGCCAAAGTCCTCGCAGAAGTCGTGAGCGAGGGCCGCGGAGACAAGATCCTCGTCTTCCACTTCAAGCGCAAAAAGCAGTACAAAAAGATGCAGGGCCACCGCCAGAGCTTCGTCGAAGTCAAGATCAACGAAATCCTCGTCGGCGGCAAGAGCTTCAAGGCCGAAGCCAAGTAAGCAGGCGGAAGTGCACAGAACGGTAGGCCACGGCGTCAGCCGTGACACGCACCGGGCAGGACAATCCGGGTTTTAGCCCCCCGCGGGCCGCCGGTAAAAATTTCGTGAGCGCCACCAGGGCGCGAAAGAGGAACAACAGTGGCACATAAAAAGGGACTTGGATCATCCAAAAACGGCCGCGACTCAAACGCCCAGCGGCTCGGCGTCAAGCGCTTCGGCGGCGAAACAGTCACCGGCGGGTCTATCCTGGTTCGCCAGCGCGGCACACCGCACAAGCCCGGCCTCAATGTCGGACGCGGCTCCGACGACACCCTCTACGCCAAGATCGACGGCGTCGTAAAGTTTCAGAATCGCGGACAGCGCGGGCGCTTCGTCTCCATCATCCCCGCCGTCGCCGCAACGGAAGCCGTCGCGGCCTAGTCCCCTTTTTGCTTGCAAACGAGCCCCGTTCCGGCGGGGCTTTCGTGCGTCCGCGATGCAGCCCAGGAAAGGCCATCGGTCGCATATAGCTTAGGCTCGGCTCCATGCAGGACTCGATTCTGCCGCCAGGCAGGATTTTCCTTCCGCCGCCTAATCGCCCGGTATCCGCTTCGCCGCCACCTCCCAGTGGTCCAGCAAGGAATGCAGCACCGTGCTCCCTGTCAGCCACGCCGACTCCAGCGCTACCTTCGTGCCTATGTACGGTGCCGTCACCGACTCCACCGCCGTGTGTCCGGCGCGCGGCGTGCAGAAATTGCTCCCCGTGCGCAGCACCATTGCGCGCCGCACGTCCACTCGATGCATCTCCGTCAGGCGCTCCAGCGCGTTCATGAAACCGGAGTCTTCCATCTCTGTCATCACAAAATTTCCCTTGCCGCCGGTGTAGAGCTTCACCCAGTCGTTCGCATACTGGGTCATCACCTTGCCATGCCAGTAATAATCGGAAGCAAACGTATCGCCTTTCAGCACGAACGGCGGCCGCTGTGCATTCGGGAAGCCGGCGTAGGCCTTGCGAAACTCAACCACCCCCGGATCGTCCTTCAGCTTCAGGTTGCGGGTCTCGGCGAAAGCCCAGTCCGCCAGCTTCGCATTCAGCTCGTACAGATTCGAGCGCGTCCAGGGAGCCACCGGAACGCTGGGCGGATTCGGCGCGTGAGCTCCCACTGGGAATATCCCGTACGGCCACTCCGCAGGCGCGTCGCGTGGATCAATCTCCCGCGCCACGTCGCCAATAACATACGTGGCCCACGCCGCTGACCCAATCGAAGCGTCCGCCGGGTCTACCCCGGCGATCCCATTGATCAGGAAGTACGCCCGCGTCAGGTCGAAGCGCGGATCGAGCCCCAGCGCCATCATCGATGCCGTCGCGTTCACCAGCGTCGTCCCACTCACCATGCCCAGCACGGTATGGTCCCGGTTCGTACGCAGCGGATGCACACCGCCCGGAAAAGCGATCACCTCGTCCAGATGTTCGCGCTCCACCCATAGCTGGAACTCGCCGGCAACGTCACCAGTATCGTTGCCGATCTCAAACGTGGTCACGATGACCGCGCGAATCGGCCAGGGCTTCGCCTGCGCGCCCAGAGGCGGCGTAAGTCCCAGAAGCAGCGTAGTTCCCGAAAGCAGCAGGGCCAGGAAACAGAAAGGGCGCAGAGTCATGACGCAGGTTCTCCTTCAGAAAACAGGCAGACGGTGTCCGCTCAGGGTATCGCATCTCCAGCAGACGATTGTTGACCCCATAGGCATTCGCCGAATAGCGCCGCAACTTTGACTCCACTGCCGCATCACAATCAACGAGACCGGCAACGCCAGGAGAAATGACCTTACATGAGTGACGTAGAAAAGACTTTTAAACTCGGCGGCGACCTTGAAGTCAACCGCCTCGGCTATGGCGCCATGCGCCTGACTGGCAAAGGCATCTGGGGCGAGCCCGCCGACGCCGAAGAAGCAAAACGGGTTCTCAAGCGCGCCGTTGAACTCGGCGTCAATTTCATCGACACCGCCGATAGCTACGGCCCCGACGTTACCGAGCGCCTCATCGGAGAGGCGCTCTCACCCTTCGCCGCCGGCCTCGTCGTCGCCACCAAAGGCGGCCTTACCCGCCAGGGACCCGACCGCTGGCTGCCCGTCGGTCGCCCCGAATACCTGCAACAGCAGGTCGAAATGAGCCTCCGCTTCCTCCAGACCGACTGTATTCACCTCTGGCAACTGCACCGCATCGACCCCAAGGTTCCGGTCGAAGAATCGCTCGCGCCGATCGCTCGCCTGCAGAGACAAGGCAAGATCCGCCACGTCGGTCTGAGCGAAGTGAAGCCGCACGAGATCGAACAGGCACAAAAGATAGTCAAGATTGTCAGCGTCCAAAACGAGTACAACGTTGGCAACCGCAAACACGAGGACACCCTCGACTACTGCCAGCAGAACGGCATCGCCTTCATACCCTGGTTCCCCGTAGCTGCAGGCAAGCTCGCCCTGCCCGGCGGCAAGCTGGACGAAGTCTCAAAGCGCCACGGAGCCACCGTCTCGCAGCTTTCGCTGGCCTGGCTGCTCCACCGCAGCCCGGTCATGCTGCCTATCCCCGGCACGTCCTCCGTCGCGCACCTGGAAGAGAACATGAAGGCCGCCAACATCACCCTCTCCGACGCCGAAATGCAGGAGATCGAAGCCGCAGCCAAGTAATTCTCCCCGGTAGACCGGGCGGCCCAGTAATAGGACGACAAACCAGTGGACCGGCCCGCAGCGAAAGATGCAGCTGGCCGCCTAGCTCCAGTCGTCCCTCACCGCAGCCTGGTCTGCGAACACTTGTTCAAAGTGCTCCGTCTTCTTCACCAGTATGTCCCCAAACTGCGCCGGCTGCCGCAGCAGAATCGCCTGCAGCCGCACCAGTTCCAACATCGCCAGAAACGTACAGATCAGCGCGCGTTCCGACCGTGCATTGTGCAACAGCCGCCGCAGGCTGATCGGCCGGTCTTCCATCAGCAGCCGTCGCTTCACATAGTCGATCATCTGCGCGACCGTCACCGACTCTTCATCGATAGTGTGTACCGGCCGCTCCCGCAACCGCGTCAGGATGTCCTGAAATACCCGCACCAGGTCTACCGTATCGGCATCGATCTCGCGCTCAGAATCAATCGACGCGATCCCCTCGTCCTGCAAAAACCCCTTCATCCCCGGCTGCGACCACGTCGCCTCTTCAATCTGCTGCTTCTGCATCAACATCTGCGCGGCAGACTTGAACCGTTCGTGCTCCAACAGTCTCTCCACCAGCTCGCGCCGCGGGTCCTCCGCATCCGCCCCGGTCACGTCGGAAGGATCGCGCGGCAGCAGCGTCTTCGACTTGATATGAATCAGCAGCGAGGCCACATAGATAAACTCGCCAGCCGCATCCACATCGGTCTGTTTCAAATGGTGCGTATACTCCAGAAATTGAGCCGTAATCCGCGCCATCGGTATGTCGTAGATGTCGATATTCTGCCGCCGAATCAGGTCCAGCAGAAGATCCATAGGCCCGTCGTATACCAGCCCCACGGTCACCGAGAACGGCGACTGCGAAGCCTCCGCCTTGTCCTTTTCCTTATCCGAAACGCGGCGCGGTTCAGGCGGCGGCGCGGGCAGCGGCTGCGGTTCCAGCGCAAACGGTGCGGCACCCTCCGCCTGCTTCTCGTCGTTCTCTACCTCGTCGCTCACCGTTACGCCAGTCCCATCGCCTGCTGGACTTCGTTAAGAGTCTGCTGAGCCCGCTTGATCGCGCGATCTTTCCCATTCGCCAGCACATCTTTCACCACGCTCGGTCGGCTCTCAAGGTCCCGCCGGTGTGCCTGGATCGGCGCAATCGTAGTGACGATCGCGTCCGCCACCCAGCTCTTGCATTCGATACACCCGATCCCCGCTGTCCGGCAGCCCACGGCCGCCTCCTGCTGCACCGTCTCGCTCGAAAACACCTTATGCAAATCAAACACCGGGCAGACATCCGGATTACCCGGGTCCTCGCGCCGTACCCGCGCCGGATCGGTCACCATCGTCTTCAGCTTGGCTCGAATGTCCGCCTCTGGCTCCGAAAGCATCAGCGTGTTCCGGTAGCTCTTCGACATCTTGCGGCCGTCCAATCCCGGCAGCTTGGGCGAGGGCGTCAGCAACACCTGAGGCTCAGGCAGGATCTCCGACCGCCCAAACGGTGACAGCTTCTTGGTCTGCTGTGCCGCCTCGTAAAGCTGATGTGCAGAAAAGTCCGTGCGCGTGGATCCCTGCGGCTCACCCGCCAGCTTGCGCGCCTTCTCCAGAATCGCCGCCATCTCCCACGGTGCCGCCTGGGGTGAAGTAAAAAACTTGCCCGGATAGAGCTGGTTGAAGCGCCTCGCCACCTCGCGCGTCAACTCCACGTGCGCCACCTGGTCCGCCCCGACCGGCACAAAATCCGGCTTGTACAGCAGGATGTCCGCCGACTGCAACAGCGGATACCCCAGAAACCCATACGTGTTCAGGTCTTTCTCCGAGAGCTGCGCCTGCTGGTCCTTGTACGTTGGCACACGTTCGAGCCATCCCACCGGCGTAAACATGCTGAACAACAGGTGCAGTTGCGCGTGGTGCATCACGTCCGACTGCTTGAAAATCACACACCGCCCGGGATCAAGCCCCGCGGATAGAAAATCCAGCGTGATGTCGAGGATGTTCTCCTGCACCTGCCCAGGGTCGGCGTAATCGGTCGTCAGGGCATGCAGGTCTGCAATGAAGAAATAGCAATCGTACTCATGCTGCAGCTTGACCCAGTTGTAGAGCGCGCCCATGTAGTTGCCAAGATGCAGGCGGCCTGTAGGCCGCATCCCGCTCAGGACGCGCGGTAAAGGTGTGGTTCTGGAAAGGGATGGAGTGCTCATTTGCGTGAACCTCTAGAATACATCCCCGCGGCCCCGTGTTGGCCTTTGCCGCGGTAAACAGCGGGTCCGCAGCAATAGCCGAATTCGGGCTTGGCAGACTGAGGGCGAGGGCAGACTGAAGGGCGAAGGCAAACTGAAAGGCGGGGGCAGACTGAAGGGCGAAGGCAAACTGAAAGGCGGGGGCAGACTGGAAGGCGGGGGCGGATCGCACTCCGGGCTGAAGGCCCGCGTTATCCTAGCCTGGGGCGCAGCCCCAGATCCTCGCACACCCTTCGCACTCCGGGCTGAAGGCCCGCGTTACCCTAGCCTGGGGCGCAGCCCCAGGTCCTCGCGCACCCTTCGCATTGCGGGCTGAAGGCCCGCGTTATCCTAGCCTGGGGCGCAGCCCCAGGTTATCGCACACCCTTCGCATGGCGGGCTGAAGGCCCGCGTTATCCTAGCCTGAGGCGCAGCCCCAGGTCATCGCACACCCTTCGCATGGCGGGCTGAAGGCCCGCGTTATCCTAGCCTGGGGCGCAGCCCCAGGTCATCGCGCACCCTTCGCATTGCGGGCTGAAGGCCCGCGTTATCCTAGCCTGGGGCGCAACCCCAGGTCATCGCACACCCTTCGCATGGCGGGCTGAAGGCCCGCGTTATCCCAGCCTGGGGCGCAGCCCCAGGTCCTCGCACACCCTTCGCATGGCGGGCTGAAGGCCCGCGTTATCCTAGCCTGGGGCGCAGCCCCAGGTCATCGCGCACCCTTCGCATGGCGGGCTGAAGGCCCGCGCTATCCTAGCCTGGGGCGCAGCCCCAGGTCATCGCACACCCTTCGCATGGCGGGCTGAAGGCCCGCGTTAGCCTAGCCTGGGGCGCAGCCCCAGGGTCATCGCGCACCCTTCGCATGGCGGGCTGAAGGCCCGCGTTATAACTTTCCAGGATCCCGAACGAGGTCAAAACAATCCACGTTCGCTCGATGGATGCCGCCCGATCCGCCACACCGCCTATTCCGCGAACCAACTACAGCCGAAACAAAAGCCCGTTGAACACCGCCATCAACGGCGCAAAGAAGATCATCACCAACGCAAACCCAAAGAAGAAGAACCCGATCATGAAATACAGGCTGTACTTCTGAAACGTTTGCGCCGCGTTGTATGGCAGGTAGTTCACGAGAATCTTTCCGCCATCAAAGAACGGAAACGGTATCAGATTGAAAACAAAAAGCAGCAGGTTGACGAAAATGCAGAAGTAGAGAAACAGAATAGCCGGAAAGATCGACGGCAGATCCACCGTATTCACGCCCGGAACATGCTGCACCAGAAGAACCGCCGTCCCCAAAGCAGGCATGGTCGAAGGGTCGGCATGACGCAGAATGACCAACGCGAGCAGCGCCACGGTCGCAGTCAGCAACTGCACGGCCGGCCCTGCTGCCAATGCATAAATTTCCCCGCGTTTGATGTCTCGAAAGTTCCGCGCGGTCATCGGGACGGGCTTGCTCCATCCCAGGACAAACGGCGGCGACCGCAGCACATAGATCACCGGAAACAACCCGGTGCCCAACAGATCGAAGTGCTTTGCCGGGTTCATGGTCAGCCGGCCCATCATGCGCGCCGTCGGGTCCCCCAGCCGGTTCGCCGCCCACGCCTGCGCGCAGTCGTGCAACGACAGTGACAGCAACATCACCACCAATTCAAAAATCATCAGGCCAAAGTCAATCGGCTGCATCTGTCTAGAATAAATCCGATAGATGTATGGGTCGACAACCTTCGATCCTGGTCGCTGCCGCCGACGGACCAGCCCCACCACGGAGTCTGCACCGCGCGTCAACACGCGCTACGCACCCAGGGCTGGTAGCGCTTTCGCCCTTCGCCTCTCAGCTTCTTAGCCTCTTAGCTTCTTAGCTTCTTAGCTTCTCAGCCTCTTAGCTTCTTAGCACCCTTAGCTCGCCGCTTGCCGCCGGGGCAGCACGCCTAGGGGCAAGAGGCCCCGTACCTGGGCAGCGCGGCCAGCCTCCAAAAAACAATGGCCCGGATCTCTCCGGGCCATTTGCTCTCCATCTCATCCGCCGCTTGCGGTTAGAAGTAGAACTTGCCGATCAACTGAAGTTGACGCGGTCCGTACAGCACGCCCGACGTGCTGGACGGGCTGCCAAACGCCACCGCCGTATACGGAACGATGCATCCCGCACCCTGCGACGCCGCCGGGCAGGTGCCCCCGGTGTAGGTGCCTCCGGGTGACACAAACGTGTACGCAGAACTGTTGACGCTCAGCACATTGCGATGGTTCAGCACATTGAAGGCTTCCGCCGCGACCTCGAAACGCATCCCTTCGCGCCACACCGGAAACTCGCGAGATACACGCGCATCCACGTTATGGAGGCCGGGGCCGGTGAAGGCATTGCGACGCGCCACCTGGTCCGGAACGCGCGTTCCGGTACCGGACGTGACCACCGCGCCCGAGACGCCACCGTCGCCATTGATGGTCGACGGCAAACGGCTGCCAGCCAGCGTGGAGCTCAGCGCGATGCCGTTCGAGAAGAACGCCGTCAGCGGAAATCCCGTCTGCGCCGTCAGCGTACCCGAAACCTGCCATCCATTCACGGCATAGGCCACAAAATGGTTGGGTATGCCAAACTTCGATTGCGCCACAATGCTGCCGACAAAGCGTCCGCGCTGATCAAGGTCCGACCGCGAGTACTCCGCCGCTCGTCCCAGACGATGTCCGCGCGCAATCGGATCCAGCGGAGCGTCCGTTCCATTGAACGTGCCGTTAGTTCCCGAAGCCTGGCCGCCGTCCATGTTCTTCGCCCAGGTATAGTTCGCCAGCACCTGCACACCGTGGTACTGCTGCGTCCGCACGGATACCGCCAGCGAGTGATACCAGCTGTTCACGTCGGAGAACCCGGTAAGGACCGACCCCGTGTTCAGAGACACGCGACGCGTATAGATCGGCACAGTGATCGGCGTTGCCGCTCCCTTGGCTACGAACAGGTACGGGTCGTTGGTCACCACTGAGCTTGCGTCGACGTTGGT
Organism: Terriglobales bacterium; assembly: GCA_038230455.1. Classification (GTDB taxonomy): domain Bacteria; phylum Acidobacteriota; class Terriglobia; order Terriglobales; family Acidobacteriaceae; genus Granulicella. The sequence goes on from JBBRNF010000007.1 coordinate 67,898, forward strand.
ATCGACAAACGCCGGCAGACGCATCCCGCGCGACCCGACATAACCTATCGAAAGCGTCGCGCGCAGGGGCAACTGCTGCTCCACCGCAAGGTCGATCGAGTGCGTGAACGGGTTCTGGAATTCATAGCTCACACCACGAATATTCAGCGTCGAGGCCGGCAGTCCAGGGTTCAGGGCGGGTGTCGCCGTCCCGGTCACCTGGTTGATCGGCGCCGGCCCGGGCGGTGTAAACGCCGGAATGCCACCCTGCGGAGCGTAACTCTGATAAGCCGCCGGCGCGCCAGTCGTTGCATTTTGAACCTGCGTAAAGCACTTCGTCTGACCGGCAGCCGGCGCGCAACTCGGGCTCGCCCCGATGTAACCCAGCGGAGCTCCGGTTGCTGTCAGACCGAACTGCTGCTGATAGACGCCGTTTTCCGTGCGCACCGTGTAGTAGGTGGAGTTGGAGGTCAGGCCATAGAAGATCCCGTATCCACCGCGGACCACTGTGCCTTCCTGGGGAGTCCAGGCAAAACCGAAACGCGGCGCCGCCATGCCGTAGTAAATATTGATGACCGACGTGGCATCGCGGGCAGGCGCACTCGTCAGGTTCGGACGGTCCGGTTGTGGCACAAGCTGCAGGTCATAACGAAAACCAATGTCCAGCAGCAGCTTCGGCGTCACCTTCCACGCATCCTCAAGGAACGCATCCAGATTCTTGTTCCAGAAGTCGTCTGCTCCGACACCCGTTATTGGATCCGTAGTCTGAGAAAAGGAGTTGTAGTGCCGCCCGCCATTCACCTGGTAAACATCCTGGATCCAGTTGGCAAAGTTCCCTTCCACGCCCCCCGACCCGCTGTACGTAAAGCTGCCGTCCCCGCCGAAAAGATTGGCAATCTGCTCATGGATCAGATTGACATCGGCACCCACCTTGACCGAGTGCTTTCCGAAAGTCGTCGAGTAGATGTCAGTGATCTGGAAGCGATGCTCATCCGGGAAAGCGCCGCGCGGAAGGGCCGACGTTTCTCCGTACGAGAACGCATTCGACACATTGATGGCAGGTCCACCCGTGTTGGTGCTGGCCGTCTCATAGTCGCGCGAGAACTGGAAATGCACAACATTGGAGCTGTGCGCGTTGAGGGCCGTCTCCGCGTTCGCCACCAGAAAGCGCGCCTTGAAGTCCAGCGTGCCATTCTGCGTGACCGAACCGTTGTTCACCGTGGGCGAGGCGTTATAGCCATTCGGCTGGTTGAAGTGCTGAATCAAATAGCTGCCCGAAAGATGCGTCTTCGAATTGAGCTGATAGTCCACGCGCGGAAAGTAGATGTTTTGCGTCGCATTGCGTGGGAAAGCACCCAGTAGCTTGGTCTGCACAAAATCGACAGCCGCAGCACACTGCGCCGGCGTGATGCCGGGGATAGTGCTGGGATATCCGTTATAGAAGTTGCTCGTACGCTGATCGCAAAGTCCGACCAGCGAAGCAATCGAGGTCGTGGTCGAGTTATAGGTCGAAAGGTACGTGATCGGGTTGATCTTGCGAAACCCGTCGTACGTAAAGTGGAAGAAGAGCTTATCCTTCAGCACAAAACCGCCCACAGAGGCGCCAAACTGGTGCTGAATTTTTACCGGCTGCGTGAGCAGGAAGGGATTGTTCGTCAACCGCCCGTTGTACTTCGAGAGCGCGTCCAACGCGTTGAAGCCCGGCGTGCGGTAGTACTCGAACACATCGCCGTGGAACTTGTTGGTGCCCGACTTCGTGATGGCGTTCACGATCCCGCCCGCGGCCTGCCCCAGCTCCGCCGAATAGCCCGTTACCGACGACGTAAACTCCTGGATCGAGTCCAGCGGATACACGTACGGTGCGCCGATCGAACGGCCACGCGCCTCCGAGAAAAACGCCTGCTGGTTGTTCGCTCCGTCCACCAGGTTCGTGTTGTACAGGCCAGACACGCCTCGATACGACACCAGCCCCGTGTTGCCGTCAGGAGCGACGTTCGGCGTCAAAAGCACAAAGTTGTCCCAACGCCGTCCATTCACAGGCAGGTTCTCCACCAGCCTCTCGGAAATCGTCTGCGAAGCCTCCACCTTGTCTGTATCGATCAGCGGAACCGTCGTGCTGACTTCCACCTCCGTCGACACCGAGGCGGCGGGCAAGGTCGCGTCCACCGTCGCCGTCGAGCCCACGGTCACTGCCACATCTTTGCGGTCCACTTTGCCAAACGTGCCGCCCCCCAGGATCACTTCATAGGTGCCCGGCTGCAGGAATGTCGCCGCATAACGTCCTTCGGAGTCCGTCGTCAACGTGCGGGTAGCGCCGGTACCGGTGTTTGTCACAACCACCGTAGCCGACGGAATCAGCGATCCGGTCGCATCGCGCACCACGCCCGCGATATTTCCAAGCGCCGCGTTTTGTGCGGAAGCGGGCAGCGCAGAGATCACGGCCATCACAGACGAAGCAAGGACGACGCAGCAGCGTGTCGCGAACGAATTCATGCAGGTACTCCAACTCCCGAAAACGGGAAGGGGTGCGGGCAGGACCCAAAGCTGCCGGGTGGAAGTGGGTTTCAGAGGCCTTGACCGGATTGCCAAGCTGCGGTCAGTGACGCTCAAAAACTGAATTTAGGGTTCGCTCTAAGGGTCACGCATGCGTGCCGGCTTGTCAAGCGTATAAACCCGGCTAAAAGGCGATTTTTGCCTACAATAAGCCGCTAATTCACCGCTAATTCATGCGCTTTTGTGCGCTATTGCAGGGTCTTCGGTATCACCGCGAAGTGCAGAAGTACCTCAAACGGAATGACTTCGAGCGTTCCCTCATGCGTGGCCTCCAGCACCACCGGACACGCCGCCCCCGCCCGCTGCACCTGCAACCACCGCGGCGCGCATACGCACCACCGGTCCCCCGGCTTCAGGCCGGGAAATCCGTACTGCGGCATGGGGGTAATCAGGTCGTTGCCCAACTGCGCCGAAACCGCCAGAAACTTCTCCGTCACAATGCAACACACCGTATGAATGCCCAGGTCCTCCGCCGAGGTGTGGCAGCAGCCATCGCGAAAAAAGCCTGTCAAGGGATCGTTTCCACAACTCTCAAGCGGCTGGCCTAGAACATTTTTCTGTGCAGGAAACTTGTCGATACTGGACGCCATATTTCCATTCTAGTGAAGCGCGGCTCTTGCTGCACCTGGCTGACCCTTCCGTCTGGAAAGCGCTCTCACGAAAATGGCCATGGTATGTTGGGTGCGACTCCGAACAGAGCGCGTTCCCCATCGCGCCTTCTCAGACTTTCGGCTCCCTGCTTACTCCCCTTCCCTTGCAGCTCATCCGTATTGTCAGGCCCCGTGCGATCCAGCTTCGGTCGTTTCGAGCCCTTTGGCTGAACGCGCGCGAACAGATTATCCGCGAAGATTCGCGGGCAATGGAGTGCCCTCATGAACCCATCAAACGCTTTCCGCCCCCATGGAGGGGTGCGCGGCAACAATCTTTCCCGCTCGTCGCTTCTCTTCGGAGGCCCGTTCGGACGCATTTTCCGTGTTTTGCCTCCAGCTGATTTCGGCGCAACCGACAAGGAAACCGACGACAACCTGATCTTGCTGGCTGCCGCTATGAACGGCGGAGCCGAAGATGTTGCCAAAGACGGTCCCGATGCGGAAGAGAGCGGAATCCCTGCCGCCTATACCTATCTTGGTCAGTTTATCGATCACGATCTGACCTTCGACCCTGCCAGCAGTTTGCAGAAGCAGAATGATCCCGATGCACTGGTCGACTACCGCACGCCACGGTTCGATCTGGACAACGTCTACGGACGCGGCCCTGACGACCAGCCCTATATGTACGAAGACGACGGCAAACGGCTTCTAAGGGGCAAGCCGCTCAGCGGTGCTTCGGGCAATCCGAATGCGACAGATCTGCCACGCAGCCACAAGGCGCACCCGAACGATGGACAGGTCCATCCAGATACAGGCCGCGCAATCATTGGAGACCCTCGTAACGACGAAAACATCATCGTGTCTCAGTTGCAGGGGCTGTTCCATCGTTTTCACAACCGGATGGTGACTGACAACTCAACCTTGCAGTTTCCGCAAGTTCAGCAAATGGTTCGCTTCTATTACCAGTGGATGGTGGTCCACGACTTTCTCCCAGCGATCATCGCCGAGGATGTCCTCGAAGCTATCCTGCCTGGTTCCAAAGACGGCAAGCCGAAGCTGGATAAACTAAACTTGCAGTACTTCAAAGCAAAGTCCGAGGCCTTCATTCCGCTAGAGTTTTCCGCAGCCGCCTATCGCTTTGGGCATTCCATGGTTCGCCCGGGATACCGCCTGAGCAAGACACAGGGGCCGCTGCCTCTATTCGCTTTAGATCCTGCCAAAGACCTTCGCGGTTTCCAACCTCCGCCGGGGAATGCGGCCATCGACTGGCGACACTTCATCGATCTGGAGCCGATGGATTATGGCACCCTCTCCGACACTCCCGACCAGTCCGACCCCAAGAACCAAAATCGGTTGCAACTCGCGTACCGCATTGACACATCGCTGGTGAATCCTCTTTCCGTTCTGCCGGCGAGGATCGCACAAAACCCAAACATGCTGGCGCTGCGCAATCTACAACGCGGCTGGCGGATGCGGCTTCCCAGCGGGCAGACCGTGGCGAAGGCGATGGGAGTTTTCCCGCAGTCGCCTATACAAATCGGGAAGTTCACCGGAGATACGAAAGACATCAAGGTACCCGACTTGGACTTATTCGCCGGTGGAATCTTCAAGGACAACTGTCCGCTCTGGGTTTATACCCTTGCCGAAACGGTGGAGTCCACAGTGAAGCTGGAGACCAAGGCGGGAACCAAGCACATCAAGACGAGAAAGCTGGGACCTGTTGGCGGTACGATCGTCGCAGAGACGATCCTCGGCCTGCTGGCCTTCGATAGCAGCTCGTACTTCAGCCTAAATCCCTTGTGGGAGCCGGATGCCAAACTGACCGACGACGGAACGTTCGGGCTGCGCGAGTTTATTCTGTACGCGCTCGCAGACTAAACCGCTCGACGCAATCGATGCCCACAGATCCAGTGCTGTGGGCTTCGATTGCAGTCGGCCCTTATCTCAGAACGTGGAGCTTCGAACGGCCGCTATCCGAAAGGCGGAGAAAGGAGGAAGCGCCTTTGTTATATTCTGGGAGGAAATCGCGAAGTCTTCATCGAGCGTCGCACAGGACAGGCTCGTTACGGCTGGAACGTACGAAAGGTAGTCTCGCTGCATGAGTGTTTTGCGAGTAGGCATAGTCGGCTGTGGCAAAATTGCCGACGGTCACGCAGAAGTTTTGCAATTTCTGGACGGAGCAGAGCTGGTGGCCGTATGCGACCGCGAGCCCATTCTCGCCGAGCAACTCGCCGTGCGCTTCCGCGTGCCCAAGTGGTATGCCAGCCTCGAACAGATGCTCGCCGAGGAGCGCCTCGACGTCGTGCACATCACCACGCCCCCCGCAGTCCACCTTTTCCTCACCCGGCAGTGCGTTGCCGCAGGGGCACATGTATTCCTTGAAAAACCCCTGGCGCTTCGCGCAGCAGACTGTCGCGAACTGATCAACGTAGTGACCGCAGCGGGTCGCAAAATGTCCATCAACTACTGGCCCAATTTCGACCCGCCAGCGATGGAACTGAAAAAGCTGCTGGCCGACAATGTCGTTGGTGACCCAGTACATGTAGAAGCATTCATCGGCTACGACCTCTCCGGCACTTACGGGCAGGCGTTGATGAGCGATCCCGGACACTGGGTCCATGCGCTGCCGGGCAAACTGTTCCAGAACATGATGGACCATATCGTCAATCGCATCGTCCCTCTGCTGCCACCCGGCGAGCCGGAGGTCAACGCTTTCGCTTACAAGCGCCGCGAGGCCGTGCGCGGTGATGCCACCGACCTTCTGCTGGACGAACTGCGCATCGTTCTCCGCTGCGGCGGCGTATCTGCGTACGGTTCGCTTTGCAGCCACGCGCGCCCGGTCGCGAACACACTCAAAATTTACGGGACGAAAAACACCACGGAACTCGACTACGCCAACCGCACAGTCATCACGATGGCTTCGCAGCGCTTTCCCAGCGCGATCGGGCGGCTGCTACCGTCTTTTCAGATGGCCGCACGCTACTTCAAGCAGGGGCGTAACAATCATCGCGCCTTCCACCGCCACCAATTCCAGTACTTCGCTGGCATGACCACGCTGCTCAAAAAGTTTTACGACAGCATCCGTAACGGCACCGAGCTGCCTATTTCCTACCCTGAGATCCTGCGCACGGTCGACATCATGGACCGCGTAATCGAACAGGTCTACCCCTTGAGTAGAGAGGCGGCGCGATGAAAATTCTCATCACTGGCTCTGGTGGATTCCTCGGCAAGCGGCTGGTCGAACGCCTGCTGGCCCACGGCCTGACCGACCTCCGCTGCATGTTGCGTGATACATCCAAAGGCGCGGCGCTCGCCCAGATCGCCTCCGCCTACCCCGACGCGAAGGTCGAACTGTTCGCCGCAAATCTCAAGAATCAGCCTGAACTGGCGGCTGCCTTAGCTGGGGTAAGCATCGTGATTCACGCGGCTGCCGCGCTGAAAGGCAGCCCTGCCGAGATGTTCCTTGACTCGGTCGTCGCCAGCCGCAATCTGCTCGACGCGATCGTTGCGCTCCCCGAACCGCAACGCCCGCGCGTGGTGCTGATCAGTTCATTCGGCGCAATGGGCGTGCCGTCCCTCGCGCGCGGAGCAATGGTCGACGAGACCGTTCCTATGGAGACGCGTCCTGCCGATCGCGACCTCTACAGCTACACCAAGCTCCGCCAGGAGCAGATGTTTTGGGAATATCGCGAGCGCTTCGGCATCGAGCTTGTCGTGCTGCGCCCTGGCGTCATCTACGGCCCCGGGGGCGGACGTTTCTCCACCCGCGTGGGCTTGAGCATGTTTGGCCAATTCCTGCACCTGGGAGGGAGCAACCTGCTTCCGCTGACATACGTCGATAACTGCGCGGAGGCCATCGTTGTCGCTGCGCTCACACCAGCAGCCGCGGGTCAGGTCTACAACGTGGTCGATGACGACCTGCTCACGTCGCGACAGTACCTCGCGCTTTACACGAAGCAGGTCAAACCGACGCGATCGATCCCAGTGCCGTACCCCGTCTTGCTGTGGGGATCGGGACTGGTGGAACGCTACAGCATCCGCTCGAAAGGCCAGTTGCCGGCCATCTTCACGCCTTATAAAACCAAAGCAATGTGGGGCGGAAACCGGTTCTCGAACGTCAAACTCAAAGCGCTGGGATGGAAGCCCATCGTCAGTACCAGCGATGGCCTCGAGCGAACCTTTGCGGCGTTTCGCGCGGAGCCCACAGCAAAGTAAGAAGGCCCACGCGCTTCCGCCTGGGCCTTCGATTTACATCGTCCGCAATCTTATTTCGCGGCCATCTTCAGTTGCTCCTGATACTCCTCATACGGTCCCTTGTGGTCCGTGATGTGGAAGCTCGTCGGTCCGCCTTCAAAGTGCCAGATACGCGTGCCCGCTTCTTCGATCAGGTCCTGATCGTGCGTCACCAGAAACACGGTGCCTTCGTACTTCTGGATTGCCTGATTGAGCGCGTTGATGCTCTCAAGATCCAGATGGTTCGTCGGCTCGTCGAGCACAAGCACGTTCGGCTTCTGCAACATGATCTTGCAGAACAGCAGGCGCGCGGCTTCGCCACCAGAAAGCGCGTCGGTCTTCTTCAAACCCTCTTCGCCCTTGAACAGCATCTGCCCCAGGATGCCGCGGATGTCTTCCTTCACCGCGGTCGGGTCAAACTGGTGCAGCCAGTCCTGCGCAGTCATCCCCAGCTGAATGGACCCCTTGTGATCTTGTGCAAAGTAGCCAATCTGCGCCTCATGCCCCCACTTCACATCGCCGGAATCGATCGAAACATCCTTCTCATCGACGCCCGGACCATTGGCCAGCAGCGCCTTCAGCAGGGTCGTTTTGCCCTGGCCGTTGCGGCCGATCAGAACTACCTTGTCGCCGCGCGTGACCGAGGCGGAAAAGTTATGAATGACATGCTCGGTCTTCCCGTCGGGTTGCGTATAGCTCTTGTTGACATGCTCAAACTCCAGCACGTTCTTGCCCGAAGGACGCTCCATCTTGAAAGCGATGTACGGTCGTGCAATGTTCGACCGCGCCAGTTCGCTGGTCGCCAGCCGCTCCACTTCCTTCTTGCGCGAGTTCACCTGGGACGACCGCGTGCCCGCCGAGAAGCGCGCGATGAAGTCGTTCAATTGCGCAATTTTCTTTTCGCGCTGCTCGTTCTGGCTTTCGATACGGGTGCGGACTGACGTCTTCTGAAAGACCATGTCGTCGTAGCCACCGTTGTAGGTGATGATCGTCTCATAGTCGATGTCGGCGATGTGCGTGCAAATATTGTTCAGAAAATGACGGTCGTGGGAGATCGTGATCACCGTGCCGTCGTAGCGCAGCAGAAAATCCTCCAGCCAGTGGATCGACTCCAGATCAAGATAGTTCGTAGGCTCGTCCAGCAACAGCGCCTGTGGGTTGCCAAACAGCGCTTGCGCCAGCAGCACGCGAACCTTCTGCCCGCCTTGCAGCTCGGACATCCTGCGCTCGTGCAATTCGTCAGGGATGTCGAGCCCCTGCAGCAGGATCGCCGCGTTGGCCTCAGCCTCATAGCCGTCCTCGTCGCCTACGATACCTTCGAGCTCACCCAGCCGCGAGCCGTCTTCGTCCGTCATCTCGGCCTTGTTGTAGATCACCTCGCGCTCTTCCATCGCCGCCCACAGGGCTTTGTTGCCCATAATGACCGTGTCGACGACTCGGAAGGCGTCAAACTCATACTGGTCCTGCTTCAACACGCCGATCTTGCGCGGGCGGACGACGGTGCCCTTTTGAGCATCGATCTCGCCGGTCAGCACCTTCATGAACGTCGATTTGCCCGCGCCGTTGGGCCCGGTCAGGCCGTAGCGACGACCGGTGGTAAACGTTACGGAGACGTCTTCGAAGAGCAGCTTCGCGCCGTAGCGCATGGTCACATTGGAAACAGAAATCATTACTACTATTTTCGCATAGTAGCTGTAAAACCGCGGAATTCCCGTCGCCCGGCAGCTATCCAGCCTCCGCACCCCCTCTCAGCGCGGGAAGAACGAACCTGCAGGGCAGTTTTCGCGCTCCAGCGGCGCTCCCGGACGGTCCACACGCACGCTGTACAGGCAATTGATGTGCGAGTTTCCGCTGCGACCCACCGAGGGATACACGTACAGCGTGTGGTTCGCCGAGTTGTAGAGCGTCAACTCGCCGTCGGGGCCCAGGCCGCCGTATTGGAAGGCCAGGCTACCGTCCGCGTTGTTACGCGACGCCTCCGAGGAGTTATTGTGTTGAGCTTGCACGCCATTATTGGCTCCGTGCGCCCACCAGCCGATGGCGGCGGCAAAGGCGAACAGGACGAACTCGCGTAAAAACGGTTTGGCTGGCATGGGGCGGGCTCCTTATCAAGTGCGGCGGAATAGGCGGAATAAGCGGAATAGACGGTAAGACGATTCAATCCGGACAAAGTGTCTCTGCACGAAGGGCGGCGATGCACTTCTGGTATGCTCACGCCAAACCCCATGTCCACTCCAGCGCCTCTCCCCAAATTCGAACGGGCCGAGTACCACACCGACCCGCCCGCCCCCGACAAGTGCGCCTACTGTCACCGTGGCATCGGGACCCAATACTTTCGCGTGGACGGCCACCTGGCCTGCACGTCCTGCGCGGAGCATGCGCAAAGCCTGATTGCGCCGGACTCCCACAAGGCGTTCTCGCGGGCGGTGCTGTTCGGGGCCGGGGGTGCCGTTGCCGGCTGTCTCGCCTACTCGCTGCTGGTCATTGTTACGGGATGGACGATTGGCTACGCGGCCATCGGGGTCGGCTGGCTGGTGGGCAAGGCCATGAAGACTGGTTCGCGAGGTCTGGGCGGCAGGCGTTACCAGATCACGGCGGCGGTGCTCACGTACGCGGCTGTGGCAATGTCATTTATACCGATCGCGCTGCACGCGTTTGCGACCAGAGAGACCGGAGAAAAGGCGGTTACCGCCCAGCACGGCGCCCCTGCCACAGAGGGAACGCCCAGAGTCACGGCGGGGGCCAGCACAGGAACCGCCCCGGATCGCAAAGTCCCTGGCAGCGCGGCGGCCAGCAGCGCGGCAACCTCGGACGCGAACACCGGCACCTCGGCCCCCAGCCCCTACGAGGCCGACCGCCGCGACGAACCCGCTCCTGCTCCAGTGAGGAAGCATGAAGAGAGGAAGAAGAGTGTGGGCAATTTCATCCTGGGTGTCGGCATGCTGACGGGGATGGGAATCGTCTCTCCGTTCCTGCGATTTGCGGATTCGGCTGGTCGCGGTCTGCTTGGCTTGTTCATCATCTTCATCGGCGTTTCAACAGCCTGGAGGCTTACGCAGCGGGCAGCCTCGGAGGTAGACGGCCCGTATGAACACTCTTCCGCGCTATAGCGAGTAGAAGGCCGAGCGAGTAAGCCCGAGCGAGCAGAAGGCCGGTTTCCAGCCACCTCGCCTGCCTGCGAAAAGGCCAGCCTGAAGCAGGCTGGCCTTTTTTGCAATTGGACAAGCGGGGTCGCTCTGCGTACCTACCTCTTATCTGCCCCGCTCGGTGGCGCGGCCTGCTGCGTATGCGTGGACGGCTGGGCAGCAGGCGGTGGCGGAGCCTGACGCTGCGGCGGCGGCTGGAACTCACGCTGCGGTCTGGGCTGCTCGACCGGGCGTTGCGGCTGCACCTGCTGCGGAGCCGGACGCGCTTCCCGTTGCTGCCGTTGCTGCTCGTAGTTCTGCCGTTGCTGCTCGTAGTTCTGCCGCTGCTGCTCGTTGATCTGGCGCTGCTGCTCGGAGTTCTGGCGCTGCTGCTCGTTGATCTGCCGTTGCTGGTCGTAGTTCTGGCGTTGCGGAGGCGCCTGTTGCGGTGGAGCAGGCTGCGGAGCCGGTCGCGCTTCCCGTTGCTGGCGCTGCTCGTAAGTCTGCCGTTGCTGCTCGTAGTTCTGCCGCTGCTGCTCGTTCATCTGCCGCTGCTGATCGTAGTTCTGCCGTTGCGGAGGCACCTGTTGCGGTGCGGGCTGGGGAGCCTGCACTGCGGCGGGGTGCTCGACGATGACGCGCGGCGGCAGGGCAACGGTCCGCTGGTCCAGTGCCGCCGGCGCCGCCGGCACGGGCCGTTGCTGCGGCTGCTGGAAGGGTCGCTCGCCACCGTTCTGCCGTCCCGGGCTGGAAGGCTGAGCCGCTGCAGTGGGCTGGTTTGTCTGGGTCGCAGGCGCAGCAGAAACACCACCCGGAATAGCAGCACCCGGAGACGCAGGCGAGGGCTGCCCAGCATTGCGCCCATTGTTATATCGTCCGTCGCCGAAGCGGCCATCGTTCTGGCGACCGCCAGGATTGTTGCCCGGGTACCCGCGGTTGCCATTTGGTTGCGGCGCCACACCTGGCGCAGGCGCAGCTGCCGCCGGTTGCGCCGCATTAGGCTGATTCGGCACCGCTCGCCCATTGCTAAGCCCATTGTTAAAGCGACCGTCGCCGTTGTTTCTGCCGCCGAAATTACCCTGGCTGCCGTTGTCGCGTCCAGGCTGCACTGCGGGGGCTGTCTGCCCCGGCGTCACGCCAACACCGGGCTGCGCCGTGCGCCCTCCGGAGGTGCCCGGCGAGCCGTTTTGCGAACCGTTTTGCGAACCGTTGCTGGACCCGCCAACGTTGCCATTCGTCCTTGCGCCGTTGAAGCCGTCGCGCGGTCCGCGACCGTCATTGCGATTCCCGCTGCCCCGCTCTTCGAGCACCGGACGCTGCACGCGGGCGGGCAGCGCGCGTGGAGGCATCGCACCCGCAGTCTGTTGCGTCGGCGCAGCGACCGGAGGACGATTCATCAACGGCGCGTTCTGAAATTGCCGCTGGTCCATCCGGTCGGCACGAAGCGCGGACTCCCGCACCGGGCGACCGCTGCCGAAGTTCTGCTGCGGAATCGCAACCGTAGCTACCGAGCGATTGACGTAATTCACCCGGCCGCCGTCCTGCCCACGCCCGCGCTCCCGGTCCCGCTCCCGGTCCCGCTCCCGGTCGCCATAGACGTCGCGGCGCTCGTTGTAGATCGATCGCACTTCCACCGTATTCCGGTTGTAGATATTGGTAACGTTGACGCGGTTCACGTAAACGGTGCTGGACCGGTACCAGGGGCGGTAGACCTCCCGCGGGCCGAGTGGGAACCAGGCGGCTACGCCACGGCCTCCGCCGAATGCTATGTTCGAGCCACCGACAAACACCACCAGCGCCGGAGAGTACACCGGATGCACGATGATGGGGCCGGGGATCCATCCCCAGCGTGATCCAAAGCGCGACCAGCGGCCGTAGTGGAACGGACAGAAGCCCCAGGGCTCCGCATCCACCCACGTCCATCCCCACGGCGCGACCGACACCCAGTGCCCGTTGCTGTAGGGCGCCCAGTTGACGTCCATACCGCGCGGATACCACACCGCGCCGTAGTCCGCGTCGCTGCTCCAGTCACCATAGGACGCGAGGTCTCCAGCGCCAATCGTGTCCGCACCAACGTAGCCGCGTTCCGACGAGAAGGCCTGCTGATACAGCGCATCGCGCTGACCGGAAAAGCGATCCAGATCATCCGCACGCGGCCGGCGGTTCAGCTCCGCACGGGCCGGGTTAAGGCCGCGTACCGTCAGGCACTGACCCGACTGCAGCACCTGCCCAATGCCGTCGCCGTCCACGCGCACCTGGCCCGAAAACACGCAGACCACGGTGACGTTGTCCTGCGGGTAGACATCGATGCGAGTGTCGCCCGGTTGCATCAGCGTCACAGACGCGTTGGGGGTGTCGATCTCACTGCCGTTGTTCTCATCCAGTGCAAACGCGCGAACGTGAATACTGCCTTGCGCCAGGCCGAACTGCGCGTAGTCTTCAGACAGCGCCGTGATGGTGAAGTCGGTCTGCTGACCCAGCCGTACGGCAAGCTGGCCTGCTTCGATCTCCGCGCGAGCCCCGGCGTCGGTATACAGCCGGTCGCCGCTGGTGAGCGGATAATTCACCTCCGCGGCGCTGAAGTCCTGCACATTGGCCGGCTGGTAGGAGACGTTGCCCTGCATCACACTAAGCCGTCCCACGCGCGATGGCGGGTCGGCACGCTGGTCGTCCTGTCCATCCTGCTGACCGGCGTCGTACTGCGATGGGTCGTTGCGCAGCGGGCCGTACGAGTTCGCTTGCGCCGCGACGTAACCCGGTGCCAGCGCAGCCAGCGCGAGAGCAGCAACAAAGACCCCAAAAGAGGGCGTCGAACGGACTAAGTTAGCGAAGTTCATGGATGCAGCTCCTTCAACCGTGGATGCAGCTCCTTCGAGCGGGGGCCGGACTACATTGCACAGCCCCAGAGTGTAAACCCTCCGTTACAGAAAAGACGCGCCCTATTTTTACCCATTGAAATGGCACGGTGGAACCAAGCGTGGCGATCCAGCGTATGCTTACAGCGCTGGGGATGTCGCTGGAGTATGCCTTTCTGCCTGCTCCGCTCCAGCCAAGGAGAATGTTCCGTTATGCGTATTCTTTCTGCCCCGGCCGTTTCGTCGTTGCTTTTGCTGACTGCGTTAGCGGGTTGCCATGTTTCTTCACACAAAAATGGAGAAAACGACAACGTAGACATCGGTACGCCCTTTGGCTCCATGCAGGTGAAAACGAACGATAATGTGGACACCGCCGGCCTGGGCCTGACGCCCTATCCCGGCGCGCAGGTGGTCAAGAAGGCAAAAGGGCATGACGACGGCGCCGCCGACGTCAACATGAGTTTCGGCAACTTCCATCTTGGCGTAAAGGCGATCAGCTATGTCACGCCCGATGGCGCGGACAAGGTACTTGCCTTTTACCGTAAGGACCTCGGCAAGTACGGCGCGGTGCTCCAGTGCGACGGCAAACGTGCTGTTGGCGAGCCGACGCGCACGGCGGAAGGCCTTACCTGTTCCAACGATAAAGAGAGCGAAGGCGCACACCTCAAGTGGGGCGACGAGAAGGGCGACCATGACATCGAGCTTCGCGCCGGCAGCAAAGCCCATCAGCACATCGTTGCTGTCGGCAAGAAGGACGGCGAGACCAAGATCGGTCTGGTCGCGCTCGATCTCCCTACGAACTTCGGCAAGCACGACGATAAGGACAGTGACTAAGGCTGTTTGCCCCTGCGCCACGGCCTGAGGTAGCTTCGAAAGAGTGATATCCAGAATCTGCCACCGCTGCCAGGCGGAGTTGCCTCCGCACGACGAAGGCACTTTGATCTTCTGCTCCCATTGCGGGGCACCTCAGGTACAGCTCTCGGAAGAGTTGCAGACGCAGCTCGAAACCCAGGCCTCACTGGCCGCGGACGGTGCGTCCTCGACCAGTGCGCCCGGCTCTCCCTCGCTCATCTGGGCCGGAGCCACGCGCTTTGCAGCTCTGGCCGCCGCCGTGGCCGCCGGGCTGCTGCTCGTTTCGCTTGTACTGCCGCCGGTGATTTTCCTCACCTTCCTTTGGGCCGGCGTCAGCCCGGTGGTGGTGCTTGGCCTCTTCCAGACGCGCTTTCCGGCTGCACCCATCTCGTCCGGCTTCGGTGCACGGCTGGGCTTTCTGACCGGCCTTTCGATCGCCCTCGTCTTCAACATCCTGTACGCAATCACAATGCTGGTTGCCCGCTTCGTCACCCACACCATGGGCGACGCCGACAAGCAGATGACGATGCTGCTCGATCAGTTCCGTACGCAGACCGAGGCGCAGCCAGGAGGCGCCCCACCCGCCGTGCAGGCCTTCCTCCACAACCTGGCTCTGCCGGAGTTCCGGGCCGGTTTCATGTTGCTCGGCGTCGCCATGATGACCTGCCTGCTGCTGGCGATCACCACCACCGGCGGTGCGTTCGCAGGCTTCGTCCGCTCGAGATCCCGACGGTGATCGTTGCGGTTGCCTTCGTCCCCCTTATGGGACATGGGAAGAGCATCGTCCGCTGCTATCATCCAAAGCAGTATGAGCGATCCCACCAGCCCCGCCTCCCCATCCAGCACGTCCACCCCGGCGCAGGCTCCTAACATTCGCGTCAAGGGCAGGCTCATGTCTGCCTCGGAAATTGAGCGCACACTAGTCCGCCTGGCCCACGAGATCGTCGAACGCAACAATGGAGCCAAGAACCTCGGCCTGGTTGGCATCAAGCGCCGCGGCGTTCCGCTCGCTCAGCGCATCGCCCGGATGATCGAGACCATCGAAAAGGAGCCCGTCCAGACCGGCGTGCTCGACATCAGCTTCTACCGCGATGACCTCACCACCCGCGACCTGCGCCCCGTCGTCGAACCCGGCGACCTGGGATTCGACGTCAACGGTCGCGACATCATCCTGATCGACGACGTGCTCTATACCGGCCGCACCATCCGGGCTGCGCTCGACGCGCTATTCGACTACGGTCGCCCCAAAAGCGTGCAACTGCTCGTGCTGATCGACCGCGGCCACCGCGAACTACCCATCGAAGCCAAGTTCATTGGCCGGATCATTCCCACGGCCCGCCGCGAGATCATCGAGGTCAAATTGCAGGAAATCGATGCCGACGAGCAGGTGCTGCTGGTGGAACTGGTCGACTGACGAGCCCTCCTGTGCGGCCATCGCTTAGGTAGATACCACACGCAATCCCACGTGCTCGATCCGTCAAAGTCGCCGACTCGATGCGCCCGCAGTCGATCTGTGGAACCATTCCGCACCTCGCGAATAGAGTCAACCCAGACGCTGGCTTCCTCCTGTGTAAAATTTGAGTACCGCTTCCATCCAGTCGTGAGAACGTAAGACCACCATGGCCACGCAGGCACCAACCACTGACCAGCTTCCCGAACCGCTTTCCATGCGCGCGGTGCTCGCTTTTCCCGCGATGCGCAGGCTCTGGTACGCGCAGGCGGTTTCGGTCTTCGGAGACTTCCTGGCGTTGTTCGCCGTGATCGGCGTCATGACGTTCCAATTCGGTGCCACGCCGCAGCAGGTGATCGGCGTGCAGATTGCCTATCTGCTTCCTATCGCGGTGTTGGGCATCCTGGCCGGCGTCTTCGTCGACCGCTGGCCGGTCAAGCGGACCATGGTCGCGAGCGACTTCATCCGCGCGGTCCTGGTTCTGTTGCTCATCCCGATCCACCGGGTGTGGGGCTTCTACGCCGTGTTGGCGGCGATCAGCGTGGTATCGAGCTTCTTCAGTACAGCCCAGGGCGTGGCGATCCGCGGCACCGTGCCCATGCATGGCCTGCGCTCCGCGAATTCGCTGATGCAGCAGGTCATGTTCATCATGCGGATCGTCGGCCCCTTCGTAGCCGCCTCGCTGGTCGCGTGGTTCGGAGCCATGAGCTGCTATATGCTCGACTCCGTAAGCTTCATCGCCTCGGGCTGCCTCATCGCCAGCATCGCACTCGCCGATCCAGACCGCAGCGCAACCGTCGCCACGCAGCAAAAAAGCGGTGTCGCCCGCATCTGGGCCGATATGCGTGAAGGCGCCAGCTTTATCCTGCATCACGCCGCGCTGCTGTTCGTCATTCTCGCCCTGGCCGCGGGCATGTTTGTCATGGGCTGCTTCGGACCGCTGATTGCCATCTACGTGCGCGACATCCTGCGCGCCTCGGTAAAAATGTTCGGCCTCGCCAGTCCGCTCATTGGCGTTGGTCTCCTGCTCGGCGTGACGGCGCTCAACGCGCTCGCCAAACGAGTCAGCAATAACACGCTCGTCTATGCCGGGCTCGGCGGTATCGCGCTCGGCGTTGGCCTTATGGCTGCGTTTACTTCGGTGGCAACAACGCTGCTGGGATGCTTCCTCGTCGGCTTCGCCGCTGCCGGCATCATCGTGCCGACGCAGACGCTCATCCAGCAGGAAACGCCCGCGGAGTTGATGGGCAGGGTCGGTTCGACAGTGATGTCGGTCATTTTTTCCGCACAGATTGGCGGCCTGCTGCTGAGCGGCGTGCTGGCCCAGACCCTCGGTGTACGGAAAGTCTTCGCCATCTGCACGCTCATGCTGGGGGTATTGATGCTCGCCGGGAAAATCTGGATGGAACCCAGGCCGCACCTCACCGAGCCTGCTACCTGATCATTTCGGCGAATGCGCCCCGCGCCGCCGTAACAATGGCCTCAACCTCCGCTTTCCCATGTGCCGCCGAAACGAACGCCGCCTCATACTGGCTGGGCGGCAGCCATACGCCGCGTTCCAGCATCGCGCGGTGGAAGCGGGCAAAGGCGGCCGTGTCGGACGCGCTGGCCGAAGCGAAGTCCGTCACCGCTTCCGGCGTAAAGAACCAGGTGAACATGCTGCCCACGAGATTGGTCGTAAGCGCGACACCATGTTCGGCAGCGGCCCTCGCTACTCCCTCGGCGATCGCTGCCGTGGTCGCATCGAGCAGCGGATAAATCCCTGCTTTATTTTCCAGAATGTACGCCAGCGTAGCGATGCCCGCAGCCATCGCCAAAGGATTACCGGAGAGCGTTCCCGCCTGGTACACCGGCCCCAGCGGAGCCAGAAATTCCATCACTTCCGCACGCCCCCCGAACGCGCCGCAAGGCAGCCCGCCGCCGATGATCTTGCCCAGGGTGGTCAGGTCGGGGGCGTCGTCACCGCTCGCAAATCCGTACCGTTCCTGCGCTCCGCCCGCCGCCAGCCGAAAGCCCGTCATCACCTCGTCGAAGATCAGCAGAGCGCCGTGTTCGCGCGTCAACTTGCGCAGACCGGCCAGGAACCCCGGCGCAGGCGCAATCGTTCCCGCGTTGCCGACTACAGCCTCCAGAATCACGCACGCAATCAGCCCCGGATGGCTCTCCAATGCAGCTTCGACTGCCGCGAGATTGTTGTACGGCAACGCCAGCGTATGCATCGCCGTCTCGTTCGGTACCCCTGCGGACCCGGGAATCCCGAACGTCGCCACTCCGCTGCCTGCCTTCACCAGCAACGCATCGGCGTGCCCGTGATAACAGCCTTCAAACTTGATGACGAACGGTCGCCCCGTAAACCCGCGGGCCAGGCGAATCGCCGACATGCAGGCCTCGGTGCCGGAGGACACGAAGCGCAGCTTTTCGAGCGAAGGAAAGCATTGCTGCACGAGCTCAGCCAGTTCCGCTTCCGACGCCGTGCTCGCCCCGAACGACGAGCTGCGCTCAGCCGCCTCTTGAATCGCTCTCACGGTCGGAGGGAACGCATGGCCCAGCAGCATCGGCCCCCAGGAGCCGAACATGTCGATGTAGCGATTCCCGTCGGCGTCGGTAAGGTACGCGCCCTTTGCGCTTTCGACGAAGGGTGGATCACCCCCTACCGCACGGAACGCCCGCACAGGCGAGTCCACGCCACCGGGCAGAAGTCTTTCCGCGCGTTGCTGCAAAGCTTTGGATCGGGTCAAATCGAGCGCCATAACCTCAGTATAGAAGTCTCCCAAAGCGGCCTCCACAGGACCGGCTGCTAGACTTGCAGCTCATCCACAAATTTGAGCGAGGAGCGTCCATTTGAGCGGCACATCGGACTTTCCGCAACAAAGGCCTCCGTACGATCCAAGCGAGCAGGACGCCCCGCAGCCCGGCATGTTGCCAAGGCTGTCGCACCCTGTCGCCACCGCAACTCCACGGCGTACCCGCGCCGCAGTCTCCTACGCCGACGCCGGCATCAACCGCGACGCCGCGACCCTCGCCAAAGAGCGCGTGGCGCGCATCGCCCGTCGCAGCTTCAACAAAAATGTGCTCAGTGAAATAGGCGGCTTCAACGGCCTCTTCGCGCTCGATGCCGAGCGTTACCCCGACCCCGTCCTGGTCTCCAGCACCGACGGCGTGGGCACCAAACTGAAGGTCGCCGCCGCGACCGGCCTGCACCAGAGCGTTGGCGCCGACCTCGTCAATCATTGCGTCAACGACATCGCCGTGCAAGGCGCCACACCCCTGTTCTTCCTCGATTCGTTCTCCAGCGGTAAACTCGACCCCGACGTCGTCGAGCGCGTCGTGTCCGGTATCGTCGACGCCTGCAAAGCCAACGGCTGCGCACTTCTGGGCGGCGAGACAGCCGAGCTTCCCGGCGTCTACGTCGGCGCGGAGTACGACCTGGTCGGCTTCATCGTCGGTGTAGTCAGCCGTCCACGCCTCATCACCGGCGAGGCCATCCAGGCCGGCGACATGATCATCGGCCTGCCTTCCAACGGACTCCACACCAACGGCTACACACTCGCCCGCAAGCTGCTCTTCGACGTCGCTGGATACACCCACGATCAGTACGTCAACGAGCTCAAGGACAAGGTCGGCGCGGCGCTCATGCGCGGCCACCGCAGCTACCTTTCGCCCATTCGCAAACTCATCCTTGCGGAAGTCGCGCGCGGCTTCGCGCACATTACCGGCGGCGGCCTCACCGACAACATCCCACGCATCCTTCCGCGCGGCCTGTGCGCCCACGTCGAACTCGCAAGCTGGGAGCAGCCCCCCATCTTCACCCACCTTCAGTCCCTGGGCTCCGTAGACCGCGAAGAGATGCTGCGCACCTTCAACATGGGCATCGGCATGGTCGCCGTAGTCCCCGCACCGCTCCTGGCCAAAGCCCGCTTAGTGCTCAACCGCATGAACGAACGCCACTTCGTCATCGGTCGCATCGCCAAGGGCGAGCGCAAGGTTGTGTACAGCTGAAGCTCCATCGGCCGGAAACAGTGTTCATGCAGCTGCGTTCTTGGATGGTTTTGCTTCGATCAGCAAGTACGCGCTCAATCCACTCGCCACACCCAGCCCAACCGAAATCCAGAGAATCTTCCGAAAGCCCGCCACGAAGGCCTCTGCAATCGCCCGCTCCACGCGCGGGTCGGCATTGTGGGCCCCCGCCAGCCGCGGGCGCTCCGCGTCGGCCTGCTGCCGCGCGGCGCCGGAGACCTGCAACGTATCCAGTCGGCGATCGAGCTGATGGCTGAAGCTCGAATACATAACCAGCCCAAACACCGACACCGCCAGCAGGCTCGCCAGCCGCGACACCGCGTTGTTGACACCCGATGCCACCCCCGCCTCGGCCTCCGGAATCGAGTTCATCACCGTCGTCGTCAGCGGAGCGACGCTGATTGCCATGCCCAGCCCCAGCACCACGACCGCTGGAAAGAACGTCGTCCAGTAGCTGCCTCCAATGCCCGGCCGGATGTACAAAGCCATCCCTGCGGCGGCGATCAGAGGGCCAACCGTCAGCGGAAGCCTGGGCCCATATCGCGCCACCAGGCCGCCAGACCACCGTGACAACACGAACATCAGCAGGATCAGGGGCAGCAGCGCCGCCCCCGCCTGGGTGGCCGTGTAGCCCTGAATCTGAATAAGGTCCAGCGGGAAGAAAAACAACATGCCGCCCAGCGCCGAGTACAGAAAAAGCGTCAGCAGATTCGCTCCAGCGAAGTTGCGGGAACGGAACAAAGACAGCCTCACCATGGGCGCCGCGGAGCGCATTTCCACCCACAGAAACCCTGCGAGCGCGGCAACGCCCACAACGGCTGCGACAACCGCCCGGGTCGCGCCCTCGGGTGCCTCGATCAGCGCAAACGTGATCGCGCCCAGGCCAAGCGTAGCCAGGGCAGCGCCCTTCCAGTCCAGTTGCGGGTGGGCCGGATCGCCAGCGTAACTGTCGTTGCGTGACTCCGGCACCCGCCACACGCTGATCGCGATCACCGCCGCCGCAATCGGTAGATTCAGAAAAAATACCCAGCGCCACGACGCATGCTCCACCAGCCAGCCCCCGAACACTGGCCCGATCGCCGCGGTCATCGACGTAAATCCGGACCAGGTGCCGATCGCCCGCCCGCGCGACTCCGCATCGTAGGACGCCGTCAGAAGCGATAGACTCCCGGGCAGCAGCAGCGCCGCCCCAATCCCCTGTACACCGCGCGCACAGATCAGCGTCAGCACCGTGCTGGAAAGCCCACACCACGTTGACGCCGCGGCAAACAGCACAACGTCCGCCAGGAATACCTTCCGCCGTCCGAACAGGTCACCCAGCGCTCCTCCCACCAGCAGCAGCGAAGCCAGCAGGAGCGCGTACGACTCCACCACCCACAGCACATCACCCACCGTGGCGTGGAGCCCGTTCTGCAAGGCTGGCAGCGCGACGTTCACCGCCGTACCATCGATAAACGCCATGCTCGACGCCAGGATGGAAGCGGCCAGCACCCAGGTGGCGTTCTTTTGCAGGGAGTCGCCGGTTGGAGGAGAGGGTGGCATGTGGGCTATTGGATGCGCCGCTGACCTTTGCGTTCTGAATAGTCCTATCAGCCCTCCATGAACTCACGGCAAATTGGCGCAGGCCTTGCTGGTCGTGCCGAAACCCGAGACCCGGAACTTCGGGCCTGGGCACCAGCCTACTTCCCGCCCAACCCGTCTTTCTGGTGATAGTTCGGATACGCCGGAACCTTGAACTCTACCGGCGGATTCTTCTTCAGCTCATCCAGCACGATCGCCACCGCGCGCTCCAGTTGCGGATCGTGTCCGGTGGCCACCGACTTCGGATCTTCCTCCACCTCGATATCCGGCGCGATACCGTGGTTCTCAATCTCGAACTCACCGCCAAGCCCATAGAGCGCCGTGCGCGGTGCGGTAACGCTGCCGCCGTCCAGCAGCACCGGGTAGCCGCCGATACCGACCAGCCCTCCCCACGTTCGCGTGCCGACCAGCGGACCTAGCTTCGCCTGACGGAACAGCCACGGCATCGCATCCCCGCCCGAACCCGCATTTTGATTGATCAACATCACCTTGGGCCCGAAGATCGCGCCCGTCGGCTCGGTCGTCCGCAGGCCCTGCCGCGACTCGTAGTTGAGCATAGGCGTGCGCTTCAGCACGTCGATAACATAGTCCGCGATCTGGCCGCCCTGGTTGTAGCGCTCATCGATGATGACGCCCTTTTTCTGCACCTGCGCGAAGAAATAGCGGTTGAAGTTGGTAAAGCCGCCGCCTGCGGTATCGGGCAGGTAGACATACGCGATCTGGCCGTTAGACAGCTCGTCGACCTTGCGAATGTTGGCTTCAATCCACGCCTGCGAACGCATCCTGGTTTCGCTGTCGACCGGAACTACGAGCACGTCGCGCGACCCCTTGCCGTCTGCGTCCGGGCCGACGGTCAGGCTGACCTGGCGGCCCGCTGTGCCGTCGAATGCTGCATACAGGTTGTCGCTCGCGTGCAACGCAATGCCGTTGACTGCAAGCAGGTATTCGCCGTCATGCACGTTCACGCCCGGCTGCGTCAGAGGTGAATAAAGCTGCGGGTTCCAATTGCCACCCTGGACAACATGCGCAATGCGGTAGCGGTCGTGGTCGATGGTGTAGTCCGCGCCCAGCAGCCCGCTCTTGGGCGCGTCGTCGTCATGGTGCGGCATGCCGATGAACATGTGCCCGACCGTGATTTCGCCCAGCATCTCCTCTTGTAGATACGTAAGATCGGACCGCGAGCTTAGGCCGTCCACGTAGGGCGCGTAGCGGGCAATCACTTTCTTCAGATCGAGCCCGTGCAGGCTGGGGTCATAGAAAAACTCGCGCTCGATACGCCAGGTTTCATAGAACATCTGCTTCCACTCGGCGCGCGGGTCGACCTTCGCCATCATCCCGCCCATGTTCAGCCCTTTGCCCGGTGTGCCGTCCGCCGCGCCGGGGTTCAAGTCGCTGACTTTGGCGATGTAAACGCCTTTATTCTTCTGGTACAACACCGTCTCGCCGTCGAACGAGGTGCCGATGCCACCGGCGTTGTGCAGCACGTCTTCTGTCTTGCGCGTCTCCAGCGTGAAGCGCCACACCGACCGCAAATCATTACCGGAATTTGCTGCCGCGCCGCCTTCGCCAAGCAGAATGATCCCCGCCTTGCCAGGCGCCAGCGAGATGTAGTTGCGCGCCGGAATAGGAAGCGAAAGGATGCGCTGCTGGATGCCGTCAAGGTCGACCTTCGTTTCGGCGGCTGGCTTGTCGGCGTCTTTTTTGTCCTTTTCCTTCTTCGCGTCGGAGTCCTTGGCCGCATCCTTCTTTTCATCTGTCTTCGCCGCATCTGCCGGAGCAGGCTTCTTGTCTTCGTCCTTCTTGTCCTTCTCGTCGTCGCTTTCGGGCGGGATTGGGGACTTTTCGTCTTTGGATAAAACGGCTATGTATACGTTGGCCGTCGTCACTCGGTTATTGCTGCTCAGGCCGAAGCCATCGATCGCCGGTCCAATATCCGTGCTGGCGGTGAAAAAGATGTACTTGCCGCTGGCGTCGAACGCCGGGTTCGTCACGTTGCTCATGCCGTCGGTGATCTGGGTCGCTTTACCGGCCTTAATCGAGTAGAGAAAGGCGGCGTTTTCAAAGCTGGGCAGAGAGCGCGCGTACAGAATCCAATTGCTGTCCGGAGAAAAGCTGGCGCTGAAGCCGGTAGGCCCAAATCCCTCGCGGAGATCGGTGTCCACCTTGGTGACCTTGCTGGTCTCCACGTCGACGTACCAGAGGTTCAGCCGCTTGTCCGAGAAAACAATGCGCTTGGAATCAGGCGACCATTTCGGCGAGTAGAAGTACGTAGACGTGGCACCAAGATTGATGATCTTTGGAGCGATCAGGCCGTTCTGGTCGCGAATGTAAAGCTGATACTCGCCGGTCGCGTCGGAAAAGTAGGCGATACGTTTGCCGTCGGCAGACCAGGCCGGTTCGCGCTCCGCGGCGTTGGAAGTGTTGGTAAGGTTGCGAACGTCGCCCTTCTCGGCCGGCACGGTGAAGATGTCGCCATGAGCTTCAAAGACCGCCCGCACGCCAGTCGGAGAGATACCCGCGTTCTGGACCTCTTCCATGCTGATCTTCGCGATGTGCGGCACAAGAGCAGGCAGGTCGCCATCCAGCGTCACATCGACGAGCCGATCCGCGTTCGTCGTCGTGTCGTACAGGTGGATCGCACCGAACTGCTCATACGCGAGCGTCGTGCCGCGGCCGGACAAGGCCTTCAGCTCGAAGCCGTGATTGTCGACGAGCTGTTTGACCTCCTTCGACTTCAGGTCGTAGCGGAAAAGACTGACAGGACCGTTACGGTCCGAAAGAAAGTAGACAGCGTCGCCCAGCCACACCGGATGAGTGTCGTTAGAGTTGTCGCGAGGCACCTTGACGAGGTCGAGCGACTTCAAATCCACGAGCCACACCGGTTGGGTCTGCCCCCCGCGATAGCGCTTCCACGACTCCGCCTGCCACTGCAAAAAGGGGTTGTACGCGAGATGCGTTGCATCGGGCGAGTACGTGCCGTCGAAAGCGGAGGGCAGGGGAAGCCGTTCTGGCAAGCCACTGCCGTCTGCGTGGACCTTGTAGAGCTGGAAGTACGTGCGGACAGCATCCTGCATCGACGCGATCAGGATGTCGCGGCCATCGGGCGTCCAGCCGCTGACAAAGTTTCCCCCGGGTCGATAGGTGATGCGCCGGGGAACGCCGCCCGAAACCGGAATCGTATAGACGTCCATGCTGCCCGCGCCACGCGCCGTGTACGCGATGGTGCGGCCATCGGGCGAAAACCGTGGGCCGTCGTTGACGTTGCCGGTCGAAGTCAACCGTCGCGCCACGCCGCCCTCGCGGCTCACCAGCCAGACGTCATTGGCGTAGCTGAAGGCAATCTGCGTGTCAGAAAGCGAGGGACCGCGCAGCAGGTGGGGTGCCTGGGCGTGAGAGGCAGCCAGGGGAGACAATACCGGAACGAGCAGAGACAGGGCGAGCAGAATTGGGCGCATAGGGTTCCTTACGCAAATGATGTGAGAGAAGTTTACGCGTCTTGAAAAAGACCACCGCCCAGTCCCGCTATTTCGGATCGGAATCAACCATGCAGGTGCGATCATGATTTACGACTTGTCAATGCAGGGCTTAACGGGCGACATTTGGCGATCTTCTCTCGGTTCAAGGATCACTCTGTTTCCAGGACGATCAAAGAAGATTGTGAAGCTTCCCAGAATTCCGATACCGACGCTCCCGTCGGTGAGACGTTCTTTTTTCGTGATGCTGTCTTCGCGCAGCATCAGTACATCTTTCGCCGGTATCTCAAACCCAGCCAAATTAAGATGGTGGAGAGTTCCAAGATAACCGTTCACAGACTCTCCTCGCGACCCGATACCCGGTAGAGCCAGTCCTGAGAGGCCTAGTTTTGGATGGGTATGTAGAAATTTGTGAAGAACGGTAACTGCTGCATTCGATCCGAAATCTAAGAAAAGAGTAAAGGGCACAGTCTCGCAGTCCAGCATTTGAATACTGGCCCTTGCTATGAACATATCGGTTTCTGCTACCAAGGGAAGGATATGGCCTGGTCCTTCGTAATGAAAAGCTTTCTTGTCGAAGAAGTTTAGTGTTTTTTCGGAATAGCTAACCTTCACTACATACTCTGAAATAAAACCCGCCCCGAGCATACCTGCCACGGGTTCTTCCACTAGTCTGCTTAGCGCCGAAAAGTCAAGCGTTGGCAACAAGCCCTTGAACAGAGTCAAACGCCCCTGCCGGATATCAACTTCTCGCCAATCATTTGTAGAGGAATTCTCAGCACCCAAACCCTCTACACGCAAAGCAGCGTGCTGCTTCCTACCTAGTCCAGCAGCAACGGCAGTGCCGCTATCCAGCACAGCAGGACCTGACACACCCGAATCAAGCATAAAGGTTCTGATAGTCGCGGAACCTTTTAGGGTCGCGTCGATAAAGATAAAACCATACTTGCCAACCCTGAAGCGAACCTGGAACTTGGGTGACGAGGATGTTTTTGCCGCGAATGCAGTAGTGGGAAGAATAAGCAGGGCGACAAACATGGTCCATCGCCCTGCTTTTGATACTCTTATCCTCATTTTATATCCCGGAGCAGATCTGTCTGGGTGGGCAGATCCTGATCGGTTCGCCGTCAGAAACGGTAACCGTTGTAGTGGCTGGTGCCGTGCTGCCGAAATTTGGATCATTTATCGTGGTAGTCATGCTGTAATCTCCAGCGGCACCGTTGCCGGTAAACCTAAGCCTGCTCACGCTTGATAGTTGGAGGTCAGAGTTTGTATGGGAGGCAACATTCTGTTGCCAGGCTGCGAGATCAGTCGCCGAGGCGGACGCGACACTCCAAGCATAAACGGAGTCTCCGGGATTAGCTGACGCGGCAGTCGTAGGAACTTGTTCAGTTGGTAGAGTAATCGTCGACGTATAACCTGTATCGGTAGTTGCTATCAGGGTAACGGTTTGAGCATAAGCGCTATCCGGAGCAAAGTTGGCAGGAACACTTTCAATTAAAACCGTCGAGTTAGCAGGGCCGGAAGAAGAAAGCTTGGGGGTAGCTCCTCCAAAATTGATCGTTACGCCTCCGCTCACCTCGACAGTGTCTTGCCCGGTTTGGATATTGTAGGTGTTCCTAACATCTACGGTAGCACTGCCTCTACAGCCGCAAGTTAGTGGTGCGCTCGTCAAGCATACGGTTGATATGCTTCTCTTCGAAATTTCATATATACCTCTGGATTGAATTGCTAGCGGCAGTGTACACCAAGGTATACGACTGTGCCCTCTGACAAAACGACAATTGTTGGGCGTGCTCGTATTGGCGCGGGACTAGGAGACTTCAACTATAGCGCTTGCCTTCAGACACTTACACCTGCGAATATGACTCGGACGTATCGGACTGCACCTGGACCCGCA
This sequence comes from Terriglobales bacterium, assembly GCA_038230455.1. Taxonomy (GTDB): domain Bacteria; phylum Acidobacteriota; class Terriglobia; order Terriglobales; family Acidobacteriaceae; genus Granulicella. The sequence continues at coordinate 94,506 of JBBRNF010000007.1, forward strand.
GCGAGTTGCTCAGGAGACCTACTTTGGCTAAGCGCCGTATTCTGCTCGTCGACGATGAAGTGACCGTTTTGTTGACCATGAAAGCCGTGCTCGAAATCAGCGGCTACGACGTCGACACCGCCGCTTCCGCCCGCGAAGGTAAACACAAAATCAAACTGCGCGAGTACCAGATGGTCATCACCGACATGCGCATGGAGTCCGACGCCGCCGGTCGCGAAGTCATCCAGGCGGCGCGCACCGCGCTCTACCATCCAGCGGTCGCGCTGCTCACCGCCTTTCCCATGGACGATGGCGAGTGGCAGGATATGGGTGCCGACAAGATGCTCGTTAAGCCGCTGCAGACGCGCCAGCTCATCCAGTCGATCGAAAAGCTGATGGAGAAGCATTCCGCCAAGCTCGCGCGTCTGGCGGGCGCAGCCTCCGCCCCGGCCAACCCACCGCCGAACCCGCTCCTCAAACAGGTAAAAAAAGCCGCTAAAAGGTCGATTTCACCTAAGAAAACCGCAAAAAAAGCCACCAGGAAGGCCTCAAAAAAGTAGCCCGTGGCGACCAAACAGCCGTACCCTAAGCCTGATCCCTTGCCTGTCGATAGCGGTGCTGGCTTCAATCTCTCCGGAAAAGTGGTGCTCGTCACCGGCGGCTCCCGCGGGATAGGCGCGGCCACCGTGCGATTGCTGCATGCCTCCGGAGCCCAGGTCGTCTTCAGCTTTCGCACGGAACAGGAACGGGCAAACCAACTTGTCGCCGAGTGCGGCGGTGACGCCTTCTGCCATGCTCTGCAACAGGATCTATCCACCATCGAGCACGGTCAGACCCTGATCTCCACCGCCGCCGCCGTCTTTGGGCGCATCGATTGCCTGATCGTCAACCACGGCATCTGGCCACCGCACGACCAGCCCATCGCCACAATGGCAGCGGCACAGTGGCGCCAGACGCTCGGCGTAAACCTCGACAGCGTCTTCGGTCTGGTACAGGCGGGCGTCGCCCAAATGCTGTCACAAACCGCTCTAGGCGGTCCGCGGGGCCACATTGTCCTGGTCGCCAGCACCGCCGCACAGCGCGGCGAGGCCCTCCACGCCGACTACGCCGCCAGCAAGGGCGCCCTGCTCTCGCTCACCAAGAGCCTCTCTAGCGAACTCGCCCCACAGGGCATCCTCTGCAACTGCGTCGCACCCGGCTGGGTGCGTACCGAAATGTCCGCTGGAACACTTTCCGATCCTGAAACGTCCAAGAAAGCACTGGGCCTGATCCCTCTCGGGCGTCCAGCGGAGCCCGAAGAGATTGCCGGTCCTATCGTATTTCTCTTGACGCCGTGGGCCGGGTTCATCTCGGGCGAGGTGTTCAATGTCAATGGCGGCGCCGTTCTTGTCGGCTAGCGCAGCCGCGCAAAGGAAGAATCGAATGCTGAAGCATCTGGGTCGCGGAGTGTTGTGGACGGCAATGTTTGCCGCTATCGGTACGGCAACCATCGTCGACGCACGAGCCCAGGCCTCGGACCTCCAAAGCGCCAACGCGGGCACAACCGTTACCGGCGACAAAGGCCGCAAACTCCTCGCACTCATGGTGCAAGCCCTCGGCGGCGACGCCTGGATCAACCGCCGGGACTGGGTCATCGAGGGTCACGGCGCCTCGTTCTACAAAGGCGCGCCCAACCCCTACGTCAGCACATGGGAGGAGTTCCACCGCGAAGCGCCCTTCGGTGATCGCATCGAACTCATCAGCAAAATTGGCGTCTTCATTCCGACCACCAAGCGCGATGTGGTGCAGGTCTGGACACCCGATAACGGCTACGAGGTCACCTACCGAGGCAAGAAAGAGCTGCCCAAAGACATCGTCGAAGACTTCCAGCGCCGTCGCGCACACAGCGTGGAGGCCGTCGTAACGCAGTGGCTCAAGGAGCCCGGCGTCGAGGTCGTCTATGGGGGGACAACCACGGTTGACCGCCAACTCGCCGATAAGGTCACGGTGCTGAGCGCCAAGAACGACGCCGTCACCCTGGAGCTCGACCAGACCACCCACCTCCCCTTGAGCCGCACCTTCGAGTTTCGCAACGAAACTTACAAAGACCATGACGTGGACGTAGAAACCTACGGGAACTACCACACCATGGACGGGCTGATGACCGCGCTTACCATCACCCGCTATCGCAACGGCGATATGGTCAACCAGCGCTTCTATACCAAGGTGACCAGCAACAAATCACTCGCACCCGTGCTTTTCGATCCCGACAAGGCGCTCGTAAAGAAGTAGCGCCGCGGTGGTATTCTGGGCGCTGTCATGAGTGAACACATTCCAGCAGCGGAGCCCGAAACCCCCGCTCCCGAAGCTCCCCATAAGACCACCCTGGACATCGTCGAAATCATGGCGATCCTGCCGCACCGCTATCCTTTCCTGCTCATCGATCGCGTCATCGAGATCGAGCGCAAGACTCGCATCGTGGCGCTCAAGAATGTCACCATCAACGAGCCGCACTTCATCGGACACTTCCCCGACTACCCCATCATGCCCGGGGTTCTCACCATCGAAGCCATGGCCCAGGCCGGCGGCGCACTTCTACTCACCGAGTTCTCCGCCGCAGAGCGCGAGGGCAAGCTCATGGTCTTCACGGGTATCGAAGAGGCGCGGTTCCGTCGCCCCGTCCTGCCCGGCGACCAGCTTCGGATTGAAGTGACAGTCGTCAACTGGCGCTCGCGCGCGGTCAAAATGAAGGGCGAGTGCACCGTGGACGGCAAGCTCGTGTGCGACGCCGTGATCACCTGCCAGCTCGTGCCGCGCGTCCGCAAACCCAAATCCGAGCCCGTGTCCGCGTCCGCGTCCGAGGCCCAGCCCCTTTGAGCATCCACCCCACCGCGATCGTGGCCGAGGGCGCAGTGGTGCCCGCAAGCTGCCGCATCGGTCCGTTCTGCACGGTGGGAGCAAACGTGGTGCTGGGCGAAGATTGTGAACTGGTCTCCCACGTCGTACTTGACGGACACACGACGCTTGGCCGCAGCAACCGCGTCTTCTCCTTCGCCTGCCTCGGCATCGCGCCGCAGGACCTCAAGTACGCCAACGAGCCAACGCGCCTTGACCTCGGCGAGGGCAACACCATCCGCGAGTACGTCACCATCTCGCGCGGCACTGCCGGCGGCGGAGGCCTCACCCGCGTCGGTTCCCATTGCCTCATCATGGCCTACACCCACATTGGGCACGACTGCTCCATCGGCGACGGCTGCATCCTCGCCAATGCCGCCACGCTCGCCGGTCATGTCATCGTCGAAGACTTTGCGGTGGTTGGAGCGCTTTGCCCCGTGCACCAGTTCTGCCGGATCGGCCAGTACAGCTATATAGGCGGCGGAACCACCATCACGCAGGACGTGCTGCCCTATTCGCTCACCTCCATCGAACGCAACAACCACGCCTACGGCCTCAACAAAGTCGGCCTGCAGCGTCGCGGCTTTACGCCTGAGCAAATCCGCGAACTCGGCACGGCCATGCGTACCCTGACCAGCGGTAAGCGCAACACCACGCAGGCTCTCGAAGTCATCCACGACATGCTCGCCCAGGGTGGCGGCCAAGAGCATGTCCGATACCTCGCAGACTTCGTCGCTGCCAGCCAGCGCGGCGTCATCAAATAGCGCGCGGAGTCCTCCAGTAGCCCGCCTTGGCGTCTGGATCGTCCAGCCCTCCCTCCGACAGCGCGGCGGAAACCGCGATGTTAGCCTAGAGGTTGAGGCTTCTCGCCCGTCACGGACAGCATGGACCCCAGTCACATACGCAATTTCGCGATCATCGCGCATATCGATCACGGCAAGTCGACGTTGTCGGACCGCCTTCTTGAACTTACCGGCAGCGTCACTTCGCGCGAGATGCAGGCCCAGGTGCTGGACGCCATGGACCTCGAACGCGAGCGCGGCATCACCATCAAGGCCCACACCGTTCGCATGATGTACAAGGCGCACGACGGCGAAACCTATCAACTTAACCTGATCGATACGCCGGGTCATGTGGACTTTTCCTACGAAGTCTCGCGTTCGCTCGCGAGTTGCGAGGGCGCGCTGCTGGTTGTGGACGCGTCGCAGGGTGTGGAAGCGCAGACGCTCGCGAACGCCTATCTGGCGATTGCCGGTGGCCTCGAGATTCTGCCGATCATCAACAAGATCGACTTGCCTTCCGCGGACATTGAACGCACCAAGGCGATGATCGAGAAGTCGGTGGGTTTGCCGGCGAGCGACGCGGTGTGTGTCAGCGCGAAGACCGGCCTCAACGTCGAGCAGATTCTGGAAGCGGTCGTGACGCTGTTGCCGCCGCCCCAGGGCAATGCGGAGGCTCCCCTGCAGGCGCTGATCTTCGACTCGTGGTTCGATGCGTATCGCGGCGTCATCGTGCTCGCACGCATCATCAACGGGCGATTGCGCAAGGGCGACAAGATCAAGATCATGTCGAATGGACGGCAGTTCGAAGTCGACTCGATGGGGGTGATGACGCCCAAGCCGGTGCCTATGGAAGAGTTGAGCGCAGGCGAGGTAGGATTTTTCGTCGCGACGATCAAGAACGTGGCGGACACCAAGGTGGGCGACACGATCACCCACGTCGACCGGCCCTGCGCGGAGCCGCTGCCGGGCTTTGAAGACATCAAGAGCATGGTCTTCGCAGGGCTGTATACGGTGGACTCCCACGAGCATGGCATGTTGCGCGATGCGCTCGAAAAACTGCGGCTCAACGATGCAAGTTTCAATTTCGAGCCAGAGAGTTCGGTGGCTCTGGGCTTCGGTTTCCGCTGCGGCTTCCTTGGGCTGCTGCACCTGGAAATTATCCAGGAGCGGCTGGAGCGCGAGTACAATCTCGACCTGATCATCACGGCGCCCGGCGTGCAGTACAAGATCACGATGACGGATGGCACCGTGCTGACGGTCGACAACCCTTCGCGCTGGCCCGATCCCACAGAAATCGAACAAATTGAAGAGCCGGTGATTACGGCGAAAATTCTGACCAACGAAGAGTATGTCGGCAACATTCTGAAGCTGGTGGAAGACAAGCGAGGGCGGCAGCAGAACATCGAATACGTGTCTGAGACGCGTGTGATGCTGACCTACGAGCTGCCACTGAATGAGATTGTGCTCGACTTCTATGATCGTTTGAAGTCGGTGTCGCGCGGGTATGCGTCGCTCGACTATCAGCTGGCTGGGATGTGGGTTTCGCCGATGGTGAAGATGGACATCCTGATCGGTGGCGATCCGGTGGACGCACTTTCGATCATCGTGCACAAAGACGCGGCGTACGACCGCGGCAAGGTGCTCGTAGAAAAGATGCGCGAGTTGATTCCGCGCCAGATGTTCGAGGTTGCTATCCAGGCGGCCATCGGGTCGAAGGTCATCGCACGCTCCACAGTTACTGCCATCCGCAAGAACGTGATCGCCAAATGTTATGGCGGGGATATCAGCCGCAAGCGCAAGCTGTTGGACAAGCAGAAGGAAGGCAAGAAGCGGATGAAGCGGATTGGGAAAGTGGATATTCCGCAGGAGGCGTTCCTGGCGGTCTTGAAGGTCGGGGAAGAGTAAGACTTGGTATGATGGCCGCGTACGATCCGCCCGTGGGGGCTTGCGTATGCAGAAGCTGATTGCCACGATGGATGGCCGAAAGGCTGCGATGTTGCAGGATGCGGCGGCGTGGGGGCCGGAAGCTCTTCTGTTTCGACCGGCACCGACGACCTGGTGTGCGCTCGATGTTATCGACCACCTGTCGAAGGTCGAGAGCGAGATCGCGCTGTCTGTGCAGGCGAATGCAGCCACGCCGCGGGCGGTCCCGCCGCGCGACAAAGTAATGGCGATAGTGGTGTACTCCGCCATGTATGCGCCGACGAGAATCAAAGCGCCGGCAGGTGCGGCAACAACGCTGCCGCGGACGCCGGCCTCGCTGGAAGAGGCTTCGGGGACATGGAGCGCCGCCCGCCAACTCGTGACTGAGACGATAACCGCGCTCGAGGAGAAGCAGGTGAGAGGCGGCGTGTTTCAGCATCCAGTGAGTGGCTGGATGTCGGCAGCAGGCACATTGCGATTCCTCGACGCTCACCTTGCCCATCATGCCTTCCAATGGAAGCGGCTGCGAGCGCTGGCGTTGAAGCAGGCGTAAAAGCAGGCGTAAAAGTAGCCTCAGGACGGCCTCTTTTGCTCTGGTGAAAGCAGGCCCTGCGCGGGTGCTCGCTGGAAGCGTCTGATGGGAGACATGGGAAATTTCTTCGAGCAGATTGCGCGGTTTGCACCGACCGCGGACGAGGCCAGGTCGCGACGCTGGATTTATGTGCCGTACGACCGCCTGCACGACGGTGTAGGTCCGCTGAGCGAAACGGCGCCGAAAGATGCGGTCGTCGTGCTGATCGAATCGCGGGCTATGGAGACGCGGCGTCCGTATCACAAGAAAAAGTTGATCCTGATCCTGAGCTCGATGCGGCACTTCGCGCTGGAGCAAGCGGAGCGCGGTTGTCGCGTCGTATATGGCTCTTCGCCCGACAGCTTCGCGGACAGTCTAGTGGCGCTGCAAAAGCAGTGGAACTGGAAAGAACTCGTCGTCAACAGGCCCGCCGAGAGGGAGTTGCGCGTTGAGCTGCGCGAGGCAAAGGACGCAGGATTGCGCGTCAGGGCAGTCACCGATACGGCCTGGCTTTCGACAACCGAGGACTTCGCGACGGTGTTTGGTCAACCACGCGCGGATGCCTCGGGAGCCGGCACAAGGCAGTACCTGATGGACCGTTTCTACCGCGCGATGCGGCAGAAAACCGGGTTACTGATGCGCGACGGCAAGCCTGCCGGTGGGAAGTTTGTGTACGACGCGGAGAACCGCCGGCCATATCGCAGCGAGGTTCCCGTTCCAGAGCGTCCCACGTTTGCGCCCGACGAGATCACTCGCGAAGTCATGGCCATGATCGAGGAGCGACACCCAAAACACTTCGGCCCGATTGCCGGGTTCGACCTTGCCGTCACCCGCCAGGACGCGGAGGCAGCCTGGGCGTTCGCGCTCGAACATCTGCTGCCGCACTTCGGGCCCTGGGAGGATGCGATGAGCGTGGCGCATCCAGACCTGTTCCACTCCATGACGTCGCCCTTGATCAACATCACAAGGCTGCGTCCGGCGGACATCGTGCGGGACGTGGCAGAAGCGTTCGACGCGGGGCGCGTGCCTCTGGCGAGCGCGGAAGGATTCATCCGGCAGGTGCTGGGATGGCGCGAGTTCATGCGGCATATCCACGATGCGACAGATGGCTTTCGCACGCTCGAGCCCAGCGGAGCGCCGTCGTATCTGGACGCGCACCGCAAACTGCCGCCGGTGTACTGGGGCGTTGCGTCAGGCATGCGGTGCATGGACACCGTCGTTGCGGGGGTGGTGGAAAACGGCTGGTCGCACCACATCACACGCCTCATGGTGCTCTCGAACCTGGCGACGCTGTGCGGCTTCTCGCCCCGCGAACTGACGGACTGGTTCTGGTTTGCCTACGTTGACGCCTACGACTGGGTGGTCGAGCCCAACGTGCTCGGTATGGCCACCTTCGCCGATGGCGGTCTGACCGCAACCAAGCCGTATGTGAGTGGAGCGGCCTATATCAACCGCATGAGCGACTTCTGCGGCAAATGTGCCCTCGACCCCAAGAAGTCGCTTGGGCCGGGATCGTGTCCGTTTACGGCGCTGTACTGGAGCTTTCTGGAGCGGAACGAAAAGAAGCTCGCAGGCTTGCACCGGATGCAGATGCCGCTCAACACGATGCGGAAGAAAAGCCCAGAGGAACGGGCAGCGCTGCTCGAGCGCGGCGCAGAAGCGATTGCCGCGTTGGAGCACGGAGAAATCGTGCGCTGAGAGCAAGCGCCAACGGAGACCCGAAGGTCTCCGTTGGCGCCTGCGTATTAGGTGTCAGCTTACTTCTTGGGAGTGGTTGCGGCCGGGGCCGAGGGGCGCGGAGCCGCCGGACGCGGACGCGCTGCGGAGGGAGCCGAGGGAGACGGAGCGGCGACACCGGAGCTGGCGTTGTAGGCGTTCACAACAGCCTGCGTAACGTCGGTCTGCTGAGCAAACCACAGCACCGGGCTCGGCGCATTCTGCGCGCCGCCGACATTGAGCAGCATGGTAAAGCCGTTGTCGTTGACGTACTTGACGGCGCTCGCGCCAACTTTTTGCGCGACCTTGCCGTAGGCTTCCTGCAGATCGTTCTGGTAGGAGGTCTGGGCGGCTTCGGCGTCGAAGTTCAACTGCTTTTCCTTCGCGTCAATATTTTTGATCAGGCTGGCGCGCTGGTCGTCCGGTGCGCTGGCCGGCAGCGCCTGGAGCTGCTTCTTGAGCGAGTCGACTTCGGCGGCGGACGCGTCGATCTTGCTCTTCTGCGGCTCGTACTTCTTCTGGACGTCCTGCACGGAACGCTGACCTTCGTTGGTGGCAACGACAGCCTGCTCGAAAGCGATGATGGCCACCTTGGCCGGGATGGCCTGGGGAGGAGCAGCAACGGCAGGACCGGCAGCAGCCGGTGCGGGAGCGGTCGCGGTCTGTGCCGCAAGGGTGGAGGTAGCGAGGCCAGCGGCCAGGGCGAAAACTAGGGTGCGCTTCATTGCGGTGTGTGAGACTCCTTCGAAGTCGTTTCCAGAAAAGATTTCGGCTTGGGGACGCTCGCGAGGCGCTAAACGCTCACACGGCGGTCCGGCCGCACCTTCCTTCGCCCGTGGAGCGCCTGGAAGGGCGCCGCCAGCGGTCTGATTTCGATCAGGTCTTCGATTGCTCAAAGGGGGAGGATGAAAACAGAGTTCGCGGGCGCGAGGTCAGTCGGCTGGTTCGATTATAGGAGAGCGACCGGCGGCGGTCAACGGCTTTGCCGCGGGTCTTAGATGCATGATCTTCATGGTGCGAAAGCGATCTGCTGCCGGTGGAAACAGATTTATGGGCGGTCTGCTCACCTTTCCATCCTACTGAAAACTGTATCGGGCCCTGGCAAGAGTCTCGGTTTTCAGAGGGCGGCAGCACTACAACAGTAAAATCTGCCCATTTTTGCAAACTTCTCTTTGGCAGCTTGATTGCAACATCGTTGTCGTTCGCGAAGGGCGCTTTCTACGAAGGCAAACCGTCCGGGCGTCTGGAAATGGGCCAGTGCAGCATCCGAAGAGATGCGCCACCCGCCGGACCGGTTCCTTTAGGAGCCATTTGGAGGCCAGTGACTGGCCGTTGTTCGAGGCCCAGGGTCATCTTCCGGGGAGGGGAGGTGGCCCGCAGGCCTTTTCTTATTTACATCCGCGCCTTCAGGGCGTAGGATAGCGTTGTTCGAGTGGGTGCGCCCAAAAAACTCTTGCGCGGCGGGGCTTGACAGCTTCGTAGTGGGTCGCTGGAGCGATTTACACAAGAACTTCGTTCGAATCTGGGCCGCTGGTTGCCCTGAGCTTTATGTGGTTCGGTCGAAAGCCGGACACGGACCTGGAAATTTTCCTCGACGTGATCGATGGCGCAGCTAACTTCATGTAGAGTCAAATCCGGTAGCCGACAACTGGCCGGTTAACTTCTGAAAGCAATTTCTAAAGAACGGTGTATCGAAGCCGCAGGTTGACGGGAAGAGCGGGATCGCTCCGAACTCTCGAGAGCATCGATGCCTGAGTGTAGTGCAGTAGATACGATTACGATTTTAGATGGGCGCAAACTGGCGCTAGAGCCACATCGCAGGAAGCGGGTTTCATCTCCGGCTGACCTGCATGGCAAGCCAGGTTAGAAAGCCTTTGAGTCGCACTTGAGACTGTTTTTTCCGACGCTGAAACTTCGGGCCGCAACGTCACCTCTCCCTCGCGGGACAGGCACACGTGCGCGCGGGGCGACGCTGACAGGGTCTTGTACCCAAACGTAAGGGGAACTAAAAGCAACATGTCAGAGCAGAATGTAGTGGATTCACCGTCGCAGAGCGCGCCGGAGAACTTCGGGAACCAGGACTTCGACAACGGAGGCCCGGGCAACCAGGAATTCAGCGATGGAGAGTCCGGCGACTCCATCCAGCATGGCCAGGGACAATCGAAAAGCAGCCGTCGTCGTCGCCGCAAGCGCAAAGGCAAAGGCGGCGCCGCCGAAGGCGGTGTTTCCGCGGCCTCAGATGGCGAAGCGTCCGCGCAACCCGTACCGTTCGTGATGGAAGGTGAAAGCCTCGCGCTGGCTGCCGTTGCCGCACCCGTGCAGCACCAGCAGCGCCGCCAAAGCGCTCCGGCCGTACAGCAGGCCAGTGGCGGGCAGAGTCAAGGCCAGCCGCAGGGACAGAACCAGGGCCAGGCCGCGGGGACGGGAAAACGCTGGAAGAAGAAATTTCGCGACCGGGACCGCCGGCCCGGCGGCAGCGGCGGTGCACGGAATGAGAACCCCGGCAACGATTTCCGTGCCGATGCGGGCAGCAATGGCGGTTCGAACGGCTTCGCACAAACCAACGGAAGCCAGAATAACGGTGGCGCCAACTACGGTAACGGCGGAGCAGGCTTCAAGCGCAAGGGCAAGCAGCAGGGGCAGCGCAGAGAGCGCGCCGGCTTTGTCGGACCGATGGATCACAGCTATCGCGAAGTCAATGGCAACTTCGCCGATCCTTCGGCGTCGACCATCCCACTCAACGGCTTCGGCCGCAAGGGCGGCCATCGTCATCATGGCGATTCGCAGCCGATCGATCACTCCATGCCCCGGGCGATCCCGATTCCCGAGGGCGCGCAGACGCACATCTACTTTTTCATCGAAGATCTCTTCTTCACGGCGAAGATCCAGGAGACGGCGCGTAAGCAGGGCGTGAAGGTGGCGTTTGTGAAGAACGAAAAGGACGCGCTTTCGGAGCTCACCAGCGGTGCGGAAGACAACAAGCCCGCGCTCATCGTATTCGACCTCAACAACGCCAACGCCAAGCCGCTGACCCTGATCCCGAAGCTCAAAACCAAGCTGAAGAAGACGGTTTCGATCATCGGATTCCTTTCGCACCTGCAGGGCGATCTGAAGGCCAAAGCTGTAGAAGCGGGCTGCGACGCGGTCATGCCGCGCGCCGCGTTTTCACAGAACCTCCCCAACCTGCTCCGCCGCTACAGCGTGGAAGAGGGCGAAGAAGTGAATTACAACCAGTAGCCCGGTTGTAGATTGAGGTCTCAGTTATAGATTTCGCGGGCTCGGGTGGTACTGGGCTTTTGTCAGCGAGTGGAAGGCGCTCCGGAGATTTCCGGAGCGCCTTTTCGCTTTCCGAAGGCCCCTCAAGCTCGGCAGAGGAACGGATGTTCCGTTCCAGCGCCATCCGGGAAAGAGGAATCAAGGGAGTTAACACCCACTTCAAGTCTCACTTGAAGTGTTACTCGTCGGCTAATAACTAGCCGGGAGGCCAGTGCATCTGGCGTCCGCCGAGCAGGTGCAGGTGCAGGTGTGCGACGGATTGGCCGCCCTCGTCGCCGCAGTTCACGACGAGCCGGTAGCCTTTGCCTAGGTCCCGCTTCCGGGCGATGGTCGCGGCCGCGGAGAGCATGTGTCCGAGCAGGAGTTCGTCTTCGTCGGTGGCCTGGGCGTGCGAGGCGAGATGGCGTTTGGGGATGACCAGCAGATGGGTCGGTGCCTGGGGCTCCCGGTCAGGGAACGCTATGACGAGGTCATCCTCATAGAGGCGCTCGACTGGGATCGCGCCAGCCACGATTTTGCAAAAGATGCAGTTCGGATCTGTGCTCATGGCAACCGATGATACGAGCTTGCTGCCCTTCGTAGAAAAGCGGTCACGCATACCTACTTCTTGAAGTATTTCGGATCGGCTCCGGGAGCCCACGGATCGTAGTGCGCGGCGAAGGCTGCGCGGCGGCCGACGGCGGGGTGGTTTTCGGTCCAGAACTCCAGCCATTGCGGCTCGTTGGGTTCGTCGAAGGAGTTTTCGCCCAGAACCTGAAAGGCACCTGCTGCTGTTTGAGCGGGATTGGAAACGATGCCGTGGATGGCTTCCTGGCCGTAGACGTCGGCAGCGTGCTCATGGCTGCGGCTGAACAGATTACCCACCGGTTCCAGGATCGTGTTGAACAGCGAAAATGCCAGAATCAGCACAGCAAGGGCGCCCCAGTCATACTGCGATGATATGCGCCACCTTCCTCCGAATCGCGAAATCGCCCACTGGATGAAGTAGTAGCCGAGGAAGAACAGCAGCAGCAGCACCGCTTCCGTGAAGAGGATGCCGGTGACGATGTGGTTGAGGACGTAGTGCCCGGACTCGTGGCCAAAGATGAACAGGACCTCGTCCGCCGTACCTTTCTGCAGGGACGTATCCCAGACCACGACGCGCTTGGAGCTTCCAAAGCCCGTGACGTAAGCGTTCATCGTGGTCACCTTGGCGCTGGCTTTCATCAGGAACATGCGCTCGGGCGGAATGTCCATGTTGCCGCGCGCGACGACCTTTTCGAGCTGTTCCACCAGCGCGGGGTTGGTCTTCTGCAGCGGTTCAAACTTGTTGAACAGGGGGTCGATGACGTATGGCGTAATGAAGATGCCGGCGAGCGCGATGGGGATGGAGATGGCCCAGAAGACCAGCCACCAGCGGCGCGGGAACTTGCGAATGATCGCAAAGAGGAGCATCAGCATCAGCCCGCCGAAAAGCCAGGAAAGCGCCGAGGCCTTGGCCTGGTCGGCAAACCAGCTTCCCCAACCTTGCACGGAGAGGCCGTACTGGAGCGATAGATGGTGCTGGTAGAGGCTCAACGGCAGGTCGAGGAGGAAGCCGACGATAAGAAATAGCAGAAGGAAGACGTAGCCCTGCACCCAGCGTGAGGACTTGTGTCTGCCCTTTGCCTCAAGGCTGGCACCCGCGCGGACGGCCGTATCACGCATCCAGGCAATGCCGCCGAGCCATAACAGAAGCACTATCTGCACCAGGCTCCAGAACGTTCCCCCGAAGTGCGTGATCACGCGGATGGCGGAGATGTGCTGCGCTTTGGCGAGCTTTTCCGGCGAAAGCGTGTAGTCGGGCAGGTTGCCGTGGACGGGAGCAGTATCCAGTTCCTGCTGTGCGGCCACGTTGGCGGCGTGTTCCGTGGGGGTTTCAGCGGCGAACGCCGGAGCAAACGCCGGCAGAGCAAGGCAAAGCAGGAGGGCGAGCTTACGAAGGCGCATGGCTGGAGTCTCTCAGGTAGTGAGTGAAAGTGTGCCTTGAGTGTGAACGAGCGCGGCCCTGGTGGCAAGCGGAAACACCAGCGCAGCAGATTCGATACACTCGGCATCAGCGGGCCGACCAATAATCTCAAAGGCTGGCAAGCGAGCCAGCCGCGAAAACGGGTTCAAATCAGAATGAAGATGCGGGCGGGAATGAGTCAGCGGGCGGCCTTGGTAGCCGTCGGGGTTGCGGTCTGTACGTCAGGCGGAACGATGCACGCGCAGAAAAAGAACGCAACCAAGCCATCTGTGGCCGTGACGGCACCTAAAGCCGATCCTGTCCTGCTCGAAGCCATGGACGGTGAGTTGAAGCGGGCCATGGCGGAATTGGGCAACGGCACTCCGGCTATCGACCCGAAGACAAAGCAACCCGGGCAGCCGCAGCCGAGGCCATACTTCCTGAGCTATGCAGTCGCGGACAGCGAAAGCGTAGCTATCCAGGCGCAGTACGGTGCCGTGACGAACTCCAACGGGTCCCGCCAGCGCGTGGCGGATGTGCAGGTACGGCTTGGGTCGCCCGCCCTCGACAACACGCATGGCGACCACCGTACGAGCGCGCTGACCACCATCCCGCTGCCGCTGACCGACGACCGCGCCGCGATTGCGCGCTCGCTCTGGTTTGGCACCAATCGCGGCTACGGCCGGGCCCTCGATGCGCTGCTGAAGGTCAAGACCGAGCAGCAGGTTCGCGCCAAGGAAGAAGACGTGTCCGCCGACTTCTCGGCCGAGACCGCGCAGGCCGCGATGCTGCCCGCCGCGCCAAAGCTTGAAATCGACCGCTCGGCCTGGGAGGCGCGCCTCCGCGAAATCAGCGCCGTCTTCCGCGCGTACCCCGACATCTACTTCGACAACGTCGCCATGCAGGCTTCGAACGAGACCGATTACTTTGTCTCGAGCGAAGGTGCCCGGGTGGAGTCGCCAAACCATGTGGCGCGGCTGGTGGTGGTTGCACGCACCCGCGCTGCAGATGGCATGGACCTGTTCCGCGTAGAGACATTCGAAGCCGACGCAGCGGGGCATCTGCCAGACCAGAAAATTGTGCTGGAAAAGACCGTGGCGATGGCTAAAAATCTGGTCGCTCTGCGCTCGGCGCCGATTACCGAGCCTTACAACGGCCCGGCCATTCTCTCCGGCCGCGCTTCGGCAGTGTTCTTTCATGAGGTGCTGGGGCATCGCCTCGAAGGCCAGCGGCAGCGCGGAGACGAAGAGGGTCAGACCTTCACGAAGCTGCTGAACAAGCCAATTCTGCCGACCTTCCTCTCGGTTGCGGACGACCCCACGCTGGCGCAGTTTGGCGGCCAGCCGTTGAGTGGCCACTACGCATTCGACGACGAGGGCCAGCCAGCCCGCAAGGTAGACCTGGTGCAGGATGGCGTGCTGAAGACGTTTCTGATGTCGCGCCTGCCGGTGGCGAGCTTTGCACAATCCAACGGTCATGGCCGCGCGCAGACAGGCAAGATGCCGACAGGCCGCCAAGGGAACCTGATTGTTACGTCCAGCAAAACCGTGACCGACACCGAACTGCGCGAAATGCTGAAGGCCGAAGCGAAGACGCAGGGCAAGGCGTACGGGCTGTTCTTCGAGGACATTTCGTCGGGATTTGCGGTGACAACGCGGCGCTCTCCACAAGCGTTCCAGGTAATCCCGCTGGTGGTATATCGGGTGTATGTGGATGGCCGGCCGGATGAGCTCGTGCGCGGCGTCAGCATTGTCGGAACGCCGCAAGCCGCGCTGAATCGCATCGTCGCGACGGGAGACCATCAGGACATCTTCAACGGCGAGTGCGGAGCGGAGTCGGGGACGATTCCGGTCAGCGCCGTGGCGCCCGCGATGCTGGTGCGCGAGATTGAAACGCAGCGCCAGGCACAGGGAACGGCCAGGCCACCGATCGTGCCGCCTCCACCGCTGGGCGTGGCTTCGACCGGCGCGGCCGCGCTGAAGGGAGGCCTCTAGTGTTCAGACCTTTCGAAAACAATCTGGGTTCGACGGTAGCGCGGAGGCTGCTGGGCTTTGTTGTGGCCGCTGGCGTTTGCATCGTTGCCTCTGCCCAGACCCATGTCTCAGAAGCAGCACAGGGCGCACCCGCTGCTGTTGCAGGTTCGGCGTCCGACCCTCTGCTGAACGCTATGGGGCAGGAGCTGACGCGCGAGAAGGACCTGCTGGTCCTGCCCGGCATGCAACGGCCCTACTACATGGAGTATCGCCTCGAAGACCTGCAGAGCTACGACGCCAGCGCCAACTATGGCGCGTTGACGCGCGAAGACCAGAGTCACCAGCGCGTGGTTCGCGTGACGGTAAAGATTGGCGACTACGCGACGGATTCCAGCTCGGCCCGTGGCGACGGCTCGCTGCAACTGGCACCGGGCGACAACGATCCCGACGCGTTGAAGTATGCGCTGTGGACCGCGACCGATGAGGCCTACAAGAATGCTCTGCGCGCGTATGCCACCAAGCAGGCGACGCTGAAGCGCTTCCAGACGCCGCCGACCGCCGACGACTTTACGCCGGCGAAAGCGGTCACCAAAATCGAACCGCTCGTGAGGCTCGACCTTGATAAAGCGGAGTGGAAGCGACGGTTGATCGAAGCCAGCGGCCTCTACGCCACCTCCCCCGAAGTTAAGAGCTTTGCCGCCGACGTGCAGTATTCGACGGCGAATGTGCGCGGTTTCGTGGTGAACCGCTACACCGTTAGCACGGAGGGCACCATGCTGCGGCACGGCTACGCAGGCTATGCGGCGAACATCGGCGTGGGCGGGCAGGCGCCGGATGGGATGCAGCTTGGCCGCGAGAACGGGTCGACTTCCGCAACTTCGGCTGGGCTCGAAAGCTGGCCGAAGTTTCGCCAGCGGACGATCGATAACCTGAAGAGCTTCGACGAGTTGCGCCGCGCGCCGGTGGTGGACGCCGAGGATTATCACGGGCCTGTCCTGTTTTCGGGCGATGCGTCCGCCGACATCATCAACCGGCTCTTTGTGCCCAACGTCGAAGCCGATCGGCCAGAGATTGGCACGACGGCGCGGACGCAGGGTGCGTTTCAATCGAGCTTCCGCAGCCGCGTTCTGCCAGAGTTTCTAAGCGTGGTCGATGACCCGACGCTAGCCAACTTCGAGGGCCAGTCGCTGTTGGGTTCCTTCGCAGTTGACGACGAAGGCGTGCCCACCCAGGCGGTAACGATCGTGGACAAAGGCAAGCTCGAAAACTATCTGGTGGGCCGGGAGCCCGTGAAGGACTTCCCTGCTTCGAACGGCCACGGCCGCGCCGCGCCAGGCCAAGCCTCCCACTCTCGCGCGGGCGTGCTGGTGGTGCGTTCAAGCGCTCCCGTCCCGGCAGCGCAACTCCATCAGAAGCTGCTGTCGATGGCAAAAGAGCAGGGTCGCGATGTCTATGAAGTGGAGACGCTGGGTGGCGAACTCGCCCCGCGTATGTTGTATCGCGTAACCGCCGACGGCAAGCGCACACTAGTGCGGGGTGCGGTGTTCGATGAACTTGACCAGCGTAGCCTGCGCAGCGAAATCATGGCGGCGGGCGACGATCCGTGGGTCGCACAGACAATTGCGCCGGTGCCGGAGACGACGATTGTGCCGTCGCTGCTGTTCTCGGACATTGCCGTCAAGCGCGCCACGGAAGAGCAGCAGAAGTTGCCCTACTATGCGCCACCACCCTTGAACTAGGCGGACGCACCGACGATGGCGATGCCCGCCGCGTTGGCCGCGTCCACCATCGCTTCGCGGTCGAAGAGCAGCGTGCGCCCGGCTTCTACGCAGAGGCAGGTGGCACCCGCGGAGCGCATGGCCTCGATCGTCGGCAGGCCCACGACCGGGACGTCAAAACGCATGTCCTGATTGGGCTTGGCAACCTTGACGACGGTGAGACGCCGATGGAGCGTGCTGGCTTCGGCTTCGAGCGAACGGAACAACTCGCCGGCGCGAGCGATGGCAGCGTCCGTGCCCTCCATGGCTTCCACCGCAACACACGCACCCGCAGCAACGACGACCGTTTGCCCCAGATCGAAGCCTGCGATGCCACGCGCCACCTTCAGGCCATACGCTATATCGGCCTGCTCAGTCTCGTCCGGTCCGCGCGCAGTCAACACGCCCTGGGTGGCGAGCATGGGTTCAAGGAAGAAGGTCGACGAGATGAGCTCGATGCCTTCATCGCCGAGTACCTTAGCCACCGCGCCGAGCAGCATGTCGGTGTTGCGGGTGCGAAGGTTGAGCAGCAGCTTGGCCAGGCGCCAGTCAGGACGAATGCTGGAGAAGATCTGCTTGTGCTTCACCTGCCCTGCCATCACAGCGCGGGTGACGCCCTCGCGCTGGAATGTCTCGATCAGCCGAGAGAGTTCACCCAGCGACATCCAGTGCACGCGAATGTGTTGAGGCTCGCGGGCGGCGCGGTCGTTGATCTCGGGCGAGGTCTCTTCCTTGATCGCCGCGACGACCACGTCGAGGCCGTGAGCCCGCGCCGCGTCGAGCAGCAGAAACGGGAAGCGGCCGTTGCCGGCGATGAGACCAAGGGTTGTCGACTCACGGCGCACGGGCACGATTGGACGATAGCACGCAGCCCTATCGTCCGCCAGCCCTCAAGTCAGCTTACCCGCCCCGGCTGGTCCCTTTTCTGTGCAGCCACGCAGCGTGACCTAAGCCAGAGCTGGCCGCCGTCGTACCATCCTCGCCGCGCCCAGCAGGCCAGTGCCCAGCAACGCGAAACTCGAAGGCTCCGGCATTGCCGCCACTTCCGGCGCGAATGAAAAGCTGTTCAGCCGCACCGCAGTATCGGCTGCGGATAAGGAACGCCCGAACGAGCGAAACCTGGCTGCCTGCGGCTGCGATAAGCCGCCACCGTCAAGAACAAAGTTGCCGTCGCCTTGAAAGAACCAGTCTCCATTGATAAAGAAGATGTTGACGTTCGCTCCATCGGCAAGCAGGAAGCTCACGCCGTTCTCATCGAGGTAAGGTGCCGACGAGAAGAACAGGTTGTCGTTGTTCTTGTACGAGTCCGTTGGCAGCAGCCCAGTGATGCTCGTCCCATTCACCTGGCCATCGATCAAGCTGACTTGGAATACACCGTCCGCGGCGGTCTGGGCGAGGGTAACGTCACCCGCGCCGGAAACGCCAGCGCCTGAGTACGAATAGGTGTAGGAGGTATCGGCGTGCGCGGCAACGGACGTGGCCAGCGCAGGAAATAGACAAAGACTTAGCAGAAAACGACGCATCGGGGCCCCTTTTATCACTGCAATTGCTGCACCTAGTGTCCTCCGATAGCGACGCAGAATCTTCGCGCAGAAGACGTACCACTCGATGCCACAAAAGGCGCACACCCAGTCCCTACTACGTCCGCCGCTCCAGTACAGCAGCCACGCAGCGCACCACGCGCTCAACATCTTCCTCTGATGTCTGCCAGTTGCTGACGCTCACCCTCATCGCCCGCCGTCCGCGCCACGTCGTCCCACTGAAAAGCGATTCTCCGGTCAACAGAATCTTCGCGATCACCGCGTCGGTATACGCATCATGCTGCGCTTCGCCCGCGCCTTGCGCCGGGTCGAGAAACCGCACCAGCCCCTGGTTGATCTGCGGACGCCACAGCATCTCCGCACCAGGCAGGGCACCCATGCGCGTGACGAGCTCCTGCGCCCGTTCGCAACACCGGTCTACCAGCTCGGCGACTCCGTTCCGTCCAAGCTGCCGCAGCGCCGCATACGTCGCAAAGCCGCGCGCGCGCCGAGAAAACTCCGGCGTCCAATCGATGGGGTCGCGTGCCTCCGTCGCCTCCGGTATGTACGCTCCGCGCTGCGACAGCGCTTTCCTGTGCGCCGCCGCATCAGCAACAAACGCATAGCCGGAGTCGTAGGGCACGTTCAGCCATTTATGCCCGTCGGTCGCCCAGGAGTCCGCTAGTTCGGAGCCCGCAAGCAAGTGCCGAAGGCGGTCGCTGGCTGCGGCCCACAGCCCGAACGCTCCATCCACATGCACCCACGCGCCAAACTCCTTCGCAATCGGAATCAGCTTCGCACAATCATCGAAGGCTCCAATGTTGAGGTCGCCCGCCTGCAGCACCACGATCGCCGGTTGGGAGGGAGCCTGCTGCAGGGCGGTGCGCAACGCCGTTTCCGCCAGTCGCCCCTCGGAGTCCGCCTCCAACTTCTCGATGTGCCGTTCGCCCATACCCAGCACCCGCACCGCCCGCGCGGTCGTTCCGTGCATCTCCGTACTCGTCAGAATGCGGATCGCCGGCGCGCCCGACAGCCCTTCGCGATTCACGTCCCACCCATGTTTCTTCAATACCGCATGGCGCGCCACCGTCAGGCACGTCAGATGCGCCATCTGGCAACCGGTCACGAACGCAAAGCTCGCTGTAGCCGGGACGCCCAGCAGCTCCTTCAACCACTTGCCAGCGACCTCTTCCGCGACCGCGGCCGCGGGCGAGATCGCAAACAGCCCCGCGTTCTGGTCCCACGCCGAGGTCATCCAGTCCGCCGCCATGGCTGCCGGCAGTGCACCCCCGATCACCCACCCGAAGAACCGTCCCCGCCCACTGGCCGAGTTTCCTCCGCGCGCTGCCTCTACCAGTTCGTTGAGCACCGTCACAGGATCGACGCCAGCACCCGTCAACGGCACATCCATCCGTCCCCGCATCTCTGCCAGGCCTACCGTCGGAGCCACCGGCCCATCATTGTCGGGGTCAAGATATTGGCGCGCATGTTCGGCCGCCGCCGCCAGCACCGGTGCAAACAAGTCTTCACTCATATACGAAATCGTATACGTCCACGGTCACAGCGGCCACCGCTACTGCGCCACCCGCCACGGCGAGGTGCTCGACCACCCGCGCAGCTCTTCGAGCGCCCATTGGTTCGTCTTCTCCTTATGGCAAGACGTGCAAGGGTTCGGAATACCGAATTGCTCGGTCAAGACCGGCGAAATGAAGCGAAACGTGTGGCTGCCCACAAAGTTGTCCTTGATCGTCTGTTCGATCCTCGGCATGTGGCAAGCCGTGCATTCGCTGCCCGAGCTGCCCTGCGCATGGTGCGTATGCTCCGGCACCGTTCCCTTCAGGCCCGCGGGGTTCGCGGCCGTATGGCACGTCAGGCAAAGCGCATTGCCTCGCGCAATCACGCTGGCAGCATTCTCGTTGCTATGCACGTTATGGCAGTCGAAACACCGCAGTTGCCGGTGGTACATATTGCTCTGTACAAAGTCGTTGCCCTGCATGCGATTCTTATGCGCGGTCATGTCTGCAAACTGATAGAAGTTCGTTACCCCCGGTTTCAACTCTTCCAGCTTCCAGAACTCCACCAGCCGCTTGCCCGGTTCATACCCCACCGGCCAGTCGTAATGCTTCCCCGCAATCGGGTTGGTCAGAGGCTGACCCTGGCTGTGACACTGGATGCAGGTGTCGTTGCCGCGCACGTAATCCAGTCGCTCAGGATTGACGATGTTGCCGCGCGTCGGATGCGCCGAGTGCAGGCTTCCCGGACCGTGGCACTTCTCGCAGCCCACGTTCCACTCCGCCACCCCTTTCGTGGCCGTGTTGTAGTTCACCGAATGGCACCCGTCACACAGCGGCCCTGTCGGACGCTCGAAGTTGCTCTCGCCGTAAAAAGGCACCCACCAGTCCGTCCCCTTTTCCACGTGATACGGGAGCCACCTGCTCTTCTTCACATCCCATTGCGCGGGCTGAACGAAATAGTCGTCGCCGCGCTTGGTAAAGTACCGCTGCTTCCACCGGCTGCCATACACAAACGCCACGTCGCCCAGTCCAAACGTCCGCAGCGGATCGGTGTGGGTAAAGTCTCCCAGCACAGCCTCGGGATGCTCCTTTGGGTCGCGCACCACGTTCGCCATCCGTGTCTGCTTCCAGCCAGCGTATTCGGTCGCGTGGCACCGCTCGCACGCCTTTGACCCAACGTATTTCGGTACCTCCTGCGCACGGCAGGCAACCGCCAGCCATACCGTCAGAACGGCGAGCCTTGCCATCGTTGCGAGCACGGACACCTCACTCCAGCGAACGCCAGTAGGATACAGCAGCGTTCTCAGCTCCAGAGAAAACGTTATCTCGCCGCCGGTTTTCCGGCCCTTAGAAGCAACGCCCTTCACCCCTCGTACGTGCTAGCGTCTGAAGATGGATCGAAAGCTGCGTCGAGTCGTCACGTTCGTCGCTCTGATCAATCTCACGTACTTCGTCATCGAGTTCGGTGCAGCGCGGGCCATCGGCTCGGTATCTTTGTTCGCCGATAGCGTGGACTTTCTTGAAGACGCATCGCTGAACCTGTTGATCGCGGTCTCTCTCAGTTGGAGTGTACGAAGCCGCGCACGGTTGGGCATGGGTCTCGCCGGAATCATCCTTGTGCCCGGCGTAGCGACTCTCTGGACGGCCTGGACCAAGTTCCATACACCACTGCCGCCCTCCGCCGTCAGGCTGACCGTCACGGCCGCCGGCGCGCTGATGGTCAATCTTCTGAGCGCGCTGATCCTGGCCCGACACAGGAACCGCGGTGGAAGTCTGACCCGCGCCGCCTTCCTTTCTTCTCGAAACGACGTTCTTGCCAACGTAGCAATGATCGCCTCTGGGTTGATCACATCCTCTACTCATTCTGGCTGGGCCGATCTGCTTGTCGGTCTGGGGATCGCTGGCCTGAACATGGACGCCGCGTTGAAGGTTTGGCAGGTAGCTCGCGCGGAGCATCGATCGGCTTCAGTCGATCCGGTCTGATCCGGTCTAGTCCTTTGTGCGGCGGTCGGTTCATCCTCATGCGCTCGGCTGTACAGTTGGCGCACACGAATCGAATCAGGAAATCGACACAGAGATGGAGCAATCGCTAACTCAGCGCCGGATACACAACGCCCGTAAGCTCCTCCGAGACAGCCCACAAGCGCTTACCCACAGCCTCATCCAGCGCCTGCGGACGAGGCTGCTCCACCGTCGGGTAGCCCTTGAACCCCTTGAAGCCGTCGGGCCCAATGTACTCCCCGCCCTTCGCCTCCGGCGCCGTTGCCGCATACAACGTCGGCAGCGCACCCATGCTGTCGTCCTGCATGATGAACCCGCCCACAAACTTCAACACGATCATTTTCAATCCATTCGCGCCCGGCCCATTCTCGATAATGCTGGTACGCGAAATCCCCGGATGCACCGGTATGCTCCGCAGCCGTCCGCCCGCCATTTGCGCTCGCCGATCAAGCTCCCTCGCAAACAAGAGGTTGGCCAGCTTCGACTGGTTGTACGCGTCCCACGGCACGTAATTCTTCTCGCCCTGCAGATCGTCGAACGCAATCTTTCCGTTGCGATGCGCGAGCGACGACACGGTGACCACCCGCGGCGCGGCGGTCTCCAGCAGCCTCGGCAGCAACAAGCCCGTCAGGGCGAAGTGCCCCAGGTGATTGGTGCCGAACTGCCGCTCAAAGCCATCTTCCGTAAGCTCCCGCTTCGGCAACGCCATCACGCCGGCATTGTTGATCAGCACGTCCAACGGCCGGTCAAACGCGCCCACAAACGACCGCACGGAATGGAGCGAAGCCATGTCCAGCAATGCCAGCTCTGCGCTGGTGCCGGGCGCTTGCTGCCTGAGCCTTGCCAGTGCCGCTTCGCCCTTGTCGCGGTTACGCGCGCCCAGCAGCACATGCGCTCCATGTCGCGCCAGCTCCAGCGCCGCCTGGTATCCGATACCGCTGTTGGCGCCCGTGACCAGCACCGTCTTGCCGGTCTGCGACGGAATATCTCCTGCTATCCAATTGCTACCTGGCATCTCACACTCCTGTGTATCTGCTGTAGGATGCGCTACGCGAACGGTTTCACTCTTTTTTGTCGCCGCCCGTGTTACAGTTCTTCAACTTGCTGGAGGGAATCATTTCAGTCATGGAGACATCCTCTGGTCACTCCGAGCCATCTGCCTTTACAATCAGGGGGCAAGCTCACATTTTGTATGGAGCGGAAGCTGTGCCGCCGGGGCTGGGGCGAAGGCGACACCGTGAAGGAGAAAGTCTTCCCATGAAACTTACTGCACGTATTTCGGTAGGCGCGGCAACGTTGCTGGTGTTGGTCAGCACCGTCGGTTGTGCCAAGCTCAAAGCCCGCGACCAACTCGTGAAGGGCGTGCAGGCTTTCAAGGCTGGGCGCTTTGAAGAAGCCGTCAACCATTTCCAGACCTCGATCAACCTCGACCCAACCTACGACGTCGCCCGCCTGGACCTCGCCGCAGCCTACAGCTCTCAGGTGGTGCCGAATCTGGACACGCCGGAGAATCTGAAAGTAGCCAATCAGGCTCTGGAGCAGTTCAACATCGTGCTCTCAAAGAACCCGCACGACGTGATCGCTCTGCGCCAGATCGCATCCATCCATCGCAGCATCAAGTTGTTCGACCAGGCCCGCGCCGACGAGCTCAAAGTCATCGCCGAGGCGCCGAACGACGACCAGGCCTACTACACCATGGGCGTGATCGATTGGACCATGGCTTACAAGAACGCCACCACCACTCTTGGGGCGGCTGGCCTCACCGACGACGGCAACGGCAACCCGAAGAAGTCCAAGGAAGTCTGCGCCAAACTTCAGCAGCAGAACACCAAGCTGGTCGACAGTGCGCTTGAGAACCTGAGCAAGGCCGTCGAGATCAATCAAACCTACGACGACGCCATGCAGTACCTCAACCTCGCCTACCGCCGCAAAGCGGACCTCGAGTGCGGCGACGACAACGCCCGCAAGGCCGACCTCGCCAAAGCCGACGATTGGGTCCAGAAAGCCACCGGCGCCCGCAAGGCCAACGAAGCAGCCAAGGAAAAGAAACTCGGCGGCGGCGTAGAAATGAAGTAGGCTCCAGAAGACCTCACCAGCAGAAAAAGCCTCCTACGCGGGAGGCTTTTCTGTTGCCAAACAGCATGGGCCTTCAGGACAGATTGAGCAGCCCCGTCCTGGACAGGGCCTGTTGGGCAGGGCGGCACACAAAGAATACAGTGAGGAATTAGGAACGAAAGCAGCGCCCATACGACGGGACCTGGGTCCCGCATAGATGCAACCCTGGCACGCCCGGTCGGAGGTACGTCCAGCCGCATCCGGGCACTGATCGTGCCTGTTCTGGGGACGCATTTTTTTCCGGTTCGAGGCATCCTGTTCGACAAGATTCAGGATGCGAACTGGAAGCTACCCTGTCACCAGGACGTGACGATTGCGATGCGCGAAAGAGCCGAAGTGAAAGGCTTTGGGCCGTGGTCAACAAAGGCCGATGTGCTGCAGGTTCAGCCGCCGGCATCGATTCTGGAAAACATGCTGACGGTCCGCCTGCACCTTGACGATGGCGGTGGGGACAATGGAGCATTGCGCGTTCTGCCTCAATCGCATCGACGCGGCAAGATTCCCGAACGGGAGATTCCTCTATTACGGCAGAGCTTGCCCGCGCACGTCTGCTCGGTCAGCGTCGGCGGAGCATTGCTGATGCGACCTCTGCTGCTCCACGCATCGTCTGCATCGCGGCTTCCGGGCACCGTCGCGTCGTCCATCTGGACTTCGCCTCAATGACTCTTCCGGGTGGGCTTCAGTGGCTGTCTGACCCTTGTCGGGCTTCGCGGCTGCTACTCACCCCTCTCCGTTTTCGGCGTGAGTACCGCAATGTCCGTCACCTGCGCCTGCCGCCCCATCCCGATCACCTCGGCGATGCTGCTGAACTCAAGGCCCGCGTCGCCCTTCAAAAACATGACGCGCTCCGAGCGGTTGACATAGATCGCCGCCAACCTCGAGACGATGTCGCGCTTGGCCACCGGTTGCTGGTTGATTGAATAAGTGGGCGCGCCGCCACCCACACCAGAATGCACCTGAAAAACGACCGTCGTAGGAGCCGGTATGGACGATGCGTTTTGCGCAGCGGGCTGGGGCGTGACGGCCTTCAGCCCAAGCTGCTTAAGTGGCGTGAGCACCATGAAAATGATAAGCAGAACCAACAGAACGTCGATCAGCGGCGTCACGTTGATTTCGGATGTTTGATTGGAGTTTCCGTTGGAGAACGACATGGCAACACCTCACTTGACAACAAAGTGAGTGCGCGAGCGCTCGATCCGAACACCGCCACATTCGGCGGTTAACAGCCCACTTGGAAGGTAAGGTCAGCGAAACCGCTCGTTCCGCCAACCCTCGAGTGCCGGTCCAGTGTCTTGAAACTTGCCTTACTGCCCCGCTTCAACGCGTGGTGTAATGATGCCGATGTTCGTCACTTCAGCCTCATGACCGAAACCGATCACTTCCGCCACCTTGCCGAAGTCCAGGTCCTTGTCGCCTTTGACGAACATGACCTTTTCCTGCCGCGCGGCAAAAATCTCCGTCAGCTTGGAGGTCAAGGCTGCCTTGGCGAAGTCCTGATCGTTGATCTTGTAGCCGGGCTCGCCTCCGCCCGGGCGCGACGTCACCTGAACGACAATCGTGCGATCGTTCGGAACGTCATGCTGCGGTGTCTTAGGCGGTTGCGGCACCAGGGCGTCGAGACCCTTGGGCGTAACCGGCACGATCACCATGAAGATAATAAGAAGCACCAGCAGCACGTCGATCAACGGTGTCACGTTGATCTCCGATACCGCCCCGCCCGTTCCTCCACCGCCCATTGCCATATCGAAATCTCCCTTACTTCCAGTAGCCGGTCCGCTGCTTCTGCTGCAGAGCCATAGCTAACTGCGTGTAATTACTTCGCGGTGCCGCCGCCGCCATCGTCGATCTTTTCAGTCAACAAACCAAGTTGGCTGACGCCCGCGGTTCGTACGGCATCGATCGCATCCATTACGTTGCCGTAATTCGCGCGATTGTCCGCTCGCATGTAGACCGTCTTGTCGGCCGTGGGATCTTTCTTCGCCGCCAGGAGGTCGCCCACGCGGGTGCCGAGATCGCTCAACGAAACGCGGTCGCCGCCGAGGAAGGTATGTCCGTCGCGCGTTACCGCCACGACGATCGAATCTTCCTTGTTGGCGTTCTCCATGACCGTGGCTGCGCTGACCTTCGGCAGGTCCACGTTCACCTTGTTATTCAACATCGGGGTAATGACCATGAAGATGATCAGGAGCACCAGCATGACGTCTACCATCGGCGTCACATTGATGTTCGAGTTGACCTTCTTGCCCTCTTCCCGCTTCGAGATCGCCATAAAAACGCTCCGTCACTTCGCCCTGAGGCATCAGGGTCACCCAACAAAAATCTAGTCTCTGCTGTGTGGCGTGGACCCTGAACACCGTTTGCCACTGTGTTCAGGGCCCTGGCCGCAACTCTCGCAAAGGCACGTAACCGCCACTCACTGCGAAGCAGCTTAGCGGCTGCTCTGCTTGATGAAGTAGTCCACCAGCTCCGAAGAGCTGTTGTCCATCTCGACGTCGAACGCTTCCACCTTGTTGGTGAAGTAGTTGAACGTCATAACGGCGGGGATAGCCACCAGCAGACCGAAGGCAGTCGTCACCAGGGCTTCTGAAATACCGCCGGCTACCGCGCCGATACCCGATGTCTTCTGGGTCGCAATCGCGTTGAAGGCGTTTAGAATACCGACCACCGTTCCGAACAGACCGATGAACGGAGCAGTCGAACCGACAGTTGCGAGGCCGCCAAGACCCTTCTTCAGCTTTGCGTGAACAATCGACTCTGAACGCTCCAGGGCGCGCTTCGAGCTCTCGATCTGCTCGTCGGTAATAGAGCCGCCCGAGCCGTAGCTGCGGAACTCCTGCAGGCCAGCTGTAACGACCTCCGCAAGGTGCGACTTCTTGGAGCGATCCGCAACCTTGATCGCCTCGTCCAGACGGCCTTCCTTGAGCGCGCCCGCAACCTTCGGCGCAAACTCACGCGACTGCTTGCGAGCTGCGGCGAAGTACAGTGCGCGATCAATGATCACGGCCAGTGAGTAGATCGACATGATGAACAGGATGACAACGACGCCAATGGCCAGCCAGCCCATGTTGTGCAGCAGCTGCATGGGGCTGAAGCCTACCGCCGGTGCATCGTCAGCAAACAGGGCGAGCGTGGCGGCTGGTGCGTGAGCGAAATTTGCGAGGTGAGCGAGAATCACGAGGTAGTTCCTCCTGGTTGATCTGTCGATTTCGTACGGCAACTGCAAGGGTCTTGCCGCGTGGGACTAGGTACTGGTTGGTGCAGTTGCGTTGGTCACTCGCTTTGGTTAGACGCCGTCAGAGACGGAATCGCATAACGCTTAGGCGCGGTACAGCGGCTGCAGATCAGCCGCCGCCGTTAAGGTTGAAATTTACAATAACCGTCGTGTCGACTTCAGTCGGCTCGCCGTTCAAAAGATAAGGCTTGTAGCGCCACGTCTTCACCGCATCCAGAGCAGCACCGCGTAGCATCTCGGGCCCGCTGACTGCCTCCAGGCGTTCGATGGATCCGGTCTTGGAGATAATGGCGTGCAGTGTCACAGTTCCCTGCATATGCGCCGCCCGAGCGATCGGTGGATACACTGGCGTCGAACCGGACGTCTTCAAACCCGAAACCACGCCGCTCGAAATACGCGCCGGGCCGGTCGGCTTGGGCTTCGCCACAGCAATGGCTGGACCGCTGCCTGTGCTACCCATCATCCCGCCCAGAACGCCGCCAGCCGAACCGCCGGACATGCCGTTCATACCCTGGACACCCATCGACGACGGCGGAGGCGGAGCCTCTTCCTTCAACATCTTGATGTCCTTGGGTATCTTGGTCGGAGCGTGCAGGCCCTGGTCAATCTCCGAAACCATCTTCATGGGCTTAATCACGGCCGCCGGTGGCGGCGGGGGTGGTGGCGGAGGAGGCGGAGGAGGAGGTGCGCTCAGCGAAGCCGTCAGAGAGTTCTTCGGCAGCGCCTCAGGGTAGAGCAGCGGAATCAGGATCATCGTCGCCAGGATGGCTGCGTTCAAAGCGAACGTCGCAATCATCCAATACTTCGACTTCGTCTTGATCCGGCCGCC
This sequence comes from Terriglobales bacterium, assembly GCA_038230455.1. Classification (GTDB taxonomy): domain Bacteria; phylum Acidobacteriota; class Terriglobia; order Terriglobales; family Acidobacteriaceae; genus Granulicella. Next base: position 122,534 of record JBBRNF010000007.1, read on the forward strand.
GGATTCCATCATCGAGTCTTCAAACATAGCAACCTCGGTCCCGTTGGGGAGAGCTTCCTGCGTTAGACACCGTGCTACACAAAATTGTTCCCGCTTTGGTTCCGCAGTGCAACCGACTCAAGACCTTCAGATGCTGCCATTCGTTCTCGCGTGCTAAAGTGCCCGCTTTATCGCTTCGCAGCCGGTAGAACCGCCCGTTTGCCCCGCGAAGCCCGCCAGTCCTGATAAGCCACCAGCATAGGCGCCGCGACCGCAATCGACGAATACGTCCCAATCAGGATGCCAATCACCAGCGCGAACGAGAACCCGTGCAACACTTCGCCGCCAAAAAGAAACAGGCTCAACACCGTAAGAAAAGTCAGCCCCGAGCTGATCACCGTCCGGCTCAGGGTCTGGTTGATGCTGCGGTTCACAACGTCTGACAGCGATTCCCGGCGGTTCGTTGCCAGATTCTCGCGGATACGGTCGAAGACGACAATTGTGTCGTTCATCGAGTATCCAATCAGAGTCAGAATCGCTGCGATTACTGTAAGGGTGATCTCCTTGTTGGTCAAGCTGAACGCGCCCACCGTAATCAGAGTGTCGTGAAAAACCGCCACCACCGCCGCCACACCATAAATCAGCTCGAACCGGAACCACAGGTACACCAGCATCCCGATTAGCGAATAAATCGTCGCCAGGAAGGCCTGGTGCTGCAACTGCTTGCCCGCTGTCGGCCCCACGATATCCACCTGTTGCACCGCGAACTTCGAATCGTGGTAATTCGCCGCGAGGCTGCTCTCCACCTGCTCTCGGCCCTGATCGTGAGCCTGGTCGCTGGCGGTCGCTTCCGGCAGCGCGATGATCACTTCATTGGCCGACTTGCCCGTCGTGTCGGATATCTGCTGAATGCGCGCGTCGTGGATACCCGCGTCGTCCATCGCCCGGCGGATGTGGTCTACGTTCGGGGGCGACGTAAACGCCACGCGGATCTGCGTGCCGCCCTTGAAGTCCACCCCCAGCGGGATGTGGTGCCAGAACGCCATGCTCAAGATGCCGGCGACCGAAAAAATCAGCGAGAAGCCCAGGAAATACCACTTCTTACCCAGCCAGTCGATATTTGTCGTGCGAAACAATTCCACGTTGCTATTCCTTTAACCCGGCGGGCTTATCCGCGCCGCTCACTTGCCATTCCACTAAATCGAAAGCGCCGCCGTCCGCTCCTTCCTGCTCAGCAGGAAGTCAAAGATGGTGCGAGAAACGAAGACTGCCGTAAACAAGTTGGCCAGTAGACCGAACGTCAGAGTCACTGCAAAACCCTTCACCGGCCCGGTGCCGAACAAAAAAAGGATCATGGCCGAAACGATGGTCGTCACATGGGTATCGATGATCGTTACCCACGCGTGCTTGAAGCCTTCCTGGATAGCCGCGGCCGAAGTCTTGCCCAGCCTGAGCTCTTCGCGAACCCGCTCGAAAATCAAAACGTTCGAGTCCACGCCCATACCGATCGTCAGGATCACGCCAGCGATTCCCGGTAGCGTCAGCGTAGCGTGCGTGAAGCCCATAAAGCCCAGCAGGATTACCAGGTTCAGCAGCAGCGCCAGGTCAGCGTTGATGCCCGCGCCACGGTAATACACCAGCATGAAGATCAGCACGGCCGCCATACCCGCCACCGCCGCGATCACGCCCTGCCGAATGCTTGCCGCGCCGAGCGATGGCCCAACCGAGCGCGTCTCCGTGTACTTGATCGACGCCGGCAGCGATCCCGTCCGCAACATCATGCTCAGGTCCTTGGCCTGCTGCTCTGAAAATCCGCCTGTAATGCGTCCGCTGTCGCGAATTTCTGACTGGATGGTCGCCACTTCGCGCACCTTGTTCTCAAGCACGATCGCCATCGAGCTGCCCTTGGCGCCCGACGTGTACTTGAAGAACCGGTCGCCCGCCTCCGTTGTCAGGTTGAAGGTCATATCCGGCCGGCCGTTCTCGTCGCGCGAAGGCTGAGCGTCGCGGAAGTCCGGCCCCTCGACGATGCTCGCGCGCTTCAGAACCCACACCTGTTCCGGGCCGCTGCCCGTGCCCGAGCCGCGCACCAGCACCTCATCCGGCGGCAGGCTGTTGCCGTTGGCCGCCAGCGCCGCCTGCTCGTTCTCATAGGGCTGCCCTACAACTTCGTGAATCTCCAGCTTTGCCGTCGACTGAATGATCTCTTCCACGTGCGCCGGGTCTTCTACGCCCGGCAACTCCACCAGGATCTGGTCGTCACCAAGGCCGTACTTCTCGATCACCGGCTCGCTGACGCCCAGCGAGTCAATACGCTGCCGTATCGCTTCCATCGAAGTCTCCAGCGTCCGCGTGTTGCTGTCGCGAATCGCCGCCTGCTTCATCGTCAGCGTATAGCCGCCGTTCGCCGCAGAGGAAACGTCGTACGCCGCATAGTCGTTGCCGTTCAGCACGCCGCGAATATCGCTCGCCTGCGTGCCCGTCCCGCCCTGAATTGTGATCACCTCCGGCCGCGCCGGATCGAGCTTCACCGCGGTCGCGCCCATGGGAGCGAGCGCCGCGTTCAGCCGCGCCGCGTCCCGGTCGGTAGAGCTGTTGATCGCCTCCGCCGTCATCACCTTCAATACCAGGTGGGTGCCGCCGCGCAGGTCCAGCCCCAGATGAATGTTGCCGCCTGTCAGCGACTTCCACGGACCCGTCGTCGGCAGGTTTGACCCGTAAAAAATCCCATAGATGAAAATCACCAGGATCGCGATGATAAAGCCGGTCTTGCGTACGGTGTTAGTGCCCATCAGCTTGTTGTCCTAAACCTTCCATCCCACACGGCAACGTTCTGCGTGCGGTGTATTGCTTGGCGATCTTTTCGCGATCTTTTGCGCACTTCGTTGCGCCGTGGCGGGAACGCTCTTATTTCTCCGCCTTCGTCACTTCTTCCGTCGTTACTGCGGAAATCGCGCTCTTGGCAATCTCCAGCTTCAAACCATCCGGCTGCACGCGCAGGATCATCGAGTCGTCCTTCACCGTGATCACCGTTCCACGCAGGCCACCGGTCGTCGTCACCTTGTCGCCAGACTTGATCTGCGCCAGCATGGCCTGCCACTGCTTCTGCTTCTTCTGCTGCGGCGCGAACAGAAGAAAGTACATGGCTACGAAAAACAGCAGGATGAACGGCAAACCGCCCAGCGAACCCAGGCCCGGTATTCCATCCAGAAACATTGCCAACACACTCACGCTAACCGTCCCATCGCCCAACCCCAGCAGCGCAGCAAGCAACCGCGCCGGGCATCCGACTCTTCTTCAAACAAAACTGTTTCGGGAGATTTCAGTCTACCCTGTGTAAGCAGTCGCAAACCCTGCCGCGCGAAAAGTATCCCGCGCCGGACACACGCCCGCCATACCAGGCAAAAATCGCACCTGAGGCTTAAGCATCGCGTACCACCCCCCGCCTGTCAAGAAAATCAAGCGGGTTTGAGCCTTTTATGCCTCGAAACAAGCCCTCTAGCGCCCCCTCGAAGCGTAAAAACCGTCTCCAGCTACTTAGTAATCCCACTGTCAAACTCCGCGAGATTGTCCAGGTGGTCCTTGATCGTGTGATAACACTCGCAGGCGCGGCGCTCGAGTGCCGGGGTATCGGGAATAAAAATTGTCCCCCTCGTGTACTCGATCAGCCCCTCCTCTTTCAGCATCGACGCAGCCGTGCTCACCGAAGGCCTACTGATGCCCAGCATTTCAGACAGAAACTCCTGCGACATCGCAAACCGGTTCGTGTGCGCACGATCCGCGCACAGCAGCAGCCAACGCGACAGTCGCGCCTCCACCTCATGCTTGGCATTACAGCCCGCCGATTGCATCGCCTGGACCAGCTGCGCCTGCACGTACCGCAGCGCCAGTGCCTGAAACGTTTCTCCACGAGCAAATTCCAACCGCGCCGTTTCGACCCGGCAAGCGTACCCTTCGCCCGCAATCTGCGTGTACACCCGGTTCAGGCTTTGCCTGGTCCCCATCAGAGCCGAAACCCCAACGATGGACTCGTACCCAAACATGCCCACCTCTACCTGCGAGCCGTCCCTGAACGTCGTCGTCAGAGACGCCATGCCTTCTTCGACAAAGAACAGATTCTCGATCGGCTTACCCGGGAACTCAAGCTCGTGCTTCATCTCGAACGTTACGTGACGCAGCTTCAAACGTTCGATCACGTCCGGCTGCAGTGCTTTCAAGATTGCGTTCTTAAAGATTCGTGCCATAACGCCATCTCCTTGCCCGCCGTGCGCCTCCATTATGCGCTCATCGCGCAATCGGCACTGTTTCTTTCTGCACGGCCAGACTGGGAAGCGCCCCACTTACCCTTCCACGAACGCTGCCTCCACCACCGCCAATGCCTGCTCCACGTCGTCCAGCCGCGCCTCGATCACGGTTACCGTGCCCTCCGGCTCCACGATCTGAGTCTCCCGGAAGAAAATCCCCGCCGTCATCAATGCTTGACGCGCCAGCTCCGCATCCGCCTCCAGGTCGAAGTCCCCGACCGCGAACATCCCCTCATCCCCATCTTCGTACTCACCGGTTCCGTGGCTGTGCTCGGCCTCGACCACTGGAAACAGCCCCATCCGCTCCCGCAAAACCACCACGGCATCCTGCTGCCGCGCATGCTCCACAAAGATCGTCAGCCAGTTCGTCTTGACCTTCGGCCCGCCCTCAACCATCCTCCGCATAGCCGGCTCCATGCGTACCGGCACGCCCGCCTCATCCAGTTCTTTCAGCGCCCGCGCGGCATCCCCTGCAATTTGAAAGGTCATCAGCTCCACCAGCGCCGGATCATCCTCCGACGCCGCCAGCTCCGGCATGGCTGCTGCCTGCACCGTCTCGGTACTCTCCAGTTCCAGCCCGCGCGCCGCCACCTCAGCCTCGACTGCCCGCTCGGCCGCCTCGGTCAGCTCGCCTTTCGCCCCGCCCAGTTTCAGCAACTCCTCGTCGGCCATCGCCGCGTACAACGCCCGCAACCGCTCAAACTCCTGCTCCATACCCGCCCACCTTCTCGAACCCAGCTTACGGTTGCGCGGACGCGGAACTCTTCACCTCGTCCAGTTGCACCGCATCGACCGTAACATCATGATCGCCCACCGTCACCGCCACCGTCGCACGCTCATACCGCGTCTGGTTTCCACCGCTGCCGCCGCCTCGGCCCGGACGCGCGCTTCCATCCGTCGGCCGGTCTTCGCCCTGCACGGTCAGGCTGTAGGTACCGGCCGGGAGATATTCCAACCGGAACGCCCCCTCGCTATCGATCGAACTCACGCGCGTGATGCTGCTGTCTGCCGTGTCATTCAAAAACACCATGCCCGCATTCAACGCATGGCCATCGGCTTTGCTCTGGGCAGTACCCCGCAAAGTCCGCAACCCATTCAAAGCCACGAGAATGTCGACACCGTCGATCGTTTCTCCGCCATGCACCTCCACCGTTCGCGCGTCGGCGCGGCGCATCCCGGTCGGCGCGAAGACCGTCAACGTGGCGGGCGATCCCCTGAAGCCGCTGCGATCTGCCTGACCGCGTCCATCCACCTCTGTCTGCACGTTCGCCACCAGGTTGTAGATTCCTGGCGGAACCCCTGCCACCCGAAAGTAGCCGCGGTCATCGCTTTGCGCAAAGCCCAGGTTCCTGCCGAACCCGCTGATTCCACGTCCCTGCACCAGCGTATCCGGGTTCGCTATAGATCGCAGACTCACCTGCGCGCCCGCCAGAGGCGAACCGTCATCGAACGTCACCCGCCCGGACACCACCGCACCGCGCTCCATCGACACCACGACGTCCGAGCTGCCATTGGCCTCGACATGCGTCTTCGGCACGCCGGAAATTTCCCGCCGCGTCACCCGCGCCACCTGGGCCGCAGAGACATAGCCGGTCATCGTGCCCGCGACGAAATAATCTCCCGCCGGTACACCAGAAATCCTGAAGCTGCCATCGAGCCCCGTCCGTGCGTTGGCAACGCTCTGATAGGACAGCCCTCCGCGGCTGCCCGCCGGGCCCGCTCCAGCTGGGTCGTCCTCGCGCAGCAGCTCCACGCTCGCAAACCGCGCAGGCCTTTGCGTATCTCCGCAATACACATGCCCGGTCACCGTTCCGCCGGGCTGCGCCAGCGTCTCCACACTTACTGCGGGGGCCACTCGCCGCCCCGGGGCCTGCGCCATACCCACGCCCGACGCCCCAACCAAAAGCACTGACACGACCACAACCGCTTGCAGTCTCATAAATATCCTTCAGCACGTTGGACGCAGAACACGGGACTTCCGCCTCACCTCCCATCGTTCAGCATCAGACTCCGCCTCACCCGCTCCATCGTCTCCAGATAAAAGGCTAGATTATGGATCGAGTTCAGCGTCGCCCCCAACGGCTCTCCACTGGCAAATAAGTGCCGCAGATACGCCCGCGAGTACCGTCGGCAGGTCGAGCACTCGCACCCCGCGTCGATCGGCCCCTGGTCTTCCGCAAACTCCAGCTTCTTGATATTCAGCCGGACCACAGCGCTGCCGCGGTCCGTCGGGTCTTCGCGGATAAACAAGAGCCCGTGCCGCCCCGCGCGCGTGGGCAATACACAGTCCATCATGTCCACCCCCATCCGCGCATACTCCTCAATCTCGTCCGGATAGCCAACGCCCATCACATAGCGCGGCTTGTCCTTGGGCAAATGCTCAAGCGTCCGCGCAATCATCTTGCGTGTCACCTCGCGCGCCTCGCCTACCGCCAGCCCGCCGATCGCGTAGCCCGGAAAGTCCATCTCCACCAGCCGCTCAGCCGACTCTTTCCGCAGGTCCGCATACATGCCACCCTGCACAATCCCAAACAGCGCCTGATGCTTGCCCCCCAAAGCACCGTGTGTCGCATTCATGACGGCTTTATCGTCCTCAGTGGGGTCCGCCGAACCCCACGGCACCTCGCCCCGATGCTCCACCCAGTACGCCTTCGACCGCGCCGCCCACGCATGCGTCAAACCCATCGAGTCGCGCGTCCGCTCCCAGGTCGCAGGCGTCTCCACGCACTCGTCAAACACCATCATGATGTCCGCGCCCAGCGCAATCTGCACCGCCATCGAGTGCTCGGGAGAAAAAAAGTGCTTTGACCCATCCAAATGCGACCGGAACTCCACACCCTCCGGCGTTATCTTGCGCAGCTTTGACAAGGAAAACACCTGAAAGCCACCCGAGTCGGTCAACATCGGCCGATCCCAGCTCATGAAGCGATGCACACCCCGAGCCCTCCGGATCAACTCATGTCCAGGCCGCAAATACAGGTGATACGTGTTCGCCAGAATGATCTGCGCCCCTCGCTCGGGTTCCCCCATATCCCGATTCCGGGATACGGCAAACGGTGCGACCTCGCCCAGCGTCTCCAGCACATCCTGCGGCACGGCCTTAACCGTAGCCGCGGTACCTACCGGCATGAACACCGGCGTCTGGACAACGCCGTGCGGCAGGGTCAACTGCCCCCTGCGCCCACCCGTCCCGGCTGTCTTGGCTATCTCAAACTGAAGCGACACAAGCTCATTGTAAGTTCAGCCCGAAGGCGCGGTGTGGCCCATTCACGGGCACACTTGGCGCATTGAGCGCCGCAACCACAACCGTCTGCGTCCCCACCCCGTACTCGCAACCGCCTCTATTGCTCCTTGTGCCTCTGCATCTGCTTCATCGCTTCGTCCATCTTCTTCTGCATCGCCGGCATATCCAGCTCTCTCATCCGCTTCGAAGCTTCCGCCATCTGCTGCTCCGCCTCCGCCATACGTTTCTGCATATCCGCACTGTCCAGGGCGCGGAATCCCTCAAATGCCAGCGCAGGCTGGCCAATCATTAGCCCACTTAGCCCGCCCAGCCGCATCTGCATCTGCAAACCAAGCAGTCGGGGCTCGAGCATCGCCAGTGCAGGCAGGCCACCAAAATCCGGCATCATCAGGAACTCACTCGACTCGCTCTGTCCCGGCCCACCTTTGCGCATAATCTGATGGATGAACGTCAGCGACTTCGGCTCGACCGTAATAATCGCCGATTCCACCATATCGTCCGTTCTCCGCCGGTTGCACACATCGGTCGACTCACCGGTCTTCATCTCCCGCACATGCACCGAACAATGCCAGTCGCCTGCCTCGAGCTTGCGCCGAAACTCCTCCACGTCCTCAATCTTGTACATGCCCGGCTTGTCATAGCTGTAGGTATGCACAACCGACAGCACCATCCGCTTCGCCTTCTCGGAATGACCGCCTCCGACCATGCCCAGCGATTCAGGGTCCATCTCGATCTGCGTCACCGAGCTCGCGCCCTGCGCAAACTTCTCCGTTCCCGCAAACAAGTCATCCTTCAACGCAGGAGCCTTCGTCCCTCCGCCCTGCGCCGTCGCACTCTGCGGCGTAAAAGCCACCGCACACGCCAGAACCGCCAACACCATCCACTGCGCTTTTAGATCCTTCATTGTCCAATTCTCCTCGTTCAAAATGACTGATTCCTGTTCGCTAATCCCTGACCACGGGGACTCCCGCCCTTTGCAACTGCTCCCGCGTATGCTCGAGCGCCTGCTCCGTAATCTGCTGCGAAACCTCAAACTCTTTCTCCGCTGTCCGCACCCGCTCATGCTCCTGGCGAACGTGCAAACCACCCGCACTAAAAATCACCACAAGCACCGCGGCTACCGCAACGACTGCCCCGCCAACCCAGGATGCAGACCACGGCAACACAAATGCCCATCGATTCCGCCGGTCACGACGCGGCAGGTGCTTATCCTCCTGCACCTCCGCCGCCAGCGCTATAAATTTCGCCAGGTTCTCCGGCGCATCTACCCGCTGCATGGCCTTCTTCAACTGCCCTTCAAAATCCATATCGCTCATCGCACATACTCCTTCATCGTGGTTGCGGCCTTCTGCCGCAGCAGCCGCAAACCTCGTTGCAAATGACTCTTCACCGTCGCCACCGGCTGTCCCAGCATCTGCGCAATCTCCTCCGGCAGCATCTCTTCCTGGTACCGCAGCACCACCGCCACGCGCAGGTTCTCGGGCAGCGAAGCCAGCAACTCATCCAGACGCGCGGAAATACCGTAATCCATGTGGACGTCCGCGACGTCCGTATGCTGCTCGTCGATCCACTCTTCGGCGGCCGCCTCCGGCCTGCGCTGCCTTCCGCGCAGAGCGTCCGTCGCCCGATGCACCGTAACCCGCCGCAGCCAGAAGCGCACATGCGCCTCGCTCTCCAACCGCTCGCCCGACCGGTGCAACGCCAGGAACGCGTCCTGCGCCACCTCTTCCGCGACGCCATGCTCTCCCGTCACTCGCAGCGCAATCGAGAACACCATGCTCTGGTGCTGCTCAACAAGACTCCGAAATGTCACGGGATCAATCCGCATTCCCCTCACTCACATGCCTATACGACAGCGAAGAGCCTCGAGGATGCAAAAAGTGCAATTTTCTCGGTTCCCGGTTTACGCTCCAGATTTAAACCGACAGTTCAGCCACGGCCAGAACTAGGAACCAACAACCAGGAACCAGCAACCCATCATTGCCTCTCTGCCATCGCCACCGCCTGCGCTACCGTCAGGTCGTTCGGCACCCGCCGGAACTCGCCCCGCGCCACATCCGTATTCTTGCTGATGGATTTGAAGAGGATTGCCTTGCCCCGAATGTCGCTGACCACCCGGACCGTTCGCCACTGGCCTTCGTACTTGGCCTTCGTGGTTTCAAAGTGGCTGCCCGCTTTCACGCTCAAAAACCCGAATCCAATACTCAAATCCGAAGGAAGCCGCCCCTCCACATGGTGCAGCCGCATCTGCCGCTGCTCCACCAGCAGCCACCCGGACATCCCATGCAACACCCGTTCCTCCAACCCACTGGGCGAGTAGCTCGGGTCCGGCCGGAAATCCATCCGCCAGTCCCCATTCTGTTCCTTCAGGTTCTCCAGGAAAAACCCCTTCGGGAGCAGATCCATCATCTGCCGAGCTCTGGACTCGTCGTCCTTCTGCGCCTTCTCTCTCTGCTCGAACGCCTCCGGATGGGCCACATCGTTGGCCAGCCGCTGCCGCTCCTGCTCGACCCGCTCCGGCGGCAGGGGCTTGCCGTCCTCTGCAGTCAGAAAGCGCACACGCCCGTGTGGCGTCTCCACCACGCGCTCGGTCCAAAGGTGTCCGCCGGTCCGCTCGGACCTTTCGTTCGAAACATAGATAAAGTTGTCCTTGTGCAGCGCCGCCTCGTGCTCCTGGGCGAGCATCTCGTTCACCACTTCCTTCGCCGTCTGTTGCGCGAAAGCCTGCTGCGCGCCACCCGCGACCCCCACCAGCACGCCAAACAGCCCAACAACAATCCCGCGCCCCACCGTGCCGACTTGCATGTGTTCGCCGCCTTCTCTCGCTGAGATGCTTGCCGCGTCATCGGATGCAGAAACCGGCTTCCGTGGCAAACTAATCCACCAACATTAAACCCCCAGAGTGTACGGCATGATCGAGCTGCACGAAACTGTTCCGACCACGCGCCCCAGCGCCAGCAGCGCGAACCATATCATCCAGAGCCACAAGCCTGGGTCCTTACCGGCCAAATCTGAACCGCTGAAAGCCCGGCACAAATGCCGCCCGCGACTCTGACCCACATCCCAGCGTCTAACCCTCATGCGCCCACTTCTCGTCCTTCTGCTGGCCGTCGCCTCTTCCCTCGCACCCGCGCAAGCCCCCCAGCATCCCGTCAGCACGCCTTACGCCGGAGACCTGTCCATCTTCGAAACTCCGGGCCGCGCCGACCGCCTGCACATCCCCCGCGTCCTCGACCTGCTCCACATCACTCCCGGCAAAACCGTAGCCGACATCGGCGCCGGCGGCGGATGGTTCTCTGTCCTCGCCGCCAGGCGCGTCGGCCCCCAGGGCATAGTCCTCGCCGAAGACATCAACCCGCCCTACATCGACGCCATCCACAAGCGCGCCGCCAAGGAAAATCTACCCAACATCAAGCCTGTCCTTGGCACCCCTGACGACCCCCGTCTGCCCCCCAACGGCGTCGACGCCGTCGTCATGCTCAAGGTCTACCACGAGATCGCGCACCCCCAACTCGTCCTCGCCGCGCTCCACACCGCCATGCGCCCCGGCGCGCTCTTTGGCATCATCGACCGCAACGGCACCGGCGACGACCACGGCCTGGCCGAAAAGACCACCCGCACCGAGGTCGAGCGCGCCGGCTTCCGTCAGGTCGGCCGCTACGACTTCACCAGGGACGACGGCCAGGACTACTTCCTCATCTTCGAAAAGCGCTAGATCGCCAGGTCGCCAGATCGCTAGATTCGCTAGATTCGCAAGGCCCGACGCTATCCTTTATCCAACCGCCGCATGACCCTTCGCCAAGCCATCGACGACGCCTCTCTGCACATCGCTCGCCGCGACGCCGAACTTCTGCTCGCCCATCTGCTCCAACAACCCCGCGCCTTCCTGCTCGCGCATCCCGAAGCCCCTCTCCCTTCGGCACTCCAAGCCACATTCAAAACCCTCATCGCCCGTCGCGCCGCGCATGAGCCGCTCCAATACATCACCGGGAACCAGGAGTTCTATGGCCTCGACTTCCATGTCGACCCCGCCGTCCTCATCCCCCGCCCCGAAACCGAACATCTCGTCGAAGCCATCCTGCTCTGGGCCACGCAGTTTCACGACGAACACACACTTCAGATCGCGGACGTCGGCACGGGCTCGGGCGCCATCGCCATCGCGCTGGCCACGCACCTCGCTGGCGCACACTTCTACGCCACCGACATCTCCACTGCCGCGCTCGAGGTCGCCCGCCACAACGCTCGCACCCACGGCCGCGAAAACCGCATCGAGTTCCTGCACTGCGATCTGCTCGAAGGCTTGAACGAAAGATTCGCCCAGGGCTTGCGCCTCGACGCCGTTCTATCTAACCCACCCTACGTCCCCGCCGACGACGCCGCCACCATGCAGCCCGAAGTCGTGCACCACGAACCCCACACCGCGCTCTTCGCCGGTGCCGACGGCCTCAACATCTACCGCCGCCTTATTCCCGCCGCCCACGCCGCGCTGCGCTCACAAGGCCTGCTCGTCCTCGAAATCGGCTACGGCCAGCGCGACGCCATCGCCAACCTCCTCACCGGCTGGCACAACGTCCGCTTCCTCGACGACTACCAGGGCCTCCCCCGCGCAGCCCTGGCACAGAGGCCGTGAAGGGTTGTCGGCTAGAGCGTTCCCCCCGCACGACCGATCGCCGCCAGAATTTCCTTATGAATATGCTCCAGCGCCAGCACACACAACCCCAGCGCCAGGGCCGACTCCGCCAGCGCAACCGGTAAATCCCGACCCAACGCCCGCGCTCCCGCCATCCGCAGTCTGTACCCGCCATAGGTTCCGATCAGCGCTCCGATCACTCCCAGCAGAACGCCACCCGCCTTGGGCTGCTCCAGCGCGGTCGCAATCACCAGCCCCACCAGCACACCGAACCCTAGCCGCGCCAGTAGTGGAAACAGGTCAGTCCGGCTCGGCGTCTTCGGCAACGTATCGCCAATGTACTCGCCCAGGGCGAACACCGTAAACACAATCACCGTCACCAGCTTGCCCGTCCAGAACGCCCACGTTCCTTCTACCGGCAGAAAACCCAGATACGCCGCCCAGCACACGACGGCGATGCCCGTCATCGTCCGCATCCCGGTCGCAATGGCCAACAAGATCGTCCAGAACATACGCCCCGCACCCCCTAAAACGTTGCCACTTTCGACCCCGCCGGCATCGGATTCGGCACAAACCGCGGCGTATTTTCATCTTCTGCAAACCGCCACGCCGAAAGATACGCCAGCTGCAGAATCTTCTTCATCTTGGCATAGTCGATCCGGTCCGCCGTGTCCGTGGTGTGGTGGTAATCCGGATGGAAGCCCGTAAAGAACCAAAACGCCGGAACATCGTGCAGCACGAATGGAAACTGGTCGCTGCGGAAGAACACATTCAACGCGCTCTCATGGTCGAATCGATCATCCAGCACGAGCCCCACCCGGGCATTCTCTTGCTTCAACACCCGGTCGTAATCCGGTGAGTACAACGCCCCAATCAGGTTGAGCCGGTTGGTCGTGTCCTTTGGAATTTCGATCAGTCCGTCCGTCTGCGGACTCGCTGCCTCGTCCCTGCCGATCATGTCGAAATTAATGAGCGCCCGCGTCGTAGCCAGAGGTCGCAGTGGGTGCGCCGCCATATAGTAGCTGCCCAGTAACCCGCGCTCCTCGCTCGCAAACACTACAAACAGTAACGACCGATTTGGCCGCGCTCCATTGGCCGCAAACGCCTTTGCCAACTCCACAACGCCCACGGTGCCCGACCCGTTGTCGTCCGCCCCATGCCAGATCTCCACACAGGCCGGCACCGCAGCCATCACCGCTCCGTCAGCGTTCTTCGTCGCCGGGCACGCAGCAGACCCATCATGATCATGGTGCGCAGTGATCATCACCGTCTCGGCCTTCAGTCCGGGATCGCTGCCTTCCAGCAGCCCCGCCACGTTGCTCGTCACACCGCGCCGCTCGAACACATTGCGCAGATGCAGCGTCAGCGTAGTATCCGGCAGCACCCGCCCCTGCGGCGAAAGGTCGTGGTCGATCGCTGCCTGCAGCCCGCTCCCTGTGCTCCCGCTGGTCGCCAGCAGCTCAGCCGCGACCGCATCCTGCACCAGCACCGCCGGAATCGACACCTCATCGTCGGCAATTGCCTGTAACGGCAGCGGTTCGCTACGCGTCACGCTGCCACCGATGCGCGCGCTCCGCTCCGCGTTGGTCAGATGCTTTCGGTTCGGCTCTGCGACAACCACCACGGCCACCGCTCCGTGCTTCTGGGCGTTCATCACTTTCACGCGCGTCGTCGCGTATCGCGTATTCCCGGTTCCGTTGAAGATGGATTTCGCATCATCCTCCTGCGGCTCGTGGTCGAACAGCAACACAATCTTCCCCTTCGCATCCAGACCCTTGTAGTCGTCGTACCCCAGCTCCGGCGCCGTAATCCCATATCCAGCAAAGACCACCGGCGCCGTCACGTCCACACTGCGTCTGAAAGCCCCAAACGCCTGCGGAGCATGCCAAACCGTCGGCTTCCCCGCTCGCGTCAAAGTAACGGTCGTGTTCCCGCGGTCCGCCCGATACTCCACCAGAGTCATCGCCTGCAGAAAGCTCGGCTTTCCACTCGCATCCAGCGCTGCTGGCTTCAGGCCCGCTTTTCTGAACTGCTCCGCCACCCAGCCCGCCGCCTCATCATCTCCCGGTTGCAGACTCATCCGCCCCAGCAGCTTGTCCGAAGCGATATACCCCAGCTCGCTCCGCAACGCCGGCTCGTTGATCGTCGCAAACCCCTTCGCTTCGCGCGCAGGTACCGCCGTCTGTGCCACCAGACCCTGCGCTACTACAAACGCCAGTCCCAACAAACAATTCCGCGTGTCGTTGCCCATGCCTGCCATCCTAACGCGAAAGGTTTTCTTCTTCACCGATGCCCGGCGACTACCCCCGCAACCACCCATACAGCGGAAACTTCTCCGCCAGCTCCAGCACCTGCCCGCGAATCTTCGCCAGCCGTCCCGCATCCGCGCGATGCTCCAGCGCCTCCGCGATCCAGCCCGCGATCGTCCGCATTTCGCCTTCGCCCATGCCCCGCGTCGTCAACGCCGGCGTCCCCAGCCGAATCCCGCTTGGCTTCATCGGTGGATTCGTATCGAACGGAATAGCGTTCTTGTTCACCGTGATTCCCGCCTCGCCCAGCGCGTGCTCCGCCTCCGACCCCAGCATCCCCGCCCCAGCTGCAAACACGTCGACCAGGATCAAATGCGTGTCTGTACCGCCCGACACCAGCCGGAATCCGTGCTCCTGCATCCCCAAACCCAGCGCCTTCGCGTTCGCCACCGTCTGCTTCGCGTAGGCCGCAAACTCGGGTTGCAGCGCCTCCCCAAACGCCACCGCCTTGGCCGCAATCACATGCATCAGCGGGCCGCCCTGCTGGCCCGGAAACACGCCGCGATCGATCCCGGCAGCAAACTCCTGCTGGCAAAGAATCAGTCCCGAGCGCGGCCCCCGCAGCGTTTTGTGCGTCGTCGTCGTCACCACATGCGCGTGCGGCACAGGCGAGGGGTGCGCTCCGCCCGCCACCAACCCCGCAAAGTGCGCCATGTCGATCAGCAGGTACGCGCCTACCTTGTCTGCAATCTGCCGCATCCGGGCAAAATCGAACATCCGCGGATACGCCGAGCCCCCACCGATGAGCAGCTTCGGCTGCTCCGCCACCGCCTGCTCTTCCAACTGGTCATAATCGATAGTCTCTGTATCCTGGCGCACCTTGTAGCTGGCTACCCTGTACAACTTGCCCGAAAAGTTCAGCTTGTGACCATGCGTCAGATGTCCTCCGTTGGCCAGGTCGAGCCCCAGAATCGTGTCACCCGGCTGGATCATCGTCATGAACGCCGCAGCATTCGCCTGCGACCCGGAGTGCGGCTGCACATTTGCATGTTCGGCACCAAACAGCCGCTTCGCGCGCTCCCGCGCCAGGTTCTCCACCACGTCCGCGAACTCGCATCCGCCGTAGTACCGTTTCCCCGGATAACCTTCCGCATACTTGTTGGTGAAGACCGTTCCCGTCGCTTCCAGCACCGCGCGCGACACAAAGTTCTCGGACGCAATCATCTCCAGCCCCTCATGCTGGCGGTCGACCTCGTTCTCAATCTGAGTGGCAACTTCGGGGTCCGAAATGGAAAGCGGAGCGTTGAAATCAATAGGCATGGGCATAATGTTACGACGCCCATTGTTGAATCTGCTACAAAGGTGGTACCAGCTTTACACGCAAGGGTTACATTGGTAGCTGGGCGGGGGATATTTTTTCCGCCAACACCCGTGTAACCCTCTAGTTTGACCGTTGGTTGCATGTATCGGATCGCAGACTGCCGATTCGCACGCCGAACTCACACCCTACGCGTGATCTGGCGCGGTCCGGTTCGTAAAAAGGAATGTCTTGGCAAACCGCGTCCTCGAGTTTCCCGTACGTAATGCCTTCGCCCCCCGGCGCTCGCACGATTCGCCTGCCCGCGACACGCGGACTCCCAGCGATCACGCCCATCGCATCGCGCAAAGAGTCGACAACGAGATTTCCCGCCAGGCCAGCCGCCTCGCCACCGGGCGTAGTTCGTTCTGCGAAAACGAGCGCCGTACCCCGGTCACCATGCCGGCACGCACGCGGACCCGCCGCCTGCGCACCCTGATGGGCGTCATTCTCGCTTCCGTCCGCGTCTTTAGCCCCCGCTAGCTTCGCTTCCGCCTCTCCAGATTCCGTACATCAGACTCCAGCCCAGGTTCGTGCGGCGAACTCATCGGGCACTCACAACCCCGCAGCCAGTACGGGTCTCCCCTTCTCATTCCATTCCACATACCCCGCCGGAACCTGGTGGTCGTGCGTAAACAGCACCAGCCACCGCTCCGCGATCGCCCGCGCGTAAAACCGGCGGCGCTCTGCAATACACGTCACCGGGTCGAGGTCATATCCCATCACCCACGCCGGATCCAGATGATGGTGCGTCGGGATCAAGTCCCCGACATAGCAGCCGTGCTCTCCCCCGGACTCCACATGCACCGCCAGCATGTCCGCCGTGTGCCCGGGAAACCGCTCCACCCACACGCCCGGCACGATCTCCGCGCCGGTCTGCACCCTCGCCGCCGCACACCCCGCCGGAGTGGCCAGCCGCGCGTCGCCCGCTGAAAACTCGCCAACCCCGCCCGGGTCCAGCAATGTCAGCTGCCCGCTCGCAATCAGCGGGTCGTAGTTCGCCGCCGCATAGCTCACCGCATCGCGCTCGAGTTGCAGCCGCCCGTGCGCCAGTTCCCCCGCCGCCGCAAAGTACCGCGCGTTCGGAAACGTCGGCGTTACCTTGCCATCCGTATGCAGAGTGGTATTCCAGCCGCAGTGGTCGAAGTGCAGGTGCGTATTCACCACATGAGTTACGTCTTTCAACCGCACCCCGGCGGCCGCCAGCGACGTCAACAGCAGTTCCTGGTTCCCATGAATTTCACGCATCTTCGCCGACTGCTTGTTGCCGATCCCGGTCTCGATCAGCACTACATTCCTGCCAGTCCGCACCACGGTCGTGTTCAGGCCCAGCAGAATGCGGTTCTCTGTATCCGCGGGTACGCGCTTGGACCACAGCGTCTTGGGAACCACACCGAACATGGCTCCGCCGTCCAGACGGTACGTCCCGTCGGAACAGAAAATCAGCTCAAAGTCGCCAAAATCACGCGGAGCCCTCACCACGGCATCCTCAGCCGGAGCAGCAGCGGCGCGCATCGTAATGCGGCCTAAGCCTTCGCCACTTCCGCCGCAATCTTGGCCGTCTCGGGCAGCGATGCCGTATCGGTCAGCGACTCCATCGGAACCTGCGAGATCATCTCCACGGTAGCGGCAGCCGTAGACTCCGTTGACAATTTGAGGACCTCACCCGAATTGGCCGCCGCAAACGCTTCCACAGCCGCTGCAATCTGCCCGGCGGGCGAGTCCATCGTCGCCACCGCAGCCACTGCAGATGGCACGCGCTTCAGCTGGAAGCATTGTCTGCAAAGCACAGGTCGACCTTGCGTCGGCTTGAACGGCACCGTTGTCTCAATACCGCATGCCGAGCACTCTGTTCGAGTCTCGGTTCGCGAGAGAGGCAGTGCCGAGTTCGCTTGCAAACCCGTGGGCTTGCCGACGTTCGCGCGTTTGGCCTTGCAAAGTTTGCAGCGCTTGGGATCGTTCTTAAACTGCTTGTCGAAGAAAAAGAGCTGTTCGCCGGCAGTGAAGACGAATTCAGTACTACAGTCGGAACATTTCAAAAGTCTGTCAGTGAAGTCCATAGAGCCCTCTCCCACATTGCGGGATAAGGTTGAAACGCTACGGGTATCTCAACCATCAGACTTCCGCCCCGTTTCAAGCCTGTTGCATCATTGGTGCACGGCCCGACAAGCAGGCACCCCGCAAACCCGGGGTTGCCTCTTCCTTTACTAGAGCTGGGCGGAATCGCCTCTTGGTGTCCTCTTGCTCCGTCTTTTGACAGAAGGAAGAGGGCTTGAATGCCCCCTTCCCTCCTCATCATTCTTCTCAACCGCTATTCGGTGGCGCTAGTCCTGTTCCTTGCGAATCTTCTTGCGGTTGCGTTTGCGTGCCAACGCTTCCTTCACACGCTTCTTCTCGCCCGGTTTCAGGTAAAAAGAGTGACGCTTGACCTCCTTGATAATGTCTTCCGTTTGCACTTTTCGCTTAAAACGGCGCAGCGCATTTTCAAGGGGTTCGCCTTCTTGCACTCGAACCTCTGCCAAGATGAATACACCTCCAAACCTGCCCAGCACGGGTCAAGTTAAAGCATAGTACGGATTTACCTGATTGTTGCAGCCATTTGCAACACTTATTTGCGTAGTCCGGCGAACAAAGCCCTCCGGCCTCGCTGGCCACGCCGCGCCGATTCAACTACTTGCAGTACCCCTCAACGCAACACAACCGCGAGTTCCGCCTGGGCGACCTTCTGTTGCAGTCCCGTCGCGAACTTCTTCACCGTCGCCGTTCCGCTCGCGACTTCGTCCTCACCCAGCAGCACAATCTGTCGTGCTACCTTGTCCGCCGCGTCGAAGCTTTTGCGCAGCTTGAAGCTGCCGTCGCCAACTTCGACAGCCAGCCCGGCCCGTCGCAACTCCCGCCCCAGTACCAGAGCCGCCGCGTTCTGAGCCTCACCCAGGGGCGCAATATACGCGTCCAGCTTCACCGGCGCGATCTCTTCTCCCGCCGCTGTGTCCGCTTCCGTCTGCGCCTGCAGCGTCAGGATCAGGCGGTCCTCTCCGATCGCGAACCCGATGCCCGGAGCTTTCGGTCCGCCCAGCATTTCGCTCAAGCCGTCGTAGCGTCCGCCGCCCAGCAGCGCATTTTGGGTGCCCAGGCCCGTCGTCACCGTAAACTCGAACGTCGTCCGCGTGTAGTAGTCCAGGCCCCGCACCAGCCGCGGGTTGATGTGATACCGCACCCCGCAGGCGTCGAGCGCCTCCAGCACCGCGGCAAAATGAGCCGCTGAGTCCTCTCCCAGAAAGTCCGCAATCCGGGGCAGCCCGTTGATGATCTCCTGGTCTGCCTCCTCTTTTGAGTCCAGCACCCGCAGCGGATTGGTCTCCGCCCGCCGCTGGTTGTCCGCGCACAGCTTGTCCTTTACCGGCATCAGGGCCTCGCGCAACGCGCCGTTGTAGCGCGCGCGGTCCTCCGTGCTGCCCACCGAGTTCAGCTCCAACCGCCACTCTCGCACGCCCAGCTCGTCCAACAGGCTGGCCAGCATCTCCAGCATCTCCGCATCGCGCACAGGAGACTCGGCCCCCGAGCTCTCGGGCCCAATGGCCTCCGCCCCAATCTGCCAGAACTGCCGGTACCGCCCCCGCTGCGGCCGCTCCCGCCGGAACTGAGGCCCGATATAGAACAGCTTCTGCAACTGCCCCGTCTCACCCAGCTTGTGCTCGATATAGGCCCGCACCACGCCCGCCGTCGACTCCGGCCGCAGCGTCAGTGACTGGGCCTTCTCGGAGGCCGCGCGCGCCCGGTCCTCCCACGTAAACATTTCTTTCGAAACAATGTCCGTCTCTTCCCCCACCCCGCGCGCAAACAACTCCGTCGCCTCAAAGATCGGCGTGCGAATCTCACCAAACCCGTAGCGCGAGAACACCCCTCGTGCGGTCGCCTCAACGCGATTCCAAAGCGGTGTTTCGTTCGGCAGCAGATCGCGCGTGCCGCGAACGGCCTTCAGGGTCGGTTTCTTTTCCAGCGGAAGCTTCGTTTCCATGAGCCTACAGTTTATAGCCCCGCGCCCCGCTTCTGCCCCCGCCAATCCTCGTGTACGCTCTGCGGCTGCCCGCTTCGTGGCGCGTACCGCCAGAGCCGCGGTCTGGCCCCTGGACTCGCTCGAAGGCACCCGTAGCCAGGCAGCAGCTGCTCACCGGAAAGAGGCCCCAAGAACCGAACTTCGAGCTTACCGTCACCACCAGGCTGGTACGCGACGCCTCCATCCTGCAAGCGCCGCCGTATGCAACGCTGGGCGTGAACCCGACCTGGGCCGGCAATTTACCGGCCCAGGTCTCTGTTGATGCAACCCCACTTACATATTCGAAAGCGATCGCGACGCTGGGGCAGCCTCCGCACCAGCCTGTTCGAGCTCCCGCGTCTGAATCCGCGCATCCACCAGCAGCGCGATCCCAACGCCCAGCGGGATCAGGCCAACAGCCGCACCGGACAAGACCTCGCGCTGCCGCAGGATCGACGCCAGCGCAATAAAGAACACCACCATACCCAGTGCTACGCCCAGCAGAATGATCCCGCTCAGCCGCACGTTTCCGCGCCGCCTGGTGGCGTCGATGGAAGGCTTTCCGTGCATCGCCGCAATTTCCGCGGGTGTGGGCGGCAAGGCCACGCCCTTCGCGATCGCGGCCAGGCGCTCCGTGCTTTGAATTTCGCGCTGCCGAATGCCGGACCATATACCCGCGCAGACAATGCCAAGAATCATGATGCAACCGGCGACCGGAACGACAAAGGGACTGTCCAGATTTCCAGAGAATAGGGCGAGTGGGTCGAGCGTCATACGTTCCTCCTCAAAATACGTTTCAAGATATCTAACCGTTACGGCGAGCTTTGACGGCGCGCCCCTGCGAAAGTTTCACGTGCACACTTGAAACTTTGGGCGCATCCTGAAGTCTGAGCCCCTGCACCCAGCCGGCCCGGTAGAACGCAAACTCGAGTCTTGCCCACAGACCTCACATCGCCGGCCAACTTCGAAGCCCTCGTCCGCGAGCATCAGGGCCTCGTCTTCCGCACCCTCTCACGCATGACCGGCGCCGGCCCGCACGTCGAAGACCTCGCCCAGGAAGCCTTCTTCCGCCTCTACCGCGCTCTGCCGGAGTTTCGCGGTGACGCTACCATCTCCACCTACCTCTATCGCATCGTCGTCAATCTCTCGCAGGACGAGTGGAAACGCCGTCGCCGTGAGCGCACCGTCCTCGCTTCCGAGCCAGCCTTCCTCGACGAAGACGCCTCCACTGGGTGGCTCGAAAACTTCGCCGGCGACGGCTTGTCCTGCGAGCACGCCCGCACCCCCGAGCAGCTTATGGACGACGCAGACACCCAGCGCGCGGTCGACGAAGAACTCCTGGCGCTGCCCGAAATCGAACGCTCCGTGCTCGTCCTCTATCACCAGGAGGAATGCAGCTATGAGGGCATCGCCATCGCGCTCGGCCTGCCCATCAACACGGTACGCACGCACCTGCACCGTGGGCGCAAACGACTCAGCGAGCGGATCCGCGAACGTCTCGCCACCCGCACGCATCGAATACAACAACCCGTCGCCGTGGCAGCAGGAGGACGACCATGAACCTGTATCCTGAATTCATGCCGGAACAGAACGAGACCGCGTTGTATGACTCCGCACAAAACGAAGCCATCCTCGCCCGTAACCTCCATCAGGCCCTGGCGCGTCAGCCCGAGCCCCACATCCCGGCCGGGTTTGCGGCCCGCGTCGCAGCTTCGCTTCCGCCCGCCCCAAAACCTCGTCCCAACGCTCAGGTCGGCCGTCTGGCTTCGATTGCCGCCGCCGCCGTTCTCGCCGTGGCACTGTTCGCTTTGGCGCCGCACGCTGCGCCCACATTCGGCAACCTGGCCTTTGACCTTGAGCTCGTCATCCTCGCGCAACTGGCGGGCATCAGCTACTGGCTCACCGCGCGCCGCGGAAACTAGCCCCGAGCGTACCCGCAACCCCTCTCAGTCATGCTCCGACAAGGCCGCCCGCGTCGATAGCAGCACCAGCTCGCATGCCGATCCGGCATGGCAACTGAGCACTCCAAGCCGCGTCATCTTTGCCTTGCTCTCCGGAGGCACGGTCGCTTTCAAGTCCATCCCGCGCAGCGATTGCATCATCGGCTCCAGCTTGCTGGTCTCGTAAGCGTCCTTGGTTTTGAATACCGTCGCGCTCGTCACGCCTTTACTGTCGAGCATCAACTGCACCGTCGCCCACGCCGTCACCGTGTTCGCCCCGGGGACTTTGAATGTCCTCTCGCCCTGCAGCGCGTTCTTCCCGTCGGCCACCTGGCTGGGCGTGCCGGCCTTGCGCAAAGCCGCCTGCCGCGCGATGTTTCCCTGCGCCACGGTGTCGCTCGAAGCCTTGTCTCCGTAGAGCGATACCTGGTACAGGGCCATGGCCTGCGCCGGCTTACCTTGCTTCTCCAGGATTTGGCCCAGGTGATACCCGGGCTCCGCCGCCAGGCTGTTCTCCCACGCCGCCCGCACCCACGGTTCCGCTTCAGCAACCTTGCCCTCGCGAAAGAGCGCCCAGCCCAGGGTGTTCCAGACATTGGTCAAGGTCTCGGCCCGGATCGCGGCCTTCGGATCGCTCTCGTCTGCCTGCGCCGCCGCAACCTCAGCCTCCAGCAGCGACACCGACCGCCGCGCCGCCTTTTCGGCCATCGGTGTGTCCAGGTCCTCGTCCGCCAGCGAGTACGCCGCGTCGTTCAGGATCATCGCATCGTCGCCTTCCAGCAAACCCTTCAGCAGCGTCTCCGCTTCGCCCTTTCGACCTTCGCGAATCAGCGTTGTGCCCAGCAGCAGCCTCGCGCGATTGGCGTCGGGATGCGCCGCCAGATTGCTGCGCAACGTCTTCTCCGCCGCCGGAAACTGCTTCTGTCCAATCTGCATATTCGCCAGCATCAGGCTCGCATTCTCGTCCTCCGGCTTGAGCGTCACCAGCTTCTCAAGCGTGCCGATCGCCTGGTCCGGTTTACGTTGCTGCACCTGCGCCTGCACCAGCAGCATGTAAACATTGGCTTCGTCGGGATGGTCCGCCAGCTCGCGCTTCAGATCATCCACCGCCTCGTTCGGCTTGCCATTCATCATGGCCAGCCACCCGTAGTTGCTCCACAGGTACGCCTGCTTTGGGTTGATCGCCTTCGCCTTATCCAGCTTCTCCGCCGCCCCGGTGAAATTGCGCTCCTGCTCCAGGCTCACCACCTCGCGGATCAGCCCTGCCGCCGCAGGATCGTCCAGCGCCGCATTGTGCGACCCGCCCCCACGGTGCAGTTGGATGAATGGTTCCCCATCCAGGCCTGCATCGGTCGCGAACTTCTGATACGTCCGCCACTCCGTCGCCGGCACTTTTTGCTGAAGAACCTCCACCCGGCGGTCCGTAATCAGCTTGCCGTCCTGCACCTTATAGGTCTTGTCCAACGTCGCGTACGCCGACTTCGCGTGTACCGCCGCCGGCAGCTCCGCACCCCAGCCCGGCGGCAGCTTCATCACCGCGTGGTCCACTTCGACGTGCGGTGTGCCCAGCGCGATCGCCACCGTGGGCGGATCCTTCTCATCCAGCGTTACGAGCCCCGCCGGTGGAAGCTGCGCCAGGATGCGTCGATTGTCCCAGTCGCCATTCTTCTCGCGTTCGTAGTCATACGACACATGGAACGGCTCGGCCGTGTCCTCCGGCCGCGAGAACTCCGCATGGGTCACCTTGCCCGCATAGCTCATGCTGCGAGAAATGTTCTGCATCAGCTCATCCCATTGCGACGGCGACACGCTATGCACTGCCTGCCGGTAGAGCACCTCTTCATCCCCCCGCATCACCATCGTAAAGTGCGAGTGCGACGTACCCTGCTCGTCCAGCGACCCATCCGCCTCGAAGTGGATTTCCGGCTTGAACGGCAAATCCTTCGGCGTCCTCTCCACATGCGCCAGTCCTGCCGCCGGCACCAGCAGCGCCTGCTTGTCGCGCAACACCGGCATCAGCATGCGGTACGGCGCCACCTCCGCCGTCGCGTCCAGCCACACCGGCTTCCCGTCCATCTGCACCACGGTGATCACGTGGTTGAACGCCCCCGGCGACGGCACCGCGTCGTTGAACCGCACGCCCGCTCCGATCAGCGCCGCATCCGCCGTAAACCCTGCCGCCGCCAGCATCGCCGCCAGCAGCGTGTGCTTGTCCTTGCAGTCGCCATACTGGTTGCGCAGAACGTCTCCAGCCTCATGCGGCTGATACCGCCCAATCCCGAACGCCACTCCGATATAACGCACCTGCGGAGCCACGAACCCATAGATCGCGCGGACTTTCTCCTCCGCGGTCGCCTTGCCTGCGATCAGCTCCGCTACCTTAGCGCGAATCTCATCATCGGGCATCATCCGCGACCCTTCCATTCCGCGATACCACGCGCCCACCTCGGCCCAGTCGTGGAAGTTCGTCCACGCAATCTGCGCCAGCCTGCCTGTCTCCCCGTCGTCGTCCGCGTCCCGCTCCGCCGCTACCAGCCGCTGTAATTCCGTCTTCTCCACGCCTGCAATCGGGTGCAGCTGCGCCGAGTGCCACGTGTACACGCGTTCGGTCGCCGTGTCGCTCTGTTCCTGCTTAACCGTGGGGCTCCACACCGTCACGGCCGCGCCCTTCGGCACATGCAGCTCCACCGTTTGCTGAAGCACCACAACCCCATTCGCCGGCGTGAACATACTTTGCTCACCCCAGAAGTGTCCGGGAGCCTCCGGCTTCGTCCTTACGATCCGCACCTTGTACTCAACGCGGTCGCCCGCCCGCACGCTCCGCACCGGCACCTGTTTCTCTTTCAGATCGCTATAGAACGGGGCCTCGCGCGTAATCGGTGCTGGCAACTCCTGGGCATCGGTAGCCGGCGTCGAAATCAGCACATCGCCCGCCCGCCGCACGCGCACATAGTCGATCTCCACATGCTCCGCGCTCGAAGCAAACGGGAACCCGAGCACGCCCCACGTCTTGATCGCCGCTTCGTCCTGAATATGGATCACCGCCGACATCTCGCGTGAGCCCGTCCCGTCGGCGGCATAGCGATACACCACGTCCAGCCGCTCAATGACGCTCGGCTCGCGTGCATAGTCCGACTTCGCGGACACCGCTGGCGGCGTCCCTTTCGCAATCCTGGGCAAGCTCCCCGGCGGCAGTGGAATCGCCGGCCCCACATCCTGCGCACGCGCAGCCAGCAGACCAGAGACCAGCAATGGAGCAAAAAACAGCGTAGACAAGCGGCAGCCTGGAGTCATATCCGTCCCAACATCTCAGCAAGTGAGGATTCTTTCTCCAGACGATACACCCTGGCCGCGGCACGCGACCGCCTTACCCGCCCAAACTTCGTACAATAGAAACACTGTGACTCTAGACTTCCTTGGCACCCTCGAGCGCACCCACAAGTGCGGCGCGCTCCGCAGCACCGACGCAGGCGAAACCGTCACCCTCATGGGCTGGGTCAACCGCCGCCGCGACCACGGCAATCTCATCTTCCTCGACATCCGCGACCGCACCGGCATCACCCAGGTCGTGTTCGACAAGGAAGCGTCGCCGCTCGCGCACACCCGCGCCGAAGCCGCACGCCCCGAGTACGTCGTCGCAGCCACCGGCCGCGTCCGCCTGCGCGGAGAAGGCCTCGCCAACCCCAAGATGCCTACGGGCGAAATCGAAGTCGTCGCCTCTGAATTACTGCTGCTCAACGAAGCGAAAACGCCCCCGTTCCCGATTGCCGACGACGCCCCCATCAACGAAGAGGTCCGCCTCAAGTACCGCTACCTCGATCTCCGCCGCCCCGACATGCAGCGCAACTTCGAGCTTCGCCACAAGGTCACTCGCGCCATCCGAGAGTACCTTTCCGCCAACGACTTCCTCGAAATCGAAACTCCTTTCATGACCCGGTCCACGCCCGAAGGCGCGCGCGATTACCTGGTCCCCTCCCGCGTCCACGCCGGCCATTTCTACGCCCTCCCGCAATCCCCGCAGATCTTCAAGCAGATCCTCATGATCTCCGGCTTCGACCGCTACTTCCAGGTCGCACGCTGCTTTCGCGACGAGGACCTCCGCGCCGACCGCCAGCCCGAGTTCACCCAGATCGATCTCGAAATGACGTTCCCAAAACAGGAAACCGTCTTCCGCGTCGTCGAGGGCTTCCTCCGCGCCGCCTTCGCCACGACCAACATCACGCTTCCCGACACCAGCTTCGTCCAGATGACCTACGACGAAGCCATCCGCCGCTACGGCATCGACAAGCCGGACATGCGCCTTCCCGCCATGGTCGACCTCTCTGCCACCATCACGCCAGAGCTCCGCGAAACTCTGAAGATCGACCCCACGCTGCCCATCCTCGGCTTCAGCATCCCCGCCGTCGGCGAGCTCTCGGGAACCGCCCGCAAAGCCCTCGTCAACGAGATCCGCGCCAGCTTCGGCGACTCCGGCCTCGACTTTCTCGACGTAGTCCGCCTCCGCACCAACGAAGCCTTCCTCCCGCTCGCCGGGCAGATCGCCGCCGCCCTCACCGCCGAGCTCGCCGCCTTTGCGGAAAACGTACAAACCACAGCGGACATCGCCTCTCCACTCCACGTCGTCGTCACCCCCAAACCCGGCGCCCCGGCCCTTTGGAACTATGACCCGCAGTGGATCTACAAGCGCGTCGGCCAGCTTCGGCTCGACCTCGCCAAAAAGTTCGCCGACAAGCACAAGCTCTTCGAGCAGACACAAACCGCCGCCGACTTCCGCTTCCTCTGGGTCACCGACTTCCCCATGTACGAGTGGAACGAGGAGCACAAGCGCTGGGACGCCGCCCACCACCCCTTCACCTCGCCGCACGAGGACGACATCACCTCCGGCCGCCTCGTCTCGGATAAAGGCGCCGTCCGCGCCCTTGCCTACGACATCGTCCTCAACGGCACTGAGCTTGGCTCGGGCTCCATCCGTATCCACCGCCAGGACGTCCAGGCGGAGATCTTCCGCTCTCTCGGCATGTCGGATGAAGAAGCCCAGGCCCGCTTCGGCTTCTTCCTCAATGCGCTCGAGTACGGCACGCCCCCGCACGGCGGCATCGCTCTCGGCCTCGACCGCATCGTCATGATCCTCGCCGGCGCCACCTCCCTCCGCGAAGTCATCGCGTTCCCCAAAACCGCCAAGGCCATCGACCTCATGGTCGACGCCCCCACTCCCGTCTCCGACCAGCAACTCCGCGAGCTCAGCCTGAAAGTCTCGGCCAGAAGCTAGATCGCCCAACACTGCCCGGACACCCAGACCGCCCACGGACCCCTCTGATCCGAGCCGCGTACCCTCACCCATGCAAGTCATTTTGACCTGGAGGTATCTTGTCGCCTTCTCCGCGCTCATCATGCTTTGCGGTACCTCGCGTGAGTTGGTCCATCACTTTACCGACGCCATCGTCCGCCACGGCTTCGGAACCAAGACCTTCAACTCCTTCACCCTCGATGCCGGCTGCGACGCCGATCTCACGGCGCAGGCGCGGTCTCTCTTTTCGCCCCTGCCTGCCTCTCTCCATCGCAAGGATTTACCGTACGTTCGCAATTGATTCGCCCTTCTCGACTACCCTGAAAGCGGTTGAGGTGTTCCAATCGCAGCCAAGGAGCTTGGGTGAGCCAGACCGTTTTCGTGCTGGAAGATGACGCGGACATCAGTCGCCTGGTGCAGTATCACGTCGAAAAAGCCGGTTTTACCGTCCGCACCTTTGAAGCCGGACGCAATGTCGTCTCGGAAGCCGAGCGAACGCCGCCTGCGCTCTTCCTGCTCGACGTGATGGTGCCCGACGGAGACGGAATGGACGTTTGCCGCCGCCTCCGCGCTCACCCCACCTTCAAAGACACGCCCATCATCTTCCTCACCGCACGCGCCGCCGAAAGCGATCGCGTGCGCGGCCTGGAGCTCGGCGCCGACGACTACATCACCAAGCCATTCGGCACCCGCGAGCTCGTCGCCCGCATCCGCGCCGTCCTCCGCCGCAGCGAACCCAAGGCAGACGATCCTGCCGATGCCGTCCTGCACCTCGAGGACCTCGACATCGACTCCGCCGCCATGCAGTTGCGCGTCAAGGGCGAGCTGGTTGTCATGACCGCCACCGAGTTCCGCCTGCTGGACTACCTCGCCCGCCACCCCGGCCGGATGTTCAGCCGCGACCACCTGCTGGACGCCGTTTGGGGCGACGCCCGCTTTGTCACACCGCGCAGCGTTGACGTCTACGTCCGCCGCATCCGCGAGAAAATCGAGCTCGACCCCGAAACACCCCGCTACCTCAAAACCATGCGCGGAGCCGGTTACCGCTTCGAGATTCCCCGCGGCGGACCGTCCGCCGTCATAGAGGCCGGTGAACTGACCGAAGCCGGAGAGTAGGCTTTTTGTCAGGTGGGACCGGTTCTGTGAGAGGTTTAGGGGCATGAGGCGCAGCCTGTTTGTCGGTCTGTTCGTTCGGCTGCTGGTCGGGTTCGCGGTCGCAGGCGCAATTTGGTACTGGCTGCCGCGTTTATGGGTCGACGCCCTCGCCGGTGTCCTGATCGCCGGTGCTGTCGCCTGGAGCTTCGCGCGACTTTTCACCGGCGGCGTCAACGCCCTCGAGCACGCTGCCCGGCGAATCGGCGAGTCTCCCGTCACAGCCTCTTTCCACGAGTTGCAAGGCCTGGCAACGGCGCTGGAGGTTTCTTCGGCGAACGCGGCGCAGCAGCTCGCCCAGAGCACCGCCAGCCGTCGCGAACTGGAGGCGCTGCTGGACTCCATGCAGGACGCCGTCGTGGCCGTAGACGCGGCCGGCCGCATCCAGTGGACCAACGAGCCCATGCGCAAGCTCATGCCCGGCTCTCCCGCCAGCGGCGCCGTGCGCGTCGGACACGCCCTGGTCCAGACCATCCGCGACCCCGCCGTGCTGGCCTGCGTCAGCAGGGCGCTGGCCACGCGCGATGTGGCCGAGGGCCGTGCCGTCTCCGTCGTTCCCGGTCGCATCTTCGACGTCAGCGCCGCTCCCATGCCCGAGGGCGGCGCGGTCGCCGTCCTGCGCGATGTGACGCGCGTCGAGCAGATGGAGCGCGCCCAGAAGGACTTTGTCGCCAACGTGTCCCACGAACTGCGCACGCCGCTTACCTCGATAACCGGCTACGTCGAAACGCTGCTCGAAGAGGAAGAGCACGACGGCATCGTGCGCGAGTTCCTGGGCACCATCCAGAAGAACGCCGTGCGCATGAACCGCCTGACCGAAGACCTGCTGGTGCTCGCCCGGGTTGAATCCGGCGAACATCCGGTGCGTCCCGTGCGCGTGAGCGTTCAGGAGTTAGTGAAAGAAGCGTATGAGTCCATGGCCGGTCTGGTACGAGACTCGGGCGCCCGCCTCGAACTCGCCGAGGTCGCCAATCTCGACGTGCTGGCCGACAGCGACGCCGTCGTGCGCGTCCTCAACAACCTGATCGAGAACGCCACCAAATATGGTCGCGGAGAGTTGGAAACGCGCGTCATCGTCGCGGCGGTTCCGGACGGCGAGATGGTCCGCTTCAGCGTGCAGGACTTCGGCCACGGCATCCCATCCGAACACATCGGCCGCCTCTTCGAGCGCTTCTATCGCGTCGACAAGGGCCGCTCCCGCGAGTCCGGTGGAACCGGCCTGGGTCTTGCCATCGCCCGCCGCCTCACCGAAGCGCAGAAAGGCCGCATCTGGGTGGAAAGCGAACTCCGCCAGGGCAGTACCTTCTGCTTCACCCTGCCCCTGGCCACCAACGGTGCCGAGCCGGACCAACTCGGGCTGAACCTTTCTGGGAACCTTTAGAAATCATCCTCCGTTGACACCGCCCGGGTCCGCAACTCCTATTCTGTATAGATAACCTGCATCGCTTTTATGGTTGCGAAGGGGGAGATTGCTTTGGCACCTTGCGTACGAATCCGTTGGTACGCCGCCGGGCTGGCTGTTGCGCTGGCCGCCCCTCTTTGTCCGGCGCGGGCGCAGAACATTACCGGCGCGGGCGCGAGTTTCCCCAACCCCATCTATTCGCGCTGGTTCCTCGAGTACGGCAAGCTTCACCCCGGCGTACGCATCAACTACCAGCCCATCGGCTCTGGAGCCGGCGTGCGCCAGGTTTCGCAACAGATCGTCGATTTCGGCGCAACCGACGGCCCCATGACCGACGCGCAACTGGCGCACGCCCAGGTACGATTGCTGCACATTCCCACCGTCGTCGGCGCGGTAGTGCCCGTCTACAACGTTCCCGGAACCGGCGCCGCTCTCAACTTCTCGCCAGACGTGCTGGCCGACATCTATCTCGGCCACATCACGCGCTGGAATGACCCACGGCTGCGACGCGACAACCCCGGCAGCGCTTTGCCAGACCAGCCGATCGCCGTCATCTACCGCGCCGATGGATCGGGTACGACATACGTGTTCGCCGACTTCCTGTGCAAAGTCAGCGCAGAGTTTCTAAAAAGCGTCGGCCGCGACACCTCCGTGAGCTGGCCCGTCGGCATAGGACAAAAGGGAAACGAGGGCGTCGCCGGTCTGGTGCGAACCCTGCCGTACTCCCTCGGCTACGTCGAACTCGCCTATGGCCTTGAGAATGGCATGGCCTTTGGCAACGTGCGAAACCCGGCGGGGATGTGGGTCAGGGCGTCGGCCGAAAGTGTCGAGTCCGCAGCGCAGGCGGCGCTGCCTTCGATCCCGGCGGATTTTCGGGTTTCGATCACGAACGCTCCCGGTGAAGGCTCTTACCCCATCACCTCCTTCACCTGGCTGCTGCTGCCGGAGCCCGCTCGCGACGCTGCCAAGGGACGCGTCCTTGAGGACTTTGTGCGCTGGATGCTGGACTCCGGACAGCAGCAGGCGGCGGCAGAGATGTACTCACCACTGCCGAAATCGCTCGCGGCGCGGGTGCGGGCTTCGCTCAACGTCCTTCACTAGCGCTTCCGTGGGGGGTGCCCGCCGATGCCAATCGGGCCGTGTCGAATTCACGGTGCGTTCACAGTCCTTTCATAAACTTGGGTCACCACATGCTCCAGATCGAGACGACAGACTCCGCCACAAACCCACGCCTGCTGCTGCGCGGAACCTCCAGTGGCAGGTTTCGCGGCAAAATGGCAGACCGGGCGTTCGGAAGCGCGATGCTGCTCTGCGCGCTCAGCCTGTTCCTCATCGTGGAGCTGATCCTGAGTGCGCTGCTCCTCAAATCAAGGCTTTCGATCGGGCAGTTTGGATGGAATTTCTTCTCCGCGAAGGCATGGAATCCGGTCATCGGAAACTTCGGGGCAGCAACGTTCCTGTTCGGCACCGTACTCTCCTCTCTTCTCGCCCTGGCGCTCGCCGCACCGCCAGCCATTGCGGCGGCGGTGTTCGTTCTGGAGATCTGCCCGCGCGCCTTGCGCTCGACCGTGTCGTTTCTAACCGAGCTGCTGGCCGCGGTGCCTAGCGTGGTGTACGGCCTCTGGGCCCTGCTGGTGCTGGTACCGCTCATGCGGCGCCCCATCGGACCCATCCTGAAGCTGCTCTTCGGATGGACCGGTCTGCTGGAGGGGCCAAACTTCGGCGTGTGCGTGCTGACCGCGAGCGTCATTCTTGCGATCATGATCTTTCCCATCATCTCCTCCGTCAGCCGCGACCTCATGCGCGCCGTTCCCGTGGAGCAGCGCGAAGCAGCACTGGCCTTGGGCGCCACCCGCTGGGAGATGATCCGCCTGGGCGTCCTGCGCAACGCACGCGTAGGCATCGGAGGCGCCCTGATCCTGGGTCTGGGCCGCGCGCTCGGCGAAACCATGGCCGTCACCATGGTCATCGGCAACCATCCCGCCATCGTACGCAGCCTCTTTGCCCCTGGATACACCATGGCCAGCGTCATCGCCAACGAGTTCGCCGAAGCCGGCAGCGACCTGCACCTCAGCGCCCTCATGGAGATCGGCCTCGTACTCTTCCTCGTCACCACGGTCGTCAACGCCATCGCCCGCCTGCTGGTCTGGGCCGTTCTGCGCGACCGCCCCGCGAGGGCCGCCTGATGCCCGGCGCTTTGGCTGCCAGGGAGCGCGCGAGGGTCGCGTCCAAACGCCGTCGCGCCACCAACCACGCCGTGACGGCGATCGCCGTGCTCAGCACAGTTGCCGCGCTCGTCCCGCTGGTCGCGATCATCGGCTACGTCGCCTGGAAAGGTACAAGCTCCCTGACGCTTGCCTTCTTCACCCAGGGCCCTGCCCCTGCGGGCGGAGGCATGGCCAACGCCATCGTCGGTTCCGGCATTGTCCTTGGGCTAGCCAGCCTGATCGGCGTTCCGGTCGGCATCGCGGCCGGCGTCTACCTGGCCGAGTACAGCCACGGCAAGGCCTTCCGCAACATCGTCCGCTTCACCGCAGACGTGCTCAATGGCGTCCCCTCCATCGTCATTGGCATCGTCGTATACGCCTGGGTCGTAGAGCGGCAGCAGCACTTCTCCGCCTTCGCCGGAGGCATCGCGCTGGCTATGATCATGGTGCCGGCCATCGCCCGCACTACCGAAGAAATGCTCGGCACCGTGCCGCAATCGCTGCGCGAGGGCGCGTGGGGACTGGGCATCGCACGTTGGCGCACCATCGTCTCCATCACTCTGCGTACCGCCATGCCCGGAATCATCACCGGCTGCATGCTGGCCTTCGCGCGCGTTGCAGGAGAGACTGCGCCGCTGCTGTTCACCGCGTTCGGCAATCAGTTCAACAGCGTGCGCCTGAACGAACCGATCGCCGCCCTGCCCCTGCAAATCTTCGTCTACGGCATGTCTCCATCGGACGAGTGGCATCGCCAGGCGTGGGCAGCCGCGCTTCTGCTGATCGCCCTCATCGTCGCAGCCGTAGCTCTGGTTCGCATCTTCGCCAAGCGACGGCTCCCGGAAGGGTGGCGATAAGTGGGCGTCGAAATCAACGTGGAAACTCTGAACGCCTGGTACGAAGACCGGCACATCCTGCACGGCATCAGCCTGCGCCTGGGAGCCAACCGCGCCACCGCCCTCATCGGGCCATCCGGGTGCGGCAAATCAACCTTTGTGCGCTGCCTGAACCGCATGCACGAAACCTCGCCTGGAGCCCGCGCCACCGGCTCGGTTCATCTCGGGGAGCTGGACATATACCGCGATGCCTCCCCGGTCGAGGTTCGCCGCCGTGTCGGCATGGTCTTTCAGCGGCCCAACCCCTTCCCCACCATGACCATCTTCGACAACGTCGCCAGCGGCCTGAAGCTGAATGGAGTCCGCGACAAGCGAGTGCTGGAAGAGGTCGTCGAATACTCGCTGCGCCAGGCCGCTCTCTGGGACGAAGTCAAGGACGACCTCCGCCGCAAGTCCGGCGCCAGCTTATCCGGCGGCCAGCAGCAGCGCCTCTGCATCGCCCGCGCGCTCGCCGTCGACCCCGAAGTTCTGCTCATGGACGAACCCGCGTCCGCGCTCGATCCCGTCTCGACCGCGAAAATCGAAGACCTGATCTTCCAGTTGAAGAGCCGATACACGATTGTGATCGTCACACACAACATGCAGCAGGCCGCACGAGTCGCGGAACAAACCGGCTTCTTCCTCGACGGCAGACTCGTCGAGTTCGGCGCCACCCAGACCATGTTCATGCGGCCCAGCGACAAGCGCACGGAAGACTACATCACAGGGAGGTTTGGTTGATGCGTATCAAATTTCAACAAAGCCTCGACGAACTCAAAGAACGGTTGCTGGTCATGGCCGGTCTGGCCGAGCAGGCTATTCAACGCTCCATCGAAGGCTACTCCGCGCGCGATGTGGCGATGTGCCACCTCGTGTTGCGGTCCGAGCCCGCCATCAACGAGCTCGAGCGCGAGATCGACCAGAAGGCCGTCGACCTGCTCGCCATGGAGCAGCCCATGGCGGTAGACCTCCGCTTCATCCTCGCCGTCCTGAGAATCAATGTCGACCTCGAGCGCGTCGGCGATCAGGCCGTCAACATCGCTCAGCGCGCGCAGGAAATGACCCTGCTGCCCGAGGCCGAACTGCCGGTCGACATCCCCCGCCTCGCCTCCCTTGCCGAGGCCATGGTGCGCCGCGCTCTGCAGGCCTTCATCGAAGGCGATGCAGAACTCGCGCAGTCCGTGCTCCAGCTCGACGACCAGGTCGACGAGATGAACAACGCCGCCTTCAAATCTCTCAGCCTGCTTATCCAACAGAAGCCGGAGGTGACGCCCCAGGCCCTCAGCGCGCTCATCATCGCCAAGAACCTCGAACGCATCGGCGACCACGCCACCAACATCGCCGAAGACGTCATCTTCTGGGTTGTCGGCGCCGATGTCCGTCACGGCGTTTCGCTGGCAGACGCCTGAGGAACACTTCTTGCGATAGGCTGTCCAGTGCGTGAGCAAGCGGACGATCATCGCCAGCGAACAGGATGCGCAGGCCGAAGCTCTGCTGCGGCGGATCGGCTGGCGCACGCTGCCACTGCTCCTGCTGCTGTACTTCATCGCGTATCTCGACCGCATCAACATCGGCTTCGCGGCGACAGCCATGCAGCGCGACCTGCATTTCAGCGACTCGATCTACGGCACCGGCGCCGGACTCTTCTTCGTAGGCACGTTGCTCGCTCAGATTCCCAGTAACCTGCTGCTCTATCGCATCGGCGCACGGCGCATGATAGCCGGCCTCATGATCGTCTGGGGCTGCATCTCGGGCTCCATGGCGTTCGTCCATACGCCATGGGCGTTCCTTGTCCTTCGCTTCCTGCTCGGTGCGGCGGAGGCAGGCTTCTTTCCCGGCATCATTCTCTACCTCACCCTGTGGCTGCCGCGACGCAGGCGCACCAGCTTCACCGCCTGCTTCGTCTTCGCCATTCCCCTGGCCAACATCTTCGGCGGCCCGCTCTCTTCGTGGATTCTCCAGCGCGGCAGCACAGCCCACTTCGCCGATTGGCAGATGCTGCTTCTGCTCGAAGCCATACCCGCCGTGCTCGTCGGTTGTTTGTTGCCCGGCCTGATGACCGATTCTCCCCTCGAAGCCAGCTGGCTTTCCGACAGCGACCGTGCCCTGCTCGCGCAAGCGCGAGCGCAGGACGAACCCATCGTAGAAGAAATAGAAGCCGCCGGAGCCAAGGGCTTCACCATTGGCTCCCCGCTGCATGTGCTCCGCTTTGCGGCGATCTACTTCGCCATGCAGTTCGGCCTCTATTCGCAAAACTTCTGGCTGCCGAAAATCCTGCACGGCATGGGCATGCAGACCCGCTGGATCGGCTGGCAGGTCGCGGCTGTGTACAGTCTGGCTGCGGCCGGCATGTTGATCTGGGGACGAGTCGCCGACCGCGCCCCCACCCGCCGCTCGACGCTCTCCATTCCTCTGCTGATTGCCGCTGCCGCCTACGCGTCAACCCTCTTCGCCGCGCACGCCGGCAGTGGCACGCTGGCGATCTTTCTGGTTATCGCCACCTTCGGCGCTGGAGCCGCGGGTGGCCTCTCCGCAACCGCCACCTTCTGGGCGCAGGCGACTCTCGGCCAGAAAACCGCCGCCGTCGCGGGCATGATCGCCGCCGTAAACTCCCTCGGCAATCTCGGCGGCTTCGTCGGCCCCGCCCTTCTGGGCCGCCTCCACGAGCAGACCGGCGGCTACGGCGCAGGCATGCTCACCGTCTCCGCTGGCCTGGTCGCAGCGGCACTCCTGTTGAACGCCCGCCGCACGGTCCACGCCCACAAAGGTGTACCAGCCGTCACCTAAAGCGGCAGCCACACGCTCACCAGCGTCGACAACATCACCACGGCGTTCCCATCGTCACCAGTCACATCCCCTGCGCAAACGGACGCGTCCGCTCCGCGCAATCGTTCGGCTCGACGCCCTAAGGCCTGCGCCGTGCGTGTTGTGAGTCCCGCCAGGAACCAAATCAACTCCGCCCCGCCGACCGGACGTATGGGACGTCTGTTTGAGCGTCATGTCCGT
The DNA here is from genome assembly GCA_038230455.1 of Terriglobales bacterium. Classification (GTDB taxonomy): domain Bacteria; phylum Acidobacteriota; class Terriglobia; order Terriglobales; family Acidobacteriaceae; genus Granulicella. The sequence continues at coordinate 158,199 of JBBRNF010000007.1, forward strand.
CAACCGGACCAGCCGGTCGGACAGGCAATGTGCGAAACTCGAACAGCCGAATTGCAACGCCAGCAAAGGCAAGTTAAACAAGCCAACACTCAACACACAACACACAACACTCAACACACAACACTCAACACTGACGGACCCACACGATGCGCACGCTCTCGCTCAAACCTCGCGGCCGCTTCCCGGACAGCCTTCCTTTGCTCTCGGTCGTCACGGCTCTCAGCCTCCTGTCGCCGCTCGCGACCGCCCAGACCGCCCAGACCATCCAGACCGCCCAGCTCATCCAGCTCAACGGTGCCAAGGCTACCGTCATCGTCGAGCCCTACGCACCCAACATCGTCCGCGTCACCCTCAGCCTGCTCAAGCCCTACGCCGAAGCCCCCGCCGGCTACGGCATCACCGCAAAATCCTCCGCCACCGGCTGGAAGCACGAAAAGGCCGCTGCCGGAGAAGTGCTGCGCTCGGCGCGCCTGGTCGTCACCACCTCCCTCTCCGACGGCAAATACACTCCCACCGGCACCCAGGCGGACATCGCAAAGTTCTTCAACGGCTCCACCCCCGGCGTCGGCCTCTCCATCAAAACCCCCGAGGGCGCCACCCTCCTCCAGATGAACGGCTGGGAGATGTCCGTGCCCAACCACAAGGACGGCGACTCGCAGATCCTCAACGACCGCCGCCCCTCCGACCCGCCCTTTTACCGTGTGGGCGCCTCCTTCGCCGCCCCCCGCGACGAGCACACCTACGGCCTCGGCCAGAACCAGGAAGGCTTCCTCGACCACCGCGGCCACGTCATCCGCTGCGCCCACGACTACGACGCCCCTGCCGGCCAAAGCGTCTGCGTGCCCTTCGCCGTATCCAGCAAGGGCTACGGCCTGCTCTGGGACAACCCCGGCAAGACCACCATCCAGGTCGGCTTCAACGACCAGAACAAGTGGACCTCCGACACCGGCCAGCGCGTCTCCTTCTTCGTCATCGCCGGCACCTACGACGAGATCTACGCCGGCTACCGCCTCCTCACCGGCGACGTCCCCATGCTGCCCAAGTCAGCCTACGGCTACATTCAGTGCAAACAGCGCTACACCTCGCAGGCCGAGTTGCTCGGCGTCGCCCAGGGCTACCGCGACCGCCATCTCCCCATCGACACCCTTGTCGTCGACTGGTTCCACTACACAAAAATGGGCCAGATGGACATGGACCCCGCCCTCTGGCCTGACCCCGTCGCCATGAACAAGCAGCTCCACGCCATGAACTTCCACACCATGATCAGCGTCTGGCCGCGCTTCGTTCCCGAATCCCGCTACTACAGCACGCTCCTCAAAAACGGCTGGTTCGAGCATCTCGCCGATGGCACCCCCACCAACGGCCTGCCCTACGACCGCGCCGGCTCCGACATCGACACCACCAACCCCGACGCCGCCCGCTGGTACTGGAACATCATCAAGGAAAACTACATCGATAAGGGTTTCGATTCCTTCTGGGCCGACGAGACCGAGCCCGACCTCCCGCCCAACGGCAGCTTCTGGAAAATCGGCCCCGGCACCGAGTACTTCAACGTCTTCCCCCTCTTCCACACCGCCGCCATCTACGACGGCTTCCGCCGCGATCTGCCCCACACCCGCGCCCTCATCCTCGCCCGCGACGCCTTCACCGGGGCGCAGCACAACGGCACCATCTTCTGGTCCTCCGACATCTCCGGCAACTGGGACACCCTCCGCCGCCAGATCCCCACCGGCCTCAACTTCGTCGCCTCCGGCATGCCCTACTGGAGCACTGACATCGGCGGCTGGCAGTACCTCCCGAGCTCCCACACCCCGGAGCGCCCCCCGCTCATCGACCCCTCCGACGCCCGAGCCGTCGTCGGCCATTACGACGACTACCCCGAGCTCTACGTCCGCTGGTTCGAGTACGGCGCCTTCCAGCCCAACTTCCGCTCGCACGGCAGCCGCCCCCAGAACGAAGTCTGGTCCTACGGCAAACAGGCCGAGCCTATCCTCTCCAAATACCTCCGCCTCCGCTACCAGCTCATGCCCTACATCTACTCCCTCGGCTACGCCACCCACCGCACCGGCGCTCCCTTCATGCGCGGCCTCTTCATGGACTTCGGCGCCGACCCCCGCACCGCCGACATCCGCGACGAGTACATGTTCGGCCCCGCCCTCCTCATCGCCCCCGTCGTCGAGCAGGGCATGACCAACCGCGAAGTCTATCTCCCCGCCGGCGCCGACTGGTTCAACTTCTGGACCAACCAGAAACTCCACGGCGGCCAGACCATCACCGTCGACGCCCCCATCGACACCCTCCCCATCTTCGTCCGCGCCGGCTCCATCCTCCCCCTCGGAGAGCCCGTCGAAAGCACCAACGAGCTCCAGAAAATCGCCACCCTCCGCGTCTACCCCGGCGCCAACTCCACCTTCGAGCTCTACAACGACGACGGCACCACCTACGCCTACGAGCAGGGCGCATCCCAGCGCACCCAGCTGCATTGGAACGACACCACCGGCAGGCTCACCCACACCGGTGCGGAGTTGCCACCCGGCTCTCGTGCCGCCGTTCAAATCGTTGGCAGGTAGACGGCGAGCGGCAACGCAGACAAGACTCGTGCGCCTGTTCGCTCCCACTGCTAAACTCAGCCATCATGCCGCTCAGACACGCTGCCGTTTTCTTCCTTGTTACCCTGCTAAGTTGTGCCGGTAAGGCTCAGGCTGTGGCCTGCGGAGCCCTGCGTACGCTTCCGCTAGAGAGCACCACCATTACCGCCACTGAACAGGTAGACACCCACAGCCTCCTGCCACCCTACGGCAGCCCCCTGGCGGGCCTTCCCGCCTTCTGCCGCGTTGCGGGCGTCATACGCCCCACGCCCGACTCGGTCATACGTTTTGAAGTCTGGATGCCCGTCGCAGCCTGGAACGGACGCCTCCTCGGCGCAGGCAATGGCGGGTTCGCCGGGACCATCAACTACGGGCAGATGGCCTCCAGCCTGCGCCAGGGTTTCGCAACTGCCAGCACCGATACCGGGCACGAAGCCGGAGCGGAAGACGCAAGCTGGGCTTTCCGCCATCCCGAAAAAATCACCGACTTCGGCTATCGCGCCCTGCACCTCACCACCCTGCGCGCCAAACAGATCATCGCCGCTTTCTATGGCCGTCCCGCAGACCATGCCTACTTCGACTCCTGCTCCAACGGCGGCCGCGAAGCCCTCATGGAAGCCCAGCGGTTTCCAGAAGACTACGACGGCATCCTCGCCGGTGCGCCAGCCAATAACTGGACACGCATGTTGAGTTCCGCGGTCGACGTCGTCCAGACGATGACGGCCGACCCAGCCGCCTACATTCCAGCCATGAAGCTGCCCGCCATTCACCAGGCCGCTCTGGCTGCCTGCGACGCCCAGGACGGAGTCAAAGACGGCATCGTCAACGATCCCTCGCAATGCCACTTCGAACCCGCCACCCTGCTCTGCAAGGCGGACGACTCCCTGACCTGCCTCACGGCTCCGCAGGTCAACACCCTGCACAAGCTGTACGGCGGTGGAACCGACCGCAAAGGCAACAACTTGTTTCCGGGCTACATTCCGGGCTCCGAGCTGCCCGGATGGGACTCCTGGGTCGTCGGCGCCGGTCCCGGCGCCGGCGCGGGCTCCCGCTATCCCGTCAACTTCTTCCGCTACATGGTCTACAACAATGCCCGCTGGGAGATTCTCGACGCAGACCCGGCCCAGGCTCGTACCGAAGCAGAGAAAGCCGTCGGCAACGACCTCAACGCCAGCAGCCCCGACCTCTCGCGCTTCACCGCCCGGGGCGGCAAGCTCATCCTCTATCACGGCTGGGACGACCCCGCCATCTCGCCCTGGAACAGCATCGCCTATTTCCAATCTGTCCGCGAAGCCCTCGGCCCCGCGAAAGCCGACACCGCAGTCCGGCTCTACATGGCTCCCGGCATGGAGCACTGCAGCGGCGGTGCCGGACCCAACAGCTTCGGACAGCTCGGCCTTCCCGCCGCGCAGGGACCGGGCTCGGGCGCCCTCGACGCCCTCGAGACGTGGGTCGAAAAAGGCACCGCCCCGGGGCCGCTCGTCGCCGCGCGATTCAAAGCGCATGACCAACTCCTGCTCTCACGCCCGCTCTGCCCTTACCCGCAGATCGCCGTTTACAACGGCACCGGAAGCGTCGATCGCGCCGAAAACTTCCTCTGTCGCGCCCCATAGCGGACGCTCTTCCCAGCAATCGAGTAAGGCGCATAGGATGTGCACCATGCCGCGACGCCTCCTCGTTCTCGCCACGATGCTCACCGCCCTGGCGTGCCATGCGCAGCAGCGGCCGGAGTTCGGCCGGAATACACGTGGCCAGGCAATCACCTCGCTCGGTGGTCCCCATACCCGCGCGGTCGTCCTCTTCTTCGTCGCCTCCGATTGCCCCGTCTCCAACCGTACCTTCCCCGAAATGAAGCGACTCCGCCAGAAGTTTTCCTCCCGCGGCGTCCGTTTCTGGTTCGTCTATCCCAACCAGAACGAACGTCCCATCCAGGTGCGACTGCATCAATCCGCCTACGACCCGGACGGCCAGGCGCTGCTTGACGAGGCAGGCGCGCTCGTTCGCCTCAGCCGCGCGCGCATTACGCCCCAGGTCTCCGTACTCGCGCCCGACGGGGCGATCCACTGGAAGCCCGTCTACACAGGCCGCATCGACAACCGCTCCATACAATTCGGCAAGGAGCGACCCCAACCAACCGAGCATTTCGCCGAGCGCGCCTTGTCCAGCCTGCTTGCGGGCCGCGCCGTCGCGCCGGCCATCGGCACCGGCGCAGGCTGCGCCATCGTCAACCCCGCAGTGAGCCGAGAACCATGAATATCGCAGTCCGGCTTGGCTTAGCGACCCTTGCCGCGGCCGCACTCGCCGCTGCTCTGCTGGCCCTGAGCGGCAACCCCGCAGCCACCGTCTCCGCCCAGTCCGCAACCCCAACCTGGCGTCGTCAGATCGCTCCCATCCTCTACAAGAACTGCACAAGTTGCCATCACGAAGGCGGCTCCGGCCCTTTCTCCCTCACCTCCTACCCGCAGGCCAAACGTTGGGCCAGTGTCATGCAAACCGTCACCCAGAGCCACGTCATGCCGCCCTGGCTCCCCGAACCCGGCTTCGGCGCCTTCGCCGGCGACCGCCGCCTGAGCGACGAGGACATCGCCCTCATCCGCGCGTGGGTCGAAAGCGGCACGCCCGAGGGCAGCGATCCCGCCCTCAAACCACCCATGTACGCCGCTGACTGGGAACTCGGACCGCCCGATATCATCCTCGAAATGACCACGCCACTGCCCGTACCCGCCGGTGGCGCAGACCTCTTCGAGAACATCGTCCTCCCCGTCCCGCTCCAGTCCACCCACTGGGTGCGCGCCATGGAAATCAAGCCCGGCTCGCCGCAAGTGGTCCACCACGCCAACGTCATTCTGGACCCCACCGCTTCCCTCCGCCGTGCCCATCCGTCCGACTGGCAGCACGGCATCCCCGGCATGGACATCCTGGTCGACTCCGGCAACAGCTTCGACCCCGACAGCCACTTCCTCTTCTGGAAGCCGGACTCCACCGCTCTCGTCGAGCCCCCCGGCATGCCCTGGAAGCTCGATCCCGGCACCGACCTCGTGCTCAACCTGCACCTCAAGCCCACCGGCAAGCCCGAGAGCGTCCGCGCTCGCATCGGCCTTTATTTCACACCGAACCCCGCGACAGAGCATCCCATGCTCCTCCAACTCGAGCATGATGCAGCCCTCGACATCCCCGCCGGCCAGTCCGCCTTCGTGGTCGAAGACACGCTTCGGCTGCCCGTCCGCGTCGATGTCCTCGGCATATATCCACACGCCCACTATCTCGGTAAGAAGATGGAGGCCTGGGCCACCCTGCCCAGCGGAGACCGCCGCTGGCTCATCCTCATCAAGGACTGGGACATCGACCGCCAGGCCGTCTACCGCTTCGCGAAACCCGTCCCTCTGCCCCTCGGCACCGTCGTCCACATGCGCTACACCTATGACAACTCCGCGCACAATGTTCGCAACCCCAACTCGCCTCCCATCCGGGTCCGCGCCGGCAACCGTTCCGTCGACGAGATGGGACACCTCTGGCTGCAGGTGCTGCCGCACCCGGAGCCAGCCTCCGATGCCCCAACATCAGACCCGCGCCTGAAGCTGGAGCGCGCCTGGATGGAGAACCGCCTCCGCAAAGACCCGGGCGACGACATCGCCCTGTACAACCTTGCTTCTCTCTTCACCACCGAAGGCGACAACGCGCAGGCCATCCAGCTCTACCGCCGAGCGCTTGCAAAGCGTCCCGGTAATGCCCGCACCATCACTTCTCTCGGCACTGCGCTCGAGGCCAGCGGCGACTGGCAAGGCGCGCAGTCGCAATACCGTGCGGCCATCCTCCGTGAGCCCCAATACACAGACGCCATCTTCAATCTAGCCGCGCTCGACCTTCGCCACGGCTCCCTGCCCGAAGCAGAGCAGCTCTTTCGTGACCTGGTCGCCGCCCACCCCGGGGACGCCGGTGCTCGCGCCGGTCTTGGCAGCGTGCTTCTCGCCAGCGAGCGTCCAGCCGACGCCCGCTCAGAGTTCGAAGCCGCGCTCGCCGCCGCGCCCGACAACTACGACGCCCTGCTTGGCCTCGCTCAGATCCATGCCAGCAGCGGCGACCTGAAGATCGCCGAACCACTCCTGCTCCGCGCCATCGCTGTTCGCAACGACGCCGAGCCGCAGCGCCTTCTCGCCATGGTCTACGCCGGCACCGGAAAAATGGATCTCGCGCTCGTCCACCTGCTCGCCTGGCAGCGCCTCCAGCCCTCCGACGCTGAACCCCACCGCGCCCTGGCGCAGGTCTACAGCCAGCTCGGCCGCCTGAGCGACGCCCTGCGCGAACAGACTCAGGTTGTTACGCTCGCACCGGGCTCCACCGCAGACTGGAACGACCTGGGCGTCCTCGAAGCCCAGTCCGGAGACAAACTCGCCGCTCGCCGCGCCCTCGAGCATGCCCTCGCACTCGACCCTGAAAACAAGGCCGCCAAAGCCAATCTCCAGAGACTCTAACAGCGTTCCCGTATGCGACTGGATTTCGCGATTCATGATCAGCAACAACCATCAGCCGCCGTTCCACATGAGCGGACTCGGTCCCGGATTCATCGCCTTCCCCGCGAACAGCGTGCCCACGCGTATGCTCCCAATCCTTCGGCATACGTCATTTGGTAGAGCGAACCTGACTCGCTAGGCGAGCGTCAATTGCAGCGCCGTAACGCTGGCAGGCGGGAATGTATGAATGAGCCTGCCGGACGACGGAACGCCGACCGATGCCGCCTTCGGCTTTACCGCATCCGGGTGAGCGAAGTCGTTATGGTCGTGAACATCGCGCGAGGCCAGGACGGTGCCCGTTGCCGAGGCAATCGACGCGCCACGAACAACCAGCTCCGTCGTCATCGGACGATCGGTGTGCGGGTTCACTACCGTAAGCGTCAGTAACTTGCCCGGCGCTCCACCAGCGCTGGTAGCGACGAGCGAGGCAGAACCACTCAACCCCGCCAGGGTCTTCACCGGGGCCAGCTCGCCAATGTAGCTGTTGCCTCCAACTTGTATCGGTGTATTGCCGAGCGGGTTGTCAATCGCGGCGGCGGTAAACTCTGTGCGCACGGCTGTAGCGCCCTGGTGCGGCTGATACATCTTGAACACGTGGAACGTGGGCGTAAGCGCAAACTTGTCGCCCTGCGCCAGCATCAGCGAGTGAATGCAGTTGATGCTCTGTGCCACCGCCGCCACGGCGACCTTGTCGGCATGGCGTTGGAAAATGTCAAAAGTGATCCCGGTAAGCAGCGCGTCGCGCATGGTGGACTGCTGCGACAGGTTGTACTCCGGCCCCAGCTGCGTCCCCTTGCCGTACCAGGCGCCCCACTCGTCCACGACCAGCTTGACCGCAGGCTGTCCCGGCGTATTTCCCATCGCCCGCCAGTGGTCTGTCACAACTTTCTCCATCAGGCTGCCGCGCGTCAGCAGGTCGTAGAACTCGTCGTTGGAAAAGTCCAGCGCATCGCCTTCCGCAAACTTCTTCGCGCTCCCGGAGGTGTAGTAGTGAATGGACAGTCCCCACAACTTGCGCCGCTCCGGATTGGCGTAAAGCGCTTTGAACAGGCGAGTCGTCCAATCGACGTCGTCGCCATTAGGACCGACGGCCACAAAGCGCAGCGGCGTTTGGCTATAGCTGGGTGTCCAGGCCGTATAGCGGCGGAACTCAGCTGCATACTCCTCCGGTGTAAGGTTGCCGCCGCAGCCCCAGCTTTCGTTTCCGACCCCCCAAAGGTCTACCTGGAACGGCGCCACATCGCCATTCGCGGCTCGCAGGGCTGCCAGGCCATTTGGAGCCGCGGGCGCAGCCGAGTTCGACGCGATATTTCCGGCAGGCGCGTTGCAGTACTCAATTTCCTCATAGAAGTCGCGTGCGGGCTGCGTCCGCAGGTTGGCGGCAAGGTAAGGTTTGCAGCCAATCAGCCGGCAGGTCTGCATGAACTCGTGCAGCCCATACTGGTTGGGCTCCTGCTGGTCCCAGAAGCCGGCCCGCGCACGCCGCTTGCCGCGCGGGCCAAGGCCATCGTGCCAGTCGTACGAGTCCGCAAAGCAGCCGCCGGGCCAACGCAGCACGGGCGCCTTCACCGCTCGCATGGCGTCCACAAAAGCCGTGCGGATGCCATTGGTGTTCGGAATTTTCGATTTCTCGCCCACCCAGACACCGTCGTAAATCACGCCGCCCAGGTGCTCGATAAAGTGCGAGTAGATCTCCGGCGAAATAATGCTGATCGTCTCGGAGGGCATGATCTCGATATGGGCGTCAACCTGGCTGGCCTGGCCAAGCAGAGGGAGCCGGCAGAGGCCGGCGGCGGAGGCTGCGATGGCTGTGCTCTTGAGGAAATTGCGGCGTGTTGTAGCGTTCATTGTCATGCGCTCTCTATCTCCAGACTCGGCCGACTCGGTCAAGTATCCACCTTAAAAACATCATCCAGGGCTCCTGCGACCGAACTGAGCGGAGCGCCTTTGAGGTGGCCAAGCTATGCTTGATGCACAACGGTGCGCTGCATCCGGCACTTAACTCGACATAGTAAACGTTACCTACGCGCTAATCCACCCCCGTTTTTTACACCGCAGGCACTCCCCGAACTCTCCAGGACCCAATGAAAACAGCTACTTTGCGCACGCTCGCCCTCGCCACCCTGACGACAAGCGCCTCTCTGCTCACCTCCCTCCACGCCCAGAAAACGATGCTCGCACCGACTCCACCCATGGGCTGGAACAGTTGGGACAGCTACGGCCCGGCCATCCGCGAAGAGGAAGTGAAGGCTAACACCGACGCGATGGCGGCGAAGCTGAAGGCATCCGGCTGGCAGTACATCGTGGTCGATATCGAGTGGTATCAGCCAGACGCGCATGCCCACGGGTACATTGCGCGAGGCAAGGTCAGCATGGATGCGAACGGTCGTTTCGCGCCCGCGGCTAATCGTTTTCCGTCCGCGGCCAATGGAACGGGTTTCAAGCCGCTGGCGGACTATGTTCATAGCAAGGGCCTCAAGTTTGGCATTCACATCATGCGCGGCATTCCCCGCGAGGCCGTCGATCGCAATCTACCCATCTTCGGCACCAGCCTGCATGCAGCGGACGTCGCCGACAAACTCGACGTATGCAAATGGCAGGGCATGGAAGATACGTACGGAGTCAACATGAGCAAGCCTGGCGGGCAGGCCTACTACGATTCCATCGCAAAGCTGTACGCAAGTTGGGGCGTCGATTACGTGAAGGCCGACGACATGAGCCGGCCGTATCACGCGGCGGAGATCCACGCCCTGCGTACGGCGCTCGATAAGACCGGCAGACCGATCGTTCTAAGCCTTTCGCCGGGCCCCGCGCCTATCGATCAGTACGAGCACTTGAAGGCGAACGCCCAGCTGTGGCGCATCTCCGACGACTTCTGGGATCGCTGGGTTGACGTGAAGGCGCAATTCGAACTGATGAAGAGGTGGAACGGCAAAAGCCGCGCCAACGGATTTCCGGACGCAGACATGCTGCCGCTTGGACACATCGGCATCCGAGCCGAACGCGGCAACGATCGCAAGAGCCTGCTGACGCACGACGAGCAGTACACTCTGATGTCGCTCTGGTCGCTGTTTCGCTCGCCCCTGATGATGGGCGGCGATTTGCCCACAAGCGATGAGTTCACCTACAGCCTGCTGACGAACCGAGAGGTTCTTGCCGTGAACCAGCACAGCGACAACGGCCACGAAGTGTGTCGCGAAGGTACGACGATCGCGTGGACAGCCGACGCGCCCGGCGGTGCGGCCAAATACGCCGGAATTTTCAATACGGGCGACACCCAAACGACCGTCGACCTGCCGTGGAGCAAACTCGGCATCGCGTACGCGAAACCTGCTCTACGCGACCTATGGACGCACACGGATGCGGGCCGCACGGAGTCAGTGCATATAACGCTTCGTCCCCACGCCAGTGTTCTTTGGAAGGTATCGAAATAGTAGAGGCACGTGAGGCGCTAGGCCGGACTGCGCTGCGACGATGCGCGCACCACAAGCGAGGGAGTTAGCACCACTTTTTCCGGTGGCCGCGCTCCCTTTTGCGCGATCATGTCCAGCACCATTTGGCCGGCACGTGCGCCGATCGTCGCCGTCTGCTGGTCGATGCTCGAAAGTGGCACGCTGAGCGAAGCATCGTAGTGCAGGTTACCGCAACCGATGAGCGCGATGTCCCCCGGGATGCTCAGACCGGCGCGGAGGATGGTCTGCATGGCCCCAATGGCGAGCGGATCGTTGTAACAAAAGATGCCGTCGGGACGGGGCTTGCGACCAAGCAGCAGATGCGCGGCCTGGGCGCCCTGCTCGAGAGTCTCGGTGTCCACGGTGCTGCGATGAACCACCAGATTCGCGTGGTACGGGAGGCCGTGGCTTGCCAGCGCATCCTTGTATCCCTCGAGCCGTTGGGAGCCGGTGCTGTTTGGGCGCCCACTCATGTGGGCGATGCGGCGGCAGCCCATCTGAATCAGGTGTTCAGTCGCCAGCCTGCCGGCCTCATGGTCGTCCGTGCACACAAAGCTTTCGTTCGCGTCGTCGAAGCGGCGGTCGATCAGCAGCACGGGCTGGTTGCTGTCGCGCATGGTGGCGAAGCGCTTACCCGATAAGGACGTGGACGCGACCACGACCGCGTCCATCTTGCGCGCCAGCAACTGACGAATCTCCTGCTCTTCGAGCTTCGCATCCTCTTCGGAGGAGGAGATCAGCAGGGAATATCCGTCGGCGCGGATTGCCAGCGAGAGCGCCTTTGCGATTTCGGCGAAGAACGGGTGCAGCAGGTCCGGGACCACTAGACCGATCAGGTAACTACGTCCGGTCACCAGGCTCCGCGCCACGATGTTGGGCTGATAGTCGCGCGCCCGAACATGTTTAAGAACGCGCTCACGCGTCTCCGGGCTGATATCTGGATGGTTGCGGAGCACCTTGGATATAGTGACGATCGACAGCCCAAGATCCTCTGCGATGTCCTTCATCCGTAAAGCCATGCCGGAACTATACATTGCAGGGCGTGTGGATGATTCTCATAAGAACCCATCAAAGTTATGGATGATGGTAGAAGATGACGCCCACGGCTTCCTGAAGTTGCTGGCTCTGCGTGGCGGCGGAATCATCGGGGGCACGTATTTGGGTGAACGCGCCAGCGAAGCAATTACGGGAGTCGTGATCGCCATAGATCGCGGCATCACCCTGCAGCAACTTGCAGGGGTGGTGCATCCCTATCCGACATACGCAATCGCCTGCAGTTCCTCGTGACCGAGATGGCGATGCAACAAACTTAACGCATTTGAAAGGGCCACAGTCTGCGCACCTGTGCCGCTTGTACCGTTGAGTGTCAATATCCTCGGAAATAGCTGTTCTTCGAGCTCCCAGCCTCACCCGTCAATGGTTAATCTCCTCCAAGACTTCCTTAGCTGAGTGATATTTTTCCTCCGTCGCCTCGCTGTAAGGAATGAGAAGCGTTGCCTCAGCCTTGAGCGCCGCGTCCCGCACGTTGGCTAGTCCTGGAGGGGTGTCGTGCTCGTGTTCAATTTTCGAGTCGGCATTCAACCTTCTCGTGGCTAGATTGAAATAGAGCGCCAGCAGATCGTGCTCAAGATGTTTTGGACGATTTTTGTGGAATAGATACACAAAGATATTGCCGAATGCAAACGAAGCTTTCACTTCGGGCTGGCTGAGCGCGCCATCCGCGGCGGCTCCGGCGCGGCCATCGAAGCGTTGATCCGTTGCCTGGATACGGGCCAGTGTCTCGGCCGGCTCTTCGTGAGCATCGGATTTCCAGTGGAGATAGATGTGCGGCTCATGTTCTTCACGCAGTTTAACCACGGTAATCTTGGTGGCTGCGGAGGCGGTCAAGGACTCAGAGGGACATGACGCACCAGTTTGAAAACCCAATTTCACATTATTTGCAAAGGTCGTGCCATCCAGGGCGAGCAGGGTGGGTCGCGCCGTAAACTGGATGACGCCAGGCTCCGAATGTGGCGACAAAGAGCCGACGTTCCACACGAGCGTGCGAGTGCCGTCTCCATTCAGGGTGACGGACACGGGCTTCGGTCCGGCACCCTGATCCAGGGGCAAGCTGTAGTAAACATCTTTGGGCACAGTGTCGGTTACCACCACGTTTAAAGCCGTGCCGCCGCCGTTGTTCTGGTACTGAATTCTGTAGGCGATCGCCTCACCTGCGTTGACGGAGGCGGTTGCACTCTTTTCAAGCGCCAGTACAGGGGCGTGTACGGTTGCTTGCGACGATCTTGTAAGATCGATCGCATTGCTCGCCAGATCCGTGCCGCGAGCTCGCACTGAATCAGTGATCAAAACACCATCTTTCGCGGAGCAAGGAACAATAGAATTAGCTGTCTTACTGACGGCAGCACGCAAAACAACTGTGCCGAAATTTACCGTTTGTGTGGATGCGTCCGGCCCAGTGGAAACCGCCACCATGTTCACAGCTGGCCCACGCGAGCCATCCTCGAGCCGATTCTCCAGTTTGATGTTGTAAGCCATTGTCCCGCCCGGCGTGGCGTCCGACGGTCCAGTGACCGTCAATGTCAGTTTGGCCTGTGTCATTTTGCTGGCGGCATTATGGGCGCTCTCGACCGATTGCGGATCGGGCTCCTGCTCAGCAGGAGTTCCTGCGGTTGTAAAGTCGGTAACCGTACGGAAGTTATAGACCAGCGATGCCCAATCGTTGAACCCGTTCAAAGTGCTCAAGATTGCGGGCTCCCCCGGGTCCTGGACTCCGTTGTTGTTCGCGTCTGCGGAAGTATCAAAATTTATATTCGCTGCTACGTTGACGTTGTTCGGCGCCTGGCAGTTTGACGCACCCTCCAATTTGCTGTTGTTGTTGAAATCGACCGCGCCAAGGCCGAGAGCGTTACCATCAATGCCCAGGCATTCATCCAGGCTGTTCTCATTCAGCCCTGTCAACGGCGGCAACTTCACGCGCGAATAGTCGCAATTGCCTAGGATACCGGCTGCCGGAATTACCGGGACGTTACAGAACTGCTCATTGATAACAACGCCCGGGGAAGGAAAACCTTTGTAGGACATAACGCTGAGATAGTTTGGCTTATTATTGATGTCGTCGTTACCGCCGTGACGCAGTCCTAGAGTGTGACCGAACTCGTGCATGAGGGTCCCGGCCTGTTGTGCCTGGTTGCCAACGGAATTCCCAGTTCCGTCCACGCCCCAGCAAGCAGCCAGCACCGGGGGTGTTCCGCGCAACCCAACTCCACCAAGCGAAACCATGAAGTTTACGCCCGGGATGCCTTTCGATATTCCCGAGGTGCAGTCATTTACCGCAAGCCGCGCATTGGTCTGATGAACGAACATGACATAGCGAAAAATATTATTGCGGTTGGGATTCATGGTCTTCAGCGTGAAGAAATTTGTACCCGGATTACCCGCGGCACCATCCCAATCCACGATTATGTTCCCGGCCTCCGGAATGGCATTTCCACCACCGCCGTAATCACCATAGGTTCCTTTCACCCTTGCGTCGGTGCCGGGCACAGTCGTGACCACACCGACTCCATAGATGGATCCCACGTCGATGTGCAGCTGGATACCCGTGCTGCCATCCGCATTGATCACAGGCGCGTTAGCGAATGCCTGCACTACCTGCTGAATCGCCAGCTGCAGCGGTTGATGGGTGTGGTTAGCTGCCAACAGAAAATCTAGTTGCAGGTACAGGTCTATTTTGTTCGGGTCGGCCCCCATGGCAGGCAGATTGACCCCATTTACGCCGCCCGTCTCCCATATGTCAAGCAATCCATCGCCATCAGAGTCCGCACATCCCGGTGCAGACGTGGTAATCGTGAAATATAGTTGGGCAGAATCCTTGCCGTTGCCTGTGGAGGACGATTGGGTATTAATAAATCCGCTTAACCCTCCTGAACCTTGCCATGTGCAGTTACTTAGATTCACAGTAATATCCTGTGACTTATTCGGCAGCGATGTGATGTTGATCTGGTCGTCGGCACTTAGATCGTCCTGGTCCCAAAGTTCCACATGGATGCTCACCACGTTGTGACTAACGTCAGCTTGGCGGCTAAACACCCAATTCGGCTGAAAGTCTGTGTCATGCGCGCAACAGAAGCGGCCCTTGCCGTCGTCCAGGCCCTGTGCATCAATGTCTACTTTGGGATAGTAATCGTTGGGGCAAGCCTCACCCGCTCCCTCGTTACACTGCACTTCTTTCACACGAGTAATGGTAAAAGTCACAGTATTGGTCGCGGCCTTCAGCTGGCAGACGCCAAACCAGAGCGTAAGCAACATACCTGCTCGAACCGCAATCATCAAGCACTTGTTCATCTTGGCCGTGAGTTTCATCAGGATCCCCTCCTCAGTGTCAGCAGACCGGGCCCGATTCACTCTGCGAAGAGCGAGTGTGGTGCATACGCAGCCGCAGGGGCAGGCTGCATGCACAGCTTTGCGCCGAAACTAGCACGAGCGAACTCTTTATGCAACTTCATCCAGACTTGGGACCGCCACTTGCGCGCCTATGTATAGGTGAAGTTGAACGAAAAGCGTTTTATGCAAAGGAGATAGCAGTCGGCGCGGAGGGTGTAGAAATGCGCGTATAACGGAAAGGGAGGGTTGTGCCGTGCAGCAGGTGATCCCGGCTCGTTTACGTGGTCGTTTTCGGCGCGAGACGCGACTATCGGAACCCGCCAGAACTCAGGTCACACCATCAAGGGCGCACCGAGGCCGGACATTGCCCGGGCCGCTAGTGCTACCTCGCCGCGGCCGACTTCGAAGCAGCTCAAAGAATGGAAGTATAAACACGTCGTCAGGCGTACGCCCTCACTGACGGTGGAATGATTAAAGGTAAGTGAGCAAAAGAAGGCCGCTGGTTGGCGGCCTTCTTTGCTTACATGGGCAAACACTAATAGTTAGAACGGGTACCACGCGTGCCGACCGTTTCCTCGGCGACATCCGCAGCGTTCTCTGTGTTGTCTGTATGGGTACTTACGGCCTTCTCTCCGGCGGAGGCGATGTCCTCGCCACCGGCTGCCTTCAGCACATCTTTGGCACGGCCCACTTCGTCCGAGCTATCGCAGTGGACGGACACTAGAATGCCACCATCTTTGACGCGCCCTTCATAGCGCTTTGCTTCGTACTCAGGAATGCCCATGCCGACCAGGGCTCCGACCAGGCCGCCGACTGCGCCGCCAATACCGAGGCCGGCGAGTGCGCCCATGATGGGGCCTGCTGCAATAAGGGGACCAACACCGGGGATTGCGAGCGCTCCCAGGCCGGCGAGCAACCCAAGCGTGCCGCCGATCGTTCCACCACTTACGACGCCGGTTGTGGTGCCTTCAGGGGCCTTTGTGTTCTTCTCGCTCGCAAACTCCTTCGAACCTTTGCTATCCGACATGAGAACGGAAACGTCATCGTTAGAAAAACCTGCTGCGATAAGCTGATCAACTGCAGCCTCTGCAGCGCTGCGTGAAGGGAAGATACCGAATGCTGCTGTGTTTTTGCCTGCCATAACAATCTCCTTGTAAATGCACTGAGCCAACCGCCATTCCTGACGGGTCCGGGAAGCCGGCTTACTGCTTAACTGTGATCTGGTTCGTGACCTTGTCCTGACCAGCGACCGCTATGGCCTTCGCAGCGATACCCTGTTTCTCCTCTTCGGAGTGAACTGGTCCTTTCAGGGTTACTGCGCCGCGCTTGACAATAATTTTGACGTTGTGGCCATAAGTCGAAATTGACTTGTCGGCTACGATGGCGCGCCGAATTTCGGCGGTAAGTTGAATATCAGATTTGTTATTCTTCTGGTTGTCCGCCGTTACACTTTGGTTTTGAGCCTTATTTGTTCGGGAATTGTCCGGCGTGCTCTGATCCTGAGCAAATGCTGGGATCGAGACGACACATAGTGACAGAAGTGCGGTACGTGCAAGCACAATCAACCACCTGCAAGAATACATATTGCTATACATTATTCACCTCAAAGCAGGGATAACTGCAATGGGCCGAAAGAAACGGTATGCACTTACGTCCTGTATTAAACAGGGCTGGATGTGTGCCTTTCAGTCCTAACACTCTGATGCGGGATTCTTTTCCGCTGTTGTTCACTATTGTTCGAAGCGTGGGATTGGTTGACCTACATTTTCGTGGCGCATAGGGCTGTCGCCGCGCAAGCGCTGGCAAACCTTGAACTTGAGCCGTTCCGCCCGACTGCGGCGCACACGGCGAGCATCATCGGACTCTTTGCCTCGCAGCCTGTGGCTCCCAAAAGTCCAAACATATATCAGTGCATGTGGGATTTCGGTTTCTTCCTTTCAATCCAAAGCTGTATAAGAGGAGCGGTATGCGGGTCACCGTCCAATCTGTGTGAATGAAGGGCCTCTTCTTGCCAAATGTACTGAGCGATCCCCGAGAGAAAATAAAGAATTCGAACGATGGGCTGACTGCCGCGCTCGTGCTGGCGACCCTCTACTTCGCGCGTGAAGTGTTCGTTCCGCTCGCGTTGGCGGGGCTACTTGCATTTCTGCTCGCACCTGCGTGCGCTCGGCTGGAGAGATGGGGAGCCAAGCGCGGGCCGGCGGCTTTACTCGTCGTCGTTCTCTCTTTGTGCGCGGCCGGCACGCTCGGCTGGGTCGTCCTGGGGCAGGTCTACAACCTCGCCGTAGAGTTGCCGCAGTATCAAGAAAACATCTCTGCGAAAGTCGACAAGCTTCATCTGCACTCGGCGGGCAGATTAACTCGGACTGTCGAAATGCTCACCACTCTGAGCAAGCAAGTGGCCGGTGAGGCACCTGAGGATCGAGCGGTGCCTGCGCCGTTTCCGCGGGCCAGACCGAAGGCGTCGAAATCCACTTTACCGCAAGCCATACCGCCTCTGACGCAACCTATTCCGGTGAAGGTGGAAGAGCCGACGGAGTCGATGCTCACCGTTGCGGGACGCAGCATAAAACCTCTCCTGCAACCGCTCACGACGGCGATGATCGTGGTCATTTTCCTGGTGTTCATCCTTCTGGGGCGCGAGGGTTTGCGCGATCGTGCGCTCAGGCTCGCAGGGAGTGGCCGCCTGCACGTCACGACCACCGCCATAGAGGACGCCAGCGCAAGAGTAAGCCGGTTTCTGCAGATGCAGCTGATCGTAAACATCTGTTATGGAGCGTTAGTCGGCGTTCTGCTTTGGTGGATAGGCGTACCCCATGCACTGCTTTGGGCGGTCCTAACGTGCGTATTGCGTTTTGTGCCTTACGTCGGCATAGTCCTGGCGGCGGCTGGCCCGTTGCTGCTCTCGCTTGCAATAACGCCCTCCTGGGGTCCTCTGGCGTGGACCATGGCGATGTTTGGGACGCTTGAAATCGTGACGGCGAACTTCGCCGAACCGGTGCTCTACGGCACCTCGACAGGCATGTCAGCCATTGCCATCCTGGTCGCCGCTATTTTCTGGACGCTGCTCTGGGGAATGCCCGGACTGCTGCTGTCCACGCCTCTGACGGTCTGCCTTATCGTCATCGGACGGCAAGTGCCGCACTTGAGCTACCTGGATGTCCTGTTTGGCGAAGAAGCGGAATTAGCTCCCTCAGAGCGTTTCTACCAGCGACTACTTGTCTCCAACAGTCACGATGCCCGATCGTTGATTGCCGAACAGCTTAAGACCAAGTCTCGAGAGTGCGTGTGGGACGATGTAATGGTCCCTGCACTCACGCAGATTGAAGAAGCCAGGCATGCCGAGGAGATTACAAGCGCACGGGCCGACGAGCTTCTACTGGGCGTCGAAGAGATTACCGAAGACCTTACCATTTCGACGGCCAGCCCTGCTGGGCCTGAACCTCTGTCCGCCAAGCGAGTGGCTTGCGTTCCGGCACGTGATTTTGGCGATGAAGTCGCGGCTCAGCTGGCTCAGCAGATCATCGCGGACTTGTCCCTCGTCCGCGTTCTGCATGCCGACTCTTCCACGCCGGACCTGCTGCAAGGGCTTGAAGATGGCAGATTCGAGGTGATCTGCGTTATTGGCATTCCACCCCGCGCGTTACGACATATTCGCATGCGATGCCATCAGATTCGCGCCCGCTTTCCGGAGGCAACGGTAGTTGCCTGCCTGTTGAGCGAGGCGAGTGACCTATCTAATCTGCGCAGCCGCATCCCTATCGAAGACGCACAGCACGTGGTGTCCTCGCTACACTTGATGAAGACGTATGTGGCCTCGGTCCTGTATCCCTCCTCCTTACCGGTGGAGGCGCCGCCGAAATCGTCTGAAGACACGAAGCCGGGGAGGCAACTCAGCGACACAATCGACGAGCTTCACCAGGGCGACGTGTTCGACGCCCCCAAGCAAGACATCTTCAGCAGGTTGACGGCGGATCTGGCGAGGTCGTTCGACGCGCCGATTGCCCTGATTACAGCCAGGGACAGCCAGCGGCGCTTCTGGGAAGCACAATGTGGTTTGCCGGAACAGAACCTGCTCGCTGACTCCGAGCGGGACATATCCGTGTTCAGCATGATCGTGCTGCCCGATGGCGGTCTCTTCGTTGCGGACATCAACGACGATGCCAGGTTCTCGAACGACGCGTTCTTTCTGAGTAAGGGTCTTCGTTTCTATGCGGGAATGCCGCTGAAGGCACACGACGGCGAGGTGATGGGCTCGCTGTGCGTTTTAGACACGCGACCGCGAGAGGTGACCGATGAGCAAAAGGCTGCACTGACCTCTATCGCAAGTTCGGTCATGACCGCCATCGAGCTTCATGACACAGCAGAGCCCGAAACCCCATCGCAGCTTTGATGCTTGCGCCCGGCTCGGAACTGCGACGCATGGCAGAGCGGGTAATGCGATAGGCGGTACCCAAACAGCCCTGCTATTTGGACCCCGGGAGCCAATTGCTGACTACAGACGACAGAATTGTAGCGAGGTGAACAAATTATTCCCCTTCACAGCGAGATTGAAATTTCCCAGTACCGCTGAGCAACATATCGACTGAAGTAGGTGTCTACCTACATACTCACATGATACAAAAGTGGTAGTCACAGTTCCCCATTTGTGCAAGGTGAGTATGCTGGCCAGTCTGCGGCCACCACTATCTCAGGAGATGCCTTAAATGAAATCCGTTCTTCTTCGTGCCGCACTTGTGGGCGCTCTACTTACTCCTTTCGCAGCGAATGCCACGCCGATCTCTGGGAGCGACTCTGTTGCCCTCTTTAATGTGACGGTAACGCCTTCCGGTGCACCGCTTTTTCCAATCTCCGGCGTTTCCAGCATCAACTATACGTTCGGCCTGACCACGTCGGTAGGCACGGGCAATTTCTCGATTATACCGGTGGGTTCACCAGTAACACCCTCGATACTCTATCCGATGGGTCCGAATGGCGGAAACGGAACCACGCCGTTCAGCGTCACAATCGCGGGTTTCGGAACATTTACCGAGACCGGCAACCCTATCGTTTTGGCGAACACTTCTACCGGTAGATCGACCGGGGTGGAGTTCTACCTGCTCGGGATCTTCCAGCCTAGCGGGGCATTGTCTGCATACTCGTCAAATGACGCCGCGTTCGACGTGAGTTTTACACAGACGGGTGGCAGCTACTCCGGAAGCGGCACCTTCGCGGTCCCGTCGGCAACGCCGACGACGCCGATGACCCCGACACCCGAGCCTTCTAGTATCGCTTTGCTGGGAACTGCTGTACTTGCAGGGGCTGGCTTCATGAAGAAGAAACTCTTCGCTTAGTATTTCGTAAGTGGAGTTGAAAGAATAGCGGGGCGTCGTTCCTGGTTCAGGACTGGCGCTCCGGTTGTTTTAAGGGCACGCACGCTCGAGCACATTAGGCTGCTGGCGTCGATCTCGGAACCGCTCGGGAACCGACTGGCGGCGGGCACAGTCGGCGGGCTGAGGATTGAAGTGAATCCGTATATTGACTGGACTAACCAAGAAGACACCCAGTAGGATACTCGGGCTTCACCACCTGACGATGTTGCGGCGGCGAAGAATTACCGGTCTCACGGAGAGTGTCATGAGTCATTTCCCGCGTCTTCGCATCGCGCTATTTGTTGTCCTGCTGATGAGTGCTTTTAGCGCTGTTGCAAACGCCGTTACGCCCATTCCCGCCAACCATATACGGATCCATTACTTCCGCCCGGACGGTGCGTACGCGGGCTGGACGATTTACGCGTTCGGCGACACGACGGAGGACACGAATAATTACGGCGGCGGTCCAGTGCAAATTGCGGGCAGCGACAGTTTTGGCGTTTTCTTCGACGTAGGGGTGACGTCGGGGGCGAAAAATGTTGGGCTCATCATCCATAACAACTGCTGCAAGGACCCAGGGCCGAATGAGTATGTGAACCCTTCAGTGCAGGGCAATGAATTCTGGCAGGTGTCGAGCACCACAGAGCTGTTTACGTCGCCACCGAATACCGCGAATGCGAAGAACCCGGCAATTCCAGCAAATGTGGCGCGGGTGCACTACTACCGGCCCGACAACAACTTTGCCGGGTGGTATGTGTATGCCTTCAACGATACGACGGCCGACACGAACAATTATGGCGGCGGGCCGATTCCGGTGGCGGGAACCGACAACTATGGAGCGTACTTCGACGTTCCGCTGAAGTTGAATAATCCGCAGGACATAGGCTTCATCGTTCACAACATCCAGAATGGGACGAAGGACACGCCGGACGACCGGCACCTGAATGTCTACCTGTACAACGAGGTGTGGATCATCTCGGGCGATCCGATGCTGTACCTCACCCAGCCAAGCGCCTCGCAGTTGCTGAACGGGAGCTTTCTCAAGGCGCAGGCGTTCTGGATCGACCGGAGCACGGTGCTGATCCAGCAGGCCTACTTGCAGAACGGCGGCCAGTACTTCCTGGCGAGCGATCCGGCTGCCGGGTTGGCCTTGACCAACACGGGCGTTACGGGCGGCACGAATGTTCCGTTGACTGCGGGCGGCACATTGACGGCGGCTCAAAAGGCGCGGTTCCCTCAACTATCGACGGGATATGCAGTGCTGACGCTGCCTGCGACGTTGAAGCAGACCGACTATGATGCGTTGGTTCGCGGACAGCTGGCGGTCTTCGTCGAGCGGGCGGATGGGTCGTTGACGTATGCGACGGGAGTGCAGGACGCGGGTGCGTTGGATGACTTGTATGCGTATACGGGCCGACTGGGTGTGATCGTGCGCGGGTCGTCCTGGGAGGACTACTCCGACTGGAGAGACTTCGACGATGACAATGCGGGCGCGCTCAAGCTGAAGGTATGGGCTCCGACGGCACAGTCGATGAATGCGGAGTTGTTCAAGGCGGATGGAGATACAACCCCGGCGAAGACGGTTCCGATGCATGAGCACAACGGAGTGTGGGTGGTGACGCTGGATTCAACCTGGATCGGCAAGTACTATCTGCTGGAAGAGAAGGTCTATGCGCCGAGCGTGCGGAGCGTTGTAGATAACGTGGTCACGGACCCCTACTCCATCGATCTGGCGCTGAATGCGACGAAGAGCCGCTTCACGGATATGAATGCGCGGGAGAACACGCCGACTGGTTGGAAGGACGATAAGGCTCCTGCACTGGCGCGGGTGAACGACCTGAGCATCTACGAGCTGCATGTCCGCGACTTCAGCATCGGCGATGCGACGGTGCCAGCGGAGCATCGCGGCACGTACCTCGCGTTTACCGATAACCACTCGGACGGCATGAGGCACCTGAATCAGTTGGCCGCCTCGGGACTGAAGGCGATCCATCTGCTGCCGACATTCCACTTCAACAGCATCAACGAAGACAAGACGACGTGGCTTGCGACGCCAAGCTTGAGCGGGTTTGCGCCAGACAGCCAGTCTCAGCAGGCGGCGGTGACCGCAGTGCAGAGCGCAGACGGCTACAACTGGGGCTACGATCCGGACCACTATCTGGCTCCGGAAGGTGGTTATGCGGTGAATCCGTCGTTCCGGGTGAGGGAGTACCGGCAGATGGTGATGGGACTGCACAGAGCGGGCTTGCGGGTGATCCAGGACGTGGTGTTCAACCATACGAGCGGATTTGGACAGGCGAACAATTCGATCCTGGACAAGGTCGTTCCGAACTATTACAACCGGCTGGACAACGACGGCAATCTGGAGACGGGATCGTGCTGCGCCGACACCGCGACCGAGCACCTGATGATGGGCAAGCTACAGCAGGACGCGATCTTGTGGAATGTGAAGAAGTACAAGATCGATGGGTTCCGCTTCGACATCTTGAGCTTCACGTTTATCCAAAACATCAACCAGATTCAACAGGAGCTGGCGAAGCTGACGCTGGCAAAGGACGGCGTGGACGGGTCGAAGGTGTATATCTACGGCGAGGGCTTCAACTTCGGCGAGACGGCGAACAGCGCGCTGGGGTTGAACGCTTCGCAACTGAACCTCTACGGGAACGGAGTGGGTACTTTCAACGATCGCATCCGGGACGGTGTGCGGGGCGGCGGCCCGTTCGACGATGAGCGGGTGCAGGGCTTCGCGACTGGCCTGTTCAATGATCCAAGCACCTACACGACCAGCAATACGGCCTCTTCCGCCCAGTTGAATACGCTCCTGCACAGGACCGATTGGATCAAGATCGGGCTTACAGGCAACCTGCGCGACTACAGCTTCGTGGACGCGACGGGCGTCACCCGGACCGGAGCGCAACTCGACTACCAGGGGCAGCCGACCGGCTACACGGCGACGCCGATCGAGGCGATCAACTACGTATCGGTGCATGACAACCAGGACTTATTCGACGCGATCCAGGTGAAGGCGTCGGCGGCGGACACAGCAGCGACGAGGGCTCGGCGGCAGGTGCTGGCAATGAGCCTGGTTGAGCTGGGTCAGGGCATTCCCTTCTTTCAGGCGGGCGACGACCTGTTACGGTCTAAGGACATGGACCAGAACAGTTACGATTCGGGCGACTGGTTCAACAAGATCGACTGGACGGGGCTGGGGAACAACTGGGGGATCGGGCTGCCGATCGCGAGCCAGAACAGCAGTCAATGGTCGTTCCAACAACCGCTGCTGGCGAACGGCGCGCTGAAGCCGCTCTCGACGGAGATCGCGGCGACGACCGCAGCGTTCCAGGAGTTCCTGAAAATCCGCGACAGCTCCGGCCTGTTCCGGATGGGTACATTCACCGAGGTGCAGAACAACCTGCACTTCCTCAACAGCGGTACAGCCCAGACTCCAGGGCTGATCGTGATGGAGTTGGACGCAAACGGCGGCCGCTACGGCCGCTACGGGCACATCGTTGTCGTCTCCAACGCAAATACGACGCAGCAGAGCTATACGGCAAGCGCGCTGGCGGGGCTGGATCTGCGGCTGCACCCGGTGCAAAAGTACGGTAGCGATGTAGTCGTGAAGACGGCAACGTTCGATCTGAAGACCGGGACACTGGTGGTGCCGGGGCTAACGACGGCGGTGTTCGTGAACGGTAGCGAGGGAGACAACGGGCACTAATCACCGCTGCCCACTTCGGACGAAGATAGGAGACGGTCGGCCTGGCTAATTAGCCAGGCCGACTTCTCATTCGGCACAGGGAAAGCGCCACGTCAAGCTTAGTGCCGATCTAGTTTCTTGCAGGCGTAGCGGCGAATTGCGAACTGGCAAAAAGAGGATTGTTGGCTCCAAATTGCGCCTCCGACTTGAGGGCAGAAAGTTCAGTTTCAGCGAACCGCCGACGCCGGCCGTTTCAGGGCCGCGCGATGCTGTACTTTTAACTACTTAGTCGTTCCCGAACGACGCTTAAGTCCGTGGAACGGCGGGCAAGACGGCCTGGTTGCGGGTGCGAAATGCGGTGTGAAACGTTGGACACCAGACCGGCCCCACGCGCACGTTCTTCCAGCATGGCGAACTCCGCCTCGCTGACCTTGGTGCCGACTGATTTTGTACGGAGCGGCGGCTTCATCGCGCACCGCCTGACTGGATTGTGAGGGACTGGCCGCACACTGCCTGTGCGTCGGGGAGAAGACAGCAAGGGGGCCGGAGGCGGGCTAAGGGGTTGAGACTCATATGGTTCCCCAACAGCAACGTGCGCTCACCTCTAGGGTACGCCGCTCAGACCGTTTTTTCTATTAGCCGCTTGTTTTCATATAGTTCCCGCACAGGAACCCAAGGTTACTCCGCAGCACCCATTCTGGGGTGACGTGTCATGCCTACAGCCGATGCGAAGCAGCGTGGTTTTTCTCTAGGTCGGCACGGCTCTCGGATGGAGCCACAGACGCAGCAAGGCCGCCCCCGAAGGGACGGCCTGCGAGAACTGCACCTACTCGACAGAACTATGCATCGGTTACCTTCTCAAACGAGTTCCTGATCCAGGAAATCACAGAGAGAACCTCCGTTTCAATCGCCCACAGCGAACTGTCGATCACCTCTAGATGGATTATCTCTTCAGAAGGTTCGACCTGAGTCTTCGCAACCAAGGTTAGATTAATCACCTCATCGATCTTCCCCGACGTGGATATCAGCTCTTCCCAGGCCATGCAGACGCCGTCTGCTCGACTGGACACCTTCGTTTCAAAAACCAGGATATCTTTGCCAACTGCTTCGATATCCTCGAAACACCATTGGTAACTGCGGACCTCTAGGGGCATCGAGGAAAGGATTTGGGTTAGGTCGAACTTCAATGCCCCACCTGAGTCAAGATCAAATATTTCGAGTCTTTTCATCGTGACCTCAAGAACTTGGCGGGGGCTTAGGAGTAGGCGGTTTTGGATCGACCGGCTGTTGAGGCATCCGCTTTCCGTCGCTGGGACGGTACGGGTGCTCGTGAGGAACGTCAGGATGCTCCTTAGGTCGACCGTGATCTGTATGGTCTATGTCCTTAACTGGCTTGCCGTTCGCATCAAATTTCACGTCCTTGCACATAGGACCAGCCCTCCCGTCTTTGACACCTAGTTGCGTATGCGGATTGCCAGCCGCTTCGGCATCCGGGACGGGTCTTCCATCTTTGTCTCTGGGTAGAGGATCCTGCGCTGTTCTCGGCTGGGTTGCGCCGACAGGAGCCGCCGGGGAAAGAGCGGACGACACAGCATTGCTTAGGTTCGCGATTGCAGCTTGTCCTTGCGGGGAATGGATGTACGCTTCCACGGCGACCGTTGCGGCAGTCGCAACAGCAGCAACCGCGATATAAGTGGCTACGCCCTCCCCGATACAAAGATCCCAGAAACAGTGCCCATCTTTATCCGCACGAGCCAGCGGGTTGTTTCTGACGTACTGATACAGGTTCAACGTCTGTGGATCATCCAGCGACGAATAGGGCACGGCTTCCGGCTTGTCAGCCCAGTCTGGGCTCATCCATCGCCCCATGTTGCTGGCATAGTACCTGGCCCCGAAGTAGTCGAGGCCCGACTCTGCATCTCTTTCTTTGCCGGTATAACGAGATTTGAAGAGCACAAGGTGTGGAGCGCAGTCATAGATGAATGCGGTTTGCATCGTACATTCAACGGGGTATCGCGCCGACCTTCCTTTCAGCGCGAGCCTTGATCGTTGCCTTCTCCTTTGACAGTACTGAGATGGGAATCGGAGTTCCGAATACGTTATAGGACTTGCGGGTTGTGTAGCTGTCCAGTGTCCTATATCGTCCAACCGCCGAATCGAAGTAGAACGTCCGAATTTGATATTTGTGTTCACCCTCAATAGTGGCGTCCGGCACGCTTGTGAATTCACCGATGCTTACGAGAGGGAACCGCGACACAACCCGATCAAACCACATTTGATGGTCGCCTTGCCTAGAGAGCACAATCTTAGGCAGCAAATTCTCCAACATGGCGGAGCTTGGGTTGTAAACCACTGCTGCAAGCCAGAGAGCCGTCCCGCTCCCGCCGGAATTTTGAGTTGCCGAGAAAAGTCCGATCTGAGTCTTCTCACCTATGGGGAACGGGAAGAAACTGATGAGTGGTGAATCAAAATACAGGTCATTTCCCTCGCCTGCCTGAAGACAGTGCTTATTCAAATCACCCTCTATGGCGAAGCAGACTTCAGCGTAGCCTTTCGGGTCATCCGGATCACCCGCGTGTAATTCATATGAGGCCGGTTTGGAGGCCCCATAGAGAATTACTAGAGGCTGACTCAGAATCTGGCAAGAAGCAGATAGGAGCAAAATAAGTGCCACCAATAAACTTTTAATCATCGTCATCTCCTGTCTTCAATTTGTCTTTGGTTGTGGCGGGGTCGGCGGGGGGGGAGGGGTGGGCGCAGGTGCAGGCGTTGGAGCGGGTGTAGGTGCCGGTGTTGGCGCAGGTGTCGGCTGTGGTACGACGGTTCCCGTTTTGTTTCCTTCTCGCTGAGTCTGAGCAGCTTCCATTTTCTTGCGCTGTTCAGGCGTAAGGTCGCTGATTTTTGTCCCCGGTGGAACTCCCGCAGCAGCTGCCAATGCAGCCAAATAAGCTGCTTGAATGGCTGCGGGATCTCCTTTGGTCCACTCTTTGACTGCATCCTCAAGGCTTAAGTCTTGATACTTTGGCCTTTGCCACTGTGCATCTTGAGCTGCCTGACCCACGTCCATTGATAGGAAAATCGCGAATCCTCCGGAGTCCTGACCGATAGCGCCAAGTTTCTTCGCTAGACCACTGTAGGCCATGTTTCCAGGATTATTGTTTCTCCAAGATCTGTCTCCGCCGACTTTCGTTTCGCCTCCATATTGGGTCTTGCATTTAGGACACTCGTGCCCGTCTTCATCAACTTGGGATAAGGGATTGTTATTTACGTAGGCATAGAGGTTCAACGACTGAGGGTTCGAGAGTTCTGCGTAAGGGATCGGCGTTGGTTTTGAATACCAGTCCGGCGACATAAACCGGCCCATTGAGCTTGCGTAGTACCTAGCCCCGAAGTAGTCGTTGCCTGATTCTGTATCTCTTTCTTTGCCGGTAAACTTGTACTTGGTATTGTCACCATCGGGTGGCTGCGGCCCGATGTAGTTCACCGTATTTCCATCAATGACTTCCTGCCCGAACGGCGTGAACTGTCCCTGCCACACCGGCCATCCGCCTGCGCTCAACTCCATCTGCGTCGTGCCGAGATAATCATTGAGATAGTAGTTGGTGTTCACGGTTGCGTCCGGAGTAGCGGTCTGCTCGGTAGCGAATACGAAATCGTGGCCCCCACAGGGATTCCAGAGGCTTCCACTGATTGCTTGACCAGTCATCAGACGAAGGACGCTCCCATCCTTGCGCGCGATGACCATAGTAGCAAACCAAACATCCCACTTACCCGGACCGATGGGTGTACCAACCATCCCAGAAATCAAAAACCGCTTTCGACCCAATGACGGATGGAAAGCGGAGGCAAGACTTTCGCAAGGAACCATCTGAGTTATGGAAAGGGATGGTAGGCACGTCCGGATTCGAACCGGAGACCTCTACCGTGTCAAGGTAGCGCTCTAACCAACTGAGCTACGCGCCTTCATGCGTTCGTTCAGTCTACCGCGAACCCCCAGGCCGCCGCAACAACCTAGACATCGGGCGGCGCTCCCACCGCCACCACCGGATGCGACTGCACCCGCCGAATCACGATCCACGCGTACTCCGCCGCAGACACCGGCGCGAGCACGGCAATGGTTTTTAGCAGCAGCGCCTTCAGCCCCAGCAGGTGCGGAGCCGCCACCACCTGGCATGTCATCACCGTTAGGAGGCCCAGTATCTGGATCGCCGTGTTGGCCTTGCCCAGCATGCTGGGCCGGAAGTCGCGCAGCATGCCAGTCGCGAAGAGCAGCGTCGCAATCAGCAGAATCCCCAGGTCGCGGCTGAACACCAGCACCGTCACATACCGCGGAATCACACCAACGTGCATCAGCACCAGGAACAGCGTGCTCATCAGCAGTTTGTCCGCGATCGGATCAAGATACAGCCCCAGCGTCGTCTTCTGCTTCAACAGCCGCGCGGCCAGCCCGTCCAGGCCGTCGCTTACACCCGCAATCCACAACAGCGCAAACGCCAGCTTCCAGTGACCGTCCAGTATCTCGATCACCAGGAATGGCAACACAAACAGCCGCAGCATAGTCAGCAGGTTAGGGGCGGCGCGGAATTGGCGAATCGTGTTCAAAGCAGGCAAATTGTCCCGGACGATCGAAAGGACTATCGCATAGTAGCTGATTAACTCCACAACTTTTCGCACGAGGGCGAGCTAACCGAAGCCTGCGCCACGGACGGGTTGCCGCACGAGGACTTGTGCGCTGCAGACGCGAGTCTTTCGGCTAGGCCGAAGGCCCAGGAAGCGAGTAATCTCCAGTGCCGATCGTGCAGCAGGAGCAAGCCTGGCCACGATGGGACGTTGCGAACAACGACTCAACAATCGCTACACTGGGAGCATGGGTACCCTCTCGCTCGCAGTGGAGATTTTCGCGGCGCTTATTACAGCGAGCGGAATCGCGTATGGCCTGCTGGCGTTGTGGGGCGCGCGCGACTTCGACCATCACTCCCGTGAGAACCGGGCCCGGCAGATCAACTTCGCTCCGAATGTGTCCATCCTGAAGCCCGTGAAAGGGGCGGATCCGCAGATGTTTGCCGCGTTTGCGAGTCATTGTCAGCAGACATACAGCGGGAACTTCGAGCTGCTGTTCGGCGTCGGTACACTTGAAGATCCAGCTGTGGCGGACATTGCGCGGCTGCGCATCGAGTACCCGCAGGTGGCAATTCGCCTAATCGAGTGTCCGCTGCGGCTGGGGACCAGCGGCAAGGTCTCTAACCTGGCGCAGATGCTGCCGCTGGCGAGCTACGAACACCTCGTGATCAACGACAGCGACATCCTGGTGTCCCCAACGTATCTGGCGCGCGTGATGGCCCCCCTTGCCGATGCGACTGTCGGCCTGGTCACGGTGCCGTACATCGGTCGTGCGGAAAACACTCTGTGGTCGCGGCTGGAAGCTCTGGGGATCTCCACCGATTTTATGCCGGGAGTGCTGACGGCACGCAAGCTCGAAGGCGGCATCCGTTTTGGGCTCGGCTCCACGCTGGCTACCACCAGGGCGGCGCTTGCGGCTGCGGGCGGGCTCGCTTCGCTGACCGAGTGCCTGGCCGACGACTATGAGATCGGCGCGCGCATCGCGGCCAACGGTCTGCGCGTGGAGCTGGTCAGCGAAGTGGTCGCAACCACCGTTCCGGCCTACACGCTGCGGGGCTTTTGCGAGCACCAATTGCGCTGGGCACGGTCAACGCGTGACTCGCGCCGCTGGGGATATGTCGGTCTCGGCGTGACGTACGTTCTGCCGTGGGCGTTGGCGACGGTGATTGCCACAGGGGGCGCGCTTTGGAGCTTTTCGCTGCTGAGCCTGGCGCTGCTGGTGCGCGTCGCCGTTGCACTGACGGTCGGCGTGGGCGTCCTGCGCGACGCGCAGGTGCTGAGAGACATCCTCCTGCTTCCAGTGCGCGACGGGTTTGGGCTATTTTTCTGGTTCTGGAGCTATGCCGGCGACTCGGTTGTGTGGCGTGGGGAGCGGTTTCGTCTACGCCGGGGGCGGCTGGAACGCGCGTAAAGGGCACCACCTGTGCTTTCGGTGCACCGGAGTTAGGGCTTGGGTTTGAGGGTGCGATCGAAGAAGGCGGCTGCCGCGGTGTAGGCGGCCAGCCAGTCTTTATGGAGCAGGAAGGTGTGGACCTCGTCGGGGAAGATGAGTTCCTCGACCGGAACGTTGCGGGCGCGGAGCGCGTCTGCGAGCAGCGGGGTCTGGGAGTAGGCTACGTCAGGGTCGTCGTCGCCGTGAATGAGGAGGATGGGTGAACGCCACTTTGCGATGTCGGCCATCGGGGAGCTGGCGTGGGCGAGGGCCGCAATGCGGGCGATTTCCGTAGGGTCGGAGGTGGGGCTGCGGAGCCAGTCTGCGGGGGCGTTGTCTTCGAGCGACCACTCGTGGACGCCGTGAAAGTCGACGCCAGCGGCGAAGAGGTTGGAGTTGCGGGCGAGGGCAAGCGCGGTGAGGTAGCCACCGTAGCTTCCACCCCAGATGCCGATGTGGGCAGCGTCAACGTCGGGACGGGAGGCGAGGTATTTATGCGCGCCGAGGACGTCGGCGTACTCGGCGGCGCCGTCGGCTCCGCAATGCTCGCATTGGCGGAAGTTGAGGCCGTATCCGATCCCGCCGCGATAATTCACGCTCAGCACAATGTATCCGCGCGAAGCAAGGTACTGGTTCATGGCGTAAGCGTTGGAGTAGTAGTCCATGGCGGGATAGCCGAGGAGCATCTGGCGGCGGGGGCCTCCGTGGAAGAAGAGGATGGCCGGGTGTTTGATGGGGGAGGGAGTTTTGGGGAGAAAGAGCTGGCCGTGGAGCTCGAAGAGTTTGTCGGAGGAGGGGAAGAGGACTTGTTGCGGGAGGATGAGTTCGCCGGGATTTTGTTTGGGTTGCGCGTTCGGATGAAGCAGGTTCGATCTACCCTGCACATCGATCAGCGCTGGGCGTAGGGGCGCTCTTGCGTCGGAGACTAAAGCAGCGAGACGGGACGTCGCGCCGTACACGGCATGGGTTTCGATACCGTCTCCACCCGTGACCGCATACGGGCTTGGCGTCGCCCAGCGGAGATCGATTTCCCAGAGATGACGCCGATCTGAATCCAGCGGATCGCGGCTGGAGCGGGAGGCCGTGCAAGGTGGTTTGGCGCAAGCATTGTCACGGATTGATTCTGGATCGTTCGCAGAGAAGAAGACGATCTGCCCGTCTTGGCTGACGCTGACGTCTTCGACTTCGTACCGGCCTGGCGTCAGCAGCGACGGTGGGCTCGACTTTTCAGGGTCAAGTGCGTAGAGGTGCACCCAGCCATCGGCTTCCGAGAAGAACAGGACGTGCTTGTCGGCAGTCCAGTAGAGATGAGGATCGCCAGTGGACATGCGGGGTTCGGCGCTGCCCGGTTGGTTGGGTTGAGGGGTGAAGACGGTGCGACTCTCGTGGGTGGTGAGGTCAAGCAGTTGGATCGACCAGGGGTTGGCTGAGGTGCGGTGGGTGGCGAACTCGGGGGCTTCGGTGAAAGGGTTGCGGAGCCAGGCTAGTTGCTTGCCGTCGCGGGAGAAGCTGGGCGCGGAATCGTTGCCGGTGGAAGGCGCGGGGAAGGTGAGGGTTTGTGTAGCGAGGTCGAAGAGAGCGAGGAAGGCGTGGGTACCGCGGTGCGAGATGTAGGCGAGCGCCTTGCCGTCGGGGGAGAGGGTGAGGGCCGACGCAGAGCCGCGGTCGTAGAGGATTTGGTGCGGAGGTGATAAAGAGGCCGCCGCCGGACAATTTTTGACGCACGCCACGAAGATCTGGCCGGAGCGGAGGAAGAAGATCGAGGCGCCGTCGTGGGTGAAGAACGGCGCGCGGCCTTCGCCGATAACAGTGGCTGGCGCGTTTGGCTCGAGCGGCTGGAGGATGACCTGGAGCGCGGTGCTACGTTGCAGGTGGGCGGGGTTAGCGGGCTTGCCGCTATGGCCAAACTCGGCACCATAGGTGTAGGCGATGGCGGAGGCGTCGGGTGACCAGGCGAGGTTGGCGAGGTCCTGGCCGTCGTCGTCGGTGTAGTGGGTGATGGCACGCGCGGACTCATGGGCGCTGGCGATCCAGATGTTACGCACGCCCGCGGCGTTTTCGACCCATGCGAAGCGGTCTCCGACGGGAGCTGCGGTGAGCGAGAGCGCGTAGGGTGCGGCGAGAGTCTGTTCGAGCGTGAAGGTCTGTTGCGCAAAGACGGGAAGAGCGGCCAGGACGAGAAAAGCTGCGAGGGGGCGCATATGTCGAGAGTACAGGTGCGATCTGTGTTGTACCGGTGCAGGCTCGCTTCTGGCGGTAATTTCCGTTTCAGGAGGGATGGTGCGGTGGGGGCGTTGCCGTCCCGCAAGGCGGGAGAGGTGGGTTTACGGGCCAGATGGCAAGCTGCGTTGTGTAACTTAGTGCGCCGCGCGGACTCAAATCGTGGCGTCTGCGCATGCTTTGAGAGCTTTTAACTGAATATCGCGCGCTCTTAGAATCGCGTCGCGAATTTGCAAAGGAGCTTTATGAGCCGCAGTCGATCCATGCTCGCGTTGTCAGCGCTCTTACTCACCCTGCTGGTGAGTGGATGCGGTACGGTAGCGAGCGGGGTAGGGCCCCAACCCGCAGCACCTCCCGCCCCGCCGGCCACGACAACCTCCCCCGTACCGGCGCCTAGCGGGCCTGCTCCCACACCCGCGCCCGCAGTCGGTACGGCGAGCGTGTTCACCATGAACAACAGTGCTTCCGGGAATGCGGTATTGGCCTTCGCGCGCCTGGCGGATGGATCCCTGGCGGCGACGGGTACCTATCCGACGGGTGGACGCGGCACAGGCGGCGGCTTACAAAATCAGGCGGGTGTGGCAATCAGTACGGACGGCAAGTTTCTGTTCGCGGTCAACGCGGGTTCGGACGACTTCACGGTCTTCAAGCTCGATTCCTCCGGGCTGAGCGTAGCCTCCCGACCGTCGTCCTCAGGAGCGCATCCGATCAGCGTTGCCGAGCATGGCGGCATCGTTTACGTGCTCAATCTTGATAGCACGTCGGGGGCGGCGGGATCGGACAGCGTGAGTGGGTTTGCGATCGATGCCGCTGGCCAGGCAACGCCTATTCCCAATTCCACGCGATCCTTGAGCGCAAAGGCAACTTCGGCGGCACAAGTGGCCCTCTCGCCGGATGGAAGTATGCTGCTGGTGACCGAGCGGGGAACCGCGACGATCGACGCTTATGTTCTTGATGCGAAGGGTAACCCCAGCGCTCAGCCGATTTTAAACCGGTCGGTCGGATCGATACCTTTCGGCTTCCAGTTTCTGGATGACGGGCACGTGCTGGTGTCGGAGGAAGGGCCGAACGCCGTTTCTTCCTATATTGTCGGCGGGACGGGAGCGCTGACACCGATCAGCCGTTCGGTGCCCAGCTTTCAATCGGCGGTCTGCTGGCTCGCCATCTCGCCCGACCATCGCTTTGCGTATACGGGTAATACATCGGGCTCATCGGTTTCGGGATACGCCATTCATCCGGACGCCAGTGTGTCGCTGCTGGTGCAGAACGGTCTTTCGGCGGCCACCGACGGCGGTGCTCTGGACCTGACGGTGAGCAGTGACAGCCGGTATCTCTACGTAGTCCTGACCGGCGGCACTCTGGAGACTTTTTCCATCGACACCGCAGGCGGCCTGCGCAAGGTGCAGTCGATATCGTCGCTCGGTCAACTGAACGGCGTGATCGCCTTGTAGGCCTGACACCCCCGGCGCGGAAGCTCGTCGATCTTCGGCGACTGAGGGGAACCCTGCCTGTAACTTTCGCGGGGGTGGAGCATCTCACCTCACGAACCGCAAGGAAAGGCTCATCGACATGGCAGACGGAACTTTCTCAGCAGGGGCAGCACACACAAGGATGGCGGGCCGATGGAACAGGAGTCGCGCTTCCTGGCTGGCGGTGGCGGGACTTATGGTCGCGGCTATCGGCGCGGCGGGACAGACACCTGTCGTCGGAACGAAGGCTCCGGACTTCGTTCGCTCCACACCGTCTGGCGGGCAGGTTCGCCTGTCGGACCTGATCTCGAAGGGCACGACAGTTCTGGTGGTTCTACGCGGATTCCCTGGATATCAGTGTCCGTACTGCGAAAAACAGGTGCACGACTTTGTTCAACATGCGCCGGAGTTTGCGGCCAAGAAGGCCAACGTGCTGCTGGTCTATCCCGGACCCCCAGCCGAACTGGACGCGCACGCAAAAGAGTTTCTGGCGAAACAGGGCGACCTGCCGGCGAATATTCAGCTGGTAACCGACCCGGACTACACAATGACCAATCAGTACGGTCTGCGCTGGAACGCACCGAAAGAGACAGCCTATCCGGCCACTTTTCTATTGGATGGCAACGGCAAGGTGTTCTTCGTCAAGGTAAGCCATAGCCATGGCGACCGGGTGTCTGCGGAAGAGACGCTCTCGCATCTGCCGTAATTCCGCAAATTCGTCGACCGGGTACAGGTGCAGCCAGGGACTTTCCCTGGCTCTTGCGTCGGACTTGAGGCGGGACTTACGCGGGCTGGGCTTCTTCGCCGAGCAACGCGAGCACCAGATGTTCGGCGTTGAGATAAATCTGTTTCCGCTGGTCGGCGTTTTGCTGTGCTGCGGCGAACACCCGAATCAGAGTGGGCGAAAGCGCCAGGTCGGCGGCCATGGAAACGCGTTCGCCAGCTGGTCCTCGTGCGGCAAGGCGATGTTCGATCAGCGGCAAGGTGATATGTGGGGCGAGGCGCTTGATCAGGCGCCTCTGCTCGCGGAGCAGGCCGAGCCAGAGGTGCTCCGCCTCCAGCACCGACGAGCCGAGGCGGCTGGCTTCGTAGCGCGCCAGGAGGATGACTTTGCGAGAATCTTCGGCGTAGCGTTCCAGCATGCTTGGTCTGAGCGTATCGCAGCGCTATAGGCGAGACAAGGTGCGGAGTGGTTTGTGCGCCGGATTTGCCCGTCTGGCTCGATGGAGCGGTGCGTGTGGCAGGGATCGTGTCGGTGCGGCTAGCGGTCTGATAAGCTGGCAAATTTGTGTGCGTCTTTTGCCGAAAACAGAAGACTTCCTGGGGCGTTTGGAATTGAAAAAAGCACAGGGAACAGCGTTGGCCGTTCCCTGTCGTGGAGTCATAGAGTGGTTTCGTTGAGTCGTTTTATTTCCGAACCTAGTGTGCGGCCCACTCGATCTTGGTAAGGTCAATGCCTTCCTTCACCATCTCGTAGAGGGGCGAAAGCTCGCGGAGTTTGGAAACGACGTCGATGAGCTTGTCGGAAACGTAGTCAACTTCTTCCCTGGTGTTGAAGCGGCCAAGACCGAAGCGAATGGAGGAGTGGGCAACATCATCGCCAAGGCCGAGGGCTTTGAGCACGTAGCTGGGCTCAAGCGTGGCTGAGGTGCAGGCGGAGCCGGAGCTGACGGCGATGTCGTTGATACCCATCAACAGCGACTCGCCTTCAACGTACACGAAGCTCATGTTGAGGTTTCCGGGCAGGTGGTGGTCCATGTTGCCGTTGACGTGGACGTAGTCGAGGGCGGCTTCAAACTTGGCCTTCATGTAGTCGCGAAGTTCCTTTTCGCGGACGCCTTCGGCTTCCATCTCGTTGCCGGCGATTTCGCAGGCAGCGCCCAGGCCGACGATACCGGGAACGTTGAGCGTGCCCGAACGCATGCCACGTTCGTGACCGCCACCGTTGATCTGCTCAGAGATCTGGACGCGGGGATTGCGGCGGCGAACGTACAGCGCACCCACGCCCTTCGGCCCATAGACCTTATGGCCACTCATGCTGAGCACGTCGATGTTGTCGGCGATGACGTCGACGGGAATCTTGCCGACAGCCTGCACGGCGTCGGTATGGAAGATAACGTTGTTGGCGTGGCAGATCGCGCCAATTTC
The DNA here is from genome assembly GCA_038230455.1 of Terriglobales bacterium. Taxonomy (GTDB): domain Bacteria; phylum Acidobacteriota; class Terriglobia; order Terriglobales; family Acidobacteriaceae; genus Granulicella. The sequence goes on from JBBRNF010000007.1 coordinate 194,070, forward strand.
CTTCATCGGCTGGATGACGCCGATCTCATTGTTGGCATACATGATGCTGACGAGAATGGTGTCCTTGTCGATGGCACGCTTCAGGTCTTCGAGATCGATGAGGCCGTCGGCCTGCACTGGCAGGTAGGTGATGCGGCAACCGGACTTCTCGAGGCGCTTGCAGGTATCCAGCGTGGCCTTGTGCTCCGTGACCTGGGTGATGATGTGGTTGCCACGCTCGCGATACATTTCCGCGATGCCCTTGATGGCGAGGTTGTTGGACTCGGTGGCACCGGAGGTGAAGATGATCTCTTTCGCGGTCGCGCCGATGAGCTTGGCAATCTGCTCGCGCGCTTTTTCGACGGCCTGTTCTGCTTCCCAGCCGAACGAATGGTTTCGGGAAGCCGCGTTGCCGAAGACTCCGGTGAGGTACGGCATCATGGCTTCGAGCACCCGCGGGTCCAGCGGCGTGGTGGCGTGGTTGTCCATGTAGATGGGAAGCTTGACGCCCGCTGGAAGGGGCTCGCTGGTGCTGGTGACGTTCATTCCGAGTGTTTCTGGCATTGGTGTACTCCTAAGTGGTGCCGGTTTCGGCGGGAAGCAGGTCCTCCGCGTGCGGCGAAGGATGACAATATCTAGAGCCCGATGCTGACCAGACCGCCCGCAACCGCGGCGTAGTGCGACGGATCACTGGCCTCGACGAGGTCAGAAATGCGGATACCGGAGAGCAGGTCCTTGATGCTGTCGTTGACCTTGCGCAATGGTTCTTTGATGGTGCAGTGGCCGTGAAGGTCGCAGGTTCCGTGGATGGTGATGCAACTGGTGATGAAAAGCGGACCGTCGATTGCGCGTATCACTTCAAAAGCGGAGATTTCGTGTGCCGATCGCGCCAGGGCGTAGCCGCCATTGGTGCCGGCATGAGACACCAGTATCCCCGCCCGGGTAAGCGTCTGCAGAATCTTGGCCAGAAGCTGAGGCGGTATATGGTAGGCTTCGGCGATTTCTTTGGCCGATTGTGCATGAGACTCAGCCTGCTCGGCCAGGTACTTGAGGGCCATGAGGCCGTAGTCCGCTTTTTTAGTAAGCCTGAGCATGGGAAGGGTGGCCCGTCAGCGAACTCAGGACCGATTTCAGTGTACGGCTTGAGGTACGGCGGAAGCAAGACCGAAGCAGTCGTATTTCAAGTGTAATGGCGTGCGCTATTTGCTAAACTGCACCCGACAGGCGATGTGCTGAGGTGGTCTATGGCGAGGTCTTCAACTTCTTTCGTGAGCAGGTCCCTTACGCTGTTGATGGCCGCGGGCGTGGCACTGGGTTGCTGCCCGGCGCGGGCGCAGGATGACGGCGGCGCCTCCTACACCCGCAATGAGGAGCTGCTGGAAAGCATCTTTGTTCCTTACCTGGCACATGCCCCGTTCAGCTTGAAATTGAGCACGGAGTGGTCAAAGCCGATGGATAACGGCGGGAGATTGACGACCGCCAACCTGCGCCCGATCATGCGCGACAGCGTGGGGCGAATCTATCAGGAGAGGTGGGCGCTGGCACCGAAGGACAGCAAAATCGCTTCGTTCATGACCTGGATACAGATCGCCGATCCGGTGGCGCACACGCTGTGCGAGTGCAGTGCGCGTCAACACGTCTGCGAACTGCTTACCCTGCGGGATACCACGGCGCTACGGCTGAACCCGGAACGAATGACCTCGGGACCGCTGCCGAACGGCAAAGGCGAACACAGGCACGAGGATCTGGGAGCGGAATTTTTTGCGGGTCTGCCGGTGCGGCACTATCGGGATACCACCACGGTGAACGCCGGCACCATGGGCAACGACCTGGCCATGGTCACAACCAGAGACTATCGTTTTTCCGCGGAGTTGGGGATGAATCTGTGGTCGGTGCTGAATACACCGGCGCTGGGGAAACAGATGTTCACGGTGACGGAGGTGTCGACGACCGAGCCGGATGCGCATTATTTTCAGCCGCCGCAAGGCTGGCGAGTGGTCGATCACCGGGCAGCTGAGTAGGTGACCGGGATCTATTCGTAGCGCAGCGCGTCAATGGGGTCGAGGTTCGCCGCTTTCCAGGCCGGATAGATGCCAAACACCAGCCCGATCGCGCAGGAGCACAGAAACGCGGTCAAGACCCATAGCGGGCTGACATCGCAAGACATAGCCAGCTTCACCAGCAGCGCCAGCAGCACGCCGATCGTAATGCCGATTAGCCCGCCAATCGCGCACAGCACGACGGCCTCCAGCGTGAACTGCGTCAGGATCACCTTCTTTGTCGCGCCGATAGCTTTGCGGATGCCAATTTCGCGTGTGCGTTCGGTCACCGACACCAGCATGATGTTCATCACGCCCACGCCGCCCACCATCAAACCCACCGCGCTCAGGCCGAACATCAAACCAAACAGGCCGCCCGTAATTTGACCCCACAAGCGCGTAATCGAGTCCGACCCGAAGATGGCAAAGTTGTCCTCTGCCTCGTTGCGCACCTTGCGCCGCCGTCGCAGCAAGTCGCGGACTTCGTCTTCGACCAGAGGCTTGTTCTTCGCGTCGTCGAACTTCGCCGAGATCCAGTAATCCAGCACCTCCGGATGAAACTTATGGAACGTGCTGATCGGCATAAACGCGAAATTGTCGTTCGGGTTTTTGCCGCCGCCGAACGCGCTCGGCTGCTTCTCGAGGGTTCCGATCACGGTCAGCGTCCGGCCCTGCAGTGTCATCTCTTTCCCGATAGGATCGACGTTGCCGAAAAGGTCCTCCGCCGTGTCGAAACCCAGGATGACCACGTCTGACGCGCGTTCCTGGTCCACCTGCGTGAAGAACCGCCCGGAGTGCATGTTCCAGTCGTTGACCTCGCGGATGGCCAGCGTCTCGCCGCCCATGGACACGTTCTCGACCTTGCGCGTTCCCCACTTCGCCACTGTCGATCCGGAGTTGAACTGGAAGTTCTGATACCGCAGCGAGGCCGACGCCGCAACCACATGCGGCAGCTTGCCGATTTCCATCGCATCGTCGTACGTCAACTGCTTGCGCGTCAGCATTTCTGTGGTGGGACGCACCCCGATGACGGGGAATCGAAAGATCCACAGCACATTGGTGCCGAACTGCTGCACCATGTTTGAAACCTGGCTATTCAGACCGTTAATGACCGAAGAGATAACGATTACCGTCATCACGCCGATCACGATGCCGAGGATGGTCAGGCCGGAGCGCAGCTTATTGGTGCGCAGCGTGTCCAGCGCCATTTTTACGGATTCGCTTTGCTCGCCGTTCGCCATGTCTTTCTCCTAAAATTCTGCGCGCAATGCTGCAATCGGATCCAGTTCCGCAGCCTTCCGCGCCGGGTACACCCCAAAGAAAATCCCGACCGAGGTCGAAACCGCCAGCCCCGCGAAGATGCTCCAAATCGCGAGGCTTGATGGGAATCCCAGTATCGATGTGACGATCTGCGCCACCGATACGCCGCCGATCACACCGATGGCACCGCCGATCAGTGCCATCGTGCCGGACTCCATCAGGAACTGCATCAGAACGTCCTGCCGCGTCGCGCCCAGCGCTTTGCGCACACCAATTTCGCGCGTTCGCTCCGTCACCGACACCAGCATGATGTTCATGATGACGATCCCGCCAACCACCAGCGATATGCCCGCGATGGCTACCGCGACGAGCTCGAAGCTACCCGAAATCTGCTTCCACAGCCCGGCGAGCGAGTCGCTGGTCTCGAGCGTGAAGCTGTCGTCCTCGCCCGGACGGTCGTGGCGCTGGCCGCGCATCAGCATGCGGGCCTGGTCGCTGGCCGCTTCCATCGCGGTCGCGCCTGTGCCGGCCTTCGCGTAAATCAACACCGACTTCGCGGTCCCGTAGGTCTTCTGGAACGAGGTCAGCGGAACACCTACCCAGTTATCCTGGCTCTGGCCCAGCGTCTTGCCCTGCTTTTCGCCCAGCCCGATAATCGTGTAAGGCACGCCGTCGACTCGGATCTCCTTGCCGATGGGATCCTCGCCCTTCAACAGATTTTCCTGAATATCCGAGCCGACCAGCGCCACCCTGGCCCCGTGGTCGTCGTCCGATTGCGTAAACCCTCGCCCCGAAACAATGTTCAGATTCTGCATGTCGGGCATCTGCCACGTATAACCGCGGATCGACGTGTCGGTGCTCGACTGCGTCCCCGCAACGATCTTGCCGGTAGCGGTCTGCATCGCACCGAGCGAGATGCAGCGATCGCAGTGCTCCTGCAGGCCGCGAAACTGATCCAGCGTGATCACTTTGCGCTTGCCGTATTTGATGAACTCCGAGTAGTTGGTCACGATGCCCGGAGACTTCGAAATTGTGAACACATCCGCGCCAACCTTGTTGATCTTGGTCGCCACGTACACGTTCGCGCCGTTGATCAGCGTTACCACCGCGATCACCGACGCCACACCGATGACCACGCCCAGCAGCGTGAGCACGGTGCGCAACTTGTTCGCCCATAACGATTGGATGGCGATCCGAAATGCTTCTTTGGTTCCCATAAATTTGCCTTACAAGACGCTTTCAGTCTACCGCGCACACCTCACCCGGCGTGTATGTCATGAAGTTTTACGTACAAAGCCTGACGCCGGTTCCATGGCTGGATCAAACCACAAACATCTCTACAAATTCATCCACCGGCATCGCCTCCAGTTTCGCCTGCTTCGCGGTTGCCTCCAGAATCTTTCCCTGAGCCTCCTCCGACAGCCGCCGCGCCAGGTTCGTACGGAACTTCTCCCACAGTAGTGGAATCCCATCCCCTCGGCGCAGCCGATGCCCAATCGGATATTCCACCACGACCTCCGGCAGGTACGTCCCGTCGGTCAACTCCACTGTCAACGCGTTGGCAATCGAACGCTTTTCGGGATCGTGGTAATCCGCCGTAAACTGCGCATCCTCGACGCACAGGATCTTGGCCCGCAGCAGGTCAATTCGCGAATCCGATGCCACCCCGTCCTCGTAGTCCTCCGCCTTCAGCCCACCGGTCAGCAGTGGCACGGCCACCATGTACTGGATGCAGTGATCCCGGTCCGCCGGATTATTCAGCGGTCCCTGCTTATCGATGATGCGAATGCAAGCCTCATGAGTGCGAATCGTTACGCGCGCAATGTCGGCGGCGGTCTTACCCGCACCGGCCAGCTGCCCATGGATCGTCACCGCTGCTTCCACCGCTGTCTGCGAGTGAAACTCCGCCGGAAACGATATCTTGAACAGCACATTCTCCATCACGTAGCTGCCGTACGCCCGCTGGAACTTGAACTCCTGCCCCTTGAACGACACGTCGTAAAAGCCCCAAGTCTTTGCGCTCAGCGCACTCGGATAGCCCATCTCTCCGGTCTGCGCGATCAGCGCCAGCCGCACTGCCCGGCTCGTGGCATCGCCTGCAGCCCAGCTCTTCCGCGACCCGGCGTTTGGCGAGTGCCGGTACGTCCGCAGCGACTGCCCATCGACCCACGCCAGACTTACGGCGTTCAGACATTGCTCGCGCGTCAGCCCCAACATGCCCGCAACCACCGCCGTCGACGCGACCTTCACGAGCACCACATGGTCCAGCCCGACCTTGTTGAACGAGTTCTCGAGCGCCAGGCAGCCCTGAATCTCATGCGCTTTGATCATCGCCGTCAGCACGTCGCGCACCTTCAGCGGGTGCCCATTCCGCGTCATCCAATCCCCGACCGCGAGGATTGCTCCAAGGTTGTCGCTCGGATGTCCCCACTCCGCAGCCAGCCAGGTGTCGTTGAAGTCCAGCCACCGAATAATGGTCCCAATATTAAACGCAGCCGCCACGGGGTCAAGCTCATATCCAGTCCCCGGAACCCGCGCCCCCTTCGTCATTGTGAGTCCCGGAACCAGCGGCCCCAGCAGCTTTGTACAGGCCGGAAAATCCAGCGCTTGCAATCCACACCCCAACGTATCGAGCAGACAATACCGCGCGGTCTCGTACGCTAGCTCGCTCACAATCTTGTGATTCAAAACATAATCAACAATGTCGATGATGGGTTGATCAAAGGGCGGACGAACATTGGAAATGTGTGAAGACATGAAGAACTTCCTTTTTGCTATGAGATTGGCTACCGCTCGACTTTGATGGCAACTGCCCATCCGTCACCGTCGTGACGCGGAACAGGACGGCAACCACGAGCAACACATGTTGACGGAACGGAAGAGATAGGTCGTATTCCTACTCCCGTTCCGCCATCCCCACAAACACCACATCCTCCGGCCCGGTGTAGTTCGCGCTCGGCCGAATGATCTTCCCATCCACCCGCTGCTCCATCACATGTGCTGCCCATCCACTGGTTCGAGCAATCGCAAAGATCGGCGTGAACATCGCCGTCGGAATCCCCATCACGTGATAGCTCACCGCGCTGAACCAATCCAGATTTGGAAACATCCGCTTGATCTCCCACATCACGCTCTCCAGCCGCTCCGCCACGTCATACATGGCCGTATCTCCTGCTGCACGCGACAGGTCCTCGGCTACCTTTTTGATCACCACATTCCGCGGGTCGCCAGTGGTATAAACCGGGTGCCCGAACCCGATAATTACTTCCCTGCGTCCCACGCGCTCGCGAATGTCGGCCTCCGCCTCGTCGGGCGATGCATACCTCTGTTGAATCTCCAGCGCAACTTCATTCGCCCCGCCGTGCTTGGGCCCCTTGAGCGCGCCGATCGCACCGGCAATCGCCGAAAACATATCGGAGCCGGTGCCCGCGATAACGCGGGCGGTGAAAGTAGAAGCGTTGAATTCATGCTCCGCATACAGAATCAGCGACACCTGCATAGCCTGCACCCACTCCGCGCTTTGCGGCGCGCCATGCAGCAGCGTCAAAAAATGCCCGGCAATCGAGGCGTCCTCCGTCTCGACCGAAATCCGCGAGCCGTCCTTCACAAAGTGGTGCCAGTACAGCAGCATCGACCCCTGCGAAGCCATCAACCTGTCTGCCACATCGAGCGCACTTTCCGCCGTATGGGGCATCGCCTCGGGCTCCAGAGTTGCCAGCACCGACACACCCACCCGCAGCACGTCCATCGGATGCGCCGTCCCCGGCAACTGCTCGAGGGCCACCTTCACGCCCTCGGGCAGACCCCGCATCCCGCGCAGCCGCTGCTTGTAGGGGGTCAACTCCGCGAGCGTCGGCAGCTTGCCATAGAGCAGCAGGTACGCCACTTCCTCAAACTCGCACTTCGCCGCCAGCTCCAGAATGTCGTACCCACGGTAGTGCAGGTCATTCCCATTCCGCCCTACCGTACACAGCGCCGTATTCCCCGCCGGCACCCCCGACAACGCCACCGACTTCTTCGGCTTGAAAGCCCCCGCCACCACTGCCGCTTCACCCATACGATTCCAGCTCTCTTTTCCTGTTCGTGTTCCCAGTTACATGGTGCCTGCTAAATCTTCTTCTCAAACAGCTCGTCCAGCTTCCGCTCAAACTCGTGATAACCCAGGAACTCGTACAGCTCTGCGCGGGTCTGCATCGTCTCCAGCACATTCTTCTGCGTCCCATCCCGCCGCACCGCTTCATATACCTTCAACGCCGCCTGATTCATAGCCCGAAACGCCGACAGCGGATACAGAGCAATCGCCACATCCGCTGCGCGCAACTCGTCGAGATTCCACAGCGGCGTCGCCCCAAACTCCGTGATGTTCGCCAGCACCGGCACCATGGTCCGCGCCGCGAACGCCCGATACTGCTCGAGCTCGGTCACCGCCTCCGGGAAGACCATATCCGCGCCCGCCTCCACGCAAGCCGCGGCCCGGTCCAGCGCCGCCTGCAAGCCCTCATTCGCCAGCGCATCCGTGCGTGCCATCACGACAAAGCTTTCATCCGTGCGCGCATCCACCGCCGCCTTGATCCGATCCACCATCTCTTCCGAGGACACGATCGCCTTCCCAGGACGATGCCCACAACGCTTTGCCTGCACCTGGTCCTCGATATGGCATCCACCCGCGCCCGCCTTGATGAGCGCACGTACACTCCGCGCCAGGTTGAACGCTCCGCCAAATCCCGTATCAATGTCCACCAGCAGCGGCAGCCTGCAAACATCAGTAATCCTCCGGACGTCCACCAGCACGTCTTCCAACGCGGAAATGCCAAGATCAGGAACTCCCAGCGAACCCGCCGCCACCCCGCCTCCCGACACGTACAGCGCCCGATAACCCACCTGCTCCGCCATCCGCGCGTGATACGCATTGATGGCACCGATCACCTGCAGCGGACGCTCCTCCGCTACCGCTGCCCGAAGCAATTGGCCCGCCGTTTTATTCGCGATCTTTATGTCTTCCATATGTCTTCCATCGCATCCATTACCCACGCTTCCGCGTCCAGCGCGAATCAAAATCCTAGCAGTTCCGCCTGCTTCAAGAATCCGCGGCAAGCGGTTGGGCTTGTCCGCCGGAGGGCGCAGGTCCTTAGCGCCCCCGATTCACACCGGCTTTCGAACGGGCTTCAGCCCCGGAGGAACGGCCGATGGAGCGCGTGCAGAAGTCAAACCTAATTCTTCTCCGGACACACACATCCCCTGTACGCGGCCGCCGTATCGTTCGTAATGGCGCACGAGGTTTCCGGCCATAATAGCCGCATCGCGATCGCGCGCAGGCCTCCACCCACCATAAAGTTGTTCTCGTAGGCCTGCGTCTGGGCCGAAGCCGCTGCCTGGTCCGCTCGAAATGCGCCCACGATCGCAGCCACATCCTCGGCACGAAACGCCGGCCGGTCATAAGTCGTTGAGTACCGGTACTCCTCACTCCACTTCGCCCCAATGCCCGTCTGGTTGTCTCCAAACACCACGCGATAGTCCTTTAACACCGCGGTCCGCGGCTCCACCTCCGCCAGCGTGAACGCTGGCAGGTTGCCATTGATCGGCGTGACCGCGGGCAACAGCTTCACCGCCACCGTCGCTCCGTCCACCCCGTGCAGCAGGCGCATCTCGTCCATGTGCGTGTGCCCGAACAGCACCAGCCGAATCTCCGCCGCGAACTCCGTCAGGACATCCACGAGCCGCTCGTCGCTCAGAAACATCACCGGAGCCTGCCCGCCACACACATTGCGTTTGCCCTGCACAGTCGAGTACACGTTGACGCCGGGGGGAATATGCGCCATCACCCACACCTGCTCATGATGCGTGCGCGCCGCCGCCAACTCGGTTCGCAGCCACTCGAGTTGTGCGGCACCCGGCGCAAGGTCCGCTTTACCATTGCAGCCTGCATACTCGCGCGAAAGAAAAACATCCTGCAACACGATCAGACGTCCGCGAACAATCGGGTTCGGCAACGCCACGCTGTAGTTGCCTCCCAACGGAAACCCGCTCGCCACCGCCGCGCGCCCCGCAGGTACCAGCGTGGCGTCGCTGAACGTCCGCGCCACGTCCGCCAGGAACGCACTGTTCTGCCCTTCACGATAGTCGCCGCACCCGGCATCGTTGTTGCCCAGCGCCATGTACACCGGACTCCGCGGAAACGAACGTCGTAGCTCACTCGCCACAAAGGCCACCGTCTTCGCCGCGAAATCCGAGAACTCTGCCTCGCTCCCGCCATGCGCCAGTGCGTGAAACCGGCAATCGAATTTATGCACCACCAAGTCTCCAGAAACGGTGACAAAAAGCGGGTGCGGCGATTGCGCATGGGCCGCCGCCACGCTCGACTCGAGCAGCGTCCACGGCGTGTCCACACCCCGCGCAGGACACTTGCTGCTCAACCCGGCAAAGTCCGTGGCCTGCGTCGGCGCATCCGGCTCAGTCAGTATCCGCTGCCACATCGTGACCGGCGCCGCGCGCAGCCGGTCGAACTTCGCGGGATCGTGGAACGGGTCGAAGTGGATATCGCTCAACATCACGACCGGGACCGTCGCCGCGGCAACCCGTCCCGGCAGATCGGTCGCCGAAGCAACGCCACATGTCATCCCCGCCACAACGAGAAACGCCAGCTTCCGACCACGGGCAACCAAAGCCATCCAGCCTTCTCCAAATCCGCACTTGCGATACCGTAGAGTGCAGTCGCTACAGTGTATCGACTGTGTGTTACAAGTTTTCGGTTGACGGTTCTCTCAGCCGTGGGCTCCTCGTTGGGGGTCCTCGCATTGTCGCTTTGCCCCTTTGGATGGTCATTCCCGTAGGATTTGCGTTTCCCCATCACGGTACGGTCACAACCCACATGCTGATTCCCTTCGACCAGCTCCGCACCACGCTCGAACTCGCCCTCGTCAACCTCGGCCTCCCCGGCGAGCGCGCCGCGCTGTCCGCGCGCCTCATCGCCGAAACCGACCTGGACGGCGTCTCCACCCACGGCATCGCACGTTTCTCCCGCTTCGCCGACATGGTGCGCGCCGGTCATATAGACCCCCGAGCCACGCCCAACCGCACCGCCAGCTTCGGCGCACTCGAGCGCTGGACCGGGAACCTGGGTCCCGGCAACCTGGCCGCCCACGCGGCGATGACACGCGCGATGCAACTCGCAGACCAGCAAGGACTTGGCGGCGTCGCGCTCGCCCATACCAACCACTGGCAACGCGGAGGCACCTACGGCTGGCAGGCAGCAGCCGCCGGCTTCGCCTCGATCTGCTGGACGAACACGCTGCCCAACGTACCGCCCTGGGGAGCCACCACACCCGCCGTTGGCAACAATCCCCTCGTCATTTCGATTCCCAGATCCATCTGCAACGGCGTCGAAGAAACTGCGGCGCCTATCGTGCTTGACATGGCCATGTCGCAGTTCTCCTACGGCACCATCACCGCTTATCGGGAGGCCGGCAAGCCACTGCCCGTGCCCGGGGGCTTCGATACAGCGGGCAACCTCACCACCGACGCCGCCCAGATCGAAGCCTCGCAGCGAGCGTTGCCCATCGGCTTCTGGAAAGGCTCCGGCCTCTCCTTTGCGCTCGACGTTCTCGGCGCGCTGCTGGCCGACGGCCGCCCTACCCACGAAATCCCGGCGGACTTCACGCGCGAAACCGGCGTCTCGCAGATCTTCCTCGCGATGTCTCCGGAAGCCCTGCGCTCGAACAACGCCCTGCGCACCGTAGCCGACGACGCGATCGCCTTCCTGCACGCCGCCACTCCCTCAGACCCCGACCACCCCCCGCGCTACCCCGGCGAGCGCACCCTCCAGACCCGCGCCCACAACCTCGCACACGGCATCCCCCTCCACCCCACTCACTGGGCCTTCGTGCAGGAAACAGCCGCTTGGAAAGCAGTGACCAGCAACTGACCCGGCTATGGATTCGGGGTTCGGGGTTCGGGTTCTGGGTTCTGGGCGGTTTACCCACGACCCGGAACCAAGAACCGATCAACCTCACTCCTCCGGCCGATCCGGCTGCGACAAGTAAACCTCTTCCACCCTCGCCAACGTGTCGATCTCCGCCAACGGTTTATCCGTCCGTATCCGGATAATTCGCGGAAACCGTATCGCAAACCCCGACGCGTGGCGCGTAGACCGCATGATGTTGTTGAACGCCACCTCCAGCACAATCTGCGGCTCGACGGTGCGGAAATGCCCATGATCTTCGAGCGTATGCGCCTTCAGCCACTCCGTCAGCTCCAGTATCTCGACATCGGTCACCCCCGAATACGCCTTACCCACATTCAACAGTTCTCCATCCCCGCCGCGCACGGCAAACGTATAGTCCGACAGCAACCCGGCCCGCCGCCCATGCCCAAACTCCGCGCCAGTAATCACTACATCCAGCGTTGCCAGCTCGCGCTTCAACTTCACCCACGCCAGCCCGCGCCGCCCCGGCAGGTACGCCGAGTTCGCCGCCTTCAACATCACGCCTTCATTCTTCCGCTCGCGCGCATCCCGGTATGCACGATCGATCGCTTCCGCATCGGCTACCCGCTGCGACGGCGAAAGCAGCAGCCGCGCCTTGCCTTCCGCCTCTGGTGTTTCGCCGCCAAACAACCCCTGCTGCGCGCCCTTCCGCGACCCATCGACGACCAGCGGCGCAACCACCCGTGCCTGCCACCGCCCCACCACCGCCTCCAGCCGTGCTCGCCGTTCTGACAACGGCAGCGGCAGCAGCAACTCCTCGCCCGCAAACAACAGATCGAACGCCATAAATACCACCGGAATTTGCGTACGCAGCTGATTCGACACGACCTTCCGCCCAATCCTCTGCCCCATCACCGCAAACGGCAGCGCCTGCCCGGCGGCATAATCCCACCCCAGAATTTCGCCGTCCAGGATGAGCGGCTCGGCAACCCCCGCAAACGCCTCCTCCAAGTCCGGAAAGCTCGCCGTTATGTCCTCGCGATTGCGCGAGTAGATCGCGACCCGCCCCGGCTGCCCGCGATCCCCGCAATGCACCTGCGCTCGCATGCCGTCATACTTGTCCTCCAGAAACGCCAGCACGCCGCCAGCATCCTCGGACAGCGGCACCCCGAACCGCAAGACAGGGTCTCCGATCCTGCCATCATCCCTCTCGGGTGAGGTTGGGGATTCAGCCCCGGACCCTGCCGCACGGCTCTCGGTCTCCACATCCTCCGCCAAACCCTCCTCCGCAGCCTCCACCGCCACCAGCCCCTTCGCCGACTTGCGGCCCTTCTTCGCCACCACTATCTTCGGCGGGGGCTCCGTAAACCTCTTCACCGCATCTTCTGGCGTCTCCACCGGAGAAGCCAGCATGAATCCCAGCGCATGGAATAGAGTCATCCTCGCCTCGCCCAGCGTCCCCGCAAACGCCCGCTCCACCGACCTCCCCAGGTCTGCCTCAAGCATCACCGCGTGCCGCACCGCAGCTACGTCCGCCTCCGCCGCCACCGCAATCGCCTCCTCCACCAGCGATTGCTTTACCCCGATCCGCATGTCGCCCAGCATCAGCTTCAGCAGATACTTTGCCTCGAGCGCCGTCGCCCGCCGCAGCAGCCGCTCCACCAGCGCTGCCCGCACCGCCGTCGTCCGCGCCACGGCCATCGACGCAAATGTCTCCGCCACCTCACCCAGAGAAACCGGCTGCCCGGCACCTTCGGGCATGGGTGCCTTATCAGCCAGCAGATGGTGCGCTGCCGCTCCCAGGTCTCCATATTTGCGATAGGCTGCCGTCAGCGCCGCTTCGGTCGCCCCCGACACCGTCAGCACCGCCCGCGACAGCAGCGCTCCACCCGCATTCAGCTTCCGCGCGTCGTTTTCCGCAAACGGCTGCCCTGACAGATACATGGCGAACAGCCCTGCATCCTGTGGTTCGGCCCGCAGCAGCGCCTGTGCAATCGCCGCGCGCTTTTTCAACCGGCTGCCTTGTCCCGCCAAAGATTCAGCCACGTCAGCAATCTGAGCAAACAGAGTCATGTTGTACAAGGCACTCGCTGTACTAGGATGCGAACTGGCTCTGCCGGCAACTCGATTCCGGTGCCATGCCTGCTCCCCGCGCGCGAAGTCAACTGTTCGCTGCGATCTCCGCCCAGCCCAACGGCGAAAACGCGCATCCTATCAACTGTCTGCCCGGCGGCCATCACGCCGCTTCCATCGTTGGCGCGCCTCGCCCGCATCAGCGCATGTCATACAGGGGCCAGATGTTCTTGCCCCCTGTCAGGAGTTTAAACTTAATGATTCACCCGTCTCATCCCATATCTTGCGCTAAACGCGCCATAGTGCGGAGCCTCAGAATAACGGCCACCCTGCTCGTTTTCGCTGGCCCCTTTGCATTCGGTTCTGCCGCCCAGCAGCCTCTGATCGCCGCTTCCGCAGGCCTTCCCGAAGCCCCAAGTGCCCTCCTGTTTCCGCAAGCCGCTTCGCAACAGGCTCTCGCTCCGCAAACAGCCCAGAAGCTCGCTCCCGGCAGCGTCTCCGGCACTGTCTCCGATGCCGGGGCCGGCCTTGTTCCCCACGCCCAAGTCCAGCTCCTTCACGGCGGCCACGGAGAACCCCGGGTCACCACCTCGGATGCCGACGGCCGCTTCGCCTTTACCGGCGTCGGCCCCGGTTCTTACCGCATCGTCATCACCGCCCCAGGCCTGCAGCCCTTCGAGTCCGCCCCGATCGTCCTTACCCCCGGCCAGGCCTACGAACTGCCTGCGACCGCCCTGGTCGTCGCCTCCACCAGCACCACCGTCGATGTCGTCGAAACCCGGTCCCAAGTCGCAGACGCCGAAGTCAAGCTTGAAACCCAGCAGCGCGTCCTCGGCATCGTCCCTAACTTCTACACCAGCTTTTTGTGGGACGCCGCTCCGCTCAACGTCCGTCAGAAGGGCAAGCTCGCCCTGGTGACCGTGGTCGACCCCGTCACCCTCATGCTCACCGCCGGCTTCTCCGGCGCACAGTACGTTCACAACAGCTATCCCGAGTACGGAGACGGTCCCGAAGGCTATGGCAAACGATTCGGTGCCAACTACGCCGACCAGGTTCTCTCCCGCGGCCTCAGCTCTTTCCTCTTCCCCTCCGTCTTCCGGCAGGACCCCCGCTACTTCTACATGGGTCCGAACCGCAGCTTCGCTCTTCGACTGCGCCACGCTCTGCTGGCCGGCGTCGTCACCAAGGGCAACAATGGCAAATGGCAACCCAACTTCGCCAGCGTTGCCGGACACGCCTCTGCGGGCGCCATCTCCACCATCTATCGCCCATCCACCAATACCGTGCAGGACCTCGTCGGCCTGAACGTCGTCGTGGGCATTGTCGGCACCGGCATCCAGGGCCTGTTCCGCGAGTTCGTCTGGCCCAGCTTCACACCCAAGGTTCCCAACTACGTCATCAAGGGCAAACCCCCCGTCGCCCCGGAACCCGCAACCACGACCCCTGCTCCTGCCAACCCGACTGCCATGCCTGCACCTGCACCCGCAAACCCTGCACCCACGCCGGCCCCGTCCTCATCCAATCCAATGCTGTAGCATTACGTAGCGATGTCCTCATCCCAGGCAATCCCGGTGCTCCCCTCCCGCACGGCTCCCCGCCGTGACTTTGCCTAGCTGCGCCCAATCCTAGCTGCGACCATTCCTAGCTGCGACCCTCGGCCTTCTTCCCCAACTTGCTATTTCAAGTCTCTATTCTCCAGCCCTCCCAAGGAGGAGCGATGTTTGATCGCCTCGAACAACTCGAACAGCGTTACGAAGAGCTCTCCCGACAGCTCTCCGACCCCGCCATCGTCAACGACCAGGAGAACTACCGCAAGGTCTCCAAGCAGCACCGCGACCTCGAAGATACCGTTGAAAAGTTCCGCCAGTACCGCGCCATCAAGACCGGCATCGCCGACGCTCGCACCATGCTCGCCGAGTCCGACGCCGATATTCGCGGCATGGCCGAAGAAGAGCTCGCCCAACTCGAGCCTCGCCTCACGACGGTCGAAGAAGAGATCAAGATCCTCCTGCTGCCCAAGGATCCCAACGACGACAAGAACATCATTATCGAGCTCCGCGCCGGCACCGGCGGCGACGAGGCCTCGCTCTTCGTCGCTGAAATGTTCCGCCTCTACCTGCGCTTCGCCGAGCAGCATCGCTGGAAGGTCGAAGTCCTCTCCCAGACCGACTCCGACGTCGGCGGCCTCAAGGACATTACCGCCATCTTCGAAGGCAACAAGGTCTACTCCCAGATGAAGTATGAGTCCGGCGTCCACCGCGTGCAGCGCGTCCCGGCCACCGAAACGCAAGGCCGCGTCCACACGTCCGCGATCACCGTCGCCGTGCTCCCCGAAGCCGAGGAAGTCGACATCAAGATCGAAAACAAAGACCTCCGCGTCGACACCTTCTGCTCCTCCGGCCCGGGCGGACAATCGGTCAACACTACCTACTCAGCCATCCGCATCACCCACCTGCCCACCAACACGGTGGTTAGCTGCCAGGACGAAAAATCGCAGATCAAGAACCGCGAAAAGGCCATGCGTGTCCTCCGCGCGCGCCTTTATGAAGTCGAGGCCGAGCGCGTCCACCAGATCCAGGCAAAAGAGCGCAAGCAACAGGTTGGCACCGGCGACCGCTCGGAAAAAATCCGCACCTACAACTTCCCCCAGAACCGCCTCACCGACCACCGGATCGGCCTCACCAACCACAACCTCGCCATGGTGATGGAAGGGCTGCTCCAACCGACGGTCGACGCGCTGATCGCCTATTACACCGCCGAGCGAATGAAGGGCGAGCCCGCAAACGCCTGAATACCGTCGTCTGCGAAGCCATGTTTCACCCCGTGCAACCATTTCGACGCGGTACCTTTTCTGTTCTCCGACCCCCTCGGACAACAGCGGTACCGGCAAGGCCGTCACACCTTGTAGCGCTAACCCGCCAACGAGGTACGTCATGACAAACATGTCTATTTTTGCTGTAGCGCTTTTGACCTTCGCCTTCGCGTCCACGGCATGCACCGCGGCTGCGGCGCAACAGACCTACCCGCAGCAGCAACAAGGCTATCCGCGACAACAGCAGGGCTACCCCCAACAACAGGGCTATCCCCAGCAGCAACGCGGGTACGACCAGGATCGCGACAATAACGGCCGTTGGGATGCGCCTCCCAACGATTTCGACGAGCTGAACCGCCGTGCTTTCCACGATGGCATAGACGCCGCCCGCTTCGATGCCCAGAGCAGACGCCACATGGATTTCGATGACGCCCAGAACTACCGCCATCCGCCCGCCCCGCGCAACCAGCGCAATCAATACCGGGCTTCGTTTGCGCGCGGCTACCAGGTCGCCCAGCGCCGGATGGAGTGGATGCAGTCCCACGGCGGGGATCCATGGAATCACGACCATGATCACTGGAACGACAACTATCCGAACCGGCCTCGCTGATCGTTGCAGCTTGCACGCTTTTGAAGAAGAGCCCCCCGGGGGGCTCTTTTCCAGGTTGCCGCTGCCTGTTCCACCCGAGTGGCAGACGGGCTTCAGCCCGCGGAAAACTGTCCCCAGGGGAGCGGATCTAGCCCCGTCAGGCTGCATCTCTCAGGCTCTACGACCGCCACTGTCCCGCATCTTGATTGCGGCCCAAATCGCCGAGGCTCCTACCCAGGGCCCACCTCGGTCACGCCCTATCAAGACTGGACGACCTAGTTCATCCACCGCTTGTCGTCAAAATTCCGCGGCTCCCGCGGCTTGCCGTCGGGGTCCACATACCGTCCGCTGGCATCGATATTGACTTCCTTGCCTTGCTTCCGCATGTAGACCGTGAACTTCTTGGCGGCCCGGCGTCGCCGCGCGCGGTAGTAGGCGTTACGCGCCCCGAACCAGCCTTCCGACGCTGTGAAGCTCATCCCGCGCCGCGGAGCCATGCGGAGGTAAACATAACCGCTGAGAGCCACGCTGAGAGCCGTGATCGCGCTGAACGGATCGTGCGAGAGCAGAGCGCTGCCAAGGTAGAACAACAGAAAGATTGCTACCAGGTGCTTGGCCTTAACCCGCAGCACGAAATACAACCGCATCTCCGCGTCAGGATTGCGGCGTGCAAATGCCAGCAAGAGCGCCAGCGACGCCGGCCACAGACCAAACACGGAGCTGTACGGCCGAACACCGGGAATATGCGCCATGCTCAACAGCGAAGCCAACAGCGCTCCCCCCACGGTCGACGCCAGGTAATACTCCAGCAGCCACCGCCCCCCGCGTTCGTCTTCCAGAGAGGAACCCAGGAACCACACCGAGAGCAGAGCGAACGCTGTGCTCAGAAACTCCGGCGCGAGTAGGCCGTAGGTGACGACCTGCCACGGCATCCAGTGACCGAACGCCAGCGCGGGCGTAAGCACCAGCCCCATAGTCCCCAGGGGCGGCGCAGGCGAAAGCGCATCCGACAACTTGACCAAAAGGAAGGCCGCGGCTGCAATCAGCACGAGCAGGCGTGTGGTGCCGCGGAACGCCGGGAGCGACAGAAGGATTGGTCCGTTTGAACGCAAGGCCATAACGACCTCTATGGTATGCCTTCGCAGCGGGAGCCGCCGGGAAGGAAATGCGCCGAGGCCCAGCGGGCTATGCTGGCTTTCCGGCTCGCAGACGTAGAATAAGGATGGATGGGCGCACACTCCGGTCGTATTGACTTGAACGGCGTGCGCCGCTAGAACAATACCTAAGCTGCCCGGTTGCCCCCGGCGACATCTCAGCAAGGGCGCGTAACTTTTCTCGATGGAGAGTGTTTTATGTCAGTAGTGTGCCCTGAGTGCGACAATCCGCTGGACATCGACGTCGACGACGTCGAAGAAGGCGAAACAGTCCAGTGCGACGAGTGTGGAAGCGATCTAGAAGTGGTCTCCAGCGATCCGCTGGAACTGGCCGCCATAGATGCAGAAGGTTATGACGATGAAGATGATGCAGTTGCCGCCGATACCGAGGAAGAAGATGAATAGCAGCCTGGCCGTGCTGGCCCAGCGCAGCGCACGTGCCTCAGCGCTCGCCTTGAGTCTTACACTGGCCTTCGGGGCCGTCTCCGTTACCGCCGTGCCACTTGTGGCGCAGCAGCGCGGGCCCGTTCACCGCGCCATCGACGGCCGCGTGCACGACAAGAATGACGCACCGCTCCGGGGGGCCGTCGTCTATCTCAAAGACAGCCGCACGCTCGCTGTCAAGAGCTTCATCTCGGACGACGAGGGCGCCTTCCACTTCGGCCAGCTCTCGCAAAACACCGACTACGAGGTCTACGCTGAGTTCGAAGGCAAGCGCAGCAAGAGCAAAAACGTCAGTTCCTTCGATAGCAAAAACGATTTCAATTTCACGTTGAAGATTCTGTAGCAGGCGGCGGATCCCGCTTGTCAGGCAGGTTACCCACAACCTGCTGGAATGCATCGCCACTTCACCTCGCTAAACGGTCGAAGCGAAGGCCGCGGGCGGAGGTTGCCTGCCGGATGTAGGCCCCTAGTCTCTGAAGGCCGCCTGCTGGCTATTGGTCGAAGAGCCGAGCGAGGTGTTCGGGGATGAATCTAGCGTGCCGGAGAGCGACACCCGTTAGCCAAGGTGAAAGTCACCTGTAGCCCCCTACCTCCGGGCCTCTCGAAAACGTGAGCCCGAAGAGCGCGTTTTGCAACCAAGATCTTCGTAGATCCGGAAAGAAAAACGGGAACCGCCGAAGCGGTTCCCGTTTGCTTGAAGCCCCGGCATCGCGCCGGAAGGGTTAGTTAGAAGACATATGCGACTTTGATGCGCAGTTGACGACCTGCCTGGAAGAGGTTGGGGTTTCCGTACAGATTCGAAACCGTACGACGGCCAACGGAGGTTGTGTTGTTGCTGGTCCCGATGTAATCCCAGCCTGTTTCCAAGGCCTTGAAGTCGGTACCGACAGGGTTCGCCGTAGAGATTGGGTAGGTTGCGCCGGTCAGGGGAATTTCGTTGTAGCCCATGACTGCGTGCTGCCCGAGCAGGTTGGAGACGTTGAGTTCGCCGCCAAACTTGCGGTTCTCGTGATCCTTGCTGACGTGAACATAGTGCGTCAGGTTGGAGTCTGTCTGGAAGTAAGCAGGTGTGCGGCGTCCTTTCTGGATGGCCCCAGCAGTGACTGAACCATCGGCTGCGCGAGTAATTGGCAACCAATTGCCTTGACCTTCTACGAACTGCACGGCAGAAGACGAGACAACGGGCCACGCCGTGGATACCGGCGTACCCTGGTAAGCGGCCTGCGAAAGACCAAGCTGAGTCTCCCCACCGAACCAGCGGACACGATAAGAACCGAATCCACCCACAGTGTTAGGACGGTCGGTCGGAAGGGGACCACCGAAATAGTTGCCGTGAGAGTCGAATTGCATGTGGGGCTGATCGAACGAGCGATTATTGTTGGGATTGTGGCGACCGCCGGCTCCATCTGTTGCAAATGTAGACGTAAGTCCCGGGTAGTTTCCTTGCAGGCGGCTATAGGTGTAGAAAGCGGTGAAGAAGAACTTGGTTCCGCCCATCTTCGTGATCCGGAATTCTAAACCGTCATAGTCACGTCGTGCCTTGGGCTGGTCGGGGCAGCTAGCGCAAAGAGGCTGCGTGTAGCCCTGACCGACCAGGGTGCGCTTCAGGAGATCGCCATAGCCAGGTCCAGGGTTTCCGATATAGAAGCCGAGGTTGTCGTTCACGCCGATGTCTTCGATAGTGTTTTCCAGGCGCTTGCGCGAATAACGAGCCGTGAAGGACAGAGTGGGTGTGGCGGCCCATTCCGAGCCAACGACGAATTCGTGTTGCGACATGGGCTTAACGTTGGGATCAACGCCCGGGTCTGCCGCGTTGATGACATTCTTGCGAAGGTCATTGTTCTCTATGAAGCGGTAAGAGGAAGCAACTCCAATGGCGGCACCGGTGACTGGGCAGGCGTGACCTTCGGAGTTGTTGCCGGGTACGAACGCGTTATAGTTCGGATCGTCGAGTGCATACACGCAATTGTGCCAATACTCTCCACCGAATGAGCCCTGTGGGAGCGAGTATTTGACGATGTCGAAGAACTTGCCGTAGCTGCCGTATAGCTTCAGCTTGCCGTTGTGAAGCACATCGTAGGCTGCGCCGATGCGTGGAGCCACTTTTTGCGAGAAGCCGAACCCAATGCTGGAGGCGCCGGGATTGTAAGGCGGCAGGTACTCCTTGTCGAAGCGGACGCCGGCGTTGATGGTAAGACCGGTATGCGCGATGCTCCACGAATCCTGACCGTAGAAGGCGGAGTTGGTGCCCTTCGCAGTACCACCCGTCGAGAAGTCGTATACATAGACATAACCGTAGTTACCACGGCAGTGGCCTAGTGCGGGGGAGCCGTACTTAGTTACATTGGCTTGAATGATAGCGTCGCAAGCAGTCGCGGACGTCTGCGGCGTATAGTCGACACCATATTCCTCGTAGACCAGAGCGGTGTTAGAGCCGCTATTCAGTTTTGCGTTGGTACCGTTCCAGGCATATCCGCCCTTGAAGTTGTGCGTTCCGAAGATTCCGGATGTCAGGTAGGAGATATCGGCTGAAAAACTCTTGCGCTGCAGGATGTTGAACTTGGTTTGGGTGTTCGACGCGATGTTTGCGAAGTTCGACGCCTTCTGGTAAGCCGCCGGGACTGCGACACCGTCCAAACCGAGCACTGGCACACCAGTTCCGGAAACGGAACCGTTTTCGAAGAAGTCACGGACGCCGACGGGCTTGCCGCGATCTTGAGAGTCATTGTAGAGATACCCGTAACGGGCGGTGACCAAGGTTTTGGAAGTAAGGGTGTAATCCGCACCGAACGCGTAAATGGCGGCGGGGCTCACCACACCAGAATCGGCGCGGAAGGTGGCTGGGTCAGTCGTTGAGCTGGAATTGAACTGTCCCAGTTTGCTGTCTGCACCGGGAAGGCTGTTTCCTGTAAGGCGGGTGTATAGATCTTCCCAGCTTGCAAACAAACGTAGTTTGCTGATTGGACCGTAATCGAAGCGGGCGAATCCATAGTGCTGGTCTTGATTCTGATAGAACTGGCGTGGACCAGGATTAGCGGCAGTGAAACTCACATCGCGGCGCAGACGGTAGAACTCGGGGATGTAGCTCGCGAACATCCAGAGCTTGTCTTTGTAGAGGGGACCGCCGAGTGTAAAGCCGGGATTTACGATGCGGTAGTGATCCTGCTTGCCGACGTAATACCACGCCGCCTGGTCGGTCCGGGTCGATGAGCTTGCAACCGTCGCTGGATTTCTGCCTAGACCGCACGTGCTCGAAATGTTGCACTGATCTGTCGCGTTGAGTGCGCTTGAACGGTAATAGCCGAGGATCGACCCATGCCAGTTATTAGATCCTCTCTGCTGAATAACGTTGATCACTCCGCCTAGGGCGCCGCCGTACTCAGCTTCAAAGGAAGAACTCTTTACTTGTACGTCTTGCACGAATTCGATCGGAACGTTGTAGCCCACTCCACCGCCGACTATGCCTGTGATGTTGACGCCTTCTGAGCTGTAAACGTTCTCGGAATCAGACGCTCCGTCAATCTGGAAGCCACCAGTGCGATTGCCTGCAAGCACACTGCCGCTGAGAGATTGCAACGGCTCCTGGCGGGCGCCGGGGGCGAACGGGATCACGGACTGAAAGGAGCGACCCTTCGGAATTTCCTGAAGAACCTCGTTAGAGATAGTCGTCTCAACCTTGCTCTGGGTCACGTCTACTTGAGCTACGGCGCTGCTGACCTCGACCACAGTCATGGCACCTGGAGCAAGTGTAAAGTTCAAGTTGGGCAAATCACCCGCGGAAAGCCGAAGATCGTTAGCTTTAGCCGCCATGCCGGAACCCTGGACAGTTAAGCTATATGTGCCAGGAGGGAGGGCATTCAGACGGTAAAAGCCGCGTTTGTCGGTCGTCGCTTTGGCGGTTCCGATGAGCTTATCGCCAGTCGCTGTGACTGTCGCGCCGACGACCACAGCACCCGTCGGATCCGTGATGATTCCCTGTACGGCGCCGGTTGTTTCCTGCGCTCGTCCCACCATTGCAATGCTCATCACAAGTGTGAGCATCAACAGCCATAGCTTCTTCATGGACTCTCCTCGTACAAACTCAGACTCACCGGCAGGCACGGGAAGACACTCCCGAGCGTCTGCACGGCCAAAGATGTCCGGCTCCCGTGGGAGACGATTCATCAAGGTTTTACTTATTCGTTGTTGACAACACTGAGGCCTTCAACCCTGGGAGTCAAGGGAAAATTTTACGGACAATTCATTTCCCTCTTGAAATCACACGACCAAGACGTCAGCAACACCCCACCACGGTTCAGCAGGGTGTCCTGTCTGTATGCCCAGGAGGCGCGCTCACCACCAGAAACCGAACGTCCGCCCCGCCAATGTTGAGCGCCTGGTGCGGTGTCCCCGGAGCGATTTCCAGCCCGTGACCGGCGCGCAGCACGTAACTTGCTCCAGCGGCTTCGATCGTCAACTCGCCGGTCAGCACATAGAAGAACTGTCGCGAGCGTTCATGAAAATGGCGCTGCTCAGTCGCGCCCGGCGGCATCCGCTCCTCAATCACGCTCAGCCCCGGGGACCGCACCAGGTGCCAGCCGTCCGAAACCGCGCCCCAGATATAGTGCTCACCCGTCGCCACGCTCACAGCATCCATCTCCGCACCTTATACGGATCTCGGGCCGGGGCGTAAGGCAAGATTGCGGTCGCGGAAGCTCCTCAAGCAAACAAACGGCGAATAGAATACAGAATAGCCGCGATGTCGACCTCCCCTAAACCCGAACCGGCCCAACCCGAACCGGCCCAACCCGATCTGTTCGGCTTCCTGCATATCGACCTCAACAGCTTCTTCGCATCGGTAGAACAGGAACTTCACCCCGAATACCGGGGCCGTCCTACGGCCGTCGTCGGCACCATGGCCGACACCGGCACCATCATCGCCGCCAGCTACGAGGCCAAGGCCCTCAAGATCAAGACCGGCACTAAGGTGGGTGAGGCGAGAGCCATCTGCCCGGACATCATCCTCGTCGACGGCTCGCACACCGTCTACTCCGAATACTCCCACCGCATTGCAGAGGCTGTGGATCGCTGCTGCCCGGTGGCGCACACGCCTTCGATCGACGAGATGGTGTGTCAGCTTATCGGCCGCGAGCAGAAGCCGCCCAACGCCCGTCGCATCGCGCTTGAAATCAAGCAGGCCATCAAGGACGACGTTGGCAGCACGCTGAACTGCTCCATCGGCATGGCGCCCAACCGCTATCTGGCCAAGATCGCCTCTGACATGCAGAAGCCCGACGGGCTGATCGGGCTGCTGCCTTCGCAGCTGCCGCGCGCTATCGCGCATCTCGAACTCCGCGACCTTCCGGGCGTCGGCGCGAAGACGGAAGTCCGCCTCAACGCCAAAGGCATCCGTACCATCCCGGAGCTGCTGGCGCTCGATCGCAACGGAATGCATGCGCTGTGGGACTCCGTCTGGGGCGACCGCCTGTTCCACTGGCTGCGCGGCGCCGCGACCGGGGACGACGGTGCACCCGTCGCCTCCGACCTCCAAAAGTCGCTCGGCCACTCGCATGTGCTTGGTCCTGAGCACCGCTCGCAGGAAGGCGCCTGGGCCGTCGCGCACAAGCTCCTGCATAAGGCGGGCATGCGTCTCCGCATGGAAAAGTTCCACACCAGTTCGCTCTCAGTGACAATCAAGTTTCAACTCTCGCGCGACCAGGCAGGGCGTGCCAGCAAACTGCGTCAACATACCAGCGGCATCCAACATGCGGCCTGGGGCATGGAAGCGCGCTTTCGCCACTGTAACGACACACTTTCGCTGCTCGAGGCGCTGCAGGGCATCTGGAAGCAGCGTCCCACCGGCCCCGACCAGCAGAAGCCGTTCTTCGTCGGCGTCACCCTCCGCAATCTGCTGCCCGACGCCGAAGTCCCGCACATGCTCTTCGAAGAGCCCGGCCACCGCGCCGAACTCTCCGCCACCATGGACAAGCTGAACCTCAAGTACGGCCACACCACGCTGCACTTCGCCGGCATGCTCCCCGCCCGCGACTCCGCCCCCACCCGCATTGCCTTCACGCAAATTCCAGTACAGTACGGAGCGGACTGGATGTAGGCTCAGACCATGCCCCCGCCAGCGAACACAGTGAACCGCCGCCGCCTGCTGTGGCTCGTCTTCGGCCTTGGCTTCGCGGGCTCACTGCTGGGCCTGCTCGTCCTCTTCAACCCGACGCTCGAGTTCTACGCCATCGATCTGATCGAAATGCTGCATCTGTCCATCGGTGTATTCGGCAACATCGCGCTGCTGGCCGAAGTCGGGTTGCTACTCATCTCTAGCATCGGTCTGGTCACCATGACCATTCAACATCTGTTCCGACGCAGGGTTAGAACATCAGCTCCATAAAAACGTTTGCGCGATCGTACCGAGACTTTCTGTCCGGCAGGCGTTGAAATCCCGCGCGCTCATACAGGCTGATCGCTGGCACCAGCCTGGCGTTGGTCTCGAGATAAAGCCGTTTGGCGCCCATCTTTCGCGCCGCTTCGACCGTATGCTGCAGCACTCGCCGCCCCACACCCGCGCCCTGCGCCGACTCCGTCACGGCCATCTTGGCCACCTCGAACTCTCCCGGACCCAGGACCACGAGCGCGCAGCAGCCCACCACCGTGCCCCCGTGCAGCGCAAAGAAGATGCGCCCACCTTTGTCGAGAATCTTGTGCTGGGGATCGGAGAAAGTGTTTAAGTCGCTGGGCTCAAGCGTGAAATAGCGCACGATCCATTCCGCGTTCAAGCGCCGGAACACAGCTTCATCGCCGGGCTCGAACTCACGAATCTGCAACTCCGCAGCCGCCATGGAGGAACCTCTTGCAGTCAGTATGACAAACGTCACCGCGCTTTGCTGACGACCCGCACTGCGTTCTCGCCTGCGCTCCGCGCACACTAGCTCTTGTCAGGTACAGCATTCGAAGGAGCCCGAACATGAGCGCAGTGATGGAAGTGGTCACACCCACCGCAGCAACCGGCACCAGCCAGCCCAGCGAGGTCGTCGCTTCGCTCACTGGCATCACCAAGCGATACTCAAACGGCGTTGTCGCGCTCGATGGCCTCTCGCTCGAGCTCAGGCGTGGAGAGATCGTCGCGTTACTCGGCCCCAATGGCGCAGGCAAATCGACGGCCGTCAAGCTCATGCTTGGCCTCTCCGCCCCCACTTCCGGCACCGTTCGCATCTTCGGCGCCGACCCTCGCGACCCCGCCGCCCGCGTACGGACAGGAGCCATGCTGCAAGTTGGCCGGGCGCCGGAAATGCTCCGCGTCCGTGAGCACATCGCCATGTTTCGCGCCTACTATCCGCACCCCATGCCGTATGCCGAAATCGTAAAGGCTGCGGGACTTGAGGGCATTGAAAACCGCCTGTTCGCCCAGCTTTCCGGCGGTCAGAAGCAGCGCACGTTCTTCGGCCTCGCGCTCGCCGGCAACCCCGACATCATCTTCCTCGACGAGCCCACCGTAGGCCTCGACATTGAAGCACGCCGCGGTCTCTGGGCGCAGATCCGCACCCTCGCTGCAGCAGGTAAGACCGTTCTGCTGACGACACACTATCTCGAAGAAGCCGACGCCCTCGCGCACCGAATCATCGTTGTGAACAACGGCCGCGTCATCTGCGAAGGCACGCCGGCAGAAGTGAAGTCGATGGGCGCAACCGGCTCTGTCCAACCCGGAAGCACGGCTGCCATCCCCCGCACGATTCGTTGCGTCACCGCTCTCGCGGTCGAAACCCTTCGGGGGCTCCCGGGAGTCTCCGAAGCCCACACCACACCCGGCGGCGCCACGATCATTACCAGCCGTCCCGAAGCTGCGCTGCGTGAGATGCTCGCCCTCGATCAAACCCTGCACTCGCTTGAAGTCGCCGCACCTGCGCTGGAAGATGCCTTTCTGGCACTGACCTCCAAATCTTCCTAGTTTGGTTCGTCATCCCGAACAGAATCCGCGCCCGCCCATTTTGGTTTTCATTCCCGCAGGGACCCTGCGTCTCTTCCACAAACGCCCAAGGAGATTCACCATGTCCACCGCAACCCTTCCGCTCCCCTCCATAGGCCTGGCGCACACCTTCCGCGTCTTCGCCATCGAAACCCGTCACGAGTTCATCCGCGCCGTGCGTACCCGCACGTTCTCGCTCTCAGCGATCGGCTTCCCTGTCATGTTCTATGTCCTGTTCGGCATTGTGCTTAACCGCGGCAACATGGCCTCCGGAGTCTCCATAGCCAAGTACATGCTTGGCGGCTACGCCGTTTTCGGCATCGTCGGGGCGGCACTCTTCAATATCGGCATCGGCGTGGCAGCCGACCTCTCCGCCGGCTGGCTGGAGCTCAAACGAGCCAGCCCCATGCCGGCCGTCGCCTACCTCATGGCAAAATGCTGCACGGCGATGGCCTTCGGAGTCATCATCGTTACTCTGCTTTGCGGCCTGGGCATCACCATGGGACATGTCCAGCTTTCCTTTTCCGAATACATGCGCATGATCGCCCTCACCCTGGCCGGGTCCATCCCCTTCGCCTGCATGGGCCTGGTGCTCGCCCTTACGGTCCCGTTCAACTCCGCACCCGGCATCGCCAACCTCATCCTGATGCCCATGAGCTTCCTGAGCGGTCTGTGGATTCCGGTTCAAATGCTGCCGTCCGCACTGCGCACTATCGCTCCGGCGTTTCCCACCTACCACCTGGCTCAACTCATGCTGGGGACGTTCCAGGCGGCCCTTCCTGGCAGCATCGCCTGGCACCACTGGGTGTATCTGGCCGGCTTCGCCTGCGTCATGCTCGCCATCGCCGCCTTCGCCTTCCGCCGCCGCGAGCAGAACAGCTAAAGCGCAGCGGCGTAAACTGCAGAGGATGTCATGAAGAAGTCGATCGCCATCGCCGAGAGACATACTGCGGGCTCCACCACCGTGTGGCTCGCGTATACCCTCTTCCTTTTCATAGAGCCGCTCTTCTCTCCACGTCCTTTCATCTGGCCGCGTACCCTGGCCATCCTCGCAGTCTTCCTCTGGGTCTTCTTCACCTACCTTCGAACCACCAGCGAAACCACGCGCCGCCTCATGATCGCCGCCACCTTCGCACTTGGCCTTATCGGCTTTCCGTGGAACTCCGGCGCGACCACCTTCTTCATCTATACTGCGGCTTTCCTTCCGTTCAGCATCCGTTCGGTTCCGTTGGTGCTGACGGGCTTTGTGGCGGAAGCCATCGGCATCGCCGCCGAATCCTGGTGGCTCCGGCCGCATAGCAACTGGCCGAACGCCCTCTTTGCCATCTTCCTTCTCCTGGTCATCGGCGGAGGCAACATCTTCTTCGCGCAGCAGCGCCGCGCCGACTGCGCCCTCCGCGAGGCCCAGGCCGAGAACGTCACCCTCGCCGCCGTGGCGGAGCGAGAGCGCATCGCCCGTGACCTGCACGACGTGCTGGGCCACACCCTGTCCGTCATCGTTCTGAAAGCTGAACTTGCGGGCCGGCTGCTCACCTCGGAAACTGCCCGCGACCATCACCGCGCCGCCGCAGAAATCGCCGAAGTCGAAAGCACCGCTCGCTCCGCGCTCGCCGAGGTTCGCGAGGCCATCGGCGGATACCGGGCCCGCGGTCTCGTCGCCGAGATCGAAGCCGCCCGACGCACTCTCGACGCCGCCGGCGTCACCTTGTTTTGCGACGCCATGCCCTCCACGCACAGCGGCCTCGGTGCGAAGGAAGAAACAGTCCTCGCGCTCGCGCTGCGTGAAGCAGTCACCAACATCGTCCGCCACTCCAACGCCACACAATGCACGCTGCGCTTCCACATCGCAGACGGCCAGCACCGCCTCACCGTCGCTGACAACGGGAGACGTGCTGGAAGCCACGCCGGAAACGTGCAGCCGCGCGAAGGCAACGGCCTGCGCGGAATGCGCGAGCGCGTCGAAGCCCTCGGCGGCCATCTCTCACTGGACTGCACCAGCGGCACCTGCCTCCTGATCGCCCTCCCCGTGCATATGCCGAGCCCCACCGCATGACGCCCTCCGCCGCCCCCGCTTCGCACATCCGCGTCCTGCTAGCCGAAGATCAGACCATGCTGCGGGGGGCGCTCGCTGCCCTGCTCGAACTCGAACCGGACATCACCATCGTTGGACAGGCAGCCAACGGCCGCGAAGCTCTGCGTCTGGCTCGCTCGCTCACGCCCGCCGTCGTCGTCACCGATATAGAGATGCCCGAGATGACCGGCCTCGAACTTGCCTCCGCGCTCAAACAAGACGAGTCCAAAGCGCGCGTGGTCATCCTCACCACCTTCGCCCGCCCCGGCTACCTGCGCCGCGCACTCGACGCCGGCGCCCGAGGCTATCTGCTGAAAGAACGCCCCGCCTCCGAGCTTGCCGAAGCCATTCGGCGCGTCCACCAGGGCCTTCGCGCCGTGGATCCAGCCCTGGCAGCGGAAGCCTGGTCGGCCGACGAAGATCCCCTCTCGGACCGCGAGCGCGTCATCCTGCAGCGCGCCGGCGACGGCAGAACCTCCTCGGAGATCGCCGCCGAACTCCACCTATCCGAGGGCACCGTCCGCAACTACCTCTCCGAAGCCATCGCCAAACTTGGCGCCGCCAACCGTGTCGATGCCGCCCGAATTGCAAGGACCAAGGGCTGGCTATGAGGAGTTGTGCGTTGTCAGCTGTCAGTTGTACGTTAAA
Organism: Terriglobales bacterium; assembly: GCA_038230455.1. Classification (GTDB taxonomy): domain Bacteria; phylum Acidobacteriota; class Terriglobia; order Terriglobales; family Acidobacteriaceae; genus Granulicella. Next base: position 223,011 of record JBBRNF010000007.1, read on the forward strand.
GTGCCGTCGCTCCTAAGTTTAGAACTGACAGCGTGCAACTCACATCGCCTCCATGTCCTATACCGGCCGTCTCGCCCCCTCACCCACCGGTCTTCTACATCTGGGCCACGCGCGAACGTTCTGCACGGCATATGACCGCGCATGTGCCGCCAACGGCAAGCTCTGGCTTCGTGATGACGACCTCGACCCTCAGCGCTCCGGGCCGGAGTTCGCCGCAGCCATACGCGAAGATCTCTCCTGGCTTGGTATTCAATGGCACGACGAAGTGAAGCAGAGCGACCGCCTTCCGCTCTACCAACGCGCCGCGGAAGAACTCCTTGCGGCCGGCCACATCTACCCCTGCCACTGCTCCCGCCGAGACCTGCAACGATCCATTCATGCCCCCCACGAAGACGATGACGAGCCCATCTACCCCGGCACTTGCCGTCCTCCCATCGAGCCGGGTGCTCGGCGTCGGGCACTTCGGAAGTGGGCTGCTCCTCCCCAGCCGTTGGCCGCACACACCAACTATCGCTTTCACGTTCCTGATCATCAGACCATTCGCTTCACCGACCTCCACGCCGGTCCGCAAGCGTTCCGCGCAGGCTGCGACGAGGCTGCCCAGTTCGGCGACTTCCTTGTCTGGCGTCGAGACGGTCTGCCCAGCTACCAGCTCGCCTGCGTCGTCGACGACGCCGCCATGGCCATCACGGAGGTCGTGCGCGGACGCGACCTGCTCAAGTCCACCGCGCGCCAGCTGCTCCTGCAACGCGCCCTCCATCTGCCCACCCCAGCCTTCTTCCACACCGACCTTATGCTCGACGAACGCGGCATTCGCCTCGCCAAACGCCACGACGCACTCAGCCTCCGTACCCTTCGCGACGCCGGCGTCACACCCGGACAAGTCCGCGAGCGCCTGCAGCTTCTCCCCCGCACTCCCGTGATCCCTGGTTAAGCATCCAAGCTATCTGCGAGGGCCCATGAAACGTCTTTTACAAGTAACATGCCTCGGCGGAGCAGCGGTGCTTCTGATCGCCGGATGCAAGAAGACCGACGACAACGCGCTCAACTTCACCAGCGCCATCAACGCCTATTACTCCACCCACCCCGCCTGCCTGTGGGATCAGCCCCTCAAATTCCCCGTGCAGGTCACCACTTCCGACACCGCGAAGACGGCTGGGTATGACGCTCTCGTCGACCAGGGCCTGCTCGTGCGTACCACCGCCGAGAAGAAGGTCTTCATCATCGCCAGCAAGCAGGTCACCAACTACGACATCAGCGATCAGGGCCGCAGCGCCTGGACCGCAGACGCCACCCAGCCCGGATTCGGCAACTTCTGCTACGGCCATCGCAGCGTCTCCGCCATCGACAGTTCCACCCCCACTACCGATCAGCCCGGCGCCACCACCACAGTGGTCTTCCATCGCACTTTCACCGGAGTTCCCGGCTGGGCCTCCGCGCCGGAAACTCAGAACGCCTTTCCGGACGTGCGTGCCAACCTGACTACGCCACAGACTGCCACCGCCACGCTCATCAACACCAACGCCGGCTGGCAGATGGAAACGCCCGCGTCCACCACCCACAAACCTGTAACCGGCGCCGACGGCAGGATCGTCGAGTAGCGTCACTCGCCATGCCCTGCGCGCGACTCACTAAAGCCTCCACGGCAAACAGAGCTTCCGGCTTTATAAATCGTCGTCTGCGTTTTCGACTTCATCCTCCGAAGGTCCACCACCGCCAGCCAGCAACTTTTGCACCTCTTGAGACGGCTTCATCTCGTAGTTGACTGGCGGTGTGTTTCCCGACAGGTATCGCACGAAGTAGTCCCAGCGCCGCCGCATCATATACGGCGAACCGTCTGCGTAGCCGTGATGTGCGTTCGGGAACAGCACCAGGTCGAAATCCTTGTTGGCCTTCACCAGTGCATCCACCAGAAGCAAGGTATTACTAGGGGGCACGTTGTCGTCCATCGTCCCATGCGCCAGCATTAGGTGACCCTTCAGATTCTTGGCGTAGTTCTGGTTGGCCTGCGCGTCGTAATTGCTCTTGCCGTCGGGTGCGATCTTTTCCAGGCCCGCCCAGCGCTCATCCCAATCGTCTTCGTAGTTGCGGTTGTCATGATTGCCGCTCTCGGCGATACCGACCTTGAAGAAGTCCGGAAAGTGCAGCATCGCGGAAGCCGTAGCGTTGCCGCCGCCCGAGTGCCCCCAAATGCCGACGCGGTCGAGATCGATCCACGCATACTGCGCGCCCAAATCCTTGATGCCCGACACCTGGTCGGGAATCGTGTCATCGCCCATCTCCTCGGGTGTCGAGGCGTGCGCGTCATGGTAGCTCTTGGAGCGGTGTGGGTTGCCCATGCCATCGATGCAGAGCGTGACGAAACCGAGGTCCGCGAGCGCCTGAAGATCGCCATGCGCGGCGCGGAAGCTGCGCGGTCCGCACGCCGCGTCCTGCGGCCCCGGATACACCAGGTCCACCACCGGATACTTGCGACTGGCATCGAAATTCGTCGGCTTGAAAAGGAACCCGTAGAGCGGCGTCTTGCCGTCGCGCGCCTTCACCGTGATCGGCATCGGAGCCTTCCATCCCTTCGCCAGCAGTGGTGAGATGTCCTGCTTGCCCAGCGTCAGCAACACCTTTCCGGCATTGTCACGAAGGACGGCGGTCTCCGGCGTGTCGACGGTCGAGTACACGTCCACAAACGTGCTGCCATCGGGAGCGGGCGTGATGACATGATTGGCGACCTCTGGCGTCAGCAATTGCTGATTTTTGCCGTCGAAATCGACACGGTAATAGTGAACAAAGTAGGGGTCGATGCCCTTCTGGTCGCCCTTCTCCTTGCCCGTCGCCTCGAAGTAGATCACTCGCTTCTTTTCGTCCACGTACAACAAGTTCTGGACTGGTCCGTCGCCGTGGGTGATTTGATTCTTAAGCTTGCCCGTAGTCAGGTCGTACAGGTAAAGCTGCGCCCAATTGCTGCGCTCCGACACCCACAGCAGCTCGTTTGAACCCGGGAGATACTTCCAGTCCACTTTGCTCTGCCAGCCGTAGTACGTGGCCGCGTGCTCATGCATCACGTCGCGCACATCGCCCGTGACCGTGTCCGCTACCTTCACGAACTCGTCCTTGTGGTCGCGCGAAGTCGCGACGAAAGCCAGGTGCGCGTTGTCCGGCGAGAACTCGACATCGCTCCAACGCCCGTCACCATCGCAGCTGATGTCGTCGCACTCCATGCTGCGATGCTGCAGCGGCTCAGTCTTCAACCGCAACACCGCGGCTGTCGCTACGTCGATCACGACCGGTTCAATCATCGTGACGTCCTTGTCCCCCACCAGCGGGTAAGGCCAGGCCTCCAGCTGAGGATGCCGGTTGGTCACCGGCACCAGGTACATCAGGCCCGTCTTGCGCTGGTCCTGCTGGAAGGTTGCGATCTTGGTGCTGTCGGCCGACCACGTCAGGATGGCGGCATCCGTGTGCTGCCACCCCGCGTTATCGGTGGCATAACCGTAGTTGCGAACGCCATCGGTCGTAAGCTGCTTCTCTTCTGCGGTTGCGACCGTGCGTACCCACAGGTTGTTGTCGCGAATAAACGCGGCAAGCTTTCCATCGGGCGATATATTGACGGGCGACGATCCACGCCGTCTGCCCGGCCGCGCTGGAGGAGGCGGAGGAGGCGTAGCGGTTGCCTTCACCGGCGGCACGTTCGCCTTGGCCGGCACCTGTTCCGGCGTGGGCGGTGCAGGCTCCGCGACGCACTTGCTCGCCGCCGCGTCGCAATGAAACGTGGTGCCGCGTACGCCGACCGCAAACCCGCCTTTCTCTTCGGCGGTATAGCCGGTCACACCCAACTGCGCGGCCTCGACCTTCCGCTTTGACGCGGCAGGCATCGATTTATTGAGCGCCGCCGCCAGCTTCGCATTGTCGAACGCCGCCGCCTGCGTCCCCTTTGCTGGGTCCGCCAGCATATACATCACGCCTTCCGCGCGCGGGTCGCGATAGAACACCCGTCCATCCGGCAGATACTGCACGCCGCCGATGGTGTGATGCACCAGCGACACCACGTTGTAGTTCATCCAGCGTTCCGCTTTCGAGTAATCGTCGGCGGTAAGCACACGCGGCGACTGTTGAGCGAACATCATGATCGTCGAACAAGCGGTCAAACCAACCGCAATACGCACACTGCGAAGAAACATGAATACCTCGGAAAACAGAGAAGATGATTCTGATAAGAATACGGGAAACAGGCCCAGGGCTCGCTAAATTGACTCGCTAAATTGTGATTCGCCATATCCTGATTCGCTTGATCCGGACGCGCCACATCCCGGCGCGCTAGATTTCCATCTCACCATGATCGCCAGGCATCTCGCGCGTCCTGCGCAGCCGCCGCAGCAGGTTCCCGGGCTTCAGCGCCTGCGGATAATCAAACATCGACGCCAGAAAGCCGCCCCAGTCGTCCTCCGCCATCCGCAGCGACGCCGGCAACACATACACATTCATGATCAGCTCCGACAGGATCAGCGAAGCCGCCGCCGCCATCAGCCCGGAGTAGCGTGCCGCAAGATACGTCACGACCACCGTCACCCCGGTCCCGCAAATGTAGTACGTGGCCAGCGTCCTATGCCGGTTGATCGCCGTCAGCAGCGTGGAGCTCGTCGACCAGCCCGCATAAAAGAAGACGCTGATCATCAACATGAACAGCAGCCCCGGGCTGGGCGGTAATTTGTGCGACGTCCACCGCGTGAGGAACCACGGCCCCAGGGTCATCATCACCGCGATCAGCGCCAGCGCAATGATCGCCGCCATCTGGCACGCGCGCCTGTGCAGCTTGCGAACCAGCTCGATGTTACCCGCGCCAAACGCCGCGCCTAGTTCCGGCCAGAACGTCTGGTTCACCAGCTGCACCATCTGCAGCGCCACCCGCGAAACTGTCCGCGCGGTTGAAAACACGACCACCTCCACCGGTCCCAGCGCGTAGCTCACCGCCAGCACCGTCCCCTGCAGGTTCAGGGCATTGCCAATTGGAAAGCCCATGAACGCGAACGCCGGTGGCGCCAGCCGCTTGATCTCCGCCCACTCCGCATACCGCCATCCAAACTCGATCCAAGGCACGTCCCGCCGCGTCATGATCCCGAAGACAATGGTTCCCAGAATGTTCGCTCCCGCGAACACGATCGCCGCCGCGCGAGGCCCCCGCCCCAGCAACACCGGAACGATCATCGCCACGAACGCGCACAGCGTGATGATGCTCTTCACAAAACTGCCGTACGGGTAGCGTCCGACGCAGGTATACGCCGCCCCCAGCAGCTGCTCCAGCTGCCCGAACAACACTGCGGTCCCCAGGGCAAACAGCATCCATCGAGCATCCGCCGTGGAAAGCGCCTTGAACGTATGCCAACGCTCGATCGGCAGCGTGAACAGCAACGTCGCAAACAGCACCATCGTTACCGCGCATGCCAGCGCAATCAACCACCAGCAGCTCTGAAACACCCGCAGTGCGGAGGCCCTGTCATCCCGCCCCATAAGCATGGTCATCTCGTTGCTGGCGACAGTGCCGAAGCCGATGTTTGAAAAGCTCAAGTACGACGGGATCGCGTTGACCGTAATCCACTCGCCGTACAGCGTTAAGCTCCAGAAATGCAGAAACACCGGAACCTGCACCAGTTGAATCAGCGTCCCGGCCAGCCGGCTGACCCAGTTGGACAGAAACCCCAGTGCCATCCGGCGGCGAACGGAGCTATACACGGCGCTGATCGGCGAGCGAAGTCACGCCCAATTTTCGCACGTCCGCCTCCCCCTCTTCCAAATCGCCGGTGCAGCCCCCTCCTGGTTGGCTCTTGGCGCGGATGAGTGGGGAACCACAACCGCCCGCACTCTCTACAGCTCGCGCAGCGCCCGGTCCAACTGCACCTTTTCCAGCGTCAGCTGCGTCAGCATCGCCTCATCCCCGCTGCGGTCCGCGCCCGCGATCAGGGTCCGCAGCTCGCGCTGCCTGCGTTCCAGACTCCGCACCCGCAGGGTCGTCAACGCATGACGAACCTGCACGGCCAGCGGATCGCGTGACTCATCGCTCGGCTCATGCAGCGCAATCGCCAGCAGGCTTTTGGACGCTCCATCGCCAGCCGCTTCCATCGGATTGTCGGGTGCCGACGCATTCGCCAGGGTCTCCATCAGCGCCCCGCTCGGCAGCCCCGCGTACCACTCCGGGTGCGCACCCAGTTCGCTCGCCGCCAACTCCCGAGCCGCATCCGCATCTGGCAGCACCAGCGCCCGCAGCAGCACTCGCTCCAGCTCCGTCAAGGCCGAGGCCCGCGGCGCGCGCACACTTTCCAGCCGCTGCGCCGCCGCCTGCTTCAGCTCCTGCCGCATCATCGCGGAGTCGATGCCCAGCTGCTGGGCCGCATTATTCGCAAACTCATCTCGCAACAACGCATTCGGAATCCGGCGTATATGCGGCAGCAGGAAATTGAGCTGGCGCACCTTCGCCTCTGGCGTTTGCCCCGGATGCAGAATCTTTGCCCGCTCGATCAGGTAGTCCGCATGGCGCTTGGCACCGCGTACCGCAGCCGAGTACGCCGCCACTCCCTGCTCCCTGATGTACCTGTCAGGATCAAGACCACCCTCCAGCGTCATCACCCGCACTTCGAAGTCTTCCTCGCTCAGCAGCGCCAGCGACTTTTCCGCCGCATTCGCACCCGCCGTGTCGGGGTCGAAGTTCAGAATCACGCGCTTTGTGAACCGCGCCAGCAAACGCACCTGGGCCTCCGTGAACGCCGTTCCGCTCGTCGCCAGCACGTTCTGGATTCCCGCTGTGTACACCGAGATGCAATCCATCTGACCTTCCACCAGCAGCGCAAACCCCAGATCCCGAATTGCCGCCTTGGCTTTGTCCAGGTTGAACAGCACCTGCCCCTTCGTATAAAGCATCGTCTCCGGCGAGTTGAGATACTTCGGTCCTGCCTTCGCGTCCTGCTCTGCCGAATCCAGGGCCCGCGCCGTAAACGCGATCGTCTTGCCCTGCTCATTCGCGATCGGAAACGTGATCCGCTTGCGGAACTTCGCGTACATCTGACCCGCGGTGACGTTGCCAGCGCCGTCCTCCTGATCCTTCCAGCTAAAGAGCCCGCTGGCCCGCAGCACTGGCTCCGCGAAGTGCTTGACCAGCCGGTCGCGCATGTCATTGAAGCTCTCTGGCGCATAGCCGATCCGGAACTTCGCCACCGTCTCCGCCGTCACGCCCCGGCCAGTCAGATACTCACGTGCCCGCGCGGCTTCAGGACTCTGCAACGCCTGTTGGAAGTACTGCGTGGCGGCTTCGTGGATCTCCATCAACTGCCGCCGCTCGCCCGCATCCCTTGCCTCTTCGGCCGAGTGGAACTGCCGCTGCGGCAGCGCAATCCCCACCTTTTGCGCCACCGCTCGCACGGCCTCAGGAAACGTCAGGCTATCCATCTTCATCACAAACGTAAAGACGTCGCCGGTCTCATGACACCCAAAGCAGTAGTAAAAACGCTTCGCCACATTGACCGAAAAGCTCCCTGACTTTTCCTTGTGAAACGGACACAGTCCGGTAAAGTTCTGCGCCCCCGCCTTGCGCAGCTTCACGTAGTCGCCGATGATGCGAACGATGTCGGTCTGGTCTTTTACCTGCTGCGAGAAGCTGTCGGCCATCGGAGCTTCCAGTGTAAGCTGCCGCCTTCCGGCCACGGAGAGTCCCAGGGCCGTCCCGGACCGTGCTGGAACGTGCCAACCGTCGCTGTTGTGCAAACTTCGCAACCGACCATTGACGCAGGCGTCTTGAGCTTGATATGTGACGTGGCCGCCGAACGCAACATGCCCAGCCAATCCGTGTCTTCAAAGGGGTGCCCCCCGGCCCTCGCCAGGGCCCAGGCATCCACGGAAAGCAGGAATAACGTAATGATTTCTAATCGTCTTCCTCGAACCCTAAGACAAGCGCTTGTCCTGACGGCTGCTCTCGCCGCGCCACTCGCCCTGCTGCCCGCCACCACAGCCAGCGCGCAGTTGGTCATTTCCGTCGGCTTCGGGCCACCCGCGTTGCCTGTCTACGCTCAGCCTCTGTGTCCCGGCGACGGCTACCTTTGGACGCCCGGCTACTGGGCCTACGGTCCGGACGGGTACTTCTGGGTGCCCGGCACCTGGGTCCGCCCTGCGCGCGTCGGTTACCTTTGGACGCCGGCCTACTGGGGCTGGGGCGGCTCGGCCTTCCTCTTCCACCCCGGCTACTGGGGCCCGCACGTAGGCTTCTACGGAGGGATCAACTACGGCTTCGGCTACGGCGGCGTCGGCTACGAGGGCGGCTACTGGCGCGGCAATACGTTCGCCTACAACCGCACAGTGAACAACATCAACATCGTCAACGTGCATAACGTGTACGAGCGAAGGGTGAACGTGACCAGCGTCTCCTACAACCACGTCAGCTACAACGGAGGTGACGGCGGCATCCCCTACCGCGCCTCCGCGCAAGAGCAGGCCGCCCTGCGCGAGCAGCACATCCAGCCCACCGGCGAGCAGCTTCAGCATCAGACTTTCGCCGCCCACAACCGCCAGCAGTTCGCGAAGTTTAACAATGGCCGCCCGGCCGTTGCCGCTGCGCCCACACCCGCAGCGTTCCACGGCAACCCCGCGAGTCCCGCAAACGCAGGCCGCGGAGGCTTCGGCAGCGCCAACCAGCAGCGTCCCATCGTCAATCAGCGTGAAGGCAACCAGCAGCAGCGCATCGCCAACGGCGTCCAGAGCGGACGCATGACTGCCGGCGAAACTGCTCGCGCCGATCAGCGCCAGGCCAACATCGAGCGCCAGGTGCACAACGACCGCGTGACCAACGGTGGCGCCCTGACGCCGCAGCAGCGGCAGCAGGTCAATCGCGAGCAGCACGGCGCCAGCGCGCAGATTTACCGTGAGAACCACAACTCCGCAGCGGCCCCCCGGTCGCAGTCGCAGCCGCAACCGCAGCTGAGGCCGCAGCCGCAAGCACGCCCGCAGCCGCAGGCCCGCCCCGCCCCGGAAGCGCGACCCGCACCCTCCGCGCGCGAAGGTGGCGGCGGACGCGAAGCAGGTCACGAGGGTCGCCCTCACTGACCCCTATCGCAGGAAAGCAGACGGCTGGCCTCGGCCAGCCGTTTTTCTGGCGCCACGACCTAAAATGAAGGCATGCTTTCCTCCGCCGACCGCGCCCAGTTCATCGTCGTTTTGGTCGGCGCACGCAACCCTGGCAACATCGGTGCCGCCGCCCGCGCCATGTACGACTTCGGATTTTGCCACCTCCGCCTGGTTAACGACTACACCGTTCCGTTGGAAGCAGCGCAGATCGAGGCGACCAAGCTCGAAGCCACGAAAGCCGCGGTCGGTGCGTCGTCCGTGCTTGATACGACCCGCACCTTCCGTACACTCGCCGAAGCGATCGCCGACTGCACACTCGTCGTCGGCACGACAGCTATCGGAGAACGAACGCTCGACCAGAGCATTCTTTCGCTCCGCCAGGCTGCGCCCCAGATACTCACGACCCTGCAAGCCGCTGACACCGCACGCGTCGCACTGCTCTTCGGCTCCGAAAAAACCGGTCTCACCAAAGAGCAACTGAGCCATTGTGATTGGCTGACCACAATTCCGATGTACAAGCCGGAAGCGGCGCGCCACCTCTCCATGAATCTCGGACAGTCCGTCGCCGTTTGTCTCTACGAGTTCTCTCGCGAGGGCTTCGAAGGCGTAAAGGAAATTCCCGCCATCGGCGTCCCGCCAGCCACGACAGAAGACCGCGAGCGGCTCACCCAACTTCTTCTCGACGTCATGCACGTCACCGAATACACCCGTCGCTTCCCCGCCAACGCGCAGGAACCCCTGGTCCGGGGGCTCACTCGATCGCTCGGCGCAGACCATAGCGAAGCCGAAACCTGGATGGGTATTCTCCGGCAGATTCTCTGGAGCGAGCGCAGAAGCAAAGAGCCCCGCGAATAGTCAGCGAGGCTCTCTAATACTCTTTCGTCCAGTAGCTCTTCTCAGCTCTTGATCGTTTGCTGTTACCGCCTTACCAGAGGCCCCATGCACGCGACATGTAGTCGCTCAGCGTCATGCCGATGAGGATAAGAAACGTCAGGAACCCCGCCCCCACGGTCATCTTTATCAACCGCGACTGATACTTCACATGCATGAAGAACAGGATCACCACGACTGCCTTGAAGCACGCGATACCGAGCGCGATCACGGGGTTAAAGGCACCCATGTTGAGATACGCTGCGCCCACCGTAATGCCCGTAAACACCAGCAGCGTGCCGAACACGATGCAGTACTGGATTGGCGAGACGATGTGATGCTCGCCATGTTCCGGGTTGGTTATGTTCGAGGCGTCGTGTCCCTGGTCGTGGGACTGCTCGTGTTCTATCTCGTGGGCCATCGGAATATCCTTTAGTGCTCGGTGCCGGGCGGTCTCTAGTGCGCGAGGTGGCGGTTGATGAGGTACAGGAGCGGAAACAGGAACAGCCAGACGATATCGACAAAGTGCCAGTACAGCCCAAAGTTCTCGATTGGTGCCACGTACCCGGCACTGAACTCTCCGCGGTTTGCCCGCCAGATGAGCCACACCAGAACGCCGATCCCGATGATCATATGCAGAGCATGCATGCCCGTCATGGCGAAGTACAGGAAGAAGAAGATCTCCGTGTGCCGCGCCATGTCCGGCGAGATGGGCTTCTCGTCGATGCCGTATGCTGCCGGATTCACGAACTCCGCAATAGAAAAGCTCGCGCCCGGAATGTGATGGTGTTCGTACTTCTCGTGATACTCGTCAACCTTGACGCCGAGGAAGGCAATCCCAAAGACCGTCGTCAGAATCAGGGTCCACACCAGCATCTTGCGGTTCTTGACCTCGGCGGCATAAACGCCAAGCGCCATGAAGAAGCCGGAACTTATGAGGATGGCCGTATTGATGGCACCTTCAGGCACATTGAGCTGAGTTGACGCCACCGCAAATGCGGGATAGTACCAGTTCCGATAGAGAAGATAGGCGAAAAATAGCCCGCCGAAGAACATGATTTCGGTCAGCAGGAAAAGCCACATGCCGAAGCTTCCCGCTTCGCGCTGCTGCTCCTGCGTCTCGAAATGATGTCGATGCTGCGGCAGCACGAGGTGCTCATGCTCCTCGTTTACTGCCGTCTCATGCGGCATCAGCGCTTGATTGGTTGCGATCGCGTTATCCAACGGTCGTCACCTCATTTTTTGTCTTGTTTGCCAGCCATTCGTAATCGTAGGCTTCATAATCAACAACCGGTGTCTCGGTAAAGTTCTCGGTCAGCGGCGGCGACTGAATCTGCCACTCCAGCCCGGTAGCCTGCCACGGGTTGTTACCTGCAATGGCCCCGTACTTCAACGACCAGCCAAGATACAGCAGTGGCAGCATGTAACCCACACCGAGCACCGTGGCACCGGCGGTCGAGAGTACGTTGAGCACCTGGAACTCCTGGGGGTAAGCGTGATAGCGGCGAGGCATACCCAGGTAGCCCACGATGAACTGCGGAAGGAACGTCAGGTTGAAGCCGATGAAAGTCGTCACCGCGGCCAGCTTCGAAAGCGATTCCGGATACATCCGTCCGGTCAGCTTGGGCCACCAGAAGTGAATACCCGCGAGGAACGCCATCAACATGCCGCCAACCATCACGAAGTGGAAGTGCGCCACGATGAAGTAGGTCTCAGTCAGGTGGATGTCCATCCCGAGCGAACCGAGGAACACCCCCGTCAGACCGCCGATGGTGAACAACCCAATAAAGCCAAATGCATACAGCATTGGGGTTTCAAACGTGATGGAGCCCTTCTGCAGGGTGAAGGACCAGTTGAAAATTTTGATCGCCGAAGGCACAGCGACCAGCATGGTCAGCAGGCTGAACACCAGCGCCGAGTAGTTCGAGACGCCCATGATGAACATGTGGTGTGCCCACACAAAAAAGCCGAACAGAGCAATCGCAACCGACGAGAACGCGACCGCGGTATAGCCGAATACCCGCTTGCGGCTGAAGGTGGAAATCACTTCCGAGATCACGCCCATGCCGGGCAGGATCATGATGTACACGGCAGGATGTGAGTAGAACCAGAAGAGATGTTGGAATAGAAGTGGATCGCCGCCCTTGGTGGGGTCGAACACGCCAATCCCAATAAGCCGCTCAAGTGCCACCAGCACAATCGCGATGGCCAGTACCGGTGTGCCCAGCACCATCAGCAGTGAAGCGGCATAGTTGGACCAGCAGAACAACGGCATCCGGAACCACGTCATGCCAGGCGCGCGCATGCGGTGGATGGTAACGATAAAGTTCAGACCAGTGAAAATGGAACTGAAGCCTGCGACGAAGATAGCGGTTGCCGCCGTGACGACGTGCGTATTCAGATAGTGCGTCGAAAGTGGCGTTGTGAAGGTCCAGCCCGTATCGACTCCGCCCAGCACCAGGGCGGCGAGCGTCAACGTGCCACCGATCACGTACAGATACCAGCTCAACAGGTTGATCTTGGGAAACGCCAGATCTTTCGCGCCGATCATGATCGGGATCAGGAAGTTCCCCAACGTAGCTGGCACCGAAGGCACCAGAAACAGGAAAATCATGATGATCCCGTGCATGGTGAAGAACTTGTTATACGTATCGGACGCGACCAGGTCGGGCTGCGGAGTGAGCAACTCCAGGCGAATGAGGCCTGCGAACGCTCCACCAATAAAGAAGAAGAACGTGATCGAGATCAGGTACAGCATCGCGATCCGCTTGTGGTCCGCGGTGAGCAGCCAGCTCAGCAAGCCATGCTCCGCGTTGATGTAGTTCCGCTTCGGAATTGTGGCCGTGGCCTGGTCGGGGAGAAGGACGATCGTATTCGATATTGCAATAGGGGCTGTGCTCATGGCTTCACCATTCCCGGCGTCGTAGGCGCCGCCTGGTCGGACTGCGATGTGACGTGCGTCTGTTGCACACGATAATTCGTTTGCAAAGTCTTGATGTACTCAACGAGGTCGATCAATCCATCCTCGCTGATCTGGCCTTGATATGTCGGCATGATCGGCGCAAAGCCCGCCGTCACATGCTGGGAAGGGTTGAGGATGGAGTCGCGGAGAAACGCCTCGGTAACCTTGATCTGGCTGCCGTTGGCCAGCGTCAACTGCGAGCCATACACGCCCGCCAGGCTGGGGCCGCGTGCGGCTGCCGTCCCGTTATGGCAGGCGTTGCAACCCATGCTGGCAAACAAGCGCTCGCCATTCTGCGCCAGGCTCATCCCGCTGGTCGATTCCTGCGCCCACCTCTCGTAGTCCTCGGGCTTCATCGCCACAATATCGCCGATCATTCCCGAGTGCAGCGTGCCGCAATACTGGGTACAGAAGAGATGATATGTGCCGGGGTCAGTGGCATTGAACCATACCGTCGAGTATCGCCCCGGAATTACCTCGCGCTTCACCCGGAACGCCGGAATGGAAAAGCTGTGAAACACATCCTGCGAAATCATCGTTAGCTGCACTGGCCGACCGGTCGGAACATGCAGCGCGTTGATCTCATGCTGCCCGCCCGGGTGTTCCGCCTTCCACATCCACTGCTTGCCCACGATGTAGATGTTCATCGAATTCGGGGGCGGGTTATAGATACGGAAATATAGAAGAGCTCCCCATACAAAACACACCAGGAACAGCGCCAGAGGAATGATGGTCCACGTGGCTTCCAGCAGAGTCGAGCCTTCCACCTGGGTCGCTACAGGGTTGCGTGCCCGCCGATAACGGATGGAAAACCCGAACACCAGCGCTCCAACCAGCACTACGCCGATCACCGTGATCAGCAGCAGAAAGAAGTACAGCGCGTCCATGTAGGGCGCAATGGTCGACGCTTCGGCCGGAAACAGCGCGGACGCGTGTAGCCACTTCACTAGAAATTGCCAAAGTACTGGACTAATATGCATCGTTAGCCTTGTTCCCCGCTCGTATCGTCGTCATCAGTCGGTTTTAGAATGTCGTGGTCGCGCCCAAGGCGGATGTCTCGCCGGAACATCAGAAACATGAACCCTCCGAGCCCCGCGACCGTCACCATGCCACCCACCTGCACCACGCGCGCCACGATGATGGAATGTTTGTTCGTCTGCGGATCGTAGTGGTAGCAGTAGGTCAGAATGTTCGCGACCGGGCTGCCGATCTTGTTTCCGGATGCCTCGATGAGGCCCAGCATCACGTCTTTCGGTGAGTACTCCACACCCAGGTAGTACTGGGCCAGCTTGCCAGTCGGCGTCACCAGTTGAATCGAGCTCGCGTGGGCAAACTGCGTTAGGTTTCCATCCGGCCCCGGCACCTTCACATAGCCGAAACCTACAGCCTGGGTGATCGCATCGATGGCAGCCTGTTGGCCGGTTAGATAATGCCAGCCAGACGACGTTTCAGGCCGACCATACCGTTTCAGGTAGAAAGCCTTCTTCGCCGCAGCCTTCACCGGGGTGTCGTTTTGATCGATGCTGACGATCACGACGTCGAAATCCTTGCCCGGCATCAACTTCACCATCTCGAGCGAGCTCGTAATCCCGTCCATCTCCTCCGAGCACAACATCGGGCAATCGAAATAAACCAGAGACAAGATCGCCGGGCGGGTGCCGTTGAAGTACGTTCCCAGCGTCACGGGCGCGCCCGTCTCATCGACAAACGCAGCGTTGAGCGGAAGCTGTCCGTTCAAATGCTGTTGCACGCCGACGGTCTTCAGCACCCTCGGCAGTTCGTCGCCGCGGTTCTCCCCAGCCTGCTTGTCGCCGTAGCTGGATACCTGCGCGTGCACGCCGCCGGCCAGCACGCCTATGGCAACTACGCATAGCGCAGCCAGTCTGCGGGTGCGATCGTTTGGCCGGATTGTGCTTTTGGTCTGCATAATTTTGTACTTCCTGTTCGCTACTAGCTGTTGCATTACTCTTTATGCGCCGCTGCCGCGTGCGTGTATGCGTTCTTCTGTTCCCGCGTTTCGATCTGGTCCAGTTCATATCCCGTACGCGCAAAACCCGAGGTAAGCGGAGCCATCACTTCAGGCGCTGCGTCCCCCGCCATCAACATGCGTTCGCCGCCAGCAGTGGGCACTGCACCTAACCCACGCTGCGCAATCAATTCCATCGCGCGGCCAATAGGGATGCGAGTCACCATCGCCCCCGCTTGCGCATCGGAGCTGTAGTAATTCAGCATCAGGTCCTCGCGCGCGTGCATGTCGGCGGTCTCCTGGTTGGAGTCGTCGACGGCAAGCTGCGGCGTCGGAAACCGGGATACCACGCCCCGCAACTCTCGCTGGTACATATCCGGATTGCTGGCGAGATTTTCGCGCTGGCCGGGGTTCGAAGGCGAAGAACCCTGCCTCGAAGCGTTCCACTTGTTGGCTGGCCCGTCGTCCTTCGCAAACTCCGTGTTGATGACCTTGCCCAGGTAGAAACACAGCACGAAGAAGATCGCTACCGAGGCGAGCAATCCGCCCAGAAAGTAGATGATCCCCATGACGTTGACGTCTTGAATCTCATACCCCGGGTGCTCCGAGTCGTGAGTCGGCGCGGTGTGCGCCGGCACGTTCTCAGGCTTTCCCATGTCATGTCCCTCAGTGCGCATGTTCGGGCTCCAACATCTCCGCCAAGTGCGGGTCGTTTGTGTTTACCAATGGCCGTTGCATAAGGTTTGTGACGTAGTACGCGCCCCACGCGGCCAGCACCGCTACCGGTACCGTGACATAGGCCAGAATGCCCCAGTTACCGATGATGTGAAGGTCCCGCGCGGCGTCGCCGAAATTCGGCTCAATCAACCAGAAAAGATCGAAGGCCCGAGCGAAGATCATCCAGCACGTCAGCCACACCATCTTCGTCTTGCTCCGCTTCAAGTTGCGCGAGAGCAGCAACGAGAACGGCACTACCCAGTGAAAGATGAAGTCCAGCGTGCAGATCGCCCACCACCCGCCGCGCGTGCGGTTCAGGTACCAGGGAATCTCATCGGGCAGATTGCCCGACCAGATAATCAGGAACTCCGCGAAGGTCAGGTAGATATTCAGCATGACGAACGCGAACAGAAACTTGCCCAGATCATGCTGTTCGGTCATACGCAAGAGCGTCTTGATCGGTTCGGACGCAGACAGCAGAATCACCGTCAGAATGCTCAACGCGAGAACCGCAAAGCCCTGCCCGACCAGGAACTGCAGTCCCCAGATCGACGAGTACCACGTCACATCCAGCGACATGATCCAAACGATTGCGCCCACGGACATGAGGATCACGTAGATCAGAATGCCAATGCCGCTCAGGTTCTCGAACCGTTCGCGCCAGCGGTCGAAGCTGCGCTGCGTACCCGCCAGTGGGTCGGCGTCCCGCTCCATCGACCACTTTTGAAGAAAATACAGCATCAGGCCCAGCACGCCGAAGATGACAAAGGCTTCTACCCAGAAGCTCACCGGACTCAGCATCGCGCGCTTGGCGTTCGTGGTAAGCGCCTGCTCTTCGCTGATCTGGAAGTTGCGCACGCCCTGCCAGGCGGCGCTGTCGGTGGTGTAATTCGCCCACACGTAAAGCTTCCTCAAGCAGGCTGGAATACCGATGGGGACCAGGAACACCGCTACAAGCGGCAATGTGCGAGCCATGGCTTCGAGAGGCCGCCGTAGCAGCAACCCCCACTTGCCGCCCGAAACATATTGCAACATCAGCAGGCAGAGGCCACCGCCCGCGAAGGTGAAGGTCATCATGTAGCCCAGCAGGTACGCGCGCAGAATGTGCCCGCGGCCGGCCGGAGCGAATAGAAAGACCAGCGAGATCAACGTCGCGGCGATTGCGGCCATGATCAGTCGCTTACGCCACTCCACCAGAATTGCGGGCGCGGCCAGCGATGCCGGCAGGGTGCGTGGGCCGTGATGCTGGACGACCGCTTGTCCGTCATTGCCGTGCCCGTATTGTTCGTGTGCGAGTTCCATCTGTCGATAGCCTTCGAATTCTGTTTAGGGGCGGTGGTTCTGGACCGGTGACGTCGCCGTCGGGGTCCCCGGGGCCGCTGCTACGTTAGGTTGCGAGAGCGCAGGCTTGGCCGGCGTCCGGCTCATGTCGCGCGCAGCCGGTGTCGTGCCCGGTGCAGCGGTCTGGTCCTGTCCCGGAATACCGTTGTCCATTCCATTCGGAGTTCCAATGACCTTGGCCGTATCCGGCAGCACCCAGTCGTGCAGGAACTCCGGCGTCATACCTTCCTTTACTGCAATATCGTTGAGTGGCTCCGGCTGCGCTCCAGGCATGTCTCCCGCGGAGGCGTTCTGCGAAAGCTGCAGCGCGCGAACGTACGCCACCACCGCCCAGCGGTCAGCCGGCGTTATCTGCGACGCGTAATCGGGCATGGCTCCGTAGCCGTTTGTAATGACTGAGAAAAAGTGGCCCAGCGGTGCCCTACGCAGCCGGTCGACGTGGAAGTTTCCAGCCGGCCGATACCCTCGCTGCACAATCATGCCCGCGCCGTTGCCCACCCGCGAGTGGCACGGCGTGCAGAAAACGTTATAGCGCTCTTGGCCACGTTCCAGAACTTCCAACGTCACCGGCATGGGAAACGTGTTGCCCTCGGCCCCGCCGCTCATCCCCGTTGAGAAATAGTCCTCATGGAGCTGCGACCGGCCCACGGTATTGACGACCTGCGGACGCGCGGAGCGGCCATCGGCGAAGAATTCGGTGCCGCGCTGCGGAACGAACTTCGGCTGATTATGCATATCCTGGCGACACCCCGCCAGCAGGCTGACTGCCCCCAGCGCCATCAGTCCCGCGTATTGAGAAAGCCTTTGCACTTTGTTTCCTGTTTCCTGCTCGCTGCTTGCGTTATTTCGCATTAGTGGTCGACCTCCACAACGGAGACCGGCGAAAACCGCTCCAGGAAGTCTCTTGATCCGGCCAGCGAAAACTTCGGGTCGTGGGCTTCGAGGCACAGGAAGAACTTATCCGTCGTCGCGCCATTGCGAAAGTTTGGCGCATTGAATACCGGGTGATACAGCTGCGGCAAGCCATTCAGGGCGAACATGCCAAATGCCGCCGAAAGGCCCGAAAACAGAATCGTCCACTCATAGGCCGGGATGATGAAGGCCGGCCACGAAAACAGCGGACGCCCCCCGATATTCAACGGATAAGACCACTTTGCAATCCACGTCTCCATCAAGAACGCGGTCGTCAGGCCCATGATCCCACCTAACAGGCACACCAATGGAACCCGCGTCTTGTGAAAGTGCAGAGCTTCCGCGGCTTCCTCGACCGGATACGGCGTATAGCACTCCATGCGACGGTAGCCGGCGGCACGCGCCTGCTGCGTAGCATGCACCAGTTCGCTAGGAGTGTTGAATTCGGCCAGCAGGCCGTAGGTACCTTCTCTGGGCGGCATCAGGCAGTCTCCTCGATCACGGTCTCGGCTTCAGCGCCGCCGGGCCGCACCTTGGTTTGCGGAAGCATCATCTTGATCTCGTTCATAGGGATCATGGGAGCGAACCGCGCGAAGCAAAGGAACAAGGTGGTAAAGAGCCCCCACGTCCCGATAAACAGCATGTAATCCCACTTGGTTGCGCGGTATGTGCCCCAGCTTGCCGGCAGGTAGTCGCGATACAGCGAGGTCACGACGATCACGAACCGCTCGAACCACATTCCAATATTGATCACGAACGACAGAATGAAGAGGTACGTCACGTTGATGCGAAGCTTGCGCCACCATAGCGTGCTCAGAGGAATTGTGATGTTGGTCAGGATCAGGATCCAGTACGCCCAGCCCATCGGACCGAACATACGATTCCACATCATGAAGAACTCCCAATGACTCGCCGAGTACCACGCCATGAACACTTCCATCGCGTAGCCGTACGCCACAATCAGGCCAGTGCCGAGCATGACTTTTGCCATGTTGTCGAGATGCCGCAGCGTGACGAGATCTTCAAGGTGATAGAACTTGCGAATCGGAATCGCCAGCGTCAGCACCATCGCGAAACCGGAATAGATGGCGCCCGCAACGAAGTAGGGCGGGAAAATCGTGGTGTGCCAGCCCGCCAGCGCGGCCACCGCAAAGTCGAAGCTGATGACCGTATGTACCGAAAGCACCAGGGGCGTCGAAAGCCCCGCCAGAAGCAGGGACGCCGTTTCGTACCGGATCCAGTGGCGCGTAGATCCACGCCAGCCGAGCGAGAGCATGCCGTAGATGTACTTTGCCAGCGGCAGCTTGGCCCGGTCGCGCAGAGTTCCGAAGTCCGGCACCATGCCCAGGTACCAGAACACGATCGAGATAATCGCATAGGTTGAGACCGCGAACACGTCCCATGCCAACGGGCTCCGGAACTGCGGCCAGATGTTCATTGTGTTCGGATACGGGAACAGCCAGTACCCGAGCCACGGCCGCCCCACGTGAAGCAGCGGAAACATGCCCGCGCAGACCACGGCAAAAATTGTCATGGCTTCTGCGAACCGGTTGATCGAGTTTCGCCACGTCTGCTTGAACAGCAGCAGAATGGCCGAGATCAGCGTGCCGGCGTGGCCGATACCGATCCACCACACGAAGTTGATGATGGCGAATCCCCACGCGCCGGGAATCGTCACACCCCAGATGCCCACACCCTTCAACACCAGCCAGGTCACCGCGATCACAACCAGCGATGCCACGCCGCCCGCGAACATCAGGCCGAAGAACCATGCCAGCGGTGTGTGGCCTGTCAGGACAATGCCCGCGATTTTCTGCGTGACCGACTTGAAGTTGTGGCCCGGCGCGATAACGGCGTATTCGCCGGTACGCGGGTCGATCATCGGGTCCAGCACGGGATCTTGGATCGGGCTCTTGGTTGCCATCTTATGCAAGCTCCGGGTTCGGGTTGATGACCCCCGCAGTGTAGGTCGTGCGAGGACGATAGTTCAGGTCGCCGAGCACCGGATAATCGCGCTCTTCGGCCTTCCGCTTTGCTACCTTGCTGCCTGGATCGTTCAGGTTGCCAAACAGGATCGCACCGGTCGGGCATGCCTGCTGGCACGCCGTTACGATTTCGCCGTCACGGATTGGACGGTTCTCCTTGTCAGCCTCGATCTTGACTGCTTCGATGCGCTGAACACAATACGTGCACTTCTCCATTACGCCGCGCGAACGCACGGTAACGTCGGGATTGCGCATGAACTTCAAGCTCTCCGTGTCGTAATCGGAATAGAGAAGGAAGTTGAAACGCCGCACCTTGTATGGGCAGTTGTTCGAGCAATACCGCGTACCCACGCAGCGGTTGTACACCATCGTGTTCAGGCCTTCGGGCGTATGCACCGTAGCGCCAACCGGGCACACCAGCTCGCAGCCCGCGTTCTCGCAATGCTGGCAGGCCATCGGCTGGAAATGAGCCTTGGGCGCATGAAGGTCGCCTTCGAAGTAGGTGTCGATCCGCAGCCACTGCATGTTGCGGCCGATCTTCACCTGCTCACGTCCGACGACAGCAATATTGTTCTCCGCGTAACAGCTGACAATGCACGCATTGCAGCCGATGCAGGAGTTCAGGTCGATCGCCATGCCCCACTTGTTCTGCTTTACCTTCGTCGAGACGTCCTGGTTGTCGTAACTCCACGCATCCGGGAACATGCTCTCTTCATGCTTCGGGTTTTCCCCGAGAGGGTTGTAGCCTTCCTTCGCCGTCCGCGCGCCCTGCTCCGCCTTCCCGCCTGGCTCCTCGCCGTGCGCGAACCCAGGATTGGCCTTCACCTCTTCCAGAGTCGCGTAGCGAATGATGGCCCGTTCCATCGCTTCGTGCCCGGCGAGAGAATACACGCCGTCCTTGTCCGAAAGCTTCTTCTGTAGATCATGCTGGGCATAGGCTCCGCGGTGCTCGATGTTGTGCACCTTCGTCACACACAGATCATAAGTTCCCTTGGAGGGCTTCACGGTCAGGCCCGCCGCGTATCCCGGCTGATCGGAGGTCCGCAGCAGGTACGCATTGAAGCCGACACCCGCGCCTACCCGGCCCACCTCAACGCGACGGCCATGACCCAGGTAGACCGTCACGCAGCCGTCCGGATGCCCGGGAACCATCAAGACCGGTGCAATGACTTTGCGATCGTTAAGCTCCAGTTCAATGGCCGAGTTCTCCTCAAGATTGAACTTGGCCATGGTGTCCATGCTCATCAGGGCGGCGTTGTCCCACGAAAGCGAAGTGACCTGCTTGGGCAGCTCCTGCAGCCACCCGTTGTTGGCAAAGCGGCCGTCGTAGAGCGAAGGGTCGTGCTTGAACGAGATCTCCAGCCCGCCCCCGGGATTGCCTGAGGACGCCGGCGCCGCAGCTGCCGGAGCACCCACTGACTTGGCCGCGAACGCCGTTCCCTCCACCCAGCCATCATGCAGGGCTTTGCGCCAGCCGGTAGCGAAGTCCCCGGGGATGTAGGTCTTCGCGTTCGCCACCACGGCGTCGTATGCACCCAGTGACGGATCGATCAGCGTTTGCAGAACATCGTGCGCACTGCGGCCGTTGTAAAGCGGCTCGATCATCGGTTGAATGACCGAGATGGAACCGTCATACGCGCGAGCGTCCGACCAGCTTTCGAGAAAGTGCGTTTTGTTGATGTGCCAGGTGGAGTTGAAGCCTGTTTCGTCGACATGCGTTCCCAGATGCACCGTATTCGGCACTTTGCTGAACGCGCTCTGGAAGTCGACGTCGGCCGGAGCGTTATACAGCGGGTTGACGCCCAACATCAACAGCCACTTCACCGTACCCGCGTTCATAGCCGCGACCAGGGTCTTCAGGTCAGTCATCTGCTCCGCCGGAACGCCCGCGATCGACTGCGTATAGATCACGGTCTTGCCGACAGCGCCCAGGGAAGCGTTCAACGAATGCGCCGCCGCATGAACCGCAGCGGAAGCACCCGGCCCGGCCACGACGACAGCCCGTCCGGAGGCCTTCTTCAAATCGGCCGACAGAGCCGTCATAAATTTCTGTGCGTCCGGGTTCGGTAGCCCCGCCGCACTTCCGCCCGCCAGCGCGGTCGCAAACGCATCGACCTCGCTAGGCTTCAGCGCCAGCCTGTGCTCAGCCTTGTATCCGGTCACCGTTGGCATGGTCTCGACGACGTACATCCGGTTCATCGTCTTGCCTTCTTCGTAACGGTGCCGCTCGGCGTAGGACGCGGACATCGGAAGGAAACCCGGGAACGCAATGCCACCCAGGAAATCCGCATCGAGCGCCAGGATCACGTCGGCATCTTCCAACTTGTACTGCACCGCCAGGTCGTCGCCAAAGGCCGCCTTCGCGGCCGAGCGCGCACCCTCGCCACTGACCGGCTCATACTGGACCAGCTTCGCGTTCGGGTACTTTGCCTGCACTTGCTTCCACTGCACTGCCAGCGTCGGCGACGTAATCGCCTCGCTCAAAAAGTACACACCCTCGCCGCCGTTGGTCTCCGCGGCTCCTGCCGCAAAAGCCTGCTGGAATCGGCCCCACTCGGACTCATTGCCGCGCGAAAGAACCGTCTTCGAGCGGTCTGGATCGTAAAGATCAAGCAGCGTCGCCTGCGTGTAGGCATCCGATTTGCCTTTCGACATCGGATGTTCAGGATTGCCCTCGAGCTTGATCGGACGGAACGCGTCCGACTTCACCAGCACCGGGATCGCGCCCGTCGGGAAAGGATGCGCCGTCGCAAAGTACATCGGCTTGCCGAGTACGAGGTCTTCCGGCTGCTTGACATAGGGGTAAATGGGCTCGTCGGGCTGCTTGGTGCATCCAGCCAAGCCCGCCAGCGCGAAGCTCGCGCCCATCACTTTCATGAACCCGCGCCGCGAGACCGCGTCCACCCACTCCCCTGCACCAGCCTGGCGCGGAAACTCCTCCTGCACCAGGTCTTGAAACTGCGGTGTGTCAGCCAACTCGTCCAGCGACTTCCAGTAGCGCTTGCCGGTCTTGCCGTCCAGCTTGGCCCGCACCTCGGCGAGCGTCATTTTGGCTGGCGTGATCGCGTTCACAATCTGGGGCTGCGTAGCTTCGAGCTTCAAATCCATCGCTTCTTTGGTTTCCGGAAAGGTCTTCATCGGTGGCACACCTCGCAGCTCGAAAGCTCGTTGGGAGTGCGGATGTGGTACTGCTCGGTCAAGTAGCGTCCGAGTTCGGTCTGGCTGTGGAACTCCCGGTACACGACCGGCATAGCCGGGCCGCTGAACGGCGTTACGTCTGAAACCGTCTGGCCCTCGCCGCTCCGCGCATGTGGTTCCAGCGACGTGCCCGACTGACTTCCTGCCTGCCCTGCGGCCATCGGAGCGGGGGTCGAGGGACCTTGCAACGATGCCATCTGGATCGTCGCGTTCGCCGGCTTTCTGGTCACGCAGTTCACCGCCTGAGCCGTTGGGCCAGCCTTGCCGCTGGTGCCACACCAGACCGGCTTTTCGCTCGAAGGTCCAGCCCATGCCATGTTGTAAATCTCAGTGGTCGGCCGCAGGTTTGTGCCCGGATTGCGGTGGCAGTTCAAGCACCACTCCATCTGCAGCGTGTTCTGTTGATACATCAACGGCATCTGGTCCACACGGCCATGACAACTGGCGCATCCGATGCCCTTGTTCACATGAATTTCATGGTTGAAGTACACGTAATCAGGCAGATCATGCACCTTGATCCAATTGATGGAAGCGCCCGTCGCCCAACTTGTACGCACCGGTGCCAACATCGACGCGTTGGTCCAGATCTGCGAGTGGCAGTTGATGCAGGTCTTGGTCGGCGGAATACCCGCGTACGAGCTCTTTTCAACCGAGGTGTGGCAGTACTGGCACTGCAGGCCGAGCCCTTCCACGTGATGTTTATGACTGAACGGGACGGGCTGGTCTGGCCGCTGACCCTGCCTGGTCACCCATGGTGACCTCTGCAGCTGGTCGAGCGCCACACCGAGCGCGATGACGATCAGGCCCGTCAGCACCAGGCTCATGCGGGCCAGCGCGTTCGAGTTGCGATCAAAAACTTGCGCCATGAGAGCGTTCCTGCTTCCTCTGCGTCAAAAGAGCGAAGACGGTATCGGTATTGGGTTGACTACCCGCCGGCAAATTTTCTTGCCCGCGGCCTGCTGAATCCTCTTTGGCCCGAGTCGTTTGTGCTGCGAAAACAGGCCAGAAAAGTCGAGTATAGCAGTGCCTCGTGAGCGTTATGTGCGCCCCCAGCGTAAACCATTCTGTTATCGGCCGCTTTACTTACGATTATCGACCGGGCGTTTCGAGATGCACAACAAGCACTGCAGTGGCCCGCAATCCAATTCGGAACAACCGCATAATAACCATAAATGCGCTTTCATTTCCGCGCGCCACACGGCAGACTTCAGCCGATTCAGGGTCACGAGCCCGCCGGCGCTTCGTCGTGGCAAACTGGCACATGCCCCGCCCGCGCTCCGGCCCCACTCGCAAACCGCCCTACGACCCCGCCCAAGCGGTCGCAGCCCTGTGTGCAGCAGACCCGAAATTAGCCAGGCTCATCGCCAGGGCGGGCCCTTTTACCCTGCGCCTGCCTGCTCAGCAGTCGCCCTTTGAGGCCCTGATGCAGTCGATCATCTATCAGCAGCTCCACGGCAAGGCCGCCGCCACCATCCATGCCCGCCTCATCGCCAGCTTTGCGGAATTGGCTGGCGAGGGCGTCCACCCCGACCCGCAACACCTCCTCGACGCACCCAACGAGCAGTTGCGCGCGGCCGGCCTTTCCCACAACAAGGCCCTCGCCCTGCGCGACCTCGCCGCAAAAACCCTCGACGGCACCGTCCCCCCGCTCCCTCGCATCCGCCGCATGACCGACGAAGACATCATCGAGCACCTCACCCAGGTCCGCGGCATCGGCCGCTGGACCGTCGAAATGTTCCTCATGTTCCGTCTCGGCCGCCCCGATGTCCTCCCCACCAGCGATTACGGTGTCCGCAAAGGCTTCGCGCTCACCTTCCAGGGGCTCAAGCCCACCACCAAAGTCACTCCCGCCCTGCTGGCCGCGCCCGCCGACATGGAAAAACGAGCCCGCAAATGGGCACCCTGGCGCTCGGTCGCCAGCTGGTACATGTGGCGAGCCTGCGACCTCGCGGCGGGAAAACCAGCCCAGCCCGACTAAGCGGCCCGCATCTCCAGCTTCCAACTTGCCCTCGCGACTGGCGTCGCCGACCTCAGCAACACTCTCCACACGGCGTCGCCCCAGGAATGCCGCAAGAGCGGGTCCGTCAAGGCGATCTTCTCCGTGGTCGCTTTCAACTGCGTTCCGTCGAACGCCAACAGCACACCGCCCACGCGCACGCCTTCCGCCACGACCGCCGGCTCCTTCGCCGTCATGAACGACAAAGAGACGGGAGCCTCGCGCAACAACGCGAATTCCTCGAGCAGCTCCACTTTCCGGGCAGCGCGGTCGAGTGTCAACGTTCGCATCCAGCGCTGCGCGCCAGCCTCCTTCGGGTAAGCCCCGGCCAGATTCACCGACAGCATCGGCCGCACGTCGCTCTTCTCGTACCGTACTTCCCGGGCCTGGTACGCATAGCCGTCATGCTGGCCCACGCCACCAATGGTCGGCAGGTTGTGGAACGGCGACTGCATGGTCCAGATGCCAAAACGGTCCGCGCTGAACGTCTGCGCTGTATAAGTTCCCACGCCGATATCGATGAACACGGGCTCGCCGTCGTGAAACACGATGAAGCTACCCGAATCGCAATGGCCATGGGGCCTCCCATTGCTGGCCGCCTGTAGCGCCACATAGAACCCCTCTGCCGAGCCCGGCTTTTCCCGCGCAGTCATCAGTTGCAGAGCCGGATACCAGGCCCCTCCGCCCAGCGCGTCGCGACGGGCTACGCCGCGAACGCCAGCCACCGCAAAGGCTTTAGCAAGCTCTCGTGAGAGTGAAGCTCCGCCGGTCCCGGTTCCGAATCTGACCGGCTGCCGCGTCGCCTCGAACCCGCCAAACTCCACCAGCTCCTGGTCCCCGGTCGCGAGTCCAAACTGATACGCGAGGGTCGGCTCCGGCGCCGCCTCCACGTGCGCGTCGCCGTAGTTTACGTAGGAGCCCTTCGCTATATGCACATCCAGAATGAAGTGCCCCATCGCCCGCGTAAACGGATGTACCAACACTGCTGCGCCTTTGCCCGCGTGCACCGAAACCAGCGTCCGGCAGCACTCATAGAACGAGGCGGCCGACCGCCCCCAATACCCCGGTCCCTCCTCGCAGGCCCCATCCGGCGAGTAATCCTCCAGGAATCGGTCCAGGCTCCGGCAAACCTTTCCAACCATCTGCTCACGGCGCGCGACATCCGTCTCCAGCAGCAGCGTCGCCGTCAGTATGCTCGAGTTGATCCACGGGTTCCAGTTGTTGAGGTGCTGCTTGCCGGTCAAGCCCATCCAGCCAAAATCATCGCGCGTGTAGTACGGTTCCAGTACCCGGCGTTTTGTCTCCATGACGATCCGCGGCACCAGCAGCGGCGACACCAGGTTGAGTTTATCTCCCAGCAGATACGCTACCCACGCGAGCGTCGCCGCCGTTTCCGCACTGAACAATTCGACGATCGGCTCCGCGGCATCAGCCAGCCCTGCACCAGCTTTTTGCGCGCCGAGGTGCGCCTGCGCACCCCAGAAACTCTCTTCGCAAATCAGCCAGACGCCGTTTGCAATCTGGTCCAGATACTTGCCACTGCCTGCCACGCATTCGCCCATGACAAGGTCGCCCAGCCGCGAGCGCCGGCCAAAGCTGAGCGCCTCGTACCGCGAGCGGTTGCCATTGCGCTTGAACTCCAGCTCATCGGTCGCGAGCATCATCGGCCAGTCGCCGGTGGCCGCCTTGTCCGCGTTCTTCACCAGCGTGTCGCGTACGTCGGGCGGCAGGGCTTCCCACCCCGCGCGCTCGCTGGCCTTCGGCAAAGGACGCCAATCGTTCCTCGCAACCAACGACGTTCCCAGCGCCCCAAAGGTCACGGCCATAAGCGGTAACGGCCCGCTTACCGCCGCCCCCGTATCCGACCCAGCTGTTGCCAGCAACTCGCCCGGCCGTACCAGGCCCTGCCCCACCACCGCAGCCGAAGCCGCCAGAAACGTACGCCGATCCACAACCGTCATGCGCCCACTATACAAACCTGGCCGCGTTCCATGCGCGCGCGTCGGCAATACGTGACATTACTGCGACGGAGGCTGTGGAGGTCCGGGCGCCCTTGCTGGTTCGCGCCCCCCGGCACCCATGGGTCCAAATCCACGCTCGCCTGACCCACCCATCCTGTGGGCCTCGCGCGGCCCATGACGCTCGGCCTGCAGTTTGGTCCACTGTTCCGCACTCAACACGCCCCGGATACTCAGTAGCATCTTGGCGTCGGCCTTCTCCAGGTCCGCGCGCGTGTCAGCGATCTTGCCGATATGCGCCAGCGCCTTGCCCTGATCCACGGGATTTGCGTTCAACAGCGGCTCCAGCATCAACTGCTCTTCTTCCAGCGACGCGTGCATGTGGATCAGCTGCACCCGGGCTTGCAGAAAGATTTCGTCAATGCGCTTGGTCTGTTCCGCGTTCAACCCAATGCGCCCAGCCAGGGCTGTATCGCGCCACCACGGTCCGGGCGGCAAAAGGCGTCCCCCCATGCCCTGCATGTCGCCGCCAGGCATGCCTTGCCGGTCGCGCTCCTCTCTCATTGGGCGTGCGGAATGCTGGCGAACAATCGGCGCCGCACCGTCGACCGGCGCACCAGCGGCTGGAGGGGGAGGAGCGGTCTGCGCGATCGCGAAAGTGGTCGATGCCAGCGCGAAGCTGGCCAAAAGCAGTCTGGCGTTCATTTAGTTTGTCCTTTGCGTTGAAGTAGCAGAATCTGAGGGAGAAGCGCCGGTCAGTGGAAGCAGAGGCCCCGGCACGGAGTAAGAAAGATCATCCTGAACGCTGCTAAGCAGCGCCTCGTCTGAGATCGCGGTCGCCGGTTGCGCGGCCACGGCAGGACGATCAAAGCCATGGAACCGGTGCACAGCCAGTGGCGCACCGACGCTGACAAACAGCGCGATCGCGGCAAGCGACCAGGCCACCTGAGGCGCCCTGCGCGTGTGGTTGCGTGGTCCAGCCAGTCCGCGATGATGCTCCGCCGCCGCAGTCGCGCCCTCCCGCAGCCCGGTGAGAACCCCTCGCAGCGAGCCAATTTCTGCTGTACACCGCACGCACCCGGCCACGTGGCGGACCACGTCCTCGGAAGGCCGCGCGCTCAGAAGGCCGTCCATCTGTTCGCTGGTGAGGTGCGAGTTCATGGGGCTTGAATTTGTCGTCTTGAAACTCATCGCTGCCCTCCCTTCGTCTTACCCTGACCAGCGTACATGGTCCAGCGCCCGGTACAGGTGGCTCTTCACGGTTGGCAGCGGCAATCCCGTTGCAACCGCAATCTCGTTCAATTCAAGCTCATCCACGAACCGCAGCAGGAAGATCGTTCTTTGCCTTCCGCTGAGTTGCTCCACCCTCGTCCAAACCTGCTGCAACTGCTGCCGTGCCATCAACGCGCCCTCTGCAGACGCGCCAGGGTGCGTGAACTGTATCTTCGGGTCGTCCACCTCGACCGCCGTCTCCGCCGCACGCTTCCAGAACTTGAAAGCTCCGGTGCGTGTATGGTTCCTCACCAGGTTGACGGCGATCCGCATCAGCCACGTCGCTGGTGCACATTCCCCGCGAAAGCTGGCCCGTGACCGCCACGCGGTTAGAAACGTATCCTGCGTCAGTGACAAGGCCAGGTCGCGGTCGCGTAATAAAAACAGCAGAAAGCGGAAGATACGCGCCTCATACAACGCATGGACTTCGGACATATCCTCGAACGGAGACACTCTCACCGGCTCGACCTGCTCGAACTCGGCGAGAGCTAAGTGCCCGGGCTGTGCTGCCTGCTCAAACATCTGTCTGCACACTACTGACACGGTTTAGCGTGCAGAAGTTTACAGGCGGCAGAAAAATCAATGCCCTCTAATTTTTTTTTGCGAGCATTCGCTGTTGGTTGGGCTCGTCACGGGGAACGCTCTTGCCTACCCGCGCGCCGCAATCAGCTTCCGGTACAGTGCAATCGTCTGGTCCGCTATCGCTGTCCATGAGAAGTGCTCCTCCACGCGCTTACGCCCAGCCTCTCCCATTTGCTTTGCCTTCACCGGGTCCTTCAACAACCCGGTGATCTTCATCGCCAGGTCCTTCGCAAATTGCTCAGGGTCGTCCGGAAACGTCGTCTCCGGATTTGCCGTGAATGGCACCAGATGACCGGTCTCGCCCTCGACCACCACCTCCAGAATGCCGCCCGTTGCGCTCGCCACCACTGGCGCGCGGCAGGCCATCGCTTCGAGATTGATAATGCCGAACGGCTCATACACGCTCGGGCAGCAGAACACCGCACAGTGCGAGTACAACTGGATCGCCTCTTCCTTAGTCACCATCTGCTCGATCCAGACAATGTTGTGGCCTACGCCCAACGGGTCGCCTGTCGCAATCGCGTGGCCTTCCGGAGCGATGCCCTCAGGGGTATGGACCTCCACCGCTGCCGCCTGGCTGAGCGGCGTCATTTTTCGCACGTGCTCCACCTTGCCCCGCATTTCGGTTGCGATCTCCGGCGTGTCCGGAGCGCCCGCGCACAGCACAACCTGCGTCCCCGGCGGCAGGTGTGGAATCGCATCCACCAGATGCGTCACTCCCTTCTGCCGCGTGATGCGCCCGACAAACAGCACGTACGGCCGGGTCGGATTGACACCGTACTTCGCAAGCGCTTCCGTCTTCGGCGTCCACTGGTACTGCTCGAGATCGATGCCGTTGTAGATCACATGAATGCGCTCCGCATCCACATCGGGGTAAGCCTTCAAAATGTCGGCTTTGGTTCCGTTCGACACCGCGACAATCGCATCGGCGTCCAGGATTGCCGTCTTCTCCATCCACGAACTCAGCGCATAGCCGGTGCCCAGTTGCTCGGCCTTCCACGCCCGCAAAGGCTCCAGCGAATGGGTAGTCAACACAAACGGAATGCCGTACAGCTTCTTCGCCAGGAACCCCGCCATCGACACATACCAGGTATGCGTATGCACCACATCCAGCTTGTCTAAATGCAGTTGCTGAAGAAGATTCAGCGAAAGCGCTTCGAGCGCTCCCTTGAACTTCGCCTGCGTCCCGTGCGTAATCTGGCCCCATGGGTTCTCGAACGTCACCTTCAGGTTCGGGTTCCGGGGCGCCGCAGCATCGGAGAGCGAGTCGTGCTCAGGCACGTCGCCCCAGGCGTGGACCTCAACTTCTACCTTTTTCGCCAGCTCTTGCGACAGGTACTCCACATGCACACCGGCGCCACCGTACACATACGGCGGATACTCCCGCGTCATCAGCCCAACCCTCATCGCGCACCTCACCGCCGCCATTCTACGCGGCTATACTCAATCCCACCGAGACCCAATTTCCGAGAACACAGCCCATGAGACGCACCCTGCCCATCTTCCTTCTGCTCGTGTCGCCCGCCTTCGCGCAACGCACCGCGCCGTCCGGGAACGCCGACGCCAGGCTCAAGGCGATCTACACCGCCGAAGACACCTGGCGAAAGGCGCAATTCGAAGACGATTCCGAGGATCCCGGCGAGCACATCCGACCGCATCTGCCGCATGTCGACGACGCCACCCAACAGGCTAAACTCGCGCACTGGCGGCGGGCTCTCGACCAACTGGACGCCGTCCGTGTGACGGCCCTCTCCCCTGCCGAGAAGCTTAACTACGAAATCCTTCGGCGCCAGATCGTAATCGCCATCCACAACCAGAAGTTCCGTGACTTTGAGATGCCGGTCAACTCGGACTCGTCTTTCTGGGGCAACGAGGAGCTTACCGCGCAGGCCAGCTTCAAGACGCTCGCCGATTACACCAATTACATTGCCAGGCTGGACGAAGTGCCGCGCTTCTTCGCGGAGAATATTGCCAACATGCGCGCCGGTCTGGCGCGCCACTTTACGCCGCCGCAAGTGACGCTGCTCGGCCGCGACGCCTCGATTGCGAGCATTGCCCACGCCACCACGGCAGAGAGGACGGCCTACTTCAAGCCTTTGCTGAAAATGCCGGACTCCATCCCCGCGGGGACACAACTTCAACTTCGCACCCAGGCCGCATCCATCATTCTCGCCAGGATCGTCCCTGCCTATGCCGACCTGCTCACTTTCTGGCAGAAAGAATACGTGCCCCACGCCGCAACCTCTCTCTCCGCCGAGGACCTGCCCGACGGCCCGCACTACTACCAATTCAAGATCGGCGAGTACACCACCACCGACTTGAAGCCGTCCGAAATTCACCAGATCGGCCTCGACGAGATGGCCAAGATCCAGGCAGAAATGATAGCGACCATGCAGCAGGCAGGGTTCACCGGCGACCTGCCGGCCTTCCTCAACTTCCTGCGCGCCGACCCACAGTTCTACGCGAAGACACCCGCAGAGCTGCTGATGCGCGCAGCCTATATTTCCAAAGAGTTCGACAGTGTGTCGGGCCGCTTCTTCGGCTACCTCCCGCGCCAGCGCTTCGCCATCAAGCCCGTCCCCGACGCCATTGCCCCCTTTTACACCTCTGCGCGCGGCGGTGCCGCTACCTACTGGGTCAACACCTACGATCTGCCCTCGCGCGCGCTTTATTCCCTGCCGGCACTTACGCTGCACGAGTCTGCTCCCGGCCACTCGCTACAACTCTCCATCGTCCAGGAGCACAAGAATTTGCCGAAGTTTCGCAGCGCATATATCTCCGCCTATGGCGAAGGTTGGGCGCTCTACTGCGAGCGCCTGGGCGTCGAAATGGGCATGTACCACACCCCTTATGAGACCTTCGGCATGTTGAGTTACCAGGCATGGCGCGCCGCCCGCCTTGTGGTCGACACAGGCATCCATTCGCAGCACTGGACGCGGGAACAGGGGCAGGCGTACCTGCGGGAAAACACCGCGCTCTCCACCCACGAAATCGAAACCGAGGTGGACCGCTACATCTCCTGGCCCGGCCAGGCACTCTCCTACTACCTCGGCGAACTCAGCATCCTCAAAGCCCGTCGCAAAGCCGAAGCCGCGCTGGGCGACCACTTCAACCTCCGCGCTTTCCACGATGCCATTCTGGAAACAGGCGCCGTGCCTCTGCCCGTACTTGAGCAGCACATCGGCGAATTCATCGCCAAAGGCGGAGTCGGCCCCTACCCGGACATGGAACGATAGAGAAGCAGGCGCGGAGCTTCAACGCCTGCGCCTGAGCAGGAAAAACACGAACAGCACCACCAGTATCAGGGTGAGGCCACCCGGCCAGACGAACCAGCCGCCCGTACTCGTATAGCCCACCGCCAGACAACCCGTGAGAGTTGTCAATACGATGAAGCCGACGACAAGAATGGCTATCCAGCCAGCCGTGCGAACGCCGCTTTCCATGCTGCCTCCCCTTGCGGTTTCGACGGATGCCTACTTCTCGCTGCTCGGGGGCACCAGACCCTTCAAGCGCAGATACAGTGCCAGGGTCGCATACTGTTCATTGTCGTGGGACACATTGCCCCACAGCAATCCAACGCGCGACCGTTTCGCCGGCCCCATCGAAAACATCTCTGCCAGGTTAGCGTCGGTCAAAGCGGCGTACGCTTTGTCGCACTCGGCAAAGGATGCATTCAGGCCAGCAATCACGGCTGCCTTGTCTGCCGTGTCCGACGGCGGCTTGGCTATGTCCTTCAACGCCTGCCCGTTCGCGATCCCACAGCTGCGGAACTGCGCCTCGGTAACGTGGTTCACCACGCGCGCGAACGTGCGCACCTCCGGTGTCGGTTTAGCCTGATAGTCAGCCTCTGGCATTCGCTCCGCCGCCTTCACGATGTTGCCCTTCTGTCCGGCATACGCCCGCTGTACTTCTGCCGCTGGCCCCGTAGGCCCAGCCGGCGCGCCCGCCGGAGCCTGCGCCACAACTGTCGCTGTCGCCGAAACCAACACCGCCGTAATCATCCATCCCGCTCGCAGCATCCTTCACCTCCGACATCGCCTATCAGCTTACCCCTCAGGCGCCCTGGCGAACATCTAAAAATCACGCGCCCTGCACCATCGGCTTCACCTCGCTGCCCAACAGCTCGATCGCGCGCATCAGCTTGGCGTGTGGCAGCGGACCCCCACTCAGCATCAGGCTGATGCGTTCCACACCACCCAGCGCCTCGCCGATGTAGCGCATCTTCGTTGCGACCGTCTCGGCATCGCCAATCAGAAACGCCCCAGTCGGCCCACGCTGCGCGTCGAACGCCGCCCTGGTCGTCGGCCCCCAGCCACGCTCCTTGCCGATCCGGCTGAAGGTCGTCGAGTACGCCGGCCAAAGCTCGTCGGCAGCCTGTTTGGTTGTATCCGCGACGAAGCCGAGGAGATGCACTCCGACCGTCAGCGTGTCCGGTGCATGCCCCGCGCGTGCACCGCTCTGCCGGTACAGATCGATCAGCGGCCGAAACCGGTGCGGCTCGCCGCCGATGATCGCCACGGTCAGCGGGAGCCCCAGCAGCCCCGCCCGCGCGAATGACTGCGGCGTTCCGCCCACACCGAGACGGATTGGAAGCTTGGCCTGGAGCGGGCGCGGCCAGACGCCCTGCCCCGTCAACTCCGGTCGGTGCTTGCCAGACCAATGCACGCGCGTCTCATCGCGCAACTTCAGCAGCAGATCGAGCTTTTCGGAAAACAGTTCGTCGTAATTCTGAAGGTCATATCCGAACAGCGGGTACGACTCGATAAAGGACCCGCGCCCCACGATGATCTCCGCCCGCCCCTGCGAGATCAAGTCGAGCGTGGCGAAGTCCTGGAACACGCGCACCGGGTCGTCGGAACTGAGTACCGTCACCGCGCTCGTCAGCCGGATTCGCTTCGTTCGCGCTGCAGCTGCGGCCAGAAGCACCGCGGGCGAAGAGGCGACATACTCCTCGCGGTGGTGCTCACCAATCCCGTACGAATCAAGCCCTGCGGCGTCTGCCAGCTCGACTTCCTCCAGCAACTCTCGCACTCGCACCGCGCCGCTCGCCGGCACGTCCGCCGCTGATCCGGGCACCGTCTCCACAAAACTATCTATCCCGATTTCCATCGCACCCTCCTAAACCCCATCTGCATCCGATATATTGATGTCAATAGGATCGATAACGATGCAAACCGCTCCAAAGCGCGAACTTGATGCCAGCGAATCCGGAGCCAACCTCTGGCTAATTATGATGAAGGCGTTCCACGCCATCTCCGCCTATTCGGCGCACACGCTCCGTGACAGTGGGCTGGGCGACTCCGAATTCCGCATCCTGGAAGCCCTTCTACACAAGGGCCCGCTGCCCGTAAACACGATCGGCCCGAAAGTCTTCCTCACTCCCGGTTCGATCAGCGTGGCCGTCGATCGGCTCCATGCGCGCGGCCTGGTCTCACGCAGCGACAGTGCAACCGACCGCCGCCAGCGCATCGTCGACCTCACCACCAAAGGCCGCCGACTTATCGATCGAGTCTTCGCCGCACACGCCGCCGACCTCGATACCCTCACCAGCGTTTTATCTCCCGCTGAACATCGGCAACTCACTCGCGCGTTGCGAAAGCTGGGTAAGCACGCCGTTCTCCCGCCCCGGTAAACGCGCCCCGTGCCCGCCATGTTCAAATAGGGGAGACTGTGTAAGGATCCCCAAGAATGCCTTTGAACTGCGGAATTGTCGGCCTCCCCAACGTGGGAAAATCCACCATCTTCAACGCGCTCACAGCCTCTAAAGCTGCGGCCGCGAACTACCCCTTCTGCACCATCGATCCCAACGTCGGAATAGTGCCCGTGCCAGACACGCGCATGGACCGCATCGTAAGCATGGTCAAGCCCAACTCCATCGTCCCCACCACCATGGAGTTCGTCGACATCGCCGGCATCGTCGAAGGCGCATCGAAGGGCGAGGGCCTGGGCAACCAGTTCCTTTCGCATATCCGCCAGACCGACGCCATTCTGCATGTGGTACGTTGCTTCAGCGATCCTGAAGTGATCCATGTGGCCGGCGGCGTAAACCCGCTGCATGACATCGACATCATCAATACGGAACTGCTGCTCGCCGACCTCGACACGGTCGAGAAGCGCCTTAACAAAGCCGAAAAAGCCGCGAAGAGCAACGCCGCCACATCTGCCCAAAAGTCCGAGCTGTCAGCCATTCAGAAGCTGCTCGCCGTGCTCAACGCCGGCAAACCCGCCCGCTCCGCAGACCTCGCCGATGATGAAAAGATAGTTGCACGCGACTTGTTCCTGATCACCATGAAGCGGCAGCTCTACGTTGCCAACGTCGACGAAGACGGCATCGCCGACGGCAACGAATTCACGAAGTTGGTCGAGCAACGTGCCGCCGAAGAGAGCTCCGAAGTAGTCCGCATCTGCGGCGCAATGGAAGCGGAGATTGCGCAACTCGAGCCCGCCGAACGGACTGAATTCCTGGAAGCCGCGGGCCTGTCAGAACCAGGCCTCAACCGCCTTATCCACGCTGCCTACCGCCTGCTCGGGCTCATCACATACTTCACGTCTGGCGTCCAGGAGGTGCGTGCCTGGACGATCAAGCGGGGCACCAGGGCCCCTGGCGCCGCGGGCGTCATCCACTCCGATTTCGAGCGCGGCTTCATCAAGGCAGATTGCTATGCGTGCGAAGACCTCTTCACCTACGGAAGCGAGCAGGCCGTCAAAGAGAAAGGCCTTCTCCGATCCGAAGGTAAGGAGTACATCGTCAAGGACGGCGACATACTCTTCTTTAAATTCAACGTGTAACGGTCACGTCTGGGCACCCCTGTCCGGAATCTCGGAAAGGGGTTCCAAATCAGCTATCCCTCGATCAACGCCATGCCCCTGGCACGTGGCACAGCGCTATCACCTGAATCCAACGCGCGCGACGGAGGCAGCTTTGCATTCGTCGCAATACCTCCGCCCAGTGTAGTGGTGACGCTACGGCTCGGCACGGCAAATGGACGCAGGTCCGTTCGCAACTCTGGACGCAACGTACGGTAGGTTTTCAGCGCCTGCGCCACCACCTGGTCCATATTGAAGTAGCGATAATTCGCCAGCCTCCCAACGAAAGTCGTCTTGCTCTCGCGCTCCGCCAGCTCACGGTAGCGACGGTATAGCTCCGCGTTGGCAGGGTTCGGCACCGGATAGTACGGTTCGCCGTCCGCAGCCGGAATCTCCCGCACGATCGAGGTAGCGGAGTGCTTCTGTCCTGTCAGGTACTTGAATTCCGTGATCCGCGTGTAGTTGTGCTCGTTCGGATAGTTCACGACCGCTGCAGGCTGAAACACTTCCGTGGCGTGAGTTTCGTGCTCGAACTGGAGTGAGCGATAGGGCAGCTTGCCATACCTGAAGTTGAAGTACTCGTCGATCGGTCCCGTGAATATCAGATGCCGGTGCGGGATGCGCGCCGCCGCCGAACGATAATCCGTCCCTACCTGCACATCGATGCGGGGGTGCACCAGCATGCGTTCAAACATGCGAGTGTAGCCATCGCTGGGCATGAATTGAAAGTCATCCGTGAAGTAGCGGTCGTCGCGGTTCAAACGCATCGGCACACGTGCCGCCACGGACGCATCCAGTTGCCCAGGGTCGAGTCCCCACTGCTTGATCGTGTAGTTACGGAAAAACTTTTCGTATAACTCGCGTCCGATACGCGAAACCAGATAGTCCTCTGAAGTGTTCGACCCATCGGATGGCACAGCCAGCGATTGCAACAGAACCTCGGCCGTTTTTTCGTTGAGATCGCGGCCAAAATAGTTTTCGAGCGTCGTAAGGTTGATCGGCATCGGCATGAGTTTGCCGTCGACCTGCGTCAACACCTTATGTTCATATTTGCGCCACGTCGTAAACCGCGATAGGTACTCAAACACGTCGCTGCTGTTCGTATGAAAAATGTGGGGGCCGTATTTGTGCACCAGCACGCCCGCAGGATCGACGTAGTCATACGCATTGCCGCCGATGTGGTCGCGCTTATCGATTACAACTACATTTTGTCCACCCTCGGACGCTAACCGCTCAGCCAGAACAGCTCCGGCAAAGCCAGCACCTACGACAAGGTAATCAACCAAGGCTAACCTCACTTATTGGGAATTTGCGCCGTGGCAATCTATGCGCGTCTACAGCTTGGATGCCGGATTCTTCGACCGCGCTGTCTCGATGTCCCGACGGATAGCATCGACGGTCCGGTCCCATGATTGCTGATCGAGCAATCGCTGCGCCGCTCCGTGCCACGCATCGTCGTTCGCGGCAAGGGCTTTGTCGAGAGCATCAACAAACTCCTGCGCTGTTGTGGCAATACTCACCGCGCCCGCATCGCCATAGGTATGCACAACATCCGCAACCGCAGTCGAGACAACAGGCAACCCCGCCGCTAGAAACTCTGGAGTCTTGGTGGGGCTGATAAAGCGCGTCGATTCATTGATCGCGAACGGCATCATGGCTGCGTCCCAGCCACTCAGATAGCTCGGGAGTACATCGTATGATTTTCCTCCCAGATAATGCAGATTGCCGCCCCGCGGTAAATCTTCATCGCGAATCTTCGCCAACGGTCCTACCAGCACAAATTCAATCGAAGGCCGCAGCCTCGCAATTTCCGCCAGCAACGTGGTGTCCAACCGCTCATCCAGCACAGCGTAAAAGCCCACCCGCGGATGCGGAATACGTGCCTGATCGTCTGGCTCATCCTGCTTCTGTTGCGCCTGTCCAAAGTGCGCGCGGTCGACGCTCGATGGGTAGAGATGAATGTTCGCATGGTGCGCTCGCTTACTTTCATAAAGGCTGCGCCCCCCCACAAACACCACATCCGCTTCATGGAGCAACGATCGCTCCAGTTCCAGTAGCTCCGGCGGTGCTCCACGAAACGCGGAAAGCTCATCCATGCAATCGAATACCGTCAATTCAGCCTTCGCGGGTTCGCTGTATTTCAGCGCCATCGGCGTGTAGTACCAAGCGATATAGCGTTCGGGCGCTTGATCCGAAGCGAGCCACTCCATAAGCAGCGTCCGCACAGCATCATGGACATCTTCCTCAGCGATACCCACGGTCAACACCGGCTGAAGCACAACAACGTCCGACTGCCGCTGCAGCGATCGCACATGCGCCGCGACGTTGTCTTCGAAAATCGGTTCTTCCCAATAGAAGACCCGCCGATCAGCGGCCAGACGTGTCAGCAGATGCTGTGGACGCTGAAAGACGAAGTCCCATCGAAGATGACTGAAGCAAAGAATGTCGAGCGCCTGTTCGGGCGTTGTTTCCTGTCGCATGCTGTTCGGGAACCTTTGCGTGTAGAACTAGTGCTGGATAAATGCAGATGCGAGTCAAATGCAGATGCTGGATAAATGCAGATGGTAGATAGATGCAGATTTTCGACTCCTCTTTGCTCGCACGAGCCCGCGGGCCGTCTTCACAGGACACCATCACCGTGTCATCCTTGCTTATGTGCAGCACATGACCGAAACGGCAAGCAGTATTGATCTCATCGATACCATCGACGCGACCATCGTCGCCATCTCCACGCCCCCCGGTCGTGGCGGCATCGGCATCGTACGGCTTTCAGGCCCTGAAGCACTTCGCATTGCCGCTGAGCTTGTGCGCGTGACTCAGCCTCTCGCGCACGGGCAGGCACGCTTCGCGCGTGTGCTCGATACGACCGGCAATATTCTTGACGAGTCGATTGTGACCACATTCCTCGGGCCAAACTCATACACCGGTGAAGACCTCGTCGAGATTGCCGCGCACGGCTCGCCCATCGTTCTTGATTTCATGGTTGGCCGCGCGCTTTCTCTCGGCGCCGCGCTGGCCGAGCCCGGCGAGTTTTCCCGCCGCGCCTTCCTCGCTGGCCGTTTAGATCTCACGCAGGCCGAAGCTATTCACGACCTCATCGCCGCGCAGACACTAGCGCAGGCCCGTACCGCCGCGCAGCAGCTCGGCGGCGCGCTCTCACGACGCGTAGTACCCATCAAGCAGCAGCTTCTCTACCTCATCGCCATGCTCGAAGCCGGCATGGACTTCGCGACCGGCGAACTCGACGATGTAGACACGATGCCCGCCGCGCGCGTTGCCGAAAGCATCTCCGCGGTTCGTACACCGCTCGCAGCCCTTGCCGCGTCCTTCCGCTTCGGCAGCCTGCAGCGTGTCGGCGCGAAGCTCGCGTTGATCGGCCGGCCAAATGCCGGCAAGAGTTCGCTCTTCAACCGCCTCCTCGACCGCGATCGCGCCATCGTTACCGCCACAGCTGGCACCACCCGCGACACCATCGAAGAAGGCACTGCGCTCGAAGGCATCCCCATTCGCCTGGTCGATACGGCGGGATTGCGCTCAGGGCTTGCCCTGGACGAAGCCGAAGCGCTCGGCGTTGTCCGCTCTCGCGAGGCGCTCGCCGACGCCGACCTCATACTGCTCGTCCGCGACGCTACCCAACCGGCCGACGAGCTGCACGAGCCCGATGCCGAACTGACGCGGCTATTCGAGAATCGGCCAACGATTCGCATCCTGAACAAGATCGATCTGCAACCGAATTCCGTCGACCTGACAACCGTCGACGTGCTGACCTCTGCGCTGACCGGCAAGGGGATCGACACTCTACGCGCGGCCATCCTTGAACACCTTCGCGCAGGCTCGGCCGGCGCGGAAGAAGGTGCCCTTAGCAACCCGCGCCAGCAGCAGGCCGTAGCAGCTGCCCTCGCGGCACTCGAAGCGGCAGACGCCGCCAATGCAAACCGTTTGCCCCATGAACTGCTGCTGGTTGATCTGCACTCCGCGCTGGCGGCGCTCGATTCTCTAACCGGCGCAACCACCACCGAGGACATCCTGGGTCTCATATTCTCCACCTTCTGCATCGGTAAGTGATACAACGTCCAGCCAGATCCAAGAAGATTCATATTCCTCGGCTGTTTTGTGTACACAAATGTGACCACAGGGACGCATACAGTGGAGAAAACGAGCTTTGTGTACACACTTGGAGGCAAACGATGCCATTGACAGACACTGCAATAAAGCGCCTCAATCCTGATCCGTCTCGAAGGTACATGGTGAGCGATAACCGCGGTCTGTCCCCTCGAAGTCATGACTTCCGGCTCGCTCGGCTGACGTTACCGGTACCGCCATAACGGCAAACCGCAGCCGGTCAGATCAGGAACCTTCTCAAGCGAATGTTCGACTACGCCGTTGCCAACGGACTGGTCGTGACGAACCCGGCTTTGTCTATTCCCATGCGGTTCATCACCCAATCAAGGTCACGCGATCAGCCCCGTCTCCGAGGGAGATCAGGCTGTACCTTGAGGGGCTTTATGTATCGAACATCCGCCGCCAGTTCAAGCTCGGCCTACACATCATCCTCTTGACCCTCGTTCGAAAAGGGGAAACTACTGAACGCCCGCTGGGAGCACGTCGATCTCCCTAAAGGTGAGTGGGAAGTTCCAGCAGAAAACTCCAAGACCGGCAAGCCCGACATCGTTTACCTCGCACGCCAAACGGTTGGAATGTTCGAGGAGTTACGCAAGCTCTCGGGGACGTCGGCGCTGGTGCTTCCTGGACGAGGAAGCCTGACTCGGCCATTTGCCTCAAACGCGCTGAGTAAGGCGCTTGAAGGAATTAGTTTTGACATGGAGCCATTCACCATTCACGATCTCCGCAGAACCGGCGCAACTCTCCTACACGAACGGGGGTTTCCCTCAGACGTTGTAGAGAAGGCACTCAACCACACAATCGGTGGTGTGCGTGGGGTGTACAACCGGGCGCAATACAGCGATCAACGGCAGAAGATGCTCCAGTCCTGGGCGGATTATGTAGAGGGCCTCGGGTGTAAGCAGAACCTTATTGGGAGCTTCAGCCCATCGACATAGGCAGTCGCATACCGACGATCGCGCGGTACCAATTGGTGCAGCAATCTCGATTGTTCGCCCGGAGCCACCTAACGCAGGTTTATCAAGACCGGAGAGCCCCACCTGCCCGGTCCTCAAAGAGTTCCATGATGCTCGCGTATTCAAGCAAACAGTCTGGACAGTGCAGATTGAACAAAATGCAGGTCCTCACTGGCCGGAGGGCGGTAGGAACTTTACGAACAGGACTTCGTTGCGCGCTTCGTTATATAAGACTTCGTCTGCCATAGCGGTGGCCATGACGATTCCCAGACCACCGGGTCTCAGTCCCTTCGCCTCTCGAACACCAATGTATGCAAACGGATCGGGGTTGGAAAACGAGGCATGGTCGATTTCTTCTACCGAGAACCCGGGGCCGGGATCCGCAATGCGATATAGCAACATTCGACTGGTTCGCAGACACGCAATTCTGGTTCTACAGGTAGCATCCAGTTTCCCTCCCCACTCCACTGCGTTCATTACCAATTCTTGAAAAACGTGACCTATTTCCTGGCTGAGCTCCAGACCATGACACGAGTTGAGTTGACGGATGTAGCTCTCGATCCGCAGCGCCGCCTCGCGAGTACAGGGAATGGCGATCTCGAGCCAATCGGGCTTGGCCGAGATGACTTCAAAATCGGGATCTACGGCCGCGCTCAGGGCCCGTTCAATGGTCGCCTCAATATCGTCTGGAGCAAAAGGCTTACGAACATAGTCGTAGGCCTGCTCACGAAGCGCACGAATCACAGCTTCCGGGGTGCTGTCGGCAGTGATAATCACAACTCGTGCCGCGAGTGATGCATTTTTCAACTTGGCCAGCACGTCGAGGCCATTCATGTCCGGGAGGCCAAGATCGAGCAAGAGCAGGTCAAAGTCAGGTCGTTGCTGCACCAACTCGAAAGCGCAACTCGCCGTTTCGGCGCTGGTCAGTTCGTACTGCTGACCCAAAATGCTCCTGAGTAGTTGATGGATGTCGGGATCGTCGTCGACGATCAGGATGCGCTGTTTGCTTTGGCGGACCGAATCGGACATAATCTTCCCCTATATAGAGTTCAGGAATTGGTTGATTCTAACGCAGTACGGTAATAGCATCGAGTTTTGCTCGGCGCAAGCTGATGCTCTCAGCCGGTTTGCGAATTCCACCTTGATTCCGACGGTGAGTTTGGACGGCATGAAGCCGTCATGGAGATAACCTTGAGGCGTA
Source organism: Terriglobales bacterium (assembly GCA_038230455.1). Lineage (GTDB taxonomy): Bacteria > Acidobacteriota > Terriglobia > Terriglobales > Acidobacteriaceae > Granulicella. The sequence continues at coordinate 264,955 of JBBRNF010000007.1, forward strand.
CGACCCCGCAGCTAAAGGCGAAAGCGACTATGAGCGAAGCAAAGCTGAAAGTGATGGAGCCCAGCACGGATGGGACCAATGAGCACACCGCGGGGAGTGTCGACAAGATTCGCGACATTCTTTTTGGGACACAGATCAAGAGTTACGAGGCGCGCTTCGCCCGACTGGAAGAGTCGGTTGCCCGGGAACTCGCTGAAATGAAGGACGCCGCGTCGCGTCGCTTCGAATCGCTGGAGAGTTTCATCAAGAAGGAAACCGATGCGCTGGGGTCGCGACTGAAAGCAGAACGCGAGGAGCGGACAGGGCAGCTTCGCGACATCGCGCGCGATTTGAAGACGAGCAGCGACGCACTGAGCAAGAAGATCCTCGATCTCGACAACAAGACGGCAGAAGAACAGAGCGGCCTGCGACAGGACTTGATGAAGGAATCGCGTCAGTTGCTCGACAGCATACAACAGAAGAGCGATTCGCTGACTGCGCTAGTGGAACGCCGCACTACAGACCTTCGCGAGGCCAAGCTCGATCGCGCATCCTTCGCAGCCATGCTGAATGACTTGGCTGTGCAGGTCAGCCAGGAGACGCCCGAAGTACGGAAACCGACGAAAGCTACGCATTAGGTCCGCGACGCGCCTATGAGCCTTGCCAGCCCACTGCCGGAGGTTGCGGGTCAGGACGCGGACAACGAGCTTCCGGCCGACTCCTACCAGCGCCTTCGCGAGTTGCTGCTAGGCCCTGAACAGGAAGCCCTTGCTTCCCTGCAGCAGCGCCTCGATAGTCCTGACATACGCGCGAAAGAGCTGAGCGGCATTATCGCGGAAGCGATAGTACTTCGCTCTCGGCGCGACCGCACCCTCCAGAATGCGCTGAATCCACTGCTCGAGGAGGCCCTCCGAATCTCAGTCGCACGCAATCCTGAGCTCCTGGGGGACACGTTGTTTCCGATTATTGGACGAGCCGTTCGCCAATCGGTGGCTCACTCATTGCGCGGAATCGTGAAGTCCCTGAACGAAACCGTGGAACGCAGCGTGTCCCTGGACGCTCTCAAATGGCGCTTCGAGTCGCTTCGCACCGGCAAACCGTTTGGTGAGATTGTTCTGGCGCGAAGTCTCCAATATCGAGTGGAGCAGGTCTTTGTCATCCATCGCCATACCGGTCTACTCATGGCTCACGCTTCCCGCGAACTTGACCCTGCGCAAGAGAGCGAGATGATCTCCGCCATGCTCACTGCGGTGCAGGATTTTATCCACGACTCGTTTGCCGAGACCGGCGGCACGGAACTCGATACGGTCGAACTGGGCGAGTTCAACGTCTGGATTCAGCATGGCCCCAAAGCTCTGCTGTGTGCTGTCGTCACCGGAACGCCACCGCCCGAACTGCGGAATGTCTTGCAACGCACGTTAGAAGACTTGCACTCCAACTTCGGCGCCCTGCTATCGCAGTATGACGGTGATACGGAGTCGACGGCTGCGATGCGGCCTGTCCTTGAGGCGTGTCTGGTTGGGCAGCAGCGCCCGGAGCGAAAGCGGGTCGCGTCTCGCGCCTGGCTATGGGTGCTAGTCCCCGCTGCCGCTCTGCTGATCGCACTGGTTGGGAACTGGCTACTGCAGCGGCACCGGTGGAATCAGGCCGTCGAAAACCTGCGAGGGGAGCCCGGTATTGTTCTCACTTCCGAAGAAAAAAGCTGGGGTGGCTATCGTTTGACCGGACTTCGCGATCCGATGGCGGCTGACCCAGGCGAGATCATTCACCGGGCTGGTTTAGATCCCGCAAAGGTGAACGCTCGTTGGGAAGAGTTCCATTCGCTGAATCCCAGGTTCGAGCTCCCGCGACAAATCTCGGAAGTGAAGGTCGTCATTGAACGCCAAGAGATTCTGTTCCGTATCAGTTCCTCGCAACTCGATCCCGAGCAAGTACAAAAACTGGCCGACATCGAAGCGAACCTGCGCAAACTCCAGGGCTACGCGTCCGCCGCACACAGAAAACTGAAGGTTGAGGTCGCCGGGTACACAGATCCAACCGGACTGGAAGAAAAGAATGCCGCACTCAGCGGGCAGAGGGCGGATGCAGTCATCAACGCACTCGAGAGCCGAGGGCTCAGCCCAGATTCGCTGGTTCCGGTCGCGATGGCATCCCGAAATCCGATTGCCATTGCCGCCGGATCGTCTGTTCCAGAGCTGAGTCGGCGCGTGACATTCCGCGTCTTGTTGGATGACGAGCGGCCATGATCCAGAAGAAAGTCTGCATGATCGGGTCGTTCGGCGTCGGCAAGACCAGCCTGGTTGCGCGTTTTGTGAGGAGCATCTTTTCTGAGAAATACCAAACTACGGTTGGCGTGAAGATCGACAAGAAAGTTGTCGAAGTTGGGGACAAGCAGGTCACACTCGTATTGTGGGACCTAGCGGGAGAAGACGCGCTAACGACTGTTCGGCCCTCCCAATTACGTGGAGCGTCTGCGTACGTTCTGGTCGTGGATGGCCTGCGACGATCCACATACGATACTGCGATTGATCTGCAAAAACGAGTTGACGAAGCGATTGGCCCCGTACCCTTCTTCTGCATGCTCAACAAGAACGACCTTCGCGATCGTTGGGAAGTGACGGATTCCGATATTGAGGCGCTCAGGGCAAAGGGTTGGCAACTGCTTTATGGAAGCGCGCTGAATGGCGAAGGTGTGGAGAATCTTTTCCGGGAACTTACCACCGCGATTCTAAAGGTGCCGAATGCCTGACACTACAGAGACGGCGAAGCAACTCCGCGGAGCATTTGAGGACGTCGCCAAGCTGACTGCCGTACTGGGCCTGGTGTTTTTTGAACGGGGCCAGGGCGGTGAATTCACACTTCTTTCCCCACCGCCCAAATGGTTCCGGGACCTGTTTTCAAATTTCCGTTGTGGTTCCGTCGTTTCGGTACTCGAGGCGTTCCCGGCAATTGATGCGTTCCTTCCAGAGGCAGAAGCAGTCTGGAATAGCGACGCTGGTGAGGCTGTGTCGGACCTATGGTCGGACGTGCAGGAGTCCGGCCAGGAACTGCATTTTCGCGCTCACGCACTGAAGACGGACGGCCGAAACTGGTTGCTCCTGGAACTGGCTACCAGCCTCTACCGCGAACGGCAGCTCGTTGTACAGTACGCGCACGACGTGGCCCTGCAAAACGACACCATTCTTCGATTGAACCTCGAAGTCGCGCGGGCGACGCAGGCCAAGAGCGATTTCCTGGCGACGATGAGCCACGAGATTCGCACACCACTGAACGCGATTCTGGGAATGGCGGAGTTGATGGCGGAAACGCAACTGACTGAGGAACAACAGAAATATGTTGCGACGTTTCAGCGTGCGGGAAGCAATCTGCTTACCCTGATCAACGACATACTGGATCTCTCGAAAGTTGAGTCGGGCAATCTCAAGCTGGAATCTGAGGACTTCGATCTGTTTGAGGTGGCGAGTTCTGCAGTCGAGCTTGTCCAAGTGAAGGCGGGCAAAAGGGGGATTGAGGTGAGCCATGAAATCACGCCCCGCACTCCGCGCTACCTGCGAGGCGACGCGCTGCGCCTGCGTCAGATCTTGTTGAACCTGCTCGGAAACTCTCTGAAGTTTACCCATCGGGGCTTTGTCCGGCTGCGGGTGGGCGCGGAGCCAGGTACGGCCGACGCAGGAACACTGCGATTTTCAATTCAAGACTCCGGGATCGGTATCTCAAGGGAGCAACTTCCGAATCTGTTCCAAAGCTTTACGCAAGCTGACTCCTCGATTACTCGCAAGTATGGCGGCACTGGACTTGGGCTCGCAATTTCGAAGAAGCTTGTGGAAGGCATGGGCGGCCGCATCTGGGTTGAGAGCACACCGGCTGACGGGTCCACTTTCCATTTCACCGCACACTTTGGACTTGGTCAGGCCGCTGCGGTTGTCCCGCCTGCGAAAACAGGGTTGCGGACGTCTGCACTCAATGCCAAGTTGCGAATTCTGGTGGCCGACGATTCAGAAGATAACCGATTTCTGATCAGTTCGTATCTGAAAACATTGCCCTGTCAGCTTGATTTTGCCGAGGACGGATTGATCGCTCTAGGAAAATTGCGCACGGGCGCTTACGACCTCGCTCTGGTTGATATCCATATGCCCGAAATGGACGGATACGCGGTCGCAAGAGAGGTGCGAAACACTGCGAGCGGAGTAGGCGATTGGACACTGCCGTTGATCGCGTTGACAGCCGACGCATACCCCGACGCAATCGAGAAGAGTGTGGCTGCTGGGTTCGACGGGCACCTGACCAAGCCAATTCGTAAGCAGACGCTATTGGAGGCAATCGCAAAGCATGCCCGTCTCCCCGAACGGCGTGGAACTGTTGTTGAGACGCCGGACGATTTGCCCTCCGTATCCTCCCTTGCGAGCGGATACCTTAGGAGGGCCCGCGAGAAATCCACCCAGATCATCGCTGCGGTGGAGAGGAATGACTTCGAGTCCATCCGCACGAGCGGACATAATATGAGAGGGACCGGAACGTCCTATGGGTTTCCGCGGCTGACGGAACTGGGCAAACAGATCGAGGGGGCAGCCACGAAAAAGGACCCCGCCGCCGTTCGAACTGCTGTTCACGAACTAATCGCTTACCTGGATCAGGTAACAATCGAACACGAGCTGAAGACCGATATTCAATGCGAATAGTTCCCACGCATTAGGGTTCGGGAATCGGCGTGTCCACTCGTGACAATGTTCTTAGCGGCGCTCCGTTCAGGCTTTAGTGCACTCTCTTGTCATAATATCCAGCTATCCCGGGGACTGGCGGATTAGAACGTGTGATCGGCCCTTCATAGCTGCGCTACGCTAACTCAGCCAACGGCACAAAAGATCGGGCACTCCACACATTTCAAGCCGGGCACTCCAGAAGACCGCGATAGAAAAGGTGCTGACCAGAGTGGCTGGTCAGCACCTGTGCGCCAAACGACAATTACTGTTTTACATCGTAACGATCCAGCATCATTACCTTGTCCCAAACCCTCGCGAAGTCCTTGGCGAAGCGCTGCTCACCGTCGCTGCTTGCATAGACCTCGGCGACCGATCGGAGCTGAGAGTTTGACCCAAAGAGAAGATCGCATCGGGTGGCGGTGTATTTGGCCTCGCCGGTTTCGCGGGAATTGATGGTAAAAGTCATACCCTGCTCGTCCGCCTTGCGCCACTCGAAGTCCATGCTGGTGACGTTCCTGAAGAAATCGTTCGACAGAACACCGACACGGTCAGTGAAGACGCCGTGCTTTGAACCGTCGTGGTTCGTGCCGAGCACGCGCAGACCTCCCACGAGCGCCACCCACTCAGGTGCCGTCAGCGAAAGCAGGTTCGCCTTATCGAGGAACAGCTCTTCCGGCGAGACGCCGAGTGACATGTTGCCGAAATCCTCAACGATGAAGTTGCGGAAGCCATCGACGACAGGCCTGAGCCACTTGAACATTTCGGGATCAGTCAACTCCTGCGTTGTGTCGACGCGGCCCGGGGTGAAGGGCACGGTGAGGTTATGGCCCCCGTCCGCCAAAGCCTTCTCGACGGCCGCGCAGCCAGCCAACACAATGAGATCGGCGAGCGATACTTGCTTGACGCCGCCCTTGCTGTTGAAGTCAGCCGCAATCTGCTGCAGAGCCGCAACCACCGGCACTGTGCGCTGATTGACTGCCCAGTCCTTCTGGGGCGCGAGCGCGAGACGACCACCGTTAGCTCCTCCACGCTTGTCACTGCCGCGATAGGTGACGGCAGCCGAAAAGGCCGTAAAGGTGAGATCGGAGACCGACTGCCCCGTCGCCATGACCGCCTGCTTAAGCGAAGCGATGTCGGCTTCGTCGATCAGGTCGTAATTGCGAGCTGGGATGGGGTCCTGCCAAAGCAGGCCGTTTTCGATTGTCTTTTCCGGACCGAGATAGCGCTCCTTCGGACCCATGTCGCGGTGGGTGAGCTTATACCAGGCCTTGGAGAAGGCAAGGGTGAACGCATCGAAGTCGTTGAGGAACTTCTCGCAGACCTTGCGATATTCCGGGTCGGTCTTCAGAGCGATGTCGCTGGTCATCATCATCAGCGGATGCGTTACGCCCGGCAGGTGTGCGTCCGGCGTCCTGGGGGCGTCGGGCGTATTTGGCGTCCACTGCAGTGCGCCAATGGGACTCCGGGACTGCACCCATTCGAACTTGAAGAGGTTCTCAAGGTAGCTGTTGTCCCACTGCGTGGGATTGGGCGTCCAGCTTCCCTCGATGCCATTTGTCATCGTGTCTTCAGCATTGCCTTTGGCGCGCGGATTGTTCCAGCCGAGC